>CAVXQK010000006.1:0-72007 GCA_963763735.1 uncultured Verrucomicrobiae bacterium | reverse complement strand
CACCGGCCGAATGGGCGGCGCGGGTGCGGCGGCACGCCGGTGGCATGCCGTAAGTCCGGCGGCCGCGGCTAACAAGAGAATCCAGGATGTCTTCATGGCTGGTGCTCCTCCGCGATGGCGACCGTCTGGTTTGGACTCATCTTCTGAACGTTGCGCGTGACGACGAGGTCGCCCGGTCGAAGCCCCGCCGCGACAATGACCCGGTCAGTTTCATATCGCGCGATCGTGATCGGCCGCGCAGATACCGCGCTCGTAGCGGGGTCCACGATCCACACACTTGGCTGCCCCGCTGCTGATGCTAATGAACCTGGAGGAAGCGTGATCGCCTCTGGCGAGTCCAGCGGCCGCGGCCCTTCACCAAAGACCGCCGCTCCCAGCGTCATGGCGGGAGGCGACTCATCCAGCCCGACTTTGATCGCCAGCGTTCCACCCGCGCCACTAGGGCCAATGCCGTTCGGGAATTGAGTTCGGAATTATACGCAACATATTGATGCATATATAGATAAAACCACAACATGTTGTGTACTTTTGGGCATGAGTTTGGGAGAAGATTGGGATGCACGCCGAACCCCGCTCTTCCTCGGACTTTCTGAGGGCATTCTCGAACCTTATTGCCAGTTCCCGTCTGCGATCCATCTTGGGTCTTCACGGAGCGCGCAAACGCGCTACGCCGAAAGTTAAGGCGGTGTGGCTGGTTCGTACCCTGGTCTTTCACCTCGTGCGCGGTACGGGCACTCTGAGTGAAAACCTCTGGCTTCTTTATGGCCAACGGCTAAGTGCATCGAGCATGAGCGAACGTCGCCAGAACCTTCCATGGAAAGTCTTCGCTGCGATCATGGAGGAGGCTCTGGGTCCCAAAGCCCAAGAGAAGAAGCATCCGGGAGCTTTTTACAAGGGTTGGCGACTGGTGGCCATCGACGGCACCCAGTTTTCGGTGAGCAATACCCCGCAGATTCTGGGTTGCCTAAGCAAAGCGGCCTCCCGGCGCATGAAGGCTGCGTTTGCCAAAGTGGGAGCAGCCGTGCTCGTGGAGTTGGGCATTCATAATCCCCTGGCCGCGGAGATCGGAGAGAATGGGGAGAGTGAAATGGTGCTGGCCAAAAGGCTTCTTGATCGGCTGCCGGAGAGCTCGCTTTTGCTTGCCGATCGACTCTACGGCGTCGGGGTCTTCCTGATGATGCTGATCGCCCACTTTCAGGAAGTACCAGGGGCTTTCCTGGTGCGCATTCGCAGCAATCTCAAGCCTCGGCTGATCAAGCCCCTGGCTGACGGAAGCGCCTTGGTCGAGATCAAAGGCGAAAAAGGCAGCAAGCCCACCGTGGTGCGCGAGATCCTCGGCCGGGTACGCCGGCCCCAAGGTCAGTGGGTGGAAGTGCGCTTTTGGACCAACCTTCTCGATGCCAGGCAATATCGCGCCGCAGAGCTCTTAGCTCTCTATGCCAGGCGTTGGGAGCAGGAGCTCATGTATCGGCAATTCAAAGTGGACATGCGGCAGGCCCCGCTACTCAACAGTCACACCGTTCACACCGCAGCCCAGGAGGTTGCCGCGTTGGTGCTCGCCCACGCGATGCTGGCCCAACAGAGAATGGAAGCGGCCTCGGAGAGCGGCAATGACGTGCTGCGCATTAGCTTTGGTAAAACACTCGTCCTGATTCGTTCGCTGTGGGTGACATTGGCGGCGGGCGAGGGAATCATCAGCCAGAAGCAGGCCGGGGCGCTCACCGGCCGCGTGCTCGATCTGCTCGCTCAAACCCTTCTGCCCGTCCGACGCAAACGATCTTGCCCACGAAAGGTGCGACAACCCGTCAGCAGCTGGCTTCGACTCGCCGAAAACTCCTATTCCCTCGGCGAAACCCAATACGAAATCCTAAAAGCTTATGCCTAATTCCCGAACGGCATTGCACTTAGGGTCGGTGTAATCTCGCGCACCTTGCCGGTCGTATGGATGCTCGGATCAGTGACGAGTTTGATCTCAATCGGAACGTTTCGATCGATGGGCTGCTGGCCGAACACCGATTCATTCACGTTAAAGACGGCATCGCGAGGACCGTCATGGGCCAGAACGAAGACGCGTTGCCCGGCCGATATCACCTGACCGGTCTCCGCGTTTCGCGCGGTGATCGTTCCAGCATTGCCGGCGCGAAGTTCTGTTTGCCCTAAAGCGTCACGCGCTGTCCCAAGCTTAGCTTTTGCGGCCTCGAGCGAGCTTTGCGCCGTGCGGAACGACTCCTCCGCGCGATCATACTCCGATTGCGGGGCCGTTTTGCGAGAAAGCAGAAGTTTCTGTCGGTCCAAGTTAGAGGTCTCATTGCGAAGTTTTGCCTCCTCCGCGCGAACATCGGATTCCGCCGCGTCGACCGTGGCTTGCTGCTCTTGTGGATCGAGCTTCGCGAGTATCTGGCCGGAAGAGACGTGATCGCCGACACCCACCAGCCGTTCCGTAATCCGACCGTCGGTGCGGAAACCGAGATCAGACTCCACCTGCGCGCGTATCTCCCCAGTTAAAGTCATTGTCTTCGCTGCCTCGGTCAGCTCGACGCGCAGCACTTCTACTTTGACCGGCGATTTTGCGGGAGTGCGGACGCCGCACCCTGAGAGCGCGCCGCAAAGCAGCGTTGCGAGCAAATATCGGCTTGACATTAGAAACAACAGGCTACTTCCGCCAGCAACATACGACTGTATCGAAGCGGTCTGGCGAGGACGGTAAACAACGCTCGCTCCCGACGTCGGCCAGCATTAAACGAATGCAATTCATGGCAAAGTCGTTGAGCTGTCGCTCGGAAAGCCCTTCGCCGCTCAGGCCCAGCTGAAGGATCGGGACGCTCGGAGCGTTGTAGGTAATGACGAGCGGCGGCGTAGTACCGGTGGGCATTTGCCGGGTCATCGTCTGAGCGCCAGCCGTGGGCCAGAAAAATGGCAACCCAGCTTGCGCCGATCAATCCGGTTCCGATAATGGTAACGTGCCCGATGCCGCTGTTTTCGATCGTATTGATCCACCCTTCGTCGATGGTCCTATTCCGTCGTCTTCTTGCTGCCCGCGTTGTGCTGATGGATGGGGCTAACATGATGGCTAAGATTTAATTCGGCCACATGGGCGCAACAATTTGGCTTTCGGACTGATTTTGGCCTGCCACTGGTGCGGGAAGGCGCGCTACCTCTTTGGAGGTAGGCGGCTTCATTGATCGTTGTTGACGCAAATCGGGATACCAACGGCGGAATACGTCCTCCCATTCTTCGTTGAGGACGCGATTACGGAACTTGACCTCGCGGGGCCACGCTATCGACGTTGAATACCTGGTATCCATGGGCGAATGAGGTCCCCCAGGTAAGCCCGACCGGCCTTGCCGCTTCCACCAGTTACCACAATCTTCTTGGAGCGATCAGTCATACCTCTCTTCATAGAGACAAACGATCTCCGATTCCCGGCCGGGTTCAAAGACTATGTTGATTGCCTCGTAATAGGGGTCGTTTGACGAAGGGGGGCACCGAGGGCTGCTTATCGTACCCCTTTCGTCAAGCGCACCCCAAATATGTCGTAGAATAAACCGGTCAGTCAAGACAACTCGTCGTAGATTTTCTATTCTACGCCATACATCTACGACAAGTTTTCGAGAAAGCGGGCTTTCAGCCTCAAAAGCGCAAAAACCGGCGCTAAAGGCTTCATCGCGAAAGTTTTGTCTTAGCCGACAAATTTGAACTTGGCTTCATGGAGGGCGTAGAGGCGTAGTTTGAGGAAGTCCTGGTCACGGAAACCGAAGGCGCTGGCGAGCAAGCCAGGGATTTTTCTGTTGATGCCTTCCATTTTTCCGCTGGTGAGCCCTGTTTTGTAATAGCTCAAACCCCCCTTGGCATGGCGAAGGAGGGTCTGCGCCATAGCTTGGAGTTGTCGAATGCCGCTGGCTCTTGCCTTCGCGCACCATTCACACAGGAACCCCCAGGCATCGCGTCCGTCCTTTTGCTCCCAGAGCTCTCCGAGTTCTTCCTTGAGCAGGTAGGCACATTGCAAAGGCTCGTTGAGAGCGAGGCTGCGTTTCAGACGCTGGGCAGCATCTTTCTCCAGGTTGTCGCGCCGGTGTAAGAGCAGCCAGCGTAGTCGCTTGATAGCCTCCTTGGCATCGTGATCCTGAGCCTCACGGGCAAGTTCTCGTCGTAGATCGTCGAGCCGTTCATTCATCAGTTTGATAACGTGGAAGCGATCTAAACGTACCATTTTTTTTCATTTCGTGAGGCGAAGCGGAAGGCATCATTCCGACTGAGGCCGCGCTTTGCTTCGTGATCTTGTAGCCGAAAGCCACGCTGGTGAAGAAGCGGCAAACCGGTTTGCCGTTGCGGGTGATGGCGTGCTCGGTGATCGGGCCCAGGCGGAGGCAGCGTTTGCGGATCGCGGGGCGATCGAGTTCCTGCCGCTGGAAGCTGACGAGCAGCAGCGTCGCGCCCTCCAGACTCGCCGGAGGTGTCCAGAATTCAAACATCAGGCTATTCTGTCCGAAGAGATGAGAGCCGGTCGTTTCCCGGACTGCCGCCGCCTGATCCACCGCGTAGAATGCGGCTTCGCTGGCGATGAAATTGCGGTCCATGCCGACAACTATGGTCGGCATCTGCATCTGCTCCCGCACCTCGCGCTTCAGCCGTTCGAGCGCAAAGCCCATCTCCGACCAGCCGACCGGGAGCAATTCCATTTTCGCCGAATAACCAAAGCCGGGCAGGCCGAACGAAAGGTAGAAAAGGAAACCGGGGTAGATGACGCAGGCTAACGCGACCGTTGTCATCCAAGCGCGCCGCGTGAGAACAGAAGGCGCAGCGGTCAACTGCGCAGCCACGGCGGGGATCACGGCCAGCCAGAGCGGTCCAGTCCAGTTCAGTTTTACGCGATGCGTAATGCTGAAGATCACGAACACGGTCAGCGGGACCAGGATGAAGACCTGGCAGTAGAGTCGTACGCGGGAGGCATTGCTACAGCTGGCGTCGAGTGACCGGCGCTCGGCGATGACGCGAATCGCGAGAAGAAGGGCGACCGGCGTGAGTAAGGCCAGGATCGAGCCGAGCAGCTCATGCGTGGAAAAACGGCGCGGCGCCGCGATCCGATCCGCCCCCTGATAGACGAAGGACGCCCAGTCGTGCTGCGCGTTCCAAATGAGGACCGGCGCGAAGAACGCCGCAGAGAGTAGCACCGCGGCATACGGCGCGTAGTGGCGGAACCAGCGGCGGGACTGCGGATCGAGGGCCATGAAAAGCAATGTTGCAGGCCCGATCAGCGCTATGGTGTACTTTGAGAGCATCCCGAGCCCGAGGCAGACGCCGACACCCAGCCAAGCACGGGCATCTTCCTGAAAAAAAACCCGCGCCAGAAAGTAGAGCGCGCCGGCCCAGCAGGCCGTCAACGGCGCATCGGGCGTGATCATGAACCCTGTCATGAAAAAGAAGGGCAGGACCTGCAGCATCGCCATAGCGGTCCAAGCCGCGCGTCGGTCAAACCAGAGCGCGGTCAGTCGAAAGACGAAGAAACAGGTAACGAGGTGGCAGATGAGAGCGAAGATGCGGACGCCAAATTCGCCGTGACCAAACACCGTCGTGCCGAGGCCAATCAGCCAGGCAACCATCGGCGGGTGATCGAGATAGCCGAAGTCGAGATGGCGTGCGTAGAGCCAGTAGTAGGCTTCTTCGGGAAAAAGATCGGGCGCGGCGAGAGTGGCGAGCCGGAGCGCGAGCAGCCCAGCCACAAGGAACACAGTCCCGCGGTGGACCGATAGAGACGAACTGGCGGGCGCTGGCTCCTGTCGCGGAGCGGTCATTGAACCAACAGGGCCGGACGCGAAATGACACTCCCCGGCCGCGCGCGAATGCGCTCTTCGTAGCTCTCGCAGACCGCCGCGAAGACCTGATCAACGCCAATGCGTTGCATGCAGACGTTGTCGCGGCAGGAGGAACTGCGATTGTTCAGCGCGCTGATACAAGGGCTGCACGCGATCCCGGCCCAAATCGACTTGTTGCGTTTCGTGGTCGCGGCAAAAAGGTGTGGAGTCTCCGGTCCGAAAAGTGTCACCGTATGGATCGTTGTAAGCGACGCAAAATGCGCGGGTCCGCTGTCGTTCGTCACCATGAGATCGGCCAGTCCATAAAGAACCATGAGCTGGCGGAGCGTGGTCCGCCCGGCGAGTGAGAAACAGCGTGGCGACCCGACGCGCTGGACAGTGTCCTCCACCTTCGGGGCTTCTTCCGCAGCGCCGGTAAAGGCGATGAAAATCTCCGGGTAGTGCGCGAGGAGGCGCTGGGCCAGGGCGATGTAGCGATCGATGCTCCAGCGACGCAGCGGGATGAGGTCGCTCGCGTTCGCATTCAAAAGGATCAACGGCGGAGTCACTGCCAGACCGGTGTGGTATTGGATCAAGGCTTCGACTTTTGCCACCTCCTCCGCCCGCGGCGCGAAGCTGGGCGACACCTTGTAGATCGGCTCCGGGAGGACGTCGAAGGTGGGAAAGCTCTCCGGCGGAAAATCAAGCGCCTGGAGCAGCGCCGCGAAACTCTGCGCGGTGTGGAGGTGCGGGTTGTAGCGGACTCGATGGGTCATCAGGTTCCCGCGATAAGGCCCTTCGCCAAAGTAGGCGTGAAAGCCGGACCTCAAGCGGGCTCCGCAGATATAGGCCAGGAGCGCGGAGGAACGGGAGAAGAACTCGAGATCGACCGCCGCGTCCACCTTTCGCTTACGCAGTCGCAGGATGGCGCCGACGACGCTGCTCAGCAGCGCGAGAAAGCTCTCGCTCCGCACCGTAATCACGTTCTCCGGCGGGATCACGTCAAGGATATCGACGATGAAACGGTTGTCATCGAAAACAATCATGAAGACGTTGTCGCGACCGACGCGCTCCACAGATTTGTGCAGGGCCAAGTGGGCCAGCACCGTCGAGCCCTGTTCGGCGAGCTTGATGAAGACCAACGACCGAATCGGCCCCGCTTCTCGTCGCGCGGGGAGACATGCCCTCAGGAGCGTGAAGCCGAAACACAGCGGAACACCCAGCCAGCGGTCGATCCGCCTCATTTTTCGGACGTTCATTGGAAAACGCAGGGCATCGAGCCGAAAGATACACGCGCACGAGGCAGAGACGTGCTTCGTAATATTGAACTTGGTATCTTGCTTCCTGCCTCAAGACACAGATTTGAGGGCAACGTTTTTATCGCAGGAGAAATAAAGAAGCAGAATTCGTTTAATTTCCTCAATAGCTTCCGGATGTGCAGGCTGTCAATGTGCACGCTCCACGTCTGACATGCAAAGCGTTTTTGCCTCCGCCACAAGGCGTCCGAGTGCCACGTTCAACTAGATCTTGGCTAGGCTCAGAGGCAATCGGGTGAAACGCGCTTTCAATTCGGCGTTCTGGTCCGGCGCGTCCGAAGGTTGGCCCAGTAGAGCGCGAGGTAGAAATGGCTGCCGCGGTGTGTCGATGCTGCCGACTATCCGGATCGCGATGTGTTGTTTTCGAGAAATTTGCTTGTGGCTGCTCCCTCGCGGGAGAGTCTTCCTCCTTGAGGACGCTGACCGTTGAGGGTTGAATTGACTGGTGACCGGCGCCGCCAGGAACTGGATTGTGACATTGGTGGTGTCGGGGAGGCACGGTAAGAGTCGATCTGGCTCTGGAGCACACGCAGCATTCTCGCGCGCACTAAGGCTAAGCGACTCTTGGCACGAGTAAGGGCTTGGCCGGAGACGAACGCGGCGGCACGCGCAAAGATTTCCATCCGCTTTTGATAGGTCTGCGGTCGCGGCCAGGTGCTGAGTGTGGAGGAACTTCTCCCACTTGCGTTTGCCAGCCTATACCAAAGCCTGCGGGGTGGGGAAAGCTTCCAGGAAGGCCCATGCGCTTGGCAGGCGGCTTCGGGATGCTTGTGGTCGACAAATTCAAACGAGGCGGTTTATCCGCAGATTACGGAGGACGCAGAGGGAGAAAAGGACAGGCAGACTCACGTTATAATCGGGGGCCGCCATGAATTTGCATCACGAAGAGAGCAATTACCCAAAGCTACGGCTCGGCGGGAGCCTCGCCCTCCCCTTATCTTCGATGGCGACGTTTCGGAAATTCTTTTCGGCATTTGCTCTAGTATTCGCCAGCGCGCAATCCCTCGAAAGCGGCGCCTAGATGACTGACAACAGAGCTCGCGCAAAGTGATTCCGGCGAGCCGAGGGGCCCGAAAACCGCGACTTCGGCAGCGCGGCCGCAGAGCCAGGCGCCAAGGACAGCGCTTTGAAAGAGACTCCCTTCAATCAATTGGGGTGTCAGCGCCGCGCAAACGCCTGTCAGAACGTCACCCATCCCTCCACTAGCCATTCCTGGATTTCCCGTGGTATTAAAGAATCGTCCCCCTTCGGCGCTCCCGATAATCGTTCGGGCGCCCTTCAGAAGCAACGTCACCGGAAACTTAGCCAGAAAATCCTCCAACCATTGCCGGCGCGTACGGCCCTCCTGGGGGAAAAGCCTTTGCATTTCTCCGGGATGCGGCGTGAGCAGCCGGGGACCTGCGCAGCTGCCGAGCAAAGAGACGTCCTGCGAAAGGGCATTCAGCGCATCGGCGTCCACGACCACCGGCTGTGTGGCCTCCCGGATGACCGAGAGAAGCTCCCTGGCGTGCTGCAAACCCAAGCCCGGCCCGATCGCCAGCGAATCAAACCGCAAATCGTGCACTTCGCGATAACTCTCGACGGTCTTGACCATGACCTCCGGGATGCATGAGCTCGCCAGAGACATCGCGGTATCCGGCTTCGCGATAACCGTGACAAGTCCGGCCCCGGCCCGCACCGCTGCCGCGCTGCACAGACGCGCCGCACCGGTGAAGCCGGGAGAGCCGGCGATAATTCCCACCCTGCCGCAGTCGCCCTTGTGGAGCTCGAACGGACGCGAGGGAAGCCAGGTTCTCAACGCGTGCGCCGTCGCGACGCGCCACGATCCCAAATCCGATTGTTCGAGCTCCTTGAGCTCAACGACAGCGAGCCGTCCGACGAAATTTGTCGCCGTGTCAGCCACCAAGCCAGCCTTGGCGCAGGCTATCGTCGCGGTGAGATCCGCTTTGACACACGTCGAGGCCGGCAGGCCCGTATCGCCGTCGAGACCACTCGGAATGTCAATCGCCAGGACCCACGCGCCTTCCTCGCTTCGCACGCGGTTCAGCGACCGGATTGACTCTGCGATCTCTCCACGCGGCTCTCCGCGCGCTCCAATACCGAGTAAGCCGTCCAGGACAACCTTCGACTTCCCTCCGGCACCGCTGCAGCGGACTGCCGGGAGCTCCGTCAACTTTTTCGCGGTTAGCGAAGCGAACGCGGATTCCGGATAGGTAAGGCGAACTTCGATGCTCCATCCCCAGGCGGCAAGATGCCTCGCGGCGACAAGCCCGTCTCCGGCATTGTGGCCTTTGCCGCAGAAGACGATGCAATGCCCTGGACTTCCATGAAATTGCCGCACGATTCCGGCAATCCCGCGGCCGGCTTCCTCCATCAAATCCTCGGCGCGCACACCCCTCGCGAAAGCCGCCTCTTCAGCGTTCCGCATTTCTTCGCAAGTGACGAGCATCTCGACGCCGCAAGGGGCTAGCTGAAAAGGTCTCTCAGCCGATCCGTGAAGCTCTTGTGCAAGGGCGTGTTATCCTCCCCGCAAAGCTGCGCGAAATGCTCGAGCGCCTTGCGCTGTTCCGCGTTGAGCCGAGTCGGCACCTCGACCTGCACGCGCACCAGAATGTCACCGCGGCTGGAACCACCTTGCAAGGCGGGCATCCCTTGGCCGCGCACGCGGAAGACGCTGTCGCTTTGCGTCCCCGAGGGAATTTTCAGATTCACCGCGCCGGTGAGGGTGGGAACGCGGACGTCTCCCCCAAGCGCCGCAACGGAGAAGGGGACGGGCATTTCGCAATGGAGATCCATCCCGTCGCGCTGAAAGTAGGAATGTTCCTTTATGTGAATGACGACATAAAGATCGCCGGAAGTTCCGTTGCGCAAACCGGCCTCCCCCCCGCCCGCGCTGCGCAGACGGGCGCCTTCGTCGATGCCCGCGGGAATCTTCAACTTTACGCGAGATGTGCGCTCCGCGCGGCCATCCCCGTGACAGCTGCGGCACGGCTTTTCAATGACGCGGCCCGTTCCATGGCAATTCGGACACGTTTGCGCGACCTGGAAAAATCCGCGCGAGGCGACGACTTGACCTCGCCCGTGGCACATCGAGCAGGTGACGGAATGCGAACCCTTTTGCGCTCCGGAGCCCTGGCAAGCCTCGCAGATGTCCAGCTTCCGAATCTCGATTTCCTTTTCGCAGCCGGTCGAGGCCTCCTCCAGAGTGATCTGCATGTCGTAGCGCAAATCCGACCCGCGCTGGCGGCCTGAGCCGTCGGTCTGTCCGCCGCCAAACAAATGCTCAAAAATCCCCGCGCCGCCGCCGGCCGAACCAAAAACTTCGCGAAACAAGTCGAACGGATCATGAAATCCGCCACCCGCACCGCCCACACCACCCTGCTGGAAGGCCGCATGGCCGTAGCGATCGTAAGCGGCGCGTTTCTGGGGATCAATGAGGGCCTCATAAGCCTCGCCGAGCTCCTTGAATCGCTCCTCGGCCGCACGATCACCCGGATTCTTGTCAGGATGAAACTTCACCGCCAACTTGCGGTAGGCCCGCTTGATATCCTCCTCGCTCGCTTCCCGCTCGACCCCAAGCACCTCGTAGTAATCGCGCTTGCGGGTCATGAGGCCGGCAGTCCCTTCGAAACGATCACACTCGCAGGTCGAATCAAACGATCCTTCAATTTGAAGCCCTTGCGCAGTTGCCGCACGACATCGCCCTCAGCCACATCCGGGCTCGGTTCATGAGCCACAGCTTCGTGGATGTTCGGATCGAAGGGATTTCCAACGGCGTTTACAATCTCGACGCCATGATCGCGAAGGAAGTCTTCAAGCTGCTTGCGCACCATTTCCAATCCTTGAATGATTCCCTTTACGTCCGAGGCATTCCTCGCGGCGTCGATGCCGAGCTCAAAATTGTCCAGGATGGGCAACAGGCTCTCGAGGAGCGAGTTGTTTGCATAGCGGATGGCATCCTCCTTCTCGCGAGCGACGCGCTTTCGATAGTTATCGAGATCCGCCCGCGCCCGAAGAGCGGCATCCTTGTATTTTTCCAGCTCCCCGGCCAGATTCGTCGGGGCGTCGGGCTGCGGCGTCTCGACGGGATCAGTCTGGCTCTCAGGTTCGATTTCGGGTTGGCTATTCATCGTTTACGGATGGCAATCAATGTAATGTCGTCGTGCTGGGGAAAATTCCCCGCGAAATTGTTCACCTCCTCCGTAAGCCGCTTGATGATGCCGGGCGCCCCCTGTGCAGCGCTGGATTGAAGAGCCCGCACGAGTCTGGGCAGCCCAAACTCCATGCCCTCTTCGTCGAGGGCTTCCGTCGCTCCGTCAGTGTAGAGTAACAGGCAATCATCGGTCGCCAGCTCAAAGGAGAAGTCGGCGGTGACTCTATTGAAGACTTCTCCGCTGTCAATGCCTAGAGCCATCCCTTTCGGCGTGAGCTTTTCGACGCTTCGATTGGCGGCCCGGTACCACAGGGGAGCATCGTGCCCTGCTCGCGCGAGCGTCACGTGGTTGCCCTGCTTGTCGAGGATAAGGTAGGCCATGCTGATGAACATGTCCTCCTTGATATCGGGATAGAGTTGCTGATTCACACGCCGCAGCACTTCCGCGGCGGAGATCTTCCCGGCGGCCTCGCTACGGATCACGCTCCGGCACATTGCCATGATCAGCGACGCGGGCACCCCCTTGCCGGACACGTCGGCAATGGCCACGCCTATGCGCCGGTCGTCCACTTGAATATAGTCGTAGTAGTCTCCGCTTACCTGGCGCGCCGGCACGTTAATGCCGCTAAGTTCATAGCCCCTCACTACCGGCGGCGACGAAGGCAGAAGGATGGCCTGGATCTCCCGAGCGATTTCGAGGTCGTGGTCCAAACGCTTCTTCTCCCCCGCTTCGAGATAAATCACTTCATTGTAAAGAGCGAAAGCGGACTGCTCCGCGATCGTCTTGAAGACCGTGAGATCCTTCTCCGAAAACGGCGTGCTCTTCGGACTGTTGGCAAGGCCGAGGACGCCCAGAATTTTGCGACGATAGGAAAGAGGCCCCACAATCGCCGAATGCGCGAGAAGCTCGCCGGGCGAAAGCGCATAGGCGAGATCCTCCTCGGAATAAAGGCGCGACTGGCCACTCTCCAGCGCGGCTCCGATGATCCCTTCGCCACGCGGCACCGAACTCAGGCGCAAGTAGCTCTCCAGTGCAAGGTGGTTGCCGGCGGCCTGATCCAGGACGTGTCCTGGCACCTTCACAAGCGCCGGACATCCTTTCGAAATGAACGCTGGCACAAGGATGGGCTCCGTCTTGTCCATGAGGTACAAAGCGCCGCCATGGGCATTCAAAATGCGGATCGCGCTCTCGACGATCAGCCGGTGCAGTTCCGTGGAGCTTACCCCCTCGGAGAACGCCTCCCCCAAGCCATGGAGGAAATCGAAGACGCGATCCTCCTCGACCTGAAGATCAGCGCGTTGGCGTTCCAGCTCGCTTATGCGCCGCGTGAAGGTGTTCAGCACCACCAGAAGAGCCATGAAGGTGCCGAAAAACAGCGCAAGAAAAATGTATGTCCACATGAAGGCGCATCAAGCAGAACTCTAGTGATCCAGGGTCCTTTCCGAATCAGACACGTTCAGCTCATGCCGCATGAATTCAAGGACGTCCCTAAACTTCACCGCGTTGGCAGCGTCCGCTTTCACCAGAGCCTCGTGAGCCTCAAGCACGAATCGCTTTTGCTCGTCGTGGTCAGCCTTCTTTTGCATGGTCTCATGAAGCTCCAACTCTTCCGGTTCACTCGCGACAGAGGACGCCACGCTCTCCACGTGGAAGAGTTGATCCAATCCCAGGCTGCTGAGCAGTCCGGCATTGCGCTCGTTCACATTGATCGTGCGCAAGCCCCCCTGGCCGAGTTCGCGAAGGCGAAGAGCGACACCGGCGAGCGTGCCCATGAAAGTGGAATCCATCTGCTCGCAACCCCGCAGATCGACCACAAAATCCCTGTACCCGCGCTGGATCATTTGTTTTACAAACTCCTTGAGACCCGCGCTATTCTGGAAGGTTCCCCGGCCTTCCACCTTTACCCAGACGGCGCGTTCGACGCAGCCGACCGAGACAGACGATGTCGTGTTCACACTGGTAGGAGAGACTACCCCAGTCCGGCGACGGCTGTCAAATCCCTCGCCGTGTCACCGCCACATAAACGACTGGCGCAGCGCAACAATCCGGCCATTGACGATCATGAGGATGCGCCAGGAAGTGACGCGGCCAAACTCAAGATATTCGTCGCCCGTCGTGTCGAAGTCCGATCTGTAGGAACCCTTTGCGCCCGGATAGTAGCGTTCCTTGGCCATGACATGATTTCCGAGGGCGGCCAGGCGATATTCCAGGCGGATCGTCACGTCGGCGCGTTCCGTAGTGCGCCAAAAGAAGTTGTAATAGTTTCCGTAGCGCTGTTCCAGTTCGTAATGATTTACCGCCCCCCAGGCCTTCCGTTGGCGCTCAAAAAGAATCGGCTCGCTTGTCGTGACCGGCACGGGATCCCCGTTAAAGAAAAACTGCTTGGTCTTCCGGAACTGAAAATTCTCGTTGATCTCCAGGGGCAGGACGGCAGCCTTTTCCAGCTTCGTAGCCGGCCCTTGCGGGGTCGAGCACGAAAAGAAGGCTATCGATAGAAAGGCGAATGCGAGGGACGTCCTCATTGCGCGGGATACAAGCGGCTTTGGCGCTGCGTGTCAAATTTTCGCCGTGCTTGACTCCCGGGTGTTTTCCCATTCGATTCCTCTGGCGAACCGAACCAGCCGACCATGAAAGCCCACGAAATTCTGCAGAGCTTCCCTGAGGAGGCTGCGAGCGAAATGTTTGAGTACCTCTACGGCAACGACAAACCCGCCTATCGCGCCTGCCTGCGAGTGCTCGCCGTGCGCCGCAAGCTCCGTCCCGTCGTTCTGGAGCGAAAAACCCGTGCCGAACGCCATGCCTGGATGCAAGCCGAGCTGGCTCGAAAAGCCAACGATGACGCGGCGACCGAGGCGCTCCAAACGTGGCTCCTTGGGGGTCACCAGCAACTGATCTGCAGTTTCCTCGACAGTTTGGGAGTCGCCCATGACGGCCGTGGATTGCTTGACACGCTCCCTCCCGAGCCCCAGAAAGAGCGCCTGCAGGAGGCCGTTGACCGGCTCCTGGATAATCATTCCCGCTCCGCCGCAATTGCCTACCTTCACCTCTTCTGCAAAATGGACATTGCGGATTGGCCGACCCTGAAAGAAATTATCAACCAAGATCCCCGCCTGTGCCTCGCACCCCAATGGCTGCCCACTTAACGCCATTTCAATCCTCCCTCGATGAGGCGCTCCATACGTTTGAGACATTACGCGCCCTTGAGGAGGATTTTGCCCGGGCCGTGCAAATCGTTTATGACTGTCTGAGAAGCGGCGGCAAGCTCCTCATTTGCGGGAACGGCGGAAGCGCGGCTGACAGCGCTCATATTGCGACGGAATTCACCTGCCGCCTCAAGGAGGACCGGCGCCCTTACCCGGCAATTGCCCTGAGCGCCGACGGAGGGCTTCTCACGGCCATCGGAAACGATTATGGGTTTCAGGACATCTTTTCGCGGCAGGTTTGGGCGTTTGCAAAGCCGGGCGACGTGCTCATCGCCCTTTCGACCAGCGGCAATTCGCGCAATGTTTTCTCCGCAATCGAGGAAGCGCGCCGTCGTGAGATGAAGACCATCGCCCTCCTTGGAAAGGGCGGCGGCTCTACGGCAGGCACCGCCCACCTTGACTTGATCGTCCGCTCCGGCACAACCGCACGAATCCAGGAGGCGCAAAAGTTCCTTCTCCACGTCCTCTGCGAGATGGTTGAGTCGGCCCTCGCGGAAGAATGAGCGAGGCGATATTTATTGTCTTCGCGGCGGGGATTGGCGGAATCGTGGGATCTTTTCTGAACGCCTGCATCTACCGGATGCCTCGTGGCATTCCGCTCAACAATCCCAGGCGCTCGTTCTGCCCCGGCTGCAACCACACAATCCCCTGGTACGAGAACCTGCCTGTCTTAAGCTGGCTCGTCTTGCGCGGGAAATGTTCGAACTGCGGGACGGGCATTTCTCTTCGTTATCTGATCGTTGAGTGTCTCACCGCGGCGCTTTTTGTTTTTGCGTCGATGCGCTACGGACTTCCGCTCGCTTTGGCTTATTGGATTTTTCTCGCGCTGCTGATTGCCGCCACGTTCATCGACATCGAGCATTTCATCATCCCGGACGAAATCACCTTGGGCGGAACGGCGGCGGGGCTGCTCTCGAGCATTCTTTTTCCCCAGTTGATGCAAACGAACTCCCGGTTTGAGGCCTTTGGCTACTCGGTTCTCGCGGCTGCCTTCGGGTATGGCCTTCTCCGGCTCATCGTCGAGTTCGGCAAACTTGCGTTCGGGCGCAAGCGCCACCGCTTTGAAAAAGAGGAACCGTTTGCCCTGCTGCCAAACGGAGACGCTGCGACGCTCACGATCGGCGATGAGACACTGTCCTGGGAGGATATCTTCGCCAGGGAGTCCGATGAACTCGTGCTCGAATGCGCGAGCTCCAGCATCCCCGGAGCGGCGCCTGTCCTTCGGTTCCGCCACGACCGGATGATCCTTGCCAACGAGGAAACGCCTTTGGGAGATCTCAAAGAGATCACCGGAACGCTGCGCGCAGTCATCATCCCGCGCGAAGCCATGGGCTTCGGTGACGTCAAGCTGATCGCCGCCATCGGCGCGTTCCTCGGATGGAAAGCGGTTCTCTTCACACTCTGCGCGGCGTCGATCATCGGTTGCGCGGCAGCCCTGGCGGGTATCTTTCTGGCTCGCGACAGGACCGGAGCGCGCGTTCCCTTCGGTCCCTTTCTCGCCCTGGGAGCCACCATTTGGCTGTTTGGGGGGCACGAAATCTGGAACAGCTACTTTGGAGTCTTTGCCGATGGGGACGCATTTTAGATGCGAGCGGCCGAAAATATGGTGTAGGGGTAACCCTGATGGCAGAGAAAAAGAAACTATCCTTCTTTGAACTGTTGCGGCAGGGCTGGGGGCCCTACTTGAAGCTCGCGGCATATATGAGGCCCTACCGCAGCCGCTTTATTCTTGGACTCGTGTGCGGAGTGGCGGCGGGAATGCTCAATGGCGTTTTCCCCCTCGTGGTTAAGATTGTTGGGGACAGGCTCTTCCCGGGCGGGACAAATCCCGGCTCATACAAAATGCTCATGGCGGGCAATGTCCAGGATTCCGGGCCGGGCATTCAAAGTGTCCTCTGGATCACCCTTCTCATCCCCGTGGCGATGGTCGCGCGAGGAGTTTTCTCCTTCCTGAACGGGTACTGCATGGCATGGGTAAGTTTTCGCGTGCTGCAGGACCTTCGCACCAAGCTCTTTAGCCATTTGATTTCTCAATCGCTCGATTTTTTTAACCGGGCCAAATCCGGCAAACTCATTTCCCGTGTGCTCAACGACACGCGCATGGCGCAGAATGCCCTCACGTCCATTGCCGGAAATATCGTCAAGGATCCGATTGCCGTCGTTGTCGGGGTCGGCGTCCTGGTCGCGATGGATTGGAGATTCAGTCTGACGACTCTCGTGCTCTTCCCGATCTGCATCGTTCCGGTGATGGTCTTTGGCAAGAAGGTGCGCAAGGCCGGCACGGCCGAGGAGAACGAAGCGGGGACGATGGCGGTCATTCTTCAGGAAAGCTTCGCGGGCGTTCGCGTGATCAAATCCTTTGCCCGCGAGGACTACCAGATCGAGCAGTTTGACAAATCGAGCGCCATCCAGTGCCAGAACAGCATGAAAGTGCGAAGAAGCACCGATATCGTGCAGCCGCTAATTGAGTCCGTTTCGGCCTGCGGCGTCGTCCTGGCTCTGTTCTACG
The DNA here is from genome assembly GCA_963763735.1 of uncultured Verrucomicrobiae bacterium. GTDB lineage: Bacteria > Verrucomicrobiota > Verrucomicrobiia > Chthoniobacterales > Terrimicrobiaceae > DASTFP01. The sequence continues at coordinate 55,033 of CAVXQK010000006.1, read as the reverse complement.
TTTACTATTTTAACATCAGCTTCATGAAGTTCATCGCGCTTTGCTCGGGAATCTTCCTGCTCTACAACCCCCTCAAGTCCCTGAGCAGGATTCCGATGCTCATGCAGAAGTGCCTCGCGTCCACGACAAACGTCTTCGATCTCATGCAGCTTGAACCCGCCATAAAGGATGCGCCCAACGCGACGGTGATCACCGAAACCCGCGGCGGGATTGCCTTTCGCGACGTCAATTTCTCCTACGGGCAGGACGTGCAGGCGCTGCAAGGCATCAATCTGGAAATCGAACCTGGCAAGCAATACGCGCTCGTCGGCGCGAGCGGCGCCGGCAAAACGACCATGCTCTCGCTCATTCTGCGCTTCTACGACCCGCAGTCCGGCGTCATCGAGCTTGACGGGCGCGACATCCGCACCGTCACGCAACGATCGCTTCGCCAGCATGTCGGAATCGTGACTCAGGATACATTTCTGTTTCACGACACGATCTACGAGAACATCCGTTACGGGCGACTGGATGCCACGGAGGCGGAGATTCAGGCCGCCGCGAAGCTGGCCTACGCTCACGATTTCATCCTGGCTCAGCCGGAGGGTTACGACACCATCGTCGGCGATAAAGGCTGCCTTCTCTCGGGCGGCCAGCAGCAGCGCCTCGCCATCGCGCGCGCCTTGCTCAAAAACGCCCCCGTACTGCTGCTGGATGAAGCAACGTCGGCGCTCGATTCCGAGTCGGAACGCATGATCAAGGCCGCCCTTGAGCGCCTCACCCATGGGCGCACCGTCATTGCGATCGCGCACCGGCTTTCGACGATTCTGAATTCGGACAGCATCGTCGTGATGACCCACGGTCGCATCGTGGATGTTGGCCCTCATGCCACTCTGCTCCATACGTCGCGCCTCTACCGCAAACTCTACCAGCTCCAATTTCACCACGAAGAAGCCGTCGCGGCGTAGGGGGCCGGCGAAGAGCTCCTTCGCCGAAGCTACTTCAAAAGAAACTCCGCAGCCTGCGCGACGTCTTTGTCGCCTCGTCCGGAGAGGTTCACAACGATGATCTGGTCCGGCTTCATTCGTGGCGCAACCTTTATCGCGTGCGCAACGGCATGCGCGGACTCCAGCGCGGGAATGATCCCTTCCTTTTCGGAGAGCGTTCGGAACGCCGCCAGCGCTTCGCTGTCGGTCGCGTAGTCGTATTGCGCGCGGCCGATGTCACGCAGATAGCAGTGCTCCGGCCCGACCGCGGCGTAATCCAGTCCTGCGGAAACTGAATGCGTCAACTCGATCTGCCCATCGTCATTTGCCAGCAGCCACGTTTTCGCTCCTTGCAACACGCCAAGCCTCCCTCCCTGGAATCGCGCCGCGTGTCGTCCCCGTACAATCCCTTCACCGCCAGCTTCAACACCCGTCATTTTCACACCGTCGTCACGGAGGAAGGGGTAGAAGAGCCCCATGGCATTGCTTCCGCCGCCGACGCATGCAATAAGCAAGTCCGGCAGCCGCTCTTCGCGCTGCAGCATTTGCCGGCGGGCCTCGTCGCCGATTACGCGGTGGAAATCCCGCACCATCATGGGATACGGATGCGAGCCGTAGGCGGTGCCCAGCACATAGTGGGTCGAGCGCACGTTCGTCACCCAATCCCGCATGGCCTCGTTGATCGCCTCCTTAAGCGTTGCCTGGCCCGCCGTCACGGCAACGACTTCGGCACCCAGGAATTCCATTCGCGAGACGTTGAGCGCCTGCCGCTTCATGTCCACCGCGCCCATGTAGATGACGCATTCGAAGCCGAATCGCGCCGCCACGGTCGCGGTCGCCACCCCGTGCTGTCCCGCGCCGGTCTCGGCGATAACACGCCTCTTGCCCATGCGTTTGCACAAAATGGCCTGGCCCACCGCATTGTTGATCTTGTGCGCGCCCGTATGCAGAAGGTCTTCGCGCTTCAGGTAGATTTTGGCTCCGCCAAGGTGCTGCGTCAGGCGCTCTGCGAAATAGAGAGGCGTTGGCCGCCCGCAATAGTCGGCCAAAAGGGAAGAAAATTCCTTACGGAACTCCGGGTCTGAGCGAGCCTTGAGGTATTCCTGCTCCAGCGCATCGAGCGCACTGACCAGCGTTTCGGGAACAAACCTTCCTCCGTAGGGTCCAAAGTGACCATGGGCGTCGGGAAGCACGGCGGAAATTTCAGAAAGCATTACCCTGCAGTATGAACTCTCGCCAGCATTGCTGCAACCGCTCGCCGATGCGGAGAAGGCATTGGCGGAAGACCGCCAGGAATGTAGCCGCTCAATTGGCGATTTTTCCGGGATTCGGCGAACACTTGCATCGTCACGCGAAAGCGCGTGATGGAATACACCTCGACATGATCGGCCCGTCGTTTTTTTGGCTCGGCTCGAGGAAGCAACCAGAGGCCGCGCCAGCGGGGACCGGGCGCCGGCTCAAGCCACAATTTTCCCTGCTCGAAAACGAAGGCCCGCGCCTCGGCGATCTCTTCAATGCTTCCTCGCGATCGCTTGACGGGAAGCGCCTCCGGACGCTCCGCGGGACACTCCTCACGAATGGGACATTCGCCGCACCGTGGGTTCCGCGGGACACAGATGAGAGCCCCGAGTTCCATGAGCGCCGAATTATGCAGGCGGCCGCCCTTTTCCGGCAGCAGTCTCGTTGCAGCGGCTTTCAAAAAAGCGCGTCCGGCCGCGTCATCCACCGGCTTTCGCCAATTTCGCAAACGGACGAGAACCCGCGCGATGTTCGCGTCGATCACCGGCTCTGTCGCATCGAATGCAAAGGACGCGATGGCAGCGGCTGTGTAATCGCCCACCCCCGGCAAGCGGCGCAGGGCCTCCACGGAGCGCGGAACATTCCCGCCCCACTGTTCCTTCATCGCCGAGGCGGCCCGGCGAAGATTCCGCGCGCGGCTGTAATAGCCGAGCCCCTGCCAGAGCGCGAGAACATCCTGTTCCGCCGCCGTTGCGAGCACCTCGAGCGTCGGGAACCTCGCCATCCAACGCTCAAAATAGGGAATCACCGCGGTGACCGTCGTCTGCTGCAGCATGAATTCCGATACCATGATCGCGTAAGGATCGTGCGTCTGGCGCCAGGGCAGGTCGCGCCCGTTCCGCTCAAACCAACTCCGGAGCTTGTGCCGGATTTTTTGCTCCGCGTTCCGGCGCGCCTGCGCTTTACTGGTCCGTTCCGTGCCCGACAAAGCCATCACCCTTTACAATACTCCGTTGACGTCCGCGCAAGCCGCGAAATTGAAGCTGCTGCTGCGCGAGGAGGGATACAAATTCGAAGAGCGTCCTTACACGCTTTACTTTGCGCAGAAGGACAAGCTGACGATCGCTGTCTACGAAAAAGGGCCCAAGGCGGTAATCCAGGGCCGCGGCACCGAAGACTTTGTTCGCTTCCGCCTCGAACCGGACATTCTCGGCGAGGCCAAGCTCGGATACGAAGAGGTCCTCAATCCGGAAATGTTTGCTCCGCACTTCGGCATCGATGAAAGCGGCAAGGGCGACTTTTTCGGCCCGCTCGTCATCGCAGGGGTCTACGTCGACCGCGACGTCACGCGGCAATTCCAGGAACTCGGGATCACGGACAGCAAGCGCATTTCATCTGACAAGCGCATCCGCGACCTTGCCAGCGCCATCCGCAGGTCCGGCACGGCACAGAGTGTCGTCGCCATCGGACCCGACCGCTACAACGCACTGTTCTTGAAAATCGGCAATCTCAACCGCCTGCTTGCCTGGGGACACGCCCGCGTGATCGAAAATCTCTGTGCCCTGCGACCGGACTCTCCGCGCGCGCTTTCCGACAAGTTCGCCGACGTCCGCGTGCTTCAACGCGCGCTTTTGGAAAAAGGCCGCAACATTGTCCTCGATCAACGGACCAAGGCCGAATCCGACTTCGCCGTCGCCGCGGCTTCCATTCTGGCGCGCGAAAAATTCATCGACTGGCTCGATACCGCCGGAAAGCGCGTTGGAGTTCGGCTTCCTCGCGGCGTTTCCGAATCGGTCAAGGAGGCCGCACGAAAGATCGTCGAGGCCGGTGGGCGCGACGCGCTCAGCGGCGTGGCGAAAATGCACTTCAAGACCGCGAGCGAGATCCTTGAAAACTCTTGATTTGTACCGGCGATGTCCGCGTCGCCGGCCGAGGGGACACGCATCCATTGCCCGTCGAAACGGTCCTTATTATCGGCGGTGGGGACACCGCCGCTACAGGCAAAAAATCCACTTCAAAACGGCGGCTGACATGCTTGGTTAGCTGATGGAACTTAATCAGTGGACCAGGAACCTTCGCGCGATGTACGACAAGGCCCTTCTGCTTTATCGCGGCGGCAACCGGAACGATGCCAGCTATTTTGCCGACGAGGAAAAACACTTCCTCGCGTCCATTGGGCTAAGGCCCATCAATGTCTATGACTATGCCGAAGACTATATCACTTCCGGCGAGCCCGACTGGGAAACCTTCCTTCTAATCGTGGCGGTCCGTCGCGATTACCTTCTCTTTGAACAAAAAGGCTCAGCCAATCCGATCGAAATTCGCGCCGAGGACCTCCCGCCGAAGCGCGCAACGCTCGATGGCATCCCCTGGCTGCCGCGAATCATCGAAAAAGCCCGTTCCTTTTTCGAGGGGGCGCTTTGCCACGACATCATGTACTGCTGCGGCGGAGACCGCAATTTCCTGAGGGAATATCACCTTCACCCCGCCGACTTCCTCAGGGCCGTCTGGTCGGCGAAAGGCAACGACCAAAAAATCCTTGCCTTTGTGAAAGAATCCGGAAAAGCAGCCGATCCGACGCTGTCTTGACGGATTTTCTCGCTTCGCTTCAAAGTTCTAGAGCGAGGCGAGGTAAGCCCGCCAACTGCCAAAGCTCGTAATTTCGCGGGCGCCGCCCAGCGCGATTTCCTCACACAAAAACCCCTTCACCCACTCGCCCGAAGCCATTTTGACGCTCCCGATCGAGAGAGGTGATGGAATGGAGGCGACGAACATTCCGAATGGCGCCGCATCCAACTCCCAGATCTCGAGCTCAATGGACGCCCCAGTTTCCGAGCGGATCATCCCCGGCTTGGGAGGCGACGTATTCGAGAGAGCGAACAAGCGATAGATTGGGGAGGTAACCGTCTGCCTGACAAACGCGGCGTCGAGTTCGACGAGTTGGTGATTCAAAGGCTGGCCGCGCAGATGCGCGCCCACCACAGCAAGTTGTATTTTCATTTTCCCGCTTTGATCCCTTAGTCAGTGACCGCCTATGGTTCTTCACGCTCCGGACTTCGGTTCCTTGAAGAAAGATAGAGCCGCATGCCGAGTCTCAAAAATCGGATACGCCGTGTCGAAACACGCCAGTTCGAACACCCGTCTCACCTCCCCCCGCAAGGAACAAACCGCAAGCCGGCCGCCTTGGCGGCTGATCTGCCGGGCAGCGAGAAACAACTCGCGGAAACCCGCGCTTGCCATGTAATCAAGGTCTTCCAGATCAACGAGCAGATCGCAGGAATTCTCGCCCTCGGCCAGCGATTGTATCGTATCTCTCAAGTCTCTTCCACTCTGCGGGTCGAGCCGGCCGGAGATGGCGAGAATTTTGACGTCGCCATCGATGCTTGTCTGAAACGCGGCCATGGAAAGAGGGGGTGCTAAACGGGGAACTCCCCGTCTCATAACGAATTCTTCTTGTTCCACGCAAACGCATTTTTATCTTTCGGGCACTCCGCGGGTCAAAGGACTTATTCTCTTCATCATCCATGCAAATCTCGCTAAGAACGAAAGTCGCCCTCTGGTTCCTCTGCGTCGTTCTCGCCGTGAGCGTCGCGGGATACGCCGGGTTTCGGCGCCTTTCCAACTACATTCGCAACGAAGCGGAGCTTCAGATGACTGCGAAGCTGGAGCATGTCATGGACGTGCTGGAAGCGACCGACTCCATCTATCTGGACCTCGTTCACTCCTCAATGCGGGTGCTCCAGATGCTCTGCCTCAAGACCGGCCCGCCGCATACCGGATTGCTGCCCGAGGGAAGCAGCGGCGGCGTCTCCCAGTCCCTTTTCTTCGGGAATCGGCCCGCCGCAGGAAACCACGCCCTTGTGGACCAGGTGAGAGACATCATGGGCGGGACGGCGACGATCTTTTTGAAGCAAGGCGAGGACTTCATTCGCATCACGACAAACGTTGCCAGAGACGATGGAACACGCGCCGTGGGCACGAAGCTCGACCCTCTCGGCAGAGCGATTGCCGCGATTCGAAAGGGCGGATCCTATTACGGGGTCGCGGACATCCTGGGCAGGCCCTACATCACGGGATACGAACCGATCCGCGACCCAACCGGCGAGATCGTGGGCATCTATTATGTTGGCTATCTCCTTCAAACGCTCTCCGCGATACGGGATGCCATTCAGGAGCGCGGTGTGCTGGACCATGGGTTCTTTGCGCTTTGCGATGAAAAGAACCGGCCCGTTTTCCTCACGACGGACCTCGGCAATCCTTCCGAAGCCAAAGCCATCGCCGAACAGTCCGCCGCCGACCAGGCCAACTCGTCGCAAAAATGGGTCGTGAGAAAGAAGACCTTTGCGCCTTGGGACTATGATGTGGTGGCTGCCCTGTATCTGCCTGACGTCAACAGCAAGGCGATTCAAATCATCTGGCAGGTGTACGGCGTTGCCAGCGCCATCATCATCGGTGTGCTCGTTGTCTCGTTCTGGCTCGCATCACGACTCTCCGCTGCCCTCGTACAGGCCGAGAAAAGCAGGCAGGAGGCCCTCGACGCGCGAGACGCGGCGGAGTCGGCCAACCGCACCAAAAGCACGTTTCTCGCCAACATGAGTCATGAGTTGCGCACACCCATGAACGCGATCATCGGCTACAGCGAAATGCTCATAGAGGAAGCCGAAGATCTCGACCTCAAGGAACTCACGCCTGACCTCGACAAGATTCGCGCCGCCGGCAAACACCTGCTTTCGCTCATCAATGATGTTCTCGACCTGTCGAAAATTGAGGCGGGAAAAATGACCCTTTTTGTCGAGCGAATCAACGTTAACGACATGATTAGAGATGTCGTGACGACCATTCAGCCTCTCATTGAAAAGAACTCGAATAAGCTGGAGGTTGATTGCCCCGAGGATTGCGGAAACATGCTCGCCGACCTCACGAAGATCCGGCAGACTCTCTTCAACCTTCTCAGTAACGCCACGAAATTCACCGACAAAGGCACGATCACGCTTACCGTGCGGCGCATACAGGAAGAGACGAGCGGCTCCGCCCGCCCCAAATTCAACGCCGATTCCACGCGCGAGCGTGTCAATTTCTCCGTCCGCGACACGGGCATCGGCATGACCGAGGAGCAGCTGGGCAGGCTTTTCCGGGCGTTCTCTCAAGCTGATCCTTCCACCACCCGCAAATACGGCGGAACCGGCCTCGGCCTGGTCATCAGCCGCAGATTCTGTCAGATGATGGGTGGCGACATCACAGTACAAAGCGAATTTGGAAAAGGAACGACCTTCACCGTTGATCTCCCGGCTCAAGTCGCCGACACAGTGGCCGAGCCTGCTCAGCCCTCGGGTGACAAATCTTCCCTGACCGCCAAATCCCGGCTGGTCCTCGTGATTGATGACGATCAGGACGCGACCGAACTCCTCAAACGCAGCCTTTCCAAGGCGGGCTACGGCGTCGTGGTCGCCTACAGCGGCGCGGCGGGCCTCGAGATCGCCCGAAAGTTGCGTCCCGCCGCAATTACCCTGGATGTCATGATGCCCGGCATGGACGGCTGGTCCGTCCTCACCACGCTCAAGTCCGATCCGGCGACCGCTTCGATTCCCGTCATCATGGTGACGATGCTCCAGGACCGTCAGTTCGGCTTCACACTCGGCGCCTCGGAGTTTCTCACCAAGCCCATTGATCAGGAGAAGCTGCGCCGGATTGTATCGACCTGCTGCGGACGGCCGCCAGCTTACGCTCTTGTCGTCGAGGACGATGCAAGCAGCCGCCAACTCGTCTGCCGCATGCTGGAAAGGGAAAGCATCCGGTTCGTGGAAGCGGAGAACGGGAGCGTGGCCCTCGAGCAGCTCCGCGCAGAGATTCCCGGTCTTATCCTTTTGGACTTGATGATGCCCGTGATGGACGGGTTCGAGTTTCTGAGCCTCGTGCGCCAGAACCCACGCTTCGCCGGCATCCCGGTCGTAGTCGTTACGGCAAAGGACCTCACTGCCGAGGACCGCCAGCGTCTGACAGGCAGCGTAAATCAAATCATTCTCAAGGGCGCCATGGATCAAAAGAAACTTCTCGCTGAAATCAACACCATTCTCGCTCGAGCCGCGCCACGAGATTAGCGCGCCTTTCCGGGTTCCCAGAACGCCCAATTTGAACTATTCGTCCTTCCTGATGCCGAAGATCCTTCTCGTCGAAGACAACGAAATGAATCGCGATATGCTTTCGCGTCGTCTGGCGCGACGCGGATATGAGGTCGTGATCGCCACGGACGGGCAAGAGGGCGTTGACCTTGCCGGATCCACCTCGCCCGATGTGATTCTCATGGATATGAGTCTGCCGATCATCGATGGGTGGGAGGCCACCCGGCGCATCAAGGCCGGCTCGGCCACCGCCCGTATTCCCGTTATCGCTCTTACGGCGCATGCCATGTCGGGCGACCGGGAGCAGGCCCTGGAGGCGGGATGTGACGATTACGACACTAAGCCCATTGAACTCAAGCGGCTGCTCGACAAGATTGCGGACCAACTGGAACGCACGGGCAAGAGTGCGCCGTCGCATTGACCGTGTCATCCCCGAAAGAGAAGATGCCCCTGGCAAAATTGCGCCACGACCTGCGCACGCCCATCAATCACATCCTGGGCTATAGCGAACTTCTTCAGGAAGAACTCACCGAACGCGGCGTGAGCGAACTCGGCGACCTCGAAAAGATCCAGACCGCCGCGCGCCAATTGCTCGACATCATTGGAACGCGGCTCAACGAGGAGAATCTCGCGGGACCGGGCCAAGCCGGATCGCCCGGTGAGGAAGCCCCGGACTCGATGAAATACAGGAAGATTACGGACGCTTTGCAGTTCGTACCCCCCGAAGCCACCCATGCCCGATCGTCGATCACGGGGCGAATCCTCGTCGTCGACGACCAGCCGGCGAATCGCGAGGTCCTCGTCAAACGCCTCAACCGGCAGGGGCACCGAACGGCCCAGGCCGAAAGCGGACGCCTTGCCCTCGAAATACTGGCCCGCAGCCCCTTCGACCTCGTTCTGCTCGATGTCATGATGCCCGATATCGACGGCTATACCGCTCTCGGCCGAATAAAAGCCGACCCAGCGCTGCGCCACATTCCCGTCATCATGATCTCCGCACTGGACGAAATCGAAACCGTCGTTCGCTGCATCGAAGCGGGCGCGGAGGACTTCCTGCCAAAACCCTTCAGTCCGACCCTCCTGCGCGCCCGCATCGGGGCCAGCCTCGAGAAGAAAACCTTCCGCGACCAGGAGCAGGCTTACCTGCGTCAAATTGAAGAAACCCAGAAGCGTCTCGAATCAGAGATCCAGGAAGCCGCTCGCTACGTTGCTTCCATCCTCCCCCCGCCCATGGAAAAGCCCTTTGCGATCTGCTGGGCTTACTATCCGTCGACCGAACTGGGAGGAGATTCGTTTGGATACCACTGGATCGATGAAAATCACTTTGCCATCTACCTGCTGGACGTTTGCGGGCACGGGGTTGGCGCCGCATTGCTTTCCGCCGCCGCAATCAACGTGATTCGCACCGGATCGCTCACGCACACCGATTTTCTCGATCCCGCGCAGGTGCTCTCGAGCTTGAACGACGCGTTCCAAATGGAGCGTCATAACAACATGTACTTCACCATCTGGTACGGCGTTTACGATCTCGCCGCGCGTGCCATCCGCCATGCGTCGGGCGGTCATCCCCCCGCCCTTCTGCTGAAGCCCGCGCAGAACGGCGCCGACAACGCCGAACTCCTGCGCTGCCCGGGTCTCCTTATCGGCGCGATGCCGGATATCTCCTATAAAAGCGAGACGACATCGATTCCCGAGAATGCGCGGCTCCTGGTTTTCTGCGATGGCGCCTATGAAATCAAACGGCCCGACAACACGATGCTCGATTTCGACGACGAGTTCATTCCCTACCTGGTTGGCAACGGCCGCAGTCCAAACCTCCCGCAGGACGTCTTGCATTGGGTGCGCTCGGTCCACGGGACAAAAACACTCGCCGATGATTTCTCTTTCCTCGCCATGGACTTTCCCCCGGCCTTAGTCAGCCCTCAAACTCACGCGCAAGGTCGAAAAGCAAAGACTCCTCCCAAGCGGGCGCAAAAAAGGTCACCCCAAACGGAACCTTGTCCGAACGAAAACCGGCCGGAACTGCGAGTCCGCAAAGATCCAGAAGGTTCATGAAATTGGTGTACCGGCCGAGATTGGTATTGAGTTGAATCGGGTCGGACACCATCTGCTCGATCGTGTAAATGGTCCCCGCTGAAGGCAGCAGAAGCGCGTCGAAGGATTCCCAGGTCCTCTCAGAGTCTCGCGCCAGCGCCGCGAGGCGATACTGCGATTCAAAGGCATCGAGAGCCGAAAAATTCCTGGCGCTGAGGACGACTGCGCGGACCACCGGATTCACAGCGTCTGGGTTCGTCTCAATAAGGGACTTGACCGCCGAATAGCGCTCAGCAACCCAGGGTCCGCCGTAGAGAAGATTGGCCGCTTCACGAAAGGGGCGATAGTCGAACTCGCTCACGCTCCATCCTCGCCCGGCGGCGCGTTCGACAGCCTCAGCGTAGAGACGCTCATACCCGGCGTCGCCGAAGAACTCCCGCTCGCTCTCGGGAAGCACACCAATTCGGCGCAAGGCCGACGGAGCGGAGTCAACGGGTCTGCGCGAGTAGGGATCGGTCCGGTCAAAACCCCTGACGATTTCATCGATCCTCCGTGCCTCGCCAGGACTCTTTGTCAGCACCGTTATGCAATCGAGAGTCCGGCAGGCGGGAACGAGGCCGGCTGTCGACCAACTGCCCTTCGTTGGCTTGAACCCGACGAGATTGTTGAAGGCTGCGGGCACGCGGCCGGAGCCGGCGGTGTCCGTCCCCAAGGCAAAATCCGTCAACCCCGCCGCCACGGCAATCGCCGAGCCGGAACTCGAACCCCCGCTTATGTAGACAGGATTATAAAAATTGCGCGGAGCGCCATAGGGCGAGCGGGTGCCGTTCAATCCCGTTGCAAACTGATCGAGGTTGGTCTTTCCGATGGGGATGGCCCCTGCGTCAATCAACCGCTGAACGACAAGGGCGCTTTTCGCCGGCGTGTAGGCGAACTCCGGGCAGGCGGCTGTCGTCGGCGATCCCGCAAGGTCGATGTTGTCCTTGATCCCGAAGGTTTGACCTTTCAGGGGAAGGTCGCCGGGGTTGGCCTCCAGTTCTTCGGCGCGCCTCAGGGCCTGTTCCTCCGGCACCAGTGAGATCCAAACGGCGTCACCGCCACGCTCGCGAATCCTGCGGAAGGTCTCTTTGATCCTTTCGGTAATTCCACTCATTTGCTGACAACGATTGCAATCGTTTGTCCGGGGGTGACCATCTGACCTTCGGAGCAACGAATCGAGTGGACGGTGCCGCTCACTGGCGCGCCGATCGCCATCTCCATCTTCATCGCTTCAAGGATCACAAGTGTTTCCCCTTCGACCACTTCCTGGCCCGCCTTCGCAGAAACTTTCCAAACGTTTGCGGCAACGTGCGCGTCGACGGCATGGCCACCCTCGGGCATGTCCAGTTCAGGTTCCGGAGCGTCTTCCTCGGGAGAATCGGCGGCTCCACCATCCGCTGCTCCGGTCAGTTCCCAGCGCTCGCGTTCCTCGTCGAAGGCTTTTTGCTGTCGAACCTTGAAGGAGGCGACCTCCTCGGAGATCCCCGCGAGGAATTTTCGATATTCGCGCAAACTGAAAGTCCCTTCCTGAATGTTCAGCTTGAATTTCCCCGCCGGGAACTCGTCTCTCAGCCGGAGAAGCTCCCCGGCTTTGACCGGATAAAATTGGATCTGGTCGAAATGCCTCAGCAGCCATGGTTCGGAAAAATCTGCGGTCTTCCGCCAGCGATTCCACATCTGGATCGTCCGGCCAACGAACTGATAGCCGCCGGGGCCTTCCATTCCGTAGACGCAAAGGTACGCGCCGCCGATGCCGACGGCATTTTCCGGGGTCCACGTGCGCGCGGGATTGTATTTGGTGGTGACCAGACGATGCCGCGGGTCCAGCGGTGTGGCGACAGGCGCGCCAAGATAGACATCGCCCAATCCCATCACGAGATAATTCGCCGAAAAGACAATTTCCTTCACCTTGTCGATGGAATCGAGTCCATTGATCCTGCGGATAAATTCGATGTTGCTCGGACACCACGGCGCGTCTTTGCGCACGGATTGCATGTATTTCTCGATGGCCAGCCGAGTGGAGGGATCATCCCATGAGAGCGGCAATCGGACGATGCGTGTTGAAACTTCGAGTTCATCCAGTGACGGCAGGGTGGATTCCGCCGCGACGAGTGTCTCGAGCAAGCGTTCAAGCGGCAGCACGCGGCTGTCGTAGTGGATCTGAAGGGAGCGGATGCCCGGAGTGAGGTCAATGATTCCCTGTTGCGGGTTTTTCAACAGCCAATCCATCAACGCGTGCGCGCAAAACCTGAGGTTCAGATCGAGGACAGGCGGTCCGTATTCGACCAGAAGGTATTTGTCGCCGGCCTGCCGATAAACGACCTGCGGGTTATCGCCGGCAGCAGCAAGAGTGTGAAGAACAGGGAACTCGCCCTTCCCGGCATCGGCACTGGAAATTTTGCCGGTGGCGTAGTCTTTGCCCGGCAGGACACACGGCTGCGATGGAGGAAGGCCCGCGCTCGAAAGAAATCGATCCTGCTCGCGCTCGGTCGCTGCGGCTTGCTCTCTTGTCCAACTGAAGAAGCGGAGGAAATCGCCGGGACGCAGTTGTCCAATCTTCCAGAGCTCCGATTGGACGACCGTTACGGGACAAACGAACCCGCCAAGACTCGGCCCATCCACGGCGAGTATCACCGGCATGTCTCCCGTAAAATCCACTGCGCCGATGGCGTAGGCGTTGTCGTGAATGTTGGAGGGATGCAATCCGGCCTCTCCTCCGTCCTTTCGGGCCCATTTTGGTTTTGGCCCGATAAGGCGAATGCCCGTGCGCGAGGAGTTGTAATGAACCTTCCAATCCGTCGCAAAAAAGATCTCGATCCCCTCGTCCGTAAAAAAGTCCGGAGCGCCATGCGGTCCATAAAGGACGCCTATTTCCCAGCGATTGGAGTAGGATGGAGGGTTTTCGAGCTTGCCAGGAGTTGCACGGAACTCGGGCTCCGCCAGTTTCAAGACGTCTCCGGAGCGAAGAATCCTTCCTCCGTGCCCGCCAAACTTCCCCAGCGTAAATGTTGCCTGGCTGCCCAGGTAGCGCGGAATGTCAAATCCGCCAGCCACAGCGATGCAGGCGCGGCAACCCCCGCCCTTGATCGTCCGAAGCTTAAGCGTTTCGCCAGCCTGAACCTCGAAAGCCTCCCACATCGGCGCCCGGCGGCCATCGAGTTCCGGTTGCATGTCCGCTCCTGTCACGCAGACAACTGCTCGATGGTGAAACTCGAGTTTTGGGCCCGAGACAGTGGCTTCCAGGGCGGGAGCGCCCTCCTTGTTGCCGACGAGCCGGTTCGCCAGCCGCAACGCGAAATGATCCATCGGTCCCGATGGCGGAACCCCGACCTCCCAGTAGCCGGTCCTGCCGGGATAATCCTGAATGGTCGTGTGGGTTCCCGGCTCGACGACATCGATGGTGCGGGGCTGAAAGACGAAGGTCGACAGGTATCTTGTGGTGACCCCGCCCCTCTTGAAGCTTTCCCCGGCCAGAATAGCCCTCGTGTAATCGAGGTTGGTCTCGATCCCGTCCAGACGCGTGGCGCCGAGGGCCGAGTGAAGTTTATCGATCGCTTCGTCGCGCGTCGGCGCATGCGCAATCACCTTTGCGATCATCGGATCGTAATAGGGTGTGACTTCGCTGCCGCGCTCGACCCATCCGTCCACCCGCACGCCCGCGGGAAACCGCACTTCGGTGAGCAAACCGCAACTCGGCTGGAAGTTCTTGTTCGGGTCTTCCGCATACACCCGCGCTTCGATGGCGTGACCGTTCGGAATATGATGATACTCAGCGAGCGGAAGAGCTTCGCCGGACGCCAGCCGGATCATCCACTCCACGAGATCCAGTCCGGAGACTTCCTCGGTCACGCAATGCTCGACTTGCAGACGGGTGTTGACCTCAAGGAAATAGAACTCCGCGGATTCCGCGTCATACATGAACTCGCAGGTGCCCGCGGAACGATACCTGGCCGACTGGCCCAGCCTTCGCGCTGCTTCGTGGAGGCGCTGGCGCACTGCCTCATCCAGGCACGGCGCGGGAGTCTCCTCGATCACCTTCTGATTCCGCCGCTGTGCCGAGCAGTCGCGTTCGCCCAGCACGGCGACATTCCCCTTTCCGTCGCCAAAAATCTGCACCTCCACATGACGCGCCGAGGCGATGAACTTTTCAAGAAAGAGGCCGGACGCCTTGAAGTTGCTTTTGGCCAGCCGCTGGACGCTCTCGAATTTCTCCCCGAGTTCATCCGCGGTTCGGACCAATTGCATTCCAATCCCACCCCCTCCCGAAGTGCTCTTGATCATCACGGGAAAGCCGATTCGCTCGGCTTCAACCCGCGCGTCGGTGAGGGAATCAAGGAGGCTCGATCCCGGCGAGACCGGCACGCCACTTGCGATCGCAAGCTCACGCGCTGTGTGCTTGAGACCGAAATCGCGCATGTTTTGGGGAGTCGGCCCAATGAATGCAATTCCCGCAGCTTCGCAGGACGCGGCAAAATCGGCGTTCTCGCTTAGAAATCCGTATCCCGGATGAATGCCTTCAGCGCCAGTCTGCCTGGCAGCCAGGAGAATCCTCTCGACCTGCAGATAGCTTTGCGCCGCCTGCGGCGGTCCGACGCAAACCGCCTCGCCCGCCAACCGGACGTGCGCAGCATGGGCGTCGGCTTCCGAATAAACAGCGACCGAGGCGATCCTCATACGATCGAGCGTGCGGATGATCCGGCAGGCAATCTCGCCGCGATTGGCTATGAGGACCTTGGAGAGCATCCGTTAGCCCCGGAAGATGCCGAGGATACAGAGACCCGACGGCAACGCCCTGTCCCTTTCGGTGTTCCGCTTTCCCCCGGCGGCTAATTCCATAGGAGCACCCTGATCGGAGTGGGGTTGTAGGCATTGCAGGGGTTGTTCAGCTGCGGGCAGTTCGAGATGAGGCAAAGCACGTCCATCTCGGCGCGCATCTCCACATATTTGCCAGGCTCGGAGACGCCGTCCGCAAAACGAAGGCCACCGTCCGGGGTGACCGGCACATTCATGAAGAAATTGATGTTGTGAGCCAGGTCCCGCTTGGTGACGTGATAACCGGACAACGCCATCTGAAGCAGAAACGTGTCGCGGCACGCGTGCATGAAGCGCTTGTCCAGAGAATACCTGACCATGTTGCTCTCCGCGGCGCAAGCGCCTCCCAGCGTGTCATGCCGTCCGCACGTATCCGCCGTAATTGTGAGCATTTCCCGGCAGAGATTCGACATCAGCTTCGTTCCCGTCGTGAGATAGATGGAGCCCTGCTCGCGAATGGTGTCCTGGGCGCTGTAGCGCTCCGTAATGTCGGCAGCGCTGAAAAAGAACGTATCCGCGGCCTGATTCCCCTCCAGGTCGACGATACGCAGAACCTGCCCCTTGTTAATCGGATGAAACCAACCGTCTCCGGCGAGAATCGTTGAGCTCGCAGCCGCAGTCTGCAGCTGAAGCGTGCTTTCCGTATAAACGAGTGTGCTCATCGGCTCGGGAGACTCTTGAAGTCGCTCATAGGAAAAGCCGCTCGGTGAGCGCAAGCGTGCGGCCGCATTCGGGCCGGAAATTGCGGCAAAAATCGTCTTCCCCTGGCGGAGCGCACGAAAAAATCTCTATCTCCACGCGAGCGCGTGGGTATTCGCCGGCAGGCGCGAGAGGATGAGGGCAGTTTGCCAGGACAAGGAGGATATCCATTTCGGTTCGGAGTCCGATGCGTGCTCCTGCTGGACAGTGATCCGGAACCAATTTCATACGCCCCTCGTCATCCACCTCGATCTTGCTGAAAAAATTCACGTTGGCGACGATGTCGGCCAGACCCAGGCCATGCTTGCTCAGTTCGATCAGAAAGTTGTCGTGAGCGTTCCGGTAAAAGTCGTTGCGGTATTTCTGATAGTTATGCTCGCCAAACCTGGCCGCAACCATTGCGGCAGTAATATGTCCGCCGAGCGGGTCATGCCATCCAAGGCTGTCCTCGACCAGCGATACCAGAGCGTTGCCCATATCAGTCATCAGGATATGCCCGCGGCTAAGCTTTGCCGTATGGAGCGCCTTGAGAGTGTCGGGAATGTTCAGGCGATCCAGCGGTTGGGCGGCATTGTAAAATAATGCCGAGAGGTTGGCCCCCGGATCCAGAGCGGTCAGGCGGACCAGCCGGCGGCGCGGAACACGCATCGACCACATGGCGCCACCTAACAGCACCTCTGAAAATAAGGCCGCTGAAGGAAACTGGCTCACAACGCCCGGAACTTCGTTCTCGTGTTTCGCCTGAGACCTGCAAAGGGACGCCGCTTCACGGCCGGCGCCGATATCATCCCGGCAATCGCCTTGACCCGATTGTCCACTCCCCTCTCAGCAACCATCCGATCGAGCTCCCCGGCCGGCAGCGAAATGCTAATGCGGTGCGCGCTTCCAGCGCCGCGGTTGCTTCCGATCCGATCGGACGTTTTCATTAGGTATCACTTAGCCATACCAAAATTACGATCAGTAACACCACGAACAAACCGCGAATCAATCGTTTCATTCCACCTCGTCTCCAGCCGCGGTCATTTTGATGACGGGTAGACGGTCCTCCTCGGAGTTTTGTGACGGGGTATGGATCAACTCATCAAGGCGGTGCTTGAGAGCCAGAAACTCCGACGTGAGAAATTGCTCCGGCGTCCGCGGACGCGGAACAGGATTCTCGATAAATTCACGAATTCCCCCCGGATTCACTCCCAGAACGAGGATGCGATCCGAAAGATACACCGCCTCGTCGAGATCGTGGGTAATGAAAAGGATCGTGACGTCCACCTTCTTCCAAATTTGAAGCAGATAAGCCTGCATCTTCGCGCGTGTCAACGCGTCAAGCGCGCCAAAAGGTTCATCCATGATGAGAATGCGTGGTTCGTTTGCGAGAGCGCGGGCAATGGCGACTCGTTGCTTCATGCCGCCAGAGAGTTCGTGGGGGTACGATTCCTCGAACCGGCTTAGGCCGACCATCTCGAGCCATTCCCGAGCCGTGCCCTCGGCGCCGGAGCCTTTGTTCTGCATTTCGAGGCCGAACATAACGTTTTGCTTCACCGTTCTCCACGGAAACAACGTGTAGCCTTGAAAGACCATGCCGCGGTCCGGCCCGGGGCCGGTGACAGGCTTGCCGTCCAGAAGCATTTCGCCGCCGGTGGCTTCGTCAAGCCCGGCCACTATGCGAATGAAGGTGGACTTGCCACAGCCGGAAGGTCCGATGATTGAGACGAACTCGCGCCGATGGATTTCCATCGACACGTTATCGAAGACGATGTGTTGATGGCCCGCCGGGCCGAAGGCCTTCTGAAGATTTCGCACGGAGAGCACGACCGGGCGCTCCCGGATGCGCTTGAAGCGAGCCGCAACCTGCGGATCCTGCCTGGTGTAGTCGGGGAGTTCGAGTGACGTCACCATACGGTCAAGATTGCAGGGGACTTGCGCCGGCGTCGCGTGCAACAGGCGGCTCAAGCCTGCCAAAATTCTCCTGCATGGGCGCAATTCCAGGCTCTTCTTCGGCAGGTTGCGATTCCCCCCTGTTCTGCTTTGCTATCATGGACACGGGGATCGCCGTCGATTTTCTGGCCCTGACCTTGCGCTTCCACGGGAAGAGCACTTTGCCAAGCCATGCGAGCGCCATGTCCGTGGTCAGACCGATGATGCCGATCATCATAATAGCCGCATACACATTGTCGAAATTCCGATAGCGCGCCTGCTGGTTGATGAAGAACGTGATTCCCGACATGGTGCCGACCACCTCCGCAACGATGAGGTACGTCCACGCCCAGCCCAGAAGGATGCGCATGTCCGTGTAAATGTCGGTGATTGACGCCGGGATGACGACACGTCCCATCAGGCGCAATCCGCGCGCTCCAAGGGTCTGCGCCGCTTCGATGAGCGCCGGATCAACTTTGCGCACGGTATTGGATATGACCAGCACCTGCTGGAAAAATGTCCCTATCACGATGATCGCAATCTTCGGTCCGTCATCGATGCCCAGAATGGCTACACACAATGCGCCGAAGGCCGGAGCAGGCAGATAGCGAAAAAACTCGATGAACGGCTCCTGAAGGCGCGAAAAAAGGCGATAGGTCCCGCAGAGAATTCCCAAGGGAAGTCCAATGATCGACGAGATGACAAACCCAAAGAAAATCGTTCGAATGCTGTGACCAAGGCTCTGATGAAGCCAGGGTTCATTGGGAAGGCGTGGCGGTGTGGTAAACGCGGTATAGAACGCCTTGAGCACCTCATGCGGCGGAGGCAGGTAAACCGGATTCACCCGATAGCCCTGGGGGGCATCTCCCCCTTCCGCGGTCGCCTTCTTGAGCTGATTGGCAAATTCCGCATTCGGGATTTCCATTCCCTCAACGAAATATTCCACGCTTCCGGGATCGGTGACGCGCGTCAGAGGGTGCCAAAGGAAGGGCAGGTAACTCACCGCGCACCAGAGGGCCAGGGGAATAACGAAGGAGAAAATCGTGAGAACGAGCCGGAGCCTTTCTGGCAACTCCTCCTTCAGACCCAGCCAATCGCGATGAGCCATAATTCCCTTTGTTGCCTATTCCGCGCTAAAGGCTCTCAACGATGCTTGGAGCCAGGTAGCTTGCTGGCTTCTGCGAATCCTTATACACCTTGTTGTCCAGGTTGAATTGATTGCCGATCGTCATCGAGCCGTAGATCGAATCGAGACCGTCGCCCTTTTTGAAGACGGTCTTTGCCTCGGCAAGTGAGAGGAGGTGGGTCCCCGGGACATTCTTCGCGTACTCCTCCGGATCCGCGCCAGCTTTCGCCGCCATAATCTTGATGGCATCCTCCCGTGTTGCCGGATCGTTGAGATAATCAACACACTTGTAAAAAATCTGGACGATTTTTGCCCAGTCCTCCTTGTGCTGGGCGAAGCTCACGGGATTCACCGCCAGCACGTCATAGATGAGACCTTTCGCGTCGGCGCTCGTGAACAATTTCTTGGATCCAGGAACCTGCTTGAGCGCCTGGCTGGAAACCGGATACCAGGCCCCCACCGCCGCAACCTTTCCCGAAGCGAGAGTCTGCGGAGTTTCATTTGTCGCCGTATTGACGATCTCAACATCTGATTGCGTCATCCCGTTCTGTTTGAGCGCTTCGAGCAACAGGAGATGCTCGACGAGCGTCACTTCGATCCCCACCTTCTGGCCCTTGAGATCCTTGATGGATTCAATTCCCGGCTTTCCGATAATCATGTCGCTGCCATCGCTATAATCGAGAACGGCAATGATTTTGCTTTTTGCGCCGTTCGCGCCGTTCACAAGAGCATCGGTCGCGACCGCTGTCACGGCGTCCACCTTGCCCGCTGCGAAAGCGTCCAAAGAGGGCAAATAATCGAACCAGATAAGATCGACATCGAGCCCGGCGTCCTTGAACCAGCCCTTCTGCTTGGCGACCTCGAAAATGGTGAATCCTGGCCAGTCACTGTAGCCGATCTTCAGCGACTCGGCGTGGAGGGAGGCTGCCAGAAAAACGGCAAGGAGAATGACCTGCAATCTCAGGAAGGCTTTCTGTAATGATTTCATTAGTACGCGGGCGTATTGCGATGACCTGGGTAGGTGTTACGGCGAGGGAGCAAGTGCCATGCCACGCCACCCACGGCAGGAATCGTCAACCGGCAAACCGTCGAGAAGCGGGCCGCGTGGAAAAAACGGGAACATTCAAACAGAAGTCCGCCTGATTCCAGACATCCGCTTCTGAGGGATGCCGCAGGCGCGCCTCGCGTGTTGCCTGAGAACTCTACACGGAAACCGCCCGGCAAACCTCTAGCAGAGCATCTCCGCCCAGCGGGCAAAGACCGTGGAGGCCATTTCCCGCATTCCCGGCAGGCACTCCTGTCCTTGCTGGCGGATCAAGCCCGCATCGACGCCCGGATCGACGAGCAAGGCATTAGCTCTTGCGACGGCTTCCTCAAGCAGCCCCGGAGTCATCTCCAAGTGGAATTGCAGGCCATACAACGCGTGGCCATACCGGAAAAGCTGGTTGCGTGTGAGGGCCGACGAGCCAAGGCGCATGCCTCCCGGAGGAATATCGAAAACATCCCCGTGCCAATGAGCGGCGACAAACTTCGTGGGAACTCCCCGCCAAAGAGGGTCGTACTGGGAAATGGGATCCAGAGTTATCTCGAAGAACCCGACCTCACGCTGACCCGGCTGAACTTTGGCGCCCAGAGCCGAAGCCATCAGCTGAGCGCCCAGACACAATCCGATAGCCGGCTTGCCATGAGACGCCGCATCGCGCACCAGGGCGCACTCGTTGGCGAGGTAAGGATACTTGTCCTGTTCGTAGGCACCCTGAGGACCGCCACCCAGCGCCAGCCCGGCATAGCCTTCAAGGGATCCCGGGGTACCCTGACCAAGGTCGGGCCGGATTACCTCCATCGGGAGGCCCATTTCACCGAGAACCTCTCCAAGAAGTCCAGGCCTGTCGACGTCGCTATGCTGGATGAACAAGACAGTTCTCTTCCTCATAGGAACCTACTGCAGGGGGGCTGTCCCAGCTCTTATGCTGGAATTCGACCAAGAAGCGGGAGGAAAAATCGACTCGGGCACTCGCTTCCAGTCGCTCCCGGAGATTTTCCAATCGCTTCATGTTCAAAGTAAAATTGCATGGACGGAGCAATTCTCGCAATAGGAAGGTCTTCCTATCTACCCATCCGTCCGGGCCGCCTGGTCGCGATGAAGGGTCGCAGCCGCAGCGTAACGGTTTTCAACGCCAAGCTTGCGGAAAATCTTGTCGAGATGGTTCTTCACCGTGTGTGAGCTTATCCCCAGGATAATGGCGATTTCGTCGTTGGATTTGCCCTGGCAAACCCATTCCGCGACCTCTCGCTCACGCGGGCTAAGTTGATCCGCGGCGCGCAGGGGCCGGCCCTCCTCGATTTGCTCATCGACCAGCAACAAAAAGCAACCCGCGTGCGGGTGGCGCGTGAATCGGACAACCAGCTTCCGAGATCCGCTTCCGAAGGTCCACCCGCGCTTGAGCTTGAGGCTTTCCATAAAAAAGCGCCGTCGCAATTTCTGAACGACCAGATCATGCAGAGGTTCGGGAAGCCGGCCCGGCGAATCAGCCTTCCCTCCGACATACCGGCAAATCAAACGGCGTGTCGCCTGGCTGCAGTAGCGCACCTGGCCGTCCTCGCCCAGCAGGACATGCCCGCGACCCAGAGCCGCTTCGATGGACTCACAGCGTCCCAGTCCGTCAGAAGCTTCGAGCAGCCAGTCCATATGGACGTCGAAACCCACCACGCCTACGGACTTTTCCCGATGAAGAATTGGTGCCGCCGTGCTGGTGATGAAAAGATTTTCCCCGGCAACCCGATATTCGTAGGGATCAATCAGCACTTCCGCTCTTCGGCGAGTCGGCGCGAAATACCAGTCCGAATCGGGCTTGTCGTAATCAATATTGGCCTCGAGCTGGATCGGGCCCCCATAGCGATGCCAGAACGGCACGAACCGTCCGCTCTGATCGTGCCCTGGCGCGCCGGCAAACGCAGCGTCCCGGCCGTCCAAGGCGTTCGGTTCCCACACCGTCCAGACGCCGAGCAACCCGGAGTTTGCCACCAGCACCCTCCGCATGATCTCGTTGAGCAGCCCGCGCTCGGTAAGGCCCAGAGTCTTCAGCGAGGCAAAAACCGTGGCAAGCTGACTGGCCCGGTTCACTGCCTCGGCCCGTTCCAAAATCATGCCTAAACCGGACAGCAATTTTCATACCGTTTATTTTTGCGTTTCTTTGGCGGACCTGAATGATTGACCTCTATGGGCTCCCCACTTAGGTTGGCCGACTTTACCAAAGACCGCCGACCGCAAGTGGAAACCATGAGACAATGGCCAACGTAACCCTCAAAAACGTCTACAAGATTTATCCCGGAGACAAGGGCAAGGACGTCACTGCCGTGGAGGATTTCAGCCTTGAAATCGTGGACCGGGAGTTCGTTGTTTTTGTCGGCCCGTCCGGCTGCGGAAAGTCGACGACCTTGCGGATGGTCGCCGGCCTCGAAGAAATCTCAAAAGGTGATGTCCTGATCGGCGGGAAGCGCGTCAATGATCTTCCTCCCAAGGATCGTGACATCGCGATGGTGTTTCAAAACTACGCGCTCTATCCGCATATGAGCGTCTATGACAATATGGCATTCGGGCTGGAGCTGCGGAAATACCCCAAAGCGGAGATCAAGAAGCGCGTCGCCGAAGCCGCAGGGATCCTGGGCATTGAGCAACTCCTCGATCGCCGGCCAAAGGCTCTTTCCGGAGGGCAGCGGCAACGGGTCGCGGTCGGGCGCGCGATCGTGCGGCAGCCGGAAGTCTTTCTCTTCGACGAGCCACTCTCCAATCTCGACGCCAAGATGCGCGTTCAAATGCGCACGGAGATCACGAAACTCCACCAGCGCCTGCAGGCTACGATGATCTACGTGACCCACGATCAGATCGAAGCCATGACCATGGGCACCCGCATCGTCGTGATGAAGGATGGTGTCATCCAGCAGGTGGACAGCCCGCTGAGGATCTACGACCAGCCAGCAAACCTCTTCGTCGCCGGCTTCCTGGGCAGTCCCCCTATGAATCTTATCAAGGGCACGCTGCACCGGCGGAACGGCGGCCTCGTGTTCAAGGAAGCCGAAGGAGGCGTGATCGAACTGGAACTCGGGGACCGAAAGGCCGCCGCCGGCTATGTCGGCAAGGAGGTCATCCTCGGCGTTCGTCCCGAGAGCTGCGATCTTGTCCCGCCTGGACAATCCGCATCAAACAACTGCTTCCAAGCCGTGGTGGATATCGTCGAGCCCATGGGAGCGGAGACCTATTTCCACCTGCAGACGGGAGCGCATCCGATTGTCAGCCGGAGTCCGGTCGGGGCTCAACAAGCCGACGCAGGCCATCGCTTCAAGTTCCGGATCAACGCGTCAGTCGCGCACCTCTTCGACCCGGTGACGACGCACCGGATCGTATGACGCCTTGCCGGACGGGCAGATCCTCGCAATGATACCTTGGCCCCTATGAGCAGCCCCGATCTCAACGTTCGCCATGTTGCCAGGCTGGCTCGCATTGCCCTGGCGGAAGAGGAAGTCACCATCTTCCAGGATCAGCTCGGCCGGGTGCTTGATCATATCGAGCATCTCAAAAAACTCGACGTCTCGGCCGTCGAGCCCACAGCGCATACGTACCCGATCTTCAATGTCACGCGCGAGGATACTCCTGGTGTCAGCATGCCCCGCGAAGCGGCTCTCAGCCTCGCCCCCCGCACGGCAAGCAATCTCGTTATCGTTCCGAAAGTCGTCGAATGATATGGGCTTGCAACGAATGACGCGGATGCTGGCGCCCGTTTCGGGAACTTGCAAAACAGCGAGGCCTGCGGACCAATAATTTTATGGATCTCGCCCGCCTCACCGCTTCCGAACTTCAGGAAGGTTATCGAGCCAAAGACTTTCACCCCGTTGACGTCCTGCGGGCGCTCGAAGCGCGCATTCAATCGGTGGACCCCACCGTGCAGGCCTTCCTGTCCCGGGATTTCGAAGCCGCCTTGCGGAGAGCCGAACAGGCTGACGTCGGACTCCCTCTCGGGGGAATTCCCATCGGGATCAAAGACGTCATCAATGTGCAGGGCGATCCTTGCACCTGCGCTTCAAAAATCCTGCAGGGCTACACCGCGCCCTACGATGCAACGGTCATCGCGCGGCTGAGGTCCGCCGGCGCAGTTCCCTTTGGCCGCTTGAACATGGACGAGTTTGCCATGGGTTCATCGACGGAAAACTCCGCCTTCCAGACAACGCGCAATCCCTGGGACGTCACACGAATTCCCGGCGGCTCGAGCGGCGGTTCGGCAGCCGCAGTCGCCGCTTGCGAGATTCCCGCCGCGCTGGGCTCGGACACAGGCGGCTCGATTCGCCAACCCGCCTCGCTTTGCGGGTGTGTCGGCCTCAAACCGAGCTATGGGCGTGTTTCACGTTACGGCCTTGTCGCCTTTGCCTCTTCTCTTGATCAAATCGGACCGCTGGCGCGCTCAACGCGCGACTGCGCGCTTTTGCTGAATGCCATCGCCGGACGGGACCCGATGGACTCCACCTCGCTGGATGAAGCCAAGGAGGATTTCACAGCCGAGCTTGGGCGCAATCTCAAAGGCGTCCGCCTGGGAATTCCAAAGGAATACTTTGTCGATGGCATGGACGCGCGCGTGAAGTCCACGATCGAAGCGGCCATCCAACTCTGCGCCGACAATGGCGCCGAGATCGTCGAACTCTCCTTGCCGCATACGGAATATGCGGTTTCGGTCTACTATATCATTGCGACCGCCGAAGCCTCGGCGAACCTCGCCCGTTTCGACGGCGTCCGCTATGGGCGACGCGCAAGCCAGCCCAAGGATCTCATGGATCTCTACGTTCGCACGCGTGAAGAGGGATTTGGCAGCGAAGTAAAGCGCCGGATCATTCTCGGCACCTACGTGCTCTCCAGTGGATATTACGACGCCTACTATCTTCGCGCGCAAAAGGTCCGCACCTTGATCCGCCGGGACTTTGCCACGGCCTTTGAGAAGGCGGACGTCATTGTTTGTCCCACTTCGCCCGACGTTGCATTTCCGATTGGCGAACGTACCAGCGACCCGCTGAAGATGTACCTCGCCGACATCTTCACCATTGCCGCCAATCTTGCGGGAATCTGCGGGATCAGCGTGCCGTGCGGATTTGTCCACGAAGGCGAGTCCAAACTTCCCGTCGGCCTCCAGTTCCTCGGAAAATCCCTTGCCGAAACCCGACTGCTCGGTATCGCCGACGCCTATGAGCGCGTAGCGGGCTGGAGCAGGGAAACCGCGCCGTTATGAAAGGTACGCAGAGAAAAGAGGGCTGCGGCGACATTTTTAAGGGAGATTTGCGCAGCGTGACAAATCCGATGAGCTGGACATCCTAGGGGCTTCACGTACCTTCACACTTCCGAATGAGTATCCTGTTCTTCAAACGTGTCCTCGCCAATCCGCTGCGAGTCGGCTACGTCGTGCCCAGTTCGCCGTTCCTCACCCGGCAGACCGCGCGGCGCATCGATTTTTCCCAACCTCGCGTCGTCGTCGAACTCGGCCCCGGCGAAGGTTGCCACACCCGCCAGATCGTTAAGCGCATGAATGCCGAGTCCCGGCTCATTCTTTTCGAGCTCGACGAGGAATTCGTTTTGCACCTGCGCAAGCAATTCGCGCGGGATCCCCGCGTGACCGTTCTCAACACCGATGCCTTGCATCTGCCCGAGACGCTGCGTGATATGGGTCACTCACACTGCGACTACATTGTTTCCGGACTGCCGTTTTTTGTGATAGAACCGAAGACCAAAGACAAGCTTCTGCGCAGCATCGCCAGGGCGATGGACGACGACAGCCGGTTCATTACCTACCAGATCACCACGCAACTCTGCGATCACGACCATCTCTTCGAGCTGGCTGGCAAGGAATACTGTCCGTTGAACTTCCCGCCGATCAACGTCCTCGAATTTCGCAAGGTCGCAGCGTAGCGCGGCAAGGCATCTTTGGCCGATTAAATCGAACGGTCACGCGTAGCCCTTCGCCACCTCCTCTGCTAGGATTGCGATTCCTTCGCGCACGGAGGTTTCGTCCATCGCGAAACTGAGCCGGATGCACTCGTGGCCATGCCGCCAGTCTCCCGCTGCGCTCACGCCGAAATAATGTCCCGGAACGATGAGTACACCGCGTTCCTTCAATCGGGCGTAAAGCGTCTCCGCCGAGATCTTCATCCCGCGAAACCAGAGCCACAAGAACAGCGCCCCCTCGCTCACGTGGACGTGGTAGTCGAGCCCGTCGTCGAAAGACTGCGCGATCCATTCCTGCGCCAGCTGGGATTTCCTCTCGTAGAACGGGCGCACGACCTCGCGAGCCAGGCGGAGGATCTCGCCGGATTCGACGAGCGGCAGGACGATGGCCTGCCCAATCGAGCAGTTTGCGAGACCGACAATTGCCGTCATCGAGGCCACGGCAGCGACGATTTCCGGGCGCGCGACGACGATGCCCGTGCGCGTATTCGGGAGGCCGAGCTTCGAAAGGCTCAGCGTAAGAATAATGTTTTCATCCCAGATCGGATCGGCCTCACGGAACAAGATGCCGGGAAACGGCACCCCGTAGGCGTTGTCGATAATCAGAGGCACGCCCGCCGCCCGGGCCACGCCGGCCAGCCGGTGAATTTCGTTGTTGGTGAGCACGTTGCCCGAGGGATTCGTGGGCCGCGAGACGCAGAGCGCCGCCACGTCATCGGAGACGGCGAGCCGCTCGAAATCAACATGATACTTGAAGCGATGCGCAGGCAGAAACTCGATGCGGGGCTCCACCGCGCGCAGAAGGCCGGGAGCCAGCCCCTGGTTCATATAGCCTATATACTCAGGAACGAGCGGAAGCAGGATCGTCTTCCGTCTGCCGTCGCGGAATTCGCCGGCCAAAAGATTGAAGAGAAAAAAAAACGCCGTTTGTCCGCCCGCGGTGATGGCAATGTTCTCCGGTCCGACATTCCATCCAAAGACCTGTCGAAGCAGGTCTGCCAGGGCGGCGATGAATTTCGCATTGCCGATAGGCGGGTCATAGTTCGTCATCATCCGATCGAATGCGGGCGGGTCGGCCAAAATGGCCGCCATGCGATCGCGCCAGATCGCCTGCATTTCAGGAATGTGCGCCGGATTGCCGCCGCCAAGCATTCGCATCGGTCCGTGTGCGCCGGCCAGGGCGCGGCCCAGATCGTCCATCAATTCCTCGATCCCGCTGCCACTGGCCAACTGCTCGCCAAAAAGGGATTTCTCAAACACCGCGGGAATCTAACCACAGCGGACACGGAGAGCACAGAGTCAATTCGCGGAATCCTTGACTCGTTTTCTTTGTGTCTCGAGGACGCTGTGTTTAATTGTCCTGGTCCCAAATTTAAGATTCATGCCGTTCTCTTCTGAAATCACCAGTCTGCTTCGCGACAAGTCTCCGCTTCTGCGGCAGTTTGAGGCCTTGCTTGCTCCGCGCACGGACTGGGAACTCGAAGCGCTGGCTCGCGAATCCGCGGCGATCACCCGGCGCTACTTTGGGCGTACGATGCGCCTCTTCGCACCGCTTTATCTCTCCAACGAGTGTATAAACTCCTGCGCTTATTGCGGCTTCTCGCGCGAAAATGCGATCCTGCGTGTGACGCTCGCAATCGAGGAAGTCGCGCGCGAAGCGGCTCACATCGCAGGCCAGGGCTTTCGAAATATCCTTCTCGTGGCGGGCGAGCACCCCAAATTCGTTTCCGGCAACTACATGAAGCGGTGCGTGGGCCGGCTCTCGGCAACCATTCCGAGCATCAGCCTCGAAGTCGCTCCCATGGAAGTGGATGACTACCTGCCACTCGTTCGTGCCGGCGCTGAAGGGCTGGTCGTCTACCAGGAGACCTACCACCGTCCCACCTACTCCGAGATCCATTTTTCAGGACCGAAGAAAAACTACGACTGGCGGCTGGATTGCCCCGAACGCGCCTACGCGGCCGGCTTCCGCCGCATCGGCATCGGGGCACTTTACGGGCTCTGGCATTGGCGGGAGGAAGCCATGGCTCTGGCGGCCCATCTGGAGCATCTCCTGCGCGCATGCTGGAAGGCCCAGATCACCGTCAGCCTCCCGCGTCTGCGACCGGCTGCAGGCGATTTCCATCCGACACATCCGCTGCCCGACCGCGAGTTTGTGCAGCTCCTTTGCGCGTTGCGCATTGTCTTTCCGCAGATCGGGATCGTACTGAGCACGCGTGAGCCGGCTTCACTACGCGATGCGATCGCTCCTCTCGGAGTGACCATGATGAGCGCCGGAAGCCACACGGAGCCGGGCGGCTATACGGGCCAGGGTAAACAGAATCTGCACCAGACAGTCCGTGGCCGGCAAATCGCCGCCGTCGGTGAGCGCGCCGAAGGCCAGTTTGCCATTTCCGACGAGCGCCCGCCCCATGCCGTGGCCGCCCGCTTGCGGGAACTTGGACTCGAGCCGGTGTGGAAAGATTGGGATGCGGCTATCCTCAACGCCGCGTAGAGCCGCACCATGAAACTTTTCTTGAACGGCAGACGGGAGGATGCTCAGGCGGAAACCGTTGCCGATCTGGTGGGAAAACTGGGCCTCGTCAAGGAAACGGTCCTTATAGAGCACAATGGCACTGCCTTGCTGCGCTCGGAATGGGCCCATACCCCGCTTTCCCACGACGATCGGCTCGAAATCCTGCGGGTTGCCGCCGGAGGATAGACCGCCGGCATCACAAATCCCGCCCAAGTGCGGCGACGGAGGAGGCTGCGAAAATAAGTTTGAAGCAGACTCGCCGAAGCCGGTGTAAGGATTTGCATGCGAAGCCGACAGAGTAAGAGGAGTCACACATCAGATTACATACATGAAGTCAGTCATTATCCTGTTGCTCGCTGGCCTGGCCATCGGAGCGATAGCAGCCTTTGCCGCCGGCAAGGCCAACGGAACTAAAACGCAGCAAAAAATGAAAAACCAACCCGAGGAAGTCAACGTCCGCCTTTTGAAAGCCGACGGGACCCTTACCGATCTCATCAAACTCCCGCGAGTCGTCAAAACCGACGAGCAATGGCGGGCACAGCTCACACCCGAGCAATACAAAGTCGCTCGCGCGCAAGGCACCGAACGCGCCTTCTGCGGGATATTCCACGACAACCACAAGGCTGGCGTCTACTCGTGCGTTGGCTGCGGTCTCCCTCTCTTCCGCTCGGATGCCAAATTCGACTCCGGAACGGGTTGGCCGAGTTTCTTTCAACCTGTTGCCGACGAGAATATTGGCACGGAGGCCGACATGTCCTATGGCATGGTGCGCAGTGAGATTCACTGCGTTCGTTGCGGCACGCACCTTGGCCACGTCTTTCCGGATGGTCCGGCTCCCACCGGGCTGCGCTATTGCATCAATTCGGCTTCTCTGATTTTCGAAGAGAAGGAACCCCAGCCACGCACCGAGACGGCGATCTTTGGGGCGGGATGCTTTTGGGGAGTCGAAGAAGCGTTTGCCAAGGTGAAGGGAGTCGTTTCCACCGCGGTTGGATATTCGGGCGGCACGACAAAAAACCCCACCTATGAGCAGGTATGCTCGCACACGACAGGCCATGCCGAGGTGGTGAAGGTCGAGTTCGACCCGTCCGTAGTTTCCTACGCAAAGCTGCTGGATCTCTTCTTCGAGATTCATGATCCCACCACGCTCAACCGGCAGGGGTTTGATATCGGGGACAACTACCGGTCGGCTATCTTCTTTACCACCCCCGAACAGGAGGCCGCCGCTCGCCAGGCGATCGCCAGGCTGGAGAAAACGGGAAAACACAATCGCCAAATCGTAACCCAGGTCGAGTTCGCGGGGCCATTCTACCGGGCGGAAGAATATCACCAGCAATACGCCGCGAAGCACGGTGGCGGCTTCTGCCATATCCCGGCGGGGAGTTAATCGAAGCACGAAAGCGATACCCGGCTTTCGCCAAGCCGGAACTCCGAAGGGATACGCCTTTTTTCTCGAACGCATGAGAAAGAAGGCGCTATCCGTCGGCAGCACACACGCATTGCGGCGCGGCGTCCGAATTGTCTGTGTATGCCGGATTCTGCCTCTATAACCTCGGAGCGTGCAGAGCCGAACGAGCGAGCTGATCCTCGCCGTAGCCGTCAAGTCAATCACCTAAAATCATGATTCTAAATGCTGGATGTACAATGAATGTCGAGGCGGAGGGCGACTCGGCTGTCGTTTTAATGTTGCGACCTCAAACCGGGCTTGGTCAGGATGTGAAGACCAGCCATCTATCGATTGAGCCCGATCTGCAGGTGCGGGAGGTTAAGGATGCCTTTGGGAATATCATGCAGCGCGCAATCCTGACTTCCGGGCAGTCAGTGATCACGAGCACCTGCACGGTGGAAACACCCGATGAGATCACCGTGAATCAGGATGCGGAATTTACGCTGGTCCAAAACCTGCCTGACGACGTGCTCCAGTATTTGCTGCCCAGCCGATACTGTGAATCCGACAAGCTCTTGAAGATGGCGACGTCAATTACCAAGGGGATTCAGCCGGGTTATCTGCAGGCGGAAGCGATCCGCAACTGGATCTATCGTAAATTGAAATACAAATACGGCGTAAGCACCGCGTCGACTTCGGCGCTCGACACGGCCAAAAAGCGCGCGGGAGTTTGCAGGGACTTTTCTCATTTGGGGATCGCGCTCTGCCGCGCACTGAGAATCCCGGCGCGGATGGTGGTTGGATATCTTCATCTGCTCGATCCGATGGATTTGCATGCGTGGTTCGAAGCGTTCGTGGGAGGGCGTTGGTACACCTTTGACGCGACGCAAAAGCAGCCGCGCGGCAATCGAATAGTTATCGCCTACGGTCGGGATGCAGTCGACGTGGCCCAGATGAGCGAGTACGGCCCGGTTAAGACCAAATCGATGTCGGTGTGGGTCAAGCCTGCCTAAGATGGGCCGGGCTCATAGCCGGGAGAGTAACTCGGCTTTCTTGGATTTGAACTCCTCGTCGGAAAGGATACCCTTCTTGTGCAGGTCGCCGAGACGTTCGAGCGCCTTCAAGATGTCGTCGTGGGATTGCAAGGAGCCTGCAGAGCCTTGCCGTGATGCCGCGACGGGCGTGGGAGGAGGCTCGGGCATCCGGGGAGATGGAGCAACCGGCAGGGGCGGAGGCTCAGGAGCCTTGGGGGTCGGAGCGGCGGGCTCCTCAACGGCCCCGCTCAATCCTGAACCTGCCAGGGGCAAAGTATCAACGCCGAATGTTCCGTGCTGACTGCTGAACGTCAGCGAGCCGGAATAGCCTCCCTGCTGTTGCTGCACGCCCCCGATATGGTGGTCCAAGGTGTCATAAACGGTGATCTTCCCGTTGTGCAAAATGGCGAGCCGGCGCGCCTGGGGAAAGTAGGCGTAACGCGCGTCATTTTGTCCGCCGCTGGAACTGGGGCTGCCAAGCTCGGCGGGCCACCAGGCATTGCCCGGTGCCATAAAGCCGCCGCCTGGCGCGCTGTGCGCGGGGAGCGGAACGAAGAGTTGCTGGGAGCCGAGCAGCGAAGAAAGCTCCGAACACAGGCCGCTCACCGTCGCTTTCAGGCCGTAATTGAACATGTCGCCTACCATGGTCATTCCGCCGCTCATCCATTGGCCTCCGCCGCCCAATTCCGGATGGTTAAACTGGGCCAGCGTGCCGCCGCCTGCCGATACGGCAAAGAGAAGTGTCCTCACGGCGTCGACGCTGACGCCATAGCGTTGCGCCAGGTCTTGTATCACCTGGTCGCCTTTTGGGGTGAGTTGCCTTGTCACAGCTATTTTTTTTGATGTTTTTGCCGAAAGCTAAGGAAGCTCGGCGGATTGTTTCGGTGAACCGCGGAATTTCGGGCCGGCGAACGCGGGCGTCAAGCGTTTCTCCCACGGCGCTGCATGACGACTCCTTTTCGCTACATTCCTTTCAGGCGTTGGCCTCAAGAGCGGCATGAACGGGGACCCGGAGCGCCTGATGTGGCGGGCACCCTGCCGGATTTATGCAGAGTCTAGCGGACCAAAAACTCCCTTAGCGACGCCCGGCCCTTTCCACTGATGTTCGGCGTAATCTTCAACTCGATCCCGGTGGCGTCCTTCACGGAAACATTGAATTCCTCACGCTCAATCGTGGTGTTCGGCGGACTAAAATTGAACTGCTGGCGGACGATTTCTCTCCATTGCGGGTTTTCTGACGAATGCAAGGAAAGGGCAAATTCCTGCGTTCGGGAACAGTCTTTCTCTTCAAAAAGGACAACAATTCGAGAGATGGTCTGCGGCGAGTCGAAAGCGATCCGGATCGTCTGCGGTCCGTCCTCCGCGGCGCGCCAGCTTTTCTCGTCCTCCTCGAGCGCGTAATCAATCGGATGCTGGGGATCCTCCGAGCTGATTTCGAAGCGCGCCAAATTTGCCAGGTCCAGCCAGTGTCCCTTGGGAACAGTGGCCTCTTGAAGGATTTGTTTTCGTACCATGCTATGATTTTTGCCGCTCTTCGCGGCGATCGGGATCGGGGTTGCTGCTGCTCTTTCGCCCTTGATGCCGCAAGTGGCGAAACCCGACCAATTTGCGGCTTTCTTCGTCCCAGAGCCGAAACGCAAACGACTTCATGCTCGAGAACAGGGTGATCGCCGGGACGGACTGGAAGAGCGGGTCAGCCTTGTGACAGCTTTCCAGATTATAATTGGGAATCCGCGGGCTGAGGTGATGAATGTGATGGAATCCGATATTGCCGGAAAACCACTGGAGGATCCTCGGCAACCTGTAAAATGAACTGCCTTTCAAAGCGGCCTGAGTAAAGTCCCAGCTCTCGCCTCGTTCCCAGCTTACGCCCTCGAACTGATGCTGAACGTAGAACAACCAAACGCCCGCGGTTGCTGCGACGACCATCACGGTGAGTTGGATGACAAGATAGGCCTTGAGGCCAAAGATCCCGATGAGCACCGCTGCCATCGCGAAAAGGCACGCGTTCGTCCAATGAAGCGAGCGCCTGATTTTCCTGGTTGCCTTGGCCAGCGGAAAGCGTTGCAGCACGAGAAAAAGGAATGTCGGCGCGAGCACGAAGAGCACGAAGGGATTGCGCGTCAACCGGTATTGAAGTCTCGTCCACCGCGACGCCGCGAGGTATTCCTGAACAGTCATCG
The DNA here is from genome assembly GCA_963763735.1 of uncultured Verrucomicrobiae bacterium. GTDB lineage: Bacteria > Verrucomicrobiota > Verrucomicrobiia > Chthoniobacterales > Terrimicrobiaceae > DASTFP01. The sequence goes on along the minus strand of CAVXQK010000006.1, from coordinate 21,988 downwards.
TCCAGACATCCCCCAACCCGCGTCCATCAAGATCACCAGAGTGAGCGTGATGAACGGAGTGCTCCCAGCGCCATTGCTGGTAGGGTGTGAACACGAGCACACCCGTGAAAAAACCCAGAATGTCGTTGGCTTTTCTCGCCTTGAAAAAAGAGCCGTGAGTGCAGTCGTGAAAGATGATAAAAACCCGCACAAGAAACCCGCCGGCTACAATTGCCAAGGGTATCGTCAGCCAATAGGAAACTCCGAGACTCAGATACATCACGCACCAGAGAACCAGGTAGACACCCAGCGAGTTGACGATCTGCCAAATGCTCCGAATCAAGGAAGGTCTCTGAAATTCCGCGACAATTCTCCTCCACTTCCATTCCTGTGCGTCGGATTTGCGCTGAGTCGGGGCGTCTGGATCGGAAACTGTCGCGTCGTTCATTCTTACTCACTCAATAACGTGCGATTCCGCCCGTTTCTCTATGGGGTGTTCACCCTAGTTCTCGTCGCGCTCGGTAAACGCGACTTTCCTCCGGCCGCGGGGGCGGGCGCCCTTTATTCGGTCCTCCGGTATCCGGGCGGCACTTTTCCGCGCTCGATCGCGGCCTTGAGAGGCGCCGAAAACTCCTTCGAGGCCATGCGACGCATGAGCCTTTTCAACCTTTCCCTATTGCTCTCTTGTAGAATGACCTCTCCGTTCTTTTTATCTGCTTTGACTAGGGATGGCATCGTTGGTGAACGTTTTCCGGTTTATTTGCACGGTGTTCACTCCGTTGTATATGGGGTCTTCACCCCATACCCTCCCCTTGCTCTGCGACCGAGCGCCGGAAACCCCGGCTCTTACGCATCTCGGCCCGATCATTCGTCGTCGGTTGAACGCTGCTTTCGATGACTCCCGCGGCGATGGCGTAACGGGTCAGACCCGCAATATCATGGATGCCCAGCTTCTGCATGAGATGCTGACGATGCTTTTCCACGGTCTTGATGCTGATCCCGAGTTCGGAGGCGATTTGCTTGTTGGCTTTGCCTTCGGCAATCAACTGAAGCACCCCTTCTTCGCGTGAGGTCAGACACGCACTTTTTCGCTTCCGCAGAACCGCTGTATGAGGTGTGTTCTGATAGCGTTCGCGAAGATATTTGGAGATCGATGGGCTGAAAAAGCTCTTTCCGTTATGCACCTCGCGGATCGCTCCGACCAGAATGTCGGCCGATGTCTGCTTGATCACATACCCGGCTCCGCCGAGCAGGACAACCTGCTCGACGTATTCGGGATCGGCGTGTGCGGAAAGAATGAGCACCCTCGTCTCGGGAGCTATTCTGAGGATCTCCCGAGTCGCTTGAAGGCCATTAAGCAGTGGCATTGCGATGTCCATGACGACGACTTTGGGATGAAGCTGTAACGTCATGTCAACGGCCTCCCGTCCGGTCTTCGCCTCGCCCACAACTTCAATGTCTCCTTCGGTCTCCACCAGCATTCGCAAGCCTTCGCGCACGACGATGTGATCATCGGCCAGAAGAACGGTAATCTTTTTCATATCAGGAGAGTTTGAATTGGCAGAGCACGTTGGTCCCTTTGCGCTTTGCGCGATCGATATTGAGGATCGCGCCGATCGTGTCGGCCCGGTATTGCATGATGCGCAGACCCATCCCCTGGGCGCGGGCGTCTCGCGAGAAGCCCAAGCCATTGTCGGAAACGGCCAGCGTGGCGCTGCCGCGCGTGCGGTTTAAACTGACGACGACGGAGCGGGCGTGGCCATGCTTGACCGCATTCGTGATCGCTTCCTGGGCAATTCGATAAAGATGCGTAGCGACCACGTTGCTGGGAACGAGGACCGGCCGCGGGCAATAAAACCGGCAGGTGATGTGGAAGAGCTTGCCGGAGTTTGCCGTGAGTTCCCGGAGCGCGGACATGAGTCCGTGGGATTCGAGTGTGACGGGTGACAGACCCCGCGCCAACATCCAGGCTTGGCGAGCGCCATTTCGGATCAATTCGACAATCGAGGCGGCGTGGCCGCCCTTCACCGGGTCGTTGGCGAGCTGCTTGGCCAGTGCTGCGGTCTTGAACTCGACGCCCGCGAGGTGCTGGCACAAACCATCGTGCAAATCCTGGCCGATCCTCCGCTGCTCGTTGCTGCTGATGTTGAGCAACTCTTCCTCCAACTCGCGGCGCTCGATCGCTGCCGCCAGCAGGTTGGCGAGAGATTGCAGGAAGTGAACATCGTCATTCGTAAATTTTCGTCGTCGTGTTGTGTGGGCGGCGAGCACTCCGTAGGGCTGCCGGCGGCCATGAATGATCACGCTCAAACCGCTCACGACATGGCTGGCGAACAGGAGTGGCGGGCTGCGAAAGCGCTTCTCTGTGCGCAAGTCCTCGACGATCACGGGCGCGTTTGATAGCAGGGTAAATCCCTCCTGCGATTGGCGTCCAGTCGCAACCTGAACGGACCCCACAGCCCCTTTTTTCCAGCCGGTTCCCGCCCGGAGCAAAAGGGCCCTGCCGTTGGGAACCAATTCCATGACCTTGCAGAATTCGCAGTCGAGAATTTCCGGCACGAGACGCACCGCGTCATTCAACAGCGTTGCGAGGACTGCGCCCTCCAGGGCGCGCTGGCTCAGTCCGGCCAGCGCGGCCTGCTGACGGGCACGGATTTCGAGCGCAACCACCGTCTTCGTGCGCTCGGCCGACAACTCTGCAGTGCGTTCGGCGACGCGCGCTTCCAACTCTTCGCGCGATTGGCTCAGAGCCTGTTCCACCCGTTTCCGCTGGGTGATATCCCGCACGGTCGCTATCATGCCTTCAGCTCTCGCCAAACTCAGCGGGCTGAGCATGACGTCCACGGGAAACTTCGATCCGTCCTTGCGTCGAGCCAGGAGCTCTATTCCTACGGCGGATTTCCCCTGTGCCTTGGGGAACTGCCCGGACATCAGCTTCGCAACTGGCTTTCCGAGGAGTTCACGCCGGTCGAAGCCGAACATTTTTTCCGCCTGTCCATTGACCCGCTCGATCCGGCCGGCGGCGTTCAGAGTCATCACCGCGTCGGGCGCGGATTCAAAAAGAGTCGCCAGCGTTTCGCTGAGTTCCTGCCGTTCCTTCTCGGCTTCCTTGATCTGATCGATATTGACGAGAAAAATCACCGCGCCCTCCACGCCGCCGTTATTCGTCAGATAGGGCCGCATGCGCAGAGAATAATTGTGGCCATCCTGCACGATTTCTTTTTCAATCTGCTGCCGCCTCCGCATGACCTGCGTGGCCAGTTTCGCCAACTCGGGCACCTGCGCGCCAAGAATGGCGATCCGGTCGCCGATCTCGGCGTCTTCCAGCTTGAACATTTTCGCTGCCTGGGAACTAAACCTTCGCATGCGCAAGTTTTTATCGAGCATGATTACAGGCAGATCGACGCCGCTGGAAAGGTTGTTCAGGTCGTTGAAAAACCGCGTCAACTCCGTGTTCCGCACGCCCAGTTCCTCGTTCAGCGTAGTCAGCTCCTCGTTGGCGCTTTGCAGCTCTTCCTTGGCGGTTTCGAGTTCTTCGTTTGTGCTCTGAAGTTCTTCGTTGGCCGACTGCACTTCCTCGTTGACGACCTGGATTTCCTCGTTCGTTGCCTCCTTGTCTTCCAGCATGGCTTGAAACGCCTCGCGCATGCCGACGATCTGGTCGTGCAGAACCGCCACGCGCTCCTGGGCGGCAGCGTCCACCGAATCCTGCAGGGGCGCCTTTGGCGCAGACTCGGCACCGGTGCCATCCTCGGCGCGAAAGAGCACATGGAAAAACCACCCCTGCGAAGGTGGCGCGCGGAAGGGAATCACTTCGATCGTTACACTCCCCGATCCTCCGGCCTCCCCGAAGATCGCGCTCCGACGTTCGACCGGCGTCTCGCTTTTCATCGCCTGCTGAAGCGCGGCGCGCACGTCGATGACAAGGTCCTCGCGAACCATGCGCAGGAAATCGAGGCTGGCCGCGCCGGTGGGTTGCTCAACAAAGGAGCGCGTTCGGCCACGAAATTCCAGAACCCGCAAGTCGGAGTCGATAGTCACGCCGCACGGACTCAAGCGCCGGAGCAAGATCCGGTCGCCGGACTTGCGCACGTCCGGAGGATTCGCCGGGAGCGCCACGGCCGCGTCGCTTCGGCGCTCGGGTGAAGCCGGCCGCGCCGGCCCTCGGACGATCGGCGCCTGCGGTCGCGTGCTTTTCTTCGCAAAAATCTTTCTCTTCGAGTCCACCGCTTCGAAGAGATCGCTGAAAGGGTGCGGGCCCTCCGACAAACCGAGAACAAGGTAACCGCCAGGATTCAGCGCGTAGTGCAACGTGGGCAGCACCTTTCTCTGCAACACCGCATCGAAATAGATGAGCAGGTTGCGGCAACTAATCAGGTCGATGCGCGCGAAGGGCGGGTCTTTCGCCACGTTCTGGCGGGCGAAGATGCAGGTCTCGCGCAGCGCCTTGGTGACCTGATAGCCGCCGGGGCAAGACGAAAAGAACCGCCGGAGCCGCGCATCAGACACCTCGCGGTTGATCGATTTCGGATACATGCCAGCGCGGGCCCGTGAGATGGCCGCTTCGCTGATGTCGGTTGCGTAGATTTGGATTTGGGGCCGCTCGGCGTCCGACGGCAGGACTTCCGCGAGGCAAATCGCCAGGGAATAGACTTCCTCACCCGTCGAGCATCCGGGCACCCAAATGCGAATCGGTTGGCCCAGCGGCCTTTTTTTGACAATCGCCGGCAGCACCTTCTCTTGCAGAATTTGAAACACAGGCGGATCGCGGAAAAAGCTCGTGACATGAATCAGCGCATCGCGAAAAAGCGCGTCCACTTCCGCCGGCTCCCTCTCCAGCAACCGCAGGTAATTCGCCTCCTCGTGAATGCCGCGCAGCACCATGCGGTGCGCGATTCGCCTGCGCAGTGTGGATTTCTTGTAGTGCGTAAAGTCCACGTGGATCCGGGCGCTAAGCAGCCGGAGAATCCTGGCTTGCATCGCTCCGCTTTCCTCAGTTCCCGTTTCCTCCTCTGCCGAAGCCAGCCGCCGATGGAGTCCCGGATGCCGGACGATGCGGGCCAGTTCGCTGGCGATCTTTTCGGGCGGAAGAATGAAGTCCACAAATCCGCTCGCGACGGCACTCTCCGGCATCGCCGGAAACTTCGCGCTGAGGGAATCTTCCGCGAAGGTAATGCCACCGGCTGTTTTCACCGCTTCGACACCGACTGTTCCGTCCGCGCCCGTTCCAGACAAAACCACGCCCACCGCCAGTTCGCCGCGATCCGCTGCAAGCGAGCTGAGAAAGCAATCGATCGGCAGCAGCGCATCGCCGCGCGGCTCGAGAACCAACCGGCAGGAGGCGATGGTCATCACCACTTTGGATGGCATGACGTAAACGCGATTCGGCCGCAAGATCAGCCCATCCGTCGCTTCGCACACCGGCATCTCGGTGGCTTTCTCCAGCAAACCCGTAAGCTGGCTATCATGCTTGGGATCGAGATGCTGCACCAGCACGAAGGCCATGCCCGTGTCGAGCGGCAACCCTTTGAGCAGTTGGACGAACGCCTCAAATCCCCCCGCCGACGCCCCGATGCCGGCGACCGGAAAATTCAGCGCCTGTTCCCTTTCGAGCCGTTGGCGGGTGGACTTGGCCCTAACGCCTTGTCGTCTTGGAGCGGCCAGATCAGTTTTTCGAGGCATCGCCGGGGGTATCAGGCGGCGCGAACGGCAAAAACGTGAGGTTTGCCGGGGTGCCAGGGTGGAATACCAAAAGGGAAATAGCTGTGTTCAAAGCAATCAATGTCCGAAGCGTGCAGGGCGGAGAGAATCACGTCCGCTCTCCCCAAGTCGAACGTGAGAGCGGCGTCCGGTTCACACAGTCCTCCTGCCTTCTAATAATCCATTTCCGTCCCGCAGCCAAGCCGTTTGCGCGACCGGAACCCCGCTTCTTTTCCGCACCCGGCGGCGGTTTAAGAGGATTGCCTGACCGGCTGACGACTTTCTCCCATACCGAGATTTGTCGCCTGATTTTCGGTCTGGGCGGCTGGCGCTGATCTGCCACCGGGAATATCCGCGCTGTGCCTCTCTCTGGAAGCCGCCAGCTCAGCGCGAAGAATCGTGTCGGCCGGAACACGCCGCAACTTCTTCGCCAAGCCGACCTTCGAAAGCATCCAGATGATCCACTTCGTGGGATCGAACTGCCACGGCTTGACGCCATTTCGATAGTCGTAGGGAAACTCATGGTGATAGTTATGGTAGCCTTCGCCGAACGTTACCAGCGCTGTCAGCCACGAGTCTCGCGCGCTGCACCTGGACGAATAGGTCTGTTTGCCGATGTAATGGCAGAGCGAGTTGATGCAAAACGTGCAGTGCTGAAGGACGACCACCCGTGCCACGCCGCCGATGAGAAACGCGCCAAGCGCCGCCGTCCAGCCTCCCCAGGCTAAACCAAGCGCCGCGGGCAGCATGAACGCCACGGTCGCGCCAATCCAGTGGATGTAACGGTGCTGCCACATCACAAGCTGGTCCTTTTGCAGATCGATGACGTTGTCAAAGGGGGGCGGCGGCTTGAGTTTGAAAAGCAGCCAGCCGATGTGCGCCTGGAAAAGCCCCTCACGAATGTTGTAGGGGTCTCCCTCATCATCCACGTGCCTGTGATGAGCCCGGTGCTCGCACGCCCAGAGCAGAACAGAGTTTTCAAATGCCGCGGCACCGAAGATCAGCGTGAAAAGCCGCACGCTCCAATGGGCCTGAAATGTGAGGTGCGAAAAGAGCCGGTGATAGCCGAGCGTGATGGAAAAGCCCACGGCGAAAAACATCGCCAGGAAGAGCGCAATCTGGAACCAGTCGAGCCCAAAAAGCCAGATGTAAGCGGGGACCAAGGTGAGCGACATCAGGAAGGTGCCGATGAGGAACGAACTCGTCGGCCAGTTGACTTTATCGAAGGGAATGCGCCGGAACACTCTCGCCGCGATTCCGGCGCAGCCGACGCCAGCGACCCTCACGGATGAAGCCTGTGGAGTGATTTGAGATGAAGGATGTGTTGCTCCACTCCTTTTCTCGCGAAACGAGACGGATCCCGGGAAGCGCAGTCCCACCGCTCCCGGTCGAAAGACAATGCTCTGCCTGGCAACCCCGTGTGGATTGACGACAACAAACCGGGCGGACGAATCCCCGCTGTCACGCGGAGATTCCTTCGTTCTCATAACGCCACATTTCGCACACAAATTGGGCGTCACGCGATGGGGTAAACACCCCATTTCAAGCAGTTGCAGACGTATCGGGCCTGCCCATACCTTCACTTGACAAGACCTTTTATAGCCAGCCCGAACGCTTGAAACCCACCCAAAGCGCGACGCACAGCGCAGCCATTCCACCAAGGGTCGCTTCGTAGCCGTATCGCCAGCCCAGTTCGGGCATGAATTGGAAGTTCATGCCGTAAATGCCGGCTATCGCCGTAGGCGCGGCGATGATCGCCGCCCACGCCGCCAGACGCTTGGTGTCTTTGTTCTGCGATACGGAGATAATCGACAGATTCGCATCAAGGGCGGTCGCGAGCAGCTCGCGAAGGGTGTCCACCATTTCGTTGATGCGGATTGCGTGATCATAGACATCACGAAAGTAGGCCTTGGTGTCTTCGGGCACCAGATCCAGATCGAAGCGCATGAGACGGCTGCAGACGTCCACGAGCGGCGAGACCGCCCGCTTGATGGAAAGCAGCTCGCGCTTCAAGTGGTAGATGCGGCTCGTTGTCTCCTGGATGAATTTCTCTCCGAAGATTACTTCCTCCAGCTCAACGACTTGTTCCTCCAGCGCTTCGAGGATCGGAAAATACTGATCCACCACGAAATCCATCAGGGCGTAGAGGACAAAGCCGGGACCTTTGGCCAGCAGACGCTGTGAAGCCTCGCAGCGAGCCCGCAGGCCCACGTGCGAGCGCATCGAGCCATGTCTCACGGAAACCACGTATCGTGGCCCGACGAAGAGGTGCGTCTCACCGAACTCGACATGCTGGGGGTCGCCGACCAGATGCGCCGTGCGCAGCACGAGAAAGAGGCAATTCTCATACTGCTCCAGTTTCGGACGCTGGTGCGCGTTGTGGGCATCCTCGATGGCCAGGTCGTGGAGGCTCAATTCTCCCTGAATCTCGCGCAGCAGCTTCTCGTCGGGCTCGTACAGGCCAACCCAGACAAATCTGTCTTCGTTTTTGATCTCTTCGCCGATGTCGGCAATCTCCACTGTTGCCACGCGCAGGCCTTGAGCGTAAGAGGCGCAATCGATGACTCCTGGACGCTTCTCTCCATGGTCGGCTGCTCGCAGCGTCTGGGATTGGGGACTGCCTGTCTGCATGCCATCGGGAGACTTGGAGCCTATTGGGGCATCACCCGCAACGCGATCGCAGCGCCCCGCTGCACTGCCGAATTCGGAACGCTCAGGGTTTCAGTTCGCGAGCCGTGTTCCATTTCTCTTCTAACGATATTCCTCAACGCCGCCGATCTCAATTCATTTTCGAACCGCATTTCCGCGTGCATTACTATCGACGACAACGACACCTGCGCGCACGGGGAATCACGCTGCCAACGATACCTGCTGCTCGAAGGTGGAAACGGACACGCTGTCTTGCGTGCGGCGCATCTCCGCGAGGGAAAGCAGGAAAGCGAGAGTCGACTCGGCTCCTTGATTCTGGTTGACCCGGTCAATATGCAGTCCATCCCTGCAGCCGCCACTCTGGGCATCATAGAGCGCGAGACCAAGATCGTTGCTGCCTTGAAACCATTCAAATGCCTTGTTTGCCTGCGCGAGCCAATAGCGATCTCCCGTGGCTTCATGAGCCTCGAGACAGGCGCAAATCATGCCATGGCCCTCGACGGGCTGTTGGTCAAACCACGCGGGCTCCTCGCCCCGCTTCCAGAAGCCGTTGGAACCGATCGGGCGAAAATGTCCCTCTGGAGCGACCTGGTGTTCAGCGAGCCAGCGGAGACTCTTGAGACCGACCTCACGCAGGCGGGGTTGATTGGCCCAGCGACCCGTCATGATCAGAGCTTGCGGAAGCCGCGCGTTTTCGTAAGTCACGATCTGCTCGAACCACAACCAATCCGGGCTGGCGTTCTTTTCGTAGAGAGAGAGGAGACGCTGCGCCAGTTCTTCGCGAAGCTGATTGGCCATGAGATCGCCGCCCAATGTGCGAAGGTATTCGTGGAGGCCGATGATGGCGAACGCCCAGGCCCGCGGAGAGGTGAAACGCTTCACGACCGGCAATGCCTTTTCGAAAAGCTCCGCCGCCCAGGAGCGCAGTCCCTCGCGCCGGGAGCGGCCGACGCAGGTGCCGAGTGCCCATAGCGCGCGTCCGTGACTGTCTTCCGAACCGATTTCGCCAATCCACTCCCGGCGATAGGTCATGAAGTTGCGGAAGCGTCCCACGTCTGCATCAAATCCGTTTTGCAAGAAGGCCGCGTAAATGCTGCTCAACCGAGCGCGTTCCGGGAAGCCCTCCTCGAGCTCCTCCAGCAGCATCATGAGAATGAGCGCCCGGGCATTGTCGTCCGTGCAGTAGCCGTGCTCGTAGTTGGGAAGGGTGTAGACCGCGTGCTGCAGCATTCCCGTGTCATCCGTCAGGCACTTGAGATGATCCAATCTCCACACCGGCAAGGCGGCCTGCTGGTCCAACGTGGGCGCCTCGATGCGTTTCGCGGTTTGCGCAGAGTGCTCGTGACGCGCGCGTTCGAAGCTCTGTGCATAGTCAAGTGCCACATGCGACCAGACCATCTTTCGTCCCATCAAATAAGCGGCTTTGCGCATGGCATGACGCGCCGTTTCGTTGCGAAGCAGATCGCAAATCGCCCGCGAGATCGAGGGGGCGTCCCCGAAGGGAACGAGCGTGCCGCGCCCGTCCGCCAGCAATTCCTCCGCATGCCAGTAGGGCGTGGAAATGACCGCCTTGCCCGCCCCGAAACTGTAGGCCAGCGTGCCGCTCGTGATCTGCGTCTTGTTCAGATACGGCGTGATATAGATGTCGGTCGCGCCCAGAAACTCCAGCAACTCCTCCTTATCGACAAAGCGGTTGAAGAAAATCACGTTTCTTTCCACGCCGTTCTTCTTGGCAAGCCGCTCGAGGCTGAGCCGGTAAGTCTCGCCGTGGTCCCGCACGAGATTGGGATGGGTCGCGCCGAGCACGATGTAGACGACGTTGGGAAAATCACGCACGACGGCGGGCAGCGCGTTGAGGACGTGTTCGATGCCCTTGTTGGGCGAGAGCAGGCCAAAGGTAAGCAGCACCGGGCGCCCCTCCGCGCCAAATTTGTCCTTGTAATAGTTCGGATCGGCAAAGGGCACGTCAGGAATCCCGTGCGGAATCAGATCAATCTTGTCGGCGGGCGCTTCGTAAAACTCGCGAAGAAACTCGATGCCCTTTTCCGCCATCGAGACAACGCGCGCCGATAGCTTGATCACCTCCTGGAGCACCAGCTTCTGTTCGCGCGTGGGATCGCGCAGGATCGTGTGCAACGTGGTGACGACCGGCATGCGCAGATTTCTGAGCAGTGTCAGCAAGTGGCGGCCGCTCGGCCCTCCGAAGATTCCGAATTCGTGCTGCAGGCACAAGACGTCAACGTTGATAAGGTTCAAAAAATCGGCCGCCCGCCGGTATGCGGAGATATCCTGTTCGGGAATTTCGAAGCGCACTTCGGGAGGATAGTCGTATCCCTCCGGGCTATCGGTCATCGCGATAATCGAACTATGCAGGCCGGGATACTGCGCGGCGATCGCTTCGCGCAGATCCGCCGTGAAAGTGGCGATCCCGCACTTCCGGGGGATATAATCCGCCAGAAATGCGATCTTTTGAACGTTGCTGGGCAAATCCATAGAAACACTTTCGAGTGCCGTCGGTACTTTGGCCGCACTATATCGCTACGACATTGAACATGCGAAGCGCGTACAGCAAGAAGACAAGACCCAGGATGATTCCGATGATGTTGAGAAGCTGGCCTTTGATGAACATGCCTACAACAAAATATATCACGTAAAGAACGAGGCCGGCAATGAGTAGCGAGATGAGTGTGGTTATCATTTGGTGTGACTTTGCAGCCGACGTCAGCAAACATCGCGGACGGGGCTTTCGGAGTGCAAATTTATGGTGCTTAGCATAGACTAGTTGCTCCACCAGCTTCGCCGGCAGCTGATCATGCGAGAACTTCTCAGTGGAAAGTCCCATCGGGTGAACACTGCCCTTGCGGTCCTAACGTCGATATGCCAAGCCAAACCACTCAGGTGTTTCGCTTCGTTCAAGAGTCGGACAAAATAGATCGCTTGACACCAATCGATGCCGGCGCCTCGTGTCAGTTGCCCGGGGCCGTGAGGCAGAAATCCATCGACGAATCTCGCTGGCCTCAGCCTGCTCGCTAGATCGAACGTCGGTCCGGATCACGCCAAATTCAGGCGTTACGCAATGGGGTAAACACCCCATTTTAAGAAATCGTCGGAAACATGCTAACATGATCTCGAGTATCTTCCCGTCGTGGACGAAAATATGCGAATAACCGGCATTGTGAATCTGAGAGATCTGGCGGTGAACAAGACATGAGACAAGCGAAGGATTTTAGAGCGAGCAAAGGAAGCGCAGCTGAAAAAGAGTGAGCCGGTGGACACCATCAATCGCGAATAGCGTGCTTGTTGTCTCTGCAGCGACCACTTTGACGGCAAAGAGGTGGCGCGGATCGGTCCGATACGACCGCGACCCTGCTGCCAACCGATTCCCAACGAACTATTGCTATGACAAACTGGATACCGCCCGACGACGCAAAGGAAAAGGCTCAGGAAGCCTACGCTGGCGCCCAAGACACTGCGCAGAATGCTCTTAACACAGGGGGAAAATACGTGCGAGAAAACACGATTCCGGTTATCCTAGGGGCCGTTCTGGCTGGGGCCGTTCTGGGCGCTCTTTTGGTCCCCAAGCGCCGCAAGGAACCCGACGCAGTTCAGGCGGTCCGGGACTGGTTGGAGAAAACTCTCGAGGAACTCTCCGAACAATGGCCTAAAGCCACGAAACAAGCGCGCTCACTTCAAGATGATCTCGCCGCCCAGGCTCATAGTGTCGGCAAGAAACTGCACTGGTGGGCTCGCTGAGAGCTCACGCCTGCCGCTGGCTTTTTGGCCAATCCTCTTCCTCATAGTCCTTCGCCGCGTGATGCTCACGCAAATCGTGAAAACACGGTTGGTCCGCAAAGCCTGGATCTGAGATCGAGTCCTCACGCGCTCTGGCTTCCGGGGATCGCCCTCCGCGACGTTCCTGCCTCTTGGCTTCATCGCAATGTTAGCGGGCGCATTGCGTGCGCAGCCTTAAAGTAGGACATAGGGTTCTCCCTAAGTAGTGTTGGTCTGATCCTCCTACTCTCCCGTCTCTCATTTTCGCGGGAGAGGCTGCTCCTGCGTTGCGACCGAGGAGGTTCCTGTTGAATGTGTTATCATGAAATTTTGCTCGAAATGAGGGATCGAATCCCTGACAACGTGCAGGATGCTCCCGCAAGGACACAATCGCCTGCCTCCCACCACGATACGATTGCGCTCGAAGGGGGCTTTTCTACACTCGCGCACGGTTTAGCTGAAATGGCGGCCGCGCGCGAGGCTAGCAAGCAATGAGTCGAATCAAGATCGTTCATACCACCACGTATCGATACGCGGAGCCGGTTTCCTTCGGAATTCACCGGTTGGTCTTGCGCCCGCGGGAGGGACATGATGTCCAGGTCGAGAATTTTTCGCTCCGAATCAGTCCGGCAGGCGCGGTGAGCTGGCATCGGGATATTTTCGGAAATTCCATCGCCCTGGCCTCGTTTTCGGAGCCCTCCGATTTCCTGGAATTCTCGAACGAGGCGGTCGTGTTCCGTCGCGACCACTCTTCCCATCGGCGCCTCCTGACTGTTCTTCCCGTCAAGCTTCCTGTACAGTATTCCCGTCTCGAGGCCCCGTTTGCGCTGGGATATCTCAGCTCCGTCTACCCCGAGGAGGCCGCTGGCTTGCGTGACTGGACCGTGCGAACGTTTGCGCCGAAGGACGGCGACGATGCGGTGCAGCTCGTCCACGAGATAAATACCTGGATCTATGAGTCAATCCGCTATCGCCGCCGCGAGGACCGTGGCGTGCAAAGCCCGATGGAAACACTCAAGCTTCAGTCGGGCTCGTGCCGGGACATGGCCACATTGCTTCTGGAAATCGTAAGAACCCTAGGTCTGGCGAGTCGCTTCGCGAGCGGTTACCTCGAGAGTTCTGCGTCCCTTGCGGGTCATGCGTCGACCCACGCGTGGACGGAGGTCTATTTTCCTGAGCACGGCTGGTTTGGATGTGATCCGACACTTGGTGAGGGAACTTCAGAGAAGCATATCGTTTCCGGCGTCAGCTCTCATCCGCGTGGTGTGATGCCAATAACCGGCGCCTATTCGGGACGGACCAGCAGCTACCTGGGTATGTGCGTCAACGTGCATATCGCGCCTTTTTGACAGAAGATCCCTTCGGCGATCCGTTGAGGGCTCGCTGCGCATCATCGCGTCATCTCGGAATCCGTGCGAGCTCGGAGCCCTCGTCGGGTGGCCCTCTGTTCGTTCGCGAACGACGCGGTCCCGCTTATGTTGAGCCTGGGAAGACTTTTTTGTTGTGGAGGCTCTCTCGGGGGCGGAAGGTGCCGATGCTTTGTGGCGAGCCGCAAATCTAACAGCTCATGAACAACCAATTTCCCTTCCATGCGCCCGATCTTGACCTTGCCGTTCGCGTAGGATGTGAGCTGATCTATGATACCACTGCCGAAACTCCGGCGCTCGTCACCCTCAAGCCGCGGCACGATGCGTTGCAATCCATCCGCCAGGAAAGCTTTCTCTTCGATCCGCAATTGACGGCCACCGAATTTGAGGACGACCACTTCAACATCGTCTACCGCATCGTTCTCAAACCCGGTCGAAACGTGTTGCGCTATGATGCCATTGTTATGGTGCCCAGCCTGCGCGAGGACTTCGCATGGCTTGACCGCCCCGTCCCGCCCCACCAGCTCCCTGCGTTAATTTTGCGCTACACACTGCCGACGCGTTACTGCGATTCCGACAAGCTGCTCGACTTCGCGTGGCAGAAATTCGGTCACCTTCCCCACGGTATCGAGAGGGTTCTCGGGATCATCAATTGGCTGCACCGCAACATCGAATATCGCACGCTCTCGGGCAGTCCAAATCTCTCGGCCTATGACATCATCCAACGCGGCTACGGCGTCTGCCGCGACCTTGCCCATACCGCCGTGGCGCTCTGTCGAACGTTCAATCTCCCGGCCCGCTATGTCAGTGGCTACGTACCGGACATCGGGTATCAAGACCCGGGCACGCCAAACGATTTTCACGCCTATTGCGAAGTCTATCTCGGCGGCAGATGGCAGGTCTTTGACGCCCGATTCGACCAGCCGCGGGTTGGTCGCATTCGCATCTGTTCGGGCTACGATGCCGTGAACTGCGCCTTCACAACAGTCTATGGACAGGCCCTCCTCTCAAATTTCGAAGTTTGGTCCTATCAGGTCGATCCCGGCGAAGTAAGCATCGGGGATCCGATTGATCTCTCAAAGAGGCTTTGCGGCACGCCGCAGATTCGCTTTCCCTTGTCCCGTTAAAGGCTGGCCAGGGCGCAAGTGGGTTGCGAGACGCCGCGCGCCTGCAAGGCAAAATCCTTCGATGGTTGCTTTGACAGCGATATATCGCGATCTATATAACGACAGCTGTTTTCCATAAAAATGCCGCGTCAAGGAAACCCCGCCTGAGGCGTGCTGAAAAAACCGAACGCTTATCCTCATCCACCGATGAAACGACAACCTCAAAGGAAAATCATGATCAAGTATCTTGCGGGACTCATGCTGGCATGGTGCGTCTCCGTTCAACTGGCTGTCGGGGCGGAAATCAACGTCTTTGCCGCGGCGAGCCTTACGGATGCCATGAAGGAGCTCGGCGGCACTTACGAAGCTCAAAGCGGCGACAAGCTGGTCTTCAACTTCGCCGGTTCAAACGCCCTGGCGCGCCAGATCAAGGAAGGGGCTCCAGCCGATGTCTTCTTCTCCGCGGACGAGGCCCAGATGAGCGGCCTGGAAAAGGCGGGGCTGATCGCGGACGGCAGTCGCGAGAGCGTGCTATCCAATACGCTGGTCGTTGTTGCCCCCAAGGAGAGCGCCATCACCTCGCTGACCCCGGAAGACCTGGCCCGTCCGCAGATCAAACGCCTTGCATTGGCGGACACCAAGACCGTTCCCGCAGGCGTCTATTCCAAAGAATACCTTGAAAAACTCGGCCTCTGGAAGGAAGTGGAACCCAAAGTCCTTCCGACGGAAAACGTCCGCGCAGCGCTGGCGGCGGTCGAATCGGGCAATGTGGATGCCGGCATCGTTTATAAGACCGACGCTTCAATTTCCAAGAACGTCAAAGTTGTTTTCGAAGTGCCTGCATCGGAAGGACCCAAAATCTCCTATCCTGTCGGCGTGGTAAGGGAGTCCAAAAACCCTGAAGCGGCCAGGAAATTCCTCGACTATCTTAAATCGGAGCGAGCTCTGACGGTGTTTGGAAAGTACGGGTTCATCATTCAGAAATAGCCGGGGTGACAGAGAGCCAATGGCATATCGTCGGCTTCACAGTCCTGGTGGCGAGTCTGGCGACGATTGTTATCTTTCCCTTCGGTGTGGCTCTGGCCTGGTTCCTCGCCCGCAAATCGTGGCCGGGCAAGTCGATTGTCGAGACTCTGGTCGCCTTGCCACTGGTAATGCCACCCGTGGCGACCGGCCTGATCTTGCTCAAGCTCCTTGGGCGCAAGGGATTGATCGGCGGTTTTTTCCATGACCATTTTAATATGGAGTTGGTGTTCACCTGGCGGGCGGTCGTGATTGCGATGGCGGTCATGTCGTTTCCGTTGCTTGTGCGGGGCGCTCGCATAGCCTTTGAAGCTGTAAGCCCCCGCCTGGAACAAGTGGCCACAACACTGGGAGCATCACCGCTACGGGTCTTCCTGACCGTTACCTTGCCACTGGCGATCCGGGGCATCATCGCGGGCGCAGTGCTCGCCTTTGCCAGGGCATTGGGAGAATTCGGTGCGACCATCCTCGTGGCGGGCAATATTCCCGGCAGGACGACAACGCTTTCCACCTCGATCTACGGCGATATTCAGCTCGGACACGACGACGACGCCTTCCATCTGCTTGCCGTGTCCGTGGTTCTCGCCTTTTCCGCGGTCTGGGTCAGCGAGTGGCTCTTTAAACGCAGCCTGCCGACGGCATGAATCTCGTCTTCAGGAACGTACGTCTTCGGCTGGGAGATATGGCCTTGGAGCTGGATGCAACCCTGGACAAGAAAGTGACCGCCCTCTTCGGAACTTCGGGATCGGGAAAGACGTCGCTGCTCGAATTGACAGCGGGCCTGAGGCGGCCCGAGCGGGGCGTAATCGATCTGGACGGCGTTACCCTGACGAACAACGCCCGGCGGATCCACGTTCCCGCGAGGCGGCGCGCCATCGGATATGTGCCGCAGGACCTCGCACTCTTTCCGCATCTCTCCGTGCGAAAAAACATCGCCTACGGCGTGAAAGACAAGTTTTCGACCACTCCGAAAATCTCTCTCGAGAAACTCTGCCGCGTGTTGGAAATCGAGCGCTTGCTCGACAGGGGGCCGGAGTCTCTCTCCGGTGGAGAGAAGCAGCGCGTGGCCTTTGCGCGAGCCCTTCTGGCATCTCCGCAGCTCCTGCTCCTCGATGAACCGCTGGCGAGTCTCGATCAATCGTTGAAGGATCGCATCATGCCCTATCTCAAACGGATTCGAGATGAGTTCGCCATTCCCATGCTGTACGTGACACACTCCCCTGCCGAGGTCATCGCCTTGTGCGAGGATGTTCTGGTTCTTCAATCGGGAAAGTGCGTGGCGCACGGAAAACCGCACGACGTTTTCGCAGCTTCTGATGCGACAGTCTACCGGCTGAGAGATAACTAGGAGAGATCGACAAAACCCTCAGTTTTTTCCAGCTCGGACCGAAAGAATAAAGGTTGCTTCCGGCGAAGATCGACTGAAGCTTGCTCGTCCCCCTTTGATCTATGGCGATTTTGCAAGCTCGCCCCACGATTCGTGACATAGCGCGCAAGACCGGGTTTCACTACTCGACGGTGTCCCTCGCGTTGCGAGATCACCCGCGCATTCCGGATGCGACGAAGCAGATCATTCGCGAAGCGGCGAAGAGGCTTGGTTACCAACCCGACGCCATGCTCAGCGCGCTTTGTGCGTATCGCCTCATGAAACGGCCGCCGAAGGAACAGACGGTGATCGCCTGGATAACGAACCACCGCGCACGAACGGGCTGGAAAACCTCGGCTTGCACACGGGACTATTTCGAAGGCGCTTCGCAACGCGCCAAGGAGCGCGGTTACCGGTTGGAGACGTTCTGGCTTTCGGAGCCGGGAATGACCGGGCCGCGGATGAGCAGAATCCTTTGGACCCGCGGAATTCAAGGCGTTCTCCTTCCACCCCAGGAGCAATTAACCCGGATCGACCTGGCCTGGGACAATCTGTCCGCAGTGACCTTTGGATATACGCTTGTGCACCCGCGTTTGCACCTTGTGTCGAACCACGAATACCGAACCATGGGCACGCTGTTTGCCGAGTTGGAAAAGAGATATTACCAGCGCGTCGGCTTGGTCTATCTGCGCGAGCATGACAAGCGCGTTGACAATAATTGGCTGGCGGCCTATCTGGTCGAACAGACTCGCCTGCAACCGGAAAATCAATTGCCGCCGCTGGTCCTCGAGCAGTGGAATAGCAAGGCATTCCTGTCCTGGGTTGAGCACTTCCGGCCGGACGCAATTGTCACAAGACTCCCCGAGGTTCTTCTCAGTCTCAGGCGCGGTGGATACCGAATACCCGACGATGTAGGCGTCGCCTACCACACGCTGGATGAGAAGAGCCGCAGCTTGTCAGGAATGAAAAAAAACTCCTTCCAGATAGGGGTTATGGCGGTCGATCTGCTCATTGACATGCTTCATCGCAACGAGAGGGGAATCCCGGCGCGCCCGTACCTGCTCATGGTCGAAGGTTCGTGGGTGGAGGGCAACACTCTGCGTGCGGCGTCCGGCTCGCCTTCCGACGGGGTCGAGCGAAAAGCCGCGCACCCGTCGGTCAACAGTTTGACCGAGATATCGTTTCAGGCGGGCTGAATTGGGAGTATATCCTCCAGTAATCCGCTTGACCCAAAATGAACACCCTGAACCTCCTTCAGGTGGAACGATCCTTGCAGACGGTCGCCCGCGTTTCGCTCGAAAATGAAAAGTACTTTTGCGATTTGGATGGCGAAATGGGCGACGCAGACTTCGGAAAGTCAATTGCCGACGGTTTTCGAGCTGTTCTCAACGAGTTGCCCGCGATCGATCGGGCTGACATAGGAACTTTCCTCATCAAGGTCGGCACCGTATTCGCCTCCCATGCCGGCGGCACGTCCGGACCGATTTGGGGCACGGCATTTTTGAAAGCCGGTTTGAAGTCGAAAGGGAAGACCGAAATCGGAACCGAAGACCTTGTGCAGATGGGCCGGGCAGCCGTTCAAGGGATCGCTGCTCGCGCCGGCGCGCAAACCGGCGACAAAACGCTGCTTGATGCGATCGTCCCGGCCTTGGACACGGTCGAAGGACTCGGCCAGGAGGGTCAGCGCGATCTTGGATCCGTGTTTCAAGCCGCGTCCAAGGCGGCGACCGCTGCCATTGAAGGAACTCGTAACTGGCCCGCGAAGCGAGGCCGCCAATCCTACGCCGGCGACCGCACGATTGGCACGCTCGATCCCGGAATCGTAGCCGTGGCGATGATGCTCTCGGCGGTCGCCGATGAGCTCGACGAGATTTGCAGCTGAAAAGCCGATGCGAATTCAAGAATTTCCCCTCCCATCTCCAGTCACAAACCCAATCTCCCCACAACCATGAATAAGTTCTTCAATTCACCCGACCGCTTCGTCGCTGAGATGCTGGAAGGCATTGCTCTGGCAAACCCGAACACGCTGAAGTATGTGCCGCGCTACAACATCATCCACCGTGCGGATCGGCCTAATGACGACTTTGTGTCGATCATTCAAGGTTCCGGCAGCGGCCATGAACCGGCCCACGTGATGGCCGTCGGGCCGGGCATGCTGGATGCCGCGTGTCCCGGCAATGTGTTCGCCGCGCCTCCGATGGACTACGTGCTCGAATGCACGAAGCTGCTGAATTCCAAAAAAGGGGTGCTGCACCTGATCAACAATTACACCGGCGACCGCGCGGCATGGGACATGGCGCGGGAGCTTGCGGAAGCCGAAGACATCAAAATCGGTGTTGTCCTGGTCAATGATGACGTGGCCGTGACGAACAGTGCCTACACCGTAGGGCGCCGCGGAGTTGCCGGGAACTTTTTCGTGATCAAGGCCTGCGGCGCTGCCGCTTCCACAGGCGCCAGTCTCGAAGACCTGGTAAAGCTGGGTGAAAAGGTCGTGAGCGTCGTGCGCACGATGGGTGTTGCCATTACCGGTTGTCAACCGCCCGGAAAAGACAAACCGATCTTCGAGCTGGCCGAGGGGGAAATGGAGATGGGAGTCGGGATTCACGGTGAGAAGGGGCGCCGCCGCGACAAGCTTCCGAACGCGGATGCCGTGGTGGATGAACTCTTCGACGCCGTCTCCAGCGACCTGCCCTTCAACAGCGGCGATAATGTCGGGTTGATGATAAACGGCCTCGGAGGCACCCCGCCGAGTGAGCTCTTCGTGCTCTACCGCCGCGCGGCTCAGCGCTGCAAGGATGCGGGACTCAAGGTCGTGCGAAACTATGTCGGCGAGTACTGCACTTCACTCGAGATGGCCGGGTTCTCGCTCACTCTGATCCGATTGGATGACGAACTGACCCGCTTGCTCGACGCTCCAGCCGAAATCGCCTGGCGGGTCTTTTGAGCACGGCTCGACGACGGAGGGTTTTCCGATGCCAGCGGTGTCCCTGAGAGAAATCCTGCAGCCGGCCTTTGAAGCCAGGTACGGCGTGGGTGCATTCAATATCGTAAACGACCTCACGATGGCCGCGGTTCTGGATGCCGCGGCGGAAGTCAAATCCCCGGTCATTATTCAGGTCTCCGTGAAGACGGTGAAAATGTGGGGCGCCAAGCTGCTTCAACAGATGTTCGTGGAAATGGCTTCCCGGCGGCCTGTTCCGGCAACGTTGCATCTGGATCACTGTCCCGATGTCGAGATGATCAAAACGTGTCTGGATGCCGGCTGGAATTCGGCTCTGTTCGACGCGTCGAGCTTGAGTTACCAGGATAACCTCCGGCTGTGCAAAGAAGTCGTCGCCTTTGCGAAAAAGCATGGCGCCGGAGTCGAAGGGGAACTCGAAGCCGTCCGGGGAATTGAAGACGATGTCGGGAGCGACGTCGAAGGGGAATTGGTCCCCATCGACCGGTGCGTCGAATTCATCGAAGCGACAGGGATTGACTGTTTTGCGCCGGCGATCGGCACCGCGCACGGCTTGTATAAAACCGAGCCGAAAATCAATTTCGAAAGGGTGGAGGCGATCGTTGCACGATGCGCGACGCCGATCGTTCTTCACGGCGGGACAGGCCTTTCAGGCGGCACTTTCAAGAAGCTCATCGCCGCCGGCTGCGCCAAGGTGAATATCTCGACAATGTTGAAAATAACCTTCGCCGATAGCTTCAAGAACTATCTCGAAGCAAAGCCGAAGGAATACGACCCCATGAAGCTCCAGAAGGCTGTCCACGGGGACCTGGTGAAGATGGCGAAAGGGTTTATGGAGACCTTCGGCAGCGCTGGAAGAGCGTGAGGATTGCATGGAGCGGGGCCTGATTTTCGATTGCGATGGTGTCCTGGCGGACACAGAGCTTCACGGACATCTCGTGGCGTTCAATCAAATGTGGAAGAAGCTCGGTGTCAGCTGGCAGTGGTCGCCTGAGCAGTACGCTGAAAAGCTCAAAATCGGCGGCGGCAAAGAGCGGATGGCCAGCTTGTTTTCGGAACAGGAATTTCAACGGGTTTTCGCCGTTCCGGGAAGCGAGGAGGATCGTAAAGCGCTTATCACGAAGTGGCACAAAGCGAAGACGGCCATTTACCAGCAGATCATCTCATCGGGAGCGATCCCGCCGCGCTCAGGGATCAAGCGAATCACGGACGCCGCTCTTGCCGCCGGTTGGAAACTGGCGGTGGCTTCCACTTCGGCCCAACTATCCGTTGAGGCGGTGCTAACCCATGCCGTTGGAGACGCCGCCGCGAAACGGTTTACGGTGCTCGCCGGCGACGTCGTCGCCGCAAAAAAGCCTGCGCCGGACGTTTATCTGCTGGCAATCAAAAGATTGGGGATCGCCCCGGAGCATTGCGTGGCAATCGAAGACTCACGGAACGGCCTTTTGTCCGCCGATTCCGCTGGCATTCGCGTGCTGGTGACGACGAGCTCCTTCACCACGGGCGAGGACTTTTCGGAGGCTCGGCTCGTGGTCTCGGCTTTGGGCGACCCTGGTGGCGAATCGTCGAGCGTCCGTGAAAATCGGATCGGCCGTGCAGTCGGTGACTATGTCGAATTGGACGATTTGGCAGCCGTCCTCTCCGTGTGACGTTTCGCGATGGCTTCTTACGGGGGTCATCTCAATGATCATCCAGCGAAGCAGCGGCCCGGATCCCGGTTTTCCAGGAATTGACCCAGGACCCCTATCGGAAAGCGCCCATCAAATAGAGAATCAGGCATATGACCAGGATCAGGCCAATCCCCCCGCCCCCATAGGTTGGGCCGCCAAGGTAGAATCCGCCGTGGTTTTATCACGGAATTGCCTTTGCCGTAATCCCTTAGCTCGAACCCCATTCGTGCATCCGGGAACGTTACAACCCGGATTTAGAATCAAGTCCATTTTCCGGATGAAACACGGTCATTGGGCAGCTTGTTGAACACCGGGCGTCGACGTGCTTGTGCGGCCGCCACACGCAAAGGCAAGGGGAACGAGATTGCAGGGTAGGTTGACTCCCACGGACTTCCTCT
>CAVXQK010000005.1:0-447383 GCA_963763735.1 uncultured Verrucomicrobiae bacterium | reverse complement strand
AGATTCGCTGGTCGCAGAGAGTGACGTTCCAGCTTGGCCACTTCCTGCACGACTTCCGTTTCGCCAGAGTCGGACTCGATGATGAGTTGTACCTTCAGTTTCATCACTGCCATCCTCCTCTCGAGTTCATCGACTGCGGCGAGCCTCCCCCATATTGCCGAAGTCGGCGATTTACCTTCCGTCGGTCAAAGCGATGCAGCATGAGCCACTCTTGCCAAGGCTGCAGCTCCTCGAGGAGGTAATCGAGAGCGTCAGTATCCCCAGCTTCGATGTCTTTCAATAGGTCATCAAGCAGCTCTCTGACTCGCCACGGCGCTGACGCGCGTCGATCCAGAAACGCTTGCGGTCCCCCGCAATCCTCCGGTGGCCCGGCCCATTGACCTCCCACACACACCGGATAGGACCGGCCGGTCTCTACTTCCAACCGTTTCTCGATCCGCACCTGGTGTTGCCAGAGATCGCAGAAATCATACTCGTACAGGAAGCGTTCATTGACGCGAAAGTGCAGGTCGGCCAGCCTGATTTTCCGTGCATCGTGGCAGCCGAGCCCGCCAAGGCGTGGCACGGCGTAGTCTTTCTTGCGAATACGAAACCGATGGAGATGGAAATCCGTCCAGTCGAAGCCGATCTGCAAGACGACGTGAAGATCGGCCAGGGTGCTGTCGGATCGTACGAGAAAGCGCCGCCAGAGCATCGGGTGAATCCCCCGAATCCAGACGTGGACACAGTAAACTTCGGGCTGAGAATCGTGTTCCATGATGGCGCCAGCCTATCAAAGGAACAACGCCTCGGCTCTTCAGCCCCCGGTTTGAAATGCTCTCCATTATTGGTTAAATTCCAACAAAGGTACCAAATGCGAAATAGGATCTTATCTAAGGCCGTTCCGGCCTTGGAGTTCTGCCCTTTTTGCAACTCCCAAAAATGTGCCCCCTTTAGTTCACCAGTTTCGGGAAGGTTGGTCAGCCGATTTCCGCCTTACTATTGCGTGAGCTGCGTAGCAGGTGATGCGCGATACTGCTTTTACGCCTGAATCGTTCAGGCGCACAATGACATTACAAAATGAAAACACGCAAACTTGGAAACAGCAACTTGGAAGTTTCGGCTATCGGGCTCGGCTGCATGGGAATGAGTTACCATCGCGGCCCCGCCCCTGACAGGAATGCAATGATAGCGCTGATCGGTAAAGCAGTGGAGCGCGGCGTCACCTTTTTCGACACTGCCCAGGTCTACGGTCCGTTCACGAACGAGGAATTGGTGGGCGAAGCGTTGGCCCCCTTCCGGGACCAGGTAGTGATCGCCACCAAATTCGGCCACGATTTCGGACCCAGCGGGAAGCAGTTGGGCCTGAATGGGCTGAATAGTCGGCCCGAGTCCATCAAGCAGGTAGTCGAGGGCTCCCTCGAGCGGCTCAGGGTCGAGACGATTGACCTCTTCTATCAGCACCGCTTGGACCCCAACGTGCCAAT
Source organism: uncultured Verrucomicrobiae bacterium (assembly GCA_963763735.1). Taxonomy (GTDB): domain Bacteria; phylum Verrucomicrobiota; class Verrucomicrobiia; order Chthoniobacterales; family Terrimicrobiaceae; genus DASTFP01. The sequence goes on along the minus strand of CAVXQK010000005.1, from coordinate 445,917 downwards.
CGAGGATGTAGCGGGGACCGTGAAGGATCTAATTCGGCAAGGGAAGGTGAAGCACTTCGGTCTTTGTGAAGTGAGCGCACAAACGATCCGCCGCGCCCATGCCGTTCAGCCTCTTGCCGCTGTTCAAAGCGAGTATTCCCTGATGTGGAGGCAGCCGGAAGAGGAGGTCCTGCCGACACTCGAAAAACTCGGCATCGGTTTTGTTCCGTACAGCCCGCTCGGCAGAGGTTACCTGACCGGCGCTTTGAACGAACACACGAAGTTCGAGAGCAGTAACGACAACCGCGCCACCTTGCCCCGCTTCACCGCAGAGGCGATGAAAACGAACCGGGTTCTCGTGGATCTGCTCAATGCATTCGGCCAACGGAAAGGAGCGACCTCCGCCCAAGTCGCGTTTGCATGGCTGCTTGCTCAGAAACCTTGGATCGTTCCCATCCCGGGCACAACCAAGCTGGAACGTCTGGAAGAGAATCTGAGATCGGTAGACTTGGAATTGACTCCTGAAGAATGGCGCGATCTTAATCACGCCGTCTCGAAGATTAAGTTACAGGGGGATCGATATCCCACAGATGAGGAGAAACAAGTCGGACACTGATAAAGATGCCCTTATATCATCGATAATTGACTGCGTCACGCACCCCTATGCTCTGCGCTCGCCGCAAATTCTTAAAAGTCGTGGGTGCCGCCGCCGTCTCTCCGGCGATTCTACGTGCGCAAGCCACTGCATCATTAACTCAAAAAAAGGAGCTCCATATGGAAATTAAAAGAAATGGTTCACAACCGTCTGCCAAAGGCCCGGCCGATTGGTTCACCGGCACGGTGCGGATCGACTCACCGTTTAAGGGAACCGATCCCGCGCGTGTTAGCGGCGCCATTGTCACGTTTGAGCCCGGCGCGCGAACAGCATGGCACACGCATCCGTTGGGTCAGACATTGATCGTGACCACCGGCTTGGGCTGGGCGCAACGCGAGGGTGGCGCAATCGAGGAAATTCGGCCTGGCGATGTGGTGTGGTTCCCGCCCGGGGAAAAGCACTGGCATGGCGCGGCGCCGACAACGGGCATGACGCATGTTGCCATTCAGGAACAGCTCGATGGGAAGGTCGTCGATTGGTTGGAGAAGGTCAGCGACAAGCAATACCGTAAGTAAGGACAATGCCGAAGAACACTATGCCCATGTCATTGTGACTTTCTTGCCCGGGAAATCGGAAGAGCAGAAAATCCGATGACCGTCAGGTGGCATTTGTCGAAGAGCTTCAAGGTGTGGTCGCGGAAGCGAACGTGCAAGGCGTCACTCTTGCCCGGTGTGGCAGTGTTAGTCCGCAATTCGAAAACTCGCGCATCCACTTCCCAACGAGCATTCGCGAAGAGCTGCTGATTTCCTCGACGCAAGTTTGATTTGATTTTCAACCGGGAAATTCGACCTGACCGACTGGCCGTACTGCTCTCCGACGACGTTCATGCGCTGGTTCACACCTCCCTGGACTTTGGCAGAGGTGGCAGCCTTCTGAGGCGCGAAGGTGAATTGCACCTTCTCTCGCTGATCAGCGCCATATTTGGCTAAACGGTAATCGCCTGCCACTTTGGCTGCTGACCGAGTATGGACTCACAGATGGCAGTCAATGAGTCGCTGCCGAGGTAGAGCCATCGGCCCGTTCGGCGAATCGCGAAAACATAAGAGAATTCGAAGGCGCTTAACGCCGCGATCCTCTCACGTGCCACTTCAGGCGAAGCGAGCCACCTCCAAGGCACATTGATTACGAGGAAATCGGATCCGGTTTCATCCCGCAATCTGGTGCCGACTATCGTTGTATTCATCGCCTCACTGTTGGCAGGTGGTTGCAATCGCATGTGGATCGGAGCCGGATCAATCTGAGCGAATATGCTGCCGCTCAGTTGCCCTCGTACGCCCAGCGACCGGGACTAACCTTCATAATTCCTTTGACTTTTCTCCCGGTGCTGCTGAACCACACGTGAAGGTTTTGCTCTTTCACTCCAAGCGTCCTCGAGAGGTCTTTAATGGGAATGCCCGATCCGTCTGCCTTTTGAAGAGCTGCCAAGATTAACCCCCTCAACGCTCTGTGTCTCCGACCGGACTTCGCTTCAGCCTGTTGGTGCTTTGATTTAGGGGCTTTCACCTCGAGCGGCCGTTTGCTGACACGCACTCCTCTTGACTTTCGCGTTCCGCGAGGAATCCGGGCGGTTTGAGTGGCCGGTGACAGATTCGTCGAGAGCTTGGATTCAATCTCTCTGAGTTCTTCCTGGACGCGTTCCTTCCTCTCTACGATCGGGATAAGTTGCTTGAGTTCGGCACTTGTAAGGTTATTCAGGGACATAGGCATTCACGTTAACTTAGCGTATTTTCTCTCGCAAGGGGGTATCATGAGACCTCAATTGACGGTTGGAGGGACAGATCTTACTCGTCTTTGTAATATTTTCCGGCATCCGACAGGTTGTCCTTGGTGATGAGTTTTATGGGTGAAGCGATCTTTTCGGGCACTGTCTCTCCGTTCAGTTTTTTGACCATCGTCTCGATGGCCATGTAAGCCATTGCGTCTGGGTACTGTGCGACCGTCCCGGTGAGCAGACCCTGTTTTAGCGCATCAATGGCGTCGGGCGTGCCGTCCACACTCACTACCATTACCTTTCCTGTCGCGCCCGCCGCTTGAACCGCCCGCACTACCCCCAGCGCCATGTCGTCGTTTGCGACGAAGATCGCCTTCAGGTTGGGGTCCCCCTTCAAGATTTTAGCCGCCAGCTCGCGGGCCTTTTTGCGATTCCAGTTTGCGGGTTGGCTCGCGACGATGTTAAGTCCCCCTTCTTTGGCGGCGTTGGTGAAACCCGTCACCCTCTCCCTGCTGCTGGTGGTTCCGGGGTCGCCTTCGATGATCGCCACATTCGAACCTTTCGGGACCGAACTCAACACCAACTGGGCGTCCAGTTTTCCAGCCTCTACGTTGTTGGAAGCAATCCTGGTAACGATTTTGATGCCATCAGCCTTGGCGGCATCCTCCGGAATGAGCTCGTCGATGTTAATAATCGGAAGGTTTTGGTGACTTGCCCTGGTCAAGGCGCTGTTGAGGGAAGTCGGTCGGAACGGGGTAACAATGTAACCCGCCAAACTGCCTTCGGCCAACCAGCTCTGCAAGATGTTGAGCTGCTCCACGTCTGCTTCTTCCTTCGGCGTGCTGCCGAACACCACTTCGACTCCGAGCTTCCTTTGAGCATAGTCATAGCCTTCCTTCATTCGGAGGAAATATGGGTTGGCCAGACTTTTCGTCAGTGCTCCGATTTTATACTTCTTTGTTTGTTGCGCGAAAACGCCGTCGGCCAGGATTAAGGAGATTAACAAACCTGCAAACAGGGCGAACTTTTTCATATCTGGGAATTAGGCGATCTTAGGTCGGGCTGCTGCCGTAGCAACGCCGTTTCCGTCTTCGAAAAAGAACCAATTCTTCGGTCGAGGAGAGATCCAGGAAAAGCGCTTTGTCGTATTGCGCTACGTCTTTTTTAGCCACAGGCGGGCTATCCATTTGTCGCGCACAAGCGCGATGGCGATGGCGATAATCATCGTGGCGCCCCAGATGGCCTGGGTCAGATGCGGGCTAAAGCCCAGCAGGTTGAACCCGGTAGAGATCAGCTGAAGCAAAACGAGTGACAGAAAGAGCCCCAGCACCTTGCCAAAGCCGCCGTTGGGATCCACCCCGCCAAGCACCGCCGCCAGGATCGTGATAAGCAGGTAGGATTCCGCGTACCCGGCGCGCGCGGAGTTGAACCGCGCCATCATCACCGCCGCCGCCACCCAGCAGAGCACGCTCGACACGACATACACGCCCACCAACATCCATTCAGTGGCCACGCCCGAGTAACGGGTGGCCTTTTCGTTCGATCCGATCATGCGCACGGATACGCCGAAGGGCGCGTGGTTCATCATCACCGCGACGAAGATGGCGCAGAGGATGAAAATCATCATCGGCACGGGAAATCCGAGCAAGGTGCCGTTGCCCAAAAACAGGATCACTGGCGGAAAACCGCCAATGACCCCGCCGCTAGTGGCATACACAGCGATCCCTTTGACAGCGGTCATTGTGCCGAGGGTTACCAGGATCGGGTGCACGCCCAAAAACGCCACGATCATCCCTGTAATGAATCCGACGACCAACGAGGTCAGCAACCCCGCCGCCAGCGCCAGCGCGATCACCCCAACAACGGCCTGCGCCGGGCTCTCGGGTCCCAACATCTTGGTAAGAATCGCCGCCATGACCAGCGCGGAAAGATTGGCGGTCGCGATGATTGCAAGGTTGAGCCCTCCGCTCATCAGCGGGATCATCATGGCGAGCGCCAGGATTCCGAGTTCGGGCATCTGAAAGGCGACAGAGCGGAGCGTGTCTCCTGCGAGAAAACTAGGGGCAAGCGCGCTAAAGCAGAGCAGGGCAAGTACGATTAACGCGCCGAGCATCGTGACGGTGGGATCCCGCGCGAGCAGATCCGTAAAGGAAGCTCGGGCGGGCGGTGAGGGGCTGGTGGCAGTGGCTTCAGGCGGCATTTCCAATGGTCCTTTTTTGCTGGCGCTTGGCGGCGATGGCCGTGGCGCTCACGCTGAGGAGAATGACGATGCCGGTAACAAATCCGAAAGAATAAGAGGATACGCCCAGGAGCGTGAGGCCATTCTGAAGGATCGCCAAGAGCACAATGCCCAGGACCGCTCCGCTGACCGTCCCGATGCCGCCTTGCAGGCTCGCGCCTCCCAGGACGACGGCCGCGAGCACGTCAAGCTCCCGGCCGATCAGGGCGCTGGGCACCACCTCCTCAACCCTATGCGCCTGCACCAACCCGGCAATGGCCGCCGTGAGACCGGAGTAGCCATACACGAAGCACTGAAGGCCGACGAGGTTGCACCCCATGCGTTTGGCGCCCTCGGGGTTGCCGCCCAGCCCGTAGATCTGCCGGCCGATCGAAAGCCGGTTCAGAAGAAAAGCGGTGAAGAGGAGAACGATCGCGGCCACCGCCACAGGGAAGGGGATTCCCAAAGGCGAAATGGTGTCCGTGAACCAGTCCGGCAAATTGTAAAGGGACTTGCCGTCCGTCACGAACATCAGAATCGCAAAGTAGAAGGTCATCGTCGAAATGGTGACGATTACCGAGAGCGCCTGGAGGTAGTAGATCAGCAAGGCGTTCAACGCCCCGAGCACACACCCGAAAACCGCGGCCAGCGCAAAGGCGACAATCCAATTTCCCCCCATTTGGATGAGGATTGTCGCCACAAGATATTGGGTTACCGCGGCGATGGCGGCAAAGGAAATGTCGATCCCGCCCGAAATGAGCACCACCAGGAGGCCGGCCGCCATGATCGCCATCACCGAATAGTTTTCCAATAAGCTGACGAGGTTGCCTCTCGTCAGGAATGCGGGCGACACGACCGAAAAAACGATGGCCATGAGGATGACGATGCTCGCGATTTGGACTTCGTGGCGGCGAAATGCCACCTTAAGAAATGATGGATTGTCAGGCATAAATGACTTCCCGAAGTTCTTGCTCGGTGATGCGATTCGGCTCGTAGGCGCCTACGATTTTTCCAGAGCTCATGACCAGGATGCGGTGGCTTTGATGCAAGATCTCATCCGCCTCATCCGAGATAAGGAGAATTGCCAGACCGCGAGCCGCGAGCGTATCGACGACCTGAAAAATTCCGGCTTTGGCGCCGATGTCGACGCCGACAGTGGGCGAATCCAGGATGAGCACTTTGGGATCTGTGGCGAGCCATTTGGACAGCACGACTCGTTGCTGGTTGCCGCCCGAGAGCTGTTGGACTGGCCGTTCTGCAGTCTTTGTCTTGACGCGCAGTTCCTTGAAAATCCAATGGTCGATGGTTTGAGCCCGACGCGCGCCGTCAATGAGACCGAGCCGCCCCGTCAGCCTGTTCAACACCGAGATAACGGTGTTGTCCGCGATGGTTTGCGGCATCACCAAGCCCAGCGAAAGACGGTCTTCTGAAACATAGGCGATGCCCTGGCGGATGGCCTCGCGGTTATTGTGGAATTGGACCGGTTTTCCGTTGACCCGAATCTCGCCGGCGTCCGGAGGGTTCATTCCGAAAAGCGAGAGGGCGAGTTCGGTGCGTCCCGAGCCCATGCGTCCGGTAAGGCCCAGGATTTCCCCGGGCCGCAGTTCGAAGTCGATATCGGCGTATTGGCCCGAGCATGTTAGGCCGCGCACCTCCAGCGCCGGAGCCGCCTTGCTGACGAACGGGGCTTTAATGATGTTTTCAAACACGTGACCGGTGATGAGTTCGCCCAGGCGGCGCCGATCAAGATCGCTGACCGGATAGGTTCCAAAATTGCGGCCGTCCCTCATCACCGTCACCCGCTCGGCAATATCCAGCACCTCGTCGAGCCTGTGACTAACGAAAAGGCTGGCAATCTTCTGGCGTTTCAACTCATGAACGACAGCCAGGAGCCCCTCGACCTCCTTGTGGCTCAGGGACGCGGTCGGTTCATCCATAACGACCAGCCGCGCCTCCGCCGCCAGCGCGCGGCAGATCGCCACCAGTTGCCGCGTGGCGATGGGAAGCCTCCCGACAAGTTCATCCAGCGGCAGAGACACCTTAAGCCGGTCCATCACCGCCTGCGCTTGCTTGCGCATCGTTTGCGGGTTCGCCAGGCGAATCGGCGCTTCAACATGGTGCCGGAATGCGATATTCTCCGCCACTGTGAGGTTGGGAAACAGCGAGAGGTCCTGGTAAATGATCTGTACCCCGAAGTGCTGCGAGGCTGAGGGCGACAAATGCGAATGGGCCTTGCCCTCGAGAATGATCTGGCCCTCATCGGGCACGTGAATGCCCGAAAGGACCTTGATGAGAGTGCTCTTGCCGCACCCGTTCTCCCCGGCCAGGCTGTGGATTTCTCCGGAAAGAATCGACAGGCTGACGTCGGTCAGCGCGCGGACCCCGCCGAACCGCTTGCTGATGCCGCGCAACTCGATGAAGTCGGACGCGCTTGGGGACGAAGCGAGCGTGTTGGCCTCCTGTCGTTGAGGGCTATTTGATGCGTCGTTCATGGGATAGCGCTTCGTGCCACTGATTCCAGGGGCGCTCACAGCCCCATCGCAGCCAACTCCGCGACCGTATCCTTGTTGATGGGCTGAATCTTGATCGCCCGAATCACCCTTTTTTGCGGATCGACCGTGGCCTTACCCAAACCGGGGAAGTCCATCCCGTCGACGATCGGGGTGCCATCACTTATCAGCTTCGCCAGGTTGACGATCGCCTTCCCAGCTTCCGTGGGATTCCAGATGTAGCTCTCGCGAATGGTCCCGTCCATCACGTATTTGCGGGCTTGGGAGGGCGAACAGGTGCCGAGCACGGCGATCTGCTCCTTTTTACCCGCTTCCTTCACCGCTTGGGCGGCACCGACCACACCCGAACTTCCATAAACCAGCGCCCCTTTGAGATTCGGGTGACCCAGAATCGTGTCCTGGGTAACGCGTTTCGTTTCGTCGAGGCTTTCTCCCACGCCAAAACGATCTGCCACCAGCTTCATTTTTGGATAATGCTCTTTCTGGTAGGCGATCGCGCTATCAGCCCATGCATTGTGCAACGGAACGGTCAACCCGCCCACGACAACCATATACTCGCCTTCCTCACCCATATACTCGGCTAGCTTTTGCATGTACAACTCCCCGAATTGCTTGTTGTCGATCATCTCGATGTCCCAGGTGTTGCCCTGTTGTTCGGGCGACTCGTGGGTAATGACCGGAATGCCCGCCTCTTGGGCGCGCTTGAACACCGGCTCCAGCGCTGTGGCATCGTTGGGGACCACCGCAATGATCTTCACTTTCTTAGCAACCAAATCTTCCACCAGCCGAACTTGCTGCGCCGGGTCGGCCGTTGTAGGGCCGACCATACTAGCGTTAAGCCCGGTTTCTTTGCCGGCCTCTTTGATGCCTTTCTCCATGGCGGTAAACCAAGGAATGCCGGCGATCTTCACGACGACTGGCACGTCGTTGTCGGCCGCGTGGCCAGAAACGGTTACAAAGGGCGTTAAGGACAGTAAAGAGATGAAGGCAAGGTGCCTGGAGAAACGTGGTTTTATCATAAGTAGGTTTAGGTGGAGGCTTTTAAGCATTAGGTTTAGGAAAGGGGTTGCCCTGTCGAGGAATAATGTTACGGGCGATCGTGTGCTTACTATCTGTAGATCTGGAACATTAGCGGTCATCTGGAGTCAACAATGACGCCCATCTTAAAAAGGAAACAGCCGTAAGGACGGAATTCGGAGGTGCGCACGACCGCGGCGCCCTTGCTTGCGGCCTCATAGAAGGCAAAACGCTCAAGGGCACCCATCTTAACCTCTCGACATTCCGCCTCGCGGGCGATCTCGATCACTTCCCTCTGGATCTCGAGAAAGCTGTCCGGGTCATCGACGACTCTCATGCGTGTGACGGGTTCCTCGACGAAGTGGTCGAGCGGCATGAGGGAGAGAATGGCACGCGTGGCCTGCGGGATGTTGAGGCCGGCTAGTTCAATAAGCCGTCCCGTCGATGTCTGTTTGGCAACCTGGATGGCGGGGAAATTACGATCGACGAGTACCAGGTCTTCGCCGTGACCCATGGAAGCCAGCAGCCACAGAAGATCAGGGCTGATGACGGAGGAAATATTTTTAAGCATGCGGTGCCTCTTGGTTAACGTGTGATAAATTTTCAGAGAGAAATCGCGCTACCCGGTCGAATGTGACTGATTTCTTCTGGTCGGCCGGTGTGCTGACAAAAAGCGATGCCGCGGCATTGGCAAAGCGGGTGGCTTCGAGAAGCGAGGAACCCTCGACCAACCGGGCGGCGAGCGCCCCTATGAACGCATCTCCGGCGCCGTGTGTGTCGACTAAATTGACGGCATGAGCTGCTTGGGCCTGAGACGGTTGCCCCCACTCCGCAACCGCGAGGCCCATGCCACCTGCCGTGACGATTACATTGGTGGTCTGGCTTGATAGCCGCGTGGCCGCTTCCGCGGCTGCAGCGAGGCTCGCCACCGCGACGCCGCACATCATCTCGGCCTCAATGGCGTTGACGACCAGGATATCGACGTTCTCAAGCAACTTGGGGTCAAGAGGTCGGGCCGGCGCTGCGTTTAGAACGACCCGGACGCCGTGAGCTTTGGCAAACTGCGCAGCGAAAAGGTTCATGGCGTCGAGAATCTCGTTCTGAAGCACAAGAACACCGGCACGTTGGATGACGTCCAGGGCTTCACGGACGTCTTCCTCAGAAATCTGCAGGTTCGCGCCAGAAACGATGACGGCCCCGTAATCGCCTTCGGCGTCAATGATGGCCACGCTCATTCCGGAACCAGCCGCCGGGTCGACTCGCACGTGCTTCGTATCGACTTTGGCACTCCGCAGATAACTCAGCAGGCGTTTACCAAAATCGTCATCGCCCACGCGACCGATCATGAAAGCCTGGGCGCCAAACTGAGCGGCGGCAACGGCCTGGTTTCCTCCCTTGCCGCCTGCCTTGTACATCCAGGCGCTACCGGGTAACGTCTCGCCCTTTCTCGGCCGGTCGGGGGCGTGCACCATGATGTCAAGGTGCAGGCTTCCGAGCACTGCAACAGCCGATGACGAGATCCCCGGTGATTCCTGCTCGTCTGCGGCACGCGTCTCTTCCTCGTTGCTTTTTGCGGTCATAACATTGCAATGCTTTTTCCCGGCGAGCCTTTCACGACTCTCCTAACGAATGTACATTCCGCCGTTTACGTCGATGGTCGCACCGGTGACAAACGAGGAGAGGTCCGAGGCCAGGAACAAAAAGATGTTCCCGATCTCTGTGGGGCTCGCAATACGCCCCATCGGGATCGTGCTCAAGATTTTGTCAAAGATCTCCTGACTCATCAGATCGCCGCGGATTTCGGTATCGACCATTCCGGGAGCCACCGCATTGACCCGAATGCCCTTGGGCCCGAGTTCGCGAGCCATGTCCTTGGTCAAGCCCAGCATGCCGGCTTTTGCCGCAGAGTAATGCGGTCCGCCAAAGAACCCTCCGCCCGTCAATGCCGAAACCGAGGATGTCGAAGCGATTGAGCCACTACCGCGACTGATCATGTGCGGGATGAAGGCCTGGGAGAGGTATAACATGCCTCTCAAGTTGACATCCAACACCGCGTCATAGTGATGGGGCTCAATGCCCATGATGCGGATGGGCTGTGTGATTCCCGCATTCGTCTTCAGAAGCTCTAACGAATGTACATTCCGCCGTTTACGTCGATGGTCGCACCGGTGACAAACGAGGAGAGGTCCGAGGCCAGGAACAAAAAGATGTTCCCGATCTCTGTTGGGCTTGCAATACGTCCCATCGGGATCGTGCTCAGTATTTTGTCAAAGATCTCCTGACTCATCAGATCGCCGCGGATCTCGGTGTCGACCATTCCAGGGGCCACCGCATTGACCCGAATGCCCTTGGGCCCAAGCTCGCGCGCCATGTCCTTGGTCAAACCGAGCATGCCGGCTTTTGCCGCAGAGTAATGCGGCCCGCCAAAGAACCCTCCGCCCGTCAATGCCGAAACCGAGGATGTCGAAGCGATTGAGCCTCGACCGCGGCTGATCATGTGCGGGATAAAGGCCTGGGAGAGGTATAACATGCCTCTCAAGTTGACATCCAACACCGCGTCATAGTGATGGGGTTCAATGCCCATGATGCGGATGGGTTGTGTGATGCCTGCATTATTGATCAAGATGTCCACCTTGCCAAAATCCTTGATTATCTGTTGCGCCACGCCTTCGCATTGATCTTTCTTAGTGACGTCACACACGTAGCCACGATGGGCGTCTCCGATGGTGGCTGCAACCCGCTGCGGTTCCTGCCGTTCGAGGTCCAGGAGCGCCACGGAAGCCCCGTGTTCCGCAAAAAGCTGCGCAGTGGCCAGTCCGATACCCTTTTGCGTCGCCGCACCTGAGATGACCGCGACTCGATCTTGTAATAATTTCATTGTTTTCTTTCTCCAAACTTCACGTTGTTAAGTGGCTTTTTTGTTCTTTTAAGCAATGGAGCCACCAACCACCGCTGCATCGTTTATTTGAGTAGCGCGGCCCTCCTAGTTGGTAGCGACGTTTGCCGCACCCTTATGTCCAAAAATGGCTCGTCGAATGAAATCCTGACTAGCCACCGCATCCTGACGGTCAATGGCTTCCAATAGGCCGGATTGCCCTGTTAGCCCCTTTGCCAATTCCCACAGGTCATTTACCATGGCGATATTGTTCTCGCATTCCCCAACCGGGTCCAAGCCGGTCACATCGGGAAAAGTGTCGAAGTAGATGACGCCGTCGAATCCCTTCCGGATGAGTTGGAACAACACCTCCAGGGTTTGCATGAAATTAACGGTACCAACCATCAATCCGTCGTCGCGGCGACCGTAGCCGTCGTTAAGGTGGATCCCCAAAAGCTGGCTGTGGCGCTCGATCATCGCAGCCGCAAATGCCGGGAGCTCACCCGCGTAAAGAACGTGAGCGAAATCGAACGTCACCCCAAGATTGGGACGATCGATCTCTTTGATGGCAAGCAGTGTCGTGCCGAGATTTGACAGCAGGCTGAAGGAGCGCGGCTCGTTGGGCTTGTATTCGATACTTACCTTGATGCGAGGGTTATGATCGGCGACTTCCCGAATACCTTCGATTTCCGCCTTCCATATTGTTTCGTAGTCGACCTGAAAAGGATACTCCCAGCCGTCCTGCCCGAGCCAAATCGTAAGGAGATCTCCGCCCGTTTGCTCGAGAACGTCCATCGCTCTCTTGGTTAGATCGATTGCGGCTCCGGCGAACGCGCGAATCCGAGTTGGTGAATGCGCCGAGTTTGAACCCTGGGTCCGAGTAGTAACGCATCGCGAGTCCGTTGACTGTCAATCCCAGGTCGCGAGCAGCGGAAATGATCCCTTCCGGAGTAGTGCCGGCGAAGTGATCCGGAAAGTTCAGGTCGACTTCAGAGAGTCCCTTGACCTTGCTCGCGCGCTGAATCAATTCCAGCGCGCTTGGCTTGTAGTTTGCCGCTCCCCAACACTTTTCAGGCCGACTGGCAAACGAATTTAATCTGGTAGCGTATTTCATAAAGACAAAGCTGCGTAGCTGGGATTTGCATTCAGGGGTCGTTCCGAAACGTCCAAAAGCCGGTAGTAACGCGCGGCGTTATCGTGAAACAGCATTCGACGTTCCTCGGCGCTAAAGGGTGCAGTGATTTCGCGAAAGGCCGCGTAGAGGGTGTCAAAGTCGCTGTAAAGCTTGTCGACGGGAAAGTTGCTGGCGAACATGCAGCGGGAAACGCCGAAGGCCTCGATCGTTTGCAGGACAAAGGGCCGGATGCTTTCCACCGTCCAGTTCCAGTCGACTATTCCCAGACCCGAGATTTTCACCACCACGTTGGCGGCGGCGGCCAGTTGCTGCATGCCGCTCCGCCAAAGGCCAATGCCTTCCTCGTCCCGATCCACGGGCATGCCCGCGTGGTTTAGGATGATGAGGACATCAGGGTAAGCCTGGGCGAGCGCCGCGGCGTCAGCCATTTGGGCAGGATAGAGCTGAAGGTCAAAGGAGAGGTTAAAGCGCCGGAGAAGCCCAAACCCGCGCCGCCACGCGTCCGTCCTGATCAAATCGGGACGGTTCACGTAGGTCTTTGCGGGATCAGGATGCCAGTTTATCGCGTGGCGAATTCCGCGAACGTTCTTGTACCGGGCGTGACCCTCCAGGATTTGCTCCACGTCCGGGGCATCCAACGTCGCACGCGCGACGATCCCGTGGGGAAAGCCGTGCTTGTCCGCCATCTGTTGCAGCCATTCTGTTTCGCCTACTGGATTCGACGGGATCCCATCCGGTCTCGATGTGCACCGATTTGACAACGTTCTGGTTGCGGGCATCCGCGAGGTAATCTTTCAGCAGGTAGTCCTTGGCAATCGGGCTCACGTCGCCTTCCAGCCGCGGCGCCAGGAGATGCTCCTGGAGCCACGGGTATTTGTTACGCCCGAGATCCCAAAGGTGATGGTGTGGATCGATCACAGACTGCGCAACCGGCACAGGGCGCTCACCGCGGGCCTCTCGCCCAGCCAGTTGATTTTCGAGTGGAGCTTGCACAGTCGTCCGTGACGTTTAACTCGGGCGAGCCCTATTGGCGTTTCCGTGTGGCCTGGTCGACAAACACCGCCAGGATCACGACTGCGCCGGTCGCGACGAACTGCCAGAAGGACGGCACGTTCATTAACGTCAGGCCGTTCTGCATCGCGCCCAGGGTCAGAGCGCCGATGAGAGAGCCCAGAGGGTTGCCCTCGCCGCCGAACAGACTTGCGCCACCAATGACGGCCGCGCCTATCGCCTGCAACTCGAACCCGTTGCCGCCAATGGGCTCGGCGGCGCCGACCCGGCCAATGAGGACGAAACCCGCAACGGCCGAAAGCAAACCAGAAAGGGCATAAACGCAAATCTTCACGCGGTCGGTGTTGATTCCGGAGAGCCGGGCCGCCTCTTCGTTTCCGCCCACCGCAATGATTTGCTCACCCAAGGCGGTGTATTTCACGAGGAGGAACGCGGCGACAGCGATCGCCACCGCAAGGAGTACCGGTGTCGGAATGCCGAAGAGTTCGCCGGCGAAGATGGATCGAAACGTTTCGTCGATGCCATAGATGGGTTTGCCGTCCGTGTAGATCAGGGCCGCCCCACGGAAGATGCTAAGCATCCCGAGCGTCACGATGAAGTCAGGCAGCTTAAGCTTGGCAATCATGAGTCCATTAATCAAACCGCAGACGAGGCCCATCAACATACCGGCCGCTATTCCCAGAAAGAGGTTGTGAGGCAGCACGCTGGCAGTGATCATGCTGGTAAGACCCACCATCGATCCTACAGAGAGGTCGATTCCCCGAGTCATGATGACCAGGGTCATGCCGACGGCAATCATCGTGTTGATCGAGGATTGCAGCAGGATGTCCAGGATGTTTGCTGGTTGGTAGAAGCTGCTGGTAAGCACAGAGAAGACCACGAAAAGGAGCGTAACGCCGGCGCCGACACTCGCGCGTCTGACCCATTCAAGCTGGTCGCCCTTTTTCGGGGGGACGACAGCTTGTGACTCTTTGGGAGGCTTCTCTGAGTTTTTATCTAAAGGTACGTTGCTCATACTAATTTAACCTCCCCGCTAGCGTATTTCATAAGTGCGTCTTCTGTTAGACCGGAACAGTCATCGATGGTTTGGACCAGACGGCCTCCGCGCATGACTCCAATCCTATCGCTAAGTGCCATGACCTCGGGCAATTCCGAGGAAATCACCAGAATGGCACAGCCTTCCTTGGCGAGGCGACGCATCAGTTCGTGGATTTCAAACTTGGCGCCCACGTCGATGCCTCGGGTCGGCTCATCAAAGAGGAAGATCCGGGCCCCTGACTGAAGCCATCGTGCGATGATCACCTTCTGTTGGTTGCCGCCCGAAAGGTTGCGAATGCGGACACCTGCGAGACGTGGGCGAATCGCCATTTCCTGGATGTAGCGCTCGATGTCTTTACGCCGCTGTTTGAGCCGCAAGATCCCCGAGGGGGCGTATTGCCCATAATTGGCGAGACCAAAATTGCGTTCCACGTCCATCACGGGCACGAGTCCCTGTTTGCGGCGGTCTTCCGGTATCAAGGCGATTCCGGCCGCCTTTGCGTCCGAGGGTTGCCGAATCTCGATGGGTACTCCGTTTACGCGAATCGTACCGGCGTCCTTGGGATCGGCCCCAAAGATGCACCGCACGAGCTCTGTCCTGCCGGAGCCAACGAGCCCGGCAAGGCCGAAGATTTCACCGCCGTGGATAGTGAGATCGATGTCGTGCAATTTTCCGGCAACGGATACCCCTTCGAGTTTCAGGGCTTCCTTGCCGCCGTGGGCCTCTCGGTGTACGGGGTGCATCAGCTCGTCGGCTAGCCGGCGTCCGGCGATCATGTCGATGAGATCCTCTGGACTTACTTCGCTTGTAGCCAGGCTGGCTACCAACTGACCGTCCCGAAGCACGGTGACCCTGTCCGTGATCGCATAGACTTCCGGCATGCGGTGCGTAATGTAGACAATTCCCCTGCCGCCCCGTTTTAAATTTCGGATCAGGTCGAACAAGCCGTCTCGCTCCGCAGGCGTCAAGCTGGATGTGGGCTCGTCGAAGGCAATAATCTGGCCGCCCCGCGCCAGCGTGCGTGCGATCTCAACGACCTGCATATCCGCCATGCCGAGAGAAGACACACGGGCCGTGACCGGAAGCCGGGGGGCTATCGGCTTCAGAATCTCGCGCGCTTTCGCCTGAAACTGACTGCGCGGAACAATACCGAGGGCGGCTTCGGTTTTTCCGAGGAAGATGTTTTGCGCGACGTCAAGTTGAGGAATAAGGCTCGGCTCCTGGCTCACCAAGCCAACGCCGAGGGCCAGCGCGTGCCGAGGGTCCTGGATCGTGACTGCGCCGTGGCCTTCGATCTCGATCGTGCCGGAATCGGGCTGCTGCACTCCGAAGAGGATCTTCATCAGCGTCGACTTGCCCGCTCCGTTCTCCCCCATCAGGGCGTGGACTTCCCCGGCCCTAAGATCAAAATCCACGCCCTTTAACGCTTGAACCCCGGAGAACGCTTTGGTGATGCCTCGCGCTTGAAGGAGGATCTTCGGTTTGACGTCTGACATCTCGGCTTTTCCTTCCGGCGAATCGGACATACCCTCTTACTTTTGGAATTCAGGAGGATTGGGGAAGTCCTTGACGTTGTCGGCGGTTATGACGGCTTGAGGTGACACGACCCACGGCGGGATGGCTTGACCGCCCAGGATGCGCAACGCCACTTCCACTCCGAGTTTGCCTTCTTCGTAGGGAAACTCAGCCACCGTTGCGCGCATCTCGCCATCACCGATGGAGCGTTTCGCTTCACGGATGCCGTCAGTGCCGACCACCGCGACCTGCTTTAGTTTCCCAGCCTTCTTAACTGCTTCGACCACGCCGAGCGCCATGCCGTCGTTATTGGCGTAGATACCCACGAGGTCGGGATGCTGGCGCAGGATGTTGGACGTGGCGTTGAGCGCCGTCATGCGGTCCCAATTACCCGGTTGACTCGCGACCAGCTTGAGGTTGTCGTATTTCTTGAGCGTCTCCGTGAAGCCCTTAATGCGTGCCCGCGCATTGGGGGAGCCTGCCTGACCTTCAATCTGAGCGACTTTTCCACCGTCGGGATAGAGTTGGTGGAGGAATTCCGCCGCCTTGGCCCCGATGGCGACCTGGTCGGTTCCGACGTAACTGTTGGCGCCTTCGGTTCGCGCATCATCGATGACGACGGTCGGGTATATTATTTTTCTTGGCCGCCTGGACCGCCGGCACCAAGTTTGAATCCGACTGGGGCGAAAGCAAAAGGGCGGTTGGCTTCTGGGAGAGAATGGTCTGAGCCAGGTTAAGCTGCTCGACGAGCGAAGACTCGTCCTTGGCAGCCTGCGCGTCGAACTTGATGTTGTATTTGCCGGTCTCGCTCTTGATGCCCGCAGCAACGTCCTGCCAAAATTCATTGATCAGAGTTTTGGTGACGTAAGCAAACCGCACCGGATCCTTTGGTGCGGGTACGGGGCCGAAGGTCTTTTCCAAATCGACGGATTCGATTTTATCAGCAGGTTCAGCGATCGCTAAGCGGGCTGTGGACAAAAGGGACGCGGCAAGCGCAGCGGCCAGTAGAATATTTGTTTTCATAGAGGATTGCTTTTTTGGTTTAGGGTGTTTGTAGGGTAGTGTTGAATCAGGCGGTTCCCCGGGAGCTTCACTTCATGTTGCTGTACCGGGTGTACATGTCTTCGCGCTTTTGGTTGGTCAGCTCCAGCAGGCGCATCACCAGCAGATCGCCAAAAAGCAGGAGCGAGACCTCGTAATGAGTGCCCATCGTCAGAATGCTGCGGCCGGCAGCTATGTCCACCATGGTTTGCGCGGGCAAATGGATCAAAACGTCAACCGGCATCTGTGCGGCACGCGCAGGCTGAGCGGTGATGGCAGCCGTGCGGCCACCAGCCTCTCGTGCCACGTTTAATAGCGTCTCCACAGTGGGAAAATGCCCCGGCCCGGCACTGACAAGAAAAAGGTCCCCGGGACCCACCGGCGGTGTCACCATTTCGCCCACGACGTAAGATTTAAAGCCCGCGTGCATCAGACGCATGGCGATGGCCTCCATCATCAGGCCTTCACGGCCTACGCCGAAGCACACGATGTGCTGGGCAGCCAAAAGCTCCTTGCTCAAGAGTTCAAGTTGAGAAGGCTCGGTTTCTTCGAAAACGCCTTCCAGCTCACGGCACACGCGGCGGCCCAGGCCATTGAAATCAAAATGGGTTCTGCGCACATCGGGGGGATCATGATAATACAAACGTTTTAGCTATTTCGATAATATCGCGCAAGAAAAATAAATGTCAAATAGACAAGAAATCTACTTTTTATAGAGTAATTCCGTTAAATCTCCTAGAACATTTTTTACAATGGCGCCTTCTTGTGCGAATAACGACCTGATACGTTTCAGTTATTGAACGCTACAATAATTCAACATGTCCAAGTCAGGCGGCAAATGGGGTGAATGCCCCATATATGCGTGTGCCAGATCGTGATTTTGACGCGCGCCGGCCCAGGAAATACTCAAGATCAGCAGGAAGTTTGCGCACCAAAGCCGAAGGCGCTTTCTGTCCTTGTGCCAAGCCCGATTCTTTTAGGCCGGCACCGGAAGGCAACACTCCAGAGCGTGTCATGAACTTTGATGGAAGATTGGAATTGAGCCTTTTTCTTGCCGTGGGCTCGGCACGATATCGGCCCCTTCTTCGATGGAAGCTTCCACTGACTCGAAAATGGTAGTGGAGGCGACGCCGCAGCGGCTCCAGCAGCAGCGTAAAGCCGTGGTCACCGTAAGCTGGCTCGTCGGTTGTGACGCGAGAACTTTTTGAAAAGGGGAACTCAAGAAACGCGATAGGCCTATCGTTAATACGCCAAGGAACACAACTATTGACGTATCAAGCGTTTCCAGGAAAAATCGTTCCGAGTAAATGCCTTTACAAAGCAACCCTAAAGCAAAGCACAATCCCGCTTACTTCAGAGCGTTCATTGCTTCCTATTTCACTCTGGCTGCCCAGCAGGTTCACCGGATGCTCGCGCCGGGGATCTTCGTGCCCCTGATGACCATTGGGTATGTACTCGTCAGCGTGATCATTCTCCGTCAAACGCTCCAGGAGCCGAAGGACCGAGCCAACCTGATCAGCGAGGATTCCAACCATTACCTCCAGATTGCTTCGGACTTCGCGGACGGGAATTTTTCGATGGATTACGTCAGCCGCCGTCCGCATCGCCAGCCGCTTTACCCGGCGGCACTCGCATCCGTCATTCGATTCAAAGGCGAGGATTATTTCTGGCTCGCAGTGGTCAATATTGCCTTCGCAACCGCGGGATTCCTCGTCGCATATGCGGCCGTGCTTCATTTGCATGCCAGCCGGGTTATTGCCGCGCTGATCGGCTCGCTCTGCCTGATCAACCCATTCCTAATCGCCCAGACAACGAGACATCTCATGACGGAGCCACTCCATATCTTCCTCATGATTAGTATGATCTTTGCGCTTCTGACTTACCTTCGCGATCGCCGCCCGATCCAGCTCCTGGTTGTGGCGTCTGCAGCCGGCCTGGACTATCTCACGCGTTGTAACGGCCTCATCGTCATGTTATCTCTTGGAGGTGCGCTTGCCGTTTGGGAGTTAGTCAACTTCTTCGCGACGCGGCAAGTTGCGAGCGCGCGGAACATTTTACGCAAGGCAGGACTCTATGCCGCCGCCCTTTTGCTCTTCATCCTCATCACGACGCCGAGTTGGGTTCCCAGGCTGCGGGCGTTTGGCAATCCCGTCCACCATGGATATTTGTCGAACTATCTCTGGGTGGATACTTACAAAGAGGGACATTCGGGAGAGGCGTTTGCGAGCTATCACTTCAGGGATTACGCCCTGACGCACTCGATTGGAGATGCCGCCTGCCGAGCGCTTTTGGGGCTATGGAATGTCGGATTTGTTATTCCCGTGCGGGCCGACCTACATTTTCCGCTGCTTTTCCTTTTGGCTTTTGGGGGCGTGGTTATCGCAATGGCGCGCGGGCCAGCGAGCTATCGCATGCTTGCCGTCTTCGCAATCCTGCAATTGATGCCGCTTATATGGACAAATTTGTCGAACCCCACCGGTCGGGTTGCCTATGCGGCAACGATGCCTTTCGAGATTGCCTTCGCCGCATTCTTCAGCCACAAATTGCGATCGATGAGGGTATTTCCCCCGCTTTCACTTCGAAATCCGACCGACGAGAACGATTCGGACGAAATCCTCACACAGGGGGTTGTTTATCAACAGAGGTGATCGAAAGAGGGCTATCCTTTCCTCTCAGTACCTGCGGTTTACGCAGAATGGGCAGCCAGGCCCTCTCGGGCTTCGGAAGACATTCACATTTTTCTTTTCCGAAGTTGTGTGCGTCAAGTTCAGCAAAAGGGGAATCATGTGAGAGCGGGGCAAAGGGTAAGGCTTGTTCATAAACGCCCGGGAGGGCGAGGTTGCGGCAACCGCAGCCCCGTAGGGGCACAGCTGCGGCGCTGGCGCCAAGCCAGAGCAACCGGTTTGTGAGCAAGCCGTCGCATTCACTTTAGGCGGCCTCCAGGAGTTGAAGTCGTTTTCTTTGTTCGCGTAGCATTTCCATGTTCAGATAACGGTGGGCTTCCATCCAGTCTTCGTGGATTTCGACCGCCAGCGCCCGGATCAAGCGCAGAGCGCTTTCCTCATTAGGGGGTCGCCGCGTACCGCACCGGGCGGTTACGCACGCTTTAGGTGCGATTGCCTTTCCACCAAAAGAGGACGGACAACTTCGTTCACTTTCCTAACCTTGCCGCTCACCAACGCAAGCAGTTGCGTAGCCATGCACCGGCCGACCTCGGCCGCGCGGTAATCCACCGTGGTCAGGGTGGGATCCAAAGCGAGGCAAAGGTCGGTGTTGTCATATCCCACCACAGCAACGTCGTCGGGGATCACCAATCCCCGCCCTCGGAGAACCTTCATCGCCCCGGCGGCCATGTAGTCATTGGCGCAAAAAACACCGTCCGGCGCGAATTCCGTGAGAATGCTTTCCATGGCGGTCGTGCCACTCGGAATCGTAAAGTCGCCGTAGCGCTTGGTTGCCTTTCTGACCCCCGCCGCGATGAGGCCTTCAAAAAACCCCCGCTCGCGCTCGATCGCATCGACGTGCGTTTCGGGCCCATTGATCATTGCCACTCGCCGGCATCCGCGTTTGGCAAACTGCTGTGCGACCAACTGTCCGCCGTGGTAATTATCCAGATCCACATAGTTTACGTCAGCTCCAAAGCAGGCCGGCCGCATCATCACGTAAGGGAACGAGCGTTGTCGAAGGGGATAGAGAAAGGGGTAGTCGCGAAGGTATTGCGGGACGATGATGATGCCGTCGAGGGTCCGGTCTCCCACAACGCGCTCGAAGTAATCCATCAGGTCGGGATCTTCATGCGATTTGACATCGAGCCGCAGGCTGTAGTTGGCCTGGTATCCCACTGCCAGAACGCCCTGCTGCAAATAGTAAAAGAGCGAGGTCTTGTGAACGATGTTTGTTATTTCAACCGAGGTCATCATCAGCAAAGCGATGGTGTTTGACTTGCCGGTGTTCAGCGTGCGCCCGATGCGATTGGGCACGTAGTTCAGCTGCTTGGCGCACTCCAGCACCCGCTTGCGTGTGGATTCCTTAACCTCTCCCCGGTTTAAGGCCATGGAGGCCGTAGCTATCGAAACTTTCGCAAGCTCCGCTACTTCCCTAAGCGTGGCCCTCATTCCGACAGCGTAACCTGTGAACGGGCGAAGTCATCGGCTTGGGCGGATTCGCGAAATTCCGGCTGACGATGAATCCAGCCTCGCAGGTTGTTGTAGCTGACTTCAAGCTTACACCGGGTTTTGAGGATTGAGCGGACCGCAGTTAGAGGAATGCCTTCCTTGACGGCATTGACGATGAAATCCCGGTAGGGCGCCAGTTTGCTCGCCGGGCGGCGCTTTTGCTCAGCGAGGGCACGGGCTTCTTTGAGTAATTGATCGGCGTCAACCTTCATAAATCGACTAGAGGTTAGTGGTGTGTCCAGCGGGGTGATGCCGACAATGTAGCATATGCGCATTGCATACTCTATTAATATATATAGAGTAATTGTGTGGCATTGAGCCGATAGCGTGTCAAATCGAGATTGCCCGCCAAATTGAAGAGTTCTTCCCCTCTCAAAACGCAACTGATAGTCGGGGAGAGCGGTCAAAGTTCCAGGTTATGTCGTTGACTCTATATTTTCTTCGCCATGGTGAGACGCCGTTCAGCCGCGAAGATCTTCTGAGCGGCGCAGCGGCTGATCCGGAGCTGACCGTTGAAGGGCGTCAGATGGCGGAAGACTTTGCAACCGCCTACCGTGACGTTCCGTTCAAGGCGGTATACTGCAGCCCCTTGCTTCGAACGCGAGCGACCGCGGCTCCGATCTGCGAAGCGCTGGGAATTCGGCCGGAATTAAGAGACGGCCTGACGGAAATTGCATTCGGCGAATGGGAGGGAAAGACTCGAGCGGAAGCGCTAGGGTCTTTCCACGACGACTACCTCAGATGGTTGGCCGATCCCGCGTGGAACGCGCCGACAGGTGGAGAGACCGCCGTGGCGACGGCAGAGAGGGCAATGCGTGTCATCAATGAGATCAGGTCGGTCGTTCCCAAGGGAGACGTCCTGGTCGTCTCTCACAAATCCACGATTCGAATCATACTCTGCGCGTTGCTCGGAATAGACGTCGGTCGATTTCGCGTTCGACTGGGATGCCCCGTAGCAAGCGTTAGCGTCGTGGAATTTAAAGAGCACGGACCCCTCCTGCACAAACTGGCTGACCGCACTCACCTCAGGACGGCTCTTCGCAATCTTCCGGGGTCGTGAAATAGGGAAATGAATTTTGCGAGAGTGGTTTAAGGGCTGGGCGGCGCAGATGCTCTCTCTGATGGAACTCAGCCGACCTGCCTAACGGCCTGGAGTCGTTTCGGCTTGGGATGGTGACCGTGTCGGCGTGCGGCTTTCGCCCGGCACGCAATTCCCCGGGATGTCGGATAGCAACCCCGACGCGGTCTTTGGCTCTGTTGGTCAGCAGCTAAACCAATTTGATCTCGCCTATCTCCATCTCCTGGAGCCGGGGATCAGAGGGAACGTGACGATTGAGGATGGTCTGCCACCAACGCTCCCTGAGGAAGAAATTGAACCTCCACGAAAAGAACGTGACCATATACAGATCATATCGTAGCGGCATGAAAGATATATTTTTAAAACGATCAGGAGCATGATTTAGTAAAAGCGTTGGGTTTGCCGCCCGAGGACGGATGGCAACGTAAGAAAGGAAGTACGAAGCAGCAATCATGTGGAACGTGGGTCTCGCTTTCCGAGAAGGCGCAAAATTTGAAGCAATGAAAAACACCTTACGAAGCAGGAGGAAACCAACGAGCGTCCCACGGCCGGAAAGCAATCGGCGCAAATTGGAAAGACTCTTAAAGCAGATGCTTGCCGGGCAACTCTCGCTGGAATCCAGAACCGGAAACTCGTTTTCGCCGGCCCTCTATCGAAGGATCATCGAATGAAGGTTTCTCTTAGCGGCTGACATTATCCTGGAAGACGTCCCCAACAACCGGATGCTCTGTTGGAGTGAGGTCACTGGCGATGTGACGGTATACCGTCAGCCCTCGAACAACAGCAACGGAAACACCCGGGACAGGCAAGGGCGACTGGTAACCTGCGAGCACCTGACCCGACGTGTCACCCGCACAGAACACAACGGCACCATCACGGTCCTGATGAACAACTGGGGCGGGAAAGCCGTTGAACGCACCCAACGACGTCACGGTGCACTTCGACGGGTCGGTGTGGTTCACCGATCCAGGCTGGGGAATCGAGGGCAACTACGAGGGAGACAAGGCCGTCAAAGAAATTCCCCGTTACGTTTTTCGCATCGATGCCGACACCGGGGAGGGATTGCCGGTCATCGCTGACATGGACCGGCCGAATGGCATCTGCTTCTCCCCAGAGGAGTCGCTGCTGTATGTGGTGGACATTGGGCACATCCGGATTTTCGACATGGACGGGACGACACCGGTCAACGGGCGGGTATTCGTCGAGATGAGCCCAGGCGGCTCCGACGGCATCCGCACCGACCGTGAAGGCAATCTGTGGTCGGCAGCCGGCGGCGGCGGCGCCGGCTTCGACGGTGTGCACTGTTACAGTCCCGACGGTAACTTGACGGGACAGATCCATCTGCCGGAGACTTGCGCGAACTTCTGTTTCGGCGGCGTGAAGAAGAACCGGCTGTTCATCACCGCCGGCCGGTCGCTCTACAGCGTCTATGTGGAAGCTCAGGGCGCTCAGCATCCCTGACCCGGGCTCCAATTATCATCGGAACCAAAACGGCCAAAAAGGGGGCGGCAGTCGCCAGAAATTGACCTCTTGCCGGATCTCTCCGCCTGGAGCGGCATCCCGCGGAAGACATTCGCCCGGCCAGCCCGCCAGGGAGATACTTTGATCTCTCCGGGACGGGCCTGCCTTGTGGGGCAGACTCACTCTTACCATCAGACACGACGACTGCATATCGGGGTGAGCACTGCCTTTCTTATCAGGTCAGACCGCCGGCTTCCTTTCACGGATTTTCATCACGCCAAAGATCGAAGAACGAACGAATTCGGGTTGACGGAAGCAATTGATTTGTATCTCATGCGACCTCGATCAGGCCTCCCCATGAGCTACCTTGTTACTGTTTCTGTTGAAATCAAGAATGGGACGTCGGGCAATTACGAAAACGTTTGCGCGGCGTTTGAAACGTTGGGATTGAAACGACCCGCTTCGGAGCACTCCAGACAGGAAAATCGTCCAACGGCTCTTCTAGCGGGCACCTTTACAGGAGAAAGCGGGGCAGAAATTAGAGATGCTTTGGGAAAGGCATGCGTCGAAGTGTTCAAGGAAAATTCGCTCAAGGGAGAAATCTTTTTGGCAGTAGCGCGAATGGACGCCTCTGATCAGCGGGCGCAGTATGGCAAAAACCATCGAGCAGCCGGTTAGCTGCCTGGCCATTTTGAATGCCAGCCTGTTTCTCTGGGGCGGAGTGGAGATGGAGACTCCCGAGTTCGCCAGTCGTCAGGGGGAAGAAGGGGAACCAACCGGTAGTAACCCATCGTCGAGCGGGTTTTAAGCTTCAGAATCGCCAACCCGAATCTACAATTCGTTCAACTAATGACGAAGGCCCTCATCTTTGACCTGGATAATTGCCTGGCGGCGGCGAGCGAGGTGGGAGATCAGCTTTTTGAGCCCGCGTTCGATGCAATGAGGACGGCAAATCGTGGGACGCTCTCTGGGGGATGTCTGAAAGAGGCCTTCTCTGATTGCTGGCGGCATCCGCTGGATTGGGTTGCCGCCAAATACGGGTTTTCCGCGGAGATGCTTGCTGCGGGTTGGAAGGTATTCGTCACGACCGAGGTCAAGGAACCGATGCACGGCTACGGCGACCTGGCAGTACTTTCAGAGCTTCCGGTTCACCGCTTCCTGGTTACGTCTGGTTTCCGGCGTCTTCAGGAAAGCAAGATCAGGGCGCTCGGGCTCAAGGGGTTGTTTACAGCCATTCACATCGACGCCATCGACGAGCCCGACAGGGAGGGGAAGCAAGGCCTTTTTGAAGCAATTCTGAAGACTCACCAGCTCAAACCCGAGGAAGTACTTGTCGTCGGCGACAATCCAGATTCGGAAATTGAAGCGGGAAATCGGCTGGGCATCAAGACGGTGCAGATACTGCGACCGGGCGTGCCGCGTTGTGATAACGCAACGTTTTACATTCGGTCTTTGGCGGAGCTAAAAAGCCTGTTGGAATGATGTAATCGCACGGGCGGGGCCGAAGTCTCGACAGCAAGTGATCTCGCAGTCATTCAGATTCCTACGAAGTCGTAACGCTCCTGTTCGCCGCACTGATTCCGACCGCTCCGGAGGCCGCGACAGGCGAACGTCCCTGAAATGGCACGAGCGCGTCACTGACAGTCTTGCTTGCACCCGCGCACGCATTGAAGATCGTCACCCCGATCGCGCACAGACCGACACCGGCGACCGTCGGAGTGTCCCGCTCCATCCCGCCCGCGAGGGCCGCAGCGTCCATCAAATCCTGCAGCGACAGGTCCGAAATCTCTCAGAGGTTGCCATCAAGGGCTTGAGCGCAAGCGAGTGCCGCCAACTTGTCGTCCTGCTGCAGAGAGTTCGTTCGAACCTTGAAGGCGTCCGTGCTGGGCGCTCGGAGTGATTCAGACACGGCGGCCAGGTCCGTGGAAGATGGAACCGCCGGAGCTGGAGGTCCGCTCAAGGTGAGCACTGGCGATGAAAAAGGGGGTCGTCGCGATGTGTCTGCTTTTCCAAAGTGTGGGTTCTGATATCGTCTAAAATATGGGCAAGAAACTTCTCTTTGTATTGTTCGTGCTCTTCTCCGCCGTTCGAGGATTTGGGTGGACCGACGGCGAACTCCTCATCTGGATAAGCGACAACAGGGGCTACCATGCTTTAAGCGAACTCGGTAAGAAGTTCGAACGAGAGATGGGCGTCTCGGTCAGGGTGGAGACCCAGGAGGACATTACCAATAAATTCCAGCTGGCAGCCCAGAGCGGCAAAGGTCCCGACATCTTCTTCTGGGCCCACGACCGAATCGGAGAGTGGGCCGATGCAGGCTTGCTGAAGCCTGTGAAGACGAGCGAGGATTTCAAGGCAGCGTTCCTCCCCATGGCGTGGGAGGCGGTAACGCACAGGAAGCAGCTTTGGGGATATCCTCTCGCCCTTGAGTGTGTCTCACTCATCTGCAACAAGAAGCTCGTCACGGGAAAACCACCGACCCAGCTCTCGGAATTTCCTGTGTTCGCCAGGGAACTCAAGGCGAAGGACCCTAAAGCAATTGCGATCATGTGGGACTACGCGTCGCCGTACTTCAGTTTCCCGTTCCTTGCCAGCGCTGGGGCCTATCCTTTCAAGAGAACCACTACGGGCTACAATCTCAACGATATCGGTGTCGACAATGCGGGCGCCATCGAGGGTCTAAAAGCAATCATCGACCTCATCGACAAGGGCGTGCTTCCGAGGGGTTCCGCTCAAAGCGTGACGGACCAGAAAATGAGCGCCGGCGAGCTCGCTACCATGGTCAATGGCCCGTGGGAGTGGGCTAATCTCCGCAAAAGTGGCATCGATTTTGAGCTCGCGCCGCTCCCGGGAGTCGGAGGCAACCCGGGGAGACCGTTCGTTGGCGTTTTCACAGCGCTCATCAACCGTTCGAGCCCGAACACGGACTTCGCAAAATACTTTCTCGAACAATACGTGTGCACAGCGAAAGGCCTGAAGGCGATCGATTCCGAGGCGCCGCTTGGTGTTCCAGCGCTGAAAGCTCTTGCCGAGGAGATGAGTGCCAAGGATCCCTTAATCAAAGGAACGTATGAGAACGCTTTAAATGGAGTCGTGATGCCCAATATTCCTCAGATCGGAAGGTTCTGGAGTTCGATGAAAGCAGCGCTCGAGATCGGCACCAGCGGCAGAGCGACCCCTGAGGCTGCTTTACGATCCGCCAGGAAGAACATGAAAAAGCAGATGTGACGATCCGGAAAAAGGCCGTTAGTGAGCCCCCAAACGGCCCGGCCCGATGAGGCTGTTTGGGAGATTTCCCAGATCTGACCGACTCGAGCCGATCTCAAATCACTTTGGTCTTTGATCTGCGTCCCTCTGTCATCTGCCGATTCAGGCAGCTCCGGGATGCTTGTGGTCGACAAATTCAAACGAGGCGGCTATCCGCAGATAGACGGAGATGGACGCAGAGGGAGAGAAGGACAAGCAGACTCACGTTATAATCGGGGGCCAGCATGACTTTGCATCACGAATAATTACTGAAAGCTACGGCTCGGCGGGAGCCTCGCCCTCCCCTTATCTTCGATCTCACCGTTTCGGAAATTCCTTCGGCATTTGCTCCTCTCGTTTGTCGTCACTTTAGTAACCGTGCTTATCGTGATCAGGCAAAGACGCAAGTCGCTTGTCGCGACTCGTTCCATTGCTCCGGGAGCCCATAAAATCACTTAATTTTCAATGGTTCCAGGGTATGATAAGCTGTCGGCATGCAAGCAAACCAGCAACCCGTCGCCATCATCACGGGCGCGTCCAGCGGAATCGGCCTTGGCGTCACGCAGGCGCTGCTCGATCGCGGCTGGCGCGTCTTGGGGACCTCCCGCACGATCAGCAAGTCGAAGGAACTCAAGCCTTCGCCGCATCTCGTCCTCGTGGATGGGGAGGTCAGCAAGAAGGAAACCGCGGTCAAGGTGGTGAAAATGGCCCTCGAGCATTTCGGCCGTATTGACCTTCTGGTCAACAATGCCGGAATCTTCATCCAGAAGGCGTTCACCGACTACACGGAAGAAGACTACAATCTGGTGATGAATACCAACGTCGCCAGCTTCTTCTACATGTCGCAGCAGGTCATTCCGCAGATGAAGAAGCAAAATTCGGGGCACGTGGTGAACATCTCGGCGGTCCTCGCGGATCAACCGAGCCGCGCCGTGCCCGCAGTTTTGGCGGTGCTCTCGAAGTCCCCGATGCCGGCTGTAAGCAAGGCGTTGGCGCTGGAGTATGCGGCAAACAACATCCGGTTCAACACGGTCTCGCCCGGCATCATCGACACGCCGATGCACGCCAAGGATAATCATGCGGCACTGGCGCAGTTTCATCCGCTCGCTCGGATGGGTGAGATTTCTGACATCGTCGACGCGGTGCTCTATCTCCAGAACGCCACCTTCGTAACGGGCGAAAACATCCGAGTGGATGGAGGAGTTCATGCCGGCCGATAACAGATCCACAGCGTTGTTCTGGCCACGACGGAGCAGTTTTTCGAGCACGCCGCCGTCGCCGGCGGTGCATCGAATCTGTTCGTTCAGATCTTCGGCGCCGAAAACGGTCATGTGCGGGCGGTGTATGGTGTTCAGAGTCTGCCAATCGGCACACCTGTTATGGTAGAGGTCATCTTCGAGATCGGATGATGCCTTGTGTCTTCTCGAGAAAGGACACCTGTGAGCAAGGGGACCAAGACAGAACTTACCCGGCTTTTCAACATTTTCTGCCCGATGACTCGGGGGCCCGGCGGGTCGTCACCCTTGCTCGCGGCGCCCTGTATTCCTTCCGTGAAACGAGCCTCGGTAATCCTAATTGTCATTCTCATTGTGAACGTCGCAAATGCCTTGGGTGAAGTGTCCTACCGCAGCGTCCGCGTCGGTGATCTCGATATTTTCTATCGAGAGGCCGGACCGAAAGATGGACCGACGATTCTGCTCCTGCACGGGCTGCCGTCATCTTCCCGGATGTATCAGCCGCTGTTGGAGTCGGACTTGGCCAGCCACTACCATCTCATCGCCCCGGACTATCCCGGCTTTGGACATTCGTCCTGGCCGGATCACAAGACCTTCGCCTACACATTCGATCAATTGGCGAAGGTCATGCAGGACTTTACGGAACAACTGCATCTGGATCGCTACACCCTGTTCATGCAGGACTACGGCGGCCCGGTTGGTTTTCGCATGGCCCTGGCCCATCCCGAAAGAATTCAGGCGATGATTATCCAGAATGCCGTCTCTCACGAAGAGGGCCTCTCTCCTCTTTGGGCGGTTCGGCGGTCATTCTGGCAGGACAGGCAGGCTCATGAGGCCGAGGTGCGAAGCAACCTGTTGTCCCTCGAAGCAACCCGCAAGAGGCACGTCGGCTCTTCGCCAGACCCGTCGCAATACGACCCCGATTTGTGGGTGGACGAGTATTACTTCCTGAACCAGCCGGGACAGGGAGATATTCAGTTGGACCTCTTTTACGACTACCAAAATAACATCAAATCCTACCCGAAATGGCAGCAGTGGCTTCGCGACAACAAGCCGCCGCTTCTCGTTCTTTGGGGGCGTTACGATCCTTCGTTCACTGTGGCCGGTGGCGAAGCTTACAAGAAGGATGACTCCCGAGCCGAGGTTCACATCCTGGACGCCGGACACTTCGCGCTGGATTT
Source organism: uncultured Verrucomicrobiae bacterium (assembly GCA_963763735.1). Classification (GTDB taxonomy): domain Bacteria; phylum Verrucomicrobiota; class Verrucomicrobiia; order Chthoniobacterales; family Terrimicrobiaceae; genus DASTFP01. The sequence goes on along the minus strand of CAVXQK010000005.1, from coordinate 416,835 downwards.
GAAGCCGGAGGAAATCATCCGTCTGACTAAGGACTTCATGGCAAGGCAGGAACGGAGGTAGACATTCCCAGGCATCAACGAATCAATTTCTGGATTCGCCTCTGCGTTTCGATGTAATGGCTTCAGGAAATCAAATGCGCGCAACCGGCAGTTTATGATAGGGAAAAACACATCACTCAACTCGAGCAAATAAAGGAACGCAATATGACGAAAATCGATAAAGTGGTATACACCGCCAAAGCCCATACCACGGGTGGCCGGGAAGGCGGAGCCTCCCGCACCGACGATGGGCGGCTTGAGGTTAGGCTGTCGACTCCGGGTACCCCTGGCACCGGCACCAACCCCGAGCAGCTTTTCGCCGCCGGCTGGTCAGCTTGTTTCCTCAGTGCGATAAAGCTCGCGGCCGGCAAAAGGAAGATCGCTCTCCCCGCTGAGGTGGCCATTGATGCCGAAGTGGACCTGGGCACAACTCAGGGCGCTTTCGTCCTCGCGGCCCGTCTCAACGTCAGCCTGCCGGGTCTGGATCGCGAAGTTGCCCAGACTCTGGTGGATGCGGCACACCAGTTGTGCCCGTATTCCAACGCCACACGCGGCAACATCGAGGTCGCGATCAACCTGGTAGCGCTTTAACGTCGGCAGGGAATTTCATCGCAATGGCCTTCGCCCGCCACGACAGCCCGATTCCGCACCGGCCCAACACCGCTTTTTGTCTACTTACTGTCGGAACCCCAATCTCTCGATGGTTGTCAGCGAGCCTCGTTCCGATGTTTTTCGACAATCGGCCGTCATCGGTTGGCGTCCGGCAACAGCCGTCTCAACGTGGCGGCAACATGCGCGAACAGAGATGGCGTGGAAAGAAACTGTCTCCTCCTTGAGAAATAAGTTTGAATAAATGACTGCAACTCATTAGAAATGAGCATGAAGCGAAACGATACCTCCAAAGCAATTGATGGCGGCAAAACCGTTCTTGGCATCGAGTTCGGCTCGACTCGCATCAAGGCGGTGCTGATCGGCGAGGATCATGCCCCGATCGCATCGGGAAGCTATGATTGGGAAAACCGATATGAAAATGGCCTCTGGACGTACCGTCTCGAAGATGTTCTGACAGGCTTGCAGGAGAGTTATCTGAAGCTTAGCAAGGACGTCTTCGAGAATTACAACACCCCGCTGCAGACCATCGGTGCCATAGGATTCAGCGGGATGATGCATGGTTATATGGCATTTGATAAGGAGGGAAATCTATTGGTCCCGTTTCGTACATGGCGAAACACCACGACCGGGCAGGCAGCAAAGGAACTCACTGATCTGTTCCAGTTCACCATTCCCCATCGTTGGAGCATTGCCCACCTTTATCAGGCGATATTGAACAACGAACCCCATATCCAGGATATTAGCTACCTGACGACGCTGGCAGGCTATGTCCATTGGAGACTGACGGAGCAAAAGGTGTTGGGCGTTGGCGAAGCATCGGGCATGTTCCCCATCGATAGCAAGACCAACGACTACGATGCAGCCAGGATCGAGCTGTTCAACCAACGACTCGAAGCGGAAAGCATCGCGTGGAAGCTCCGGGACATTCTTCCCAAGGTCCTTGCAGCGGGAGATGCCGCAGGGGTGCTCACCGAGGAAGGTGCAAAGCTGCTCGACCCCACCGGTCAACTGCGAACGGGTATTCCACTTTGTCCGCCCGAGGGCGACGCAGGGACAGGCATGGTGGCGACTAACAGCGTTGCTGAGCGAACGGGGAACGTTTCCGCGGGAACATCCGTCTTTGCCATGATCGTTTTGGAGAAGGAGCTCTCGAAATTACACCCGGAGATCGACATGGTGACGACGCCCAGCGGCAAGCCGGTGGCTATGGCACATAGCAACAACTGCACGTCCGATCTCAATGCGTGGGTCGGTCTGTTCCGAGAATTCGTGGATGCGCTGGGGGTGGAGATCAGTCAATCCAAGCTGTTTGAAATATTGTACAAAAAGGCGCTCGCGGGTGATGCGGATGGCGGCGGGCTTCTTGCCTACAATTATTTTTCGGGCGAGCCCATCACACACCTTGAAGAGGGGCGTCCATTGTTCGTGCGGACGCCCGAAAGCCGTTTCTCACTTTCGAATTTCATGCGTGTGCATCTTTTCTCGGCACTCGCCACATTGAAGATCGGAATGGACATTCTCTTTGAACAGGAGCAAGTGAAGATCGACAAAGTCCTCGGTCACGGTGGCTTTTTCAAAACAGAGGAGGTGGGTCAGAAAATCATGGCGGCGGCGATGAATGTTCCCGTTTCCGTGATGGAGACCGCAGGCGAGGGCGGCGCGTGGGGAATCGCATTGCTTGCCGCCTATATTCTCCATAAGGAAGAGAATGAACCGCTGGAAGCCTATCTCTCAAACAAAGTCTTTGCCGGGGGCAATAGCACGACCATAGCTCCCGACCCGAGGGACGTCGATGGCTTTGCGGTCTTCATGGAACGTTACAAAAAGGGACTTGCTATCGAAAGTGTCGCCGTGGATGCGCTGAACTGAAGTTCTGCCGGTTCCCTGGTGTTTTGGGGGGAGCGGTCTGGCACTATCCGATTACGCCGACGGTCTATGCCGCCTCTCCATTCAGTCAGAGTGCCGAACGCGGCAGCGAGTCTATTTCAAAATGCCGGCGGCGGGACTCGAACCCGCACATCCCTTTCGGGATAAGGGATTTTAAGTCCCTTGCGTCTGCCATTTCGCCACGCCGGCTTTCCTCTCTTGGAATCGTTGAGCAGCGGACTGGAATGAGCAGCTTACCCATTTTCCCGGTGGCGGCAGGGTGTTTTTTGCAGAAAAGGAAGCGAGCAAGGGGTGTCGGAAACCTTTACACAATCCATCCGATCGCCCGCCGAATCCTAAAGCGCCTTGCGCCTAAGGGCTTATGCATTCTCTCCCTCGAGTAGTTCGAGTCCCCGGGGGACTTGGCGTCGGAATTCCTTACGCAAATGCGCTTCAAACCCTGTCGTCGGGGTTTGGATTTCGGTGGCATTGAAATCTATCAATGATTATATCATGTTTGTGTTCAATCTGTTACATCGATGCGCCGCACAGTGTACGCTAGTTGGCGTGAATTGTGCTCGTAGTGTTGCGATTCGGATCGAGGTTGCTCAATCCGGTGCCAGAAGAAACAAAATGAAAAAATACATTCTCGCCGGTTTGCTGGCAATGACACTGGTCGGAGGCGCCAGCGCCCAAGTCGTCTCAACCACCGCCGCTAGACCTATAGTCAGAAATGTTCCGGACTCCGGTCCCACGGTTGCGCTTTTGGGCTTATCTGTCATCCTCGTCGTATTGGCTCAGCGCAAGTTAGCGAAGAGCTAAGTTCCATTGAACGCCTCCGCGGCGGGTCGGAGGAGAGTGCCGAGGCGCCTTCTTTTGATGGCGTTGCGCGGAGGCGTGGCATTTGCCCGCATCGGCGTCAGCAGGTCACTTATCCGATTTCAGTCAATGCAGAAGGCGCGCTGAGCTTGCGAAAGCCTTCACTGCGGAAACGTTCGCGCATCATTTCCTGAGCGCGACGCGCAGTAGCGGGCAAGCGGCGCAAAATACGTACAGCGCCTCTCCTCTGATTCCGAGGTTTTCTCAGAACCAAGCGGCCCCTTCCTCTTCCAACTTTTTAAGGGGCCGGCTTAATCAGACTGGATGCTCCGTCTTTTGAACTTACTGGACGCGACCCTCGACCTCTTGATTGTATTTGCGCATGTCTTTCTTCTCAAGGTTGGTTTGAGCGGGGGTCGGCGGCGGTTGGTGGGTTGCACATCCGACGATTGCGAAAGAGGCCACGACAGCGATAACGATAGGGGATAGACTCATCAGCAGGTTTTTACCACACCTGCCCTCGCCGAACCCAGAAAAAAAAACGGTTATGAAGCAATAATTGCGGCCCGCATGCTCCAGGCGGGGTTTGTCTCGCGAAACGTGAGCTTGCGGTGAGAGCAAATTCCGAACGAATTTCCGACAGTGTATAAATCCCAGCGATCTTCGCAGGACGGACGGTGGTGCACGTGCTCTCCCTGATTCGGGCGCCTTCGAGAGGGGCCTGCCGACGCAAGTCGAGCGATGCCGGCGATCGAAACCCTCTAGCCAGACGAGCTCAACTGCTCAATGGCAACGTTGATATGTCGAAGAGCTTTGCCTATCTCCGTGCGAGCGGAATGCTCGGAGATCTGAAGGTCGCTGCAAATCATGTAAAGAACTTGGCGCGAGGCTTTTTCGTTCTCGTTGCCGCCGGCGAGCCATTCGCAAATCTCCCTATAATGGATTCTCGACAAATTGCAGGTGTCTTGAAGGCTTTGGAGCTTTGACTTGCATTCGCGATTTTCCTCTGCGTGCGGCGTGGAATCGAGATTGTCAATTGCCGTCAGAACATTGACGAGTGCGTTTTTGCAGGCGTCGTGAACGATGGCGGGTGCGCTCGGTTCTCGTCTCAGGACCGACGTTAAATCCTCCCGAGCCCGAACAAGATATTCAATCGGAAGACGCACGACTTAAACCTATTGCTCCGGGTGGGGGCCAGGAAGCGTTTGGTGACCGGCAGATAGATTTCGGACTTGAATGGCCATCGAGGGTGTTCGACGGCCCCAAATGTCAGCCCGGCTTTCTCGGGTAAGTCGATCTCAGAGCTTCAGAACCTTCCGACGGTAATGTTCGTCGGGCCGGCCACCGATGCGTTCGATATTTTCCTTCGAGAGGAACTGGGGTCCTCCGAGGGCCGCGGCGCCGATGAAGATTTGCGCCACTTTTTCCGCCATCAACATTGCCGCCTTGACGGCGTCCGGAGAGCGTCCAAGGGTAATAATTCCGTGGTTCTCGAGCAGGATCACGCGCGGCGGGATGCCAAAAGCCTCGATGAATTGCGTCGTCTCACGGCGGATGATTTGGGAGAGCTTTAAACCGGGATCGGTGTAGGGGACGAATGCGGATGCTGATCCGCAACAGACGATATCGTCGGGAAAAAGCTTCTGTGTGGCGAGTTCGCGCGCTCGGGGGGAGCAAAGGATCTGGTTGACGTGGATGGGGTGGGTGTGGCCGACGAAACCGACGTCGGGCAGGCTTAACAGGTAGGCGTGAAAGAGCGCCTCGACAGATGGCTTTTTCGCCGAGGGATCCACGCGGCATGCGAAAAGCTCATCGTCGACTTGCTTGTCGCTGAGATCGTTCCGATCGAGCATCGCCGTGAGAGGTGCAAACCGGCACTCTGTCACATCCGCCTCCGTAAGCGTTTCGAGGCTGCTTCCGCTGGCTTTGACGATGAAGGTCTCGTCACTCAGCTTCGCGGAGACATTTCCTTCGCCGAGAATTGCGAGCCCGCGGTGTTCGGCTCCCAATTCGCGCGAGAGGGCGATAAGTGTCCCCTTCGTCTCCGCAGGGCCGCTCATTTTTCAAACCTCGCCGCAGACGGAGACATTGACGCCAAGTTCGTCCATCGCCGCGGCTTTGGCGAACAATGCGCGCCGGGCTGCGGCCTTGGAGGGCGCGTAGACTACCTGGATGTGGTTGGCCTTATGCCGGCCCATCATCTGGTCGCGGGTGATTCCCTGGAGGACTGCGTGCATGATCGGCCACTCCGGGGTGGTGAGCCGCCAGCGCTCGTCGGTTTCTGCGTCAGGGAGCTTAACAATCTCCGCCAGACCGGTGTCGAAATTCAGCGCGCCGCCCGAGACGTCCACCCGGCTCCAGACGATCCAGCCGGGTTTGCTGACTCCGCGCAGGGTGCCGCCGCCAAGGCGCCAGTACATCGGTGGCTGACGCATGCTTTCCGCACCCTTCCAGCCGCCGATAAAGTGCGCGGGAGGCGCTGCGCCCGAAATGAGGAAGACCCAGACGTAGGCGTCGAGCTTTTTGCCATCGACCTTGCCGGTAAACTGACGCCCCCACCGCAGGTCGTGCAGGGTATTCTCGGGCGGGAATCCGAGCTGTCGCCAGAGGCGGTCCGTTACGAGCGCGTCTATTCCCGCGCATTCATCCACTTCGTTAAAGTGCGGGAGCGCTTGACCCCGGTAGAGTTCCTCGCGGGTTCCTTCGCGGAAGACGGGCGGCCGCACGACGTTGTTCAAAGTGCCTTCGACCAGGTCGGAAGCCGGGCAGAGGTCCTTGAGGCCCTGCTGGTATTGAATACCGATCGTCGCGCATCCGAATTCGTCGGCGATGCGCACCGCGGCAATGTACATCTTGCACTGTTGGAGCACCTGCTTCTCGGTGAGATCGCTTTCCTCGTTCTCGCCGAAGTGGAACTTAAGTTCCTTGGCGAGATACCAATCGTAAACCGCGCGCGCCTCGTCATCGCGGACCGAAAGCATCTTTGCATAAAGCGCGGACTGACTGAGCCGCTCTTTGAAGATCCCCGTGGCGTGCAGGAGTTCATCAGGAATAATGGCATTATACATTCCCATGCATCCTTCGTCGAAAATGCCCATGATGGCCTTTTCCCTCTTGAGAGAGTCCGCGAATTTTCTGCCCGTTTTCTCGATTGCGTAGGGGATCTTGAAGTCTGAGAGGCGCCGTACATGGGAGGAATCGTGTTTGATTTTACCCGTCTTGAGCCACTTACGAATGCCGCTTTGGAAGAAGGCATCGTCGAAGTTCTCGCTCCACAACGTGGCGTATTTCACGCCGGCCTTTGTCAGGGAACCGTTGAGGTTGAGCAAGCCGACGAGACCCGGCCAGGTCCCGCTCCAGTTTGCCACCGTCAGGATCGGTCCGCGATGCGAGATGAGTCCGTGGAGAATGTGGTGGCTGTATTGCCAGACGGACTCGGCCACGATCAACGGCGCATCGGCCGGGATCTTCTTGAAAACTTCCATCCCGTATTTCTGGCTGTCGATGAAGCCATGCTTTTTCTCCGGGTCGTAAGGGTGGGCGCGCTGGACGCTGGCTCCTTCGCTTTCGATGGCGGCGACGAGCTGCTTTTCCATGGCCGCCTGGGCGGCTTCACACTTTTGGTTTGCTTCGATTCGAAGGTCGCCGTTCGCGATGAGGGAGATGGCTTTCATAACGTGTTCGAGTTAACGCTGCTCGAGCCGGCAGCTTTTTACAGGCGGTGCCTGGTCTGGGGGTCAGGCGGCCTGGGCGGTCGTGGTTACGCCGGCCATCAGGCGCAGGACGGCTTCCTGGGAGGCGTCGGCGCGGGAGAGTTCTCCGGCGATCCTGCCCTCGCGCATCACCAGGATGCGCGTGGAGAGGTTGATGACTTCCGGGAGCTCCGAAGAAATCAGAATGACGGCAAGGCCCTGGCTTGCCAGGTCGTCGATAAGGGCATGGATGGCGGCCTTTGCCCCGACATCGACTCCGCGTGTGGGTTCGTCCACGATGAGGAGCTTGCCCCCGCGCGCCAGCCATTTGGCGAGCACCACTTTCTGCTGGTTGCCTCCGCTCAGGGAGCTGGGCGGCGCTTCCATCGAGGAGGCCTTGACGCGCAGCTTGGCGAAGTAATCGGTGGAGATCGCCTCTTCCTTCTTGCGCTTGAGAATCCCAATGGCCCCGCGCAGCCGGTCCAGGATGGCAAGGCTCACGTTGGCGCGAATGGGCAGGCCCAGCACAAGCCCCTGGCGCTTGCGGTCCTCGGGAACAAGGCCCACTCCCGCGGCCATCGAACCTTTGGTCGAGCCCAGAGCCAGGGGCTTTCCATTGATTTCCACAGTGCCCGTCGCGCTCGAGTCCAGGCCGAAAATCGCCTTCGCGACCTCGCTGCGCCCCGAGCCCACCAAGCCTGCAAATCCAACGATCTCGCCCGCTCGCACTTCGAAATTGATGTCCCGAAAGCGGCCCGCCGAACTCAGGTTGTTAACCCTCAGGACGACCTCGCCCGCCTTGGCCGAAACATGCTGGGGAAAATAGTCGGCCACGCTGCGTCCGATCATCATCTTGACCACCGCATCCGGGGTGGCTTCCGCCCGGGGCAGCGTGCCCACATACTGCCCATCGCGCAGCACGCTGATCTTGTCGCAGAGCCGGAAGAGTTCCGGCATCCGGTGGGAGACGTAGATCATGGTCATCCCGGCCTCCTTCAGGCTCTCGATGAGCTTGAAGAGGTTTTGCGCGTCGGGCTCCGCCAGCGAGCTTGTGGGTTCGTCAAAGACCACGATCCGCGGATTGATTCCCACGGCGGCCGAGATCTGCACGAGTTGCTCCTGCGCGGTGGAGAGCTCGTTCATCGGCATGCTCACGTCCAGGCTCACCCCGATCTTGGCAAGCAACTGGGTGGCCCGGCGCTCCATCTCCGCCTTGTCCACCATCACCCCGAGCTTGCGCGGATAGTGCCCCATGCTCAGGTTCTCCGCCACGCTCAGGTCCCGGCAAAATGCCAGCTCCTGGTGCACCATGGCCACTCCCGCGTCCATCGCATCGCGCGGGGAGTTGAAGCTGTAGAGCTTCCCGTCGAGGAACATCTCCCCGCTATCCGGCTTGTGAATGCCTGCGAGCACCTTTCCCAGGGTCGACTTGCCCGCCCCGTTCTCCCCCATCAGCCCGTGGCATTCGCCACGGGCAATGTCCACTGTCACATCCTTGAGGGCGATCACGCCCCCAAAGGTCTTCGTGATCGCCTTGAATTGGATGTAGGTCTCAGACATGGCTTTCCCGAATGGCCGCCCTTTGGCAGCCTCCTACTTCTTGAGCCACTTCTTCCAGTTCTCAGCGAAGGCATCCACGTTCTCCTTGGTCACCAAGGTGAGCGGATCGATCACCTTCACCTCCGCCGGGGCCTGGTTGTTGACGATCTTGTTGAGCAGAATATCGATGGATTTGGTTCCCCACCCGTAGCAATCCTGCGCCAGCAGGGCTTCCACATACCCGTTTCTCACGTAGTTGAGCTGCGCGGGAAGCGCATCGACCGAGACCACCTTGATCGAGCCTGCGGGCCATTTCAGGGCGTCCGCGGTGAACAAGGGCCAGCCGCCGATCATCGCCCAGCCTTGGATGCCCGGATTGGCGTTCTGTGCGTTCTGCACGGCTTCCGCCGCCTTTTCCGGAGTTTCCACGTGGTAGAAGACCCCGGGATTGTTGAGCTTCATGTTGGGATACTTCGCCAGGGCTTCCTTGGCGCCTGCAACGCGGTTTTGCAGATTCGGCGCGCTCTGGTTGCCCGCAAGGATCGCGATCGTTCCCTTCTCCCCCATCGCCTTGGCCAGCACGTCCACGGTCTTCTGGCCGCAAGCCTTGTCATCGGTCCCGTAATAGGCAAAGCGCTTGCTCGCCGGCGCATCGGAGTCAAAACACATCACCGCCACTCCTTTTCCCACGGCCTTGTCGATCGAGGGGGTCACCGTGTTGGCTTCCGAACAGGAAATGGCGATGCCATTGGCTCCCCGCCGCGTCAGGGCCTCCACGGCCTCGGCCTGCTTGGTGGCATCTTCGTCATTGGGCGTGCGTATCTCGAGCTCGACATCCACATTGTACTTGGCCCCCAGTTCCTTGGCCGCGTCAGCCGCGCCGGCCTGGGCCGCCTGGAACACATCGTTACTCAGGCTCTTGGCGATAAAGCCGATGATGACTTTCTTCTTGGCTTCCGCCGCTCCGGCGCTTGATTGTGAAATCGCCAGGAAGGCGACCGTGGCTGCTGCCACGCTGCAGGTTATCAGACGGGTTATTTTCATTGGGAATGCTTGGGGTTTTGGGGTTGTTTCTTAAAAAATCAGTTTTTCGCTCTTTGAAAGGAACCCACGCAGGAGGCCCGCTCTTCTTTGGGCCCTAGGACTTGCGCCGGCTGTGCATGTAGACGCTGAGCCGGTCCAGAGAGACGGCCACGATGATGGCCAGGCCAATGATGATGAGCCGGTATTCCTGGGCAAGGCGCAGAATGATGATGCCGTTCTCGATCAGGGCGATGATCAGGGTGCCCAAGAGCGCGCCTATCGCGCTTCCCCGGCCCCCGGTGAGACTGGCTCCGCCCACCACCGCCGCCGCAATCACCGTGAGCTCATAGCCCGTGCCCGTGCTCGTGGAGGCCGTGCCAAAACGCCCGAGCGATACCATCCCGCCCACTCCGGCCGCCAGCCCCGCCAGCGCATAGGTGCGCAGCTTGATCCAGCCAACCCGCAACCCGCTGAACCGCGCCGCCTCCTCATTGCCCCCGATCACATAGGTCTCCCGCCCAGCCACCATCAGGCGCAGATAAAACCAGCCCGCCGCCACGCAGATCAGCATGATGATCAGAGGCATCGGCTGCAGCCCAAACATCTCGATGCGCATGAAATCGGTCGTGAAGGCCGGCGGCAGAACCTTGCCCGCCGAGGGCAATGTCTTCTGCGGGGGCAGCACATTGGCCAGCCCACGGAAAATGCTCATCGTTCCCAGCGTCACTATGAAGGGATGCAAATTCAGACTCACGATGAGCCCCCCGTTGATCAACCCGCAGAGCAGGCCAATTCCCAAGGGCACCAGGATCGCGATCGGAAGCACCACAAACGCCGAGGACTCCGGGGCCAAATTCTGCAACGCCGCCGCCCCGCCCAGCGCCGCAAGCGCCATGATCGAACCCACAGAAATGTCGATTCCCCCGGTGATAATGACGATGGTGACTCCCACCGCCATGATCGCATAGTAGGACATCGGCGTCGCGATGCCGTCGATCAGGTTGTCAAAGTTTAGAAACGTGTTCGGCCTTCCGGCCGCCGCGTCCTGCCACCCGTAGAGCGCCAGAATCCCCCCCAGCACCAGCACCACCACGATAAGTCCCAACTCCTGCGCCACCGAGCGTCGCGGTGCTTTGGCCGTCGTCGTTGTTTGCGGTGCGGCTGCGGCGGATGACATGTCAGGAGGGCGTCAGGGTGTTGCGGTTTTCAGCGAATCGACTAACGAGCGACAGGCTGGATCGGGATGCGATCCTGAGGCATTTGCTCGATGATGTCAATCACGTCGAAGAAAGCGTGCGCGCATTCCACGCCGCGCCATAGGCGCCCGCCCATTCCCCAAGAGTGGCCGGAACGATTCCCACCCGGCGGCCCGCCGGACGCCACTCGATCTCGCCAAGATAGGCGGAGAGGGGTTCAAGGAGAATCGGCCCGGCCTTTGTGATACCGCCCCCGATGATAACGAGTTCGGGGTCCAGGATATTGATGAACGACGCGATGGCCCGGGCAAGAACTCGAAGCGATTTTTCCCAGACGATGGTGGCTTCCGCGTCGCCTGCGCAATGCGCTTCGACCAGTTCCCTGGTGGACGAAAAGCGTCCGTTGCTCCGCATACTGACGGTATAGTTTCCAATGGCTGCTTCGAGCGAGCCGGGCGTTCCGAAGATACTTCGTTCGGTGCCTTCGGTTACGGAAATATGGCCGAGATGGCCCGCGCGGCCGAATGATCCCTTCAGCAACCGGCCATCACTGAGGATGGCGCCGCCCACGCCCGTGCCAAGCGTGAGCAGTATGGCGTCCCGGGCGCCCTTGGCCGCGCCCTGCCAGACCTCGCCAAGCAACGCTGCGTGAGCATCATTGAGCACCGGCACATCGCGTTCCAAAAATACGCCCCAATCGAACCCTTCGATTCCATGCATTTTTCCCGGCTGGTAGGCGATCGACCGTCCGTCTTTCGCCGGGACGCCCGGCGCCGCGATTCCGACGGACGCCTCCGACGCGCCGGCTTCCCGCAAAAGTTGGCGGACCGTTTCCGCGAAGGGCGGCACGCCTGCCGTCGGTCGGTCGCCTGTCTCGCGGGTCCAGTGTGCGAGCATTTTTCCCTCAGATGAAAAGGAGCCCATTTTGATCTGTGTGCCCCCAATGTCGATTCCGATGAGTTGATTCATACTGTTGCCGAGACGCGGACCCGATAGGCCCAGACTTCGATTCTGAAGGGAAACAAAATCCGCGGCAACCAATCTGCCATGGGATTTCTGAGATTTGAACGGCCCGCAAATATCGAGCGACCAAATCGGTTGTTTACAGAAACTTTCCGGTACGTTTATCCTGACGACCTTATGGCTGACTCAGCCGTTCCTCCTGTCCTTTGCTTTGGTGAAATCCTATGGGACTGCCTGCCTCGCGGGCTTTTTCCCGGCGGTGCTCCGATCAACGTTGCCTATCATCTGCAGAAGCTCGGTTTGACCGCGTATCCGGTCACGGCCGTCGGCTCGGATTTTCTCGGGCAGGAACTGATCCGCCGGCTGGAACTATGGGGTTTGGATCCGCGGTTTGTGAATGTCTTGCCCGGCAAGCAGACGGGCGTCGTGCGCGCACACATCCAGCCTGACCGCAGCGCGAAATACGAAATTGTGGAGGATGTTGCCTGGGATTGGATCGAGCCGGACGAAGAGGTTCTTGAGATGGCAAGCGACGGGGCCTCGCTGCTTTTTGGCACCCTGGCCCAACGCTCGGAACACAACCGCAAGCAATTGACCGCCGTGCTGGACAAAATGGCCGGAGGACTGCGAATTTACGACGTCAATTTGCGTCCGCCCTTTGATGACCCCGACTTGATCAGGCACTTGGCCGGCAAGGCCGACTTGATCAAACTCAACGATGAGGAGTTGGAAGTGGTCACGCATGGGTTGTATCCGACCCTCTCTCTTGAGAAGGCTGCCCCCGAGTACGCCGCACAGGTGGCCTGTAAACGCCTCTGTATCACAGCCGGGGCGCGCGGCGCAGGTTTCCTTGAGGATGGCAAATGGAATTGGGTTGACGGCCGGCCTGTGGTTGTAAGGGACACGATCGGAGCGGGCGACTCCTTCCTTGCGGCATTGATTCACGGGCTTGTTGGCCCGGTGAAGCGGACTCCAGCCGAAATTTTGACGCGCGCGTGCCGTTTGGGAGAATTCGTAGCCTCGAGCGATGGAGCGACACCGCAATACACGGTGGCCCCGGACGGCACCGTTTATCCGCAATAGCGGATCGAGGATCCAGCGACACCGAGTGTCACGGAGGTTTTTATGAACGATAAATCATCTCCATTTGACGCCGGAAGCGGGACAGCCGGCCAGCCCTATCGGAAGACCCTTGCGAGTGTGAGGGATAACCTGCGGGTTGAGATTTGGGAGGTCGCCGCTGAAGACACAGCTCTTGCCGCTGCCGGGTGGTCGGCGATGAAAATGACGCTGCATGGCGGCCGGCAGGAGGGCGTTGACATTGTCATTGTCGACAACGGGAAGCTGAAATTTACTGTTTGCCCGACTCGCGGCATGGGTGTGTTGTCCGTCGAGATGGGCGACGTTCGCCTGGGTTGGAGTTCGCCCGTAAAGGAAGTGGTCCATCCGAAGCTGATCAACCTGGAGAGCCGGGGCGGCCTCGGCTGGCTCGAGGGTTTCAATGAGTGGATGGTTCGCTGTGGTTTGGAAAGCAATGGCCATCCCGGACTCGATAAGTTCATCAACAACGTTGGCGACGAGGCGACGATGGAGCTGACCCTCCATGGAAAGATCGCCAACATTCCCGCGAGCGAAGTGGAGGTCGTTATCGATCCGCAGCCACCGCATCGCATTCGGGTGCGCGGGCGGGTCGACGAGCGCATGTTCTATGGCCCGAAACTCGAGCTGCAAACGGAAATCTCGACCGTCCCGGGCTCGAACAGCTTCCAGATCGCCGACGTGATCACGAATCGCGGCTCCGACGAGCAGGAGTTTCAGATTCTTTACCATGCCAATTTTGGTCCGCCGCTGCTCGAGGAAGGATCTTCCTTCGCGGGAGCTGTCGCGAGGGTCACGCCCTTCAACGAGCACGCCGCGAAGGACGTTGCGCGTTATTCCGATTACAAGGGCCCGCAATTGGGATTCATCGAGCAGGTGTATTGCATCCGTCCCCTCGCGGACCCCGAAGGACGCGCCCTTGTAATGCTTCAAAACAGAGCCCGCGACAAGGCTGTTTCGATGGCCTTCCCTGTGGGAGAACTCCCGTATGTCACCCTTTGGAAGAACACGAACGCCGAGGGAGAGGGTTACGTGACCGGTCTGGAGCCTGGCACGGGCTTTCCGAACAATCGGCGGATCGAGCGCAAGCTCGGCCGGGTCGGCAAACTCGCGCCGGGCGGCAGTTACGCCGCAAAGATCGACTTCACGATCCACGCCACGGCCGGTGAAGTTGCCGAGGTTGCCAATAGCATTGATAGCCTTCAGCGCGGAATCCAGCCGGTATTGGACAAGCGCCCGGAAGACAAGGGCTGATGGAAGTTGATATTCAGGCGGTCGGCGAGCTTCGATAGCCGCCTTATACCATCGGCCGAAAGCGTCCGACGAGCTCCTGCAGGCGGCTCGTGATCTGACCGAGCGAGCAGTGTTCAACTGTTCGAATCAGCTGCGCGAAAACATTGCCGCCGTTTTCGACGGTCTCCGTCAACTCATCGAGCGCGCGCTCGGAATGCTTCTGGTGTCGGCGCTTGAATTCCCGAAGCCGCTGGATCTGCAACTGCTTTCTGGAGCGCGGCGTGCGGACGACTTTCGCCTCGGGGAGATCAGGCGCCGCGTTCCAATACCGGTTCAGACCGATGATTGGCCTGGAGCCGTCATTCACCTGGCGCTCATAGCGGTGCGCCGCCGCCTGGATCTGGCTGCGCTGGTATCTGTGCTCGATGGCTTCGATCACGCCGCCGAGGCGATCGATCTCTCGAAACTCCGCCACAATGCCCTTCTGCACCTCCCGTTCGAGGATCTTCATTCCCGGACCGCCGCCAAGCGTGTTCATCATCGTCTTGAAGAGCCCGGTTTCCTCGAGCAAAATCGCTTGCGCGTGCGCGGCAAGCCGGGCGTATTCTTCGCCCGGTGTGGTAAAGGGTTCGTCGGCGCTGTTGCTGTGACAGGAGTTGGTGGCATTGATGCAGGCAAGCATGAGCTCGATCGCCGTCCGGGTGATGTTGTTCTTGAATTCCTGCGCGATCAGCGACCGTCCGCTGGTTTGAGTGTGAAGCTTGAACGACTGCGCCCGCTCGCGAGCTCCGAAGACATCCCGCATCCCGATAGCCCAAAGTTTCCGGCACACGCGAGCGAGCACCGCGTATTCAATGTCGAGACCGCAATCGAGGAAGAACGAAAGCCGCGGCCCGAATTGGTTAATGTCGAGACCGCGTCGGCGCAACAGTTCCACATAGGCAAACCCGTTCGACAGAGTGAAGGCCGCCTGTTGCACGGGAGTGGCGCCCGCCTCCGCGATGTGATAGCCGCTGATCGAAATCGGATACCATCTCGGCATGTGTTCGGTCGTGAAGGCGATCGTGTCTCCCAGAAAGCGAAGGGAGGCCTGCAGCGGAAAGATGACTTCGTTCTGAGCCTGCACCTCCTTG
Source organism: uncultured Verrucomicrobiae bacterium (assembly GCA_963763735.1). Classification (GTDB taxonomy): domain Bacteria; phylum Verrucomicrobiota; class Verrucomicrobiia; order Chthoniobacterales; family Terrimicrobiaceae; genus DASTFP01. Next base: position 401,622 of record CAVXQK010000005.1, on the reverse strand, counting down.
AAGATGTCCGCCTGTGTTGTTCCGCGAAGCCTGGCGAGAACGCGCGATCCCAGGCGGCGTTTCGCAGAGGCCACGTACATGGCCAGAATGATCGGCGAAGGCGCGTTGATGGTCATTGAGACGGAAAAATGCGGATCATCCAGATGGAAGCCGCTGTAGAGCCGCTCCATATCCTCGATGGTGTCAACCGCCACGCCGCCTTCCCCGATTTTGCCGAACACTCCGTCCGCATCGCTGTCGAGACCGTAGAGCGTGGGTCCGTCGAATGCGGTGCTCAGACGCACGGATCTCTGCTGGCGCGTGAGATAATGGAAGCGCTCGTTGGTGTCTTCGGCAAGACCAAGGCCTGCGAAGAGCCGGGTCGGCTCCTCGGCGGCAGGTGCCGGACCCTTGGCGTTACGCGGTCCCTTCGTGGCAGTCCCGCCGCTCAGGTAGAGCTCGCGATACGCACCGTTTACGAATGGAAACTCGCCGGGCGGACCTTCGCCGAAGAGGAAGCGCGCAATTTCGCCGGGTTCGTCGGTCTGGGGAAGCGCCACCCTCGGGAGGCGGAGACCGGTCGGCGTGCTGGCGCTTCCCGCCTTCCTGAGGACTTTTTTCCAGCGTTGGAGGAGTTCCTTTCGAAATTTGGGATTCCTTCTGGCGTGCTCGGCTTGCCGGTCTACGAACCGCTCGTGACGCTCGATTGCGTCGGCGACATCGGAGAGCGCGCTCACGTCCTGGTGGGGCTGGAAGCCTTCTCCCTCGGTAGATGTTCGAGCAAGCTGAAGAGCTCGGCGACGCCGGGATCACGGTGCCGGTTCGCCGTTGTTGCGACCAGATTCTGCCCGCGGGCATTGAGATCGAGGCGCTGCGCGAGCTCGGAGAGAGCGGTGCGCGCGCCGGCGGCGTCTGCCTTGTTGACGACAACGATCTCCGCAGCGTCGAGCATGACGACTTTTTGCAGCTGAAGGCGGCTGCCGTATTCGGGACTCATCACAAGCACGCGACAGTCAACCAACTTTCTGGAGAAGGGCATCGCTTCCTGGCCGATGCCGACCGTCTCAATGAACACAACGTCAAATCCTGCGCGTTTGAGACTCCGAAGCCAGGGCCCCGTCGCCGGCGAGAGTCCGCCCGCCTCACCCCGGGTGGCAAGGCTGTGCATGAAGACACGGTCATCTTGCGAATAGATCATCGCCGCCCGATCCCCAAGCAGCGCGCCCTTCCCCACGACGCTTGGATCATGCGAGAGAATCGCAATCCGTTTTCGACGATCGGAGCCAAGAAATCGAAGAACCAATTCATCGATAAGCGTGGTCTTGCCCACTCCGCCGGGCCCGGTGACGCCGATCACGAGGGCCGATGCGCGAGCCCGGATTCCGAGTTCCTTGCGCGCGAAACGGCGGACCACGTCTTCGCGCGACAGTGCCGTTCTGAGGCTCCTACGGCCGTAGGCCTCCTTGACAAAGCGAATCATTTCGTCAAAGGGCGTGCCCGGGAAAAAGATGCGATCCACCCCGCGGCGCTGCATGATGGCGGCATCCGCTTTCGTGATCGTGCCCCCTCCGCCCCCGAACACTCCCATGTGCCTGGCGTCTGCCCTTCGAAGTAGCGCGAGGACCTCGGAAAAGAATTCCAAGTGGCCGCCATTGTAGCTCGAGATCCCGATGGCGCGCACTCCCTCTTGAATGGCCGCGCGCACGATGTCCCGCGCCGAACGATGATAGCCGAGATAGATCACCTCGATCCCATGGCGGATGAACTCCATGTTGATCGTAAGGATCGCGCTGTCGTGCCCGTCGCAAATCGGCACCGCTGTCAAAATCCTGATCGGTTCCGCCATGTTCCCTCTCACCTTAATGCGGAATCCGGCGGGGAGGAGAAAACATCACGGGCAAAAGACCCCGGCTCGGCGATTCCGGCCGCACGTGGCAGCCGAAATCGGCGAATTGAAAGGTTTGACGATACGTGCGGCGATATTCCGCCGGTCACCGCAACGGCGGTTAGATCAGGTCGTTGACGATGTTTTCGAAAAGCTCCTGGCGCCCGCTTCCATGCTGGACCGGGTCCGGCCGGCCCAGCGCGTATTTCTCGAGGGAGGTGAAATCCTCCTTGCCTGCCTCGATGGACGCGCCGATACCGCTGTCCCACGAAGCGTAGCGGTTTTTCACCAGTTCGGCGAGCCGTCCGTCGGCGCGAATTGCCGCGGCGATCTTCAAGCCGCGGGCGAAGGCGTCCATTCCACCGATGTGAGCGTAGAAGAGGTCGACTGGCTCGAAACTCTCGCGCCGGACTTTCGCATCAAAATTCAGGCCGCCCGTCGTGAAACCGCCCATTTTCAGGACGGTCAGCATCACTTGGGTGGTCAGGTAGAGACTGGTCGGGAATTGGTCGGTATCCCAGCCAATCAACTCGTCGCCGGTATTGGCGTCGACCGTGCCCAGCGCGCCCGCGGCGGCGGCCACCTCGCATTCGTGATGCATGGTGTGGCCGGCAAGTGTCGCGTGGTTTGTCTCCAGGTTGAGCTTGAAGTGTTCGAGGAGACCGTATTCCCGCAGGAAGTTCAGGCAGGCGGCCGCGTCGGAATCGTACTGGTGTTTGGTTGGTTCCTTGGGTTTCGGCTCGATGTAGAACGGTCCCTTGAAGCCGATCTTCTTTTTGTAATCGACGGCCATGTGCAGGAATTTCGCGAGGTGCTCGACCTCGCGCTTCATATCCGTGTTCCAGAGGCTCGAGTATCCTTCCCGCCCGCCCCAGAAGACATAGCCTTCGCCGTTTAGCTCGTGCGTTACCTCCAGCGCCTTTTTTACTTGCCCGGCGGCGTAGGCAAATACGTCGGCGTTCGGAGTGGTGGCCGCGCCATGGCAGAAGCGGGGGTTGATAAAGAGGCAGGCCGTGCCCCAGAGCAGTTTGATCCCTGTGCGCTGCTGCTCTTCCTTGAGCACCTTGACGACCGTGTCGAGGTTGCGGTTGGACTCCGCGAGGCTGGCGCCTTCGGGGGCGACATCCCGGTCGTGAAAGGCGTAGAACGGCGCTCCGAGTTTCTCGATGAATTCGAACGCCACACGCGCCCGGTTGCACGCGTTATCGAGGGAATTGGTGCCATCATCCCACGGACGAATGGCGGTTCCGACGCCAAACGGGTCGCTCAAGGCATTTCGGAAAGTATGCCAGTAGACCACGGAAAAGCGGAGATGATCGGCCATCGTCTTGCCCTCGACGACTTCGGAGGCATTGTAATGCTTGAACGCGAGCGGGTTCCTAGACTTTGGGCCTTCGTAGGGGATATTGCTGATTTCGGGGAATGCGGTGTTCATAAGGGTGCAAGGAATTGTTTCTTGAAATTCGCTTTAACGGAAGCAATTAGAGCAGTCACGTGGATAAATTCCCGGAGATCCGCGGCCACCGGCAAGGTTGCAACCCGTAGTCGGCGTGGCGGATGCCGGTTCCGCTTCCCTTGGATCCATCCGAGAATAAGTCCTCAGTTTGAATGCAAGAGTGCGACATGATTCCTACGAAGTCCGCAGCGGATTCACCGCGATGTCCATGGCCCATTGGCTGCGACAGAGCGCGTCATCCAACGTCGCAAGCCTGAGGCCATGGGCCTTCGCAAGAGCTACCAAATAGGCGTCAGTGGTGTCCGCGTAGCTGGAGACTGGCGCGATGTTAGCGGTCGGAAGGTCGTCGGGAATGAAAGTGGTGCCCCGCCGGCTGAGAACGCCGTCAAGCGCAACCAGCGCGTCACTGAAGTCAGCTCGAAAGGCGGGACTCATGCTGACCCGCAGAAATCCCAACTGGGAGATCGGGCATGTTGCGAACGTTTGCTGCTTACCCAGCCATGCGTTCGCGGCAACGTGACGCTGATGCGTTCGCCACGCGCACGCGAGCAGGAAGTTAACATCCAGCAGGTGCTTCATGGGAAGTCAGCCAGAATGCCCTTCACACTATCCGGCGTCATTGCCGGGGCATCGGGCGGGGCGATCAGGACACTTCGATTGCCCTTTTTGCCAAGACGTGCCCGTGAAGCGCGCTGCGGTTCGAGGACGATGCGCTGACCTTCGAGAGTGAATGTGATCTTGTCGCCGGGTTCCAGATGGAGAGAGCGGCGAATCTTCCTCGGAATGACAAGCTGTCCCTTGCTGGAAAGCGTGGCGGTGTCCATCAAATAAGTCTTACTCGTCTTACTTTCAAAAGCAAGTATGGGAATTCCGGTCCTCACGGCCCGGGTTCGCTTGGGAACCGCGGTCATATGGGTGTTGGTTGAGGGTCCATGGTGCGGCTGAACGGTCGCGTCCGTAGTGATAGGTCGTCGGATGCGCGCAGCCATTTCTCTCATTCCGCGCCGAGCACCAGACCCGGGGGGAGCGATTCTCCGAAAAGGCCGGCGCGGTCAGCACGCTCAACGGGCACGAAGCGCCTGATCCTTTCAATTTTCAGCGGAGCCACCCCGGACTTTTCGAGTTTCGAGGCGATCCTTTCGCGGAGGAACTTCGGCAGGTCGAGGTGCGGATTGTCGATCACACGCGCGGCGCGCAGGAAGAGAGTCTGAATTTCCACCAGTTCAGGCTCGGCCCAATCAAGGTGGCAGAGTGCGTCGTAGGCGCGCTGGACGAAGTCCGGGGGAACGACGTTCTCCCTTTCGGCGTAAAGCGGTGCGCGGTTGAGGAGGAGCCCGAGCGAGACAAGATACGGGGCGCAATGTTGCTTCTTTTCCGCGAGACTTTCAGCCGTCTCGAGGAAATGGGTGATCAGATCGATCTTCAAGTTTTGGTCGACTCTTTCGAGCGATCCGGCGAGCCGGATGAGTTCGGGCGCCGAGGCTTTCCGGCTGGCGAATTTTTCCGATTCCGGCGCAAGGATTGTTTCCTGCCGCTCGCGGCTGAGGCCTCCTGCGACGCGCCTCCAGAGGATGTATTGCTGAAGCTGGATGCGTTTGCCCGGGAAGGCGAGTCCCTCGGCATGGATTCGCCAGAGCTGGTTGATACGCATTTCGTCGCCGTCTGCGCCGAAGCCGGGCCGCAGGAAGAACCCGGCGAGGATCAGCCAGGTTTCCTCATGTTCGATCGATTCCTTGCGAGATTCCCTGTGCTCGAACAGCGTCGTCCAGAGTTCCCGAATGAGAATCCAGTTCCAGTTTGCTTTTGGCGTTCCCAGGATTTGTTCGAGGCTCTTGAGAAGGTTGGTCGCGCTGAGTTTGTCGCGCCTGTCGAGGGGACCGGAGAATAGGGAGCGCATGCGTTTGCGAGCAGCCTCGAGGCGAACCTCCTCGACGCCTGGATCGAGGCGCATGGTGGCTTCGCCGCCATGGGAGGACTTTTCTTCGGATTCGTGCGGGCGAAGGTTGAATTCGAGCGGCCAGGATTGCTTCACGCGGGGATCCGCGCTCACGCAGGCGACCTGGAGCAAACCAAGCTCGTTGATCTTGGCCGAAAGCGTCACCGGCAGACGATCGCCTCCGGAATGGGATCGCCCGACGGCGAGTTTCGCCATGGTCTGAAGAGCGGGCAGTCGGTGGAAATCGCGGTCGTTCAACGACACGAGCGAACCCGCCTTGTCCGTATCATGGCGAGTCGAGTAGTAGGGCTGAAAGCGGACCGGATTGTTAAGGCGAAGCTCGAGACCCGGCTGGGAGACCTTAAACTCTTCCTCGGGTGAGGCGTCGCGCGGAAGAATGCAGACAAGTGCTGTTTGCCGACCCTCCCTAGCCTCCCGGTGATGGACTTCGAGGTAAATGGCGCGGGCCGCCCGGGCTTCGATGCGTTGGGCGCGCCGATGCAAGAGGCTCCCAAAACGTGCGGCTCCCCTTGCCACGGCAAGATCAGGCTCCGGATTGGATAGAATTTGCGGCTCTTCGCCGCCCTGCCATTTGGCGATCTGCTCTTTGAGGCGAAGCCGCAGAGCTTCGGGATGGAGAGAACCGCCATTGAAAAGAATGGCGTCGACGCGAGGCCGGTCGCGAAGAAAGTCCGCCAGATAACGGGTCACCGCGCTGTCTGCTGCATAGGGGAGTGCCCATTCCCTGAGTCCGGCCTGCGTCCGGGCCGGCCGGTCGCCTGCGGCGCATTCCGGGAAAAAGCCATCCAGCGCGATCGATTCGACTTCCGCGCGACGGATTCGCGCAGTGAGCGTCTTGCCCAGCAAGCTTGATCCCTGTGAAGGGATCGCCAGGGGAAAGTCCTCGCCGTCCGCGTTCGCGAGGCATCGCTCCTTCACATCCCGGCACCGCGCGACGAGGAAGTTCCACTGGACCGCGGAAAGCTCCTGGGCTCCGAGGCGGGGCTCGATATGGTGCGCGAGCGCAAGGTCGATGTTGTCGCCGCCAAGAAGCAGGTGATCGCTGACGGCGAGCCGCGTGATGTGGGGAAGAGATGAACCGGCCTTGCGGTTGATTTCAAAAAGGCTGAAATCGGACGTTCCCCCGCCAATGTCGACGACGAGGACGTGACAGGGGTTGATCGCGGGAAGGCTTGTTGGCGCATCGGGCGAGGCGTGCTGCTCAAGCCAGCGATAGAAGGCGGCCTGAGGCTCCTCGAGGAGTCGTACATTCTCCGGGAAGCCTGCCTGCCGTGCCGCGTCCGAGGTGAGTCCCTGAGCCGCCGCATCGAATGATGCGGGAACCGTGATGGTGATCTCCTGATGGCTGAAGGGCGCTCCTTCAGGTGCAAATCGCTTATCCCAGGCGCCGCGCAAGTATTCGAGGAGGATCGCGGAGGCCTGGATGGGCGAGATCCTTTTCTCGACGGGTATTTCGTCCGAGCGCCATGGCAGGAAGGAGGCGCTGCGGTCAACCGCGTGGTGGCAAAGCCACGATTTGGCGGAGTGAACCACGCGTCCCGGCGATTGGGAGGCCTTCGCCCGCGCGAAGCGTCCGCAGATCCATTCGCGGCCGCCGGATTCCTTCCCAAGCATCTGCGCGGCTTCGGCGTCCGGAGGCAGATACAGAAAAGAGGGAAGAATCAGCGCCTCGGAAAGGGAGGCAAGCGTTTCCCACTGCGGGACGGGAAACATTTCACTTTGCGCGGTCTCGCCGTCGAGCGGGACGAACGCCATGGCACAGTTCGTGGTGCCAAGATCGATGCCGATGCTAAACCTGGCTTGAGACATACAAAAGGTTTTTACCGCGGATTACGCGGATTGAGCGGATAATTTTGGGGACTATCCGGGCAAAGGTCTCCGTCGCGTGAGGTTCGGGCGCTCTCTCTTACTCTGCGTTTCTCGATTCAAATTGATAAAATCGAATTTTCATCCGCCGAATCCGCGCAATCCGCGGTCAAAACCCTCCTGTTTTTATTCCATCCGCACTTGGAATTCGACTTTCCAGCGGCGGTCGGAGCCGGTGTGCTTCATCCAAAGTTCGAGGTTCCCAAGCTCGGTGACCGCCGGGTTGATCTGAACGGGGATCGGCTGGCCTTCGGGGAAGCCTTCCACGGCAGGCAACGTGACCTCGATGCGGCTCGTCTCTTCGAGGTCGCGCTCCGCGTTCGGGACGATCTGGCCGGGAGTATCTCCGCTTCGCACTTCCGAGGCGAAGAAGCGAAAATCGGCGGGCTGGCCGGTCATCAATCCGAACTCCTGTCCCTCGATCAACAGTTCGCTGCCTTCCTCCATACCCTGCGGAACAATGCAGAGCGCCTTGATGGGAGGCTTGAACCCCGGGATGGCAGGCATTGAGGTTTCCAGACCGATGTAGTAGGATCGCGCCGTGCCCGCCTTGATGCGGATTCCTTTGCCAGTCGCCCGATTTCGACCGTAGAGCGCGGCGCCCTTGGCCACAGCGAGGTCGGGCTGAAATCCCTCGAGTTCCCGAACCGGCTTGCCGTCATTCCAGGAGGCCAGAAGATCGAGCACACGCTTGCGGATGCGAGCCGCGTTGAAGACGCCGCCATTGAAGAGCGCGGCGGTGGGCCTGAGGTAGTCTTCGGTTTCGCTCCGGGACCCGACGAGCGCCTTGAGCGCGTCGCTGCCTTTCACGTTCACCAGGCTTCGTTTGAGGAACCTCGCGAGGTGCTTGCTGACAACCGGGTCCGACGCATACGGCAGCCCGAATTCCTGCAGGCCCGAGCTTCGGGTTTCCGCTGGAAGATCCGTCACCTTTGTGATCGGAAAAAACCCGTCCAGAACGACTTGTTCGAGCGTGGTGCGTTCCAGCGTGGTTGAGACGGTTTTCGCCATCAGGCTCGAACCGCGAGAAGGGATCGCGATCGGCGCCTGGTTGAGTGATTCGTCGCTAAAGAGGTTCACCTTGGCCTGACTTGCGCCGTGGATAAGGGCGAGGAACTGCCACGAGTCGATCGACTTCCCCGCGGCCTCGAGTTGGGCCTGCAGGGTATAGGCCAGGGCGAGGTCCATGTTGTCGCCACCCAGCAGGATGTGTTCTCCCACGCTGATACGCTCGACTTCAAGGTTGCCGTCCTTTTCGCTGACCGCGATCAGGCTGAAGTCGGCAGTTCCGCCGCCCACGTCACAGACGAGAACAATGTCTCCGGAGCTGACCTGGCTTCGCCACGCGCTACCGGCCTGGGCGGTCCATGCATAGAAGGCCGCCTGCGGCTCTTCGAGCAGAACGACTTTGCCCAGACCGGCGGCTTCGGCGGCCTCCGCCGTCAGATTCCGTGCGACCTCGTCGAAGGACGCCGGAACGGTGAGGACAATCTGGCCTTCGGAAAGATCCCAATCTCGCCCCTGAATTCGTTCCGCGTACAGGAAACCTTCCTTGAGGTGTTCGAGGTAGAGCCGGGAGCAATCGAAAGCGGAGAGCTTTGGCTCTTTGATGTCGGACTTCCAGGGCAGAACCGCCCTCTTGGGATCGATGTGAAAGTTCGAGAGCCAGGATTTCGCGGAGGTTACGAGGCGATCGGGGATCAACGCGCCATGGTCCCGGGCAAAGTGACCGACAATGGCGGCGCCATTCTGGTTCGACCACGGCAACCGGAGAGCATCCGAAGGAAATTCGTCGGGATGCGGAATGTAAAGCGCCGACGGGAGGGTTGCCTTCTCCCCGATCTGGTTGGGACGCAGAATTTGCGTGACCTCCACTATGGCGGGCCGGTCGTTTTCGAAATCGTCGGCAGCGATCGCGCTGTTGCTTGTACCCAGATCAATGCCAAGGCTGAATCGTGTGCTCATCGCAAAAAAACCGGGTCGCGGCTATTTCAGCTCGACTTGCGCCGGGGCGATGGCCGGCAGGCGCGTCTCGCTTGTCTTGAGAATGCGCGGAAGTTTCACGGAGTCGGTCTTCCAACCCTTGTGGAGCAAAGTCCCCGTGAATGGCGGCTCGCCGCTGATCTTTCCCGTCAACCGGTATTCATCCGCCGTGTAACCCGCCGGCACCGTGACACGCGAGCCCTCCTCCGCTGCCGAGACCGGAGCAATTTTGAAGTGCTCGTTCAAGACTGCCCGGCATCCCTGGTGGACGACGCGTGCTGCCGCCCCGACCTGTGTGTCATCGTAGGAACCGACGTCTTCCATCAGAAAATCCACGAAGCGGCCTTTCTCCTGGAGGAGACCGACAAAGGCCACGACTTCTGCTTCAGCCTGATTCGCCGGCGGCGGCGGGGGCTGCGCGGCGACTGGGACGGTCGCGGGTGGAGGAGTTTGTTGGGGGCTGCTCACAAAGGAAAGAGCCACGACGATGAGCGCCAGCACCAGCGCAAGCACCGCGATCGAAAAGGTATAGGCGCTGGCTGCCGGAACCAGCAAGAGACTGTTGAGCACGGCTACGAGCACAGCGGCGATCTGCAAATAGGGTTTCATGTGTTTAGTCCTTCGTCGGTTGGGAGCCGGCTTTTCTCAGGCCGGACTTCGAGCGAACGCCGAGATTTCTTTCGGTATTTGCTCGAAGCCATTGGACACAAGGCGGTCTCTTTCGCAAGTGCGAAAGAGGATGGCCGGCGGGGCGCAAGACGATCGCCGCGTGGCGCGACCAGTCGAACGAAACTGTTATCCGAGACCGGGAAGGGCTCGCACTTCCGAAGCGCCTTGAAGCGACTGCGCTTTTTTGGCGAGAGCTTCCATTTCGCGCTTGCTCGTGGAACGAATGGTTTCCTTGATCCTTGGGATGAGTGCGGGCGCCAGGCTCAACTCGTCCACTCCCAGCCCGACAAGCAGGCGCGCGGCTGCGGGATCGGAAGCGGCTTCTCCGCACACGCCCACATGCTTGCGGTGCTCGTGAGCCGTGACTGTGAGTTGGGCGATCAGGCGCAGGACAGCCGGGTGAAGAGCGTCCTGGAAACGCGCCAGTTCGGGATTGTCGCGATCGGCCGCGAGCACGTATTGCGTGAGGTCGTTGGTTCCGATGCTGAAGAAATCGACGAATTCGGCAAGCTGATCGATGAGGAGGGCGGCGGATGGTACCTCGATCATAATGCCCACGGGGATTGGCCAGGCGTGGGCCTTGCCCTCGTTTTGAAGCGCGGCGTGGACGTGTTCCAATTCTGACAAGGTGTCCCGGAGTTCCTGCGGATCGGAGATCATTGGAAACATGAGCTGGAAATTGCCCCCATGGCCCGCGCGCAGGATCGCGCGCAGGTGAGTGCGGAAAAGCTCCCGGCGGTTCAAGCAAAGCCGGATGGCACGCACGCCGAGGAAGGGATTGGCCTCACGCTGCAAACCAAGGCTGGGAGCCTCTTTGTCCCCGCCGATGTCCAGAGTCCTGATGGTCACAGGCCGTTGATCCATGGCCTTGCATAAGGCCCGCAGCGCTTCGAATTGCTCCTCTTCGCCCGGAGCGTCGTGCCGATTCAAGAAGAGAAACTCGGTGCGAAAGAGCCCGACGCCTTCGGCGCCGTGAGTCAAGGCATCGGCCGCCTCGGCCGCGTGACCAAGGTTTGCGAGGATGCCGACGGAATGGCCGTCCGTTGTGATCGCGCGTTCGTGGCTGAGCAGGGCCACCCGCGCGGCTTCCTTTTCCCGTTCTTCCTGTCGCAGGCGCAGTTCCACCAGTTTGTCCTGCGCAGGGTTGATCCAGAGTTCACCGCTTTCGCCGTCAAATGCCGCGATGGCCGCGTCCCCTGAGTTTTCGATGCCGGCGCGCTCGAGGAAGGATCCCGCCTTGGCGATGGCCGGCACGCCGCGGGATCGAAGGAGAATCGCCGCATGCGAGGTCTTTCCTCCGTGCAGACAGATGACCCCAAGGACCAGGCCGTTTGAGAGTCCGGCGACGTCTGCGGGTGTAAGATCCTCTGCGACGAGGATGCCCGGTTGCGGCAGGCGCGAAATTTCGCGGCGCCGGATGCCCAACGCCTCCAGAACACGCTGCCCCATATCTTCGACATCGGTCGCGCGCTGTCGCATGTACTCGTCTTCGAGGCTTTCATAGGCCTTCGCCACAGCTTTATACGAGCGCTGCCAGGCGAGGGCGGCGTTTTCCTTCCCGTGCTGGATGAACCGCTCCGCCGCCTCGAGGAGCGCCGGATCGTCGAGCACGAGCGCCTGCGCCCTGAAAATTTCTGCCTCATTCTTCCCGAGGGACTGCCGCAGCAATTCCTCGTCTCTCGCCAGTTCGGTCTTGGCGTTCTCGATGGCCTTTCTCAGCCGTTCCTTTTCTCTCCTGGTGTCGTCGACCTTGTCCGTGGGAACCTCGGAATCGGCGACTTTCGCAAAGAAAAGCTGACCGATGGCAATACCCCCCGAGACGGCGATGGGTCCGCCGCTTTCCGAACGCGTGCCGGCCGGTGAGACGGTCGGACGATCCACTTCCTCGCCCAAGCCTTCTTCCACCGCCTCACGCAGTGCGGCGAGGGCAGTTTCCGCGTCGGGTCCTCTTGCCGCGATCTCGATTTTGTGACCTTGGAGGATCTCAAGCGAAGCGAGTCCACTCATGCTCTTCGCCGACGCCGGACCCCGACCGCCGCTGAGATTGCGCACCTGGATTTCGCAACTGTGCCTCGCCGCTTCACGAATGAATTTTGCGGCCGGGCGCGCATGAAGTCCGTGCGGGTTGCGAACAATAACTTTGGTGGTGAGAGAGTCGCCCTCGGTGTGCGCGGACCCGGCGAATGGGTCATCTTCTTTGTAGGTGCCCGTGGCGGCGAGGTGTTCGGTTTTGTGCCGGAGCGATCTTTCGGCCTCTGTGCTTACCTCCTTGAGGCTGGAGCCCAGCGCCGCGAGGACACCGGCTGCGACCGCGCCTTCGACAAAGGGCGCGCCACAGCAGTGCACCTTTGCGCGTTCCGATTCCTCGAGGAAGCTGAGCGCCGTTTCCGCACTCAGGATGGCGCTGCCGATATCCAGCAATACGAGGACGCCTTCTTCGCTCATTACGGCATGGATTCCCTCGAGAATCTCTGTCGCGTCGGTGCCCAATTCCGCGCGGTCCTCACCGATTCCCGCGGCGATCGCCACGGAAAGCTCGGGGCCGCTCATGGAAAGCATGAGCTCCCGAACCGCCGTGGCCAGCGCACGACTGTGAGAAACAAGTACGAGACCGACCATGGTTTCCCGAAAGCGGGCCCGGACTCCTAGCCCGAGGCTTTGACAGTGTCGGCGAGCGCGCTGAGAAGCAAGGCGCTCGAGGTCGCTCCCGGGTCCTTGTGGCCGATGCTTCGCTCTCCGAGGTAGCTGGCGCGTCCCTTGCGTGCAATCAGGGGGATGGTGGCTTCAGCCGCCTCGGCCGCTGCCGCCGCGGCGCGTTCCAGCGCCGCCTGCAGCGTGTCTCCATTTCTCGGATGCAGAGCGGCGAGGGCAGGTGTGAGCGCATCGACCATCGTCTTGTCGCCCAAAACCGCCTTGCCGAGATTTACGATGCCGGTCAGTCCGGTGTCGAAGCATTGGCAAAGCTCCTTGAGGGTGAGCTCGGTCTTTCCATTCGCGGGCCGGGCTGCCTGGAGGAAAAACGTACCGTAGAGCGGCCCGCTTGCTCCGCCTACCTGCGAGATGAGGGTCATCGCACTGGTGCGGAGGAGGGAGCCGATTGATCTGTCCACAAGCGCGTCCAATTTCGGAGGTATCGCCGAGAATCCGCGGGCCATGTTCGCGCCATGATCGGCATCGCCAATCTTGGCGTCCAGGTCCGTAAGCTCATCCTTGTGTTCTGTGAAGACCTTGGCGCACCGCCGCAGCCAGGCTTCAATGTTGGCGGATGAGATCGAGGTCATCAGACTCCTTTTTGGAGGGCCGGCGTATGGACCGGGGCGTCCCAGAACGTTGTTAGTTCCTTGTCGAGCTTGAGCAAAGTGATCGAGGTTCCGGCCATCTCAAGGCTTGTTATGTAGGAGCCCACGAGGTTGCGCGTAACCTTCAAGCCCGCCTTCTTTGCGATCTCGGCGGCTTTGCGATAAATAACGAAGAGCTCGATCAACGGCGTGCCGCCCAGACCATTGACAAAAAGGAGAACTTCGTCGCCCGACTTGAAGGGAAGATCACTCAGAATGGGCTCCATCAGCAGTTCAACGATTGCATCGGCGGGAAGCAGCTTGGCCCGTTTGCGCCCGGGTTCCCCGTGAATTCCAACGCCAACCTCCATCTCGTCCTCCGGCAGGTCAAAGGTCGGCTTGCCAACGTGGGGCACGGTGCACGACGTGAGGGCCATGCCCATGCTGCGCGCCTGTGAATTTACCCGCTTGCAGAGATCGCGAACTGCCGTCAGCGACTGACCGTCCTCGGCTGCCGCGCCGCATAGTTTCTCGGCAAGCACCGTGGCTCCGACTCCGCGGCGTCCTGCCGTCCAGGTGCTGTCCTGCACCGCGACATCATCGTCGATCACCACGCTCTCCACCGGAATTCCTTCAGCGCGCACCATTTCGGCGGCAAGTTCGAAGTTCATCACATCTCCGGTGTAATTCTTTACAATGTGGAGAGCGCCTTTCTCGCCGGAAACCGCCTTGGTCGCAGCGTGCATTTGGTCGGGCGTGGGACTTGTAAAGACAGCGCCTGGACACGCTGCGTCCAGCATTCCCCTGCCGACGAACCCGCCGTGCATAGGCTCATGTCCGCTGCCTCCTCCGGAAATGAGGGCAACCTTGCCTTTCACCGGAGCATCGGCCCGCGTGATAAAGTTGGGGTTGTAACTGACCTTGATAAGGTCGGGATAGGCGGCCTCCATGCCTTGCAAGGCCTCGGTGACGACGGTTTCTGGATTGTTAATGAGCTTTTTCATGAGGGTGAGGGGATGAGTGCCGAGCCCGGGAAGGAACGCGCGAACGTCGTTCGAGGATTCACGAGCGCTTGATGTTTTGGGATGCCGGCATTTTTGAATGTGAGGGTCTTCGAAGCGACATCGCCCGAAGAAGTGATCTGAGGGCGACGTCATGACTTTCGATGAGAACGCGAGGAGCAACAAGGTGAAAAACCTCGATTAACCTTGTATAATTTAAACAAATCCTAGGTATGAGCCTTTTGCAGAGTTCTCTGGGCGAAGAAATGGGGGAGATGTGCCTGACCGTTGTGGGCCACTTGCTCGAGCTGGCGGACCAGTCGCGTTTTGTTCTTCGGGTTCCCCGATTGCGCGATCACGTCGCAGAGCACCCCGGAATGCACTTTCATTTTTCGCCCGATGTGGTGATCGGGCTGGGCGGGCGCACCCGCCTGGAGTTTGTGGATGGGAAAATCACGCTCGCGCGGCATGAGACCGCAGTGATTCCCGCGGGAATTCCGCACCGCGAAATACCGATCGCGAGGGCGGGCGAGCCGTTCCAAAACCTGATTTTCAGCATTTACAACGAGACGATTTGCGCGCAGCTCCAAAGGACGGAGCCAGACACGCAGACGCTGAGGGTGGATCGCCAATACTTCGATTCTTCCAAGGATCAGATTTTGATCCGCTATCTCGAGGAACTCAGCGAACAGTACCATGGCAGGCATCTGCAGAGGCACTATGCGATCAAGGGCCTGATGATGGCTTACCTGAGCACGCTTGGCGGGATCATCAGCCGCTCGCGCGAAGCTCCACCCTCCGAGAGGCTCAAGATCTCCCAGGCCAAGCGCTGCGTGCAGGAATACCTCGGCTCTCCTGAACTGAGCGTGAAGCATCTGGCCGGAATTCTTCATTGCTCGCCGGACTACCTTTCCCACATCTTTCACCGGGAGACAGGCCATCGCCTTATCGCCTACATCCATCAAGAGCGGATCAAGGTCGCGATGAACATGCTGCGCAACACGGCGCTCTCAATCTCGGAGGTTGCGTACGCTTTGGGCTTTGAAAGCCAGGCCTATTTCAGCCGGGTCTTCAAACGCGTCGCCTACAAGACGCCGATGGACTACCGGAAGTTTGTCGAACATTCCGTGATCGAATTGGAAGGCCAGCCCCGAACGATCTACGCGGCCTCCTGAGACTTTCGGGGCGCAGGGCTCGAATTGCGTCCTCCGGGCGTCCAGTAAAACATGATCGCGATGCCCAGGCAGATACCAAGCGATCCGATCCACTTCAAGAGCCAGCCCGGATCGTAAAGGACCTGGAGAGTCGTTTCTCCAAGGTCTCTGGGGTTCCACTCGGCCTGGGAGAATTTGTAGTTGAATCCCGTCATGTTGGCCAACGGAGTGCCAGGGAAGCTCGCGGGATGGTTCATTTTCGCGACGCCCGTCTTCGTGGCTCCGGTTGCGGAATCCCGAAATTCAATCGTCGCGAGGAAATTCGACGGGGTGTCCGTGCCCTCATCGCGAGGGACCTCAAAGTTAACGAGCCGGAGGGAGAAGGGAAGAGGCTTTGTTTCCAGGCCGTAGCCGATCCGGACGACATGAGCGCCGTCAGTCAGCGCAGTGACTTCCCCGGACTCCACCCAGCGATCCGGACCGCGTACGGCGGTGTCACTTTCGAGGTGCGCGCGGAAGCCCGGGATTCCTTGCTCGCCTTTGGGCAAGGGCGGGCCGGGCTTGATTTCGTTGACAAGCTCGGCCTTCGGCAGGAACTGGACAAGTTCGGCCTGCCAGTCCGCCCAGCCGAGGGCAAAGGAGTCGCCCGGCTTCGCTCTCCCCGTCGAGAGGACTCGTGGTCCGCGGCGAAGCTGATAGGCGATGCCGTCATCGGCTGGGGCGAATTCGAGGGAGGGCTTGGATTTCTCAGCTCCCTCGAGCTTGGAAACACGGAGGAGAACTGCAGGATTGTTTGGCGAATCGGATTTGGTCGTTGGTTTGCCGTTTTCCATCACGAAATCCGGCCAGTATTTTTCGATGATGACGAGCGAGCCGCCCTCGGTGACCGGTTGATCCATGATCTCTCTTCGCAGATAGGTCGCGCCGGTGCCGTCGGGTGAAAGAATGGTGAGCTTATCGCCATCCTGGCTCAAGCGGACGGTAACGCCTGACGGTGTGCCCTGCGCTTGCACGATCGGCGCGTAATTGGCGAAGACCACCTGTGTTTCCTGGGTCGTCGGGGAGGAGGCCTCGGCGAGGGCAGGGCGAAAAACAATCCGCGCCAGGCCGAAGAAATCCTTGTCGGCGGGCTGCCCTCCCATGAGGGCAAACGGGAGATCGAGGGTTTGGCCTGCCATGGTGCTGGAAAGCCTGAGCAGCGCGGACGGGGCGGCGTCGGGAGCCTCCGAGGAGACGAATGTTTGCTCGCGAACAAGATTCGGGCTGAAGTCATCGGCCACGACGTTGAGGTTCGTGCCAGGGACCGGGAACTTTCGCGGGCGCCGGGAGCTGGGGGGACTCGCTTCCGCGTCGAATTGCATCAGATAAAGGGCGGAATCCGCGGGACTTTCCAGTTGAATGATGCTTCGGCTTGTCGTGACGCGGCCAACCGGCGGAGCGTCCTTGCGAAGGGTGACATTGCCTTCGAAACCGGTTTGCATCCCGACTATCGCTCCGATGAGAAGGGTAATGATCCCGTAGTGAGTCACGACGAATCCGATGTGCTTTTTCTGCCACGGCCAGCGTGTGAGAGTAACGGAGAAGAGGTTGACGCAGAGAACGGCCAGCCATAATTGGAACCACGGGGCCTTGTAAATGTAGGTCTGCGCGATCTTGGTGTTGAAATTGGACTCTGCGAACGTGGCAACCGCGCACGCGATGGCGATTGTCCCGAGCAGGACGAGCGCGAGCTGCAGGGATCCGAGCCAATGAATCACCCTCCAGGTCGTCGAGCGCTTCCGCCGCTCGGCGATCATCTGCCCGCGGGCGGGCGCAGAAGCGACGGTCGCGCTCATGGACGATTCAGAGTGGAAGCGTGCATTCCCGCAAGGAGCCTATTTCTTTAGTGGCGTATTTCAACCATTTGGCGGTGATTATTCTCCAGGCTAGGCTAATATGGTTAACCCCGCACGAAGTGAAAACGAACCGCGCCCGACTCCTCCTCATCCTCTGCCCTCAAAACTCCCCGGGAATGAAGGAGGAGCACAACGGCCGGGGACGATTCGGTAAGTAATGAAAAGCCGTCGCATATTCTGGGTTGTTCCGACTGTGGCTATCCTGCTCGCCGCGGTGGCTGCGGTGACGATTTCCCTGTGGATGGGCCGATTCCTGCGCAGCGAGGCCTTTCGCGAGTTGATTGGCACCGAGACGGGCGAGGCCCTTGGCTCCAAGGTGGTCTATGGCCCTTTGAGGTGGACGGGATCGTCGCTGTTTGTCGATTCGATCCAGGTCACCGGCTTGCAGGGTTCCAAGGTGGAAGCCCTGCGCGCCGATCAAGTGCGCGCAGACGTAAACTGGCGGGCCGCCTTCCAGGGAGTGTGGAGATTGGAACGCGTCCAGGTCGTCAGCTTTGAAGGCAGCTTCCGTCCGGGATCAAATGAACCGCCTGCGGATACTCCGCCTCCGGCTGCGCGTGGGGGAGTGGCGGCATGGCTTCCCACGCGTTTCGAACTGGGGCAGATGGACATCGCGCAGGCCCGCATGGGATTTCGCGGTATTGACGATCTGGAAATTGCTTCCGTGCAGGGCTCGGCGCTGCGTGTTCAACCGGATGGTGCAGGCTGGTCTATCGATGGCACCGGCGGGGTGCTGACACTCGCGAAGATCCCCGCACTGAACGTGGTCAGTTTCCGTTCGAGGGCCCAAGGCGATTTCTTCTTCTTAACCGACTCTCAATTTCGCCTTGGCGAGACCGGAAAGATTTCCGCGTCCGGCGAGTTCGCCAAAAACTCCAAACTCCGTGTCGAATGGAGCCAGGTAGACGTGACGCCGTTTCTTGATGCCTCCTGGCGGTCGCGCCTCACGGGGGTGGTGGACGGCACCGCCACGATCGAGTGGCCTGAAAGCGGGCTTGCCGCCGGGAAGGCAACAGGAAGCTTTCGGCTTACGGAGGGACTGGCCCAGAACGTGGAATTGCTCGACCGCGTCGCAACATTCACCGGCGCACCTCAATTCCGGCGAATCCCTTTGCAAGAGATATCGGGCAGCTATCAGTGGGCTAACGGAAACCTGCAGATTACCAACCTCGTCGCCGAGTCGAAAGGACTGCTGCGCCTGGAAGGTAATTGCACAATTGACGCCGGCGGGAGCGTGAACGGGGCGCTTCGGGTCGGAGTGACGCCTCAGACGCTGCAGTGGCTGCCCGGTTCGAGGGAACGCGTCTTCACGGTCGCCCAAGGTGGCTACGTTTGGACCGACGTCAAAATCAGCGGCTCGTTGCAGGATCTGCGGGAAGATCTCTCTTCGCGCCTTGCCGCCGCCATGAAGGACGAAACGATCCAACAGGGCGTACGCGCCATCCAGGAAATTCCCAATGCGGCGCGCGGGGGCGCGCAGGGCGTTTTGGACGCCTTGGCTCCCCTTATTAAGTAGCGCCTCACGGCGGACGCGCCGCCTCGATGTGAGCGCAATGTGAGGGCGGGAGAATTTTGTCCCGCAAAAATCGCGCGGCGTTACGTAGTCCCCTTAATGAGAATACGTAAAAAGGTGTCGCGATTTGAAACCGATGCTGTTACACTCCCGATTCAACCTGCTTAGAGCTCCTCATATGTTGGCACGCCTAATGCTTAACAAGAAGTCCCGATGATCCATGCGAATTGTCGGATGCGGTTGACGGCTGACGACTTCACTTTCGTTGTCGGGGTGTTGTCGAGAAGCGAGTCAGATCAGGTTTCTCTCGTCAAGTTGTTGATTGACGAAGACACGCGTGACGCGATTCTCGATCACGAGATGCTGGTCAACGCGATTCTTGAGTCTCCCAAGCGGTTGCCGATTTCTCCACACCTTTTGTTTTACGTGCTCTGCCGGAAGGTCCTTCGCGACACGAGGGTCAAGAGCCGTGACGCGGCAGATTTCGTGGCGTCGGTGCTCGAGGGATTCATGAGGACTGCACGCATGGAGCCGTCCGAGGAAACGGGCAGGCGAAGCATGCAATATCTCTCCGATATCATGCATGCGATGAATAATGCGGGAACGAGGGAGGCCTTTCTTCTTCGCTCGCACGCGGCAAACTACGCCCTGTTCGTTAGCGGGATCTTCGCGGACAACGTGGAGATGCGCACGCGCCAGCGCGGGGCGCCCGATCTGTCCTTCTACGAGGCTGTGGGCCAGATGAACTACCGGGCGGCATCCGAGTATCGGGAGGCAAAGAAATTCAAGCTTCAGGCGATTTATGAAGAGTTGGCGAGTGGTTTTCGGGAAGTAAGGGTCGCTTTGAACGATCTGGCGACCCGACTTCTTCATTTCGACACTCCCGCGGCGCTCATAATCGCCTCATGAGCACGCTCTTCAGCGAAATTCAGCGGCTTCTCGAGCGGACTTACGCGAGCGTTGGGTTGAATCTCGAAGAGTGCCTCATCGACCGGCGCCGGTGTAGTCAGCTTTCCGCTCTCGCCGGAGCGCAGGCTGCCGAATTGAGCATGCTTGCGCGAACCTTTTTGCGAGCTGCGGACGGACGTTTGCGCGTCGGGATCTATTATTCGAGCTGGCTCATCGAACAACTGGAGAAGCATGACCCGCGTTCGGGCTTGAGCGATGCGAACATCAAGGCGCTCATAGCCTTCGTTGAGGAGATCAATCACGCCCTTCATGCCGCCCTGCAGTTCCGGCGCGGAGAGTCGCCCAAGCGCGACGAGGAGTACGCGCGCAATCTCGAATTGCAGGCCCAGGTGGACACTTACCTCGTGTTGCTGCTTTTCGTCGCTTTTTTCCGCAGACCCGGGAAAATCACCCGCGCGGATCGCAAGTGGCTGCGCTTCCACATGTTTGAATCGCGACACGACCGGTCATTTCGAGACAAGACGATTTCCGCGCGCTATGAGGAGACGACTCTCCTTGCGAAGTCGTATACCAGCTACCTGGAAAGCCTCGCCGCGTCGCGTCGCATCGAGGAAATCCGGATCTTTCACGCCCTCGAGTATGACAGGAAGCGCGAGCGCATTTTCTCGCTCAGAGAACGGAACGCTGCGGCCATAAGAAATCGCGAATCCAAGGAGCGTGACTTGGGCGGCAATTTGTAGCTGCCATCGCTGATGCCGGTCTCTGCGGCTTGACCCTGGACTCTCCGATGCTGCAGAAAATCGCCCATGTTGAAAGTCTATGCCTATTCAAAATGCGGCACCTGCCGGAAGGCGCTAACGTTTCTGCGGGCGCGAAAGATTGCTTTTCAGGAGATTGCCATTCGCCAAACGCCACCGTCGCCATCCGAGCTGAAAGCGATGCTCAACGCCCGCGGGGCGATCCGCAAACTTTTTAACACGTCCGGTGCGGACTACAAGGCGCTCGGTTTGAGCGCAAAACTAGCCAGCATGTCAGAGGCTGAAGCGATCGGGCTTCTTGCGGACAACGGGAATCTGGTCAAGCGCCCCTTCGTGAGCGGCGGCGGCGTGAATCTCGTCGGATTCGACGAAGTCGAATGGCGATCCACATTTTCCTAGCTTTCGCCGTTATCTGGAATTCTGAGCGACAGGGTGATCGGCAAGGAGACGAAGGGATCGTTCAAGCAGGGTCTTCCCGGGTTCCATGCGGTGCCATGTTGAGGCGCCCGAGGGATGCGGGAGTGGAATCATGTCCTGCGCGCCGCCGTGGTAACGAATCTCCCAGCGCCTGCCAATGACGCTCGAGAGGGAGTCGAACGTGAGGAATTGGGAAATTGCAAGTTTGCCGACGGGAAGAACGAGGCGCGGCTGAAGGAGTTCGAACTCGCGTTTCAGCCAGCGGGAGCACGCCGTGATTTCCTGTTCGTCTGGCACCCGATCGCCTCCGCGGGGGTCCTTGCCGGGAAAGCAGCGGCAGACCGCCGCGAAGTAGATCCGACTACGCGTGGTCTCTTCGTCCCATCCCAGCGCGGATTCGATCCAGCGGAAAAGTGTCTTGCCTGCCGTCCATGCGAAGGGGCGTCCGAGCAGCGGTTCCCTGGTGCCAGGCGCCTGTCCCACCAGAAGGATGCGGCTGCGGATCGGTCGACCGGTGACCGCCGGCTTATGCATGGCGGGGCATATTTCGCAGTGGGAAAGGGCGCGCAGATGGGCGCTCAGGGCGTTCACGACCAACCGAAGAGGATCGACGCCATTCGATAGGCCATGTAGCCGACCGCGAGAGTCACAACCAGCGCCACGGCCAGCACGATTGCGAGGAGCAGAATGAGGAATATCCAGTCGGAAACGGTGGATACCCGGGCACTGCCTGAGTGGCGTTTCAGAAGGCGGTAGTTCAGCTGGTTTGACTTGAACCAGGCCGAAAACAGGTCGCCAATACCCGGAAGCGCTCCTAAAATGGAATTGATGAGAATGTTGAACGCCATACGAACAAGCACCACACGAGGAACCCCCGCGCGGAGGGAATGAACGAGGATCAGCGAGGAGAATGCCGCCGTGGAAGTGTCGCCGATCCCGGGAAGCAGTCCGATAAGGGGGTCAAGCCCGACGCGGTATTTGGTTCCGGGAATCGGGATGAGGTCGTCGAGAATATAGGCGAGGAGGCGCGCAAACTCATCCTTCCCATCCGAAGGCGGAGGAAGCACCTCAACGTCAATCTCCTGAGCCTTCTCTTTCACGAGGCAATTGATCGCATGGTCCGGTCGCCTGCAAGCGACTTTGTTTCTTTTCGAGGATCGAGATTTTTACTACCTGAAGCGGGTAGAGAGGATCGGTCGGTTACTCAGTGCGGTGTTAGCTGTCTTTGTTGCGGCGTGTTCGTCGAGCCCCGGTCCTCCGCCACAATCGCGTTACCTCACGGATAGTTACGCGACGCTCTACCTGGGTCCGGGCGGCTCGGTCATTACGAGGCAGACACAGGCTGCCAAGCCACAGGAGGAAGGATACTGGCACGGAGACGGCGTGCCTGGTGTGCCCTCCATTGTGATCGATCTCGGCAGGCAGGAGGCATTTTTCTACAAGTCCGGAAAGCTTGTCGGCCTGTCGCCCATTTCAAGCGGACGGGAGGGGTATAACACCCCAACGGGACGCTACAGCATCATTCAAAAGGATAAGAATCATCTCTCCACACTCTACGGAGATTACGTGGATTCCGCCGGGAACGTGGTGGTGAAAAACGTGGGCATCGTCGAAGATCCAAGACCGCCGGGCACTGCTTTTCGCGGCGCGCCGATGCCTTACTTCATGAGAATCCACGGCGGCGTTGGAATGCATGCCGGTTACCTGCCAGGGGTCCCTGATTCCCACGGCTGTATCCGGATGCCGCTGAACATGGCGGAGATCTTCTTCGCGCATGCCCCATCGGGGACGCCAGTAACTGTGACGCATTAGCAGAGCGGCCTCGGGAGCCTGGCTTCGCTCGCGCCCAATCAGGCCGCGTCCCGTTTTAGAAACTCGTTCGGTTCGAGAGGTGATCTACGCCTTGGCCGAATAGCTCATCTCGTAGGAGTAGAGCTCTTCGGGCTTGAAAAACCTTTTGAGCTCAATCTCCGCGTTCTCGGGCGAGTCCGAGGCATGAACGATGTTGAACATGTTATCCACGCCCAGGTCGCCGCGAACGGTCCCCTTGTCAGCCTTCCGGGAATCCGTGGGGCCGATTATCGTGCGCACGCGGTCCACGGCATCGTCGCCTGCCAGCGCGAGGGCGATGACGGGTGTGGCCTGCATGAAGACTTCAAGTTCAGGGAAGAAACTTTTGTCGAGCAAATGGGAATAGTGTTCCTTCAAGAGCGCGGGCGATGCGGTGAACATCTTCAAGCCGCGGATTTGGAATCCGTTGTCTTCGAAGCGCTTGATCACTTCACCGACTTTTCTTCCGGCCACGCAATCAGGCTTCAACAAAAGGAGAGAGGTTTGCATACGTCGCCGAATTTAACTGCCTCGTGGTCTGCGGGAAGCAGAATTTACACTGTCGAATGAATCCCAAGCGCCTCAAATCGCATACCGCCATACGGCGATGGTGTGGCACAAGGATCCCGCGAAAACAAAGAGATGCCAGATGAAGTGCATGTAGGCTCGGTTCTTCGAGGCGTAGAAGAGGATGCCCACGGTATAGACGACTCCGCCTGAGAGGACCCAAAGAAAGCCCTGCCAGGTGGCGTTCTCGATGAATGGCCGAATCCAGAGAAGTCCCAACCACCCCATGCACAGATAAATGGCGTTCGACAGGTGCCGGTATTGGATCCCTCCGGCGAGCTTGAACGCGATTCCCATCCCGGCCATTGCCCACTCGACGGCCGCGAGGGTTACGCCGCCGCTTTCGGCGAGAGGACCCAGTGCAAAGGGCGTGTACGTTCCGGCAATCAGTACGAAGATCGCCGCATGATCGAGAAGGCGAAGAACACGCTTCGCCTTCCCAGGCGCCAGGGCGTGATAGAGCGTCGAAGTGAGATAGAGGGTGAGAACGGACGCCAAAAAAATTGCGGCGCTCGCGACCGCCCAAGGTTGTTCGCTGCGCAGCGCAGCGAGCATCAGGAAAGGCGAAACTCCGAGAAACACAACAAGCCCGGCGCCGGCTGAGACGGTATTGGCTACTTCCTCGCTGCGCGTATAATAGTGTTCGCGAGGACCTTCGGGGTGAGGCATGCGAGCTTCTCAGGGCACGACGCGGCCCGGCGTGGACAGGATACGCCGGAGGCCCATGTGGCAGATCGCTTCGGCCGTGGAAGAACTGACGATGTTCACTTGAAGATCGCGTAGAATTCCATCCTGGAGACCGTAGATGAACCCATGCACGGCCAGTTCGCGCATGTTCCCCCACGCATCGCGCAGCAGCGCGGACCGGCAAAGATTTCGAACCTGGAGGATGACATTGATCTCGCAGAGCTTCTCCACCCGCTGGACCGGGGTCTCCAGGGCTTCGATCTGGTCGCGATAGGTTTCGAAGGCCTCGGAAATCGGCGAGAGCCAGTTATTGACGAGTCCGACGGCCCCTCCTCCCAGGGCGGCTTGAACGCCGCCGCAACCGTAGTGCCCGCAAACAATGATGTGCACGACCTTGAGGATATCGACGGCGTATTGGACGGTCGCGAGACAATTGAAATCGGTCAGCGAGATGATGTTCGCGACGTTGCGATGGACAAAGACCTCGCCCGGCTTCAGGCCGATGATTTCGCTGGCGGGCACGCGGCTGTCCGAGCATCCGATCCATAGAAATTTGGGGATCTGTTGTTCGGCGAGTCTCTCGAAAAAACCGGGGTCCCTTTCGCGCATTTTTCGCGCCCAATTCCGGTTGTGCTCGAAGAGGGGTTGAAGATCTACTCGAAGGTCACTGGGCATCGTCGCGCGAGATTAGGCGCAGCGAAGAGTGCGGGCAAGGGCGCTTATTTTTCCTGCAATTTCTCTCTTGGAAAGGGCGCTTTCGAAGACAACCGTTCAACGCGGCGGATCTTGCGCAAAACGGTCGGATTCGGGCGGACGGGAGACCATTTCAGGGGGTTGGGAAGGATCGCCGCGAGGGCGATCATCTGGCTGCGTGTGAGCTGATCCGGAGTCGTTGCGAAGTATTCGCGTGCCGCGGCGCCGATCCCGTAAATACCAGGACCGAATTCAATATTATTGAGATAGAGCTCCAAAATGCGCCGCTTGCTCATTAAGAGCTCCATCCAGATTGTGTAATACGCTTCCAGGATCTTCCTGGGGTAGGAACGTCCCTGCCAAAGAAAGACGGAGCGCGCGCATTGCATGGTGATCGTTGAAACTCCACGGGGAGCTCCATCTTTCGCCTCCGCAAGAGCCGTCCGAAGGCGTGGAATATCAAACCCGTGGTGATCGAAGAACGCCTGATCCTCCGACGCCCAAATGAAATGGATAAGATCTTCGGGCACGTCTTCAAGCGCCAGACGGCGGTGGGGAACCTCTCGCGCTTTAGTTCCTTTGATCCGCGCCCCCAGTTGACGCTGAATACGCATCGGAACGAGCGGAGGATCGCTAAAAACAGCAAAGGCCACCTGTGCCGGCGGGATGAGCAGCAGAACAAGCGCCACGACCGCCAGAACGAGCGCTACGCGGCGGAAATTGTTTCTTTTGGAAGCCACCGGCCCGCATTTTCGCGAAGGGCACTCGCTTGGAAAGGCCGCAGATCATTCAAATTTGCGGCGGCGGCATGGAGGAAACTGGACCCCACTTTTCTGGGTCGAAAGCATGGGGTGCTTTCCTTTCGGAGGCCGACCCTGTCTGCGCCAGCAACCAGGAAGCGTTTTTCACAATCGCTGGCGCTTTACGGGCTAGCGGCAATATCCGCCGTTGCCTCCAAAAACGAACCCAATTTGAAAAGCGGGCCGTTGGTAGTAGTACGGGGCTTCTACGTACCGGACAGGCCGGTAGTAGCGTGCCGGCTGATAGTAGCCCCAGCGATTCCAGTCGCCGCGGTAGCAGTTGTTGTTATAATGGTTACGATGCTTTCTGCAGCCGCCGGCCTCTGCCGGAGTCGCAAACAACGCAAAGGCGCCCACGACCGCGGCCACCGAAAGTGCAAGTGAATGTGCTTTCATACATTCCTCAAGACGTGCCCTCCGCGTCGTTATTCGAAATATTTGATCGAGTAACCGGTTACTTTGCAGGAAAGCGCGCCGGCATTCGCCGGAAAGGGGCACAGAGCTCTCAAGCAATGGCTTCGATCAGGCGGCCTTTTAATTCCGCGATTGGGATGCGCTCCTGTTTCATGCTGTCGCGATGTCGAAGGGTTACCGTATCCTTCTGCCCGGGGCCATTCTCGCCGATGGTGTCGAAATCCACCGTGACTCCGAACGGTGTGCCGGCTTCGTCCTGGCGGCGATAGCGGCGGCCGATGGCGCCCCCTTCGTCGTAAAACACGGCCATGAAAGGTCGTAATGCGGTGACAATCTCTCTGGCCCTGGCAACGAGCTCGGGCTTGTTTTTCAACAGAGGAAAGATGCCGCATTTCACCGGCGCCATGCGCGGATGAAAACGCAGGACGGTTCGGTTTTCGCTTTTGCCGTTCTCGCTGACGACGGCCTCCTCGTCGAACGCTTCGCAGATGAGGGCCAGCGCGGTGCGGTCGGCGCCGGCGCTGGGCTCGACTACATGCGGAACAAATTTTTGCTTCGTTTCATCATCAAAATACTCCAGGGGTTTGCCGCTGCATTCAATGTGCCGCGAAAGATCGTAGTCGGTCCGGTAGGCAATTCCTTCGAGTTCGCTCACCCCAAAAGGAAACTCGTACTCCAGGTCGTAGGTCTTCTTCGAGTAGAACGCTCGCTCGCCATCCGGGATGTCGTGCACGTGAATCCTTGAGCGGGGAATGCCGATGTCCTCGTAAAACCGCAGGCGTTCTTCCAGCCAGTAATCCGTGAGGCGCAAGCCGTCCTCTGCCCGGCAGAAATACTCGATCTCCATCTGCTCGAACTCGCGGGAGCGGAACGTGTAGTTTCGGGGATTGATTTCATTGCGGAAGGCCTTTCCGATTTGCGCGATGCCGAAAGGGAGCTTCTGGCGGGAGGTCTCCAGAACATTCTTGAACTGGACGAACATGGCCTGGGCTGTTTCCGGGCGCAGGTAAACGAGATTCTCGTCGCTCTCGATCGGGCCGGCAAAGGTCTTGAACATCAGGTTGAAGGCTCGCGGTTCGGTGAGATCGCGGCTTCCACAGTTCGGGCAGTATTTCGAGCCGTCCTTCACTGGCAATTGATCGGCGCGATGGCGGGATTTGCAGGAACGGCAGTCCACCATCGGGTCGCTGAAGGTCTCTTCGTGACCGCTGGCCTTCCATACGGCGCGATTCATGATGATCGAGCCGTCCATGCCGACCATGTCCTCACGCTCACGCACGTTGCGCCGCCACCAGAAATCCTTGAGGTTGCGCTTGAGCTCAACGCCCAGCGGACCGTAATCCCAAAATCCATTGAGGCCTCCATAAATTTCAGAGGATTGGAAAATGAAGCCCCTGCGCTTGCAGAGGCTGACAATTTTTTCCATGCGTTGGGAGCTTGCGTCGTTGGACATAGTGGGAAGCGGTCAAAAGAGCCCCGTTCCCTTCAAGACGTCAAAGCTTTTCCGCGTTTGAAACATGGAACGACTCCTCACGTGGTCCGCCTACCGGTAGGCGACGACGTGAGGAGTCGAGGTAATCCGCGGCTCAGGCCTCAGACTGAGCTGGCATGCTTGGAGAAAATCTTCCAGAACACCTCCCAAAAGTTCTCTTCTCGCGGATCGCGTGCGGGATAGCCAGGCACCGCGCAGCCGGTATAAGGCCAGGCTTTGGCGCCCGCGGCAAGGCCGGCTCGCACCGGATTTTCCGTGATGTAATGGGACAATCGAGGCAAACGCTCCTCGCTCGCGCTCGTTTTCACGGAGGACGTGGTCGTAAGCCTGGGGTTGAAACCTTGCGGAGATGCTCGTTGAGCCAGCCTGCAGCTCGGTCAAAGGTGGTCAGCGTCCAATGGACGACCGCGAAACCGTGATAGAACGGCTTGTCGAGACGCGGGAAGACGTCCCGGAGGTTTCATTGGATGGTGGCTGAGCGATTACGACCCCTTACGTCGTCGCCTACAGGATAGTTGGAGCTATCAAGCCGCCGGCTTGACCGCCATACCCTTCCTGGCGGGGAGCGCGGTCACGATCTTCTCTACCGCAGCCTCGGCGGTGATACCGTGCTTTTTACGCAAGATGGGAACGCTGCCGTGTTCGATAAACTGGTCCGGCCAGCCGACCCGGACGACGGGAGTGGTTATGCGCTGTTCCGCAAGGTGTTCCATTACGGCAGAGCCGAAACCATTGTGAAGCACATGATCTTCCATCGTGCAGATCACTTCGCAGCCTTGCGCAAAGAACTCGATGGTTGTGACGTCGAGGGGCTTTATCCAACGGGCATTGATCACCGCGGTTGAGATGCCCCGTTCTTCCAATGTCGCCGCGGCTTCAAGCGCGAGCTCCACCATGTTGCCCAAGGCAAGGATCGCTGCGCGGGAGCCGTGACGAATCACTTCAGCCTTTCCAATTTCGAGGATGGTTGGACGCTTTTTCGGTTCGGCGCCGGTCCCGACGCCGCGCGGGTAGCGGATGGCGATGGGTCCGGAATGGTAATTGGCCATCGTCCAGAGCATGTCGCAAAATTCATCCTCATCCTTGGGCTGCATATGAACGATTCCAGGGACCGGGCGCAGGTAGCCAATGTCGAAAAGGCCGTGGTGGGTCGGGCCGTCATCGCCGGAGAGGCCGGCGCGGTCCATGCAGAGAGCGACGTTGAGGTTTTGCAGCGCGATGTCGTGGATGATCATGTCGTAGGCGCGTTGCAAGAACGTGGAGTAAATGGCGAGGAAGGGCTTCATGCCTCCCACCGCCAGTCCGCAGGCAAAGAGGGCCGCGTGCTCCTCGGCGATGCCGACGTCGAAGCACCGATTGGGATGGCGTTTTGAGAAGTTGACGAGTCCTGTGCCGCTGGGCATTGCCGCCGTGATCGCAACAATCTTATTGTTGTGATCGGCAAAGTCGGCAAGCTTCTTGCCGAAGAGTTCGGAATACGTCGGCTTCGCAGAAGCAACGGTTTCGCCTGTGCCGAGATGGAACTTGCCGAGGCCGTGGAACTTGTCCGGCTTTTCCAGGGCGGGAGCATATCCTTTACCCTTTTTCGTCAGGATATGAAGGATCACCGGTTCATTCTGGGTCTTGAGAAACTCAAAGGTACGGATCAAGAGTGGAATGTCGTGCCCATCGATCGGACCGTAATATCGCAAGCCGAGGTCCTCGAAGACGACGCTCGGAGCGAGGAGGTTCTTGACGCCGGCTTCGACCTTATGAGCGAAATGACGGGCCTGTTTTCCCGCGAGCCACTCGACGAACTGCCCGGCTTTCTCGTGCAAGTGGGCGAATGCGGGATTGGCGACGATGCGATTGAGATACTCGGCGACGGCGCCGACGTTCTTGGCGATCGACCATTCGTTGTCGTTGAGGACGAGGATCAGGCGCCTTGTCGTGGCGGCGAGGTTGTTGAGAGCTTCGAAGCTCACGCCGCAGGTGAATGCGGCATCCCCCGCCACGCAAATGACATGTTCGTCTCCGCCGAGCATGTCCCGGGCCGCAGCCATTCCCACCGCGGCGGAAAGGGCCGTGCCAGCGTGTCCCGCGCCATAACAGTCGTGCTCGCTTTCCGTACGGAGAAGAAAGCCGTTCAAGCCCTGGTATTGCCGGATGGTCGAGAAACGTTCGCGCCTGCCAGTGAGCAGCTTATGAACGTAACCTTGATGGCTGACATCAAAGACAAATTTGTCCTTCGGCGTGTTGAAGACCCGGTGGAGCGCGATTGTCAGCTCAACGACTCCCAGATTTGGCCCCAAGTGGCCGCCGGTCTGCGAGAGGACGCTGATCAGTTCAGCGCGCACCTCCTCGGCCAGGCGTGGCAACTCATTCTCTTCGATTGCTTTCACATCCGCAGGGGAGTGAATGGTCGTAAGAAGCGGTTTAGGATTCATCGGCAGCTAAGGGAAAGTCCTCCAAGGTGGTTTGGCCGGAGGCATTTTTCGAAATAATCTGAATTTTTTTCGAAGCGGCGTCTAGTTTTTCCTGACAGAGGCTGGCGAGTTTGACGCCCTCCTCGTAGCTGGCGATAAGCTTTTCCAGTGGCAACTGGCCGGTTTCCATTTCCCGGACGAGGGCCTCCAGTCTCTCCATCGCTTCTTCGATGGACAGGAGTTCGGCAGCGGCCGTTTTCTTTTCGCTCATGGTTGGGCAGTTCGAGGTTGATTCCAGCGAGGGTAATCGGCAAAGAGGATGCATTCGCCGTCGATAGGCAATGAGACAAAGGCGGTGAGGGGAAACCCGCGGACTTGCGGCGGGCGGGTAATCAGCGGAGCCCACTCCCGGTAGGCTCCCTTGTAAATGCCGGAAAAGAGCGGCTGATTGCCGGTCACCGGCGTAAGGTAAAGACCACGAATTGGTTGCAGAGTCTGGTGGTAATCGTGCATCCGGTTGAATGCGCGCACGGAGCCGGGGAGCAAAATCGAGGTCCGTTGCGCGTACCAGGCGATCGCCCACGGCATATCCGAGCAGATGATTTCGTCTTCCTTGAACCAGTCGCGCAGGAGCCCAATGTAGGGAGGGATATAGGGGGGCCAGTTCATCCTGTTTTTTTGTCCGGCGAAAAGGGTTAGGAGCATCGGGATGGCGCAGACGAAGAGAAGCGCTGATACGAAGACGCTACGCAGCAGCGAGCCTCCCAGATCCAGGCGGTTCCAGTGAACGAAAATAAAGGCCATCCCGTAGCCGATGAACAGGGGGATGAAAAGGACATGAAATTGATTCTCCGAGACCACCCCCGATGGGTGGTAGAGCGACATGCCAATCACGGCGAAGGCCCACATGAGCAGGACGCACCATTTGAACGCGTGGGTCTTCTGGTTTCGAAACGGATGGAAGAGAGCCAGAAAGAACGCGCCCGCCGCCGCATTCATTCCGAGGTAGCCGAATATCATTTCGAACTGCTGGGCAAATCGAGCGCGCGCTTTGCCTTGGAGGCTGGTCCCCGACTCTTCGACTTTGACGGTGCTGTCGCGGAGGAACGTCTCCTCCGGCGCCGCGTTGAAGAAGGCCCCATAAACGGCCAGTCCAAACGGATTTCCGCAAACCTCAAAGTTTCTGACCAGCCAGGGGCCGACGACGAAAAGGTATGCGGCGAGAGCGATAGCCGCCGGGAGACCTCTTCGTTGAAAGTAGAAGCAGACGAAGATCAGCCATCCCAAAAAGATCCAGACTGCCAGACCGTGAGCGAGGGTCATCAATCCCAGGCAGACTCCCGCGCCGGCGAGCCATGCGATGCCCAGGCGCGAGGTCCGTTCCTGCGCCTCGATCGCAAGGAGCGTGGCGAGCGTGCCAAGGGCAAAAAGGAAAAGCACCAGCATCTGTGGCAGGGCGGAGAGCGAAAACTGCCACATCAGATCGGTCAGCAGGACTGCAGCACAGGCGAAAAGCGCCAGACGCGTGTCAAAAAGCCTTGCAAGCACGAAATACCACACGGCGACCGAAAGCAGAAAAAACAGCACCGAAATCGCCGCGACCATTCTGTCGCCTGGGTAGACGAATTCCGTGAACTCCATCTTCCAATCACCCTTCGTCAGCCGCAAAGCGAAGGAACTGACCCAGGGGCTAAGCGGAGACTCGAAGAAGTCGGGAAACCGGCTCAAATCAACCTCATCCTTTTCAGTCCGCTTCTGGACTATGCTCAATGCAAGCGGGCGAATGTAACCCGTGCTGAAGCCTTTCCCTTCGGCGAGGTGTCTTGCGATCTGCGCCTGATCCATCGCACCCGCCGTGGCGAGGCCGCGAAACTGTACAAAGAGGTAAAGCAGCGAGAGAGAAGCTATAAGAGCGCCACACATTGCCGCCTTGATCAAGGCGCCGATCCTCCCCCGGTCGAGGGAGTGAACGGCCGATTGGACGCGGACTTCGCTTGTAAGCATTAGGTGAGGGTGTGCTTGGTGATGTTGAGTTCCTTGAGGCGGCGATGCAGCGTGCGCCGGCTGATTCCAAGAGCCCTGGCGGCCTCCGTGCGATTGCCACCGCTTTCCTCGAGGGCCCGGAAAATAAGGTTACGCTCCGTTTGGTTCAAATTTAATCCCTGGGGCTCGCCGGATTGGGCATCCAAAGCAGGAGCCGGTTGTCGTATGACCGCCGGCAGGTCACGCACGCCAATCTTCGGCGTGCTGCACATGACGACCGCGTGCTCGATCGCAGCCCGCAGTTCCCGCACGTTTCCCGGCCAGTTGTAGTCGAGGATGCATGCCATGGCTTCGGGTGCAAGTTCGCGAAATGGTTTCCCATTTTCCTTGGCCGATTCCTTGAGAAACGACTGCACAAGGAGCGGCAAATCCTCCTTTCGCGTCCGAAGCGGCGGCATGGTGAGCAGGACAACATTCAGGCGAAAATAGAGATCGTCCCGAAACTTCCCTTCGGCGACGAGTGTCGCCAGATCCTTGTTCGTCGCCGCGATGAGACGGACATCAGTGTGCAACATCTGGTTGCCGCCGACGCGTTCAAAAGTGCGCTCGCCCAGCACCCGAAGGATCTTTACCTGAGTGCTCTCGTCGATTTCGCCGACCTCGTCCAAAAACAGGGTTCCTCCCGAGGCTTGTTCGAATCGACCCACCCGGCGTTCGAAGGCCCCGGTAAATGCGCCACGCTCGTGTCCAAAAAGCTCGCTCTCAAGAAGTTGTGGAGAGAAGGCCCTGCAATGGACCGCGACGAATTTCTTTGCGGACCGCGTGCTGAGAGCATGGATTGCATGTGCGGCGAGTTCCTTTCCAGTCCCCGTTTCTCCTTGAATGAGGATCGTGGCCCGCGAGGGAGCGACCTGTTTGATCGTCTCGAACACCTCGACCATTGCAGGCGATTGCCCGATCATGCTCTCCAGGCCCGCACGGCGGCTGACCTGCCGGCGAAGTTCGACATTCTCGCGCCGCGTGTCGCGTTCACGCAAAGCCCGCTGGATGAGCATCTCAAGCCGGTCGATGTTCACCGGCTTCGTCACGAAGTCGTAAGCGCCCCGCTTCATGGCCTCCACCGCGGTGTCCACCGAGCCGTAGGCCGTCATCATGATGCAAATGGGCGGTTTGGGCAGCTTCAACGCCCGTTCCATCAAATCCATCCCATCCTCGGCGCCCAGACGCAGGTCGGTAATCAGAACGTCAACGGGATCTGTCTCCAACGCCGCAAAAGCGCCCCCAATATCGCTCGCGACGTAAACCTCGTAGTGATCTTCGAGAGCATCCCGCAGACCATCGCGAGTGTTCTTCTCGTCGTCGATGATGAGCAGCGTCTTCTTGAGTGCCATTTTGTCGCAACCGAATAGGCACTATTCCCGAAAAATCAAGTATTTCCAATTTCAGCCCGCCGAGGCGGTGATCTTCGCCTTTGACCGCGTGACGAAGGCGCGCAAGGCGAGATGCTCAGGTTTCCGCATTTCGGGATCCTCGGCAAAGAGGGAGGCTGCCAAGGCCGCGGTATCCTTCATCGTTTCCGCGTCGCGGAACAGGTCGCCGAGTTTCAGCGGAGGCAGCCCGGTTTGAGCGGTGCCCAGCAGGTCGCCAGGACCCCGCAGACGAAAATCAGCTTCCGCGATTTCAAACCCGTCGGTGATCTTCTCCAGCAGGGCGAGTTTCTCCCGAGAGGTCTCGTCCGTTTTGGGATCGTGAAGAAGGATGCAGTAAGACTTGTGCTCACCGCGTCCTATCCGCCCCCGAAGTTGATGGAGCTGGGCGAGACCGAAGCGCTCGGCACTTTCCACGACCATGATGTTGGCATTGGGAACGTCCACCCCAACCTCGATGACCGTTGTTGTGACGAGCGCGGCCAGGTGGCCGGCGTGGAATTTTGCCACGGTTTCTTCCTTTTCTTCCGGAGACATCCGGCCGTGAAGGAGCCCTATGGAGTGCGGGGCAAGGAGGGGTTTCCATTTTTCGAATTCCGCCGTGGCCGACTTCGCTGCGAGTTTGTTGGATTCGTCCACGAGCGGATAGACGATGTAGGCTTGGCGCCCGCGGTCGAGCTGCTTGCGAACAAAGCCCACCACCTCCGGCAATTTTCCTCGCTCCCTGACCGCGGTCTGAACCGCGCCGCGGTTGGCGGGTTTTTCGCGCAAAGTGGAAACGTCCAGATCGCCATAGAGTGTTTGCGTGAGGGTGCGCGGTATGGGTGTCGCTGTCATGACAAGAACGTCCGGCGCCTCTCCGCGCGCGATCAGTCGCGCCCGCTGCAGGACGCCAAACTTGTGCTGTTCATCAATGACGACGAGGCCGAAATCCTCAAATTCGCTGGTTTCGTAGAGCAGAGCATGTGTTCCAACGATGATCCGGGGAACAAGCGCGTCCCGCATGCGCTGTTCGGGGCTTTTCGCAGCGTGGTCTTCCGGCGGGACACCGGGAATCGCACGCCGGGATGCGCGACGGTGAGTCGCGTCCGGCGCCGACGCGCTCCCGCGAACCGCTTCCTGCCCGCTCTCCGAATCCCTCGCCAGCGCGTTTGCGAAAAGCGGAAGCGGGGCGGTATCCTCGTTCCGGGAGCCGGTTCGCAGCGCGATGGGAATTCCCAGCGGGCCGAGCAGTCTCTTGAAATTGAGGTAGTGCTGCTCGGCCAGAATCTGCGTGGGCGCCATCAGGGCGGCCTGCCAGCCCGCTTCGACGGTCATGAGCATCGCGGCGAGAGCAACAAGGGTTTTGCCGGATCCCACGTCGCCTTGCAGAAGCCGATTCATGCGGCGCGGCGCGGCAAGATCGCGGCGCACCTCGGCAATAACCCCAAGCTGGGAGCCGGTCAGCGAAAACGGCAGAGTTTTGAGCAACCGGTCGAGCAGCCGGCCGTCCGCAGTCTTTGCGGTTCCCGAAAGCCTGCGCCAGTCGGTCCGCCGCGCGTGGATCAGGAGCTGGATTGCAAAAAACTCCTCGCGAACCAACTGAAGCCGGGCGGCTTCGAGCTGCTCGAAAGTGTCCGGAAAATGGATGTCGCGGAGGGCGGCAGCCTTGGGTCCTGGAAGCAGATTCGGCCACGCTTCGAGGTCGGCTTGCTCGAGCGCCTGGAAAATCATGATTCGGAGCAGCCGTGGTGAAACGCCGTCGCCCGCAGGATACACGGGCGCAATCCGATTCATATGGACGGAGGTCTCGTCATCCTCCTCCACGGTTTCGAACTCGGGATGGTCGATCACGATCTGCCGGCCGCGCTTCTTGGGCCTTCCAAAGATGACGAGGTGCTGCCCGACGGCCAGCATCTTCTGAATGTAAGGCATATTGAACCAGCGACACGTCAGCGGCTGGCTGAGGATCCCGCCGGATTCGTTCTCGAACGTAATCTCGGTCATCCCCCGCGACCCCCAAAACCGCTTGAGAGAATTTTTCGTTACCACGCCAAACAGACACACCGGGTGCTCCATTTCCTCGTCGGGGAAGCGATCAAATCGCCGCCTGTCCTCGTAGCGTCGCGGATAGTGCCCGATGAGATCGCCGAGGGTTGAAAGTCCCAGGCGGGCAAGGGGAGTCAGCCGATTGCGCGGAATCCAATCCAGATCGGCGAGGAGCGTGTCGGGCGCGAGCATAAGAGGCGTCACCTGGCAGCCGGCAGGGCCGCCCTGCATCGCAGGACGATAAGGCACTTTTCGCGGAAGACCGGTTTCAACTCGGGCAGGCTGCGGAGCGAATGGCGACGATTTGCATTTGAGCCTCCACCCGGCCATTGAATTCGTTTCGCTCAACGGTAAACGCGACGTCCCAAGGAGGACGAGGCAGTGTCTCCTCGGCGCCGCGGAAATAGATCGCTTGAACAAGCCGGCGCGCGGCGCGGAAATCCAAACGGAGATGCTTGTCCTTGAGGATGCGCGGCGTTGCGACGGGCGTGACCATTCGCGCGGCGAAGACGGGCTGAGAATTTCCCGTTCCGTAGGGCTCGAGAAGTTCCTGCGCCTCGAGCACCGAGAGAGTGACGTCCTCGATGGGCATTTCCGCGTCGAGCCGCAGCTTGGGCGTAAGAATTTCGGCGTTCACCCGTTCGCGTGTGGAGATTTCGAATGCGCGCCGAAAGTCCTCGAATCGACCCTCCTGAACCGTGACACCCGCCGCCATCTCATGCCCGCCAAACTTTTCCAGATGGCACGCGCATGGCCGCAACGCCTCGACCAGCGAGAGGCCTTCGATGCTGCGCCCGCTGCCTTTCCCAAGCCCTGTGTCATCGAAGCCGACCAGCAACGTGGGCCGATGATGCCGTCGCATGATGCGCGCGGCGACAATCCCGAGCACGCCGTGATGCCACTCGCGCCGCCCAGCCACGATGCTGGCATGGCTTGCCGCATCGTAATTTTTCTCGATCCATTGTTCGACCTCTGCAATCAGCGTTTTTTCTACGCTCTGGCGCTCGCGATTCTGGCGATCCAGGCCGTCGGCAAGTTGCTCGGCCTCGCGGACTTCGTCGCATAAAAGCAAACGCAGGGATTGAAGCGCCGTGCCGAGACGGCCCGAGGCATTGATGCGCGGCCCGAGGCGAAAACCGATGTCGCTCCCACGAAGGGGCGGACGCACATTGGCGACTCTCATCAGTGCCGCCAGCCCGGGCCAGCGCGTCCGCGCCATTTGCTGGAGACCGCGATGGACCAGGATCCGGTTCTCGCCGACAAGCGGCACCAGATCCGCAAGCGTCGCGAGGGCCACGATGTCCAGGTAATCCTTGAGATCGATCTCGGAATTGGGCGCTTGCTTCAGCAGGGCGTGGAGCACCTTGAAAGCCACGCCGGCGCTGCAAAGATAATGAAAGGTGGCGCCCGATTTTGGATTCACCAGGGCCGTGCAGAGAGGCCGCTCGCTGGAGATTTCGTGATGGTCGAGAATGATGACATCCGTGCCGCGCTTTCGGACCGTGGCGACTTCCCGCGCGGAGTTGGTGCCGCAGTCCACCGCGATGAGGAGGTCGGGCGAGTGTTCCTCGAAGCAGCGATCGAGCCCGGAAGCGCTCAGCCCGTAGCCTTCCTCCGCGCGAAGCGGAAGAAAGCAGCTGACGCGCGCACCGCAGGCTGTCAGAACGCGCTGGAGGAGCGCCAGGGATGCGACGCCGTCGACGTCGTAGTCTCCATAAAGGACAATTCCTTCGCGCGTCTGGATGGCATGGCGGATACGATCGATTGCCTGCTCCATTTCGGGAAGGAGAAAGGGGTTTTCCAGTTGTCGCAGCCGGGGTTGAAGGAAGTTCGTGGCAACGTCGAAATCGCCAAAGCCGTTTCGAATCAGGATCCGCGCAAGAAACTCCGGAACACTCAGGCGCCGGCTCAGGCTGCCGACAGCAAAATCGCCGTCCGAGTTCGGGAAGATCCATCGGCGGTGCATTTCGCGACTTTAGAACTGTTCAGCCAGATGGCAATTCCAACCCGGCGCCGGGTTGGGCAATAGAGGATTTCGCGCGTTTCTCCGGCATAGAGCCAAATGCCTAAAAGAATTTCCGAAAACGGCGCCATCGAAGATAAGGGGAGGGCGAGGCTCCCGCCGAGCCGTAGCTTTCGGTAATTGCTCTCTTCGTGATGCAAAGTCATGGCGGCCCCCGATTGTAACGCGAGTCTGCGTGTCCTTTTCTCCCTCTGCGTCCCATCCGTCGATCTGCGGATAAACCGCCTGGTTTGAATTTGGCGACCACAAGCATCCCAGAGCCGCCTGAATCCGCAGATCGCGGGCAGATGGACGCAGATCAAAGACCAAATGCCCTGGTTACGCCTCAAAGCTCGATGAACGTAAAGAGTTCCGACACGCTCCGGATCGGCCTCTGGGAGGGATTCTATGGTATCTATCTGATACTCAGCGTCTTTTCCCGACAAATGCCCTTCGGCTCGTGCTGTCGATGTTTCTTACGGCCTGTAAGCGACAGCTCGACCTCGCGTTAGCCGCGTTATGAATCTGGGAGAGGGCGACCAAGGTGGCTGGGAATCGGCGCATCTCGCCATGGAGGCGACCAACTTTTGGGTGAGCATTTCGCAAAGCCATGTTCACCGCGGAGACGGGCAGGGCACCCGCCGTGGACTACGCCACCCTTTCGCCGTTGAGGACACGGATCGCCCAGTGCGACGCCAGGATAGCTGGTCCTGCCGACCTGAAAGACCGCATCACACGCCTTATGCTTGAGTTTTGCGCTGACCGCGCTCGCAAACGAAGTCAACGAGCAAGTCAACGGCGACGGCTTTCCGGGGCAAGCCCAGCGATTCGAGGAAGGCGGCCACCGTGACGCCGTCAGGGGCGGTGGAAGGATCTCCGTTGAGGTATAGATTCATCGCGACGCGCATTTGATTTAGGTGGGGATTCGCCTATTCATTCCGCCCCATGGCGCTGACCATTTACGGCCTCAACGGACCGAATCTCAACCTGCTGGGTGAGCGGGAGCCTGCCGTCTATGGCAAGGGCACGCTGGCCGGCCTTGAGAAGCTGTCGCAGGAGGCGGGCCAGGCCGCCGCCGCGACGCTGGTTTCCCGCCCGTCCAACCACGAGGGCGAGCTTGTGGACTAGGTCCAGGAGGCCCGTAGACAGGCGCAGGGGCTGATCATAAACGCGGGCGGCTATACGCACATCTCGGTGGCGATTCACGACGCCCGGAAAGTGTTGACCATTCCGGTCGTGGAGGTCCATCTCAGCGATCCGGGCGCCCGGGAAGACTTCAGGCATAAGAGCCTGATCTCGCTGGCGGCCTCCGGACTTGTGGCCGGCTTCGGCCTTCACGACTGGATCCTCGCTCGTGGTCGACGGAGGACACACGATCAAATGAGACTGCCACATCTGGTCGAAGCTCCGCAAGCTCGTCAACGTTGCCGGGGCCGAGATCGTCGCGGCAGCCGAGCACGGTACGAATTGGAGCGAAAAGAAGCAAAAATCCCACGTTGAGATAGCGGATGAGTCGCGAATGCTCAAAAAATGGGCATTTAAATGCGTTGCCCCTAATAATATCTGATCTGATCGCATAACGCCGGTTATTGCAAATGAGATCCAACTGAGTAAAATGCCTCCGTGCTTGGGGAAAATATAGAGGCTGGGCGCAGTGGGAGCGACTCTGGCGGGCTGATAGACTAGCGCACCGTAAGAGGTGTGGCGCTGTCCAGTTTGTAAAGCTGCCGATCCTTGAGATCGGTCAGCCGTCGCATGAATGAAAGGCCGAGTAAAAACATAACCCAAAGAGCTGCTCCGTTGCCCATGGGTCTCGGTCTTATGCTCCCTTGGCCGCTCAAGTTGTAGCTGAGCATCATTCAGACGAAAATCGTCCTGCTCATTTCCCTTTTGACTCTCGTGTGCAAGTCCATCATTCTGGATCCCAACATTAAATCGAGACCGGAGTTGCGAGCGCGGCCAGGTTCTCCTTGCCGAAGACATTCGCAACCCCCCTAAGAAGGCACCAATTATGCTCGGGGGACCCCTCCTCGCCATCTGCCGCGTAGCCCGAGCGGGAGCGGCGGCAATTGTTATCACCGCCTTTCTTACGGCCTCAGCTCATGCCCAGAGCTTGAAACCGGATACAAGCCGGCCGACGAAAATCGGCGTCTTCCTCAATTCGATCTTTGACATTAATCCCGCCCGTGATTCCTACGTGGCGGATCTCTATGTCTGGTCCCTGTCACCGTCGACTGGTCCCGATCCTTTGGATCCAGTCGCGTTCCCCCGCGCGAAGTCTCAGACCGTGGTCGAAAAATGGAGCGAGATCCATGGGGACACGTTGTGGTCCGTCCGGCGATTCCGCTGTGATATGACCAAGGACTGGGACCTTGGCGACTATCCCTTCGATTTGCACATTGTGAACATTGTCATAGGCCCCTACGCAGATGCCGCGATCCTTCCGCCCTTGGAAGTCGATGCCGCCCATTCCGGAGCCAACGCTAACGCCACCTCAAAGGGATGGAGGCTAAAGGGCTTTCAAGTGAAAGTGCAGTCCATCACCTACGCGACCAATTTCGGGGACCCCTCTACGGAGGAGAACGAACCGTACGGATGGATCGCCGCAAGCTTCGAGCTGGACCGGCACGGTTGGTGGATTTTCCTGAAGCTTATGACGGGCGCCTATATCGCGTTCGCAGTGGCAATGCTCGCCTGTCTGATGAAAACCAACCACCCGCCCATTTTTTCCGGACGCATGGGACTGCAAATCGCCTGTCTGTTCGCCGTCATCATCAACCATCGATCGACCAACTCGAGCGTTGGAAGAGACGACGTCTTTTGTCTTCCGGACACTCTCCATCTGATCATCTACGCCCTGATTTTCGCCGCAATTTTCATCACGCTGAGATCGCGCTTGCTCAACGAACGCGGCGAGGAAAAGCAGGCTATCCGCTGGGAACGGCGAATGACCCTCGTCGTCGTGGCGATATTCGCCGCGGCCAACCTGCTTTTCATCCCCGCAGCAATCTTCACTCCTCCCCATCAAGACGACCTTGCCCACGCATCCCACATAGCAAAATAGCTTCAACCTTCATCCCAGCGAACGTGAACGACATCGAAAACCTGATTGAAAACAACCGCAGTTGGTCACGGCAAATCAACGAAAAGAATCCGGATTTTTTTCCAAGGCTTGCACGACAGCAGTCGCCCGATTTTCTGTGGATAGGCTGCTCGGACAGCCGCGTCCCTGCCAATGAAATCGTTGGACTGCTCCCCGGGGAGCTTTTTGTCCACCGCAACGTGGCAAACATCATCTATCCGTCGGACCTCAATTGCCTCTCGGTCGTCGAGTACGCAGTCAACGTTCTTCAGGTCCGCTACATCATCGTCTGCGGACACTACGGATGCGGCGGAGTCAAGACGGCCATGGAGGGCAAGCCGCACGGGGTGATCGACAATTGGCTGGTTGCCATCAAAGACGTCTATACGCGGCATCGAGACGATGTGCACTCCCTCTCAACAGATGAAAAGCGCGTGAATCGAATGTGCGAACTCAACGTGATCGAACAGGTCAAATCCCTGTCGCATACAACCATCGTCCAGAACGCATGGGAACGCGGTCAGAAACTTGCGATCTACGGATGGATTTACGGCTTGCAGGATGGAGTCATCAAAGATCTCGATGTCTGCATCGATAGCCTCAGTCAGGTCGGGCCGACGTATCGATTTCGGAAAGCGGAGAGTTAACCCGAGAGCGTCAAGAAGTCGGGGTAGGCGAGTATCCTAGGCTGGAGGTGGACTGAACCCAAAAAGTGGACGTGACATAGCAACAAGCAGCCGCATTTGTTGCTGCAGGTCCGTACTCGCGTCCTCAACGAAGAATGCGAGGACGTATTCCGCCGTTGGTATCCCGATTTTCGTAAAGAACAATCGATGACGCGAAGTCAGCAAGCGCAAAAGACCCGTTTCCGCGTGATACTTATCACCCTGTGGACCCTATTTCGGGACTACGATTTGTCCCGATTGAATGCCGGCTGCGACAGTTTCAAGGATTTTTGCGTATCGATAGCACCCGGCATAACGCACCGCCAACCGGTCCATATCGTCGCCCGTCGAGGCGTCCATCAAGCGTTTGAACGCTGGCATGCAGTCAGCCATATCGGCGAAGATGGCCAGATCATCGGCACCGGATTCGGCTATCGCCTTCACCCTGGCATCGATCAAATCGGCACTCTGAAGCTGTTCCGCGGTAGGGCCCATGATGGTAAAGCGTCAGGGTAATCAGCGCCCTGGAAAAATGCCATCCGGTTTATTGCCGATGAACCCGAAGAAGAATGATGAGTCCGGCACGTGTTGCTCTCCTGGCGCACTAGCGTATGTTTTGGTTCGGATGATAGTGGAACCCGTGCCCCATGCCCACAATTGCACAGGGCAAATAACGGTGAACCTTTGGCCGGCTGGGAAAGCACGGGACGGACTGTTCCATCAAACCAAACCGAACCCTCAACCACTAACCGGACCAACCTATGCCCCTTTACGAATACGTCTGCCGCAAGTGCCATAAAAAATTTGGCGAAGTGCTGACCATCAACGAACACGAGACGAAGAGGGTGCACTGCCCGAAATGCCAGAGCACCGACTTGGGAAAAGTCATCGAGCCGTTCTTCGCCAAGACGCCGAGTAAGACGCGAGGCTATTGATCGCAGCGTTTAGGAAAGGTGCGTTCGAAGACATCACGATCAGTGGAGGAACCGGAACCTGGATCGCTAACCGAACAACCCACGAAGAAGCCTTAACGGAGCGGCGCGACTTCAAGACGAAAGGACGACCAAACCCATCATGATCCTGCCAGTGCAGACGATCTTCCGAAACATGGACGCATCCGCGGCTGTGACGGCGCGGGTTCAGGAGGAAGCGGACAAGCTCGACAAGTATTTCGACCGCATCACGAGCTGCCGCGTGATCGTCGAAGCGCATCATCGGCGCGGCGACCCCTTTCACATCCGCATCGAACTCGGAGTGCCGGGTAAGGAACTCGTAGTCACGCATGAGCCGACGCTGAAACACGAAGAGCAAGGGGCGTGGCACAAGCATCTGGAAGTGGAGGGTCCGCACAAGGATGTGTACGTGGCGATTCGCGACGCGTTCAAGGCGATGCGACGCCAGTTGCAGGACTACGCGCGTTGCCTGCGCCACGATTGAGGGTGCATTCACCCCGCGCCGCACGCGAAAGTCAGCAAGCTCTTTCCGAAGGAACACTACGGCTCCATCGAGACGCCGGATGGCCGTGGGATTTACTTCCGTAAAACAGCGTGCTCAAGCGCCTAGTCCTAGATCTAGGAATTTCCACTCGGACTTCCAAGCACTCGGATCATCTCCGCGGCGAGCCGGGGCCCTTCCCCGCGCTCTTCGTGTTTAAAGTAGACGAAAGCGTCGGTCCATTTGTCCTCTTTCGAGCGCAAGACCTCCGCCCAGCGGGCGATATCGGTCGCGGTGTAGTCTTCGCGCCGCAGGCGCAGGTAGCCGAAGTCGGCCGTTGCGGCAATCGGCGTGCTGAGTTTTTCGCTCTCAGCGATGCAAAGCGCCGCATTGTGCGCGCGAAGGCTCTCGAAAATCTCATCATCAAGCCATGAGCTGTGGCGAAACTCGAACGCCGCGCGAATGCCATCCGGCAGCTCTTTCAGGAAGGCGTTCAAGACTCCCGCGTCCTTTTTGAACGACGGAGGCAGTTGGAAGAGCAGCGGACCCAGCTTCCGCTCCAGCCCCTGGATGACGCCAAAGAAGTAGTTCAGCGACTCGGCGCAATTTTGAAGCTTGGCGAAATGCGTGATGCGTTGCGGCGCTTTGAGGCTGAACGCGAAACGCT
Source organism: uncultured Verrucomicrobiae bacterium (assembly GCA_963763735.1). Taxonomy (GTDB): domain Bacteria; phylum Verrucomicrobiota; class Verrucomicrobiia; order Chthoniobacterales; family Terrimicrobiaceae; genus DASTFP01. The sequence continues at coordinate 358,726 of CAVXQK010000005.1, read as the reverse complement.
CCGGAGTCAGCGCGAACCAGCTTTCAATCGTCTTTCCGCTGGGGATCCTCCGGAACGTGTAGTTGACCTCCGTTGTGGGAAACCGCTCCGCATAGAACGGCAGCATCTTTGCCGCGGGCAATTTCGCCGGATAAAAGACTTCCCTCCACTCGGTGTATTGAAAGCCCGAAGTGCCGATCCAGAACTTCATGCCCCCATCATAGCATGACCGCGGGATTGCCTCCATTTTTGGTGGATTGTCCTCCCCGCGGCGACTTCGCTGCTTGCCGGTTTCGAAATCGTGGTCTAGGAGACTGTTTGCCAAAATCCACGTATGCCACGTTGCCGGAAATTTTCGATCGATCGCAGGGAGCCGGGCGCGCGCTTGATGCGCGGGTTTTTCACAGCCGTCCCGAGTTGACAGCGTTGCGCGGATGAGCTCTTTCGAACAGACCAACCACTACATCCGCGAGGCGTCTCGCACGATGGAGCTTGGCGCGCGGGTCGAACGGCTCCTTCTGACGCCGGAGGGAGAACACCATGTCACGGTTCCCATCGAGCGGGACAACGGGGAATTGGCGGTATTCGCCGGCTATCGTATCCAGCACAATTCCGCGCGCGGCCCCATGAAGGGAGGCCTTCGCTTCCATCCTTCGGTGGAGGCCGACGAAGTTCGCTCGCTGGCGTCGCTGATGACCTGGAAAACCGCCCTGGTGAACATACCGTTCGGGGGCGCCAAAGGCGGCATCGCCGTGGACCCGACGGAGCTTTCCTCGGGCGAAGTCGAGCGAATCACCCGAAAATTTGTCCAGCGTCTCGGCGAGCAAATCGGACCTCAACGAGACATCCCGGCCCCTGACGTCAATACCAATGCCCAGGTGATGGCATGGGTCATGGACGAATATTCGAAGATCCACGGATTCTCGCCTGCGGTTGTGACTGGCAAACCTCTCGATCTCCACGGCAGCGAGGGACGCGAGGCCGCCACAGGACGCGGCGTTGTTTTTGTGGCGGAGGAGTTCTTGAAAGACAGTGGCACCGGAATGGAAGGCGCCAGAATCGCGATACAGGGCTTTGGGAATGTCGGCTGGTTTGTTGCAATTCTCGCGCATCAACTTGGCGCAAAAATCGTTGCCGTAAGCGACGCGTCGGGCGGCATTGCGCGTCCCCATGGCCTTGACATCCCGGGCCTCGCGGAATTCGCGCGCGTGCGCCGTCCGCTGGCGCAGTACGAGGGAAACAACGTGTCGCACATTTCCAACGACGAGGTTCTGGTGACGCCGGCGGACATCCTCGTTCCCGCGGCGCTTGGCGGAGTGCTCACGCCCGAGGTCGCGCGGAACGTCCAGGCGAAGGCCGTCGTCGAGGCCGCCAACGCGCCCACCGATCCCGAGGCCGATGAAATATTGAACGAACGGGGGATCGCTGTCATCCCCGACATCCTCGCCAACGCAGGGGGTGTGACCGTGAGCTATTTTGAGTGGGCGCAAAATATTCAGTGCCTGCGATGGACCGAGGAGGAGGTCAACCACCGCTTGAAGCACATCATGATCAGCAGCTACGCCACGGTGCGCAAATTGAAGAAGCAGCGGAATCTCACGTGGCGCACCGCGGCGTTCATCGTTGCGCTCGGACGAGTCGCGAAGGCCACAGTGCTCCGGGGAATTTAAGGGACTCGAAAGCATGAAACCGCCTGTCGATGCCGAAACGCTGAAGCAATTTCTCTGCTTCGTCGATCTGACCTCGGACGAGGCTCAGCAAGTGGCCGGTCTGCTCGGCACGATCCACCTCAAGAGCGGGGAAACATTGTTCCGGCAGGGAGACGCCTGCACGGCGGTCTACCTGTTACTCTCGGGCGAAGTCGAGATACGGATCGAGAGTCCGGGCCAGCCCCCGCGCAGCCTTGTGACGCTTGGGTCCGGAGCGATTCTTGGTGAAATGGGTCCCTTGACCGACGAGCCGCGCGGCGCGACGTCCGTCGCGCGGGGGGATACCCATCTCGCCGAACTCCCGTACAGCGCCCTTCATGCCGGCCTCGAACGCGGCGATCGCTGGGCGACCAAGTTTCTCACGGCGACCGCAAAAGTACTCGCCCAGAGGCTTGCGACGCTGAACAAGGAAACGATCTCGATAATGGCTCAACTCGAAAAATCCAAGAGCTCGATCAAGCCTCCCGTGGAAGACGAGCTGGAGCGTCTTCGAAGGCGGTTGCTTACGGAATGGACATTCTGATCGCAACGCTCAACGCTGAACATTCAACGCTCAACGTCCGAGAGGACTCCTCCTTATTCATTCTGACTTCTTACTTTCACGCCACGTCCGTCAGGACTTTTGGGCCGAATGGCGTCTCTCAACCATCATCTTTTCGCTGGCGAAGTAGCGTAACGCGCGAAGACTGGGAAGAAAGAAGTAGGCGCCGCCCTGCACGGTCACAAATTGAGGCAGTCCGGAAACGCGGTGCCGCAAGCCGTCTCCCTGGGGCATATTGAAATCGCTGGTAACCGGACAACCGGGTATCGGCTCGCGATCGCCGAGCAACGGATCGCTCTCCCCGGTCAGACCCGAGAACTTGGTGCTCGCGATCCACGCATTCTGCAAGAACTCGAACTGGCGCAAAATGTTGGCGTTGAGACAGACGAAGCGTAGTCCACGCTCCTGATCGTCCGCTGAGAGACCCGGGCCGTACTCGCGTCCGCGCCGGAGAATGCGGTGGAAGCGAACGGAGGACATCAGATCGTCCCGGAAACCCTTCGGGCCGAAACCGAGCATTGTGATGAGTTTGGCGAGGAGTCCGGCCGGCCTCCCGGGATAATCGGTATTGCGCGGATTGGCGCGCCGCACGTGCGCGCCGAACGGGCAGCGGGTGCCCGCGGGATCTCCATCGAAGGTGAACTGATTCTTTGCAATATCTTCCTTCCTTCGACTCTCACTTCGCTCCGTTCCGACGCCAGGTATAGCCTTTGGCTGAATTGGCACCAGCGGATAGCCATCCTTCCTTCGGCCGACCATGGCCTCCGCAAATTTTTCGGCCTTCGCGGCGTCGCCGCCGGCCTGCTCGTTGACGAATTGCCAAAAGCCCCCGACGTCCTGTCGCAAGTCGCGCAGCACAAGATACGTTCCGTTTCGGCCGGCGTCCTTCTTGTCCGGCGAATCCTCCGCGGCAAGCAACCCGGCGCTCGAAGCATCGGCATCGACCAGCGGCCGATCGGTGTATTTTCCGTACTCGTTGCGATACCCGAGGAGAAGCTCACCCAGCGCGACCCTGTTGCTGTAGTCGATTTGAGCCGCTCGCACATCACGTTCCTGCGACCAATCGATTTCCGGTTGACTGATGCCGTCGGCGAAACCGAAGGGTTCAATCCCATCGAGGTTCGAGGTCTCAAGGCGTTGCACCTCGACGAACGCTTCATTCCATCCGCTTCCTGTGGAGCTTTGCACGAAACTTTCAAGCGATTCCGGTTGGGCGAAAAACATCACCAGGACGTGCGGCATCGTTTCCTTCTCTTCCGCTTCGCTCGAGCCGGCACCCCATCTCCATTTGTGAGGCGCATTATTTCCAACGTCCCCGAGGCGCCTTGAGCGGCTTGGTTCCGTCATCCCCGTGACAAACTCATGCGAAAAGCTCTCGACTACGGAGTCCGATACGCCAAGGGCTCTGAGACCCGGCGCGGTGAAAGCGACCTGCATCGCAGTGGAGGGAGCAGGAGACACCTTCACGGCATTGGTGATCGCGGCGGATCGCAACCAGGAACGAGCCGCCTCGGCATTCTTCACTCTCAGGAGCAGATACACGGCTCCCTTCAGCGGCCCGAAGCCGAAGCGCACAAGACCCTGTACGTCGCTGAAATCCACTTGGGTTGATCTCATAGCAGTGCAACCCATTCGCGGACTTGTCGATCGCTCAGGCACAGGGATTCCAGACCCCGCCGGATCCGGCGATTTCGCTCGAGATCGACGGCCGTCAAACCCGGGTAGGCCTTGTACCACACTTGTGTCGGTATCGTGTGGCGGCGCAGGAATTCCTTGTATTTGATCTCATCCGCGCATCCATCGAAGAGGAGCCAGTTTGTTCTGGGATAGCCGATGCCGTTGCTGAAAACGACATTGAGACCGAAGCCCACCTTGTTGATGAAATCATCCATATAGCTCTCGAGGCTCCCGTCGTAGTCGCTAAAAAACGCCATCCGCTTCCTGTCGTCGAGAAACACCCAGCGCGCGAAATGGATCGTGCGTATGCGGGCCAGCCGGCCGCGATTGAAGATATGCCGGGCCGCGTAGTCCACAATTCGAAGAACGAAAATCGCCGTCCAGCGGCGCACGAAGCCGGGCTTCAGGCTCCCCATGACGCTGAACTGATTGGTGACGTCATGATCTTCCAAGCTCGCCAGCCCATCGGAGTGTGCCTGCTCCACGCGGAAACAAAGTTCGGGATCCGTTTTCTCCAGGCGGCGAAGGCGAACGAGGAAGATAAAACCAATGGGGATGAGGAGCGGCGACGCGAGCAGAGTAAGCAGCGGGGGGATGGTCATACGCAGCAGCTTGCCGACGACCCATCTCGGCGGCGTCGGATCTTCCGGTGACAGCGTGAGGCGCCCGGCGGCCTTCTCGGCATTTACGAAGTCCTGCAAGGTGGCATGAATCTCTTTCGGCGGCAGACCTTTGAGCTCCGCGGCGTTGTTTTGCACAAAGCGTTCGAGTTCGTCACGCAACGCCGCCTCTTCGCGAATGCGGCGCACGGTTCGCCCCAGCCAGTTCACATAGCGGGCTACGGGACGACGGCTGTTCTCTCTCATCCACGCGACGAGATCGGTTTCGGATGAGAATCCCTCGCAGCACGAGAAGATCGCGCGCAATCCTGTCGTCGCCCGCCTTGCGGCGTCTTGAAGGAAAGCGTCGGGATCCCCGTCGAGATTGCCGAGGAACGCGAGATAGGTCGGGTAATCGCGCCGGGGCAAGCCGTAGGCGCGAACATCATCGAGCGAATTGTCTTTCAGGATGACAAACCGCGCGACGTGAAGCGTGTCGAATTGCACGAACGGCAGGAGTTCGTTATTCGGGTTCACGCGTCCCGGGGCTTCGTTCATCGACTCGAGCAATCGGCGGAGTTCCGCTTCGCGGCGCGGATTGATCGCCGCCAGAACCATAAAGGTTGATTGCGGAGTCATGAATCTTACTCGAAGACTTCGTCCCCGGTCGGTTCGTAGTGGGGGATGGCATTCATCGTGTGGCGCAGCCGCGAAAGCTCCAGATACATGCGCCGCCGGGCGCGGCTTTGATTGCCCAGGGGGCGATGCTCGGGAATGCAATGCCACGGGTTGTACGAGAGGCGCCTGGCAAATTCCATTTGCGCGGGAGAGTTGAACTTTTGGCGCGGCAGACGCAACGTGGCCGCCGATATGCGCGGGGAAAGCTTTTCCGGCCATAGAACAGCGTTGTTCTCAATCGGCATGAGATGCGGGTCGGTTTGCAACTGCAAACGAATGTCAAACTCGACGTCTCCCCGGGCAAGCGAAGCCACCATGGCGTCGCGCAGGTAGTCGTCGGGAGGACGGAAGGGAAGCCGCGGGATGGGAGTGCGCTTATTCGATTTCGGCCACACGGAGTATTGCATCGCCTGGCCTTCTCCCAGCAGATACGGAACGCAACTAAAGTAGGGGGCTTCAAACGGACTGCTCTGTGTCTTGATATAGAGAGACTGCATGATGAGGTCCCAGATGTGCGGACGACGAAAGTTGAGAAAGTAAAAGATTTGCGCGTTTTTCACGCTCTCGATCTGCAACTGCGCATTTGCCCTCGTATCCGGAGTCACAAAGGTGGGCGTGGAAACGCCGAACATGTCCTGCGTGAACTTCTCCTCATCCATAAGCTTCGGACCGGGCACTCCCATCAGCTTGATGCTAATGCTCATGAATCCGACGTCCTCGATGTCTGGCGTGATGTAGGGCCCGGGCCCGGAAAAGCGCACCCACGCGCGGTAGGTTTTCGGCTCCGCAAAGATGCCATGCCGCAACGCGGCGGGCAGGTCCTTGTGAACGATAAACTCACCGCGCACAATGCCTTGCGTCTTCGTGTTCCCCCCGCGCTCAAACCCGCCGGGCTTCCAGAGCAAACGCATCTGCTTGGTGAAGCTCGTAATAATGGAGTCGAGGAATTCCTCTTCACCGGGAATCAGCCTTTCCTCGGCAATTTTCAAGCCTTCGTTCCGGCGCTTCTTGTTGATCAACGCCGTGGTCCAGTTCGCGACCCGGTCGCGAAGCACGGCATCGAAGGCCGGGCGGATAAAGGGATCAAACCTGCGCTCGAATTGCAGCGCGAAGGTAAAAAAATCACTGAGACCATTCAAAAGCGCGGAACCGGTATTGGCCCGCGGCGCCGAGTGGCTGGCGTTCGAGTTTCCTGCTGCTGGCATGAATCAAAGGCTTTTTTCGAAGGACACGTTCCAAACGGGAAACCGGAAAACGCAGGTGGTGGCTAAGTTCCGGATTTCGGAAATTCCAGCGCAAAGTCGATGGTGCGTTTCTTGCCCCAATAGACGATGCCAAGATAGAAGCCCGGCTCGACCTCCCGGATCTCGTCGCGCACCTTCTTTGCGATCAACGATGTCTCCGAGTAGTCGAGAACGATGCACTCCTTGCCGTCGAACCAGCTCTTGTCCTTGTAAACATTGGCCTCGATCGCGAGATGGCCAAGGAGAAGGATCTTGTTTTTCAGGACGCCGCGATCCGGATTCTTTGGATCGCGCTCGAAGACTTTGCCCTTCCAGATTTTGATCCGGATGATGTCAGCGATGATGTTTGTGACGACCGTTCCGGGAAGCACGAGCGCTGTCCCCTTTGCTTCGCCGCTGGGAATTGGCCCCGCCGGCTTTTGGCGGAACAAGTCGTCGAGGTCCTCTTGCGTCATCTTTTTGAGTTCAGCGATGGTCATAGATTGAGTCCTGCGTGCGGGGTTTGTGGGTCGCGGACGGGCACACCCGGCAATGACGGGTGCGCGGTCTCACATGGTCTTGAGGAACTCGATCAGCGCCAGTTTGTCCTGATCGGGCAGGGTGTCCCCGAAATAGTGACCCTTGTCTTCGATGAAATCAGGGCACGTGCTGCCGGCGAGCAGTTCGGGGACGAGTTTGACTAGCTCGGCGGTGGAAGCTTCGGGCGAGAGGTTGAGCCCATGGATCTTTGCCAGCGCCTTGGCGATCTTTAACTTGAGCACGACGAGTTGCCCAAGGTTCGGTTCGAAGCTGGCCAGGAGATTTATCGGAGTGCCTTTGGGGATTGGTCCGATGCGTATCCAGCCCTCGGCATCCGCCAGCGCGCGAAGCGGAAGCGGCACGAATTCCTTGCGAAGGCTAAGGGCGCACTCGTTTTGGGTCCGCCAGATCGAATTCTTGCCGAGCCGCTTTTCGGGCCAGAGAAGCTTCTGGACGGCGTCGTCGAAGGCTTTCAGGCGACCCTCCACGGACGGGTTGCCTGTAAACTCGCCAAGAGCGTTGTTGTTGAGGAAGGGCGCCGAACTCCAGATGCTGACCAGCGAGGGAGCGCGATAGTAACCGCGTCCACCGCCCTTGGACCTGAATTTGATGGGATTATTCTCGTCGAACGGATTGTACCATACCTGTTCCTCAACAGCGGGCAGATCCTTATAAGTCTGGGAGGAGAAGTTGTCCCAGACATGGCCGGCCATGGCGTTCGTGCCGAAGGCGCGGGACGAATTTGTCTCGATCTTCGAGATCGGATAGCGACGGTCCGTGGAGAGAAAGTTGTTGTCGAGAAAATCGGGCTTCACAACTTCCACGCGAAACCACGCACGGGCTTCCCCGGAATGGGGATCGATGTTCGGCGGTGGTTGCTTGCTGGAATGGCATCCCGCGCAATTCTCCGCGAAGACGATCTTGCCCCGAGTCATTACCGCTTCGTCTTTGGTGATGGAGTCGCTCCCGCCGGGCGCGTCCTTGAGATGAAAGGGCTGAAGTCTTCGGAAGAAGGCGGCGATATCATCGAGGCGCTCCTCCGTGGCGCGCCAGAAAACCGAATTCTTTTGAGCGTAGGAAACCTCGAACGGCTTTTGGGGTGTCAGTCCGATGAGACGGTTATGAAGCGTAAACCAGTATTCCGAGAACATGCCGATGTTCACGTAAACGCGGATGGTGGCGCCTCTCACGCCCACCGAGTCTGCGCCATCCTTCAAGATGTGCGGAACAGGCATCGAAACCTTCTCGCCGGGCAAAGCGAGCGTTCCGCCCGCCATTTTCTCGGTGGCGGCTATCCTTTCGCGTTCCCCGAGGAGGAAGATTGCATTGATCGCGTTAGGATTATTGATGTGATCGGTCGCGATCCGGGAGGTGTCGGAAGTGCCGCGCGGTTGCGCCTGGATCATCTCGTAGAAGAAGCCCCCTTTTTGAACGTTGCAGGCAAAGACCTTTCCTTCGTTAATATATTGGTTGCCAATGGCGGAGGCAAGGTTCTCCCATTCCGGACTTTCAGGATCCGCAGGGGGATTGACCGGATTGGGCGCAATGTGGCAGGCGCCGCAGGAAACCCCGATCCGATACGGGCGCACGAGCTTGTTGTCGTTGGAGTATTTCGGATCGTTCATGAAGCGTTCGCCATCCCATTTCTGGCGGGCGGCCTTGTCGAAATCCGGGTTCGGAAAGAGACGGAATCCCAGGACGCCCGTAGGCTTTCCATAGACCTTCTCGTCGATGCCGGCCGGTTCAGGTTCGGTCGCTTCGTCAAGCCACAGGCCGTACTCGTCAGGCTTCGCTGGCGCTTTGAAGCCGGGCTGATTGATGACTCCAAGAGTCTTGAAGCGCTCGCCGCGCGGGTATTTGCGGTTGTCGAGCATTTTCAGGAGATCCATCAGGCCGAAGCTGTTTCGCGCGACGCCATCCCAAAAATGCTGGTTTCCGGCGGTCCAAAGATTCCAGGTGTTGCGTCCGCGGATTTCTTCCGGCGTGAGGTCTCCGAGAATAGCCCCCTTGTCCATCGGCTTGAAGACATCCGCGGTGACCTTGGGGAAGTCCTTCGGCGTTTTCCCGGCAGCCTTGGCTTCATCGACGACCGGTTCGCTCCAGGAACTTGTCGCGAGCGTGAGAAACAAAACAAGACCGCACGAACCGGCGAGGAAATTTGGAAATTGCTTCATATCAAACCGCGATTGTTTGAAAGTTTGTCCGCGCGATCCCCCTGAGGGTTTGGGTAGCAAGTGAGGCTGCAGAAAGCAAGCGTTTTTGCGGACGAAGACGAATTCGGGATGCTAATGGGAATGGGAGAGAGTTCGCGAGGCGGATCGTGCGATCGTATTCCGCCATGCGGGGTATTCCTAAGGATGTTTAGTATTAATAACCCTAAAGCTTCTTGCCTCGATAACGTTAGGATAAAGCGAAATTCGGCGGGGCAGGCTGCGCCCGCCGGCAGGGACAATGTGTTCAGGCGAGCGCGGGATTCTTCTCGTTGCTGAGCGGCCCTCGCGACGAGCCGGCGCGCAGGGACAGATCGTTGAAGAATTCCGCAATTGTCGAGGATTGAGTTGGACCGCTGCAGATGCCGGTAACCGCGTGAAATCCCAGCGCGCGGTAGCTTTCCATTTGTGATTCGCTGAACCACTGGTCGCTGGTGGGTTCGTGGGGAAAATTGGGATGGGAGGCCGCATAGTTGGCGACATCGGCCGGTTCCAAGCCGCAAAGGGTGGGTTTGATGTAAAGCAAGGTGCCATCGGTACCCGGGCCGTCGATTTGCGAATAGTGAATCGTTCCGATTGCGTAGTAGCTGGTTTCCGCGCCGGCCTTCTTGGGCGAGACGGTGTGGATGTCGATGGAGACGCCGAGGTCGATGCGGATTTTGCGTATCGCGTTGCCAAGATCCTCGAAGACATAGTCGCAGTCGCAGCCGGCGTCGACGGCCACGATGTGCCGGCAACGGCGGAGAACCATTTCGTAGAGCCCCAGATTTTCGAAATGGCCGCCATCGGAGAGATTCACATAGGCATAGGATTCGTTGGTGCTTCCAAGAGCTTCGTTGAAGAGGGGAAGCGCCGCATGAAGGGGTCCGGACCGATCCCATGTGCGTGCGCCGTGTCCGCCGGGATTGCCAAGCCACCATCCGAGTCTGAGATTAAATAGTGTCATGAGAAACGCCACGAGCGGCGAAGAGTTATAGCCTTGGTTGGGGTTCGCTGCGGCGCCGGAGATCGCGAGCGCCGTGCCAAGGGTGATGCCGTTGCCGAATTGAGCGGAGGGCCGGTAGCCGAGCAGCCAGCTTCCGCAATGGAGCCGGCTGGCGCTAAAGGAGGCGGCCTGTCTTTCCTGCCAGGCGAGCTGGCCGCCCTTAACAAGGTTGAGAGCGATGTTGATGATGTGAAAGGGCCGACCCGGTTTCAAGTCGCCGAGTCTGAAGTTATCGTTCGGATCGAATCCGGTGAACCAATGCGGATTGCGAACGGTACGCGACGCGCCGAGGAAGGCGCGGATCAGCCGGTTGCGATACAGCGCGTGCAGCGAGAATTTGTTGACGTTGATGAAATAGCCCATGACGACGCCGAGGCCGGCGAGGCAAGCGAGGAGCCAGAGGAGCTTGAAGAACTCTTTGTGGGTTGCGGCGTCCCAAAGAAAGCGGGGATCCGCCAGAGGTCCGCCGGGGGGATCGAGCGACCAGGAGAGCGCGCAGGAAAGCAGGCCCAGAAAAGCAAGTGCCGCGGCCGCCAGAAGACGGTTGGTCGAACGCAGGGGATCGTATTTCGGGGAAGCCGCCGTGCTCGTGCTGAAGCCGAGGATCGCGGTGACAATGCCGAGCGCGCCACCGCAGGCCGCCAGAAGCCATTTCCAGAGCGCGCCGATGTCGAGCTGCGCCACGCCCGTCGGAACCCAGAGAACCAGCGAATTCAGGGATACCCAGACGACGATTCCTATAAAGAGCCACGCCATCGCCCGTCCCCACCACTCGCGATCGTCGTCGCCCATCCACCAACTCGTAAGCCCGTTGAAGATGGCATTCGCCGCGCAGAAAAGGCCGAGCAAAAGCGGGAGAGCGAAGCATGTGAAGTTCCGCACATCGTTGACCGGGTCGGGAAAAAGCTTCGCCGCGATCCACCAGGCAAAGAAACCGGTCAAAGCTCCGGTGAGCAGCACGGTCACAACGATAGTCCCCACCAGGTTGAGGAGCTTGTCGAGGCCGGGAGGCGACTGGCTTTGACCTCGATCGCGATAGGCCGTGAAGCCGGCGGCCACCAAACAGCCTGCTGCCGAGGCAAGAGCAACAAGGAGCTGGGTCGAAAGGAGTCCCCACGGGAATGACATGAGCGGCACGGCCAGCCTGCTCGTGTTGCGAAATCCGGCCCACCACGCAAAAAAGAAAAATCCCGCGGCAAACATTGGAGCGAACCAGCCGGCGAGGAAGCGGCGTTGCGGCCAGCGCGAGTTGCCAAAGCTCGGGAGGTCGATCGCGGCATACGCCGTGGCCGTCGCCAGACTGGCAAGTGCGGCGATTTGCAGCACAAGCAAAACGGAGGGGCCGGGCCGGGAGAACGCAAGGAATACGCAAAATCGCGGGATCAGCAAAATCGCGGCGAGCCAGGAGAGCAGCACAATCCAGTTAAGAAGAATGTCGCGCAGCACCGTCGCTGCGATTGTCCACGTATCTGTCGAAAAAAGACCCAGCTGCGGGGTGAGGTAGTTGCTGAAGGCTCGCAGATGCCGGATCGGTTCGTTCTCCGGCTCGAGCGTCCTGTCCGGCGTGGTCCTTAGATCGCGGAGGACTCCTTCGCGCCCTTGCGGATGATTGTGGATCCAGGCGCTCAGCCATCCGCCAATATAGCCGCCCCCGGAGACGGTTGAAAGATAGTCGAACTTTTCAAGCCAGCCGAAGCGCGAAAGCGCCTGAAGAACGCCCAGTCCGAAACTTGCGCTGCGGATTCCGCCGCCGGAGAGGCAGAGTGCGGAGCGTTTCGTCTCCAGCGAATGGATGCGCCTGAAAATCTCCTGGAGTCGCGCCTGCTGCTGCGCTTCGGGGATTTCCGCGCCGGAGTTCGGACCGACTTCTCCTTCGAGTTCTTCCTCGAGAACGTCCGCCAGGGATTTCGGGGGGCTGGGATTATTTCTTTGCCCGGGCATGAGTCGCGTGCACCATCGAAGCGTATATCCCGCGTTTATTCACGGGTCATTGTTTTTGTGCCCGGGAGCGGGCTCTGCTATCCTCCGTGTCTTCATGGGGAGTTTTCGCCGGTTTGTCGACCCGTTCACAATCGCACTGGTTCTCACGGTTGCGATTGCCGCCGTGCTGCCGTGCCGCGGGGGCTTTGCCCGTGCGTTTGATGTCGTTACCACGGTGGCCATCGCGCTCCTGTTTTTTTTGCATGGCGCGAAGCTTTCCCGCGAAGCGATCGTGGCTGGCGCCGCCCATTGGCGCCTGCATCTGCTGGTGTTTACGGGCACGTTCATCCTGTTCCCGGTCCTGGGCCTGCTTTTCAAACCTCTTGGCGCGCTCCTGCTGACGCCGGAATTGTATCTCGGAGTGCTTTTCCTCTGCGTGCTGCCGTCCACAGTTCAGTCGTCCATTGCATTCACGTCGATTGCGGGCGGCAATGTGCCTGCCGCGATCTGCAGCGCTTCGGCTTCCAATGTGTTCGCGGTTTTTCTGACGCCCCTGCTTGTGCATTTGCTCATCGCGGGAAGAAATGCCGAATCCTTCGTCTCCGGTTCGTTCGGGGCGATCGTGCTGCAGATCCTTGTGCCGTTTGCCGCGGGTCATCTGGCCCGGCCGTTGATTGGCGGGTGGGTGCAGCGCAGCCAGAGGCTGACCCGCGGCGTTGATCGGGGGTCGATTCTCCTCGTGGTCTACGCTGCCTTTAGCGAAGCGATCGTCGAAGGCTTGTGGAAGCAGATTCCTTTGACGGCGCTGGGGGGTCTCGTGCTCGTCGATTGTCTGCTTCTGGCGATCGTCATGGTGGTCATGTGGTCTCTGGGTTCTCTGTTTGGGTTTGATCGCCCGGACAGAATTACCATTTTGTTTTGCGGCTCGAAGAAGAGCCTCGCAAGCGGCGTGCCCATTGCCAAAGTGCTCTTTGACGGGAGTATTGTCGGTCCGATGATTGTGCCCTTGATGCTATTCCATCAAATTCAACTGATGGTTTGCGCGGCCCTGGCACAACGCTGGGCGCTCCGCGCGGCTTCCGCAAATGGAAGCGCTTCAGAGCAAGCATCGGGATCGATCTCGACGGGATGAGGGAGAGACCGTGTCCGCACGGTCGTCACCGGGAGATCCTCGTGACGGAGACTTTTGCCATCGCCTCTCATTGAAGGCTGGAGCCGCGCGCGGTTTTGGCCTAGAAAAAGGCATGAATCTTCAACTCGAAAACAAGATCGCGCTTGTCACTGGGTCGACCGCCGGAATTGGCTTTGCCATCGCCCTGGGACTTGCGGCGGAAGGCGCGCACGTCATTGTTAACGGCCGCTCGGAAAAGCGCGTTCAGGGTGCGATCTCGGCGATTCGCGAGCAACATCCGGACGCGAAGCTGGAAGCGCTTGCCGACGATCTCGCGACAGCCCCTGCGGCCGAAAGGACGATCTCGCGGTTCCCGACCGTAGACATCCTCGTCAACAATCTCGGCGTCTATGGGCCCAAACCCTTCGAGGCTCTCACCGACGAGGATTGGTTGAAGATCATTGAAACCAATTTTCTCAGCGGGGTGCGCCTTGCGCGGCATTACCTCGCCAGGATGAAGGAAGCGAACTGGGGTCGCATTCTCTTCATCTCGAGCGAGTCGGCGGTCAACATTCCCGTCGAGATGATCCATTACGGGGTGACCAAGACGATGCAGGTGGCATTGGCCCGCGGGCTCGCCGAGACGACCGCCGGCACAAACGTGACGGTAAATTCCGTGCTTGCCGGTCCCACGCGCTCGGAAGGCGTCGAGCAGTTCATTCAAGATATGGCTGCGCAGCAGGGCAAGGGGGCGGAGGCCGTGGAGAAGGAGTTCTTCGAATCGGTCCGGCCCAGTTCGCTCATCAAGCGCTTCGCCTCGATTGAGGAGATCGCCTCGATGGTCGTCTTCCTGTCGAGTCCTCTGGCCGCGGCGACCAATGGCGCTGCCGTTCGCGTTGAAGGCGGCCTGCTGCGTTCGATTCTGTGAGGCGAAAGCCGTCGGTATCATCCGGTCGTCGCCGCCGGCTGCCGACCTGGCGAATCCCTGTCAGCCCGATCGCTTACGAGATCAGCGCCCAGGTAATGTTTCCCGATCTGAAGTTCACGCAATAGTGGGAATAAACGAGTCCGGAAACCGAATCATTCGCCGATGACCAGCTGTCGATGAACTGGACGAGACCTAGCGTCCAGGTCTTTCCCACACAGAGCCAAAGGTCACCGGAGTCACTTGCTGTTTGTTGTGGTTGCATTGGATTTTATCAAAGGCAGTTCAGCCTGACGCGACAGGCGTTGCCGTCGCTATCCGGACACTTGAGCGATATATTTCATAGTGATGCTGAAAGCCGATCTGGCGGGGGCGAAAGGGCCAGGAAACACGCTAATCTAGTGCTCAGCTTCAGCTAGTTCCGCTCCGTCGCGAGATTGGGCATGTCCGCTGCGATCCATTCGCGCACCGGACGCCCTTCTTCGACGTGCTCCTTGAGAATGCGGCGGAGCTTGTTCGCGTCGAGTCGCCCGTACCAGATGCCGTCCGGATAGACAACCAGCCAGGGCCCGGACTTGCAGATACGCAGGCAGCCCGCTTTTGTGCGAAGCACGACCACCGAGAGCTTGCGCGTTTCCGCTTTGAGCAGGTCCCACAGGAGGTCGCCCTCGGCTGGATGGCAGCAGTCCGGTCCGGTGCATAAAAACAGGTGCCGCGTTGCGTGCGTGATTTCCTCCCGCGGCATTTTCGCGTCTCGAGGGAAGCCGTCCGACTCGCTCATTGTGGCTCGAACGGTGATGCACCCTCTGGTTGCGAGAGGAATCCGGCTTCAGGCATCTCCATCGCTCTGCAACATTCAATCGAAAACTGCGGAGATCACTTCGCCGGTGGCAGTGTTCGATACAGTGAGAGCTTTCAGCTTGCCGCCGGACTTCGTGTAGGCGACGCGAATCGCGGAGTCCTGGCCCTTCCGGGCGCCCGTTTCCAAGCCGGCCGACTCCTTGTAGGCGGCAAGAAAGGCGATCCATGCCGAGAAATTCGGGGGCGCGCGAGAGACAGGGCCCGTCCAGCCTCGCCCGGCCATGCGCCCCTTTGCAACGAAGTCATTCCCGGATTCGAGGCGGAATTCGGCGAGCGGCGCCGGCGATTGTTTGTAAAGGCGGACGAGGATTGCGCCGTCTTTGGAGCGCGCGCACACGGCGTCGTAGACGAGGGACACCCTTTTGGGCTGCCAGCGAATAAGGGCCTTCTCCGAAGAAACGGCGTTGAAATCGGCCTCATCCCTCGTGGTCGAGCAGTTCGCGAAAAGAAGGACCACGCAAATCGACACGACGAATTTCATGAAGCTCCTCGCGAGCTGCAGCGACGTCGCGGAGGGAGTTTCCCCAAGAATTGCGGTTTCGTGCAGCGCGCGTGTCATTTTCTCAGCGGCGGACTGTCGACAAACGGACGAGCGGGCGGGACAGCAGCGCTAGCCGCCTGTTGCACGCTCGATGTGTCCACCAAACTGGAAGCGCATCGCGGAGCAGACCTTTTCGGCCATCGTGTGATCCTTGCGCGAGCGAAAGCGGGCGAAGAGCGCGGCGCTCAGAACGTCGCATTCGACGGCTTCCTCGATGGCGGCCATTATGGTCCAGCGCCCCTCTCCCGAGTCGGCGACGTGGCCGGAGAAATTCGAGAGGGTGGGGTTTTCAGCGAATGCGGCTGCGGCGAGATCCAGCAACCAGGAGCTGACGACGCTGCCGCGCCGCCACACTTCGGTAACGTCGGCGAGATTGATGTCGTAGACATAATCGTCTCCGATCGGTGCGGTTTCGGCGTCGGCTTCGCCCTTTTTGAGGCTCGCGTTGGCGCTTGCAAGAATTTCCAAACCTTCGCCGTAGGCGGCCATGAGACCGTATTCGATGCCGTTGTGAACCATTTTAACGAAATGACCCGCGCCCGACGGCCCGCAGTGCAGATAGCCTTCCTCCGATGTTCCGCCAAGTTTTTCGCGTCCGGGTGTCCTTTCAACGTCGCCCCGGCCCGGGGCGAGCGATTTGAAGATTGGATCCATGCGGTCCACGGCTTCCTTATCGCCGCCGATCATCATGCAGTATCCTCGTTCAAGGCCCCAAACTCCGCCGCTTGTTCCGACGTCGAGGTAGTGAATGCCGGAACTTCTGAGATGGGCGCTGCGGCGGCGATCATCACGGAAATAGGAATTGCCGCCGTCAATGATCGTGTCTTCGGCTTCGAGGTGAGAGGCCAGTTCGTCAACGACCTTGTCCGTGATGGCGGCCGGCACCATGACCCAGGCGTTTCGGGGTGCCGTCAGCTTGGACACGAAGTCCTTGAGCGAGCTGGCGCCGACGGCGCCCTCGCTGGCGAGCTGCTTGACCGCATCGGGATTGGCATCAAAAACGACGCATTGGTGACCTTGTTTAATCAGACGCCGCACCATATTGGCGCCCATCCTGCCGAGACCGATCATTCCGAGTTGCATTATAAGGGGTTTTTCCAAGGATTTTGGGGGCGGCTTACTCGCGGGGCAACAAGATTCAACGGAAAGATTTTTCAGTCGCCCTCGATGCGGGCAATCCGCTTCGCATCGTCGAACGCCTTCGCCTGACGGTGCTCGCGAAGCTTCGTCCAGCCTATCGCCGCTGCGCCTGCAGCGAGCAGAACGGCTATCCACCAGAACGCGGAGACCCGCTTTACCGGAGCGCTGGCAAGTCTCAAGGTCGGAGAAGGCGCCGAGCGCCGTCCCTTCTCATCGACAGACAGAATTCGCAGAAGCCAGACCTGTCCGGGCGCGAGGTTTTCAAACCGCGCGACGACCATGCCGTTTTTCTCGGAAAAATTGATATTGCGCAGGTCTTTCCAAACGAGCCTCGGCGAATCCCCATTTCCGATTTCGAATTGGTGTTGCTGGATGACCCAGGCCACGGGCTGGGGCGACGGCTTGTCCCAACCGATCTCAAAAACCCGGTTGCTGGCCTTGAGCACCTTGATTCCGGTGACGGGCGGAATCGCGCTTGGCGATTTTTCCGGCTCGGATGCAGTGAGCGCGGGTTCGCGCGAAGCGGGATTGAGGGTGGCGGTTGGGATCTTCCTGGCTTCAGATGGCTGAGCGACGATTCGGCCGGCGACCGCCACGGATACCGGCTTGCTTTCGCCGGCATCGATGACGATTCGGGACCGATAGTTGCCAATCGACGAGGCCTCCAGCGTCACCTCGAAGATTCGCGTTTCCGCCGGTTTGAGGACGGCGGCATTGGGGTCTGGCACAAGCAAAATCTCGTTCGGTGTCGTTGCCTGCAGCCGCGCGATGCTCCCGCCCTCGTTGCTGATTCGGAGGGTTCCCTTGTAGCGCTTGTGAGGTTCGATGTCTCCGAAATCGAGCCCTTCGGGCGGTTCGATACGCAGGACGGGCTGCAAGGCGAAGACGCGAAGGGGGATTGCGCGCCGAAACCCCTCGCTCTCGAAGCTGACTTCGCCTTCCAACGCGCCTAGGAAGGCCGGTTGGGTGTTCAGGGCAATCTCCCTTGTTTCGCCGGCAGGGATCGTGACCTGCTCGGGCGGGACAATCTCGGATGGCACGGAAATTTCGACCGTTCGGTCGCGCGAGGTGAGATTCCGGATCCCAACCCTTCCGGAACGCAGGGCGGCGCCGTCCACGCTGGCGAGTTCGATTTCGCGTGCGGGGTCGAACTCTAAGGGCGATACCGCGCTCGCGGAGAGATCGACCGCCGAACGAGGATCATGAGAAAAGGTGAGTCTTCCGGTATATTCCCCCTGCTGATCGGGAGCGCACAGAATGCGGACGTTTTTTTCCTGCCTGCGGCCCAGAAGATATTCTGTCGCGCCCAGGATCTGCCACGGCGGCGGCGCTGATATCTGTCCCCTCAAGATGCCTCCTCCGCTGTTTCGCAGAGTGATTTGCTCCTCGCGCGGCTCACCCACCTGCACGGTGCCGAAATCGACGGAGTGGACAATCGAAAGCGCGGGAGGTTCTTCCGAGACGATGATGGTTATCGGAGCCGCCGCCGAGACGGGACTGTCCACGGCCTGGACGGCGAAGGTAAAAGAATCGGTGCCCTCGCCGCTGTCGTCATGCGTGTAAGTGACCACCGCAGTCTTGGGTCCGGTGACGCGGATTTCACCAAGACGGCCCTTCGAAGGGCCAGACCGGAGGAGGAATTTCAGTTGACCCGGAGTGCGTCCCTGAGCGCGCAGAGGGATTTCGACGCTGCGTCCGCGAAAAATCGAGACGCTCTGCGGCTGGGCCATGGGAGGCGGCGTGATGGGCAAATCCTTCGGCGCGGCCCGGGCGGCAGGTCCCGCCAGCAGCGCAATCAGAACTAAGTATCGCCAACGCCCCATGGAATCTCGTTGCGAAAAAGCATCTCAGCGATTAAGCGGATGTCGATGCGGGAAATAGAATGACCACAGCCCTTCCAATCCGCGAAAGGAAGCCCGGCTTGTGCGCTTCGCTGGTTGCCTTGGCAATTGCGGCGCTGATGTGCGGCGTCATGGCCCAGCAGGCTTCTCCTCTCGCGCCCCCGAAGAAGCAGCAAAAAAAGGCTGCTGAACTCATCAAGAGGCAAGACCCGCCCAAGGTAATACCGCGCGTGCTCGAGAAGGCGACGCCGGACAACGTCTCGATCTATGTCTCGTTGAGCAAGCAACGGGTATACCTCCGGGTCGGCGACGAGATTGCCGTGGATTCGCCGATCTCCTCGGGTAAACGCGCAGGAATGACGCCGAGCGGCACGTTCAAAATCCTGGAAAAGGATGCCGATCATCGTTCGAGCCTTTACGGAGACTTCGTCAACAGGAGCGGCAGGGTGGTGCGCTCCGGGGTAAGCACAAGGATTGATTCCGCTCCGAGCGGCACCGTCTATCGCGGTGCGCCGATGCGTTGGTTTATGCGCCTCACCAACGAGGGTGTGGGCATGCATACGGGCATATTGCCCGGTTACCCGGCCTCCCATGGCTGCGTGCGCCTGCCAGAGGAGATCGCGAAGCTTTTTTATAGCAAGGTCAAGATCGGCACGCCCGCAACGGTCGGCGACTGAACAAGATCAGCCCGGCATACGGGCAAGCAACTTTGCCAGACGGTGGAGCGTCCACACCGCGATGCTGAAATCTTCAAACAACGCGGTGGCATTGAGGGATGCGGAGGCCGTCTCCTCCTTGAGGCGCGACATTTCTTCGCCCTTGAGTCTGGTTCGCGCGAGAAGGTCCTGGATGAGATCGGGGCGTCCGGTCTCTGCGGCAAGCGTGGAGAGCGCAAGCAGTTTTTCGAGCGTTTCGCTCAGGATGGCCGGTCCGCCCTGGCGATCGAGCGCGTGGGAGAAGTACCGAGCGCCTTCCTCGACATGCCGGATGATGCTAAGTTCCGCGCGCAGCAGGTGGAGGCGGTTGGCCTCCGCCTCGCTGAGCGGGTTTCTCGAGGCGAGTTTGGCGGCGAATTCCTCGATGGCGAGAGCAAGATCCTGAAAAGCCCGGGGCGGGGGCGCTTCTTCGTCGGCAGATTGCTTGGTCACGTGAATCGTGCCGTGCAGCCGGGCCAGTTCCTTCTGTATGAGATCAAGTGCGCTGGAAGGGTCGTTCAAGGCCTGCGAGCGCAGGAACATCGGCCGGGAGGGATCGTCGATGCCGGGCTTATCCGGCCAGAGGCTCCTGAGAAGCTCGACCACCCGCCCGAGCGCCGGGGAAAGGACCAGAGCGGGAAGGAGGTTGGAGATCAGAAAGACAACTGCAAGCTTCGACGCAAGGGGAGCTGGGAAGGAGTTCACAAGGGGTTCAACGAGGGGAACTCCCGCTTGCTCCACCGCAAATAGCGTGACCATGATCACGCCGCTGAAAAGGCAGAAGAAATCCTCAAGCCGCACCAACCGGAGTTGCTCGCCGCTGAGCCCCGCGGAAAGAAACAGCCGCAGGCCGATTGCGCCAAGATTCGTGCCGTAAAGCATCAACATGGCGGCCCGCAGGTCAAGCACCCCGTTTGACGCAAACGTGATGATGAGCATGGCGGCGCCGGCGTTGGATTGCAAAATCATCGCAATAAGGACGCCTGCGAGAAAGGTGAGGCTGGAGGAGGAGAGCGCGAAGGATATCGCACTCTGGAACCACGCGGTATCCTTCAGCGGAGCAGCGCCGGTACCCATCTCCTGGAGACCGAAAAGAATAAGGCCCATTCCTAGAAGCGCGCCCGCGAGAGCTTGCCAGAGGGGAATTCGCAGGGTTCCCAGGGCGATTCCCGCGCCTCCCACCACATAGGCCACGATCGGATGGATGTTCAGTGTGGTCACAAACGCGAGCACGGTGAGACCGACATTGGACCAGACAATAATGGGCGCCGCGGCCCGGGCTTTGATAAGCCCGCTGTCGGTCAGACTCACCAGGATGAATGTCACCGCTGTTGCGCTTTGCATGACGGCGCCGGCAAGCGTTCCCAACCCGGCTCCCAGCAGCGGCGAGTGCGACGTTCGCTTGATCACTCGGCGGAAACTCGATCCGTAAAGCCGGCGCAAGCTCTCTCCAACGAGGCGCAGACCCAGAAAAAACAACCCCAGACCCAAAACCAGCGAATTGACCGGCGTCATTCCATCGAAGCACTGGAGTCGGCATTATAGTAATGGCGGGCAGTTTGCAATTGGCGGCCGCGACTTTGTCAGAGTCCTCGAAAACGTCGAGACCAAGCCTTTGACGGCAATTACGATTTTCTCTATCGTCTATCTCATGCAGTTGTCCATGCGCACCGATTACGCCCTCAGGGCGTTGTTCACTTTGGTCGAACATTGGGGCGGTCAGCCGATTCCCATCATCGAACTGGCGCGGAGAAATGATATACCGAAGCGTTTTCTTGAGCACATCATGCTCGATCTCAAGGAGCGCGGCTGGGTGGACAGCGTGGCTGGCAAACGCGGAGGGTACCGGCTTTCCAAGAGCCCGGAGCGGATTACCATGGGCGAGGTCGTCCGTCATTTCGATGGCTATCTCGCGCCGCTGGCCTGTGTTTCGGTGAGCGATTACAAACGCTGCTCCCAGGAGCCCGTCTGCCGATTCCGGCGGGTCATGCTGCAAGCGCGAAACATGGTGGCGCACCTGATGGACAAGGCGACGCTTGCGGATGTGATGCGCGGGAAGCCGGTGAGCGAGGGGGAGGTCGCGGGGATCCAGGGCATCCACGGCGAAGGAATCTAGGAATTAGTCGAAGCGAGGCCGCGGAGCAGGCCGGGACTTCCTTGCTCTCTTTCTCAGACCCGGCAGAATGCCGGTGTGAGAGCGCTTCTTTGCTGTGCCGTTCTCTTCGCGACATTCGGCGTCGCGCGAGCGCAAACCGTCGTGCGCGTGGGTCTGTTCCCAAACGTCACCCATGCGCAGGCTCTTGTGGCAAAGAATCTCGGCGCGGAAGGGCAGGGATGGTTTGAGCAGCGTCTCGGTCCCGGCACCAAGGTCGAATGGTTCGTCTACAATGCGGGGCCCTCGGCAATGGAGGCTATCTTTGCCCGCTCCATTGATTTCACGTATGTCGGACCGAGTCCGGCTGTGAATGCCTATGCGCGGGCGAACGGGCGCGATGTCCGGATCGTGGCTGGCGCCATGCGCGGTGGTGAAGCGCTCGTCGTGCGCGGCGACGCCATCAACAAGATCGAGGATTTTCGCGGCAAGGCAATCGCCACGCCGCAACTGGGCAACACGCAGGATGTCGAGTGCCGCGCCTGGCTGATTAACCATGGGATTCGTGTCACGCTGATCGGCGGCGATGCGCGCGTGCTCCCCACCGCCAACCCGGACATCCTCTCGCTCTTCCAACAGGGACAGCTCGACGCGGCTTGGACGGTCGAGCCCTGGGTGAGCCGCCTCGTCTCGGAGGCGGGGGGCCGCATTTTCTTCGAGCCGGAGAACGCCGTGACGACCGTGCTGGCCGGCCGGGAGGAATTCCTGAGAACAAACCCTGAGCTCGCCCGCAAGTTCGCCGCGGCTCACCACGAGCTCACCCAGTGGATTCGCGATCACCCCGAGGAGGCGCAGCGGCGCGTGCGCGATGAACTTTCCATCCTTAGCCACAAGGAGATTCCCTTGGCACTGATTCAGCAGGCGTGGACGCGCCTCCAGTTCGACGACACGATTTCGGTGGAGCCCTTTCAGTCCTTTCTTGACCAGGCGCGACTGGTTGGCTTTCTGCGGGCGAAGATCGATCTTTCAAGCCTCCTCTGGAATCCCCAATGAGCCTGGAACTTGAATTGGCCAACGCCGGGGCCGACAGCATCGAGGTGCTCGATGTGAGCAAGAGTTTCGAGACAAAGCGCGGCAAAGTCGTCGCCTTGGATCGGATCAGCCTGAAGGTCTCCGAGGGAGAGTTCGTCTGCCTGGTTGGACCCAGTGGATGCGGCAAGTCCACGCTCCTCAACATCATCGCCGGGCTCGAGATGCCGGACAACGGGCGGGTCCTGGAGAGCGGCACACCGATCGCCGAGCCCGGGCGGGATCGCATGATGATGTTTCAGGAACACGCGCTGTTCCCCTGGCTGGACGTGATGGGCAATGTGCTTTTCGGCCTCAAGCTCAAGCCGGGATTGAATCCGCAGGAGCGTCTGGAGGTGGCTCGCTACTATCTCAATCTCGTGGGACTTGAGCGCTTCGCCCATTCCAATATCCACGAGCTCTCTGGAGGCATGAAACAACGCGTGGCGCTGGCCCGCGCTCTGGCGCCCAACCCGCGCGTCCTGCTGATGGATGAACCCTTTGGCGCTCTGGACGCACTGACCCGTGAGCAGCTCTACGGAGACATTCAACGCATTTGGGAGGCGCGTCGAAAGACGATCCTCTTCGTCACGCACAACGTCCGCGAGGCGGCCTGCCTCGGCGACCGAGTGATACTCTTTTCACCGAACCCCGGCCGCATCCGCCAGGAGTTCTCCGTTTGGCTTGGAAGGCCGAGAGACATCAACAGTGTGGAACTCGCCAAATACTCCACAGAGATCACGGCTGCCCTCAAAGGTTTCACGCAAGGAACGGAGGCCTCCGAATGAAGCGCGCAGTCATCTCGTCGGCCTTCTTCCTGGTCCTGATCCTTATTTGGGAAGCCATCGCGCGGACAGGGTGGTACTCGCCGGTTCTCATGCCGTCTCCTTTGCAAGTCGGGGAATATCTGTGGCAGTCCGCCAGCGACGGCACCCTGTGGACGGCCACGGTCGTCACCATGCGCCGGCTCTTGATCGGTTATGCGATCGGAATTCTTTTTGGCGTCCCGCTCGGACTGCTAACAGCGCGTTTGAAGATATTTCAAGACACGATCGGGCTCCTGGCGCTCGGCGTTCAAACGCTGCCGAGCGTTTGCTGGGTGCCCCTCGCGCTGCTTTGGTTTGGCCAGACCGAGTCCGCCATGCTCTTCATCGTCGTGATGGGCACCCTCTGGTCCGTCATCATCGCCACCGAAAATGGTGTGCGCACCATGCCACCCATGTACCTGCGCGCCGCCCGCACCATGGGCTCGAAGGGCCTGCACGCCTGGGTCAAGGTCATCCTTCCCGCGTCGCTGCCTTACCTTGTCGGCGGAATGAAGCAGGGATGGGCCTTCGCCTGGCGCTCACTCATGGCCGCCGAAATCTTTGTCACGATCCTCACCGGTTTCGGTTTGGGCCAGCTCTTGCACTACGGCAGAGAACTCCACGCCATGGATCAGGTCGTCGCGGTCATGCTCGTCATCGTTGTCATTGGCCTCGCAGCCGATCGCGTCCTGTTCTCGCCCTGGGAGAATTTCCTGCGACGACGCTGGGGGCTCGGCAACTTCAACTAAAACGAGCTGTATAACGACAGGTTTAGTCGTTTTAAATTGACGCTCTGTCGAACGGCTTCTATGGTCGTCGCATGAAACGAGTTTTCCTCTTAGTGTCCCTGTTTTCGCTAGGCTCGCTGGTGGCCAAGGATATTACCCTGCTCAACGTTTCCTACGATCCGACGCGGGAGCTTTATGCGGATTATAACGAGGCTTTTGCCAAGTATTGGAAGGAGAAGACAGGGGATACGGTGAAGGTGGACCAATCGCATGGCGGCTCGGGAAAGCAGGCACGCGCGATCATTGATGGTCTGGAGGCGGATGTGGCGACGCTCGCCCTGGCGGCCGACATCAACGCGCTCCACGAAAAGGGCGACCTCGTGCCGGAGGACTGGCAAAAACGGCTTCCGACCAATAGCACCCCTTATACTTCGACGATTGTGTTTCTTGTCCGCAAGGGCAATCCGAAGGACATCAAGGACTGGAATGATCTCATCAAGCCCGGCGTTGAAGTAATCACTCCCAACCCCAAGACGTCCGGCGGCGCGCAATGGAACTTTCTGGCCGCGTGGGCCTACGCGCTCAAGCACAACAACAACGATCCCGAGAAGGCGAAGCAATTTGTGACGGAGCTTTACAAGCACGTTCCCGTGTTGGATTCCGGGGCTCGCGGAGCGACGGTCACCTTTACGCAGCGCAAATTGGGGGATGTTCTTCTGGCTTGGGAGAACGAGGCGTATCTTTCGCTGAAGGAATCCCCGGGAGAGTTTGAGATTGTCACCCCTTCGCTGAGCATTCTTGCGGAGCCTCCGGTGACGGTGGTGGACAAGGTGGTCGACAAGCGCGGCACGCGGGAAGTGGCCACGGAGTACTTGAACTACCTGTATAGCGACGTGGGACAGGAACTTGCAGCCAAGCACTTCTATCGGCCCACGAAGCCGGAGATCGCGGCAAAGTTCAGTGATCGGTTCGGGAAGGTGGAACTCGTCACAATCGACAAGGAATTTGGGGGCTGGAAGAATGTGAGCAAGAAGTATTTCGGCGACGGGGGAATCTTCGACACGATCTATCAACCCACCGAGGCGCCTCGTTAGGAGCCGAAGTCTGCCATGGCTTACTACGAAAACGTTGTTTCCTCGGTGGGAAGCACTCCGCTGATAAAACTCAATCGCATTACGGCAGGATTGCCAGCGACGATTGCCTTGAAGGGCGAGTTCAGCGATCCGCTGGGGAGCTTCAAGGATCGGATAGGCGCGGCGATGATTTCCGCGGCGCACGACCGCCGAGGAAATCTGATTATCCGCTTTCCCAAACGGAGAAAAAAATAAATCTTATCAATCCCTCCGGACGCCGTCGCCGACACCGGGGGTAGATTATGAGCATTACCATCCGCAATGTCACAAAGACCTTCGGCAGGTTTCCTGCGCTGAATGATGTGCATTTTCCCGTCGACGGCGGGCAGCTGGTGGCCCTGCTCGGGCCCAGCGGGTCGGGCAAGACAACGCTGCTGCGGGTCATCGCGGGACTCGAATTCGCCGACAAGGGAGAAATCCTCTTTGGAGACAGGGACGTCACTCATCAGAATGCCTACCAGCGCCGGGCGGGATTTGTTTTCCAAAGCTACGCGCTCTTCCAGCATATGAGCGTCTTTGAGAACATCGCCTTCGGGCTGCGTGTGCGAAAGAAACGCGAGCGGCCCCCGGAGCCTAAGATCCGGGCCCGTGTCGAGCAACTCCTGGAAACCATTCAGCTCACCGATTTCGCCAAACGGCTTCCCAGCCAGCTCTCCGGGGGCCAGCGCCAGCGGGTGGCATTCGCGCGGGCGCTGGCGATCGAGCCCGAAGTTCTCCTGCTGGATGAACCCTTCGGAGCCCTGGATGCCAAAGTGCGCAAGGAACTGCGCAGCTGGCTGCATCGCTTTCACAAAACCACGCACCTCACCAGCCTCTTCGTCACCCATGACCAGGAGGAAGCCTTCGAGGTGGCCGACCGCGTCGTCATCATCGACAAGGGCGCCATCCAGCAAATCGGCACCCCGGACGAAGTGCGCGAATCCCCGGCCAACAAGTTCGTCCACGAATTTCTGGATCTCGGAGGCAGCCTCCCGGCCTGACCTTGCAGCTTCAATGAATTTCCACCGATTTTTAATCAGGGCTATTTACGTGACTCCGGTGCCACAAGATGTAGTATTGTTCGCATGCCTGAGGTTTATCCTCGAAACCAGCCGGAACTCGAAAAGCAGTTTGAAAACGAGGCTGATTGCCGCTCGTATCTTGAGACGCTGCGGTGGCCCGACGGATATCGGTGCCCGAAGTGCGCGGGCTCCGCGTGTTGGCGGCGAAAAAGGGGACTCATCGAATGTTTGGGATGGGGTTACGAAACCTCTGTCATTGCAGGCACGGTCTTTCAGGATACGAAACTTCCTCTCAAAACTTGGTTTCGAGCAATGTGGCTCATGGCGGGACAAAAAAGTGGCATGAGTGCTTTGACCTTGCAGCGCGATTTGGGCTTGGGCAGTTACAAAACAGCATGGAGCATGCTTCACAAGATGCGACTGGCCATGGTGCGGCCCGGCAGGGAACGCTTGAGTGGAAATGTCGAGGTCGATGAAACCTACTCGGGAGCAGCAGAAAGCGGAGGGGCGGTTGGACGACTCACCCACAGCAAAAGTCTTATCGCGGTAGCCGCCCAATGCGATGGTGCAGGGATCGGGCGTATCCGCCTGGCTCGCATACCCGATACGTCCCGTGCAACTCTGCACCAATTTATTGCCGAGTCCATTGAGCCGGGCAGCACGGTCATCACTGACGGTCTTCACGCTTACCGCCAACTTGAGGGCTATCACCATGAACGACTGATCCAGAGGCGAGAGGCTTCGGATGTCCATCTTCTCCCTCGTGTTCACCGGGTGGTGTCTCTGCTCAAGCGATGGCTGCTGGGAACTCACCAAGGGGCCGTTTCCGATGCTCACCTCAATACCTATCTCGGAGAGTTCACCTTTCGCTTCAATCGCAGGACGTCCGCTTCCAGGGGCAAATTATTTTATCGACTTGCCCAACAGGCAGTTCAAATCGGCCCGACCATATTTTCCGACATTGTTAAACCACAAGATTGGGACTACCGGAGTCACGTAAATAGCCCTATCGCTTTTACGTCCGTCAGTTTTTTTCCGTTTTTTATTTGACATAATAACGACTACTATTATCGTGATTTCGTCTTCGCGAACCGGACATCTGGATGCGGGGCATTTTTGGATTTACTCTTCATGAATGCTGCCATCAAGGAATCTGCGATTCGCGTCGATATATTGGTAATCGGCGGCGGTACGGCTGGGAGCGTGGCGGCGATCAAGGCGAAGGAGGGCCTGCCGGAAGGGGAGGTGCTTCTTTTGGAGAAGGCGAATGTGAAGCGGAGCGGGGCGATTGCGCTTGGGATGGACGGGGTCAACAACGCGGTGGTTCCGGGCCACGCCACGCCGGAGCAGTATGTGAAGGAGATCACGATGGCGAACGACGGCATTGTGAATCAGCGCGCGGTGCTTGCGTATGCCAGGGAGAGCTTCGGCATGATCCAGGAGCTGGAGTCCTGGGGAGTCAAATTTCAGAAGACGCCGTCGGGCGACTACGACGTCAAGAAAGTGCACCACAAGGGCAGTTATGTGCTGCCGATGCCGGAGGGATATGACATCAAGAAGATCCTTACACGCGTGATCCGGCAAACCGGGGTGAGGGTCGAGAACCGGGTGATGGCCACACGGATTCTTCTCGACGAGGGGCGGGCGGTGGGCGCGTTGGGATTTAATGTGCGCACGGGCGCGTTTGTGGTCATTCAAGCCAGGGCGGTGATTCTTGCCTGCGGGGCGTGCGGCAGACTGGGACTGCCAGCCTCCGGGTATTTAATGGGCACCTACGAAAATCCGGCCAATGCGGGGGATGGCTACGCGATGGCCTATCATGCGGGGGCCGAGTTGACGAACATCGAGTGCTTTCAGGTCAATCCGTTGCTCAAAGACTATAACGGTCCGGCGTGCGCCTATGTCAGCGGGCCTTTCGGCGGTTACACCGTCAATGCGAAGGGGAACCGCTTCATGTTTTCTGATTATTGGAGCGGGCAGATGATGTGGGAGTTTTATCGCGAGCTCCACGGCGCGAATGGCCCCGTCTATCTCAAGATGGACCATCTGGCACCCGAGACGGTGAACGAGATTGAGCAGATTTTGCACACGACCGAGCGACCGAGCCGCGGACGGTTTCATGCGGGACGCGGGGTGAGCTACGGCAGCGATCTGGTGGAAATGTCGATTTCGGAGATTGGCCTCTGCAGCGGTCATAGCGCTTCGGGGGTCTGGGTCAACGAGCGGGGGGAAACGACGGTGCCGGGCCTGTACGCCGCGGGGGACATGGCTAGTGTCCCGCACGGCTACATGCTCGGCGCCTTCACCTACGGTAAAATTTGCGGGCGGAATGCTGTGGAGTCCGTGGGGTCTCTCCAGGGATCGAGGCTCGATGACGGGCAGATTGAGGCAGAACATCGGAGAGTGCTTCGTCCGTTGTCGCAGCCCGACGGCATTCCGCCCCATCAGGTTGAATACAAGTTGCGCCGGCATGTGAACGATTATTTGCAGCCGCCGAAATCGGCTTATCGATTGGAGAGAGGCTTGGAATATTTCGTGCGGTCGCGGGAGGAGCTGGAACAGTTGGGCGCGACCGATCCCCACGAGCTAATGCGCGCAAACGAAGTGGATTTCATCCGCGATTGCGCCGAAATGGCCGCTCGCGCGTCGCTCTTTCGCACGGAGAGCAGATGGGGGCTTTATCATCACCGGCTGGATTTTCCGGAGCTGGATGACGCGAACTGGTTCGTCCATGTCAACGTCAAGAGGGGTGCCGGCGGGGCAATGAGGCTTTTTCGGCGGCCTGTGGAGCCCTATGTCGTTCCTTTGGACGCCGAGGAACTGCGTTCCTACCACCGGCTCCGGATTGAGTCTCTCGCCGCATGAGCACGAAACCAATCGTTGCCGGAAGGCTGAAATTTTCGTCGGAAACCGAAGCCGCGGCCACGGCCAGGTCGGTGCCCAACCGTCAGGTCCAACGCCTCTTCGACGTGCCTGTCGTTGTGGATGAGGAGCGATGTATCAAGGGGTGTCACATCTGCGTGGAGTCCTGTCCTGTGGACTGCCTCGCCATCGCTCCAGCAACGGGCAAGTCGCACATGAAGTATGACGACTGCTGGTATTGCCTCGCATGCGAGGTGGACTGCCCGACAAACGCCATAACTGTAAAAATTCCTTATTTAATCCGATGAGCATCACCCTTGATGATGAACAAACGCAGCACATTTTCCTGACCCTGGCCGAAAGCCTCGACGACGGGGAACGTCTGCCAACCAAAATCCTGATCACGTATCTCCAGCATCCGGAGGACGCGATCCGCAAGCTCGCGATCGAGCTGATCGAATACGGCAACGATCCGGCCGCAATTCCCGCGCTGCTGCGGGCCGCGGCGGATTCCAATATCGAAGTGAGCCTTTCGGCGAGTGAAGTCCTGCGTTCCTTCCGCAATCCGGCCGCTGTTGAATATCTGATCGAAGGCCTCGATCATCCCGCCCCGGAAACCCGCCTCGCGGCCGTCGTCGGCTTGCGGGAGCGCCGCGCGGCGGGCGCGGTGGACGGTCTCCTTCGCAAGATTGACGATTCCGAGCCCGAGGTCCGCCGGGAAGCTGTGCTCGCGCTGGCACACTACCGGGATCACGACCTCCTGCCCGCACTGCGCTCAGCGCTTCGTGATCAAAGCCCCGCCGTGCGCAAGGTGGCGGTGGCATCCGTCGCGGATTTCGACGGCGCTCTCGTCTTCGACGATCTCATTGTCGCCTTGTCCGATAAGAACTGGCAGGTCCGCCGCGAGGCCACGATCGCGCTGCGACGTTTTCCGGGTCAGGCTGCGGTGGCGGCCCTGCTTGACGCGCTCGGGGATTACGCGTGGCAGGTGGCGCGCGAAGCGGCCTTGAGCCTCGCGCGCCTGCGGGCCACCGACGACGAACGCGTGGCGAGGCTTCTCTCGCACAAGCTTGCCGATCTGCGCGCTGCGGCCGCCAGCGCCTTGGGCGAGTCGCAAAATCCTGCGTGGATCGCCCGCATCGAGCCTCTCCGCGGCGACCCGGATACGGGAGTGCAAAAATCGGCCCGTCGCGCCATCGAGCGTCTCCGCTCTCTCATAAGTTAGTCTCTGCCATTGACCTCTACCATGTCCGGGCAATCGCAAACCCACACCGTGCCTCTTTCGTCACCTGTCACCGGAGCGCTCGCAAAGGAAAAGATCGACGATTCTTTCGACAGTTTCCCTCCCTTGGGCTGCCTGCGTTCTGGCACGCCGGTCGCCGAGGCGGGGAACTGGCAGGAGATTCGGCTGACGTACACCGTGGGCGACGTGGGGTTGGCGGAAGGCGGGAGCCTTAAGATCGTCTTCCCGTGCTATTCAGACTGGGCGGATTTCCAAACCGTGGATCCGGCGGGGGAAAACTACGTGAGTGCCGGGCTCGTTTCGAGGGAAGGGTTTTCCAGGGGGGTTGGGGCGACACCGCAAGCATCTGCAGTGCGCTGCGACGTGAACGACAACGAGAGGCCGCCGGAAACAACAATTCTTGTCACGATCCTCGACAGGTCGCTGAGTCCCGGCGAGGCCATCCACGTCCGTCTCGGCGATCGCCGCTTCGGCGGTCGGGGCACGCGTGTTCAGACGTTTGCCGAGGAGCGATTTCTTTGGCGAGCTTTTGTCGATGCCACGGGAAGAAGTCTTTACGCGGAAATCGAGGGGGCCGTTCTCGTGATTAAAGCGGGGCCGCCTTCGGCCCTCCGGATAATCTCGCCTTCGAGCGCGCAGACGGGTGCGATTGTACCTCTCCTGGTGAGGGCAGAGGACAGCTGGGGAAATGTCAGCGAGGGCGTCACCCAAGGGGCTTCCTTCGAGGTTTGCGATCCCGCTGGCAAGACCACAGTCTCCTATCTCGAGTGGACCAATGAGCCGTGGGCGGTATTTCGCACGAGTTTGCACCTCGGGGTTTCGGGCCCGTATCAGGTGCGCGCTCGATCGGGAAATGACAGCCAGGTGACGGAGGCTCTGATTTTTTCCCGGCAAGCCGTGCAGGAAACGCGTGCGGAGCCTGCCCGCTGGATTCACGAATGCCTTCCGGGCCACCCGGACTCGGGAGCGTATTCATCCACCTCGCATCTCACCTGACGCAGATAACGCACATCCTTTAACTCTGATGAAAATAACGAGCTTCTTGATCCTGCTTGGTTTGGCACTGCGCACCGCTTCGGCGGAGACGGTTCGCATCGCGATTGGCACACAGGATACCACCATCAACACAGCTGCCGGAGGTCCCGTCCCTCGGGAACTCAAACTCGTCGAAAAGTATTTGCCGCATGATGGCAAATACAAGGACGTCACCTATGAAATCCAATGGAAGTCATTTCCGTCCGGGCCGCCGCTCAACAGCGAACTGCTCGCCGGCAAACTGGACATCGGCCAAATGGCGGACTTTCCGGCCATCCTTGGCGCCACGGCGTTCCAGGCGGCAAACAACGGTGTGCGAACCTACTATATCGCGACGCTTTCCGGCGGGGTGACGGGGGCGGGGAACGCCCTCGTTGTCCCCAAGGACTCGCCGATCCAGTCGCTTGGTCAACTCAAGGGCAAGAACATTTCGGTGCCGTTCGGATCCACGGCGCACGCGTTCCTGCTTCGCGCTTTGCAAAATGCGGGGCTCGACGCGGAAAAGGACGTCAACCTGATATCGCAGGCGCCCGACGTGGGCGGCAGCGCCTTGCAAGCGAACCAGATCGACGCTCACGCAAACTTTGTGCCTTTCGGCGAGTTGTTTCCCTTCCGGGGCTTCGCTCGCAAGATCCTTGATGGCAGCTCGACCGGAGTGACCACCACCCACGGAATTCAGGTGCGCTCGGACTTCGCCGGGAAGTATCCCGAACTTGTCGTGGCTTATCTCAAGGCAACTCTCGAAGCCGACCGGCTGATTCGTGAGAACCCGGAAAAACTCTCCGAGGACATCGCGAAATGGACGGGCGTCGACGCGGAAGTTGTCTATGCCTTTCACGGTCCGCAAGGGATTCAGACGCGTGACTATACGCTCAAACCGGAATTCGTGAATGCCATCAAGCAGGCGCAGGAAACGCTGAAGCTGCTCAAGAAGGTTGAGACTCCCATTGACGTCGACAAATTTGCTGATGACAAATTCATCCGGCAGGCTGCCAAGGAATTCGGTTCCGACTATGACGCGCGCCTGAAGGACTACAGTTCCGTTCCTCTCGAAGGCAAGGATTTCGCTTCCGGCGAAGTAATCACCGAGGGAAAGAAGGCCGGTCAGATCTGGGTCGCCGGCGAGGAAAGGGTGCGCCTTTACAAGGATGTCGCCTCAACATTGGCCGCTCTTGCCGCTCTGGAGCAGGAAGGCAAAAAGGCTCGTGTCGTCTTTGTCCATGACCGCGAAAATGGTCTCAAGCTCTTTGCGGACAAGATCTGGTACGTTCGCAGCGGCGACGAGATCGCGGCGTTTCTCGAACAATCCCGCGCCGAAAAGTGGGCGCAAAAGAACAACGGAAAGGTCCTGACATATGCCGAGGCTCGTAAATACGTGGGCGGCGAGCGCGTTGCTCAAGTTCGCTAGACTCGAAGTCGCCGAGAAACGCGGCGAACGCTTTCTTAAGCTGGCGGCCGAGGCCCGTTCGCGAATCACCGAAATCCCCGCTTCGGAATTCTCGGCCGAAATCAAGCGCGGCGCTTTGGTGCTCGATGTTCGCGAAAGGGAGGAATTTCTGCGCGGGCATATCCCCCATGCCGCCCATCTTGCCCGTGGCACGCTCGAACTCGAGATCGAGAAGCGCGCGCCGGATCCTGCCACGGAGATCCTCCTGTACTGCGGCGCCGGCAATCGATCTGCGCTCTCGGCGGATAACCTCCAACGCATGGGCTATTCGAACGTCAAGACCCTCGCCGGAGGACTCCAAGGATGGCTGGACGCCGGTTTCCCGAGTTGGCGCACAAGTCAACCTGTCGAAGACTAACCGGAGAACCCTTGGGAAGATCGGTTCCACTGCCCCGTAAAGAAAAAAAGCCATGTCCTCTGCCACGCTTTCCGTCGAAGAGCTCGAGAATCGAACCCAGCGGGCTTCGCTCGCGCGCACGCGGTGGAGCGGTGCCCTGCTGCGGCGGATCGGAATCCGTCTTGTCTCGCTGGTGGCGTTTGTGGCGCTTTGGGAATTGGCCTCCGATTCGAAGGCGCGATTCATCGTCAACTTTGCCCACGTGCCAGCGCCCAGCGCCGTCGCCGGGGCTGTGGTGCGTTTCTTTCAGTCGCAAAAGGCGGTTCGGCATATCGCCAGCAGCATCAGGCGCGTTGCCGCCGGCTTCGGAACTGCGACGGTGCTGGCAATCCCGCTGGGACTTTTGATCGGGCGGGCGCGCTGGGCAGAAGACACGTTGTTTACGCCCTTGGAAATCCTGCGGCCGATACCCGGCGTTGCCTGGATACCGCTCGCCATCCTCATGTTTGCCACCTCGGAGCAAAGCATGATTTTCATCTGCTTTGTCGGCGCATTCTTTCCGATCCTGATCAGCACGATCCATGGAGTCGAAACCCTCGACAAGCGACTCATCCATGCCGCGCAGAGCCTTGGCGCACGAACCTCAAACATCTTCCTCGAGGTCGTGCTCCCCGGGGCATTGCCGGCCATTGTTACGGGTCTGACGATTGGAATGGGTTCCTGCTGGCTGCTTGTTGTCACTGCCGAAATGGTCGCCGGGCAGTTCGGGATCGGATATTACACCTGGGAGTCATACAGTTTGCAGAAATACCCGGACATCGTCGTCGGGATGCTCATTATCGGGGTGTTGGGCATGCTCTCCAGCGCCGCAGTGCGTTTTGTTGGCGAGCGCCTGATGCCGTGGCATCGTTATACGACCAGCGCGCGATGAGCAGCGGCGCCATCGATCTCAGGAACCTTACGCTGGTTTTCGGTGCGGGACGAGATGCCGTAACGGCGCTGGAAAATTTTACCCTGGCGATTCGCCCGGGCGAGCTGCTTTCGGTTCTGGGACCCTCGGGTTGCGGCAAGTCGAGCTTGATCAGTGCGATCGCCGGTTTTCTGCCTGCGCGTTCCGGCACGTTGCGGGTGGACGGCGAACCGGCGGGCGAACCCGATTCCGACCGCGGCGTCGTGTTCCAGCAGCCGACGCTGTTTCCTTGGAAAACCGTAAGCCAAAACGTGGAATTCGGACTCAAGTTTCGGGGCGTGCCACGCCGTGAGCGCCGCGCCAGCGTGGATCTCATACTTAGAAAGGTGGGGCTGTTCGAGTTCGAAAGGCATTTCCCAGCCCAGCTCTCGGGCGGCATGCAGCAGCGTGTCGGCCTCGCGCGCGTGCTGATCAACAGGCCCCGGGTGATGCTGATGGACGAACCTTTCGGCGCCCTGGATGCCCAGACGCGCCTGATGATGCAGGAGCTTCTGCTGCAGGTCTGGAGCGAATACCGCATGACGGTCCTTTTCGTGACCCACGACATCGATGAAGCCGTCTATCTCGGATCGCGCGTGGCGGTTTTGACGCGGCGCCCGGGCCGCCTCAAAGCGCTCCTGGATGTCGACCTCCCTCGTCCACGGACTGTGGACGCGCTTGTTTCCCAGGAGTTCATGAGGCTCAAGCGGGTCTGCCTGGATCTCGTTCGGGAGGAAACGCCCGGTTTGCCGGGTCGTGATGAAAAACCTGTGAGCGAACCGGATTTGTCCCGGAAGGTGTTCCTTTCCGAATCGGCGAACGCGGCTGCTTGGAACATCCCTGAAACGGGCCTCTGACGATTTTCCTTGGAGTTGCGCGAGAGGGCGGGCGGTCGTAGGCTTTGTCATGTTCAAAGCCTGTTTTTTGGGAGTCGTTGCGTGGTGCGGCGTTGCGACCGGTCTCCTCGCCTCCGGCGGTGGTGGTGGTGGTGGCTGTGCAGGCGGGGCCGGCGGAGGCTTTTGCGGATTTGGCGATTCGGGATATTCGTTCTCGCTCCCGAAGGTGGAAGACGATGTCGCCGTGGGCGGGCTCACGTTAAAGCTTGATCGAACAAAATGGGGATACTCGGTGTTTGAAGGCGCGGACGCCGGGCCGATTGCCCGGTTTGTTGGAGAGGACATCGAAGTGACTCTTCGCCGAATCGCGCCGGTGCCTGATGAGGGCCGCTCGCTCGCCGGAACCTTGGCCGCGCAAAAAGACGTGCTTTACGCCCGCTCAGTCGCCACCGCCGGGGCGTTGCGGGGAGTCAAGGCGGCTTATGGAATCCGGCACGGTTTTGGTCCGCGCGAACAGAAAGCCGTGAGGTATTTTATCGGCGTCTCCAACGGAAGCTGGCTTTGCTTCGAGGCTCGGCCCACCGGGAAATCCCCTCAATGGCAGGATGCCAACGAGCTAATTCTTGGCGCGAAGGCAGACCGCTCGAAAAGCTGAGTTGCAGGCGAGAACGGTTCTGCCGTTTCAAAGCGGCAGTTTTTGGCTTCCTCGTCCTTTTCACGAACGCGCTTGCCGGCTTTTATCGATCCCATAAACTGAGCGTACGTCGATTTTCACCCCAGGAACAGACATGGAAACGCTCGCCGCCCTGAAGACCATCAAGAAGAACGTCGCCAGACTCGTTGAGGCGGAAATCTCCGCCAGCGGTGGTCTGCTCCGGCTTGCCCCCTGCTGGGTCCCGCGCCCCATTCTCCAGCCTGGCAGGCGCCTTAAGCTCCATCCCGACGATCTTTATGCCTACGGGTTGAATCGCGGCGGGATCGATGAGCGTTGGTTCGCCTCGACCACACCCGCAGCTAACGAAAAACGCACGCCCGACGAGGGACTGAGCTACGTGGTCGTTGGCAGAGACCGCTTCACTTTCCAGCGCGCCGTGGACGAATGCGGGAGCACGCTTGTTGGCAAATCCATCTGGGACAGATATGGCAAGTGGCCTGTCTACGCGAAGTTCTTCGATAACATGGGTCCCATCCCGCATCACATGCACCAGAATTCGGCGCAGGCCGCACGGGTCGGTCAGGAGGGAAAACCCGAGTCCTATTTCTTTCCCGCGCAGCACAACAACGTTGGCAACAACTTCCCGTATACTTTTATGGGTCTTGAGCCAGGCACGACAAAGGCGCAGGTTCGCAGGTGCCTCGAGAACTGGAACAAGGGCGACAACGGTATCCTGGACCTCTCCAGGGCCTACCGCCTGAAAGTTGGATCCGGCTGGCTCATCGACCCCTGCATTCTCCACGCCCCCGGCTCGCTGTGCACCTATGAGCCGCAGTGGGGTTCCGACGTCTTTGCCATGTATCAAAACCTTGTCGAGGGCCGTGAAGTTCCCTGGAAGAACCTTGTGAGGGACATGCCCGGGGAGCGTCACGAGGATCTCGACTTCCTCGTGGAGCAGCTCGACTGGGACGGAAATGTTGATCCAAAATTCAAGGACAACCATTACCTCGAGCCCGTTCCCGTCGCCGATACCCGCAGCGAAGGTTACTTGGACCGGTGGATCGTCTATGGCAAGGTGGACGGGGAACAGTTGTTCACGGCCAAGGAACTCACCGTGGAGCCCCGCGTTAAGGCGACCGTCACGGACACCGGCGCTTACGGCCTCATCTGCATCCAGGGCAGGGGGTCGATCAACCACCAGCCACTCAACAGCCCGACGATGATCCGCTTTCACGAATTGACCGAAGATGAATACTTTGTCACTGAAGACGGTGCGAAATCTGGCATTACCTTCGAGAACAGCAGCGAGACAGAACCGCTGGTCATCCTCCGCTACTTCGGTCCCGAAGTGAACCCGGGCGCACCCGGGAGGGGCTCGTATAAGAAGTTCAATTTTGACTGAATACGGAAGCGAGGCCGTGCCGCCGCGGGGTCCGACGAACGCTGGAAAATACACGACCTTGACACTCGTAATTCACGCGGTTAGTGTCGCATCTGGATGGTTGATTTGGCGACCGGCCGACCTAAGATGAAGAGGATTTTAGTTGCGAAATTGCGGGTGAGAGGGAAGCTAGCTTCCCTAAAAGTTGCTGAGGCCAGCGACAGCCGTGGGCGGGTTTAGCACCTGGCTCGCCCTAGGAGGAAAGCGCCGCGGCGAGTTCTCAAACCGATCTTAAGCTTCACCGATTGTTCTTCCATGGGCACAACTGCTTATGAGTTCCGATACAAAACCCGTTAAACCGCTCAGTGCCAACGAAGGCATCAAGGCCGGATCCAACTTTCTGCGCGGCACAATCGCCGAGGATCTGGCGGACAAGTCCACAGGGGGGATTTCCGAAAGCAGCAGTCAACTGACCAAGTTCCACGGGCTCTATATTCAGGACGACCGGGACCAGCGTGTGGCCCTGAAAAAGGCCGGTAAAGAAAAGGCCTTTGGCTTTATGCTTCGCGTGCGTTTGCCGGCCGGGAGGGCGACCCCGCAGCAATGGCTGGTTCTGGACGGGCTCTCCGAGGAACTAGCCACTCCGTCGCTGCGTCTCACCACGCGGCAGACATTTCAATTTCACGGAATTCTCAAGGGGAACGTAAAGCCGATCGTTCAGGGCATGCACAAAGTCCTGCTGGACTCGATCGCGGCCTGCGGCGACGTGAATCGCAATGTGATGGCTTCGCCCAATCCCGAGCGCAATCCCCTGCTCCAGCGGGTCTGCGATGATGCCAAGGCGTGGAGTGAATTCGCGCTCCCGAAGACACACGCTTACCATGAAATTTGGCTCGACGAAAAACTCGTCGCGGGGGGCGAGCAGGAATCCGAGCCCATCTACGGGCCTACCTACCTGCCGCGCAAGTTCAAGACAGGCTTTGCCGTGCCTCCGTCCAATGATGTGGATATCTTCTCACAGGATCTTGGCTTCATAGCGATCGTCGAGAATGATCAATTGGCAGGCTACAATGTCACGGCGGGCGGGGGTCAGGGCATGAACCATGGCAACGTGGAAACATTTCCACGGCTGGCAGACGTCCTTGGCTTTATAACGCCGGAGAAAGTCAATGCCATTGGGAAGGCCGTTCTGATCACGCAGCGAGACTACGGGGATCGCACGAATCGTCGGCACGCCCGCCTCAAATACACGATTGAGGATCGGGGAGTGGCATGGTTCAAGTCCGAGGTTGAAAGGCTTTCGGGTATCGCGTTCGAGCCCGCCCGCCCCTTCCATTTTTCCACCATCGAGGATGCCTTCGGATGGCATGAGTGTGTCGATGGCTCCTGGTTTTATGTGCTGCATATTCTCAGCGGCCGCATCAAGGACCTCCCCGGCTGGCCGATGAAGACCGCCTTGCGTGAAATCGCCCGGGTTCACACGGGCGACTTCCGCCTCACTCCTTCGCAGAATTTGAGCATTTCCGGTGTGACCGCGGAGCAAAAGTCCGTGATCGACGGCATTCTTGCGAAGCACGGTCTGGCCGGAGAAAACAAGCGTTCGGGTTTGCGCCTCAACGCTCTTTCCTGCGTGGCGCTGCCGACCTGCGGTCTCGCTCTGACGGAGAGTGAGCGAGTGCTGCCCGATCTTCTCGGCAAGTTCGAAACCGTGCTTGAAGAGGCGGGCTTGAGAGAGGATGCCATCAGCTTGCGCATCACCGGCTGCCCGAATGGGTGCGCTCGCCCGTTTCTCGCCGAGATTGGCTTTGTGGGCAGGGCCCCGGGCAAGTACGCGCTCTACCTCGGGGCGAGTTACAACGGGACGCGCCTCAGCCGTCTCGTTTCGCCAAGCATCACCATCAACGATGCCTTGAAGCTTCTCAGGCCCGTGATCAAGCGGTATGCCAAAGAGAGACTTGATGGGGAGGGCTTTGGGGACTTTTGTGACCGTGCGGTCCTTCCGGAGGACGCCACAATCCACAGCACCGGCACTCCCACCGAGGATCATGCTTTAGCGCCCGCACTGAAATGACTGCCGATCAAATCGCAAAATGGAACGCTGAGCTTCGGCATTCATCGCCGCTCGAAATCACACGCTGGGCCGTTTCCCAGGCCGACGGACGCGTCATCGTTTCCACGAATTTTCGCCCTTACGAGGCGGTGATCCTGCATCTTGCCGTGCAAGCGCAACCGCGTATTCCGGTTCTTTGGGCAGACCACGGCTACAACCGGCCGGCGACCTACCGGCACGCGGAACAACTCCGCGCCTTGCTGGGCCTGGAGATTCGGGCCTGCCTCCCGCGAATCAGCGCTGCGCATCGCGACGCAGTCTACGGACCGATTCCCTCGATTGACGACGAGGAGGGACTCAAGGAGTTCAGCGCGTTGATGAAGCTTGAACCCTTCCAGCGAGGCATGAAAGAGCTGGCGCCGAGGGTTTGGATCACGGCGCTGCGCAAGGTCCAGAACCCGAATCGAGCGGAACTCGACATCGTTTCGCTCGATTCCAACTTCGGCACCCTGAAGGTCAGTCCGGTTTTCTACCTCAGCGACGCTGACCTCGAGCAGTATCTTGCGGAGCACAAACTTCCGAACGAGTGGGATTACTTCGATCCCGCCAAGGCCGACGAGAGGCGCGAGTGTGGTTTGCATGCGGCATGGGGCGGAGAAGCCGTGAGAAGCTAAACTGCGTCTCGACGCCGTAGAGAGCAGGCCCCAGCATCCTTCGACTCGTTCGATGAGCAGCTATTATCTCGATCATCTGCAGTACCTCGAAACTGAAGCCATCCACGTGATGCGCGAAGTCGCGGCAGAGTTTGAACGCCCTGCGCTGCTCTTCTCCGGGGGAAAGGATTCCATCTGCCTGCTTCGCCTGGCGGAAAAGTCGTTCCGACCTTCGGAGCTTCCGATGCCGCTTCTCAATATTGATACAGGTCACCACTTTCCGGAATTGAACGATTTTCGCGACCGGCGCGCCAGGGAGCTCGGGGCGAAACTCATCGTGCGGACGGTCGATGAGGCCATCGAGAAGGGAATTGCGGCGCTCTCGCCCGGGCAGATCAGCCGCAACCATCTCCAGATTCCCACCCTGCTCGCCGCCATCGACGAGTTCCACTTCGATTGCTGCATCGGCGGAGCGCGCCGGGACGAGGAAAAGGCGCGCGCAAAGGAACGGTTCTTCAGCTTCAGGGATTCCTTCGGCCAGTGGGATCCCAAGAACCAGCGGCCGGAAATTTGGAATCTTTACAATGCCAGGATCAACCCGGGCGAAAACATGCGCGTCTTTCCGCTCAGCAATTGGACCGAGATGGATGTCTGGGAATACATCCGCAGGGAAAAACTCGAAGTCCCCAGCATCTACTTCAGCCACGAGCGTCGCTGCGTGCGTCGCAACGGGCAGTGGTTGCCCGTCAACGATCTCGTGCCGCCAAAACCCGGCGAGGAAGTCAAAGAACTCATCGTTCGCGTTCGGACAATCGGTGATATCGTCAGCACCGGGTGCGTGGAGTCACCCGCGAACAACCTGGACGACATCATCGAGGAGATCGCAGTCGCCCGGGTGACCGAGCGCGGCTCGCGCGCCGATGACAAGGCCTCCGAAGCGGCCATGGAAGACCGCAAGAAAGCGGGATACTTTTAGAGCGATCGCGCATGACCGTTCCCCTGCATCATCCTGTCGATCTGCTTCGCTTCAATACCTGCGGGTCCGTTGATGACGGAAAGTCGACGCTCATCGGACGGCTCCTCTATGATTCCAAATCGTTGATGGAGGACCAGCTCGAGGCTCTCGAGCGCTCTGCGGACATCACCGGAGGCGGCCAGATCAATCTCGCGAACCTCACCGATGGCCTTCGTGCTGAGCGTGAGCAGGGCATTACGATCGACGTCGCGTACCGTTACTTCGCCACACCGCATCGCAAATTCATCATCGCGGACACCCCTGGGCACGTGCAGTACACGCGGAACATGGTTACGGGCGCGTCTTCGGCGAATCTTTCGGTCATCCTGGTCGATGCCCGCCTGGGAGTCATTGAACAGAGCCGCCGGCACGCGTGCATCGCCTCGCTGCTCCGCATTCCGCACCTCGTCGTCGCTGTGAACAAGATGGATCTCGTCGACTGGAGCGAGGAGCGGTTCATCGAAATCCGCAGTCAGTTCGAGGAGTTCCTCCCGCGGCTTGCCATGAAGGACGTCAAGTTCATCCCCGTCAGCGCACTCAAGGGCGACAATGTTGTCGATTCCTCAAGGCACAGTCCGTGGTATCCGGGTCCGACCCTGCTCGGCCATCTCGAAGCAGTCCACATCGGCAGCGACTGGAACCTGAATGACTTTCGCCTGCCCGTGCAGTGGGTGAATCGCCCGAACAACCCGCAAAATCCCAGCCTGCACGACTTCCGCGGATTCAGCGGCCAGATCGCCGGCGGCATTGTTCGCGTCGGCCAACCGGTGATGGTGCTGCCCAGTGGTTTCAGCAGCACGGTCAAGGAAATCTGGACCCTCGACGGGCCGCTGCAGGAGGCCTTCAGCCCTCAATCGGTGACCCTCGTTCTCGAGCACGATATCGACGTCAGCCGGGGCGACGTGTTCGTCGATCCGAACGATCTTCCAGGGGCAAGCGCCGAGTTGCACGCGAAGGTTTGCTGGATGCACCCGCGCCCTCTCCAGAGAGGAAGAAAATACTTCCTCAAGCACATGACGCAGACGGTTCAAGCCGTCGTCACCGCGATTGAACATCGCATCAATGTCTCGACACTCGACACGGAACCCGAGACGCCGGAACTGGCGATGAACGACATCGGAGAAATCCGCCTGAGGACATCCAAGCCGCTCATTTTCGATTCTTATGCGACCAACCGCCTGACCGGATCCTTCATCCTCATTGAGCAAGGCACAAATGCGACCGTCGGCGCCGGCATGCTCTTTGCTCCCCGGGAGGTCGCCAGACCGGAGTACAAGGACTTCGTGATTTAAAGACAACGCCGGCCTCGTGCCTGAGGCCTTTCACCAGTCAACATGCCGGAGTTCCCAAGCGAACCAGGCAGTCAACGAGAATGACCCGGCAATGATCAAGAGAGTGCGGCGCGGGCTCCAAGTGGTGCACCCCGTGCCGGTCTCGGCGATAGCGCCGGCTGGATCGATTCGGCGGCAATCAGCCTGCAATGCCCGCACCGCCTGAAAAGCCACTCATGAATCATGCGGCAAACTCCACAACATTTTCCTGCAGAGGGAAGCAAATTCCAGAGCCGGGAACGAGCCTCGGGGTGGTGGCCGGTGTCTGGCGTGCGTGCCGGCGGAGCTTTTTCGACGAGAAAGGGATTCCAGCCAGCCCAAGGCTGTTCGAGCACTTCCGGCTTGCGACGCTCGTCGAAGGAGCACCGTCCGACGGGAGGGATCAACCGGCTGCGCAAGGCTGTCGATCTGGCGAGCCAGGACCTGAGAGAATCCCGGGGGAGCGTGCTGAGTCGCGCGATCGTCCGGCGGCGATTGGTTTATGTGGCAGGCAAATCTTGATATGCGCTGGCTTGACTGCTAGAAGACGGATCTCCGGTATGCAAAGAGGAACACTCAAGATCGCATCGCTCGTTGTTTGCATTTCCCTGAGCGCTTCCGTCGCGGAGTCGCCCCAGGGAGACAGTGAGGAGGGGAATGGCGACATTTTGTCGGGCCTTTTAAGGAATCCGGCTCCGTCAAGGGTTGTGGCGATACTGGCCTGGGGTGAGCATACGATGGGTCCGAACATCCAGCGGCAGACCACGTTCATCCGGCGCGTTGCGACCGAGGCTGAGAAGCGAATTGCCGAACAAAACGCAGCGGCCTACTTTGCCAAGCTCTCGCAAGCGCAAAAGACGGAGATCAAAAAAACGAGAAGGTATTGGGCGGTTCCGATTACGAAGGCCAAAGCCGGGCCGAAGCCCGGTCCGAAAGTTCCCAAGGAAGCGCCCAAGGAAGACGATATAATGATTTATGACCCGCTCGGCGGCTCGCTCGTGAACAAGTACGTTTACACGATCAAGAGCGTTCCGTCTCCCGAGACGCCGATGTCTGTGGACGGTTATGAGCCGCTCCTTTACGTTGGCCGGTGAACGGCCGTTTCCGCTCCGAGCTGGTTCGACTCCTCTCCATCGAAAAAAACAGACTACAGCCCCTTTGCCTTGATCCAAGCCTTCGCGGGTTCGGAGCCTGCAGCGGCTGCATCTTTGATGAGCGACAGGGCCTTTTTCTTCTCTTCCTGGTTTTTGGAATCGTCGGAATGGTCCCAAATGAATCGGCCAAGGTTAAACATGCACACGACGTCTTCGTTGTCCGTCCCTTGCTGGTACAAAGCCCTCGCCTGATTGAGGTCATCCGGAGTTGGCTTCCCATCCTCGTTGAGCAGTCCCTTTTCGTAAAGCGTACCGAGGTAATAGCAGACTCTCCACTCTCGAGGGCCCATGGCCTTCCGCCACCGGTCAGCCGTCTCGCGATAGAGCTTGAGCCTTAGGGTTTTATCCTTTGCGGCAATCGCGCTGCGCCGGTACCATTCCCCGAGCACCACCTCGGCATGGGGCACGCCCTGGTTAGCCAGGTCCTTCAGGCTTTCGACGGCTGCCTTCTGTTCGTCCGCCGTGCGTGGCGTCCTCATGTCGACGAAAAGGTACGCTTCGAAATAGTAGGCGGCCGCCTCTTTATTCCCGGCCTTTGCGGCTTTCTGGAGCCAGTCCAAAGCCTTGTCATAGTCCGGCTTGCCGGGAACGTCCCCGGCTCCTTTTGCGTACAGAATCCCGAGCATCATCATCGCGCTCGGATCGTTCCTCTGGGTCGCCGCCTTTTCAAACAGGCTGAATTTTTTGTGCGCTTCCGTCTCGTTTTCGGCAAGCATCAGAGTCGCTTGGAGAATATCGAGCTGCGCGGCGGAGGTAATCGCATCCTTGTATTTCTGAAACTCCTGCCTGCCTGCCGAAGGCTTCAGCG
The DNA here is from genome assembly GCA_963763735.1 of uncultured Verrucomicrobiae bacterium. GTDB lineage: Bacteria > Verrucomicrobiota > Verrucomicrobiia > Chthoniobacterales > Terrimicrobiaceae > DASTFP01. The sequence goes on along the minus strand of CAVXQK010000005.1, from coordinate 314,988 downwards.
CCGCTTGATGAGTGCGGAGGGCTTCGATGATCTTCTCGAGCTTTTGTTTGAGCTCGTCAGGGGGCAGTTCCGGGGAAGGCGCAGAGTCTGTCAGATAGAGATTCTGGAGATACTTTGCGCTTGCCATGATGTACTCGGGCGAATCGGGAGCGTTCCCGTATTTTTTGACATCCTCGACGAGTTGTTGCAATCGAAGCCATTGCAGGGGCCGCTTTAATTCCAGAACTTTGGTCGCAGGGTTCGTGTTATCAATTTGCAATTCCTGATAGAAGGCCTCGTAGCCGTCGAGTGTGGCTGTGAGCCGATGCTTCCCGAACGGAATTTTCGCAAAGGTATCCGGCGGCCGGTTCGGCGGATTGTCGTCCAGCAAAATTGAGGCGCCCGGTGGATTGGAGGTAACGGAGAGGGTTCCGACTTGCTCGGGCGGCGGCGGCTGCTGCTCGGTGACCGTCACGCCGGGGGTGCTGCTTTGTACCGGGAGGTCCTCGTGAACAGCCGGAGAAGGAACAGAAGGAACAACGACGGTCCGGCCCGGTACCGAGGACCACGTACGCAATGGCTCCGAGGAGACCGACAGCAATAAGGGCCAACCAGGACCATACGGGAACCTTTCTCGGTTTGCTGACGGCTTCGTCCGGCTGAATCTTGGGTTCAGGCTTCCGGCTTTGAAGAGTGGCTCCGCTTTCGATATCATCCGACGGTTCCGCGGTATTCGGACTGTCCCTTATCTGGCGCAGGGTGGGCTCATCGAAAAGACCTTCGTCGCCTGCGACACGGACTTCATCGGGCCGATCCGGAAGAGCGGCGCTGCCTTTGATCGTTTTTTCCGAACTATCGTCGATTTCGTCCTGAACCGGGGACGCATCTGCTGGGGCGCCAGGCAGAGGGGAGCTTCTTCTGCCGGTCCGATTTACAGCCTGAGGGCCGGCGATGGAGAGGCGCGTCCTTAACTCTTGTATGGATTGGGGGCGATCTTTCGGGTCCTTTGCCAGACAGGCTGCGATGGCTTCCTCCCATTGCGCCGGAATCGGATCGGCGCCCTTTATTCCAAGATCGAGGCGTCGCTGCCACATTTTCGGCGCAACCTTGTAGTGAACCTGCTGCCAATCGACGACTCCCAAAAGTGGCGGCTTGCTGGTCAGAAGTTCATAGAGCGTCGCACCGAGGGAATATATGTCATCAAGCGGAGTGGGACGTTCTCCGTCCCATTGCTGCGGGCTGACATAAGGCGGGCTGCCCGTGGAAGCCAGCATGCCGGTCAGCATGGTCATTGAGTCGCTGATGCTTCGGGAGATGCCGAAATCGGCGATTTTTAATTCGCCACGGCTGTTCAGCATGAGGTTTCGCGGCTTGAGATCCCGGTGCACGATCTGCTGCCGGTTGTGCGCATAGTCGAGCCCGTCGAACAGGGCTTCAAGCCATCCAGTCAGGTCACTCGTATCGAGGACTTTACTCGGTTTCTTGATACGCAGATCGGACAGGTTGCCTCCGTCGACATACTCCATGGAAATGGCGGCCGCACTCTCGTCGTTCTGAAAGTCGTAAATCCGGACGATGTTCGGATGGGCCAGGCTGAGGCCAAGTTTTGTCTCGCGCTTCAGGCTATCGAGCGAAGCGCTATCGTGAAGCAACGTGTCCGGCAGGACTTTGAGGGCGACCAAACTTTCGAGGTAAGAATCCTGTGCCAGCCAAACGACGCCCATGCCGCCGCGCCCAATGATTTTCTGCAAAGTGTAGCGGCGAAAAATCTTTTGCCCGGCTCCAAACCGTGGGATCTGAATTGTTCCCGCCAGATCGCTATTGTCCGGCGGACCGTCGCCCTGCATGGAGTATTGGTAATGGGTAGAGCGCACCATTTCAATGGTTTCCTCTCCTTCCGTTTGCGCGCTCGACCCCGCTCAGAGCTGCGTCCCGGCGCACCAACGGCGCCAGACCGTGCGAAGACACTGCTCGAAGGAACGTGTGAACAGACGGGCGTTGGCCAGGGCGGAGGACTGCACGGCCCGGCGGAGACCGGCACGAATTTCGGCGAGACGGTCTCGTTCCTTTGCGCTTCGTACGGCGATTTCCAGATAATGCGCCGTGTTCTCGGCGACAAACGAATCGAGTCCGACGCAGTGGAGCATCGTCGCGGTCTGCCGGGAGATCATGCTTTCTCCGGCCAGAGTAATCACCGGCACCCCCATCCAAAGCGCGTCCGCTGAAGTTGTGCACCCGTTGTAGGGGTACGTGTCGAGCGCGATGTCGATGTCGCCATACTCGGCCAGAAGCTCCTGGTAAGGGGTGGGGCCGCGTAGTTCGATCTGCCCGGCTGTCACGCCTTGTGCCGCGAATTGAGTCAGGAGGTTGTCGCGCAGTTCCGGCACCGAAAACGCCCGGGCTTTCAGCAGCAGAGAAGCGTTTGTGGCCCGGATTATTGCCGCCCACAACCTGATCATGCCGGCGCTGATCTTGTCCAGCCGGTTGAAGCTGCCGAACACGATCCGTTCGGTGACACTTCGTTGCGCGACATCCGGTGAAGAATGCGGCGGCGACCAGCAGAGGCGCGTGGGCAAGTGGAGCACCTCTTCGGTGAAGCGCTGTGGCGATCCGGGCGGCGTCGTGATCGGGTCGCTCATGATGTAGTCCATCGTCGCAAGGCCGGTGGTGTCGAAATAGTCGAGCCAGACCACCTGAACCGGCGCAGGTTTTCTAGCGAAAATCAGCAAGCGATTGTTCGGCGCGTGCCCGGCGAGGTCGATCAGAACATCGATTCCGTCGTCCTCGATTTTGCGCGCTGCAAGCGAATCGTCGAGCGCTCGAATTTCGTTCCACGAAAATGCCCAGGCACGCAACTCATCAGTGAGCGCATCCATCTGCTTGGTATTTGAGTAGCAATAGATTCGGAATTGTTCGCGATCGAGGGTAGAAAAAACTGGGCGCAGAAACTGGCCCACGAGGTGGCTGTTGAAGCTGGGAGAAACAAAACCGAGCTTTAGCTGACGGTCAGGGTCTGCCGCATTGGCAAAGCCCTTGCGGATTGGATAGTGCCCTTGCGCATGGCGGGTCGCCCATGCTTGGTGTTGCGCAAAGAGGTCGTGGGCGGTGGATGACTCGTCAAGATGAAGGGAAATGATGTAGTTGCTATGGATGGTAGCGTCATGAGGCGCAAGTTCGAGGGCGCGCGCATAGTAGCGAATTGCCGATACGGGATCGCCAAGGTATCTGTAGAGATTGCCCAAGTTGTTGTAGGCTGCCGCAAACTCCGAATCGAGTTCGATCGCGCGCAGAAGGCATTCCTTTGCAGCCGCGAAGCGAAGAGCGGTGATGTGGGCCACGCCGAGGTTGTAGTGCGCGCTTGCGCGTTCGGGCGCGAGCGAGGCCGCGCGTGACAGCAGCTCAATGGCGTCCTCCGGGCTCTGACGCCGCAATGCAAGGACCCCCAGATTCTCCATTGCGAACGAATTGTCCGGCTCACGCTGCAATACGCTGCGATAAGCGCTTTCTGCCTCCGAATGACGCCCGGCTCGTTGCAGGGAGCGGCCTTGCTCGAGCAGGGCGGGAATCGCCAACATTGCGGGAGTCGGGCCGGGCGCGATTTCGCCATGGCAACGTTTGAATTTCTTGCCGCTTCCGCAGGGACAGGGATCGTTGCGGCCCACTGCAGACATCGAGCGTGTCAACAGGTTGTTCCGGCCGGCGTTTTGTCTCGTTTCCCTGCGAGGCAAGCCAAAGGCAATGCGGCCGACGCAGCTCTGCGAACGGTTCTCGGAAACTCCGCGTACATATGCGGACAATGGTTACAGCGGGCCAGCGAGGTCAAGTTGATTGGTCATGGCTCGACGAGGTTTGGGTCAAACCGGGCCCAAGCCTAACCGAGGGAGGATAAGGGCACAAAAGCGAATATCTCCTTGACAATCCACCATGGCTTTTTGAGCATCCGCCGCGGTGAATGCCGAGCCTCCATTTTCGGTTATCCATTCTCTTACGCCATTCCTAACCGTGCTGGGGAGCGCCCGCGAGTGGTGAACGTCAAGAGTCGCGTCCACATTCACCTCTGCCTGCACGGGGTCGGAGGCGGAGGCGCATGCGGGAGCGTATTCTGCCAACAGGACTATCCCCGGCCGCTGTGCCCATGAAAACAAAACGCAAGGTATCTACGAGATTTGTCAAAAAGGCCCTGGGTGGCGCGATCTTCCTGTTGAATGCAACTGCCGCGCCCGCAATCGACAGGGTTTGGAATTCAGACGAGTCCAATAACTGGAACGACTACTTTAATTGGTCTCCAGCAGTGCCACCGGCGCCGGTCGCTCCAGGGTTCAGCGCGATTTTCGATACGTCGACGGTGACGGAGCCGACGCTTATCGACACCGTGACGATAGAGTCCATCATTTTCAACCCCGGCGCGAATATCTACACCATCCAAACGAACGGAAATGTGCTCACACTCCAGGGTGCCGGTATCGTCAATAACTCCGGGAGCCTACAGACGATCAACAATGACAACGTCGACCGGAGGGAGGTGGCCGTCGGGCAAACAATTTTCACAAACTTTGCTTCCGCAGGCACGGTGGTGATTACCAACAGCGGCGACGGAAGTTCCACGCAGTTCTTGAACAATTCAACCGCAGGGAATGCGACGATAGCCAACAACGGACCGAATACTGCCACGGGTTTCTTTGACAATTCGACCGCAGGGAATGCGACGATCGCCAATAATGGGGCGAACACTTTGACCCTATTCTTCAACAGTTCCACCGCCGGTGCCGCCTCGATTGCCAATAGCGGGCCGAACACCGCCACGGGATTTCTCGACAACTCGAGCGCGGGGAATGCGACGATCGTCAATAGCGGACAAAGCAGCGGCACGGGATTTCTTGGCAATTCAAGCGCAGCGAATGCGACGATCACGAACAGCGGTGCTAACTCTTTTGTCGTCTTTACGCAGGGGGCTTCTGGCGGAAACGCCTCTCTGATTAACGCAAACCCTACCGCCTTTATAACGATCGCCGAGTTGAATGGCCCCGGAACCACGGTTGGATCAATCGCCGGAACTGGAACGATCTTTCTCGGTTCGAAAAACCTGACCGTGGGAGGAAACCAACAGAGTAGCGTGTTTTCGGGCGTGATTTCCGATGGTGAGGCGTCTGGCCTGCCGCCTGCTGTGTTGACGGCGCAATCGAGCTACGTTGGGGGATCACTGACGAAGGTGGGGGCCGGGACGCTGACCTTGGCAGGCGCAAACACGTACACGGGTGGGACGACGATCGCAGGCGGCACGATTCTGACTCAGAATGCCTCGGCCTTGGGAACCGGGCCGGTGAGCTTTGGGAATGGGTCGACCTTAGCAGTTCAAAATCTTCTCAATGTGAACGGCAATTGGACGATCTCTTCCGGCACAGCCACGGTGAACGGCGGGAGCGTTCAGACAGTTGGTGACTTTGATCTTGGCGGCGGCGGCACGTTGATCGCAAATGCCAATTTCAATGTCCCTGGCGCCGCGAACATTAACAGCAGCGGCTTCGTCGTAAACACCGTGTTTACTGCCGACCAAAATGTGAACCTTAATGGAAGCACCGCAGCGATCGTCAATGGGATCTTGAACTCTCCCATCGTTAACGTGAACGGCGCATCCTCGTTGCTTGTTAACACTAGCGGTAGAGTCGCCGCCAACGTAAACGTCGGCACGAACGCTGCGTTGGGACTCTTTGGGAGGATAAACGGCAACGTCACCAATGGGGGATTCTTCCAAGGCACTGGCTTGGTCAACGGAAACGTGGTCAATAACGGCACCGTCGCGCCGGGAGCCTCGGTCGGACGGCTCACAATAAACGGCAACTACACGCAAAGCCCGGGAGGCACCTTGCGCATTGAAGTGGCTGGTAGTTCGCCGGGCCAGTTTGACTTGCTTGCGGTGAATGGGCGCGCAAGCGTCGCGGGCACGGTCCAGCTTGTTAGCGTGGGCGGTTTCAACCTTCGAGTGGGCGACAGAATTGTCTTCCTCACCGCAACGAATGACGTGAGCGGGACGTTCAGTACGGTCCAGAGCGATTTCGTTTCGGGCGGCCCCCTTGTAGCCTTCGGGGTGGTTTATCTACCCAATGGCGTCGTTCTCGAAGCCATTCAGGGTTCGTTTGCGGGATTCGCGGCTGCATTCTGCGGCACGCCAAATGCGGTGGCCGTAGGCCAGGCGCTCGATAGCGCAGTCGGCGACCCCCGGGCTTCTGAACTGATTGGATTTCTCAATAGCCGAACGCCGAGCGAGCTTTGCAATGATATTGACCTCATTTCCCCGGAGCAGTTGACGTCAATTTTTGTCATCGGGGTCTCCCTGGCGAATGTGCAGACGGCGAATCTGGAAAGACGCATGGACGACATACAAGCTGGCAGCCGCGGGTGGAGCTCGTCGGGTCTTACGATTAACAACAACTTGTCCAGTTTTAGCGAGGGGTTTGCCGGTGTGAATGGACCGGAGGGCAAGAGCGGTCAGCCGGTATTCGCGCCGATACCAGAGAATCGCTGGGGTGTCTTTGTCACCGGTATCGGGGAGTTCACAAACGTCGATAGCACCTTCAATGCGAGTGGTTATGACCTCGCCACCGGAGGCTTTACCATGGGTGTCGACTATCGCATCGGTTCGAATTTCGCGATCGGGATCACTGGCGGCTATGCCTACACAGGCGCCAATCTTGTCAACGACGGCAGCATCCAGGTTAACGGGGGCAAGCTTGGCCTTTACGCCACGGCGTTCGGTAGCGGGTTCTACCTGGACACCGCTGTGATCGGGGGCCTCAACGGATACGAAACGCGCCGGACCGCGCTCGAAGGCACGGCCAGCGGACGCACCGATGGCGGCGATCTCAACGTCCTTGTTGCCGGCGGCTACGACTGGAAGAAAGGCGGCCTGAGCATCGGTCCCACGGCGAGTTTCCAATATACCTACGTTGGCCTCGGTGCCTTTAGTGAAAGCGGTTCGCTCGCCCCGCTCGCATTCCCCAATCAGCACGCGGACTCGTTGCGCACGGCCTTTGGTGCGAAAGGGTCCTACGATTGGAAGATCGGTCCTGTCCACTTCGTCCCGGAAGTCCGGGCCGCCTGGCAGCATGAATTTGGGGACACCGATTATTCGCTGCTCGCGAGCTTCGCGAATGGCGCCGGCAACGGCTTTACAGTCAACGGTCCGGCGATCGGTCGCGACAGTCTGCTCCTCAGCGCGGGCTTCGCCATTCAATGGAGCGAACGCATAAGCACCTACGCCTACTACGATGGGGAGCTTTTCCGGACGAACTACCTGTCGAACAACGTCTCGGCGGGCTTTCGAGTAACATTTTAGCGTCGAGCGCGTTCCCCGACAGGCGCGACCTGCCATTTCGACCTTTGGCAAGAGTGGTGCTCTCCGGGGTGCTTTCGGTTGTTTTGAGCGTCGCAGCACGAGCAGCGGGAGACCCGCTCGCGTCGAGGCCGCTCGATATCGAGGTACAGGCAACAGGTTTCGGAAAGGTCAGCGCCGCCGATGTTGCTTCCGTTTTGAGGTCCGCGGCCGGTGAAATTTGGCGATATTGCCCGAATGCCCGGCTTGTTGGCATCGACGTGTATCCCCGATCGGACCATCCGCAGACAAATTTCGAGCGAGGGCCGGACGGCCGCGTTGCGATAGGCCTGACGGCCAGGGGGACCCATTGGGCTCAATACGGCTTTCAGTTTGCACACGAGTTCTGTCACACGCTGGCGAACTTTGGAGGGAATCCGCAGCGCTTTGTGCGTTACCCGCGACACGCCAACTTCTGGTTGGAAGAGAGCCTGTGCGAGACCGCTTCCTTGTTCACTTTGCGCGCGATGAGTCGCTCATGGCGGACCGCCCCGCCCTATCCCGCCTGGCGGTCCTACGCACCGTGGCTGAACGCCTACGTGGAGCAACGACTCGCGCTGCCAGAGCACCAACTCCCGGCTGGAACGCCATTCATCGTGTGGTTCAAGCAATCCGAGCCGGCGTTGCGCCGGAACCCGGCTCTCCGCGATCGGAACACGATTATAGCGGCCCAGCTTCTGCCCCTTTTTGAGGCGGAACCAGGTGGCTGGGAGGCGGTAATATTCCTCAACCGCGGTCTTCCTCATGGGAAGGGATCGCTGGCGCAGCGTCTTGCCGAATGGCAGTCGCAATGCCCGGAGAACCTTCGGCCTTTCCTCAGGAGGCTCGCGTCGGTCTTCGCTGTGAGACTCTGACTCAACACGGGTCTGGCAACGGATTATATCGGCGGGGATGTTCCTCATCGCCGCCCGTGGGATCCTGCCGGGTGCCGTTCAAAGCTGCGAAGGCACTTGCGAGCAAGTCATTTGCTGGCAGAATGTCTGGGTGGAGTTTGATGCGTTTGCCCGCTATAGCGTGCTGAAGGACGAGACAGGGGCGCCGGCTATCCTTGGGCAGGGTGGGGCATGGGGAGCGGTGCACAAGGCTTTCAACAACGATCTTCGCTGTTATGCGGCGTTGAGGACAATTGCCCGGGACGCTTTCGGAAACGAGGAGCTGCGCGTTCGCTTCCTAAGTGAAGTTCAGATGGCGGCACACGTTCGTCATCCGAACCTGGCCTCGGTATTTCCATTGGAAGTATTCAAGGACGGTTATCTTTACGCGACGGAGTTTTGCGATGGCCAAATCCTGACGGAGCGCCTGGCGCGGGAGGGCTGCTTCGCGACGACTCCCGCGCTAAACATCATCAGCCAGATCGCGGCTGCTCTGGACGTGGCATCCTCGGCGCGTCTGTTTCACCGAAATATTTCCGCAGAAAACGTGATGCTGGTGCAGGAGGACGAGGAAATTTCAGTCAAAGTGCTGGACCTCGGGCTTCCTCCTGAAAGGTGTGCCGCAAAAACTCCGATTCCGCCTCGCGCTGGCGAGTTCTCATCTCCAGAGGAAGGCGCCGGCAAAGAGATCGATGCGCGATCGGGTGTCTATTCGCTCGCAGCGCTGCTTTATTACATTCGAGCGGGTGCCGAGAAATATGCTTTGCTTCGGGCGAAGTCCCTGGCGAACGAGGAATTCTTGGTTGACGATGCGATCGACTTTTCGCCACGTGTCGCAGCGATTTTGAAGAGCGCCCTCAGTCATGATCCGGATGGGCGAATCGCGACATTTGCAAAATTGCGTGATGCGATTCACGAAGCCTTGAATGAGCCGAAGCAACCCAGCCCGGAGGTGACTGTCCGGCCGGTCCCTGGCAAGCCGGTGCAGGTCGAGCCGGTCCCTGTCGAGCCGGTTGATAGCGCGGCAGTTACGCAGGCGTTGCCTTCATTGGAATTGGCTCGCGAGGTGGAAGCCCAGGAGAAGGAGCCGCCGATCGTAAGAGTCGAGCCTGCCGCCGCGCGCAAAGCCCCGGGATTGATGATCCCGCTCAAGCTGCTTGGATCGGCGCAACCGGGCACAGTCCTAAAATTAAAACGCGAGGGTGAAACCGACGAACAACTCGTCGTGGTTGTTCGGGATCGGTTCCGGATCGGCAGGTCGGCTACGGCCGGGGCCGATCTGTCCACGCGCTTTCTGCCGCGGGACAAGGCGAATGATGTGAAAACCAAGCGACTGAGCAGAATTCATGTGACCGCCAAATGCGAGAAGGGCCAAATATTCCTTTTCGACGGTGATAGTATTACGCCGAGCGCCAATGGATCTGCCTTCGACGGGCAGGCGCTCTCGACGGAAAGGCCGCTCATCCTTCTCAAACCGGGCGATTTGCGGCTTGCCGATGTCTTCTCCATCAAGGTCATTCCTCGCGTTCTCGAACAGCGCGATCTGCCAGCGATCGCGAATCTTGCCGATTGGAACGGACCCAGTCACGAGAGCAACGCGCCTGTGGCAGGCGCCCTCGTATTTGTGCCCAGCGAGACGAGCGAGATTCGTGCGGCGATCTGGCTTTTCTCGGTGGCCTCGTTTGGGAATAGCGGAGCTTCGCCGATCGATTTCGCGCTGCCAACAGGCGCCCGGGAGACTGGCGCCTTGCGTTACCATCGCGGATGCTTCTGGCTGGAGCAGAAAAACGCCGACGCTGTATCCGTCGATGGCGTCGTTCTGGCTCCCGGCGAGATTGCGCCGCTCGCCACGGGACAAACCCTCGAGATTGGCGGCGGCAAATACTCCGTCAAGATCGACGACGAGAACCATTCCCAGGCAAAGTAAGGGGAAAATAAACGACGGCTGCCTGACCTGGGAGCAGCTGGCTCAGCTAAGCTCTGTGAGGTGTCGTTGCAGTGCCGCCTGCACCACGGATTTGATCTCGGCGTTGTATTTCCAGTCGACAAACAAGACGCTCCGCGCTCGCAGGGAGAGCTTTTCCAAAGCCTCGATCGCGGGTTCAAAAACCGAATGCAGCGCGAGCGGCGGCGCGTCGCCGAGATCGGCGCAAAAGGCGCCGGGAACAAGTCCCGGGAAGCATTGAATCAATAGGGCAATCGAATCCCACCAGAGTTCGGCAGGCAGGTAGGCCAGGGATTCTTCGGCTGTAAGCGATTGGGGATTCAAGAGCCGGTGAGGTCCCAGGGAGGCGGACCATCGCGGATCGGTTGCGCAAACCTCGCGGAGGCGCTTGGAAACATCAAAACCTTCCTGAGCATCGGCCGCGACGGCCTGCGCCAGGCTGAAAACTTCGTCGAGAGCAATGGGCAGAGTGTTCTCCTCGTTTACGAGCAGGGTGCGGATGCCAATGGTCGCCAAGGCATGGAGATCGCACGGCGAGCTTCTCATCGGCAAGGTCTCGAAGGGAGCATTCGGGAAGCGAACCCCCTCGGCGGATCGGATAGCCAGCCCGATGTGCTCCGGAAGCTTCTGCGGGAGGGTGCGAAAGCGCCGCTCACCGTGGGCGACTCCTTCGGTAAGATTGGCATAGAAATCGACCCGGCCGGATGACAGCGTCAGGCGGAGCCAGAGGAGATCCGTTTGCGAGATGGCGATTCTTTCCTGGGTGAAGATCGTTCCTTCCAGCACAAACGTGTCATCGTCTGCTGAATGGACCTTGCGAATTCGCACCGCGCCGGCGGAGCTTATCGGAGCGCTCGGAGTGATCGGACTGTAGATGGAGGTCGTGTTGACGTCGGGCGCAAGGAAGTATCGCGCATCGCTTGTCTCGATCGGAAGCGCGAAAGCCGAGCCAAGGGTCGATAACGTCACTCTTGCCGTCCACAAAAAGGGCAAATTTTGGCTCGTTTCGGCAAGGCGCACACGGAAGCTCTCCGCGGAAAGGTTCAGAAAGGGGAGTTGCTCGTCACGGACGAATTCCCGCACCAGTCGAAAGGCCTGCAGGAGGAGGTCCAGCTTCAGGTGGAAGGTCTCGATCAGGCGGCCCGCGCGCCCCTGTCTGCCCAGGAAAAGATGTCCCCCGCCCTGCTGGATCACTTCGGCGTTTTGCAAAGTGCGGTAAACGCCGGTGAGCCTGAAGACCTTGCTTCCTTCCTCAAGCCCCTTCCATGGCTGGCCGCCGATCAATTCGACGGCGTTCTCGAAGCTCAGCGGAGCGAACTTGCGCGCCAGCATCAGGCCGCCATCCCGATTGAGCGGGACGCGCGGACCCAGTGTCTGCCTCGTCTGCTGGGTGGCTTCATTTTCCGGACATCCCACTGTCACGGGCAGGAAGGGAGGCTTGGACGTCTCGCGAAGGTAAAGATATCTTGCCAGAGATGTGCTGTATCGCGGGAGTCCGTGTTCTTCCAGGAGCCGGTCGTCGACGCAAAGCTCCCAAGGCGACGAGGAAGGCGCGTCCTTCGGAGTCACCGGCCCTGAAACGGTGAGGTCGAAGTAAATCGGCAGGGGGTGAGCAGTTTCGAAGCTCATCTCGATCTTGTCGGACCTGTCAAGACGGCCGAGGAATGCGGCGCGCCTCTTCCAGCGTTCGTCCAATAAATGGTTCGTGAAGACCTCTCGATGACTTTCAAGAGTCGTCTCGAGATTGTTGACATTCTGGATCCAAAGCTCGATCCAGTGATGGACATAACCACCAGCATCCAGCAGTCCGCCGAGATAGATCGAAGCCTCGAGGGTATCCCTTAACAAAAGAAAGACGCCCGCGACGGGATCCGGCGCCTCGCGGACGACGGCGCACAGCCGAAGCGCGCTATTTTTGTCGGCTTCTGAGATCGGGACGGCATGATAACCCTTTTGAAACTGGCCGGGAGTTTCTTTTTTCTGAGGAGACACCACTTTCCGTAGCGTATCGAGGTTTTATTGGAAATAAAGTCCTTTTGGCCCAGACCGGGCGTTCAGCGGGCGGGGGAAATGTCGTTTGCAGCCCTTCGGGGTTCAGCTATACCCTTCGTCAATGACAGCAACGTCCCCCGAAACGCACCGCTGGGCCGCGGAACTCGCCGCGCGGTTGCGGTTGCTGCAATGCAGCTTTGCGGACGATCCGCCTGAGACGCGTGAGCGAATCCTCAACGAAGAGCTGGAACAAGCTCTCAAGGCGGTGTCGTTGGGCAGGCGCAAGGACCACATCGAGGCTCTCGCCGAAGAGTTTCCCGTGCCGGAATCCGCCGCTTTGCCGCGTCGTACCGATGAGGTCGCTCCGTTGCCCGTTGCGCCGGATGATCCAGCGGTCCTCGTTGAGCGCCTCCTGGATTTGGTTCGGACGAGGCCGGCGGAAGAAGCGGCAGCGATTTTGAGACCGATTCAAGATTCGGGATTGCTGCCCGCGACGCAAGGAGCAGGCCTTGAGGTGCCGGAAGAACTGCGAAAGCGAATGGAGAAGCTTGCGCCGGACAAATCTCTGAACTTTGGGCGGGCGCTCCGCTTGCTCGACATCCTGATCGAGGTGACGGGAAACGTCGATCAACTGGTGTGGCAAGTCTGGAAGAATATCGCTGCGAAGTCGGTGATCCAGCGCGAGACAGGGGTACACGGTGACTTTCGAAAGAGCCTTGCACCATACCTTTCGGGCGATTCCGAGATCTCGACCGAGCAAATGAAACAAACGGTCAATAAGACGCGCAAGCTTGTGTCCGGTCTTATGGCCGCCATGGGCACGGTCGGTGAAATCAATGCGCAGAAGTACCTGGACCGCCTGTCGCCCGACGCTATCCGGAAGATTGCCGAGGCGGATTCCGGCGTCTTTGAAAGCCTTGAAAAAAAGTGCTGGCGAAAATACACTGGAATTTTTGAGTCGCTCAACAGAGCGGCAATAGAGAGAGAGATTCTCGATGCGATCAAGAAGTATACGGAAAAGCTCGTTTTGGGCGCGGATGTCGCCAGCACGTTAGAGGATTAGCATGCCGGCACAGATCCATTGGCACGAGGGCCTGTTTCTTCAGGCGCATCACCTTCAGCGGAGCCAGAAGGCGTTCAGGGACACGATATCCGCGGAACGCCGGCTCTCGTGGGCGTATCCCTACGGGGTGATTGAAGCGCGATTGAACCCTGATGATCTCGAGAATATGCGTATTCGCTTCGACCGGTTGCGCGCGATCATGCCAAGCGGGATTGAGGTGAATTACCCCGCAGAGGCCGAATTGCCGTCCATCGACATCAAACAATCCTTCGCGACGAGCGGAGGAGTGTTGAATATCTTCCTGGCCGTCCCGCTCTGGTTTGATGCTCGCGCAAATACCGTGGAATTGGGGAGTGCGACGGACGCGCGGGCCAAGGTTTTGTACCGATTGAATGAAACGGAGTGCGCCGATGAGAACACGGGCGAAAACGCCAAGCCGCTCCTCATGCGCAGGATCAACGCGCGACTGCTCCTGGAAAACGAAGATCCGTCCGATCTGGAAGTGATTCCCTTGCTGCGCGTGGTTCGGGCAACGGGACAGGATGTCGGCTTGCCGCGGCAGGACTCCGAATATTCAGGGCCCTGCCTCGTTTTAAACGGCTCACCGGTGCTCATGGAGGTGGTGAGAGATTTGGCGAGCCAGGTTGAAGCCAGCAGGAAGGAACTTGTTGTCCAACTCACGCGCGGGGGATTCAGCCTCGAGAATCTGCGGGGAGTCCAATTCGAGCAGATCATGCGATTGCGCACTCTGAATCGGTTCAGCGCGCGATTGCCGTCGTTGGCCGAAGCGCCGAACGTGCCCCCGTTCTTCATGTATCTCGAACTTCGAGAACTCCTGGGAGAACTGACAGCGCTGCATCCGGACCGCGATGTGTTCGACGTCCCGCCCTACGATCACGACAATCCGTACCTCGCTTTCGGCGAGCTGAGCGCGAAAATCCGCTCGCTCTTGCGAGGCACGGTTGCGCCGACCTTCATGAAAGTTCCCTTCACGAATCTGGCGGAAATCCAGACGGCTGTCTTTGAAGACAAGCATTTCTCGCTGCCCAATGACTACTTTCTGGGCATCGAGACAAAGGAGGACCCGCGAGGACTTGTGACCCTGGTCGAAAATCCCGACGAATTCAAGCTCATGCCCAAGAGCATGGCATCGCGCGCGATTCGCGGCGTTTTGCTGAAAGAGGAGCGCTTTGTGCCTCTTGAGCTTCCCGCAAAAGGCGGCCTGCATTACTTCCGATTGCTTCGAAGCTCTTCAACACGGGCCTGGGATCAAATTCAGGCCGAAAAGTCCGCGGTGATTCGCTGGCCGGACGAGGGCGTATCGGATTTTCAGATCAGCATGTATATGACACTCCCTCCCGGCTCCGATCAGCGCTAAGCCCCCAGACCGTGACTCTGTTCGACCTCTACGAGCCGCTTTTCCAATACATATGCATGCTCAATCGCATTGCGCGGAAGGGCAGTAATGAAGCCATCGAATACAATTCCCTTCGGGCGGAAATTGTTTCCCTGCTTGATTCCATTAACAAGCTGGCGCAATCCGAGCCTTTGCTGGCGCTGCAGGCCAACAAGCTGGAGATGCCGATCACGTTTTTCGTGGACTCGATCATCGCCGAGAGCAACCTTCAGTGCGCGGCGCAATGGCACAAGAATCGGATTGCCTATTCGCGCAACGAACTCGCGGGAGACGAGAAATTCTTTGACTTGCTCGACGAAACGCTGAACGACCCCAGTCCGGAGGCGACTGAGCGCCTGATAGTGTATTTCATCTGTATCGGGTTGGGCTTCACAGGGTGGTACGGCAGTCAACCGGAGTATCTTCGTAGAAAAATGGAGACGATCGCGAAGCGTCTCGGCTTGGAAGAGCTCGAGAGCGTCGCGCACATTTGCCCCGAGGCGTACCAATATATCGATTCGCGGAACCTTATTGAACGGCCGTCGTCGAAGATCGGGGCCATCGCGCTCGCGTTCCTCGCGCTCAGCCTCGTCGCGTTCGCGGTCAATTTTTACCTCTTTAGAATTGGGTTGGTTGGCCTGACCGAGTCTCTTCAGGAGATTCTGCGCCACGATTTGATGAAGTAAGCGTGGAACGCACGACCCACCCATGAACGAGCTATTCTCTTTACTCAGTTCGTTCGTTAACCTTCCGACCTGGCTCAGGAATACCATCTATATCCTGGGGGCCCTCAGTCTGATCGGAATTGGCGTCGGATTTAGCCCGACTGTGGCACTGATCGTCGGCATTGGCGTTCTGTTTGTCGTAGTCGTCCTCGGAATTTACTCCTATGTCCTGAAGCATCGCCGGGATGCACGGACGGCCGCGCTCGGCGGAGAGCTGAAACAGAATACGCAAGCGACGCCGGCAGCAATCAACGATCCGGCGCGCAAGGCCCGGCTCGAGGACTTGCGAAAGCGCTTTCAGCAGGGACTCGACAAGTTCAAAGCCGTTGGAAAGGACCTGTACAGGCTTCCCTGGTATGTGGTTATCGGGGAGCCCGCCGCGGGAAAATCCGAGGCGATCAGACGGTGCGACGTCGGCTTTCCTCCCGGAATGCAGGACGACTTTCAGGGTGTTGGCGGCACGATAAACATGAATTGGTGGTTCACCAATTACGCCGTCATCCTCGATACGGCCGGGCGCCTTTTGTTCGAAGAGGTTGCGCCGGGAACGACCAGCGAGTGGAAGGAGTTCCTCGGATTGCTCCGCAAACACAGGCCCAACTGCCCGATTAACGGACTGCTTCTTGTTATTCCGGCGGACAGTCTGGTTAAGGACTCGGAGCAAAGAATCGACGAGCGAGCCGGCGTGATTACGCGGCAGCTCGAAAACATTCAGCGGGAACTCGACATCCGGTTTCCTGTTTATGTGATCATCGCAAAATGCGATCTGCTGAATGGCTTTCGCGAGTTTTTTGAAGACGTCGATGATCCGGGCGCGCAGCGGCAGATGCTGGGCTGGTCAAATCCGGACCCGATAGACAAACCGTTCCAGCTGGACTTGATGGATCAGCATCTTCGAACGGTCGTCGAAAGATTGCGGCGGCGCAGGCTCAAACTCATGGAGGATCCGGTCGCCAAGGACTCCACACATCGTCGAACGGATGAGGTGGACCGGCTTTACGCTTTCCCGAATAGCATTTCGTTGATAACGCCGAGTCTGCGGCGCTATCTCTCCACGATTTTCGTCAAAAGCGAGTGGTCGACGAGACCGCTTTTTTTGCGGGGCATCTATTTCACGTCGTCCTTGCGCGAGGGCTCGGAGCTCGACCAGGAGCTTGCGCAGGCGATCGGCGTCTCCGTGGACGACCTGCCGTCCGGCCGCGTCTGGGAGCGCGAAACGTCCCTCTTCCTGCGCGATCTTTTCATCGAGAAGATTTTCCGCGAATGGGGATTGGTTACGCGCGCAACCAATACGCTGCGCATGCTTCGCAGACGGAAACTGGCCGTCTTCGGTTTCGGCGCCATTGCCCTCGCAGTATTTCTATTCCTCTCCTTGCTTGGTTACCGGGCCATGAAGGAGAGCATTGGCCACCAAAGCGGATACTGGCTCCGCGCAAGCGAGGGCTGGAGTGCCGAAAGCGAATGGATGCCGATCGTTACCCAGACCGAAGGGGGCTATGCCTACAACGGTGATGAACCCGTCGGCAGAGGAACAGGGAGCAAGACGAGGGACCTCTTTGACGGAGCAGGAAAGAGCCTTGTGGATTTTCATGAGGCCTTGCGCGATTTTACGGGGGCGGAATTGCGCATTTCACCGATATTTCGCCCATTCTATCGGCTCACGGGGAATCTCAGCGCCGAAAAGATCCGCGCCCAGCGAATCGTTTTCGAAGGCAGCGTGGTCAAACCTCTCGTTGAAGCTGCGCGCGATAAGATTTCCGCTGCAACGACGGCGCCCAGTCCCGATCCAAATCTCGATGCGAATGCTTTGCTGAGCCTGATCCGGATTGAGTCCGGGATTGTGAAGCGCCACCGAAAACTGGTCGATAAGATTGCGCTTCCCAACGCGGTGCTGGCGCCACTTCAGAACTATGTCGCCGGAAGAGACTTTGATCCGCGACTGGCTGAACTAAGCGACTGGACTTACACAAAAGGGGGTGGTGCCGAAAAATGGCCCGGAGACTGGCTTACCGCGGGTAGCACGCTGCTCCGGGACAAACCGGGCTACAATCGGCCAATAGACTTGGGCATTGAACGCTTCAGGAGAAGCGCCTTGCAGACACTCGCGGAATCGGAGGCTCGTTGGAAACTCATCATCGAGCTGGTGAATCTCTTAAAAAACGAGTTCGCGCCGAGGGAGAAGACCCTGTTTCAAGCGGCAATCAACCAGGGAGGCATTCAGCAGCGCGATCCCTTATTGGAAGCGCCGTACAAGGAATTGAGCAAGATAAACACGGCTTTGGACCAGAAGCTTGAGAATGCCAAAGCGGCCGGGCTGTTCAAGGATGGGCCGGTCTCGTTGGTTGCCGCATACGACCTGATTATCAAGGAACGGACGAACCAGCAGATCACGCTTAAGTCGATGGTGGATGAACTCCTCACCGAAACGGTGTCCGTCGAAACACAAACGGCGGGCGGTCCGGCGCCGTTGCTGAGGGAAATTCAAGACAGGCTCAATGCCATACTGAAGGAAGTCCAGAGCCCGCTTCAGGGGCTGAACGTGGCGGAACTCAAGGCGCTCGACGACGCCTACCTTGGGGATTACGCGGGGCACGGTCCCGTCTATGCTTACCGCTTCGGGCTTTACTCACTGAGCTTTGGCACAACCCAGCTCAAGGCGCAGGTCGAGAGTCTGATCGGCAGCGACTGGGCGGGTCTCAAGAAGATCATTGAAGACGTCGCGAAAGCCCGGAACGAAGTCGATGCCTACAATGGACAATTTAAAAAGGAAAGCGAATCGGTCTGCGACTACTGGCTGGCCTACGCGGAACGGCACCAGATCGACGAATTCTGCAGGGCTTACTTGAAGCAGGCGAAGGATGCCATTGCGCCGTTTCTGCGTTTCCCGCTCGTCTGGCCTCCTCAGGAGCAGGCGCTGACAGCCGACGAAGTCAGGTCCGCAGCCGGTCTTGTTTCGACGATCCATCGGGATCTTCGATCCGAGACGTTCAAGAAGATCCCGTCCGAATCGAGGGTTCCGCTCGAGATATTCGACAAGCAGGTCTCGCTGCTCGATCCGGTCCTGCGTGGACTTGTCTCGCCAAACGGAAACATTGCGGTGTTCTCGATTTCCATTCCGGGCAACCTGCCGCGCGCGCAACCGGCCGGTCCGGCCCCTGGCAGGCCAGGCGCGCCGCCAGAGCCGCCCCGGGGACCTGATGTGCGATACGAGCTTCGAGCCGGCACGCCAATTTCCGGAGATCATTTCAATCTCGGCAAGCAGGGCAGGGTCCCTCTGGGTCAGGCGAAATTGCTTATCGATAGACTTCCCGTTGACACCGTCTTTCACTTCCATCGCTACGATCCCGAGAAGCATGAAGTCCCGACAGGACCGAATTGGAGTGCTTTGCGAGTCCTGAACAAGACCAAGGAGGCGTCCGCCTTTGCCCAGGATGGCATCAATTGGGAGATCAGGATTGACGACGCTCATCCTGAAGTCATTGTCAATTTGGTATTTGAATACGCTCTACCCAAACTCCCAAATTGGCCGACCAGGCAAAGCGTTCTGCCAAACAACTGAAGATGACCCGATTCTGGAAAAAGTTTCTTCGCGAGGGTCAGGGATTATTCGCGCGGGGAGCTAAGCCCCAGATCTGCCTGGGCGCGTTTGGCAAGCATCCGGGGTGGGACGACCACATCGATGACATTGGATTGGAAACCGAGAGCTTATTATTAGCGAAGCAGATCCTCTATGTGGACGGCATTGGCGGCCAGATCGATTCCGGGGAATGGGAAAAACTCGATGACGCCCGGCGCTTGACGGAATTCAAGCACGTCTTCTTATGGAAGCGCGGCGAGGCATTCCTCATAGGCAGAATCTGGTCATCGCGCGACGGCAAAAACCGGACGAAATATCCGCTGGTCGTTTGCGCGCATTGCCTGAGTCTTCCGCTCGATTGGGCCTTGACCAATGTTTCGCAATGTCTTGGCGATATCGAAAGGCAATGCAAGAGAGCCAAACTTGCCGACGAAGTGCGCGGGGTTCTCGGGCAGGCGCTCGACGAACTCAGGAGATCGGCTGCGCAGGTTGATGCCGAGTTTTCGCCCCGAGGGCCCGACGCGCGGGCATTCGCCGAGCGCCTTGGCCTGGCCGGGCAACACGAAGCCCTTTATCGAATCGTCTTCTGTGTTCACAGGCAACTGGCGGGCTATCTGGCCGGCGCGAGAGCGAATGAAAGCGATTTGGGCGCGGGCCAGGTCCGCCTCCCAGCCGTCGCCGGCCCGGCCGAGGACGCCTTGAGCTTTTGGAGCCGGTTCCTGGAGTCGCAACTGGGAACCAATGTTCCCGTCCTGCTCACCGTGCCATTGCAGGAATCCTGGGTCGATGCGACATGCGGAGAGCCGGCGTCGAGGGAGTTTTATTCCTTGCGTGCGAAGCCAGAGGTTATGCCCGTCGCGAGCGATGTGCCTTGCAGGATTCCCGATGAATTCCGGAAGGCGCAGAGCGATCTCGTGCAGGCGATGATCGTGAATAACGAGGGTTCAGACTCGACCTCCGGTCGAAAAGCCCGGTCGAAAAAATGGTTTGCCTGAGTCAGCGCTTGCCTTCGACAGCAGAGCTGGTCTCGAAAGAGGCAAGCGTATCGTTGGAAGGCTCCAATGAGGCAGATTGAGTTGGCGAAAGAAATTCAGGCGGAAGGTGCCTTTGTGGGTCCGTTTCGGCCGGATCGAGGAGGCGATCTGTCCTTGCTGAGCGAGGCATTGCGACGTGCCGGCTTTAGCGAGAAGGCCATACACGACGTTCTTGAGGGCAGAAACGATCGCCAGATCGACCTGGAATGTGCGCTCCGGCGCACTGCCGAAGAATCGCCGTTTCATTCCCTGCTTCGCCTTTTCATCCTTGGCGCCGCGGTTGACGAGAAAGCCGCGCGCTTCGCGTTGCTTCCCGCGGACGTCGAGGACTTGATCGACAGCGGCCTGATCGGGCGGGCCGATGCCGGCCTTCGCGCGACGGCGCGGCTCGCACCGTGGAGGGATCTTTTCCTGTTGAGCGATTTCCTTCCGGCCGAGGGCGAGTCCCTTCGGCCGGATTTCGTGATGAGCGGGACGAGCCCCTCGTCCATCTCATTGACCCGGCTAATGTTCCGGAATCAGGTGACCAAGGCTCTCGACCTGGGCACGGGCGCGGGAATTCATGCGCTGCTCGCGGCGGCCCACGCTGAGCGCGTCGTGGCCACCGACACCAACCCCAGAGCCCTCAATTTTGCGCGGATGAACGCGCGCCTCAACGGGATCGAAAATGTGTCATTCAGGCAGGGGAGCTTTTTCGAGCCGGTGGCCGGCGAAAAATTTGATCTCATTGTGTCCAATCCCCCGTTCATCATTTCGCCGGAATCCAGCCTGATGTTCCAGAATCCGGGGATGGGTGGCGACGCGGTGTCGGAGTTGATGGTGCGGGGATCTCCGGCGCACCTCGATGAAGGAGGCTGCGCCGTCAGCCTGATCAGCTGGCACCACGAAAACGAGGACGACTGGCCAAAGCGCCCGTGCAGCTGGGCGGCGGACACCGGCTGTGATTTCTGGCTTTTGCGGGCGTCCAGCCAGAGCCCGCTCGGCTACGCGGCAAACGCGCTGCGCCAGACGGAATCGATTCATCGTGCGACCTATGGAGAGCAGCTTGACAAGTGGCTCGATTATTACCGAGGCCAGGGAATCGTCCGTCTGGCGCTGGGCGGTGCAATTCTGCGGAAACGCCGGGCGTCGCTCAACTGGGTTCATTGTGAGGACCTCGCTGGAGCCGCGGTGGCGACCGACGCCGGCGAGCAAATTCAACGAGTCTTTGCCGCGGAGGATTTTCTGGCAGGCCTGGCCAGCGACGACGCCCTGCTCGATTATCGAGTGGCACTGCATCCCGACCATTTGCTCGAACAAAAACTGGTTGCGGGTGAAGGCGGATGGGTCAACCAGGCGCTGATCCTCGCGCCGGCAAGCGGAATCGAGCGCCGCGCTACAATCGACACACGGGTGTTGTTGTTGTTGCCGCAATGCGACGGACGCCGCACGGTCCGCGAATTGATAGCGATCGTCGGGGAGAGTGACGGCACGGACTTCGCGACGGCCGCAGCTTCCGGGTTGCCGCTCATCAAGCGGTTGCTTCGCGCGGGATTTCTCGTTGTGAGATAGCCTGCACTTTTGGCTCCTTGTGCGGGAATTTGCTTCAGCCGACGAGAAGCCCGGCGCGGGCGAGACGCTCGAGGGCGAGCGGCAGTTCGCTCGCAATGATCGCGCGGACTTGCGCGGGTTCCGTCACGGGCTCGCCGTCGCGGCGGATTTGCGCGTCCCCGGCCTTGACCAAAGTGGCAAGCGAATCAACGAGTGCCTCAAAATCGCGGGTTCCATCGAGGAGTGCGAGAAGGTCCCGGCTATTCTGGTCGCTCAACTCCAGCCCGGTGTGCCGCAAGGTGGTTACTCGTTTTCCGCGCCGGCTTTCAAGACGCGCAATGGGGCTGGCGATCGGTCGGTCGCTGACCGTCGTGACCAGATGCGGCGCCCAGACATGAAGTTCCACGACCCCGGCGGCGTAGGCGCGCGCGAGCAGATTGCAGAGTGCCGCGGAGTCTTCTTCGTCAGAATCCTGTGTTTGTTCGGATAGCGCACGGCGCGCCGCCGCCAGCAAGTCTGCGAAACGCACGGAGTGAGGCCAGCATCGGCTCAGATGCAAGAGCGCGGCTTTGTCGAGCGGGCGGTTGGTCTGGATCGATGCTCCTTTCTGACCCTGGAACTCTTCGATGACAGGGGACGGAATATCAGGCTCCGGGGACTCAGGCCGAACATCGGCCGCCGCGTAAAAGCCGGCGATCACGCCGGGTCGGATTCTGTGATCCAGCGGAACTTCCCGATGGCAAAGGAGAGTCCGTCGAAACCGCCGGCACAGGAGAAAGTCAAGGTATTGCTCCCGAGCGATTATGTCGTCATCCAGTTCCTCGAGCGCAGAAAGCACGGCAGGGGTATAGTCCTCCGGTTGCATTTCGTTGAACATCGCGTCTCCAAGGAACTGCAATCCGTGCTCCGCCGCGTGAGCGAGAAACTGATGAAGATAGACCGGATGGGCAATTGCACTGAGGTCGTCGTGATAGAAGGCGCCGTCACTGCGTTCCATGACATGCTCGAGTTCCTTCTCGAGCATCATGCGATACAGATCGGGCTCTTTTTTGGAAGCGGCGAGAAACTTCAAAAGCGCCCGCCCCTGAGCGATCTTCTCTCCGGGATCGGTAACGCCTCGCACGTGGAAAAGCATCATCCCGCGGGTCATGTCGCGGAGGTGGCAGCCTGGATAGGCATTGTAACTGACGTAGGCGACTCCGTTGGCCGAAAGATTGTCATGGCAGACGGCGAGAAGCCGGTCGCGCACCCCGGCCGGCACCCAGGAATAGACCCCGTGCGCGATGATGTAGTCGAACAACCCGTGGCCCGCGTTGAAATCCGCAATATCGCGTTGCTCAAGGCGGACATTTTGGAGTCCGAGTTGCGCGATAGCCCGGTTCCCTTCGAGGATCGGGCGAGTCGCCAAATCGATGCCGAGGAACGTGCTCCCCGGCAGCGCGTAGGCCATCGGGATGATATTTGCACCGTCCCCACAGCCAAGTTCCAGCACGCGGCACCTCTCAACAGGCGCGGGTTCCATGCCAAAAAGCTTCGCAAGCGTCGCAAGTCGGTCAGGATGTGTCTGAACGTGAGCAAGACTCGGATAAAGGACTTCGTCGTAAGCGTTTGGCGTTTGGTCTTTCATCGATGCTCGGTCAAAGGTGGGGGATTGGGAAATGGGAGCTTGCCAAGGCCGCGAGGGCTTTTACGATCTGATTCCGCAGTGTGGCGGTCTTTATGATAGACGTCGAAGAATTGCTCAATCCGATTTCCGCCGAGAGTCCCTGCGGGCAAGATGCTTCCTATGACCCGAAGTTTATTGCCCTGGACGCGCTCGTCGCGGGAAAGCAGGAGACGCAGTTCTCGGCAGCGGAAGAGCCGGATTGGAGGGAAGTGCGCGATGCGTGTCTCGACCTCTTTCGGCGTTCGAAAAACCTGCGCGTCGCTGTCACCCTGGCGCTGGCGCTCGTGAACCTTGAGGGAGCTTCCGGACTGCGGGATGGTTTGATTTTATTAAAGGGCCTGCTGGAGCGCTATTGGCCGGATTTCTACCCAAAACTGGACCCTGAGGAAAATAACGATCCGCTCGAGCGGATAAACATTCTCTCCTCACTTTCGACGCCATTGGGAACCTATGGTGATCCGCTGCGGTTTCTTCAGCGGTTGCGCCAGATTCCGCTGGCAAACTCGCCGCAGATGGGACGCCTCACCTTTGCGCACGTTGCCGGAGACAAGATGGCGTTGCCCGGGGGTGAAGAAAAGGCTCCCGTATCCGCTGCGCAAATCAAGGCCGCTTTCCGCGATACCAGCACCGAGGAACTGGCCGAAACGGCCCAGGCAATCGCCGATTCCATCGCGCTCGCGAAAACCATCGACATTTTTCTGACAAACGCCGTCGGAGCCGGCAGCGCTCCAGATATGAGCGCGTTTGTGGCCGTCTTGCTGGAAATCCAGAAATGCCTCGCTCCCTATCTGCCGACAACTTTCGGGCAGGAATCAATTGAAACCCAGACGGAAGCTTCGAGTGGTTTGACGGGCGAAGGACCCTCGGAGAGCGCTGCGATTCGATCGAGGGAAGACGTCATTCGCGCACTCGAACGAATCTGCCAATACTACGCGCGCAACGAACCTTCGAGTCCGTTGCCTTTCCTCTTGCGGCGGGCGCAGCGGCTCGTGGAAATGGATTTTCTGCAGATTATTGATGAACTCACCCCCGACGCACGCGCCCATCTCGATACGATTGTCGGAGTCAAAACGGGCGGCGACGGGGACGCCAGCGAGGCATCCTGACCGTCCGCGAAGCGATAAAATGGTTGCCTTTTCAGCTGGAAAAGTCGAAAGTGGGTTTTGTGAGAGTCGTCCGAAATTCTTGGTCGAACCCTGCCAATTTGCTTGGTTAATTGTTGGAGAATAAGTCTATGGCCCGAGCTAGCAGTCAGAAATTCATCGCACGGAACCGTGCCCCCCGAGTTCAGATCGAATACGATGTGGAGCTTTATGGAGCTGAGAAAAAGGTGGAGTTGCCTTTCGTCATGGGAGTAATGGCCGACCTGTCCGGCAAGCCGGCGGAACCCTTACCTTCCGTGGATGAAAGAAAGTTTCTGGAAATTGACGTCGACAATTTCGACGATCGCATGAAGGCGATCAAACCGCGCGTCGCCTTCCAGGTACCAAATACCCTCACCGGGGAGGGTAACCTGAACGTCGAAATGACCTTCGACAGCATGGATGACTTCTCGCCCGCCGCGGTGGCGCGCAAAGTCGACGCACTCAACCAGCTTCTGACCGCGCGGAGCCAGTTGGCGAACCTGGTGACCTATATGGACGGGAAGAGTGGGGCGGAAGAATTGGTTTCCAACCTTCTGAACGATCCCGCGTTGTTGAAAACGCTGGCATCCGCGCCGAAACCCGCGGCCGACGAAACCCCTAATAAGGAATAATTGATATGGCTGACAGCCATCCAGCGACCGAAAACCAAGTAGCACCCGTTGCAGCGGCGGAGGAAATCAGCGAGTTCGAGTCCCTTCTTAACAGACAGTTCAAACCGAAGACCGATAGCGCCCGGGACGCCGTTCAGACGGCGGTCAAGACTCTCGCCGAGCAGGCGCTGGCCAGAACGGCATTGATCAGCAAGGATGCCGTAAGTTCCATCGAGGCAATCATTGCGGAACTCGACCGGAAACTTTCCGAGCAGATCAGCCTTATCATTCACCATGAAGATTTCAAGAGCCTCGAAGGTTCGTGGCGCGGTCTAAACTATCTCGTCAGCAACACGGAGACTGACGAGAAGCTCAAGATTCGGGTGATGAATATCTCGAAAAAGGAAGCGGGGCGCGTCCTGAAAAAATTCAAGGGCACGGCTTGGGACCAGAGCCCGCTTTTCAAGAAGATCTACGAAGAGGAATACGGCACTCCAGGCGGCGCGCCCTATGGTTGCCTGATTGGGGATTATCAGTTCGATCACTCACCGCCCGACGTGGAGATGCTCGGTAGCATCGCACAAATCTGCGCGGCATCCCACACGCCGTTCATTGCGGCGGCTGCGCCGACGGTGATGAATATGGATACCTGGCAGGAACTGATGGACCCGCGCGACCTCACCAAGATTTTTCAGACGCCCGAGTACGCCGCGTGGCGTTCGCTGCGCGCGTCGGAGGACTCGCGATATCTTGGGCTCACCATGCCGAGAACGCTTTCCCGATTGCCGTACGGTTCCAAGACCAATCCGGTCGATGAATTCGATTTCGAAGAGGACACCGAGGGGGCGGATCATTCGAAATACATATGGTCGAATGCGGCCTATGCGATGGGCGCCAATATCAACCGATCGTTCAAACTGTATGGTTGGTGTGCGCGCATTCGGGGCGCGGAGAGCGGGGGCATGGTCGAGCAATTGCCTGTACACACTTTTCCGACGGACGATGGCGGAGTGGACATGAAATGCCCCACGGAAATCGCGGTTACCGACCGACGCGAAGCGGAATTGGCCAAGGCAGGATTGATTCCGCTTTCCCATTGGAAAAATACGGATTTTGCAGTTTTCGTCGGCGCGCAGTCGCTTCAAAAGCCTCAGGAATACGACGATCCTGATGCGACGGCCAACGCAAACCTTTCAGCGCGACTCCCTTATCTCTTCGCGACGTGCCGGTTCGCCCACTTCCTCAAGTGCATTGTGCGCGACAAAATCGGCTCCTTCAAGGAGCGCGAGGATATGGAGCGCTGGCTGAACCAATGGATCATGAATTATGTCACCGCCGACGCGAAGGCCGGCGAGGAGATCAAAGCGCAGTTTCCCTTGGCCGATGCCAGTGTGACTGTCGAGGAGGTTCCTGGAAACCCAGGTTACTACACGTCCAAGTTTTACCTGCGGCCCCATTTTCAGCTCGAGGGACTGACGGTTTCCTTGCGTTTGGTCACGAAGTTGCCGTCGGTCAAAAGCGGAGGAACGTAAAGGATCCATCGTTTTTTCCGGTTAACGAAGCGCTTCTGCAAGGAACCATCTTGTGTTGCGTAATAGCAGTATGGTACAGGTGGAAAACGCGTGAAACGCCGTTAAGGCGAGTTAGTGAGATCACACTAGCAATGGCTATTCCCCAAAAGTTCTTCGCGATCGCGGTGCAATCGCAAGATATCAATGCATTCGAACGGCCGGCACCGACGTTCGGAAAACAAACATAAAAGAATATGTCAGATGTTGATTACTTCCTGAAAATTGACGGAATCAAAGGTGAGAGCCAGGATTCGAAGCACCCCGGCGAAATCGAAATACAGTCCTTCTCTTGGGGCGCAACGCAGAGCGGCAGTTTTGCCCAGGGCGGTGGTGGCGGCGCCGGCAAAGTGAATATGCAGGACTTCCACTTCACGGTGTTTCATGGGGTCGCCAGTCCAAAGTTGATGCTCGCCTGCGCCTCCGGCCAGCACATTCCCTCGGCGGTGTTGACAGCCCGCAAAGCGGGTAAGGACCAGCAAGACTATATGAAGGTCTCGTTCTACGATCTCCTTATTTCGTCATTCCAGACCGGGGGAAGCAGCGGCAGCGTGAACCCTACCGATCAGGTATCGTTCAACTTCGCGAAAATCGAGCACGAGTACAAGGAACAGACAAAAGGGGGAACTCTTGGCGGCACTGTCAAGGCCACCTTCGACCTGAAGAAGATGGTTGGAAACTGAGGCTGTTTCTGTGCTCTTCTGTAGCGGCGGTGTCCTCACCGCCGCTTTCGGAAGCGAACGGCGAAAGCCGCCTTTTCGCCCTCCGCAATCAATCCGCGCCCATGATTCCCTTGGGCGCCGCCTCACTTGGTGGAGGCTCTTTGCCGGTGAGATGACGGATTAATTCCCTTAGAAGCTCGGGACCGCTGCGATCCGGAGGAGCAGTCGGATTCGCTCCCGTCCATTCCAGAGCGAGTACGAGCGGCACCCAACGGGCCTCGGCCGGGGCATTTTGCCGCGTTTCGAGCTTCGCCAGCGCGGGGCCGACAAGGAGTGGCAACTTCACGGATCGAATCGTCTCTGTCGAAGGGTTCTGACAGTTTTTCGCGGGCGTCGTGACCAGGAACTCACGGCAGGTGACCGGCCGATCGGCATAAATCGAACAAGACTCGTCTTCCAGGAACGGGCACGGAATCTTTTGGCGGAAGTATTCCAGTCCAAACTCACGGTAGCCTTCTCGATACCAGCGTTCCGGCGCGCGCAATTTTTCGAGCAGGCCTCCCTCGGCCAGTCGCTCCACAGCTTCTTCGAACCGGGCTTTGACATCGGAGCGGCGAGGTTCCGGCAACGATTCGACCAACTCCGCGACAAATCGTGCTTCCACCTCCGAAATCGACACCAACTGGCGGCAACAAGCCCCGCATCCTTTGCAGCAGGAGATCCTGCCCCCGCGAGTCTCCATTTCGCGCACGGTCGCGTCCACGATCGCATTCGAGAGATTTTGGGCCAGCGGCAACAACTCCTTCGCAGCAATCGGCGCCTCCGGGACGCCAACCTGAAACGCCATCTCCCAGTTCGGACCGGCGAGTTTGATGTTAGCAGTGACGAGTCTGTCGGTCATGGCTAAGAATCGGAAAGCGACCTGGTATGGCTCAAGGAAAGCATTGGAGAGTCTGGCTGGACCGCTGAAGCCCTGCCAAAGGAAGGTCTAGCAGAGTCAATCTCGTACCGCAATGCAACCAAGCTCTGACGCCAGGCGGCGCACCTCGGAGTCGTGCGCTATGCGAGGAAAAGGAGTCTTAAAGTGCGGCAATTCGTGTGGATGGCGCTCTTTCTGCTGGGTTTGGCGCAGGCGTCGTTTATTTTGCTCTTACGGAACAGCAAATTGCGACCCTGCAGCAGATGCTTGCCGCTCAGAAGTAGCACCTCAGTTCAGTCGATGCGAGTGACGCGCGGACTGTCCGCCAATCAAACGTATGATTTGATCCAATGGGGTCGCCAGCGTGTGCGGAGCCCCGTGGATTTACTTTGGCGCGCTTCCTCGCCGGACCAATGGTCCATTCAGCGAGGATTAGCCTTGGCAATTGGGGTCGCGGGTGAAATCCTGAATTTCGATTCCCTCTCGCAAGACGCAAGCCTATCGAGCGGTTGGACATGAACGCCGAAGAATACATCAAAGCCGGTCAACTCGACGAGGCGCTGGCGTGCGCGCAAGACGGGGTGCGGAAGGCGCCGGCCGAAGCGGGTCCGCGCGTGTTGCTCTTCCAGTTGCTCAGCGTGCTTGGACAGTGGGAGCGCGCGTTCACGCAGCTTAACGTCCTCAAGGACATGGATGCTAATTGCATGCTTCTTGCACAGGTGTTCCGGCCCGCTGTGCAATGCGAGGCTTTGCGGGAAGAGATTTTCGCCGGAAAACGCGGGCCTTTGATTTTTGGCGAGCCGATGGAATGGATCGGCCTGCTCGTTCAGGCCAATCAACTGCTGGCCCAGGGGGAGATTGCCGCGGCATCGGAACTGCGCGATCGTGCTTTCGAGGCGGCTCCGGCGACGCCTGGCACGATAAACGATCAACCCTTCGAGTGGATTGCGGACGCCGATTCGCGCCTTGGTCCCATCATCGAGACGATCATCGATGGAAAGTATTATTGGGTGCCATTCTTTAGGGTGCGCTCGATGCGAACGGAGCCGCCGCAGGATCTGCGCGACCTGGTGTGGATCGCAGCCCAATTTGTTTGGGCAAACGGCGGCGAATCGCCGGGCTTCATTCCGAACCGGTATCCGGGCACTCAGAACGCGACCGACAACTCGCTGAGGCTGGCGCGCAAAACTGAATGGTTGGACAAGGGAAACGATCTTTACCTTGGCTTGGGCCAGCGCATGTTCGCCACTGACAAAACGGAGGTTGCACTGACGGAAGCGCGCAAGATCGAGCTTTCGCCGCAGTAGTTTCCGCTCCACCTTGCCTTCGGTTGAAAAATCACAACAAATGAGGAAGGTTTTTCTGGTGGAATCCGCAGATGACGCAGATTGACACAGATGCAGGAAAGGACGAGCAGATTGGACGGGAGTTGGAGTGGCCCTGTGTAACGACGGGTTTGACGGTTGTAGAGCCCTTATGCCAAGGAGCCTATGGTGCACAGGCGGTTGGCGCAACCGTCTCCACAGCGGCACCGGGTCTGCCACTGGATTATGGGCGTTTGGTCTTCAATCTGCGCCCATCTGTTTTATCTGCGGATTGTTCGACCAATCCCCGTCGGTTTGAGGCGCGGCTTCACTAGATATGGCCGACGCGATCATCGAAAAGATCCAGCCCTGTTTGCTGGATCGCCTGACGGACGAGAACCCCGAATCTCAAAAAGAGGGCCGGAGCGAACGGATTGTCTCTATACGGCGATATCGCGAGGGGGTGCTGCGCGACTTGGTCTGGCTCCTCAACGGAAAGTCGCACACGGTCGAGGAAGAGTTGAATGAGTTTCCAGAGGCAGCGCGCTCAGTCCTCAATTTCGGCACGCGTGATCTCTGCGGTTTGATTTCGGCAAACATGGATATGCGGGATTTGGAGCACGATATTGCCGAAGCGATTCGCCGTTTCGAGCCAAGGATCAACCCGCGCACGCTTGAGGTAAAAGCGGTCGCGGGCACCAAGCGCGATTCGAACGGGCTCTCCATCGAAATCCGGGGCGAACTCTGGGCCCATCCGATCCCTGAGCAGCTCTACCTGCGCAGCGAGATAGACCTTGATACGGGCGAATATACCGTGTGAGATGGGGTTGCGATCTAGGGCCATTCGTAGAGCTATGGTCCGGGCAGCTTTGAGCCATGTGAATGGATCGGCGACTCCTTAACTACTACAACATCGAACTCGCGCATCTGCGGCAGACCGGCGCGGAGTTTGCGCAGCAGTTTCCGAAAATCGCGGGGCGACTGGCGCTGGATCGGGAGGCGAAGGAGATTTGCCCGGATCCGTTTGTTGAGCGGTTGATGGAGGGTTTCGCTTTCCTCACCGCGCGCGTCCATTTGAAGCTCGACGCGGAATTTCCGCGGTTCACCCAAGCCATGCTGGAGACGGTCTATCCGCATTACCTCTACCCGACCCCCTCGATGGCCGTGGTGCGTTTCCAACCCGCTCAGATAACGGAAGGATTTACCATCCCACGCGGCACGGCGATCAAGAGCGTCATCGGCCCGGAGGAGCACACGCCTTGCGAATACCGTACGGCGCACGAAATGAAGCTCTGGCCGATTGGGATTACCGAGGCGCGATACTTTACCCGCGACATCGCGGAACTGGAGTTGCCAGGGGGGACAGCGGGGCACGCGGCGTTCCGGATCCGGCTACAGGGCCCCGCGGACGTGCCCTTGAAAGCGCTCCCAATCGACAAGCTTGCGTTTTTCATCCGCGGGACGGACGAGCTTCCGGTGGCCATATACGAACAGATTTTTTCGCAGGGAAAGGCAGTGGTTGTGCGCGGTCTTACGACCGAACGAATCAAACCGACAATCGTTCTGCCGCGGGCGAACCTCCAGCGGGTCGGCTTCCGGGAGGAGGAAGCGCTTCTGCCGTATGGTCCCCGCGGATTCAGCGGCTATCGCTTGCTCCACGAGTATTTTGCCTGTCCCCAACGCTTCTTGTTCTTCGAGATCGACGGCTTGCAGGACGCGATCCACCGCTTCGATTGCGACCAGATGGAACTCCTGATTGTTCTCGATGAGGAGGACGTGCGGTTGGAAAACCGCGTGGACGTTTCAAATTTCGAACTGTTTTGCACGCCGGTCGTTAACCTGTTTCCTCGGCGTGCCGACCGCATCTCCCTGGTCGATCGGGCATCGGAATTTCACGTGGTGATCGACAGGACGCGGCCGGTCGATTTCGAGGTCTACCAGGTCGAGACTGTGGCCGGTCACGGGGAGAGCGCCGAAGAAGAGCAGCGGATCAGCCCCTTCTATCTCGCGCGCGATCTGGATCTCGGGAGCAGCGCATTTTTTACTGTGAATCGCGTGCCGCGGGTGCTTTCCGAGAAGGAGAGGCGATTCGGCCAGGCCACTTCGTATTCTGGCAGCGAAGTGTTTCTCTCGCTCGTCGATGGGGCCGATGCGCCGTATCGGAGCAGTCTTCAGCAACTGAGTGTGAAAGCGCTTTGCTCCAACCGGCATCTTTCCATCCAGATGGCCGTGGGTGTGGGGAGAACGGATTTTACGCTCGATGTGCACGCGCCTGTCGCTACGGTAAAATGCGTGACGACCCCCACACCGCCGAGACCGCCCTTCACCGAAGGCGCGCGCGCGTGGCGAATCATCAATCATCTCTCACTCAACTACCTCTCGCTGCTCGACCATCCGGGTGGCGAAGGGGCGGTGGCCCTGCGTGATTTGCTGAGCCTCTACGCCGAACCGGAAAACGCCTATCTTCGCAAGCAGATCAAAGGCGTGCGCTCGGTGAAGGCGAAGCAGATCGTGCGGCGGGTGACGACGCCGGGACCAATCGCCTTCGCGCGCGGGCTCGAAATCGAGCTCCTCTTCGACGAAAGTGCCTTCGAGGGCACAGGCGCGTTCCTGCTTGGCGCGGTCCTGGAACAATTTTTCGCGCGATATGTTTCGCTCAATTCATTCACCGAAACGGTGATCAGAACCGATCAACGGGGAGAAATCATGCGATGGCCGACCCAGCTGGGCAGCAGACATCTGACGTGATTGAGCGGCTCGCCGCGGAGCCGTTCGCCTTCGACTTCTTCCGAGCCCTGCGGCTGATCGAAAACCGCTTTCCCAAAAAGCCGCGCATCGGGAAATCGCTAAGCCCCCGCGAGGATCCCGTGCGCTTCGGGCAGGTGCCGTCTTTGGCATTCTCGCCCTCCACGCTGGCAGAGTTTCACGCGGGCGATGACGGGCATCCGGCGAAACTCTCGGTGAATTTTCTCGGACTTTTCGGCCCAAACGGTCCGATTCCGCTGCATATCACCGAATACGCGCGGGAGCGGCAGCGTCATGCCCATGACCCGACGCTGACGGGATTTCTCGACGTTTTTCATCATCGCATCCTTTCGCTGTTTTATCGCGCCTGGGCCGTCAACCAGAAGGCGGTGGACATGGATCGTCCGAACGAAGCCCGCTTTCCCGCTTACATCGGCACACTGTTTGGCATCGGCACCGAGTCGTTGCGCAATCGCGACGCCGTTCCCGACAACGCGAAGCTTTACTTTTCGGGACACCTTGCTTGTAAAACGCGGCATTCGGAAGGGCTGGAAAAGATCATCGCCGATTTCTTCGGCACGCCGGCCAAGGTGCTGACGTTTTTCGGCCAGTGGTTGGTGATTCCGCCGGCCAGTCAATGCCGGCTCGGCGAGTCGCCGGAGACTGGCACACTGGGTAGCACGGCGATTGTCGGTTCGCGCTTTTGGGAGACCCAGTTAAAGTTCAGGTTGCGTCTCGGGCCCATGAGATTGAACGATCTTTATCGCATGCTCCCCGTGGGTGACGCTTTTCGCCGACTGAAATGCTGGGTGCTCAACTACTCAGGGCAGGAGCTTTTTTGGGACGCCCAGCTGGTCCTAAAGGCGGAGGAGGTTCCCGAGACGCGTCTGGGAAGCGCGGGCCTGCTCGGATGGACAACATGGCTGAAGAGCAAACCGTTTGAGCGTGACGCGGACGACCTGGTCGTCAACGGTGGATGAGGAATATTTATGGCTGAAATTAAACGCACCGCCCTTTTTGGCAGGCTCGGCACGGTCGCCTACAAAGCGATGGAAAGCGCCACCGTGCTTTGCAAGATGCGAGGCAATCCGTATGTCGAGTTGGTTCACTGGCTCCAACAGGTGCTTCAACTGCCGGACTCCGACATTCATCGCGTCGTCAAATACGCAGGTCTGGACCCTTCCCGAATTGCTGCCGATGTGACAGCGTCGCTGGACAAACTGCCGCGCGGCGCGACGGCCATTTCCGATTTTTCTCCCCACCTCGAGGAGGCGGTTGAGCGTGGGTGGATTTATGCATCGCTGCTCTACGGCGAGCCCCGTGTGCGCACGGGCCACATGATTCTTGGCATGCTCAAGACGCCCGGATTGCGGAACGTCTTCACCGGCTTATCGCGCGAGTTCGCTAAGCTCAAAGGAGACGATCTTTCGGACGAACTTCCCAAGATTGTGAAAGGATCGCCCGAGGATTCGCTGGATGCGCAAGGCGGCACCACCAGCGCGATGGCCGCGGGACCTGAAGAGGGTGGCACGAATGCCCCGGGTATCATGGGAAAGCAGGAGGCACTGGCACGCTTTTCCGTCGATCTGACGGAAAGAGCGCACAAAGGCGAAATTGATCCGATCGTCGGCCGGGATGCCGAGATCCGGCAAATCATCGACATCCTGATGCGCCGCCGGCAGAACAATCCGATTCTGACCGGCGAGGCGGGCGTCGGCAAAACGGCGGTGGTTGAAGGCTTCGCCTTGCGCATCGCGGCGGGCGATGTGCCTCCGTCTCTCAAAGACGTCGTGCTACGGACGCTCGATCTCGGCCTGCTCCAGGCCGGCGCCAGCTACAAGGGGGAGTTTGAAAACCGTCTGCGGCAGATCATCGACGAAGTGAAGGCGTCGCCCAAGCCGATCATCCTTTTCATCGACGAAGCGCACACTCTCATCGGCGCGGGCGGTACGGCGGGCCAGGGCGACGCGGCGAATCTGCTCAAACCGGCGCTGGCGCGCGGAACCTTGCGAACGATCGCGGCGACGACGTGGGGCGAGTACAAGAAGTATATCGAAAAGGATCCGGCCCTGACCCGGCGCTTTCAGGTCGTCAAGATTGAGGAACCGGACGAGGACAAGGCCGTGCAGATGATCCGGGGCCTGGCGCCCGTGCTGGAAGCACATCACAGAGTGCTCGTGCTTGACGAAGCGCTCGAAGCGGCAGCGCGGCTTTCCCATCGATACATTCCCTCGCGACAGTTGCCCGACAAGGCTGTGAGCCTCATCGACACGGCGTGCGCGCGAGTCGCCATCAGCCAGCATGCCATGCCTGCGCGCGTCGAGGATTGTCGCAGAAAGATCGAAGGACTGGAAACCGAACTGCGAATCCTCGATCGTGAATCCAGCGTCGGTATCGAGCATGGAGAGCGGCGATTGGAAATCGAGACCGGTCTGGACAACGAGAAGAAGCAATTTGCCGTGCTTGAGGTCGACTGGAACAAGGAACGCGATCTCGTCACAAAGATCCTCGCCTTGCGCAATCAGTTGCAACCGCCGCAAGGCGACGGGGAGTCGAAAGGGGAGGACGCCACCGTCGACCGCGCTTCGCTCTTGGATCAATTGCGGAATCACGAAAAAGATCTGACTGTGTTGCAGGGTGAGAACCCTCTCATCCTTCCGAGCGTCGACCGCCAGGCTGTGGCGGCGGTCTTGGCGGACTGGACGGGCATTCCCGTCGGCAGGATGGTAAAGAACGAAATTCAGGCCGTCCTGAGTCTCGCGAACAGCCTTGAGAAGCGCGTCGTCGGTCAGCAGCACGCGCTTGACGCGATTGCACGCCGCATTCAGACGTCGCGCGCCGGATTGGATAACCCGAGCAAGCCGATCGGCGTATTCCTGCTCGCCGGTCCCAGCGGTGTGGGAAAGACGGAGACCGCGCTCGCTTTGGCCGAGACGCTCTACGGCGGTGAGGGCAATCTGATCACGATCAACATGAGTGAATTTCAGGAGGCGCACACCGTCTCCACGCTCAAAGGCTCGCCACCGGGATATGTCGGCTACGGCGAGGGCGGCGTGCTGACCGAGGCGGTGCGGCGCCGGCCCTACAGCGTCGTCTTGCTCGATGAGGTCGAGAAAGCTCATCCGGATGTCCACGAGATCTTCTTCCAGGTCTTTGACAAGGCGATCATGGAAGATGCCGAGGGGAGGCTGATTGATTTCAAGAACACGATTATCCTGCTCACGACGAATGTCGGCAGCGATCTGATCATGAACCTGTGCAAGGATCCGGAACTCAAGCCAGGGCCCGACGGGATCGCGAAAGCGCTGCGCCAGCCTCTGCTGAAGACATTTCCGGCGGCTCTTCTCGGCCGGCTTGTTGTCGTTCCGTACTATCCGCTCAGCGACGAGATGCTGAAGTCAATCATTCGTCTGCAACTTTCGCGGATTGAGAATCGCCTTGTGGAAACACACGGCGTGCCATTCACCTGCGATGAGGCGGTCATTGAGTTGATCGCCGGTCGCTGCACGGAAGTCGAAAGCGGAGGCCGAATGGTGGATGCCATCCTGACTCAAACGCTGCTCCCCGAAATCAGCGGCCAGTTCCTTAACCGCATGCTGGATGGCAATCCGGCCACAAAAGTGCATGTCGGCGTGAAAGACGGGGAATTTGTGTACGAATTTTAGCCGCGAAACTTCTTGAACGGAGGGAGGTAGGTGACCAGCGAGGCTCTGTAGACGGGGTCGAGCGGCAGGGTGAACGGCCGTCCCTGCGAGTCGCGCGTCTCCATGCCCGCGATCAGGAAGGGCCCGCGGCCGGAGTAGCGCGAGGGGCTCATGATATTTCGGGCTACGAAGCGCGCCACGGCGCTCCAATCCGGCGTTGCCGCCGCCATCGTAATGATGCGATCGTGATCCGGACCCAAAACGTCCACGCGGAGGGCAAGGCCCCCGCCGCCGCCCCCGCCCGCCCCGTGTCCCACCTCTGCTCCCCGAAGGGTGCCCGGGCGGCGCTGTGCCCCGCGGACACCCGCCCCGTTGTCCGGTCCATCCAGAAACAACGAGGCACCGGTGCCCGGCGGCACTCCGGCCCATTGACGCAGTGAGCGCACGCTGCGCCGGAACAGGTTGGGATGGCGCGGGTCTGTTGGCTGGACCCGGGCGTAGAACATCCCTGCGTTCGGAGCGCTGATCGCAAGGACATCGAGGATGTCTCCCAGCGCGGCCAGCGCATTGCGGTTCGCCCCGAGATTGCACGCACGGATTTCGACCTCGGCGATTCCTGTATTTCTAAATTGGCGCAGCTTGTGGTCGATACGCAGCAGGATTGTTCGATCGAGGAGGCCGCTGTTGGTCTGGACGCTTTTGACCTTTTTCGGATCGACGTCCTTGGTGAAGTCGGGTTCAAGTTCCTTGAGTCGCCGCAACTCGACAAAAACTTCCTCCGTTGCCAGAACGGAAGTATCTGAAGCGAGAGGCATCGTCAGGCCGACCGGATTGTCGAACGAGCCCAGGAAGTGGCCGTGTTCGATGAGCATGAACGTCATGAAGCCGTGCCGTGATCCTTCGACCATTTTGTCGATCGCCTTTTCGAAAGTCATGCTGGCGATGGAGATTATGGGCCCGTCGATTGGCAGGCCCACGGGAGTCAGTTGCAGGAGGGCCGAGGGTTCCTGCGGGAACATCCGGTAATATTCTCGCGCAGGGTCGAAGCTCGGATCCCCGTCGATGATCGTGGCGACAAACTTCTTCATTTTCGGCCTTCAGGGTCCGGGAGGCGGGTTGGACAGGCCGTCTTCCACGTTGCGTGGGGCTCTGAAAAGGGGATCTCCTCGCGCGAAGACCGGCTCCAGGCGGGTGGGGCATTCATGAAACGGGATTCGCTCGAAACCCTTGGCCAACACCAAAATTATCAGCACTCGTCGAAGCCTAAGAGCTCAAGACGGTCAAGGCAAGGTGGAATCTGGAACGGTCGTCTCGGCCGCAACGAGAGGGAGTCGCAGACAGGCAGAGAGCCGGCTGCCGCCTCTTGTCGGTTCGTGAAGTCGCGTTAGTGGAGCGGAGATCCGGAATGCGTTTGAGCGATGAAATTTCTTGTTCGCGAGGGGCGTTTCGGCATGTTAGATAGTGAGAGGTGCAGTCTCTTGTCGGCTGCGCGTTCGCCTTTTCCTCGGAATTTATGAGCAACACACAGGATGGAAGGCCTCTCGCGATCCGGACTCCTTTAGGCAAGGACAAGCTTCTTCTTATCGGCCTCAGCGGCCACGAGGGTATTAGCCAGCTATTCAGTTTTCAACTCGAAGTCCTGGCGGAAAAAAAGACCGAGGTGGCGTTCGAGAAGTTGCTGGGCCAAAATGTAACCGTCGAAATCGCGTTGCCGCAAAAGGAGAAGCGCTTTTTCAACGGAATCGTTAGCCGGGCGATTGAAGGAGAGCAAGGCGCGTTCTTTACAGAGTATGCGCTGGAGATCGTCCCGCAGTTCTGGCTGCTGACTCGCCGGGCTCAGTCGCGCATTTTCCAGCACATGAGCGTGCCGAACATTCTAAAAAAAGTGTTCGATGGATTGGATGTCGCTTTCGAGCTGCAGGGCACCTTTCACGCGCGCGATTACTGCGCCCAATATCGCGAAACCGATTTCAATTTCGCCTGCCGGGTGATGGAAGAGGAAGGCATCTTTTATTTCTTCAAGCACAGTGACGGCCACCATCAGATGGTTGTTGCGAACACGCCGGGAAGTCATTCGGATCTTCCCGTCACGGCGAATGTCATCTACGAAACAGTCGAGGGCGGTACTCGAGACGAAGATCGCATTCATTCGTGGACGAAGACCCAGGAGCTGCGCTCCGGAAAATACACGCTCTTCGACCATTCTTTCGAGCTGCCGCACAAGCATCTGGAGGCCAGTAAGACGATTGTCGACAGCATCCCGGTGGGCAGCGTCACTCATAAGTTGAATGTCGCCGACAATCAGAAGCTCGAGCTCTATGATTTTCCCGGCGAATACGCGCAGCGCTTCGACGGCGTCAGCGGAGGCGGCGGTGAGCAACCAGAGGACTTGCAGAAGATTTTCGAAGACAACCGGCGGACGGTTGAGATTCGCATGCAGGAAGAGGCCTTGCCCTCGCTTCTCATCCAAGGCGCCTCCCAATGCCGCCAGTTCACCAGCGGGCACAAATTCAACCTGGAACGCCATTTTAATGCCAATGGCGCCTACGTCCTTACCTCCGTGCAGCATGGATGCAGGCAAGACAACTACCGATCGACCGGTCAGGGTTTTTCATACAGCAACAGCTTCACATGCATTCCCTTTGCCTTGCCTTTCCGACCTCCTCGCGTGACAGCCAAACCCACTGTTCCCGGCACGCAAACAGCCGTCGTCGTTGGCCCGGCCGGAGAGGAGATTTTCACGGACAAGTACGGCCGGGTGAAGGTGCAGTTTCACTGGGATCGCGAGGGGAAGAACGACGCCGATAGCTCGTGCTGGGTACGCGTCGGCCAGCTCTGGGCCGGGAAGAGATGGGGGGCAAGCTTTTGGCCGCGGATCGGCCAGGAAGTGATCGTGGACTTTCTGGAAGGCGATCCCGACCAGCCAATCATCGTGGGGAGCGTTTACAATGCCGACCAGATGCCGCCTTACCTCGGCGACGGTCTCGACTCCAAGCACAAGAAGGACAATAAGGTGAGCGGAATCAAATCCTGCT
Organism: uncultured Verrucomicrobiae bacterium; assembly: GCA_963763735.1. GTDB lineage: Bacteria > Verrucomicrobiota > Verrucomicrobiia > Chthoniobacterales > Terrimicrobiaceae > DASTFP01. The sequence goes on along the minus strand of CAVXQK010000005.1, from coordinate 276,228 downwards.
CAACGCCCGGCGGAGGCGGCTTTAACGAAATGCGCTTTGATGATACCAAAGGCAAGGAGCAGGTATTCATTCACGCGCAGCGTAATGCGGACACCAGGGTGCTCAACGACTCGATGGAATCCGTCTCGCACGACCGGCACTTGACGGTTGGAGGAGAAAAGGACGGCTCGAAAGCCGGCGATCAGCGCGAGATGATTTTTCGCGACAAGCACCTCAAGGTGCATCGCAACCATATCGAGCAAATCGGGGGCAACATGGAGTTGCTCATTGGCGGAATTGATGGCGACGGCAATCAGGATATCGTGATTCAAGGTTACAAAAAAGAGTTGATCGAGAAGAACGATCATCTGCACGTCAAGGGCAGCCGGATGGAGGCAATCGGTGGAAGTCAATCGCTGACCGTTGGCGGCAGCCAGCAGGAAAAGATCGGCAAAAAGCATGCGATGGACGTTGCCGAGGAGATTCACCTCAAGTGCGGCATGAAGGTCATCATTGAAGCCGGCGTGCAGCTTACCCTCAAGGGTCCCGGCGGTTTCGTCGACATTAACCCGGGCGGCGTCACGATTCAGGGCACCATGGTCTTGATCAATAGTGGAGGCGCCGCAGGTTCCGGCAGCGGATCGTCGCCGGCGGGACCCGCCGACGCCAAGAAAGCCAACCCCACCGCACCCGTCGTTGCCGACGATTCCAAAACCGGACAAAAGTCCAACTAGCATCCTGTCGGACGTACAAGAGAACTCTAACTTTATGGATCGATTGCGGTTGATTGGCGAAGTTTCCCCGCCTGACAGGCTGCCAAAGTTTCCGCCTCCGGCGGAAACGGGAAAAAAATCCTGCTCGCTGGAAGCCCTCTGCCCATAGAAAAACCCCATGCCTCCCGCCGCCAGAGTTACCGATCCTGTCATGCATCCTCTGCCACCCCTTCTTCAGCCAGGTCCGGGGAGCCCAAATGTTTTGATCGGCTTTCTGCCGGCCTGGCGCGGCGTGCCTGCCGCAGTTGCTGCAGCTCTCCAAGCCGCCAAGCAGGTTTCGGATACCACGATCCAGGTTGCTCAGGCCGCTACCCTGGCCGCCGCCGGGACACCAGGAGCTCCCGCGGCCAAAGCCGCTGAAGAGGCGGCCAAGGCGGCTGCGGCAGCCTCGATGGGTTCGATGATCACTTCGTCCGCCGCCGGGGCGGACATTCACGCCTGTGTGACACCGTTTCCCATTCCGCCGCATGGTCCGGGAGTGGTGATCGACGGATGCGCAACGGTCATGATTAACAACCTCCCAGCTTGTTTTCTGGGGAACACCATTCTCGAACCGATCGGTCCACCCAACAAGATCGCCATGGGTTGTCCCACCGTGATGATCTGCACCTCTTCGCAGGGCGCCGCTTTGCAGACTGACGCGCCGTTTTGTGAAGAATGCGAAAAGGCCAAAGCCGCTCAAAATGCCTGACTCTCCCCCCTCCGCGGCGCCGCTTTTGGAAGCGGGTACACTTACGCCGCTTCAAGAAGACTTGGTCAATATTCTGCTAAACATCGGCGGGCCCGTTTTCGCTCTGCTTGATGCAACCCGCGATCCGCTAAGGATACTGGGAATGTTGCGGAGTGCCGGCGAAGAATATCAGAGTCTTTACGAAGGAATGTCGGGAAAAGTGCTGGAAGCTCACGCGCCCTTTTTGGTCCGATTGTCAGGAGACTCCCGATTGCTGGAGACTCTCGTCGCGCAGGGATGGGGAAAGCACTGGGGTATCTTTGTCGTCAGCGCGGCGGATTTCAACACCCTCCGCAAACATTTCCGCACTTTCCTGATGGTCAAGAGCCCGGAAGGCAAGCCGCTCTATTTCCGTTATTACGATCCCCGGGTTTTGCGGGTGTATTTGCCGACGTGCAACGCGGTGGAAACCAACTTTGTGTTCGGTCCCGTCGCCGCGTATCTTTGCGAGGGTGAGACGCCTGATGGGCTGTTGGTTTTCCAACCCGGCGAAGATTCTCCGCAATATGAGGCTGTTAAGCTGAGCGGGACTTTCGAAGAGAATACCGATAGCCCAGGCGGTGACGTGAGCCAGGAAGTTGCCTTCCTGAAAGCAGCGCTTTCCGAATAATCGTCCAACCCCGCTATGCTTCAAATCCGCGAGGAACAAATGGCGGTCTTCGAGCAGGCCGCCCTCCGGCGATTCGAGGACGAGATGGTGGTTCATAGCAAGATCTTTTCGCCGAGGCTTTGCGAGGTGCTGGGCGAGGAGCAGCTACGGGTGGCCCTCCGCCGGGCGATGGCCCGGGCGGGCGGTTATGGATTTTCTTATCGGGGTCCCATTCGCCTTTTTATCGAGTTCATGTTTCTTTTCGGCAGCGCTTTTGACACCGATCCGCAATATCCCTGGGCCGGGAAGATCCTGCAGGCCGCCGATGATCAGATGGAGCGGGCGGAACAGCTTCGTGACAAGACCCTTGATTATCAGGAAAAAGTCTCGGGCCCCCATGCCGCGAACACGCTCCAGGCTTTGGAGAAGCTTTCGGTAATAGCCCGGCGGCCGACGAACATTCCGTCGGGCGACTTCATACGAGGCACCCTTGCGGAGATGTCTCGCGTTTTCCCGCAGAAGGCGGCCTACATCGGCGAAGAGGGGCTTAAGGCGCTTATCCAGGAGGCAAAAGCCGAGGCGCAAAAGTATCGTCTTCCGTCGGTCCGCGGCGAAACGCTGATCATGGTTTTGATGTTTGCGTTTGGTCACGGGTGCACGGCCGATCCGCTCTATCCGTGGATCGCGCGAACGTTGAAGGATGAAAGGATCATTGAGCCGTCGGCGCGGGCTGAGCGACTGCAAAGGAAGGCTGTGACATGGCTCGATCACGTCCTTGCCAGGCCTCGTGAAGGAGCGAAGACGTGAGCGACGAGAAAAAGCCAACTCCTCCGAGCTCAGGAAACGGCGGAGCGCCTGCGTCCGGCACCACCGCGCCATGCCCTCTCGAGTCCGTAATTTCAATCACGGCAAAAGTGCCCGGCACCAAGGGCAAGCGCGACCCCACAAAAAAGCGCCCGGATGATACCTTGACTCCCAGCTCCTCGACGGATGAGAGCTTGAGCAGCAATCCACCCGTGATCCTCGTTCGGGGATGTTCGGACGTCGAGCTTGCAGCCACCACCTCGCCGGGCGGCAAGCCCGTCACATGGAAGGTAAAGCCAAACGAAAATAGCGAGTCCGCACCCACAATTACTCCAACGGACGGAGGAAAACAGGCCAAGCTTAAGACCGACAAAGCGGGATCATTTTCCGTCATCGCCACGCTTGGAGCATCCAAAGTCGTGTGGAATGTGGTGTTTGTATGGGTGAAAGTTGACCCCGCTTCCTCGGTGATTAACAGCCAGGACACAAAGTTCGCTGACAGCGGTTCGACGGCCGCTTTCACCAGCTTTAGGTCCGGTGAGTTTACACCCGGTCAGTACGCATGGGAGGGCAAGGTCAAGATGGAAGTGATCGGCGGTGGCACTGACAAGAAGCTTGGCGTGGGCAAGGTAAAAATTCATATACTTCAAAATGGAGTGGCCGACACCCTGACTGGCAACTACAAGGACGGAGGCACGGCCCTCGAGGTGCCCAAGGGCGGGCTTCCCGTGTTGGACGCAACAGGTTCAGGATCCCCCTTCATAACAAGTCCGCGTGCCGGCACGGTAACGCCGGATAATTCCGCGGTTACCGATTCGGACAAGGACCGGGAGGCATGGACGGGGGACAGTCCGGCGGGCGCCTTCCCCGGCACTCATCAAAATACCGGCAAGAAACTGGAGTCCATTTCCGGGATCAACGGCTTTGAGACCGCTATTGCGTCCATAAGTGATGATGCCCCTGATGCCATTGTCGTTCATGCAAAGACCGCGTGGTCGGCCGACTACAGCGGCAAGGTCGACGCCGCGGGAAAATACACGCCCAATGGCGCCAAGGTGACAAAGCAAGCCAGATTCGAATTGATCTCCAGCGCGACCGGAGGGCAGGACGCGTTTGACGCGGGCTTCGAGACGTTCGAACCACGATTCAACGGCGGAACCGACACGACATGGACGCCGTAGAATGGAGAGAGTACGATCGGGATGCGTTGCAATGCCTAAAGATCGCTTGCAGGCTCCCTATCTATATTGTAACAATGCTTGGCTTCCTGATCGAATCGGAGATGGCATTGTCCGAAGAAAGGAACCATTCCGGTATGAGCGCAGCCTTAGTTGGTCAGAGTGAGGAATTGTCAGGCGACCTTGTGCCGTTCATCTCCGAGGCGGACACTAGCTTAGTGCTCGTTAAGATCGAGAATGTCCAGTTGGAGCCGCGGCGGGAAATGGATATGGACTTGGAAGTGGGCAGCATCCGCTGCCAGGTTGTCGAAGTGTTTCGCGGTCCGGCGCTAAACAAAGGGGATATCATAAATCTGCCGGCAAGGCGCATCGCCGATCCTTTGATAAGGGCGCGAAACAATTTTGATCAGTGGAACAATCTTCCGCTGGAGCAAGGGCGATATTTGCTCCTGGCATGCCGGCCTCTGCGCGCTCCTTCCGACTGGAGGGCGCTCGCTGCGCGGGCGGTCGAGTCGCCTCGCAGTCCGGCAGTGGCCGCCCTTCGCCAGTGCGTTGTGATTGAGCAATTCCGCGGCGCGGACGAGAGAAAGCGCGAGATGATTGAAGAGGCCCTGCAAAGCCCCGAGGATTTGGAGCGTTACTATGCGCTGGACGCGCTCGGAAGGCGGGCTCTTGCCTCCCGGGAAATGGCGGTGGAAATGATCAGGCGAGCCATCGTCTCAACGGCCACGACGCCGGAAAGCAAATTGGAATTAGGCGCAAGTTTGACGGGAAACATGTTCTTTAATAAGGGGGAAAAGGCCGAAGGCTCCAACCCGGCGGTCGTCGCCAGCTTGGCAAGAGGACTCGTCAACGAACCGGATTTAAAACGACGCCTAAACTGGGCAAGGTACCTGGCCAGCTGTATTCTTGTGGAATTTTCGCCCCGCACGGAAGCGGACAAGGAAATACGTCTATCGCTGATCAAGAGCGTTCAAGACCCGTCCGCGGCCAAGGTATTGACCGCGCTCACCGAGCTTTCTGGTGTTGGAGCTTACGATGAACAAGAAATCGTGAGGCAGCTAATCGAAGCCTGGAGAACTGACGGCGGCAACAACTAACCGCTGGAACCCCGCATGTTCGCGAAACATTTATCCATTGAAGACGGAGACTCCTACGAACTGGTTACCGATCCGGAGTGGGAGCGGGTTGGCAAGGCGATCAAGGAATTAAACGGCAAGGAACACACCATTATTTGTCTGGAAGGCGAAGGGAAGATTCACATGACGATCGGTGGGGGGCCGGAGGCTTATGTCGTTTATGCAACGGGGGACCACGAGACCTTTTTCACGGCCATCGATCCTAACAAGAGTGGGGGCAGCGTCGAAATAGCCGTCGGCCAGCAACCAGGCAAGTATCCGACGGAACTGCTGGTGGCACAGGATGTGGTTTTGAAAGCGGCGAAACTGTTTGTCGAAAACGGCAAACTGGAGCCGAGCGTTCATTGGCGGTCCACCGAAGACGCTCAGGCTGGGAGCACCTGAAGGACCTTTGAACCGCGGACTGCGCGGATGAGGACGGATAAGACCGGAAGGGCTATCGAATGAGTTGGTCGATTTGCTCGCGAAGCGGGTCGCGCAGGCCGCGGATGGCTTCGATATCCAGCAACTCGATGAAGGCGGGAACCCCGGAGAATCCGGTCGCCTCAAGGATAAGGTCATCGGAGGGCCGGAATGAGGGCAGGGGGGATGTGAAAGTTACGAGGGGAAGGTTGGAGAGACCGTGAAAAACCTCGTTCTGCAGGCGGTAGTGCAGCCCCTCCATAAGATGTCCCAGTCCGGGATTTCTCCCGACGGCCAGTAGCATGACGAGTGCGTTTACCACAAATTGCCGGCGGAGCTCAATGGGAGCGCGCTCCTTGCCGTCCATGGCCTCGGCCATTTGGACGACGGTGAGATCGGAACGGTAGGTCAGAATCCAACGGCTGGGGGAGGTAATCGTAATCGCCTTTGTCTCTCCGCCGGTTTGGATGGTGTGCGTGTACGCCCAGCGTTGCAGATCGAGCCGGCTGCCGACGAGTGAGAGCCAATGAGGATCGAATTCGACTGAAAGGTCAAAGGGCTTGGCTGTGAATTCGCGGTATTTTCGCTGTATTTCAGCGAGGGCGCGGTCCGAACCGTGCACGTCGAATTTGCCGCCTGCGAGTTTTCCGATGTAGCGATCGGGAACAAAGAGCGGCCGCAAAGTCTCAATATAGCCCGCCAGCCGTTCGTGGAGAAATTTGGAAACAGCCTCCGTTTTTCGACGCACTTCGATTACCTCGGAAAACGTCATCGGCTTGTTCTCAGTGTCATTCATCATTAGGGCCGTTTTGCCCAGCGCAGCTCGCAGCCATCTTCTACCTAAGGAAACACCCGTTGATTGGCAAGCTCTAACGTGTCCTTGGATTTTGCGGGAACCAGAATCAGCATTAGCAATGCCTGCTGTGAGCCGCTTGACGTAACGCGGAGGAGAAGGCTCAGAAAAGCCGGATTGCCATCGCCGCGCGAATCCTGGCGAGCAGCCGCCTTGAAGGTCGTTCGGTCGACGGCGGGCCAGGCTTCGGCATGGACGAAGGGGAGGGCGCCTGGATCAAGCGGCTCCACAACGGCCGGAGCTTTTCGCGAATGAATAGCAACGCTTCGTCCCGACCGATCTGGGCATTGCCTTCCACGACGTTCGCGTAGAGTTCGTAGCAAGCGAAGAGAGCCGCCATATCCTGCTCCAGGAGCACGTGCACCGAAAAGTAGCCGCCGGCCTCCTCGAACTTCGGCCCCAGGGCGCGCCACCCCGGACCCGGAATCTCCGGTTGCTCGGGTGTTCGGAGGCAGACGATCCGCGTTTCCATCCTTGGCGCGTCCTCCGCCGTGGCGAGTTTTCCAGCCTCGCGAAGGATGGTGTCCCATCGGCGCGAATGCGAGGAATCCTCAAAACCGAAGAGGGTCTGGCGCGAGCGGCTTTTCCAAGCAATCGGGAAGAGATGCTTCGGATCGTGGAAGCGTTGGACGTCGACGCCCGGGAGCGCGCCGGCGGCCACCTCTTCGGCCACACTCCACCGCAAGATATCAGGATCAAACACCATCGGCTTCGACCGCACCTCGCGCTCGTAATGGGTGTAATAGTCATCCACCGTCCGTTCCGGTGCGACGGCCGCCCTCCCTTCGGAGAGATCAGCGCAACGACGAGCGCAGAATCGCAGGAAGGCACGGACACTGTGGGCCTTCTTGTCGTGAAAGACGCCATCGAGCCAGCGATCGTCGCAAAACGTCTGGATTTCGATGTCGGCTACGCCGCTGCCCGCGAGCCGCTGGCGCGCCATGGAGAGCGCTTGCGGGCGCGTCATTCCCTCCAGCTCGATGGGCGGGCTGAATCGGTCGATGTAAGCCGTCTGAAAATTCCTCACGATGACGCGTGCCCACGGTTCGAGGTTCGTGGTGACTACGATCATGTGATTGAGCCCGTGATTCACCAGTTGCTCGATCACGCTGCCAAATTCCGCGCACAGATCCGGGGCAGCGGTAAAGAGTTCTGTCTGATCGAAGCAGAAGAGGAACGGCCGGTAAAAGCCGGCGAGTGTCAGAATATCGTGAAGCCGGTGCATCGCGTCTTCGTTTCGCTTCGAAGCACTATCCTCAAACGCCGCGATCTCGCGCTCATCGAGGCCTAGCAGCACCGCCTCCTCGGCGGAGAGGCCGTTGCCCTTCAGCCATTCCATCGCGGCGTCGCGTTCCAGGCCCTCGTCCGAGAAAGCGTAGGCGTGCAACACCCGCAGCCAGGCGCGCATTGGCGAGTGCAGGGTCACTCCGGATTCGCGCAGTTCGCGGAGGAGGTGCGGGAGCAAGTCGGGGAATTGCGCACGCATCCAGCCGAGCAGATAGTGGCCGTCCCGCCCGTGGCCAAACGCGTCGAGCGGATCGAGGCGCATTGCCTGGGCCACCTCGGCGCCGTTTTCGCAATCGGCGCGGCCTTTCTCGATAAGCCCCGCCAGCAGATGCGCCATGGCGCCAAAAGCGATGGCGTCGAGCTGCGTGAGCTGCCCAGGCCCGGCGGTGGTGAGATGGGGGTCATCGGGCCGGTCCAGTTCCTGCACGACCTTGTGCAGGATCGAGCGCCACGACGAGCCCGCGTCCTGAAAGGGGCGCAAATAAACCTGTGTCGTGCGCTCGCCGAGCTCTTTGAAGAGGCGGCCAATCAGGTGCGACTTGCCGTAGCCCGGCTCGGCGGAGGTGACCAGCTGAGCCTTGAGACGGAGCGGCTTCCGGCGCGGGCGCGGTTCAGATTCCAGCCGCTCGAACTGTTTGAGCAACGCCAGGAGCGGCCTGTCGTTCAAGCCCTCAATAGGGTGCTCCGCCTCGCGCGGTTCAAAGACGACGTTGTCGTCAAACGGATTGATCGGCAGCTCCGAAAGTTTCACGAGATGAAACGAACGCGCAAGTGCGGCTCCCCTCCGATATCGATGGCGGCGGCACGCGTCTCGCTGTCGGCCAGCGACCAATCGCCGCGTGTCGGCAGCGCACGACCCGCGCGGCTTTCCTCAAGAAGCCAGCGCTTGAGGGCGTCGAGCGTCACGCCAGCCCGTCGTTGCAGTTCGGAGATCGTGACGTCTGAAAATCCGGTGTCCCATACAATTTCGCGATACGCCTGTTGGATTCGCTCGATGGTGAGCGAGGATGTCGCCCTTTGCGTCGCGGCATGCCATCTTCCATCGGTCCCCGCCGGGGAATCAAAGGACGCCGTGTGAAGATAGTAGATTGCTTTCCCTCGCTGAGCGCGCACCAGTCGCCTCTCCCGGACGAGTTCCTCAATTGCCGCGTCGAACGCCTCCTCCACCGCGGGAGAACACCCTTGGGTGAGCTCCTGCTTCGAGAAAAGCGCCGCGCACCCGGGAACGGCCTTTTCCTCGATGGCGGTGCGTGCCAGATCGCGGAGGTCGCAGAGTCTTGCCAGTGCGAATCGCGGGTTGTTCTTTGGTCCGAGGTTTAACACTTCGCGTCGCGCGATCAGGGCGGCGAGAGCCTCCTCCTTGCCCTTGCGGCCTTTGCCCCCGACAAGTTCCGCCTTCAGACCGCCCTCGGCGCCGGCCTTTTCCAGAGAGCGCAGGAGTTCCGCCGCCTGCAGCACAGTATCGTGAATGATGGTTTCCTCCATGACTCGTGGCCTCGACTGTAGCCGCAACACGCGCATGATCAAGCATTCGGACCGGCGGCCATGAGAAATCGCCTTTGGCCGTCCACAGGGATAGCACAACACGGTCAGAGCGGTTTGGATCGGCTTTGCCGTGACATCCGGCTTGTGCCATTTTCGCCTTGTGTCGCGTCAGGAATTGGGGTCTCTTAAACACAGGTACGAATAGCAAGTTCTGTATTCGACCCCCCAATCAGAGCGCCACATGAAAAAGCCCTCTCTCCTGTGGTGGTCGATGACCGCATTGGTCATTAATCCCCCAAGGTTCCGACTGCAAGTCGATGAACCCCGGGAGCCCCGCCTGTCAGCCGACGAGCCTGTCTGTCCGGCAATTCCACCAATCCTATGATCAAGATTCCCCTCTGTCTAATCTTCGTACTCTTCTCCGCGGTTCGGGCGTTTTCCTGGACCGACGGCGAGCTCCTCGTTTGGATAAGCGCCGACAAGGGTTGGCGCGGCCTCACTGAGCTCGGCAAGAAATTTGAAAAGGATCTCGGGATCCCCGTGAAAGTTGACACTCCGGATGGGCTCACCGACAAGTTCCAGTCTGCTGCTCAAAGCGGCAAGGGCCCCGACATCGTCATCTGGGCCCACGACCGGCTCGGAGAATGGGCCGATGCCGGTCTTCTCAAGCCCTTGGAGGTCCAGGACGATTTCAAAGCGGCCTTCCTTCCGATGACTTGGGACGCCGTAACGCACAACAAGCAGATTTGGGGCTACCCGCTTGCCCTCGAGGCAGTCTCGCTGATTTATAACAAGAAGATCGTCACAGGCACTCCTCCGACCCAGCTCTCGGAGATCCCCGCGTTCGCCAAGGAATTAAAAGTCAGCAATCCCAACGTGATTCCGATTATGTGGGACTACAACACCCCGTATTTTAGCTGGCCCTTTCTGGCCAGCGACGGGGGGTATCCTTTCAAAAAGGTCGAAGGGGGCTATGATGTCAAAGAGACCGGCGTCAACGTTCCGGGCGCAGTCAAGGGCCTTCAGGAAATTGTGGACCTCATCAATGCGGGCATCATGCCGAAGGGAAGCACCTACAGCGTGATGGAGCAGAAAATGTGCAGAGGGGAGCTCGCGATGATGGTGAGCGGGCCATGGGCCTGGGTTGAACTCCGAAAATGCGGAATCGATTTCAACCTCGCTCCGTTGCCCGGAGTCAATGGCAAGCCGGGGAGGCCGTTTGTCGGCGTCCTGTCTGCGCTGATAAACCGAGCATCCCCGAACGGCGATCTCGCGGTGCAGTTCCTGGAGAAATACGTCTGCACGGAAGACGGTTTGAGAACCATCGACGCCGATATCGCAATCGGCGTTCCTGCGCTGAAAGCTCTCGCCGAAGAGTTGAGCGCCAAGAATCCCTTGATCAAAATGACTTATCAGAGCGCGCAAGACGGGGTCGTTATGCCCAACGTTCCCCAGATTGGAAAGTTCTGGAGTTCCTTGGGGGCAGCTCTCCAGGTCGCCACGACGGGACGCGCCAGTCCCCAAGCCGCGTTGGACGAAGCCGAAAAGCTCATCGAAAAATAAGGGTGAAAGGGAGGTTGCAGATCCGGCACGTCCTCGTGGCGCTTTTTGCAATTCCGGCGCTCTACATAAACTTTATTGTTTATTACGCCGGAGCGGCCTGGGTGGCGCTCGCGATGTTGATCGTGATCGGCTTGGGCGTGTACATTTTTCTTAGTGAAGCCGCCTACACGTACCGGTATCTCTTTCCGGGGCTTCTCGGATTTGGGCTCTTCGTGATCTTTCCGATTGCTTACATGGTTTTCCTAAGTTTCACGAAGTACAGTTCAAAGAACCTTCTCACTTTTGACCGCTCCCTGGGGTTGTTCCTTCAGGAAACGATTCCCGTTGGAACGGCTTCGTACAAATACAAGTTGTACGCTCAGGAAGACGGACGATTCATCCTCTACATAGAGGATGAGAAAGATCCGACCAAACGCTTTGCATCGGAGCCTTTCGATCTGAAGCCCGGGGGATCGATAACCGGGCAAGAGCCCGTGAAACTGATGGCGCTGGCGCCAGCCGAAGAGGTGAGCGGCAAACCCTTGGAAATGGGTCAGATCACCCGGGAGAAGCTTTTCATGCCGATGAGGCCCCTCCAATTCGCTCTCCCGGACGAGAGGCTGGTGGGGATGGAAGGTCTTGCGAAGTTTGGATCGAGGGAGCGTCTGTGGACGCCTAATGAGGATGGCTCGCTGACCAGCAAGAAGGATGGCACCGTCATCAGGCCTGATTTCACACAGGGCTTCTTCGTCAACGAGAAGGGAGAAAAGGTGGGTGTAGGTTTCCGCACCTTCACCGGCTTTGCCAATTATGCCCAAATTCTCACAGATCCCCGAATTCAAGGTCCGTTCATCAGGATATTTCTTTGGACAGTCGCGTTCTCGGGAATATCCGTCGTATCCACATTCGCTGTGGGCATGCTGCTTTCGGTCATCCTCCAACGGGAGGACCTCGCCTTTCGGAGAGTCTACCGCACGCTGTTGATTCTCCCCTACGCGGTACCGGCGATTCTTTCGATCCTGATCCTGAAAGGGACGTTCAATCAGGATTTCGGCGCGGCCAACCAAATTCTCAGGGGCCTTTTTGGCTTCGCTCCCGAGTGGGAGACGAATCCCTGGAGCGCGCGCGCGATGGTTCTCTTGGTGAACCTCTGGCTGGGTTATCCTTACATGATGCTGATTTGCACGGGAATGCTCCAATCGATTCCCACGGAGATCTACGAGGCAAGCGCCATTGACGGAAGCAACCGGGTCGTCGACTTCTTCCGGATAACGCTGCCCCTTGTGCTCGGTCCAATGATCCCGATTCTCATCTCGAGTTTCGCGTTCAACTTTAACAACTTCAATCTTATCTATCTGCTCACCGGCGGGGGTCCCAAGATGGTCGGCGGCGGAATCGCCGGGGAAACGGATCTTTTGGTGAACTACACCTTCAACATAGCTTTTCGCGATTCCGGGACGAACTATGGTCTCGCCAGCGCAATCGCCACCGTGCTCTTCTTCATCGTGGGATTTCTCTCCTGGATAAATCTCAAGATGACCGGAAGGAGAGTGAAGTTATAAGCGAATGACTGCCGAGCAAAAAGCAATGGCAGGCAGGCTTGCTTCGCATGCCTTCCTCATTTGCTTTCTGACGTTGATCCTGGTTCCCTTCCTGATGGTGGTATCGGCCTCATTCAGCCAGGGGAACATGGCGCCGAGCCGTTTGCTTCCCGAAAACGTTAGCTTCGATCACTGGAAATTCGTTCTCGGCATTCCTTACGAAGAAGTGGTCGACGCCGCCAGCGGACAAACGCGCCTCATCAAGGCAGAGACACCTCCGTTGCGCTGGTTTTGGAATTCGATCAAGGTCTCTTTGATCGCTTCCGCCGGCATCATATGCCTTTCGGGAACGGCTGCCTACGCATTTGCCCGGCTTCAGTTTAAATTTCGGTCCGCGACACTGAGCAGTCTGCTCATCCTGCAGATGTTCCCGATGGTTCTCTCGCTGATCGCGTTCTATGTGATTCTCGATTTCGTGGGGCAGTACGCGAAATGGCTCGGGCTTAACACGCATGCCGGGCTCGTCCTGGTCTATCTGGGCGGCATCTCGGGCTATATCTGGATGATCAAAGGGTATTTTGAAATGATTCCGGCGAGCATGGAGGAATCGGCCCGAATCGACGGGGCGAATCGATTCCAAACCTTTATTTGGATTCTCCTTCCGATGAGCGTTCCGATTTTTGCCGTGGTGTTTATCCTCTCGTTTATTTCCTACATGTCGGAATATCCGGTGGCGTCTGTTGTTCTCCAATCCAACGACAACTGGACCCTGGCGGTGGGCGCCAATTCTTTTTTGTTCGAACAGAAAAAGTTCTGGGGCCGGTTTTCCGCATTGGCGGTTTTGAGCGGCGTTCCGATCACCCTTGTTTTCCTTCTTTGCCAGAGATTTGTCATCGGCGGATTGACCGCCGGCGGGGTCAAGGAATAGGGGGATCCGATCGAGAAGCGCCTGCCCGCTTTTCATGCGGCTCTCGGAGGGTCTCGCCCGATGATTCTTAGGCCTTCCCATGGATGCAAGATAGGGATCATAGTTAAAGCGAATAGACCGTATTGGCGAGTCGGTCTGCAAACCTCGACAACGGGATCCCCATTTCCGCGTCCATAGCCTCGGGATGGCTCGCTGCTTCGCTTAGCTTCCTGGAGAAAGCAGGGCGTTCCGGAAACTGGGTGACGCGTCGGAGCGTACGCGTCGTGAAGAAAGAATCGTCTTTCAGCGGGAGCCGCGCGTAAAAGGATTTGTGAGAGCCTTTAGGAAGAGACGTGCGTCCCGTCGGCTTGTATCCGTTTGCATGCTCACGCTGCATCAAGCAGCGGAAAGGCAGATTTGGATGGCGGCTTGAGGGCTTGCAGGTATTTTTATCCCGCTCAGCATGAATAACAAATCAGCTTCGACGTGGTTTGCGCTTCGAAACCCGGTGTTTTGCCGTTTGTGGCTGGCGACCTTGCTGTCGGGCACGTTCGTCTCGGCGCAGGACGTGACGGCAACGTGGGTGATGCACTATGTGGGGGCTTCCTCGGTGACCCTCTCTCTGATGGCCGCCGCCGCCTCGGCACCCTTCTTTATCTTCACGCTGCCCGCCGGAGCCATCGCCGACATCGTGAACCGGCGCGCGGTGATCGTCGGTGCGGTCCTGTGGCAGGCGGCCTGGTCCGCGCTCCTGGCCCTCGGGGCGTGGATGGACGTGATCAACCCGATTTCCGTGCTGATCTGCATCTTCGCCCTTGGCATTGGGCTCGCCTTTGGCGCTCCGGTGTGGGGCGCCATCGTTCCGGACATCGTGAGCAAGGAGGAACTTCCTTCCGCGATCACGTTGGGAGGAGTGCAATTGAACCTCTCCGGGATCGTGGGCCCTGCTCTTGGGGGTTTTCTGCTGCCGCTGCTCGACGCGCCGTTGCTCATTTCCTTCAACGCGCTGGCCTTTGTCGTGGTTGCCTTTGTTGTCATGCAGTGGAAGCCGAGCCAGGCGCCCTCGGCCAAGCTGCGCGAGAACTTCACGGAATCCTTCATCAGTTCGCTGCGCTACGCGCGGAACTCCCAGCGCATGAAGGTCATCCTTTTCCGCAACGTGCTCTTTTCTCTTGTGATCTCGGTGATCCCGGCGCTCCTGCCCGTCGTCGCCCTCAGGGAATGCGCCTGCTCGGCGGCGCAGCTCGGCCTCATTTTCGCCTGTGTGGGAGTCGGCTCCCTGGGAGGCGCGGTCTTCGTGCTGCCGTACCTCCGGGCGCGGATCACGCCCAATGCGATCACCTCGATCGCCATGGTGATCATGGTGTTCGTGCTTCTTTCGATGGCCCTCATCCGCCAGGTGCCCGCCCTGATGGTATCGATGGCACTTGCCGGCGTGGCGTGGGCCCTGGCGGGATCCGAGCTTTGGGTGGCCGGACAGCGCGTGATGCCGGGATGGGTGCGCGGACGGATGAACGCGTTTCTCATCATGCTCGGACAAGGCAGCATGGCGTTCGGGGCCGTTCTCTGGGCCACGGGAGTCGCCCACCTCGAGCTGGACATGACCTTTGCCTGCGGGGCGGTTCTCGCCCTTGTCGTGCTGGTGATCGGACATCGCTTTTCACTCAACTTCGCCTCGGAAGCCATCGTCGACGCGGCCCCGCTCGATGACCGGCACCAATTTCCCACCGTCCCCGATGACGACGACGGCCCGATCACCATCACGATCGATTACGCCATCGCCAGCACGGATCGGGACGAGTTCCGCATTTTGATGCAGGAAGTTCAGGCGACGTGCCGGCGCAACGGCGCCTTCCAGTGCCGGCTCGACGAAAGCCTCGAAGAGCCCGGCTTGTTCCGCCTGGAATACACGGTATCCACCTGGGCGGAGCATCTTCGCCAGAACCAGCGGATGACCATCGAGGAAACCAAGGTCTACAAGAAAGCCTGGGAGTTGCACGAGGGGAACCTTGGGCCGGCCGTGCGCCACTTTCGCTCAACCCAGAGATTCATGCATCTGCCCGGCTTTGGCTTCTCGGGTCGCACCTTTACGAACACCTCCAGAATGCCGAAGCCGAGATTGGCGGCTGCCACCTCCGAGGGATGACCCCTTTCGCGCCGCGATTTGGCGCGGGACCTGCAATCGCCGGCCGTTTCGACCGGTAGCTGCCGGCTCGGTCGCGCGCATGGACTCGCGGGGACTTGCGATTGAACGGTTGAAGGCAAATTTGGATGACGGCCCGAAGCCGTGAGGCTATTTTTCATGCCGCTGCGATGGAAACGAAACCGACCTCGACCTTTTTTGCGCTTCGAAATCCGGTGTTTTTGCGCCTCTGGCTTGCGAGTGTGTTGTCGGGCACGTTCGTCTCGGCCCAGGACCTTGCCGCGACGTGGTTGATGCACGATCTGGGCGCTTCGTCGCTCTCCCTTTCGCTCATGGCAACCGCGGCCTCCGCTCCTTTCTTCCTGCTCACGCTGCCAGCGGGAGCCGTGGCTGACATCGCGAACCGGCGCACTGTGATCGTGAGTGCTGTGCTCTGGCAGGGAGCCGGCTCAGCGGTTCTTGCCGCTGGGGCATGGATGGGAGTGATCCATCCAAATGCCGTGCTGGCCTGCATCTTCGCGATTGGGATCGGTCTTGCGTTTAGCGCCCCGGTTTGGGGGGCCATTGTTCCGGACATCGTGAGCAAAGAGGAGCTGCCCTCCGCAATCACGCTCGGAGGAGTGCAGCTGAACCTCTCCGGAATCGTAGGTCCCGCTCTCGGCGGTTTCCTTCTGCCGCTGCTCGGCCCGCCGCTCCTCATCACAGTCAATGCTCTGACGTTCGTAGTCGTTGCCCTTGCCGTACTGCAGTGGAAGCCGCGCGAAACGCAGTCAACCGGTCTTCGCGAAAGCTTCACGGAGTCTTTCATCAGCTCGCTCCGCTACGCGCGTAACTCGCACCGCATGAGGGTCATTCTTTTCCGGAACCTCCTCTTTTCGCTGGTTATCTCGATTGTGCCGGCACTTCTGCCTGTGATCGCCCTGAGAGAAATGCAACTTTCCGCCTCGCAACTTGGCCTTGTCTTTACGTGCGTGGGCGTCGGGTCTTTGGTAGGAGCGGTGTTCGTACTCCCCTACCTCAGGGAGCGAATCTCGCCCAACGCGATCACTTCAGTCGCCATGGTCATTATGATCGTCGTGCTGCTCACGTGGGCTTTCATGCGCCAGTTCTCCACCTTGATGGCCTGCGCGGCACTTGCCGGCGTGGCCTGGGCGCTGGCCGGATCGGAGCTTTGGGTGGCCGGACAGCGCGTGATGCCGGGATGGGTTCGCGGGCGGATGAACGCGTTCCAAATCATGCTGGGACAAGGCGGCATCGCCATCGGAGCGCTGGTATGGGGTGCGGGAGCGGCGCACGCCGGTCTCGATCTCACCTTTGCGGGGGCAGCTGTCCTGGCGCTTGCCGTATTGGCCCTCGGACATCGATTTTCGATCGACTTCGCCGTCGAGGCGAGCGTCGATGCGGCGCCGCTCAATCCCCAGTACAATTTTCCCGCCTGCCCTGACCACGATGACGGCCCGATTACCGTTACGATCAAATACGCAATCGCTCGCGCGGATCGGGAGCGGTTCTACGCTTTGATGCAAGAAGTTCAGGCTTCACTCCGGCGCAACGGGGCGTTCGATTGCCGGCTCGACGAAAGCCTGCATGAGCCCGGCATGTTTCGGCTGGAATTCCAGGTATCCACTTGGGCTGAGCATCTTCGGCAGACCGCGCGAATGACCGTGGACGAGAGGCAAGTCTTCAATACGGCCTGGGATTTGAGCGCGGCCGACTCAGCCCCGATCGTGCACTATTATCTTTCGAGCCAGAAATGCGTGTTTCCGCAGAATTTCGGTTTCATCGGGCGCACCTTTTCGAACACATCAAGCTTGTCAAAGCGGCGTTTGCCGGCCGCCGCTTCGACCCCGGCCTCGTAGCCGATTGCGCGATTCCAGGGGCAGGCGAACACCCCGCGCAAGTTCGCGTCGCGCATGTCCGGAAAGATTCATGATTTGTCGCATTTGCTCCAATGTTCCCGCTTGCGACAACTCCGCGGCATCGTAGCGTCACCTGGTCGTGAAAAAAAAGAGGAGAAGAGCTGACGGGCCGCGCAAATTTTCCCCCTTTCTGTCGAAAGGTGCGTGGCATTTGGTGGTGGTGGACAATGAGCCGATTCGCAGCCGCGCGCTTGGCGAGTACTGGAGCGCCGAACGGCGTTTGGAAAAGGCCCGCGCGGAGCTTGAGACCTTCGAAACGAACGACATTCCCGCCTTTAACCGATGGGAAGCGCGTACTTTTGGCGCCTTGCTGACGGAGATCCGGGAGACGGAATCCGCCGCCGCCGAGAAACAGCGCATCGTCGAGGCTATCGAAGAAGAGGTGATGTGGAGCGGTTGCACGCAGGCGACCGCCTATCGTCGCGTGATGGAAGGGCTCAACCGATCCGCCGCAGGAGAAGAGGACGAGCCTGGCGAGGACACCGAAGGGGATGCCGGCTCGGGTTTCGACGGCGAGCACATGTTTGGAGAGAGCGATTTGCCGCCGGGATTTGACGTCCGGATTTTCGACAGACAACCGAGGTCCGGCAAGGCGAAGTTCCGCGCGTTCTACGAATCGATTGCCGAAATCTTCGAGATGATGACCGGGCGTCCCGCGCCCGACCTTGACAAAGTTTTGGAACGCGAGCGCGCCAAAAGCCGTGGCGGCGGAGACCACGTCCCGGGTCCCGCGAATCGGCATTCCGAGCGCCACCCGGAGAAGGATCGCTTGAAGACCCTGTACCGCAAGCTTGTCCGCCAGTTGCATCCCGATGCCAACCGAAACCAGGGCTGGCGGGAACGCGAACTCTGGCACGAAGTTCAAGCCGCCTACCAGGCTCGCGATCTCGATCGTCTCGAGGCCGCGGCGGGCCGCGTGGAAATGGGGCTCAAGGGAGCGTCGGCCGCCCTTTCCGTTCACACGCTTTTGCGATTGACGGACGACGTGCTTCATGAGTTGGCGGGATTGAAAAAGCTGGCAGCACGGGCGCGACGGCATTCCGCCTGGAAATTTTCGAGCCGCGCGGGCGACTTGGCGACCATGGAAGCCAGCCATCGCCGGCGGTTGGAGCTGCTGAAAGTCGCCGCTCACAAGGAGCTTTTGCGATGGAGTGCGGTCCTCGATGACCTGGCTGCACGAGCGACGCGTCGTCCAAAAAAGCCTGTTTTGAGAAAGGCGCCAGGAAAATGGGAAAATCCCTCACAGATGCACCTCTTCGGAGAGGCCTCTTGGTAGATGCCGGTGCCTCTCTCGTAAATGAATTCCGAAAAGCGCGCGGGAGGCGACTTTTTCTCAATCGGTCAAGAAATAGGTCAGAGCATGGCAAAGACGCCGGGTGAGTTGCGCGGGGCTTGGCGATGAAGTCTCAGAAGAAGTCAGCTTTGAGGCTTAACCAGGGCCATTTGGTCTTTGATCTGAGCCCATCTGCGGATTCAGGCGGCCCCGGGATGCTTGTGGTCGACAAGTTCAAACGAGGCGGTTTTATCCGCAGATTACGGATGGACGGGCATGAAGAAGAGGACAGGCAGACTCACGTTATAATCGGGGGCCGCCACGACTTTGCATCACAAATAGAGCAATTACCGAAAGCTACGGCTCGGCGGGAGCCTCGCCCTCCCTTATCTTCGATGGCGCCGTTTCGGAAGTTCTTTTCGGCATTTGCTCTCTCTCCGGCGAGCATACTGCCCGGGCTCTCCTCCCACCCCGCTGTTACGCTTTCACTGCGCCAAAGAAGGCGCCGTAGGGGGGCAGCTGAATCTGGTCCTCGTGGAGAGTTTCGGTGAAGCCATGACCTCTCAGGGCTGTGAGAGTGAAGCTGGGTGAAAGCGGTATTAAGGCGGGAATCGAGGAGAGGTTGAACGCGGCCAGGATGCGCTCCCTCCCATCCTCCCGAACAAACGCGAGGGTGCTTTCCGGCGTGTCGACAAAGCGGATATCGCCCGAGCGCAACGCAGGATGTTCGCGCCGCCAGGCAAGGAAACGGCGGCAGACGTTCAGGACGGAATCGGAGGCGGGCTCCTGAAGATCGACCGCGCGAAGGCGGTGCTCCTCCGGAACCGGCAGCCAGGGTTCCACGGAAGAAAACCCGGCGTATTTTTCATCTGCCGTCCAGGGCATGGGGGTGCGGCAACCGTCTCGTCCCTTGAAATCCGGCCAGAATATCATGCCGTAAGGGTCCTGAAGCTTCTCGAACGGGATGTCCGCCTCGGTAAGCCCCAGTTCGTCTCCCTGGTAGATGCACATGCTGCCGCGCAATGACAACAACAGCGCCATCAGCAGCCTGGCAAGGGCTTCCGGCGGATTGACGCCACCCCAACGGGTAAGCACGCGCGTTACGTCGTGGTTGCTGAAGGACCAGCACGGCCAGCCGTCTCCAATGCGCGCCTCAAGGCTTTCCACGGTGGCGCGGATGTGCCGGGCGCTGAACTCGGTGGTGAGCAGGTTGAACAGATAAGCCATGTGAAGCTTGTCTCCTCCCGACGTATACTCGGCAATGGTGCCGAAGGGATCGTCGGAACCGATTTCGCCGACGGTCGCGGTCTCCGGGTAGCGATCAAGAAGGGCTCGCAGGCGTTTGAGAAAGCCGAGATTTTCCGGCCGCGTCTTGTCGTAAATGTGCTTTTGACGAGCGTAGGGGTTGTTGAGCGGCACGGTGCCGTCGGTACGCGGAATGTCG
Organism: uncultured Verrucomicrobiae bacterium; assembly: GCA_963763735.1. Classification (GTDB taxonomy): domain Bacteria; phylum Verrucomicrobiota; class Verrucomicrobiia; order Chthoniobacterales; family Terrimicrobiaceae; genus DASTFP01. The sequence goes on along the minus strand of CAVXQK010000005.1, from coordinate 256,240 downwards.
CCCCAGGGCGGGTTGTCGCGCAGTTCCTTGTCGTGAAAATAGAAGTTGGCCGTGTCCAGGCGAAAACCGTGAACGCCACGCTCCAACCAGAATTTCGCGACATCGAGAATCTGCGCCTGAACCTCTTCGTTGTGGAAATTGAGGTCCGGCTGACTCGCAAGGAAGTTGTGCAAGTAATACTGGCAACGTCGCGTGTCCCACTGCCATGAGGAACCGCCGAAAACCGAGAGCCAGTTGTTGGGAGGCGAGCCGTCCGGTTTGGAGTCGGCCCAGACAAACCAATCCGCTTTGGGGTTGTCCCCGCTCGAGCGACTCTCTTTGAACCAGGGATGGTGGTCGGAGGTGTGGCTGAACACCTGGTCGATCATCACGCGCAGACCCAGTTCCCTGGCGCGCTGCATCAAACGCTCGAAGTCCTCGATCGTGCCGAACATCGGGTCCACAGCGCAGTAGTCCGTGATGTCGTAGCCGAAATCCTTCATCGGTGACTTGAAGAAAGGTGATATCCAAACGCACTCCACGCCGAGTTTCGCGATGTAATCGAGCTTGCCGGTGATGCCAGGCAGGTCCCCAATGCCGTCCCTGTTGCTGTCGGCGAAACTGCGCGGGTAAACCTGGTAAATAACGCCGCCGCGCCACCATTCGCCGGCCGGCCGGCCGCTTTCGTGTTCACTTGTCATAATATTTTCCAATCATGCAATGGTCGAAGCCGGAGGAATTGGTGCGACTCGCTGTCTTCGCGCGCATCCGGCAGGCCCCGGAGTTCCAGCTGAGGTTAACGGCGCGCAAACGGAACCGGGAGTGCCTTCATCCAGCCGCCAAGCCGCCGTGGCCGGGATCTCCCTCTGGCACTTTGGGGTTCTGCGAAGCTTCCGTTGAGTGGGGGGGGCGCCGTCCTCATGAGGGCGACACAATGGTGTCAGCGCGAATCTATGACAAGAAAAAGCCAAGAGGAGGGGTGGCCGGCGGCGACTTTTTTCCGCTCCACCGCGCTGGACGATGCGAGGGGCGTTGAAGCCGAACCGCCCCGACCTATCGCGTTTTCCGACGATTCCATGCGGTCGTTTTAGCGCTCGCCATTGGTCTCTACGCGAGTCGCGTGCGGCATCGGGCTGCGCGCAAGCGAGCTTATGGGCTGACTAAAGGCGCTTAGGGCCCTATGCCGGGAGACGTCGTCCATGACGCCGTGGGCGCTTTAGCAGGGCATCGCGAAACAACAAAATTCAAAACGTTCAAATTTTTTTTAATTTTTTTAAAATTCTTCTTGATTAATGAATGGATTCTTAATTTTCTGTCGACGCGTCAAAAAACAAAGGACCCTTCTATATGCGTATGCCATTCCTCCCGATGCCGTTCCACCCGTTGCCAAATCCAACCTCCCGGCCCCGAGCTCGAGGTCTGCTACTAGGCTTAGTAGCAGGCGCCACGTGCCTCGGTGTCGGCACGCTCTCTGCGCAGACCAGCTCGACCGAGATGGATCAGCTCAAAGCGCAAATGGCGCAGTTGGAGGCGAAAATAAAGTCCATGGAGGCGCAAGTCGCCCTTAGCGCTTCGATCGCCCAATCGCGAACACTGACCGGGCCGGACGGAAAGCAAATCAGCCTCGAGGGCGGACCCGTTTTGATTCCGGCTCTCGACACGTTCACCCGCAACTTCAAGACGGCCGCCTACTTCCGCGCCGGCACGGGCTTTACCGGCAACGGTGTCGGTCAGACGTCTTCGATTTCCAGATCCCGCAACCTTCAGATGCCGAACGACGCAGCGTCTGGGTAACGAAAACGACTACCTACTTCGAATTGGCTCCGCATCGTAAAGCATATGCTCGGAGATGATCCCGAGGTAATGGACGTCACGGTTCAAGATGACGCTTCCAGGGCTTCGACGGCACCGACAAGGGGACAGCGTTAATACCAGGTCAGATGGCTTTGATGTTGGCATCGTAGAGAAATGCTACCTCGAGTTCAAGAACGTCATCAAGAGCGCGCCTGAGGTCACCTTCTGGGGTGGTCAGCGGTTCTACGATCGGTACGACATTCATCCACAGGATTACTTCTTCCTGGACACTCTGGAGTCGGTGGCGGCGTCTATAATATCAATGCTAGGGATCGGCAGCCTGGCTATCGCCTACTATCGGCGGCATCCACAGCGGGCACCGGGACTTCGCAGGTGCAATTGTGATACGAACTTCAACGAATGTTGACCTCCAAGTGAACGGCGGTACAGGGAAACTTCTACAGGCAGCACTTGGACCTGCGCTTGGGGTGATATCAATTTCCTCGTCGGGAAGTTGAAATTGGTGGTCCTTGGTTCCTACATGCAGGGCGGCAACTTCAACATGACGACCGTCAGGCCGATGGCACGAAGGGCAGTAAAGGTCACGTCGACAATTCAGGTGGCGTGGGTGGCGGCATCGTCCAGCAATGGGATCTTGCCTCCCGCCGTTCGGCAAGCTTAGCTACGTCCAAGTCGGCCTTCTCTATGGTTGGGGACTCGTCGATTTCGACGCCACCGGTGCGCCAACGTAGGCAAGCTGGTTAACGCGTATGACGTCTGCGCGGGCCGCAGATGGCAACGCGCCGAACGGCACCTTCGAGAGTATCAATCCTTACAACAACAGCCAGCGCGCCGGGCGAACGCCTTCTGGGTCTGGAATCCGACGGATAACTTCGCGATGGGCGTCTGGGGTACCTACCAGTTTGACGACCAGGGCTTTACGAGCTAACAAGGTCAATACTAATGGCTCTGTTTCCAGCACGGGCTCGGATGCGCATCTGTTCACCATTGGCATTAGGCCCATCTACTGGATCTGGGGTCCTCTCGCGATCCAAGGTCAGGCCGGTTACAACTACATCTCTAACGTCCGCGATCCAGGGGTTGGCTCCGCCTTTGGCAACTCAGGTTCAATGGGAATATTCACAATCGCTCCGACACTCAAGCCAAGAGGCGGCTTCTTCACTCGTCCTGAGCTGCGTCTCTATGCGACGCTGGCCGTCTGGTCCGATTCGCTCAAGGGTGCCATTGGAAGCCCATACTACGCGAACAACAACTACGGGTGGAACTTCGGAATCCAAGCGGAGACCTGGTGGTAGGCAGGCGAGGCGAATTCGCCTGACTTGCACTAAGCATCCACGAAATTCCAAAGTTACTGTTCTATGAAATCCCACGCTTGTTCAAATCAGCGATTTGACGGATCACACGGGGAACCCCGCAGGAGACGGGTTGGCGATGCGACGTATCTGGTTGTCGTCGCCTTTCTCGCCGCCGTCTGCGGGCTGTTCACGTTCTCCGGCTGCGCGAGCATGGAGGCCAAGAGCCAGGAGTCGCTGCTGAAGTCCGCGGGCTTCCAGGCGCGCACGCCGTCGACGCCCAAGCAGAAGGCGGCATACGCCGCGCTGCCCGCCTATCAGTTGCACCGCGGCACTTGGAAGGGTAAAACCATATACGCCTATAAGGACGAGAAAGCCGGCGTGGTCTGGGTTGGCAAGGAGGCTCAGTATCAGCAATTCCGGGCGCTCGCCGCCAAGGCGCAGCTGGCGGAGGAGAAACAAGTCGCTCACAACATGGACAACGATCTTACCTATCGTTGGTACGGTTCTTGGAGCGATTTTGGTGCGGCGAGTCCAGTTCGATAACTAATCTCCGTCTGCAACGACGAAAGTAACTGTAAGGAGAGCGCACGTGTTCGCACGTGCGCTCTTCGGCTTTGGAGAGGCGGTTGCCTATTTTATGAAATCCTATTGTACAGAACAGCGAGCTGAAGAGTCGGACCGCGACCGCCGCGAGGAGGGGGTTGGCGATCGAACCGGGCGTTCATTTTTCGCCCTGCTCGCCGTCCTCTGCGGATTCCTAATTCTCAACGGCTGCGCGGCTTTCGAAACTAATACGAAGATAACGTCCCTCTCGGAAAATGGTTTCGTGGCGCGAGTCCCCGAGACGCCAAAGCAGCGTGAAGTCTACGCGGCGCTTCCTCCTTATAAGCTCCTTCGGGGCACTGTGAAGGGGAACGTTTTCTATGCCTACAAGGACGAGAAGAACGGAGTCGTCTACATCGGAACTGAGGCAGAGTATCGGCGCTACATGGAGAAAGTGCGGCGGCTGGTTGCGGCCTTCGAAACGACGGAGGACAAAATGGTGGCGCAGGATATGGACAGCGATCTCCAATCGCGCTGGTATGGCACGTGGGAGAACCGCGGAGACTGATGAATTCATTCTTGGCACGAGTTGTTGCAGCGATGTCCTCATCGCCGCCGTGAGGATACGAGTCGCTCGTGCGTCGATATTCGCTGTGCCATCGCCCAGCGAGAATTTGGAATCTTTTCTTCCAGGAGCGCTGACCCACCGTGGTGAAAGGATATAATTTTCCTTGACATATAGAGCTTTTCTCATTGTCCTGTGCTTGTTCACGATAGACCCTGCGAAAGAACCTCAGCGTGTGGTAACCGTCCTGTGGGAGTCTGCGTCGGTGTGCGCCATCACCCTGACTGCTTGCGGACCCGTGTAGCCCGGCAAAGAAATAGTCTCTCTGAAGGCTTTTCCTTTTATATTTATTCAATTCAATACGTCCGTAGTTCCGCGCTGACACGGGCTTTACCGGCAACGGAGTCGGCTAGACGTCTTCGTTCCAGATTCCGCAATATAATATACCTAGCGCTCGCATCGTCTGGCAACGAAAACGACACCTACTTCGAATTTATCTCCGATCGTAAAGCATATGCTCGGAGATGATCCAGAGGTAATGACTCACGTTTAAGCTTACGCTCTCAGTATTGCTGACAGTCTACAATATACAGTCTGCATATATTGCGACAAAAGGCTTTAATTTTATTAGAGAAATCTTCCTTAGTTCAAAACTCATCAAAGTGCCCTTAATTCACCTTCTTGGTTAGCGTTCTACACCGTACAATATTATTCACAAATTACTACTTTTCAACGACTCTGGAGTCGGCGGTTGTGTCTATAATATCAATGTCGGGATCTGCAGCCTGGCTATAGCCTATATCGGCGGCATCCAAGCAGACACCGGCAATCAGTTCAAGAAACCAAGTTCAACGATTTATCTCCAAGTGGAAGACGGGCAGTGAAACTTCTACAGGCACACATTGGACCTTCGATTGGACGATATCAACTTCATTATGGAAAGTTGAAATTCGTGTCCTTGGCTCCTACATGAAATGCTGCAACTTCAACGCGACAACAAATAGCTCGATCTCTGAAATATGTAAAAGATCACGTCGATAATTCATTGGTCTTCGTGACGGCATAGTCTAACAATACGATTTGCCTCCGGCGTTCTGCAAGCTTAGCTTCGTGCAATCGGTCTCCTCTACGTTGTGCACTCGTCGATTTCACCCAGTCGCCCCAATATAGGCAAGCTCGGTTTCTCATATGACTCTGCGCTCGCTGAGACGGTAACGCAAATAAAGCACCTTCGAGAGCATAGATCCTTACAACAACAGCCAGCGCTCCAGGGCTAACTTCCAATTCGTCTGGAATCCAACGGATAATTTCGCTATGAACTTCTGGGGAACTTACCAGTTTGACGATCAGGGCTTTACGAGCCGCAAAGTTAATACTAATGGCACTGTTTCCAGCACAAGCTCAGATGCGCATCTGTTCACCATTGGCGTTAGGCCCAGTCTTCTGGATCTGGGGATCCTCTCGCGATCCAAGGTCAAGCGGGCTACAACTACATCTCTAACGTTCGCAATCCAGAAACATCAGCCCTTTGCAACTCAGCTCAATGAAATCTTTACAATCGCTCCACATCAAGCCAGATGTGCTACTCACCGTCCTGAGATCACTCTATGCGACACTTACAGTCTACTATTTGCTTAAGTGTGCAATTGAAGCCCATACTACTCAAACAACAACTACGGGTGGAACTTCGGCTTCCAAGCGAGACCTGGTGGTATGCAGGTAAAGCGATTTGCCTGAATTTCAACTAAGCATCCACGCAATTCCTAAGTTACTCTCTATGAAATCCAATTTTTAAATTATTCATTTTATTAATATTAATATTATTTTTTTTTTTAATTTTTTTTTTTTAATTTTTTAATTAATTTTATTAACTATTTAATATTTTTTAAATATTTACTTTAGTTCGTACTCTTTAACTAGCTATTATTTGATTTGTTGTTAAGCATATGTGGTGCGCAAGATTAAGAGCGACAAACATCGTCAAGAAATATATTTTTTTTTTTTTATATTATTTATTTATTATAAAAATTTTATTCTTTAAATATTTTAAAAATTCATTAATCTAGCACTCATAATCATGTTCCGGGAATTGAAACTAAAACATCCTTTAAAAATAAATATTATTTTATATAATATAAATTATAAGCACTCATTGAGAGGATTAAGTCAGAATAAAATAATTTTATTTTAATACATTTCAGCCATTCATAACTTTAATTATCTTCAACAATTTTTAAAGTAATGTTAGAAAATCACACTTATTATTCCTATTTATTAATAATATATTTAAATTTTTTTTGAAATCCTATTATACAGAACAGCGAGCTGAAGAGTCGGAGCGCGACCGCCGCGAGGAGGGGTTTGGCGATCGAACCGGGCGTTCATTTTTTCGCCCTGCTCGCCGTCCTCTGCGGATTCCTAATTCTCAACGGTTGCGCGGCTTCGAAATAATACGAAGATAACGTCCCTCTCGGAAAATGGTTTCGTGGCGCGAGTCCCCGAGACACCAAAGCAGCGGGAAGTCTACGCGGCGCTTCCTCCTTATAAGCTCCTGCGGGGCACTGTGAAGGGGAACGTTTTCTATGCCTACAAGGACGAGAAGAACGGAGTCGTCTACATCGGAACTGAGGCAGAGTATCGGCGCTACATGGAGAAAGTGCGGCGGCTGGTTGCGGCCTTCGAAACGACGGAAGACAAAATGGTGGCGCAGGATATGGACAGCGATCTCCAGTGGCGCTGGTATGGCACGTGGGACAATCTCGGGGCGTCCAACCCCCGGGACTGATGGTTAGAGGAAAGGCTCGTTTTATCGGGAAGGACCCTTGTAGCGGCGATGTCCCATCGCCGAAGACGAGAATCGCTCGCGCGGAGATATCCGCTTACGCGCTGCGCCGGATTGCTCCGAAGGTATCGCATTGCGAGCAACCCAGCCAAACTTATCCAACCGAAACCGAAATCGCCCGGCTGTTGTATTCTCGAATAGGCCGCCCCGGGCAGTCGGCGTCAAAGCGGTTCGTTAGGATCGAGTCAAGGTGATAGGCCAAGCAGCGTTTCTCCCAGAGGCGCTGGTTCGCAGCCGGGAAGGATCTCAGCTTCTTTCCTCGGGAATAATTTTCTTGACGGAGAGAGGTTTTCTCACTGTCCTGTCCTTGTTCACGATAGACCCCACTATGCGTACCTCCGTTCTCTTCCCATTGAGTACTCCCCGCACGAAATTCCTCCCTGCAAATTCGCTTAGATCGGCGTTGAGGCGATTTGTTCCATGGATTTGTTCCCTGTTCCTGGTGTCCTTCCTCTCGCCGGCCGTTTTCGGTGCTGGCGCTACAATTCGGTTTGCCGGCGATTCTGACGTCGGTGAAGGGGGGCGTTGGACGAGAGCCGCCGCTGAAGAGTGGGCAAAGAAGACGGGCAACAAGGTCGAATACATCAGTCGGCCCAACGACGCTTCGGCCACGTTGCAGCAGTTTCAACAGTATTGGGCAGCGAAAAGCCCCGATATCGATGTTTATATGGTAGATGTCATCTGGCAGGGAATCCTCGCGCCCCATGCCGTTGATATGAAGAAGTATTATAAGGAGGATGAAATTAAGGAATTTTTCCCGCGGATCGTCGAGAACAACACCGTCGGCGGCAGGCTGGTCTCGATACCGTGGTTTGGAGATGCCGGGATCCTCTATTATCGCACGGATCTTCTTGAAAAATATGGCTACAAAGAGCCACCGAAGACTTGGGAAGAACTCACCGAGATGGCGAAGAAGATTCAGGAAGGGGAGCGCGCGGCTGGCAAGCCTGATTTTACAGGCTTTGTATTCCAGGGAAAAGCGAGCGAGTCCGTCACCTGCAATGCGATCGAGTGGATTTACAGCTTTGACGGAGGGAGCATCGTTGAGCCGGATAAGAAGGTCACCATCAACAATCCCAATGCCATCAAGGCCCTGGAGACGGCTAAGAGCTGGGTCGGAACGATCTCGCCCAAAGGCGTCACCACCTACGGCGAAGAAGAGGCACGGAATGTCTGGCAGGCGGGTAATGCAGCCTTCATGCGCAACTGGCCGTATGCCGTATGCTTTGGGCAACGATCCAAAGAGCGCGATTGCCGGAAAGTTCGATGTCACGGTTTTGCCGAAGGGTGGCGACAACGGCAAGAACGCCGCTTGCCTCGGTGGCTGGCAGTTGATGGTCTCGGCGTATTCAAAGGCTCCTGACGCCGCCGCCGATCTGGTTCGTTTCCTCGCCTCGGCAGAATCCCAGAAAAAGCGCGCGATTGAGCTGACTCAGCTTCCAGCGCGGCCGGCCCTCTACGCGGACCCAGATATTCTCGCAAAAAATCCGTGGTTTAAGAACCTCCTGGACGTTCTGAGCAATGCGGTGGCTCGTCCCTCAACGGTCACTGGCGCTGATTACAATCAGCTTTCAACCGCCTTCTTTCAAAACGTGAATAAGGTGCTAACGGGCGGCGAAACTCCTCAGAACGCTGTCTCGCAGGTCGAGAGGGTTGCCAAGCGAATCGTCCGCTAAACCTTTTCCAAGGAATAGCAGAAAGTGGCCCCAAAGGAATTGACCTCTACGACCGGCAAAGGCGCCTAGCTTGGTATTTGATCGTCCCAGCAGTACTCGTCGTGCTGCTGGTGATCGGCTTCCCGCTCGCTCAAGTTGTCGTTTACTCGTTTATGAAGTACAAGCTTGACGGGGTCACCCCGGCAAGCTTTGTCGGCTTCGACAACTACGCGTTTGTTTTCTCCGACCCGGACTGGTGGCGTTCTGTCTGGAACACGCTGATATTCACCTTCTTCTCCGTCACGATTGAAACCATTCTTGGTCTGGCGGTGGCGCTGGTTGCGAATGCTAATTTCAAAGGTAGAACATTCTTCCGCATTGCACTTCTTGTTCCTTGGGCCATCCCAACCGTGGTTTCGTCGCAGATTTGGAAATGGATGTTCAACGACGTGTATGGTGTCGTAAATCTCTTGCTGCCAAACTTCCACCTCATCCCGGAGAAGATCGCTTGGCTCGCGACTCCAGCGACGGCCCTTCCGGTTATTATTGCTGTTGATGTCTGGAAGACGACCCCTTTCATGGCTCTCCTGATCCTTGCCGGCCTACAGATGATTCCAGGCGATATGTACGAGGCGGGCGCAATCGACGGAGCCACCGGGGTTCGCAAGTTCTTTTTTCTGACATTTCCCTTCATCATGCCAACCCTGCTCGTCGCGCTGATCTTTCGAACTCTCGACGCACTGCGAGTGTTCGACATTTTCTATATCATGGTTGGGGGCGCTGGAGACATGGCTACGATGGCAACCTACAATAGGCTACAGCTGATAGACTTTTTGGACGCTGGAGTGGGCTCCGCGACGTCAGTTATCATCCTCCTATTCATCATGATTTTTGTGGTACTCTACACGCGCTTCAGCAAGACGAGCTTCCAGTAACAATGAAAGACCAAGATTCCAAGTCGATGGTACTTAAAGCGTTGTTCGTCCTCCTCGTCGTCGTCATTCTCATATTCAATCTGTTTCCAGCCATATACGCGCTCGTCTCGTCGTTCCGGCCGAGCCAGGAGCTCTTCTCAACAGATATCGTTCCCAGATCCTTAACGTTCGCTCACTATAAGGCTGTCTTCGCGGATGCCCGTTTTGTTAGAAGCCTTTTCAACTCCCTCATCATTGCAGGATCAACTGTCCTGATCGCTCTCGGCCTCGGAAGCCTGTGTGCCTACGCTCTCGGCCGGCTTCCTTTCCGTTTCAAGGGGGCGGTGCTTTACCTGGTGCTGACAATGACGATGTTCCCGCAGATCGCTGTCCTCTCCGGATTGTTCGTCATGCTGAAAGGCCTCGGGCTTTTCAATACACGCCCCGGTTTGGTGCTTACGTATTTGATCTTTACTATGCCGTTTACCGTTTGGGTGATGACAACGTATTTTCGCAGCCTGCCGAAGGAACTCGAGGAAGCTGCCTACGTCGACGGTGCATCACCTTTGACGGTATTCTGGGAAGTCTTGCTTCCCCTGACGGTCCCAGGGCTGATCTCAACCGGACTTCTGGCCTTCATCGGCGCCTGGAACGAATTCCTGTTTGCGCTCACCTTTACCGTCACCGATAATATGAAAACGGTTCCTGTCGTGATTTCACAATTCAGCGGCACGAGCTCCTATGAGCAACCGTGGGGATCGATCATGGCGGCCTCGATGGTCGTTACGATTCCTTTGATCATTTTGGTGATGTACTTCCAGAATCGGATCGTGGCGGGCCTTACTGCGGGAGCCGTGAAGGGTTAAGAGAGCCGCGCGAATGAAAATGATTGCCCCCCTACCTTTTTCGCGCAGGAAGCGATAAAGAGCACCTCAGCCGTCATCGAATGAAAACCAAAGAAGATGCTTCTGTAAAAATCAGTAATCTGGTTAAAACCTACACGGATGATCGGGGGCGCCCGACGTTTACCGCGGTCAAGAACATCGACCTCGACATCAAGAACGGTGAATTCATGGTGTTGGTTGGCCCTTCGGGCTGCGGCAAGTCGACTTGCCTTCCGTATGGTCGCCGGGTTGGAAAAGATTTCCAGCGGGACGATATCGATCGGAGGCAAAGTGGTTAACGACCTCGAGCCGAAGGATCGCGGGATATCGATGGTCTTCCAGAGCTATGCGCTCTATCCGCATATGAATCTCTTCAACAACATGGCGTTTGGCCTGAAGTTGGCGAAGAAGCCGAAGGAATTCATTTCGGATATCGTGGGAAGGACGTCGAAGGCCCTCGGCCTCGACCATATGTTGGAGCGGAAACCCGGAGCCCTATCGGGTGGTCAACGCCAGCGCGTGGCACTTGGCCGTGCGATCGTGCGGGATCCGAAGGTATTCCTCTTCGATGAGCCCCTTTCCAACCTTGATGCCAAAATGCGCGTTCAGATGCGCACGGAGATCTCGCGACTGCACGTGGAGTATGGATCCACGATGATCTACGTTACTCACGATCAGGTGGAAGCGATGACGATGGGTGACCGCATTTGCGTGATGCGCGATGGGCTTATCATGCAGGTGGCGGATCCACTGACGCTCTTTCGCCATCCCGAGAATATGTTTGTCGCGGGCTTCATTGGCAGCCCGCCGATGAACCTCCTCAAGGGTAAGATACAGAGGCGGGATGGGCGACTGTTTTTTGTCGAGACTGCCGAGTCCAACCCCCTTTCACTCCCTATAGCGGGTAATTTGGAAACCGTTGCGGCCAAATACGTCGATAAAGACGTAGTTTTTGGCATTCGCCCTGAGCAGATCGGCAACGAGCCGAGGTCAGAAGTCACGAGTACGCCAGTTAATCTCATCGTCGAGATTGCGGAGCCAATGGGTTCGGAGTCGCTTGTCTACCTAAAGACGGGCGCCGGTAGCTTGATCGCTCGTATCCAGGGAGACCATATCTTCCATTTGGGTGACCAGATCGTTGCCCATTTCGATTTGGATAAGGTTACCTTGTTTGATCCCAAAACCGAGAACGTGCTCAAATAGCGGCAAGCGAAGAGCGCCTGAGCTCTGATGACTCGCCGGTACTTGAGTCGATAGGATGCTTCGCCCGCCTTCCCCGAACGCCGGGCGCAAGTGAGGGCAGGGATCTGCAGCCCGCCCGCCTGTCACGAGACCAAAAGCCGATAACATTCCGGCAGTGGGATCGGCGCACGCTTTAAAAAGAGGCCGGCCGGCGGCGAATCCTTGGCGCCCAAAGGGCGGACCTAACGCTAGTTTTCCGGAGATGACAACAAGTATCAAAGTGAACGCCCAAGTCGAGACTACCCTCAATGGCTACACGAGGAAGTGGTGGAAAGAGGCCGTCGTGTATCAAATTTACCCGCGTTCGTTCAAAGACTCCAACGGCGACGGGATTGGCGACTTAAAGGGAATTACTTCAGAACTCGACTACATCAAGGGCTTGGGCGTGGATGTTATCTGGCTAAGTCCGCATTTCGACTCACCGAACGCGGATAATGGTTATGACATCCGGGACTACCGAAAAGTCATGGCCGAGTTCGGCACGATGGCTGATTTTGACGACCTTCTCAAGGGCGTCAAACAGCGCGACATGAAGATGATCCTCGATCTCGTCGTGAACCATACGAGCGACGAGCACGTCTGGTTCGCAGAGAGTCGCAAATCAACAAGCAATCCCTATCGCGACTACTACATTTGGAGGCCTGCCAGGAACGGCAAAGAGCCGAACAACTGGGTTTCTTTCTTTTCAGGTTCCGCCTGGAAGAAAGACGATGTGACGGACGAATACTACCTGCACCTCTTTTCCGAGAAGCAGCCTGATTTGAATTGGGAAAACCCGGCCGTGCGTCGTGAGGTCTTTGACCTGATGAAATTCTGGCTTGATAAGGGAGTCGACGGCTTCCGCATGGACGTGATCCCGTTCATTTCGAAGCAGGAGGGCTTTCCAGATTATCCGGACGATTTCGACGGCCGCCCGGAATTTATCTATGCATCGGGTCCGAGGCTCCACGACTACCTGCAGGAGATGAACCGCGAAGTCTTGTCGAAATACGACGTCATGACCGTGGGCGAAGCCTTCGGCGTAACGCTGGAAAACACGCCTCTCCTCGTGGATGAGAGGCGGAACGAATTGGACATGATTTTCCACTTTGATGTCGTGAGACTGGACCGTGGCGAGGCATGGAGGTGGAAACCGTGGACTTTGCCCGATCTGAAGGCGATTTACGACCGCTTCGATAAAGGTTTGGACGTCCACAGCTGGCATACGGTGTTTTTGTCGAATCACGACAACCCGCGGGCGGTTTCTCACTTTGGCGACGATTCCCCCGAGTATCGTGTGCCGTCGGCGAAACTCCTCGCGACGATGTTGCTGACATTGAAAGGAACGCCTTTCATTTATCAAGGCGACGAATTGGGGATGACGAACTATCCGTTTACGACGATCGAGGAATTCGACGACATTGAGGTGAGGAACGCCTGGAAAGCGGAGGTCCTGACCAACCAGGTGCGCGCGAGTGATTTTATTGAGCACATGCTGAAAACCAGCCGTGACCACTCTCGCACGCCCATGCAGTGGGATGATTCGCCTAATGGGGGCTTTACGACCGCTACGAAGCCGTGGCTCGCCGTAAATCCGAACTTTAGGGAGATCAACGCGAAGCGGGCTTTGGAAGACCAGGACTCAATTTACAATTATTTTGCGAGGATGATTGCGTTGCGGAAGAGAACACCCGCCTTGATCTACGGGGATTACAAAGACATCGACCCGCAGAATCCCACGATATTTGCCTATACCCGGACGCTCGGGCCGGACAGATATCTTGTGATGCTGAATTTTTCAAAAGAAGAGGTGGCTTACCCCCTTCCTGAAGGTCTCAGAGCAGGCCGGTTGCTAGTTTCAAATTTGGAAAGCAGCGAGGAAAACGCTTTGGATGTTAACTTGAAAGGTTGGGAAGCGCGTGTTTACCGCTCGTAGTTGCTGAATTGCAAATCCCGGATCTTGCGGCAGCGATCCGTGGGAGGAAGACACTATTCACCTGACATGAAACTTGATCCGTCTACGCAGCAGATTGACTTCAAAGGCCGCCGGGCGCTGGTGACGGGCGCCGGAAAAGGCATTGGCCGGGAAATCGCGGTAATGCTCCACCGTTTCAACGCCCAAGTGGTGGCTGTCAGCCGGACCGAGGAGGATCTCAAAGCATTGGAGAAAGAGATCGCTTGCGAGACGATCGTGGCCGACCTTGGCAATGCAACGGAAGCCCGGCGCGTGGCGGAGCAGGCCGGGGACATTGATCTTCTGGTCAACAACGCGGCCATAGCGATTTTGGAGCCGTTCCTCGAAACCAAGGGGGAGTCTTTTGACGCGACGATCGCGATCAACCTCAGGGCTGTGTTGATTGTGTCGCAGGTCGTTGCCAGGCGAATGATTGAACGGGGCGTGTCCGGGTCGATCGTCAATGTGTCGAGCATGTCATCGTTCCAGGCCTTGCCCAATCATGCCGCTTATGCCGCGTCCAAAGCAGGGCTGGATCAATTGAGCAAGGTGATGGCCGTCGAACTCGGTCCGCACGGAATTCGGGTCAATGCGATCAATCCCACAGTGGTGATGACCGAGATGGGCAAGCGCGCGTGGAGCGATCCCAGCAAAGGTGGGCCGATGCTTGCCCGCATCCCGTTGCAGAGATTTGCCGAATGCGAGGATATCGCTTCGGTCGTCTGTTTTGTTCTCAGCGATGCAGCCGGGATGCTAAACGGCCTTGCTCTCCGGGTAGACGGCGGTTTCTGGGCGACTTAGGATTTCTTGAGTTCTTCCCTAATCCGCGCTCTTTTTCGGACTCGGGCTGAACGCCACGGAATTGGGACCAACTCCCGCGGGGAATGGCGACCCGGCGATGGGCGTCAGCGTCCCGTTTGCGCCGACGCGATAGACCGAGACGTTGTGATCGAACCTGCTTACGACATGAACGAACTTACCCGTGGGGTCTGCTCCCACCGAAACGGATTCGGCACCCGCGCCGAAAGGCGAATCCGGGAGAGTTAACAAAGCGCCATTTTCATCGACGCGATACGCCGAGACGTCGTGGCTGACCTGGTTTGCCACGTAAGCGAACTTCGCACTGGGATTCATCGCTACATCGACGGGATCGCTTCCCGCCGCAAACGGCGAGCCCGGGATGAGCTTCAGGCTCCCGGTTTCACTGATCTGGTAGGCCGAGACGCTGCCTCCCCCCTCGTTGACCACGTAGGCAAACTTGCCCGCGGGATCCACTGCCACCGAACGCGGCCCGATTCCCGCTGCGAACGGTGAACCCGGGAGGGGTGTCAACGCCCCGTCTTTACCGATGCGGTACGCCGAGACGTCGTTGCTCAACCTGATTTGCAGCGTAGACAAACGTGCCTCCGGGGGCCACAGCCACGGAACGTGGAAAGCTCCCTGCTGCAAACGGGGAACCCGGGATAGGCTTCAGAGCTCCATTTTTGCCGATGCGGTAGGCCGAAACGTTATTGCTGGCCGCGTTTGCCACGTAGACGAACTTTCCCCTCGGATCCACTGCCACTTCGTGGGGATCGGTTCCCGCTGGAAACGGCGATCCCGGGATCGGCGTCAGGGCTCCGTTTTTGCCAATCCGGTACGCCGAAACGTTGTTGCTACCCTCGTTGACCACGTAAGCGAACTTTCCGGTTGGATCCACCGCCACGCTGGCCGGTAAATTTCCCGCCGGGAACGGCGAACCCGGGACGGGCGTCAGAGCCCCGTCCTCGCCGAGCGCGATACGCCGAGACGTTGTTGCTACCCCCGCCGTTTGCCACGTAGACGAACTGCGCGCGCGATGACGCGACCGACACGACGAAGCCCGCGATGAGCGGCCAAGAGCACGCAAACCAGCGTCCTTCCATGAGGTAACTTCGTTAGCCGCTTGCGAGCGGGGCAAATGTGGACTCGGATTTTTATGCGGCGCGACAGGCGCTATTGTTTGGAAGATCGTTGACACTCGATGATACTACTAAGCGTTCCCAAGCAAAACGCATGAATATTTTAGAACGATTCAGTTTGAAGGACAAGGTTACGATCATGACGGGAGGAGCGAGAGGATTGGGAAAGCAATGGCTCTGAGCCTCGCCCAGGCGGGTTCCCATATCGTCATCGTTGATTTGGATCTGGAGACTGCTCAACAAACCGCCGATGCGATTGCCGCTGAGGGCGTTCGCACGCTCGCCTTGAAGGTGGATGTCACAAACCAAGCGGACGCCGAACGAATGGCCGACGAGGTCGTGGGACGATTCGGTCGAATCGACGTCCTCTTTAACAACGCTGGCATAGCACAGTGGGTCAATGCCGAGGAGATGAGCCTTGAAGACTGGAGGCGCATCATGAGCGTCAACCTCGACAGCGTTTTTATTGTGTCCAAAGCGGTGGGGAAGGTTATGATACGGCAACAGGGGGGCTCCATCGTCAATACCTCTTCCATGTCGGGTGTGATCGTAAATACTCCGCAGTGCCAGGCGGCTTACAATGTGTCGAAAGCGGGGGTGATCATGTTGACCAAGAGTCTCGCGTTCGAATGGGCGAAGCACAATATCCGGGTCAATACGATTGCCCCAGGGTATATGGAGACTGAGATGATCGAACAGTTCAGGGCTGAACATAAGGAGAAGATCGACCTTTGGACCAGTCTGACTCCGATGAACCGGATGGGAAGGCCGCACGAACTCGGCGGCCTGGCGGTATACCTGGCTTCGGAGGCTTCTTCGTATGTGACTGGCGCGGTCTGCTTGATTGACGGCGGATATTCGATCTTGTGAAATCTGTTTGGCATCGTGTTTCGCGTTTCCCTGCCGATTCGCAAATTTTGGCGGGCTCTGAGCCCAGGCGGCCGAACTTTTTTCGAATCCGCCAGCTCTCGGCGGGATTAACGTTCTTGCGGACAAACCCGCCGCCGAGCGGGTGTTTTGCCCGTTAAGCGGCTGTTTTCTTCTTCCGCGAGCCGCGGAGCGAACGGGCTCCGCACTCCGGGACGCAAAGGAACGCTTCACAAATCGAGCCGATGGGTTTATCGTAAAAAACAAGGCATGACCCCCCCTCAGGCAAGCAAAGCAAGCGCGGACTGGTACGACGAATTCACGACCAAGACGGTTCGATGGACTGCGTCCTAGTCCGCTTAGTGAATACAACCTCGGCAAAAGAAAGACCCCTCATGAACACCCACCCCTCTCTAACAAATAATCCTTTTAATCGCCTCGTAGGCGTTTCGAAAAGAATCCTCCAGTGCTTGGCGCTGGCGGCGGCCTGTGCCCCGTCGGCCTTTGCGGCTGACAAGCCCGTTGTGGTCGGCTTTTCCCAGATTGGCGCGGAGAGTGGCTGGCGCACTGCCAACACGGACTCCATCAAGTCCGAAGCCGCAAAGCGTGGCGTGGATCTCAAGTTCGCCGACGCGCAGCAAAAGCAGGAAAATCAAATCAAGGCGCTTCGTTCGTTTATCGCCCAGAATGTGGATGTGATAGCGTTTTCGCCTGTTGTGGAGACGGGTTGGGAGCCGGTGCTGCGCGAGATTAAGAAGGCGGGTATTCCCGTCGTGCTGAGCGATCGGGCGGTAAAGGTTTCGGATGATTCGCTCTACGTCACCTTCATCGGCTCGGATTTCGTCGAGGAAGGCCGCCGCGCCGGCAATTGGCTGGCGAAGGCGACAGATGGGAAGGCCGTCATCGCCGAATTGGTCGGCACACCCGGGTCCGCGCCAGCGATCGATCGCAAGAAGGGCTTCGAAGAAGTTCTCGCGAAGCACCCTGACATGAAGATCGTGAAATCCCAGAGCGGCAACTTTACGCGCGCCCAGGGGAAGGAAGTCATGGAGGCCTTCCTCAAGAGTCCGGATGGAAAGAACATCACTGCACTTTTCGCTCACAATGACGACATGGCGCTCGGAGCGATCCAGGCCATGGAGGAGGCAGGAATCAAGCCCGGCAAGGACATCCTCATCGTATCGATTGATGGAGTGCGCGGCGCGTTCGAAGCGATGGCGGCGGGCAAGCTCAACTGCACGGTGGAATGCAATCCGCTGATTGGTCCCCAGCTCTTTGATGCCGTTGACGCGATCATGGCCAAGAAGGAACTGCCAAAGCGCGTTCAGACGGAAGAAGGAGTCTTCGAGCAATCGCAGGCGGCGGCGGAACTCCCCAATCGAAAATACTAGCCGCGGCGGATTGCGCAGAATGTTTGAACATGCCTAAAGTTCCATTGGCGCCAGGCTAAGGGTTTCGACCAGCGCGTATTCATGAAGCGCTCTGGTCACCGACGGAAGTCGCATGGGAACTGGAACCAACGCGTTGCTGGAGATTCGCGGTCTCGAGAAGAGCTTCCCCGGCGTTAAGGCTCTGCAGGGCGTTGACCTCACCGTCCGCCGTGGCGAGGTGCATGGGTTGATGGGTGAAAACGGCGCGGGCAAGAGCACACTCATCAAGGTGCTGACCGGAGTCTATCCACGCGACGGCGGCGTCATCCGGTTCGATGGCGCGGAGGTCGATCCGCGTTCGCCCAAGGCCGCCGAGGAACTTGGCGTGAGTACGGTCTATCAGGAGGTGAATCTGATCCCTCATCGTTCTGTTGCGGAGAATATCTGCCTCGGCCGGCAACCGACGCGCTTCGGAATGATCGATTGGCGCGCGGTAGCCCGGCGCGCGGAGACTGCGCTTGCGCGGGTGGATTTAAAGCTCGATGTCTCCCAGCCGCTATCCGCCTGCTCGATCGCGATCCAGCAGTTGATTGCCATTGCTCGCGCGTTGGACGTTTCGGCCAAGCTTTTGGTCCTCGATGAGCCGACCTCCAGTCTCGACGAACAGGAGGTGAAGGAGTTCTTCAATGTGATCCGGAAGCTGCGAACGGAGGGCCTGGGTATCATCTTTGTCACCCACTTTCTCGACCAGGTGTACGCGATCTCCGATCGCATCACGGTCCTGCGTGACGGCCGGCTGGTCGGCGAGTATGACACCGCAAAACTGCCGAAGGTGGAGCTTGTGAGCCGGATGATTGGGAAAGACATCGCGCAACTGGAGGCTGCGCTGCGACCTGCGGAGGGTCTTGAAGCGGGCCACAAGCCTGAACCGCTCGTCGAACTGCGAAAACTCGGCCGGGAGGGTTCGATTGCACCGATCGACATGACCATTGGCAAGGGCGAAATCGTCGGGCTGGCCGGATTGCTTGGGTCCGGGCGAACAGAAACCGCACGCCTTCTCTTCGGCATCGACAAGCCACAGACTGGTGAAATGCTTGTCGAGGGACGAAAGGTGGCTTTTCATTCGCCTCGGCAAGCCATTCGCGAGGGCTTCGCATTTACCCCGGAAAACCGCAAGGTCGAAGGGATTGTCCCGCACCTCTCGGTGCGCGAAAACATCATCCTCGCTCTGCAGGCGCGGCAGGGCACTACGAACACGCTTTCGCGAAAGCGCCAGGAGGAGATCGCCGAGGAATTCATCAAGGTGCTTGGCATTCGCACCCCCGGACCCGAACAGGCTGTGATGAATCTCAGCGGTGGCAACCAACAGAAGGTGTTGCTCGCACGCTGGCTCGCCACGCACCCGCGCTTTCTGATTCTCGACGAACCGACGCGCGGTATCGACGTTGGCGCAAAGGCCGAGATCGAAAAACTGATGCATTCTTTGCGCGCTGAAGGCATGGCCATTTTATTTATCAGCTCTGAATTGGAGGAAGTGGTGCGCGATTCGCAACGCGTGATCGTATTGCGTGATCGCGTCAAGGCTGGCGAGTTTGCCGGCGGCCAGATCAGTCAGGAGACAATCATGCGCACCATCGCGGGACACGAACGTGGGGCGTGATCCTTTTCGAGGAGGAGAAGTGCGCTGGTGGAGCAGCCTGGTCTGGCCGGTGACCGGCCTGGCGCTGTTGCTGCTTTTCAACCTGATCTTCACGGAGGGATTCTTTCGCGTCGAAGTGCGCGATGGGCGCCTCTACGGCGTGTTGATTGACATCCTCAACCACGGCTCAAAGGTCATGCTGTTGGCGCTGGGCATGGCGCTGGTTATCGCGACGGGCGGTGTGGATTTATCCGTGGGCGCGGTGATGGCGATTGCCGGCGCGGTCGCGGCACAGTTAATCAACATCGCGGGAGTTCCCTTTCCAGCGGTCATCGCCGCCGCGCTCGCGGTGGCAGTTCTCGCCGGGGCCTGGAACGGTCTGCTGGTAGGGGTCTTCAGCGTTCAGCCGATCGTGGCGACGCTTATCCTGATGGTCGCCGGGCGTGGTGTCGCGCAATTGATCACGGGCGGCCAGATTATCACCTTCACGGATCATCGTCTTACCTATGTCGGCAACGGAAGTTTTCTCGGGTTGCCGTTTCCCGTGCTTTTGAGCCTGGGAATGCTCGGAATCGACGATCGTTCTGACGCGCAAGACCGCGATCGGGTTGTTCATCGAGTCGGTTGGCGACAATCAGAAGGCAAGCGTCTATGCGGGGGTCAACGGCGCGCTGGTGAAATTCCTCGTCTACGTCTTTTCCGGCTTCTGCGCGGGCCTTGCAGGGCTTGTGGCGGCTTCCAACATCAAATGCGCGGATGCGAATCACGCTGGGCTTTTTCTCGAGTTGGATGCCATTCTCGCCGTGGTCGTTGGCGGCACTGCGCTGACAGGAGGGCGATTCTATCTGGCTGGCGCAGTCGTTGGCGCGCTTTTCATCCAGACTCTCACCACCACGATGTACATGCGGAACGTGAGCGCCGATGTCGCTCCGGTACCGAAGGCCCTCGCGATTCTGGCAGTGTGTCTGCTCCAATCGCCCACATTGCGGCAAAAGGCTGCGGCGCTGTTTCGGAGAAAGGCGTCATGAAGCTGCGCGTCTCTTCCAAATACATTTCGCTGCTCGCGACGGCAGTGGTGCTTCTTGCGCTCTACACGGTGGGTTGCGTTTCATTTCCGAACTTTGGCTCGCTGCGCGTGGGCGTGAACCTCATCGGCGACAATGCCTTCCTGGGCGTCGCGGCTGTGGGAGCGACATTTGTCATTCTTTCTGGCGGCATCGATCTGTCCGTCGGAGCGGTGGTGGCGTTCACCAGCATTCTGATCGCGTCCCTGGTCGGAAATGGGGTCAGTCCGCTCGTTGCTATCTTCGCCTCTCTGCTGATAGGTGCGCTCTTCGGCACCGCGATGGGCTGCCTGATCCGCTGGTTCGAGCTCCCGCCTTTCCTGGTCACACTGGCAGGCATGTTCCTGGCGCGCGGAATGGGTTTCGTCGTGCACCCGCAGTCACTTGGCATCGAGCATCCCTTCTTTCTCGAGCACATTACGGAAGATCTTTCCATTCACCTCACCGATCACGTCAGCCTGCCGTTCACCGCGACGTGCTACATCGTGATTTTCGTTGCTGCACTGTTCGTTGCGCACTACACGCGCTTTGGCCGCTACATCTACGCGCTGGGCGGCGACGAACAATCGGCCACACTCATGGGTCTCCCGGTGGGACGCACGAAGATTTTTACCTACACAGTCTCGGGATTCTGTTCGGCGCTCTCCGGCGTCGTTTATACGTTCTATACACAGTCCGGCGATCCCGCTTCGTGCGTCGGGCTCGAATTGGACGCCATCGCCTCTGTGGTTATTGGCGGCACGCTGCTAAGCGGCGGCGTCGGCTTCATGGCAGGCACGGCGATGGGCGTGCTTATCCTCGGATTGATTCAGACTCTCATCACCTTCCAGGGCAATCTCAACACATGGTGGACCCGGATCGTCGTGGGAATGCTCGTGCTCGTCTTCATCCTGCTGCAAAATGTCATCTCTTCAGCGTCCGGACGGCTGGGCGAAGCGAGTCAGAAGAAAGGATAGAACGCGCCGTGCGTTATCGCCGTGCCGTCTCCGATCAAATCGAGTTTGTGCCATGCGGCGGTTGGGAAGACGAGCGCCGCGCCATAGAGAAGCCCCTCTTGCGCAAAAAGCTCAATCGAGCAGTGATCAACGAAGATATTCAGCTTCAAACGCCGATCCTGAAACGGGAGCGGCGACCGAAATACTCCCGCAAAATCGGGATGAAACGCGACGTTTCGCGACTGCGTGCGATCGATACGAATCTCGCCGGTTTCCTGGTTATAAATGATCTGCAGGAATTCTCCAGCGTCGTTCCAAAATCGTATGCCGGTTTCCGCCGCCCGAAGTTGAGTGAGGTCGAGCTCAAGCTCGATCTCAAAAGCCCGGGCGTTGAAGGAAAAGTCCTCGGTGATCAAGCTCGGCTGACCGCGCATCTTCAGAAACTCTTCCGGAGGCCTTTGCGTAAGAACACCGTTGCTTAGAGAAAGGACCCGCGGCATCGTCATTGCGCCACGCCAGCCTTCATCTTGCGTCGGGGTTTGATTTGCGTACGTCCAGTGGCTCATCCAGCCGATAATCACCGTGCGACGTTCCGGAGCATTGCTCCAGCTAACTGCAGCATAGTCGTCCGGACCTAAGCTCAGCGCGTGCGGACCGGATCGGGCCGTGAAGGCAACGCCGTCAAAATCACCAAGCCAAAAGCGCGTATTGTTTCCTTCCTTGGGGAGAGAGTTCGGAAGGATGAGCGAGCCCATCAAGATCCATTGGCCGTCTATCTCTATCAGATCAGGGCACTCCCAAGTGCAATCGCGAATGGGAGACGGAAACGCGGAGAGAAGTTTCCATTCCGTAAGGTTGGAAGACGCGTAGATTTGCGCGTCCGGTCCCGCCGCCAAAACCATTCTCCACTCGGAACCATAGCAAAAGATTTTCGGATCGCGAAAATCCCGCCGATCACTTGTCAGGACGGGATTCCTCTCGTATTTTTTCCAAGTTTTGCCTTCGTCTTGCGAGAAGGCCAGGCTCTGGGTCTGACCACGTTCGTGAGCATGGGTGAAGCAGGCGACGAGTTCGCGCTCTTCTCGCAAGGCAGCACTTCCCGAGAAAATGGAGCCAAGTTCGTCGGGGTACAGCGCAATGGGCCAGTGCTCCCAATGGGTTAGGTCACGTGAAACGGCATGGCCCCAGTGCATTCCGGGATCCCAGCAAACGTGATCGGGTGCGTGCTGATAGCAGAGATGCCAGCGTCCGTTATGCCAAACGAGCCCGTTTGGATCGTTCATCCAACCGCGAGCCGGAGAGAAATGAAATACGGGGCGATAAGAGGGCACAAAGAGGGGCTTAAAGAATGTGTTACGATCGCTGAGGGCTCACGAGAATAACCGCATCGAGATCGAATTGGCCAGCGAGTTTCTCTCCCGATAGGCCCGGCCGGCGCGGTTAGTGGGACAGACACTCGCCTGACCGTAAGGCTGTCCGAGATTCATTTTAAGGCGGTAACTGGATCAATTTCTCCGAGGGCTCTTTTCAATGCCCGTGCCGCAACGTTCGACGGCGGTTATTTGAACCGGGCTGTGGGGAAGTGGATTGACTGTGTCCGCCTAGTTTCGCTCCGCAGGATTCCCGGATAATCAGCTCCAGCGGGAGAACATCTTGCCGGCTGCCGATTCTTTCCTTGTCCATCAGCCGAATAACAGCCTCTGCAAGGAGTTTCCCTTGCTCGAAGGCATGCGTGCGAATCGTAGTGAGCGGGGGGCACGCATAGGCCGCAATGGGAAGATCATCGTATCCCACGACCGCGAAATCTTCGGGAACGGAAAGTCCGGCTTCACGAATTGCGAGCATGGCGCCGATCGCGATGGTATCGTTGCCAGCGAAAAGCGCGGTGGGTTGCGCGTTCGAGGCCAGAATTCGCTTCATTGCGAGGTAGCCGCTCTCGGAAGTGAAATCCCCCTGGGCGACAAACGCTTGATTGAATGGAAGCTTTGCCGCATCCAGGGCGTCGCGATATCCTTCCAATCGCCTATTCACGGCGACGTAATCGAGAGAGGCATGACCGATATGGGCGATCCGTTGGTGTCCGAGCGCTATCAAATGGCTCGTAGCCTTGTGGCCGGCCAGGCTGTCCTGTGTCGCGATCGCGCTTTCCTTGGGGCGTTCGGAAGACCCGGAGATCAAAACCGGAAACTTCGATTCGACGACCTTCCGCAAGGCGGCGTCTCCCTTGCGGGGGTTGATGACGATCATGCTGTCAATGCGCTTGCTCTTTCCCAGATTCAGGTAGTCGTCCACGCCGGGTGGATCGTGAACGGCCTCCATCGACAGGCGATATCCACGTTCCTTGCACACTTCGTTCAGTCCGTAGATCATGATCGAAATGAAGCCGTCCACGGAAATCAGCTCCGGACGAGACAGGACCAGGCCTATGCTTCGGCTTCGACCGGTAACCAGCATCTCCGCGGCTGAGTTCGGGACGTAGCCAAGTTTTAGAGCGGTTGCCAGGATGCGTTTTCGCGTCGTGGAACTCACGCTGATTCCAGGCCGATCGTTCAGGACATACGAGACGGTCGTTCGCGACACCCCGGCTTCGCGAGCAATATCGTGAGTGGTAATCGGTCGTGTCACAATCCTCTAAGGAGCGCTTTGGAAAATATGCCTGCCTGGCATGCGGAATTGGAAACCTCTCACAGGCTAGTTGATCACAGCCTCGGTTGAGGGATCAAAGAGGGTCACTTTGTCCAGGTCCAATTGAACGGCCACCTTCTCGCCCAGATGGAAGATGTGATCGCCCTGGATCCGGGCGACCAGACTGCTTGAACCCCCTTTGAAGAAGACGATGGATTCCGACCCCATGGGTTCGGAGGTCTCGACGGTCAAAGTGGCCGGAGCGCTCAGGCCGATGGACTCATTAGTTATGTGTTCAGGGCGGATTCCGAAGACGACCTCTTTATCGACATATTTGCCCGCCAGAGGTTCGAGGCGGCCTTTGAGAGGCAATTGAAGGCCGTCTGTGTCAGCGCTCGGCACGAAGAGGAGCCCTCCGTCGCGTCGTTGGACGGTGCCCTTGAGGAGGTTCATCGGCGGACTGCCGATGAACCCCGCGACAAACAGGTTTTGCGGTTGGCGATAAAGGGTGAGCGGATCGGCAATCTGCATGATGAGCCCATCGCGCATGACACAGATGCGGTCCCCCATGGTCATCGCTTCGACCTGGTCATGGGTCACGTAGATCATCGTGGCGCCAAGCTCTGCGTGAAGCCGTGAGATCTCCGAGCGCATTTGAACTCGCATTTTGGCATCAAGATTGGAGAGGGGTTCGTCGAAGAGGAAGACTTTGGGATTTCGGACGATGGCGCGACCGAGCGCGACGCGCTGGCGCTGGCCACCGGAAAGCGCCTGGGGTTTTCGCTCGAGCATCTTTTCCAGACCAAGAGTCTTGGCTGTGCGGCCGATGATCTCCTTGATGGAATCGTTGTCCTTCTTCGCAATCCGCAGGCCGAAGGCCATGTTCTCGAAGATGGTCATGTGTGGATACAGCGCATAGTTTTGGAAAACCATCGCTATGCCGCGATCCTTCGGTTCCAAGTCGTTAACCACCTCTCCTCCGATCTCGATTGTTCCGCTGGAGATGTCTTCGAGCCCCGCAACCATCCGCAGCGTGGTGGACTTGCCGCACCCGGAAGGTCCGACTAGGACCATAAACTCTCCGGCTTCGATATGAAGGTTGATATTCTTGACCGCCGTGAAAGTCGGCCGGCCTCGAGTATCGGCATAGGTCTTTACCAGATCTTTGATTCTTACCGACGCTTCGCTCATGGATTTCCTTTCAATTGTGGCTCAGGCCGCTTTGGACTTTTTCGAACCGGGTCGAAGCGCTTCGGGAATCCACTCCCCATGGGCGGTGAGAAGATCATCAACGAGGGAGCTGATCTGATCGAGATCGAGCTCAGCGGCGGTGTGCGGATCCAGCATGGCCGCATGATGGATGAGCGCGAGGTCGCCCTTGAGGATGGCTTCGACCGTCAGGGCCTGTACGTTAATGTTGGTTTGCATCAGCGCGGCGAGCTGGGACGGGATGCGTCCAATGCGAACCGGCTGCACTCCGTTCTTGTCGACCACGCAGGGAACCTCAACGCAACAGCCGGCGGGGAGGTTCTCAATGAGGTCGCTGTTGGCGACGTTGCTGTAGACCACGCGAGGCGTTCCCGTCTCGAGGCTGTGGATGATCAGGGAGCCGTACTCGACGCTGCGCCGTATCTCGACGGGCTTGTCCGAGCTTTCCAACTCCTTTCGAAGATTTTCCCACTCCGCCATTTGGGATTCGCAGCGGCGCGGATACTCGTCGAGCGGAATGTTGAACCTCTTGATGAGGTCTTCCCGGCCCCGTTTGATGTACCAGGGAGCATATTCCGCGAAATGCTCACTCGACTCGGTGACGAAATAGCCAAGCCGCTTGAACATATCGTACCGCACGCGGTTGCCGTCGGGAACCCGTCCCTCGGAGACGACGCGGTGGATTTCCGGGTAGAGGTCCTGCCCGTTGCGCTCAAGGCGCAGGAAAAAGGCCACGTGATTGATTCCGGCGACGACGTAGTTGATCTCCTCGAGCGGCACGCCCATATCTTGGGAGAGTTCGCCCGCCGTGTGTTGCACACTGTGGCAGAGTCCGATCGTTCGAACCTTTGTCGCCTGGCTCAAGGCCCAGCAGTTCATTGCCATCGGGTTGACGTAATTGAGATGAAGAACATCGGGGCAGAGCCGCTCCATGTCCTTGCACATGTCGATGAGCACGGGAACCGTGCGCACCGCGCGCATGATCCCTCCGATGCCCAGGGTATCTGCAATCGTCTGCCGCAGACCATAACGCTTGGGGATCTCAAAATCGGTGACCGTGCACGGACGATAGCCGCCGACCTGAATCATGTTGATGGCATAGTCCGCGCCCTCGAACGCGCGGGAGCGATCGGTCGTCGATTCGATGGTGCTTGGGGCGCCAAGGGTCCGGGCGATGCGGCGGGCGACGACCTCCGAGGTCTTGAGGCGATTCTCATCGATGTCATACAGGCAGATCTTCGAGTCGCCAAGCTCCGGGAACGACAGGATGTCCCCGATCAGATTCTTTGCGAACACCGTGCTTCCTGCTCCGATGAATGTGATTTTTCTTGGTGAGTTACTCATGAGTTACGTTTCTTGTTTGATCCTGAATTCGCTTGTTTATGGACCGTGCCGCGGCGGATTGCCTCCGCGGCACGGCCCGGGTGGGGTTGGTTTGACGTGCTAACGTTACGTTTACTCGAAGAGCGCGTTAACTTCGTCGTTGGCCGCCTTCATTGAGGATGCGGCATCCGCACCGTTGAGCAGGATTGCATCGAGCGCGACTTTGGTGATTCGCAAGACGTCCGCGCTGTGATCAGCGATCGGGAAGAGAAATGTTCCCTCCGGGGTCGTTGCCTCCAGAAGGAAGGGCGATACGTCGGCCCCCTTCTTGCTCATGACCTGCTGAGCCTTTTCCGCAGCACTCTTGATGGCGGGGAAGACAACGCCGTATTCGGCAATGATGTTTTGCCCCTCTTCGGAACCCAGGAACTTGACCCATTTCCAGGCCTCTTCCTGATGCTTGCTGCCAACCCAGATGGAGTCTGCCAGGCCGTTGAACATCGACTTGCGGCCGTTCGGACCGGTCGGCAAGGGAGCGAAGCCCTTTTCAAATTTCGCATTGTCGAGATACCAGTTGATCATCCAGGAACCCGTCAACGCCATTGCTCCCTTTCCGGCTGCGAAAAAGCCGTTCGCACCGAGTTGCCGCGAGTCGCGAGCTGGCACGATGAAGCCCTTCTTCATCCAATCGGCGATCCATTGCAGCGTTTCGGCCAGCTTCGGATCATCATAGTGGAACCCCTTCGCCCAGGGGCCGTCATGAAACTTGAAACCGTTGGACACAGCAAAATGGCTCCACTCGACCTGACCGAAACCGTCGGGTCCGCCGTCAATCAACAAGCCATACTGCTTGACCTTCTGGGGATTGAAGTTCGGCGACAAACCATTGTTGCCGGCTTCATCGATGGAAAGCTTTGCGATCAGCTGGCCAAAGGATCCGCCATCCTTGGGATTCCATGTCAGATTTTCCAGTTCCTTGGGATCCACCCCCGCCTTGGTCAGCATCTCCTTGTTGTAGATGAGCGCAATGGTGTCCCAATCCTTGGGCAGTCCGAATTGTTTTCCGTCTCTGCCCCAGAGTTCGTAAAGACCTCCAAGATAATTGCTCGTGGGAACATTGTCCTTTTTGATCAGCGGGGCGATGTCGACCAGCAGGTCGTTGGCGGCGAACTCCGGATACCTGGAGAGATGGTCCACAAAGACGTCCGGTGCGGTACCCGACACGAAGCCCGTGCTAAGCGTTGTCCAATAGTCTCCCCAGGCGGTCTGCGTCACCTTGACTTTGATATCGGGGTTGGCCTTTTCGAATGCCGCCGCGGCGGCTTGATACGCCGGCAGCTGGGTGGCATCCCAGAGCCAATAGGTAATCTCGGTGGCGGCGTGCGCGGAGGCGGCAGCCAGCGAAAGGGTTGCGAGCAGGAGTTTTTTGAAGCGATACATGGCTTAGGTTTTTCTATTAGTTTTGGGTTGTTATTTACCGCCACTGAATTGGAACGACTCGACCACCTTCCGGCCGAAGAAGACCAACAGAGCGATCATGGGGATCATTCCGAGAACCGTGCACGCCATGAGACCCGTCCAGTCGGGAGAACCCGACTGCTGCTGCGTGCGAAAAGCGTTGATGGCGACCGCGATGACCCGGACGCCTTCTTCGCGCCCGATGAGGAACGGCCAGAAGAACTCGTTCCAGGTGCCCACCGTGATCAGGATCGCCAGCGTGGCCAGAGATCCCTTATGCATCGGTAAAATCATCTTAAAGAAGATGGAAAGATAAGAGGCCCCGTCGATGCGTGCCGCTTCCTCGACATCCTTGGGGGTGCCCAGAAACATCTGCCGGAGATAGAAGACCGCAAACGGCGTCATCAGTGCATAGGGCGCCGCCATGCCCTGGAAAGTGTTCAGCCAGCCCAGGTCCTTGATAAGAATAAAGTTTGGAATAAACAGGACGGCGCCCGGGATCATCGTCGCCGCGATGAATAGGAAAAAGAGCATGTCACGTCCGGGGAACTTCAAGCGGGCGAAGGCATAAGCAGCCGTGGCGCTGAAGAAGATCTGGGGGAGGACCGCCAGCGCCGTGAAGATCACGCTGTTGAGCAACGCACGGAAGAAGTTGATCTTTGCCATGCCGGTTTGGGCGATCCGGGGATCACTGGCATCGATGAAACCGAGCACCCTTTGGAAATTGAAGAGCGTCGTCTCGTGCGGAACGAGCGATCCCGCGCTCGTGAGCCAGGCGTTCGGGCCGCTCAGAGCCGTCTTCAGCGCGATCCAAAGCGGACCGAGCGAGATGATTCCCAGTATGACCAGCGCCGCATAACCAAGCCAGCGGCCGAGAGGGACTTTTTTGGATGCCTTCTTTTTCATTTGCTTTATCCCAAGTCGGATTCACCAGAGCGCAACACGCGCATCTGAAGGAGCGTCACGAGCACCAAACCCAGGAAGAGCACCGTCGACATGGCCGAGGCATAGCCCATGCGCATGCTGACGAAGCCCTCCTGGTAGATGTACCAAATAATTGTTCGCGTTGCCGTTCCGGGACCGCCCTGGGTCGTCACGGCGATCGTGTCGAAGATCTGAAAAGAACCGATCACGCTCGTCACCAACACAAAGACCAGCACAGGCCGCAAAAGCGGCAGGGTGATCAGGCGAAACGTCCGCCATTCCGAGGAGCCTTCGATACGAGCCGCCTCGTAGAGGTGCTCGGGAATCGACTGCAGCCCGGTGTAGAAGAGAAGGGCGGTGTAGCCCATGTGACGCCAGACGTTGATGAAAGCGATCGTAGGCAGCGCCAGACTCGGATTGCTGAAGAAGGCGTGACTTTCCAGCCCGAGGCCTTTCAAGAGCACGTTTACAAACCCCAGGACGGGGTCGAACATGTAGAACCAGATCATCGCGGCGATAACGTTCGAGACCAGGAATGGGGTCAGCATGATCGAGCGGACGAAGACCGAACCGGTCAGCCGCTTCAAAAGAACCGCGATCAACAGCCCAAGCACCGTCTGAATGGGAATGTTGTAAACAACGTAAAGGAAGGTGACCCAAATCGAACTCCAGAACTTCTCGTCGTGGAAGAGCCGGATGTAGTTGTCCAAGCCGACAAACTTCGGCGCCCGCATCAGGTTCCAGTTCGTCAGACCGATGTAAAAGGCGCGAATCGTCGGCAGAAGATAAAACAGCGTAAAACCGAGGAGCGCCGGGGCGATGAACAACAAGCCGCAGAACGCTTCGCTGCGAAAGAACCGCGAACGCGTGCGCGCCGCGCTCCGCGGCGGCGCCGACGCGCCTGACAGGGTGGGTGGTGAGGGGGGCATAAAGGGGAGTGACAGGTGCTAGGTGGAACTTTCGAGTAAAATGACACGTGCTAGTAATCTGTCAAAATAATTTTGCAGAATTTTTTTGGATCGCGCGGATCACGTCGCTGGTGAGTTGCTCGGGGCTTGGCGATGAAGTCGCTAAAGAAGTCAACTTTGAGGCGCAAGCAAAGCCATTTGGTCTATGATCTGCGTCCATCTGTCCGGCATCTGCGGATTCAGGCGGCCCCGGGATGCTTGTGGTCGACAAGTTCAAACGAGGCGGTTTATCCGCAGATTACGGAGGGGCGCGGAGGGAGCAGACTCACGTTATAATCGGGGGCCGCCATGACTTCGCATCACGAAGAGAGCAATTACCGAAAGCTACGGCTGGGCGGGAGCCTCGCCCTCCCCTTATCTTCGACGGCGCCGTTTCGGAAATCTTTTCGGCATTTGCTCTACACCCGGAGGAGTGCCTGGGCCGGGGCGCGAAGCTTGCGCTCCGCAGGACTCCCGGATAATCAACTCGAGTGGCAGGGCATCTTGTTTGCTGCCGATCTCTTCCTTGTTCATCAAGTTGATCGCGGCGACCGCCAAGAGTTTCCCGTGTTCATAGGCATGGGTGCGGACGGTAGTGAGCGGGGGGCAGGCGTAGGCTGCGCTGGGAATATCATCGTAGCCTGCCACGGCGAAATCTCCGGGGATCGAAAGCCCCGCTTCGCGAATTGCCAGCATAGCCCCCCAGGCGATCGTGTCATTTCCGGCGAAAAGCGCGGTGGGACGAGCGCTCGAGGCCAGGATCTGCTTCATCGCGCGGTAACCGCTCTCAAAGGTGAAGTCCCCCTGGGCGAAGAGCGCCTGGTTGAACGGGAGATTTGCCGTTTCAAGAGCGAGGCGATAGCCTTCGAGGCGCCGGGCTACGCCCAGGTAGTCCAGCGAAGCGTGACCGATATGGGCGATTCGCTGGTGCCCGAGCGAGATCAAATGGCCGGTGATTTGGCAACTGGCCCGGCCCTCTTGTGTGGAGATTGCGTTCTCGCCCGGCTGCTGGGTTGTTCCCGCAATCAGCACAGGGAATTTTGATTGGATCACTTTCTGCAGCGCCCTGTCACCCTTTCGAGGGCTCACGACGATCAAACAATCAACGCGCTTGCTTTTTGCCAGATCTGAATAGGCGTCCTCGCCAGCCGGTTCCTTAATGGCTTCCATGACCAGGCGATAGCCGCGTTCACGACACACTTCGTTGAGGCCATGGATCATGATCGGAGTAAAGGCGTCCACCGCGAGCAGATCAGCGCGTGGAAAGACGAGGGCCATGCATCGGCTGCGTCCGGTAACGAGCATCTGGGCCGCCGTGTTGGGAACGTAGCCAAGTCTTCGAACGGTCGCCAGGACCCGTTCCTTGGTCTTGCTGCTGAGGTTGATCCCCGGCTGATTATTCAGGACATGGGAGACAGTCGTTCGGGACACTCCCGCTTCTCGAGCGATATCGTGAGTAGTAATGCGGCGCATCATGATTTTCCCGTCGCCGTCCACCCAGGAACCCCACTGTGGGTAAGACGAATTTGACTGTGGCGGAAGGCCTCGCCGGCGGATTCCAGGGTTATCGGATCGCCCGCTTCGCCCGCCATCGGTCGCGACGTTACGGCCGTAAGGGTGGCACGTGCTAGTGCCGTGTCAAAATATTTCTTTCCCATCGAACCGGCGCGGTCCACAACCTTGCGCACCGGCGTCCATTGTTGCCGATGATCATCGGATTGGTCACCACGGCACCCAGCCAAGGGAAGAAATTCAAGACTTCAGGGCCGCTTACGCCCGGAACGAGGTATTTGTTGCCCCCGGAAAACCCGACGACTTCATGGGGGGAAGACAGGTCCGACGATGATGAGCTGGTCGTAGTTGAACAGCCGCCGGTTGACCCGCACTTCCCCATTCATTGCGAAGAGACCGTCGGACAGCTCACTGATTTCATTGGCCGGGATTGTTCCGAGCGAGGTCAGGGCATCGGGGTTATGCCATTCGTGATTGATCAACTGCACGCCGCGGTATCGTTCTCTTCGTTCGGCGAGGGAGATGCCCAGGCGCTCGCAGATGGCCTGCTCGGTCATCGGTTGATGCGTGCCCAGCGCGACCATCACGTCGAAGGCCGCCGCCCTCCCGGCGAGCTGCTCGTGCAGGGCCCTGAAGCAAAGGTCCATCGGCGCGGAACGCGTGGCATCGGGCACAAGGAGCAGGACCCTCCTGTTCAGGTAGTCGGCGGCGGGGCAGGCACGGGAAACAAGTTCCCGCACGTCCGCGGCGCCGAGCGCCGTGTCGTTTGCGCGGAGTTTAAAGAGAACTGGCGAAGGCATCGGATGCTGAAATCGCCCGGGAAACCACGAGGTGCGCCGTGTCGTGGCAGAAAGCTCGAACATCAGGCGATCGGAGTCGATTTTTTTTGCCGAAGGAAACACGATCATCTATCCTCACTGGTCCGAGCGGGCCGGAGAATCGCAACTGGACAGGAGCGTGTTGCCGCCTATGGATCGGTGATCGTCTGGAAAGCCAGGATCGTCGGCCTCGGACTGAAAATTTTGTCTATGCGTGACCAGTCTCCCCCCGACCATTTTCCCTCGGATGAGCAGACGCTCGCCTACTTGCGGGCACTCAGCGTCCAATATCCGAACACGGACGCCACTCTCGCCGCCATTGCAAATCTTCGTGCCGCTCTCACCCTTCCGAAGGGAACCGTTCACGTGATCAGCGATATTCACGGCGAGTTCAAGAAGCTGATTCACGTGATCAAAAATGCTTCGGGCTGCCTGCGTCCCCTGGTCGAACACACGTTTGGCAAACGCCTCACCGCCGGCGAAAAGCTCGATCTTCTCAATATCATCTACTATCCGCGCGAAACCTACGAGCACGTTCGGGATCGATTGCCCGACGTGGCGGCGCGGCGCCAGTTTCTGAGGCGCCAAATCCGGCTGGAAATCGAGCTGCTGCGCCAGCTTTCCCGGCACTACAGCATGGTGGCGATCGAGCGTGCCTTCCCGTCCCACTACGAGACGCTGTTCCGCGAGCTCCTCTTCGGTGCCTACCTGGAACGCTCGGATGACTATATCGATTCGATGCTCGACCAGTTCGTCGAGCATGAGCAGGAGCTGACCTTTTTGCGGCTGATGGCTCGTATCATCCGCAACCTGCTTTTTTCCGAACTGATCGTCGCCGGGGATTTCGGCGACCGTGGTCCGCGAATCGACAAGGCCATTGACTATGTCATGCGTCAACCCCGCGTCGCGATTACCTGGGGAAATCATGACGTTTCCTGGATGGGTGCCGCCCTTGGCCAGGAGGCCTGTATTGCCACCGTCTTGCGAATTTCGCTGCGTTACCAGCGGCTCTTCCAGCTCGAGATGGGCTATGGAATCCCCATGGCGCCTCTGGAGAAACTGGTGCGAACGGTGTGGTCTGACGATGAGGCGACCTGCTTTTCCTGCCACGGCAAGGGGATACGTGACGCGCTCTCCATGAGGCAGATGCAGAAGGCGATGGCGATCATTCAGTTCAAGCTCGAAAGTCAGACGATTCGCCGAAATCCCGATTTTCAACTCGAGCATCGCAATCTTTTGCATCAGATCGATAGGCAGGATTGGACCGTGCCGATTGGCGGCGGACGTTACGCGATGCTCGACCGGCATCTGCCGACCATCGACTGGAGCGATCCCTACGCGCTCTCGCCCGAGGAGGAAGAGTGCATGGCCCAGTTGCGGCTCTCGTTCCTTCAGAGCCAGACGCTGCGGGATCAGATGCGGTACGTTGAGCAAAAGGGCTCGATGTATCTGGCGCGCGACTACAACCTGATCTTCCACGGTTGCGTCCCGGTGGACGAATGCGGCAGCTTCCTTCCAATGAGCGTCGATGGCGTCGAGTATCGGGGACGCGCGCTTTTCGACGCGCTCAGCCACGTGGTGCATCGCGCGTTTCGCCATAAGGAGCAGCGCCATCTCGACATGCTGTGGTACCTTTGGTGCGGGCCATTGTCCCCGCTGTTCGGAAAGGACAAGATCTCGACATTCGAGAACTATTTTGTGGCCGAGAAGGAGGCGGGGATCGAGACGAAGAATCCGTACTTTAAACTCATCCACGAAAAGGAATTCTGTCGAAAGATCCTGGCCGACTTTGGCGTTGATGGCCAACGCGGCCTCATCGTCAACGGCCACGTTCCTGTCAAAATTGAGAAGGGTGAATCACCCATCAAAGCCAGCCGTCAGGCTATCACCATCGACGGGGCGTTCTCCGAAGTGTATGGCGACAAGGGCTTCACGCTTGTGCTGGATGCGGATCGCACCTACCTGGCGCAGCATCATCATTTTGAATCCATCAGCGAAGCCATCACGCAAGGTTCCGACATCATTCCAAAGATCCATGCCATGTGCGTTTTCGATCCTCCTCGCCGGGTCGCTGACACGAGCGAAGGCGAGTCCATGCGGCACGAAATCGCGGCGCTGGAACTCCTGCTCCGTGCCTACGAGGAAAATGTAATCCTCGAACGAACCGCCGGAGCCCGCGAATCGTTGCGTCCGTAGCGTCTCTTCGGCCGGAATCGACCCTCTTGATTGCGAAAGGATGCCCGCCGGCGTGCTGGGAGCGTTGGGCGGACTTTCGAGCGGGAAAAATCGGGCTAGACGACTCGATCGATCGTCATCCCAGGTTGCAAATTCGCAACCTGGGCAAAAAGCGGGTTAAGATTTGCGCGAAGGGCTGTAAACCGCACAAGCACGCGATTCTTGTTGACGTATACTTTACAGGTTCCTAGCTTTCTCGTAATTGAGCAACCCCCCAGCGAGCGACGGAGACGTTTCTCCTTCAAGAGATTTTTCCTCATCGCGAGGATAGTTAGCGTCAATATCAGGTAAACATCTCTAACTATTTAATATTATGTCCCGTTACGTTGCCGCAGTAGATCAAGGTACAACCAGCACGCGCTGTATGATTTTTAATCACGCCGGTGAGTCCGTGGCGATTCATCAGCTTGAGCACGAACAAATCTATCCTAAGCCTGGCTGGGTCGAGCACGATCCGCTGGAGATTTGGAAGAACACGAAAGCTGTGATCGAGGGCGCGCTCCAGAAAGTCGGCGCCACCGCGGCCGACATCGCCTCGGTGGGCATCACCAACCAGCGGGAGACGGCTGTCGTCTGGGATAGACACACCGGCAAACCCTACTACAACGCCGTGGTCTGGCAGGATACGCGCACGGACAAGATCTGCAACGAACTTGCCGCCGACGGGGGCCAGGCTCGCTTCCAGGCAAAAGTCGGTTTGCCTTTGGCCACCTATTTCTCCGGGCCGAAGATTAAATGGCTGTTGGACAACGTGAACGGCCTGCGGGCTGCCGCCGAGAGGGGCGACGCTGTCTTCGGCAATACGGATACATGGGTCATCTGGAACCTGACAGGCGGCCCCGACGGAGGCGCCCACGTGACCGACGTGAGCAATGCCTCGCGTACCATGCTCATGGACCTGGACGGGACGAAATGGGATGACGAAATTCTGAAGATCATGACTATCCCGCGGTCCATGCTGCCCGAGATTCGTCCCTCGAGCGACCCTTCATTTTATGGGCACACCCTTCCGAATGGTCCCTTCGGCGGCCGCATCCCGGTTTGCGGCGCACTTGGCGACCAGCAGGCGGCCATGGTGGGCCAGACTTGCTTCAGTGCGGGCGAGGCGAAGAATACCTATGGCACCGGATGCTTCATGCTCTTGAATACGGGTCCTAAAATTGTCCCCTCGAAGAGCGGTTTGCTGACGACCTGCTGTTACAAGTTTGGTGACCAGCCGACGGTCTATGCCCTGGAAGGCTCGATCGCCATCGCTGGCGCGCTGGTCCAGTGGCTGCGCGATAACTTGAAGCTGATTGACAAGGCTCCCGACGTGGAGGGATTGGCTCGCACGGTCGAGGACAACGGGGGAGTCTATTTTGTGCCAGCCTTCTCCGGCCTTTTTGCGCCCTACTGGAAGAGCGACGCCCGGGGCGTCATCGCCGGATTGACCCGCTACGTCAACCGCGGCCACATAGCCCGCGCCACTCTGGAGGCCACCGCTTTCCAGACCCGCGAAGTGTTGGATGCCATGAATAACGATTCCGGCGTGCCTCTGAAGGCGCTTAAAGTTGACGGTGGCATGGTCTTCAACGACCTGCTCATGAAATTCCAGGCCGACGTGCTGGGCGTGCCAGTCATTCGACCCCGGATTGCCGAAACCACTGCACTGGGCGCTGCTTACGCCGCGGGCCTCGCCGTGGGGTTCTGGAAGGACACCGAGGAAATGCGGGCCAACTGGGGCGTCGACAAGACTTGGGAACCGTCGGAAGATGATAGCGCCCGGACCAAACTCTACAAAGAGTGGAAGAAAGCCGTTACCCGCACGTTCGATTGGGTTGAATCCTGATCAGGCGAAGACGCTTGGAATGGGCGGCGCTTGACTTCCCGAGCATGGGCCGATTGGAGTCACGGAGCGAGAGCGAAAGGCAAGAAGCAGTGTCCCGGGATTCGCGGATGTCCGCGCGGCGTATTGCTTCGCGCTCTTTGCGACTCCCGGCCGGAGCCTTCGTGTTCCCTGCCCGGACGGCCCGCCGGCATTGACCGGGCCCAGCCGCAACAATAGGATTTGAATCTCTCAAACGAGTTTTCCGGAAAGCATACGTTATGAAGGCTAAAGCATTTGACGCTGTCATTATTGGTGCCGGTGTAATCGGGGCGGCCATCGCGAGAGAACTCTCAAAGTATGACTTCAAGATTGCCATCCTTGAGAGAAATATCCAGGCGGCCCAAGAGACATCGGCAGGAAATTCCGGTGTCATACATGGCGGGTTCGACCCGACTCCGGGAACGTTGAATGCGAGATTGAATGTTCTGGGACGAAAGATCTACGAGAAGGAATGGTTTAGAGATCTCAACTTTCCCTATAAGAAGGTCGACTCATTAGTCCTCGCTTTTGACGCCTCGGAAGAAGAAGAGATAGGAAAGCTGTACGAGCAGGGAATTGCGAACGGTCTGAAGGCGGCGGAACTTCAAGTTTTGAAGCGGAAGCAATGCCTGGCATTGGAGCCCAATCTCAACCCGGAGGTCGTTGGGGCCTTGCTGTGCTCGAGTTCCTATGTTGTCGACCCGGTTTATCTAACGAATGTCTTAGTCGCCAACGCCATTGCGAATGGCGTGAAAGTCTTTCTGGGCCACAAGGTTCAAAGCATAGCGAGGAGCTCCGGGCACTTTGTGGTCGAGGCTGTCGATCATCACCGCCAAATCGCGACCTATCGAGCCAAATTCATAGTCAACGCGGCCGGCCACTACGCCGATGACATAGCAGAGATGATCAATGCAAGGGATTTTACCCTTAAAGCCCGGAGAGGACAGTATAGCATCCTGGAAAAGACGGAAAGGGGTGCCATCAACGATCACATTCTCTTCATGGCGCCGACGATCCATGGCAAAGGGGTGATTGTAGCGCCCATGCTGGACGGTCATCTGCTGGTCGGCCCGACCGCCGAGGAGGGTATTGCGAAGGAGGATACGAGGCTGATCACCATGAAGCAATTCGAGAAGATTGCCATTATTGGCAGGAAAATTATCCCCGGTTTGAGGATGGAGAAAACGTGCCGCGCGATAAGCGGGTCCCGTTCCATTTGTGTCGAGACCGAGGATTTCGTCATCGCTGCTTCCAGCAAGGACCAGCGGTTTATCCATGTTGCCGGCATTAGTTCGCCAGGGTTGTCAGCGGCACCGGCGATTGCTCATGAGGTGATCGGTTTGATCAAAGCTCAAAGGGAATTGGTTGCAAAGGAAGGCTTTATAAGGAAGCAGGCGGAAATAGCTCCGATGATCGCGCCGCCCTAGAAAGCTCGAACTCGGATAGCAGGGAAATACCGCGAGGTGTGTTCCGCCCGCCTCGCACGCTTGTCTACGCCGCGGAATGACCGGCAAATCCGTCGTGGAGCGGGGAAATCGGAAGAATGTCCTCAAGAGTCGCTTGCGCAAGCGATCTATCGCGTCTTAATTCCCACCGACAATGGATGTGGAGTTGGCTGTGCGGGAGACTCTCAGGCAGGTCACTGGGAGCGATGAAGTCGTGGCAAATCCTGATTTGCCACTTTTTGAGACCGGTCTGCTTGACTCGATGAATGTCGTGCAGTTGCTGGCTGGACTGTCGGAGAAACTGGGGGCGGACATTCCGCTGACGGCCTTCGATCAGCGGGAGTGGGCGACTCCCGCCAAGGTTGCCGGCGAAGTCCGCAAAGTGCTGAACACGTGAGGTGCGTCCCCTTGATTTCAGCCTGTGCCGCGGTGGCAATAACGGGGTCCGCGCTTTGTGTGGCCTATGTGGGTGCCACGCGGGGCTTGTCGAGCCATCTTGAGGAAGTTGCTCTCGCGAACCTGAAGACAAGCCGCCTCGGTCTTGTGTCGCAGAAGACGGTGTTGAGCCGGGACGACTATCTGCCTGTGCTGGGGAGTTGTGAGATGACGTTCAAGGAACTCAATCGGATAGACAATTTCTTTGCGTCGAAGCCGACCGGATTTCGCGTGGAACCGCTTGGAAATGCGGGAAACACCGATTTGTTGATCGCCCAAACCTGCGCCGCGTTGGGCCCCGCTCTTCGCAACAAGAAGCTTGTGGTCATCCTTTCCCCGGAATGGTTTTTTAACGCACGGGCTACGGATGCGCAGTACGCGGGAAATTTTTCCGTTGAGCATGCTCTCGCGGCGCTCACGTCCCCCGACCTCGATGATGCGATAAAACGGCGCATGGCCCGCCGGATGGCGGAATATCCGCAAACATTAGGCAAGAGCCCCATCCTCGAACAACTGGTTCCTGCAGTCGAGGAGGACAGCCCGAGTGCGAAGTTCGCGCGCCAGGCGGCCACATTCAGCGCCATTTGCTACCAGCGCGTACTGGACATCAGCGACCCCTTGTTCACCTGGCTGGAATTTGCGACGACCCGGCATCCCGCGCGCCCCTCCAAACCGCCGGTGACTGGCTCAGGTATTGACTGGAAGACGGCGGCAGCGAACGGGGAACACGAATTCCAGCAGATGACCGAGGGGAACGCTCTCGGATTCCGCAAGCAAATCTGGAAGAAATTGCAAGCGAAGGACCAGGCGGGCCTGCACAGTTTTGAGATCGCGCATTTGAGGAACATTTCGACGACCAAGGAATGGGACGACTTCGAGATCCTGCTCGAAGTGCTCAAGCAGAACGGAGCGAAGCCGCTTATTCTTGCGATGCCCGTGAATGGCCACTATTTCGCGACCTTGGGCGCGGAAAAACGGACCTGGGACATCTATTACACGAAACTTCGGGAAGCAGCCCGGCATTACGGGTTCCCGCTGTATGATTTCGAAGAGTATGAGAATGACCCGCGATTTCGCGGATACGACGATCTGAATCCTGAAGGCTGGCTTTGCATGGACGAACTCGCGGATGCCTTTTATCACGACCGTCTCTCCGAAGTTCAAACCGCGCTGCGCTAGAAAGCTTCCCGATGCACCACTTCTTTTCAAAGATTCCGAACCCACGACTGCGTTTGGCGGTCCTAACCACATATTACCTGCTCATAATCGGCGCGGTGATCTACGTTCAACTCCGACGAAATTTCACCACACCCGCGTTCATTTATCTGAATTTTTAGCGGATGTTCGAGGACGCGAGGCAGTTTTACGATCAGCTCCAGGAGCGGGGGAGACGATCTCCCGGGCGTGTTGCGTATACCAACGGGTCGGAGAGCATTACTTATGCGGAGTTGCTTGCCAACGTCGGGAAGGTGGCCGCGCATGTGGAGCGGAACGCCGCTTCCCGGAACCCGGTTCTGGTTATTGGACACAAGGAACCGGCGATGCTTTCGGGCTTCCTGGGGACCGCTCTGACGGGCCGCGCCTACGTGCCCATTGACGACAGGCTTCCGGGCGAGCGTCTGGAGAGTATCCGCGGAGTCGCACGGCCATCGCTTGAGCTAACCGCTCATGAGATCGATGGCGTGTGCCGCGGAATCGGGGAGGGCGTCCAGCCCTGCATGGCTAAGCGGGACGACGCGGTCTACGTCCTTTTCACTTCAGGCAGCACGGGTGAACCGAAGGGCGTTGTTGTGACCTGGCGCGGCCTCCTGACGTTCATCAACTGGATGACTAATGAACAGGACTTTCGCGATGGCGAGGAAGTCTTCCTCGGTCAGGCGCCGTTCACTTTTGACCTTTCGGTGATGGATTTGTATCTCTCGCTTGCAGCAGGCGGCACTCACGTTTCTGTGCCGAGAGAGACGCTCGGCGCGCCGAGAGCGCTTTTCCAGTTGCTCTCCCACGAAAGGCCAACGACTTGGGTCTCGACGCCGTCGTTCGCGGCATTCTGCGCGGCGGACCCGGGATTTCGGAGGGATCTTTTGCCCGACCTCAAACGGTTGATTTTTTGCGGAGAGACCCTTCCCCACAAGCTGGCCCGGTTGCTTCTTGAGCGCTTTCCCGGCGTGGCTCTCTGGAACACCTACGGCCCAACGGAATGCACTGTCGCCGTGACCTCCGTTCGGGTGACCGAGGAGTTGCTGAACGGGCATGAAGAGGTTCCACTCGGGCGAGCCATGCCCGGGACGACGGTTTTCCTGGGCGATGAGCGCCGTGCACCCGCTCGAGAAGGGCATCGCGGCGAGATCCTGATTGCCGGCCCAAGCGTCAGTCCGGGTTATCTGGCTCGCCCGGAGTTGACGGCCGGCAGGTTCTTTGAATTTGAGGGATGCCGGGCCTACGCAACGGGCGACTGGGGATGCCGAAGGAATGGGTTGCTCTTTTTTGGAGGGCGAATGGATCAGCAGGTGAAAATCAACGGCCACCGGATCGAGTTGGAAGATGTGGAGCAAAATCTTCGCAAACTCCCCGGCGTCCTGAATGCGGTCGTCGTGCCGATCATGCGAAACGGGACTTTGGATGGCATGGCCGCATTTGTGGAAACCGGACCGAGCGAAGGCGGGAGCGAGTTTGAGGTCTCACAACGCCTGCGCGGCGCACTCGCCAGGAAGCTGCCTCCGTACATGCTTCCGAAGAAATGGATCATTCGCGGAAACCTTCCCGCCACCGCCAATGGCAAGGTCGATCGCAAGCTCCTGTCTTCCGAACTCAACGTGTGATCACCGATGACTCCCTACGCCAGTTTTAGCTATTTCGGCATTCTCCTTCTCGTGGTGGTGATTCCGACCATCGTTCTCGGGCTTCTCGGAAAGAAACCGAAAGGCTGGCTGGTGATCGCTACCGCCGCGATGCTCGCCGTGCAGTACGCGTGGCCCGTTGTGGGCAGGCCGGAATCGCCATTTTGGCACGAGCTTGCGACGCTGGTGATTTTCGCAGCGTTTCAATGGGTGGTGGCCCTTGGCTACGGCGCGCTGCGGGCGCGTGAAAACCACAAGCGATGGTTCCCGGCGTTCCCGGTGCTTGCGCTTTCGCCAATGGTTTTCTCCAAACTGCTTCCGTTCGATCAAGGCGGCTCACTGATAGGGTTTGTGGGCATCTCCTATCTAAGTTTCCGATCCATTGATGTTTTGATCTGTCTTCGGGATGGCACGATCAGGGACCTGTCGTCTTCCACTTTCCTGATGTTTTTGCTTTTTTTTCCAACGGTCTCGTCGGGGCCGCTGGATCGCTACAGGCGCTTTGAAGCGGATTGGCATGCCCCTCGGACAGCAAGCAAGTTTCTCGACGATCTCGACCACGCCGTCTCCTGTTTTTTCACGGGTCTGCTCTATAAGTTCGTATTCTCGGCGATCATTTACGACCGCTGGCTCGGCGCGACGAAGGACAGTCACGAATTTTTGCCGATGCTCTCCTACATGTACACGTACAGTTTCTATTTGTTCTTTGATTTTGCCGGATACAGCGCGTTTGCAATCGCATTCAGCTACCTCCTGGGCATCCGAACACCTCCCAATTTTCATCTCCCTTTTCTCGCGCCCGACATCCAGGCGTTCTGGAACCGCTGGCATATCTCGCTTTCGCACT
Organism: uncultured Verrucomicrobiae bacterium; assembly: GCA_963763735.1. Taxonomy (GTDB): domain Bacteria; phylum Verrucomicrobiota; class Verrucomicrobiia; order Chthoniobacterales; family Terrimicrobiaceae; genus DASTFP01. The sequence continues at coordinate 214,297 of CAVXQK010000005.1, read as the reverse complement.
GGCTGCGTGATCACGTTTTCATGAGGTTCCAGCTCTGGGCCACCAAGCGAAAGCTGCTCAAGAATCCGATTCACACCGCGCATGTTGGACTGCTTTTGACCTTTCTGACGATGGGTGTTTGGCACGGTCTCGAGCGCCATTTTATCGCTTATGGTCTCTATCATGGCGTGCTGCAAGTCGTTCACGATCGCTTCAGGCGCTGGAACAAGAGCGCGCGAGTCATCGCGGAAACCCGTTGGGCGCGGGCTATGGGAACGGTTCTCACTTTCCAGTGCGTCTGCTTTGGGTTCTTGATCTTTTCGGGACACCTCTTTCGCTGAGACTGCGATTTTCTCGCGGCCGCTCTCGGACGTCCTGCTTGATGCGGGAACCTTGGAAGAGCAGACTGTGTTTGCGCCGTTGAAAACCGCTGGTCTGCCACTATCGATGAACAACCTCTTTCGCGATCGGATCGAAGCGGGGCGACAGTTGGCAAAAGTGCTCGGCGGTTATGCGGGCCGCTCCGGCGTGGTGGTAATGGCGTTGCCAAGAGGGGGCGTGCCGGTCGGTTTCGAGGTCGCGAAGTCTCTTGGCGCTCCCTTGGACATTTTCGTCGTGCGCAAACTCGGTCTTCCCGGAGACGAGGAATTGGCAATGGGCGCGGTGGCGAGTGGCAACGTGCGGGTGATCAACGAAGAGGTCGTCCGCTCGTTTGGTGTTTCGGATGACGTGCTCGATGCGGTGGCTGAAAGAGAAGAGATCGAACTCAATCGTCGCGAGCGCCTCTATCGGGGCAACGCCCCCGCGCCAGATGTGGGCGGCAAGACGATCCTCCTCGTTGACGACGGGATCGCGACAGGGTCAACGATGCGGGCGGCGGTTGCCGCGTTGCGACGGCAGTTTCCGTTGCGAATCATTGTTGCCGTGCCGGTGGCGCCTCCGTCGACCTTTAAGGAACTGCAATCGGAAGCTGACGAAGTAGTCTGTCTCATGACGCCCGAGCCCTTCTACGCCGTCGGGAAATGGTATGAGATCTTTGACCAGACGACCGATAACCAGGTCAGGGACCTGTACGAACGTCTTGAGCGCCGACGGTTCCAATGAGAAGGGAAAAATCCGGGGCGGCTGGGCCGAAAGCCGCCAACGCCAGGGCTCTCTCGACAAAGACTGCAAAAACCGGGCCGGTAACCCCGGAGCGCCTTCTCGCATTCTTTCTAGACCGCTCCTCGTATCCGCATCGGCCGAGGAGCGTCCGCCTGATTCAGACGCACGCATCCTGGGCGTTCGTCGCGACGCCCTACGTTTACAAGGTGAGGAAACCGGTGAACCTGGGGTTTCTCGACTTTTCGACCCTGAAAAGGCGCCGCCACTTTTCGGAACGTGAGATTTTTCTTAACCGGCGGCTGTGTACGGATGTTCATCTGGGGGTTGTCCCCGTCTCTTTACGGAAGGGAGCATTGACGTTCGACGCGGACGGCGAAGTGGTGGAATACGCGGTCAAGATGCGAAGGCTCGAGGAGCGTTATTTTCTCTCGCACCTCTTGAGACGCAACGAAGTCGGAGAGCGCGAACTGAATCGCATCGTGGCAACGCTCAAGGCATTCTATCAATCGCAGGAACCGAGTGATGACATCGTCAAATGGGGTCGAATCGAAAAGCTGAAAGTCAGCACGCGGGAAAACTTTCGCCAGGTGAAAAGCTTCGTAGGCAACACGATTTCGGCGCCTGCGTTCAACGCGATTCGCTTCTACACGAGGGATTTTTACAGGCGCGAGGCCGCCCTGTTTGAGAGCCGTATTGGCGAGCGTCGGATTGGCGATTGCCATGGCGATCTGCACCTGGATCACATTCATCTCAGCCCGGCGCGGCTTTCGATCTACGATTGCATCGAGTTCAACGACCGTTTCCGTTATATCGATCACGCCAGCGACATCGCTTTCCTGGCGATGGACTTCGATTATCAGAAGCGCGGGGACCTTTCCCGCTACTTGGTGAAGCGGATGGCGGATGCGCTTGGTGATAAGGGCATGTTGGAACTCATGGATTTTTACAAATGCTACCGGGCCTTCGTGCGGGGCAAGGTGGAGAGTCTTCAGAGCGCTGGTGCGCAGCTTGAGCGGGATCGGAGCAAAAGTCGGAACCACGCACACCGGTATTTCCAGCTCGCCCTGCGGTATGCGATTTGTGGATCGGAACCGATGGTCGTTGTTGTCATGGGACGTGTTGGTTCCGGCAAGAGCTCTCTGGCGGGCGCGTTGGGACGAGAGCTCGGCTGGGAGGTCTTCTCCTCCGATCAGACGCGAAAGGAATTGGCTGGGGTTCCGCCTTATGAACGCGGCGAAGCGGTGGCGCGTCGAAGGCTTTACACCGAGGCGATGGCACGCAGAACGTATGAAGCCCTGATTCGAAAAGCGACGAAATGCGCCCTGGCGGGGCGTGGCTCGATCCTTGACGCGACATTTGGCCGCGGCCGCCGCCGCGAACAGCTCAGGCACCGGCTTGACGGGAAGGGACTCAGTTATTGCTTTGTTGAGGTTCAAGCGCCTGAGGCCGTCGTGAAGCAACGGTTGGCGGAGCGCGACGGCAAATTGCGCGAGACCTCCGATGCGCGACTCGAAGACTTGGAAGAGCTGAATCGATCATACGAAAGTCCGCGCGAACTCGTGCCAGGCGAGCTTGTGAACGTGCGCACGTCGAATTCGCTTGAGATGGCGACAACTGCCGCACTGAAGGCCCTGACACTGCGCCGGTTCTCGAGAGCCACCCGGATTGGCAGTTCCTCTCCGGCAAATTGAATTTTGGCGAGACTGTGATACCACTCAGATCACGTGGAAGAAAAACCTCCAGATCTTGCGGACGTACGGAAGAACTACCGTGCGGGGCGATTGCAGCGTGAAGAGCTTCTCGCCGATCCCATCGCACAGTTTTCCCTTTGGCTCGATGACGCGTTCCGCGCCGGCGTCATCGAGCCGAATGCCATGAGTCTGGCAACGGTCTGGAAGGACGGGAGACCCCTGGTTCGCACCGTTTTGTTGAAGGGCTTTGACACGCGGGGATTCGTTTTCTTTACGAATCTTGAGAGCCGTAAAGCGCGCCAACTCGCCGAGAATCCCAATGCGTCGCTGCTTTTCCCCTGGCTTGCGCTCGAACGTCAGGTCATCGCCACGGGTCTCGCGTCAAAGCTTCCCGCAGTGGACGTCCTGAGATACTTCGCAACGCGCCCGCGCGAAAGCCAGCTCTCGGCATGGGCCTCCCCCCAGAGCCAAAAGGTTTCCTCTCGCAAGTTCCTGGAGATGGAATGGGAGCACATGAAACGGAAGTTCAGCGCGGGAGAGGTGCCTCTTCCATCGTTCTGGGGCGGCTACCGAATCCAGCCGGACACGATCGAGTTCTGGCAGGGTGGCCCAAATCGCTTGCACGACCGCTTCGAATACACGCGACAGTCGGATGACTCCTGGACCATTGAGCGCCTGGCTCCATGAACCTCTAAGAAGCCAAATCTTAGTACGCTAAGCATAAGTGTATTATCAACGACCGTTCCACGTTTTCCACGGATTAGAACAAATGCCGGAAAGAATTTCCGAAACGGCGATATCGAAGATGAGGGGAGGGCGAGGCTCCCGCCGAGCCGTAGCTTTCGGTAATTGCTCTCTTCGTGATGCAAAGTCATCGCGGCGCCCGATTATAACGTGAGTCTGCCTGTCCCTTTCTTCATCTGCGTTCCTCTGAGACATCTGGGGATTCAGACAGCTCTGAAATGCTTGTGGTCGACAAATTCAAACGAGGCGGTTTATCCGCAGATTGCTCAGATCAGAGACCAAATGTCTCTGGTTACACCACGGAGACTGGCGGCACCACGGCTCGAAAGCTTTCGCCAAAAGCCACGGGCGGCTCAGATACCACGGCGGGCCCGTTGAACATCCAGTTTCATTCCGGGGTTTAGCCGGAACGAAACTTCAGCGCTGCTATGTGCTCCGGGCATTGGAAACTTCATAGGGTTCCCGCTTCGAGTTGTTCCAAGTAGATAAAGTCAGGAGACTTGACGCCCGCTTCTGCTCTGATTCTGACCAGCTCAGGCGACTCGAAAAAGCTCTTGGCGTCGTCGATGGAGGTCCAGACGGAGAAATGAACAATTCGGTTTGGGTCGTTGTGAAACTTGAGAACCTGATAAGAGCGTTCGCCAGCCTGCCTCCGGATGCCGGAAGCCTTGTCGAAAACTTCCTTCCAAGCGGGATAGTCCTCGACCTCGTGAATAATCAGAACGTGTGCCATATCATCAGGCCTTGGCGGGAGCGGGAAAAAGCCGCGCGCGATGCCGACAAGAAAATCTAGAGATTCCGTTCGTCAAGTGCCTGGGCGCATTCTCGTAGCGATTGGGAGATTGCGACTTTGAAGGGCTGGGAACCATCGAGTGTGCGAAGGTTTTCCGGCAGTTGAGCAAGCTGCGCTGCCGCGTACTGCCGAAGGGCGGACAGGGGTTGCGGGTCGGCGACTCTCTTTCCGCCGCGCATGACCGGTACGAGCAAGGCATGGCCTACCGGCTTTTCGTGGTGAAGCGTTACGACGTCATTTGCCATTCGCGTGAAACTCTCGAGCCGGCGGTAAACCTGTTTGCGACCGGGCCAGGTTGCCTTGCCCTCGGAGTGCTTGCGGCGCTGCCGGCCCGCATACTCCTGCAGTTTGTAGGCGCAGTCGAGATAGGGCGCGTCGGACAGGGAATCCAGCCGCGTGCCAATCCCGAAGCCGCCGATCGGCGCTCCGCTGGCGACGAGATCTCGCAAAATGTATTCATCAAGATTGCCACTTGCGAAGATGCCAACGTCGCGAAGACCGCCCTCGTCGAGTATCGCGCGGACTTTGGAAGCATGTTTGCCGAGGTCACCGCTATCGATGCGCACTCCCTTGATCTTTATTCCGCGCTCTTTCAGAACTGTCGCCAAACGCACGACTTTGTTTGCCGCCTCCTCGGTGTCATAAGTATCGATGAGCAGGACGATGTCGCTCGAATTGGCATCGGCGAAGTGCTCGAAGGCAGTCATTTCGTCGTCGTGTGCCTGGATGAACGAATGTGCCATCGTGCCGTAGAGCGGAATAGCGAAAAGCTTGCCGGCGAGAACGTTCGACGTCCCGTCGAATCCGGCGATGTAGCTGGCGCGTGCCGCCATCAGGGCGGCCTCGGCGCCATGAGCTCTGCGCAAACCAAATTCCACGAGCAATTTACCGGGCGCGACCAGCACCGAGCGGACAGCCTTCGACGCAATTGCCGTCTGAAAGTTGAGGAGATTGATGAGCCGCGTTTCCACGATCTGGGCCTCGGGCAAGGGCGCGATCACCTGCAGGATGGGCTCCTCCGCGAAAAACACGGTGCCCTCCGGCATGGCATTCACATCGCCGGTGAAACGCACGTCCTTGAGCCAACTCAGGAAACCGGGCTGGAAATGCTGCGTTTGAGCGAGCCACTCGATGTCGTCGGGCGAAAAAGCCAATTCCTCGAGAGACTCAAGCGCCTGATCGAGTCCTGCGGCGACCAGAAAACTGCGCTGATTCGGAAGCTTGCGAACGAAAAATTCAAAGACGGCCGTCTCATGCATCCCGTGCTGCCAATAGCCTTGCAGCATGGTGAGTTGGTACCGATCGGTCAGCAGCGGACCGTAGTCCGGCTTCACAATGCAAGATCCTGCAGGTTGATGGGTACTGCGCCCAGCCGGATCATTTCGTGCACGGCCTTTTCACCGTCGTCCGGTTGCACGTTCACGCCGCGGATCGCATCGAGCAAAAGGCAGGTTGTGAAGCCGAGGGCAAGCGCGTCCTTCACCGTGCTGAAAACGCAGTAATCGGTCGCAAGTCCTCCGACAAAGAGGCGGGACACGTTCGCCGCGCGCAGGTTGGGTTCGAAATTCGTTGTGCTGAAGTCCGAGTAGGCTTCGACCGCGGGGGTGGTTGCCTTGGAAACGATCGTGAAGGGGGAATTAAGTTTCAGTTCGGTCGAGCACTCCGCGCCATGGGTTCCCGCCACGCAATGCGCGGGCCAGGGTCCGCCGTATTCCTTGAACGAGCAATGATTGGGAGGATGCCAGTCGCGCGTCACGTAGATCGGCAGTCCCCGCCTTTCGAAGGCCGCAATGTAGCTGTTCAAAACAGGGAGGATTTCGTCACTTTGCGGCACAGCAAGCGCGCCCCCGGGCAGAAAGTCGTTTTGCACATCGACGATGACAAGCGCATCACCTTCGATCAGTTCGGTCCCGGGTCGTTTGGTGCCGTCCGTCATATCCTTTCACTCATATCCGGCGGAACGCCAAAATCTCCGCTCGCACGGAAAGGGACAGTCGTCGGGCTGCCGGCTGCCGAAGCCAGGCGGCTTGCCCGGGATCTGAAGATCGATTTATCGTTCCCTCAAAGGAAAATGGCAGCGGAATTCGCATCTCTGGCATTGATTGAGAGCAATAAATAGCAAGTTCACAGCGATGTTGAAACGTCCTTTCTTTGAGCGTGATCCGCTGAGTTGCGCGCACGAACTCGTCGGGTGCAGACTCCATTGGGCCGCCTTCGCCGGAATCGTCGTCGAAACAGAAGCCTACGATGTTGACGGTGACGAAGCTTGCCACGCCGCCTTTCGCCCGAGTGCGAGGGCTTTTGTCGCGAGCCATGAGGCGGGAGCGGCCTATGTCTACTTAAACTACGGAGTGCACTGGATGCTTAATGTTCTCGTGAAGGGAAAGCGTCTGGGCTTTGTTTTGATTCGCGCGCTGGAACCGGTTGCGGGCATCGAGCAGATGAAGAGTGCGAGGGGAACGCAGGATGTGCGACACCTCTGCTCAGGGCCCGGCAAACTGACGAGGGCGCTGGGAGTGACCGGCCGGCACCATGGAATGGACCTGTGCTCGGACCCCGCATTTTCATTCTCAGCCGGCGGTACAGCTCAGAAGGTCCAAACGTCGCCACGCGTGGGAATATCGCGCGCGGCGGGGCTTCCGTGGAGGTTCTATGCGGCTGGCAATCCGCACGTGAGCCACTTGTCCGTAATGAAAACGAGGGTCGGGCGGGAGTGAATCCCGCCCGACCCTCGGAACGGAATTATTTGGACATTCCCACGCTGGGCGGCGGCGGCGGTGCCGCTTGCGACTTCTGTGCACAGCCTCCGAGGCTCAAACTGGCTGCCGCGAATGCGAGTGCGGCAAAAACTTTAACGAATTTCACAATGATTTCCCCTCCTTTCGTAGCGAGTTGCTGAGAGGGCACTTTGGCAAAACCCGACCAAGTGACAACAACAACCTGAAAAAATCACGCTTGCCCCAGCCAGTCGTATTCGATCGTTTTGAGCCGCTTTTCTTTGGATCCAAGCTTCGGGACGCAGGAAATCAACGCTTTGGTGTAGGGGTGCTGCGGACTTCTCAGGACGCTCCCTGTGTCTCCGTATTCCACGATCTCGCCGCGGAACATGACAGCGAGCCGGTCGCAGAGGCCGCCGATGATGGCGATGTTGTGGGTGATGAGGATGAGAGCCATGCCGAACTCGGCGCGCAGTCGTTTCAATTCGTCCAGGATTTGCGCTTGAATGGTCACGTCGAGCGCGGTGGTGGGCTCGTCGGCAACGAGAAGCGCCGGCCTGCAGCTCAGCGCCATTGCGATCATCGCGCGTTGCTGCATGCCCCCGCTGAGCTGATGCGGATAGTCGTGCATGCGCCGTTCCGGATTTACAATGCCGACCGCTGTCAGGCAGCGGATAATCTCGGCGTCCATGTTCTTGACTTCGGGACGATGCAGCCGGATGGCTTCAGCGATCTGGCTGCGGATGGAATAGACGGGGTTCAGGGAGGTGGACGGCTCCTGAAAGATGTAGGCGATGCCTCCGCCGCGGATGGCACGAAGGCGTTCAAGGTCCATTTCGAGGACGTATTCGCCGCGGAAGACGATGTCGCCGTGGACGATTTTTGCCGGAGGCTCGGGAAGCAGGCGGGTAAGGGCGAGCGCCGTTACGCTCTTCCCGCTGCCGCTTTCTCCGACAATGGCAAGCGAGGCCCCCTCCTTGAGAGAGAAGGAAACATTCTTCACGGCGTCCAGAGGCCCCTCGTCGGTGCGAAATTGGATGGAGAGCTGGCGGACCTCGAGCAGGTTGGGTGTGGTCATTTCTTCTCGGAGCGGGTTTCGGATGCCTGACGCAAGGCGTCTCCGGCGAGGTAGAACGAAAGGGCGGCGATAAAGATCGCCAGGCCGGGAAAAACGATCAACCACCAGGCATCGAGGAGATAGCTTTTTCCATCGGTGATGATGTTGCCCCAGGTGGCCTGCGGAGGCTGGACTCCGAAGCCCAGGAAGCTGAGACTCGCCTCGGTGAGAATCGCCTCCGGGATGCCGAGAACGGCGGTAACGATGATGGGAGCAGCGGCGTTTGGAAGGATATGTCGGAAGATGATCAGATGAGACCGCTGGCCGAGTGTGCGGGCGGCCCGCACATACTCGCTCTCGCGCAACGTAAGGAACTCGGCGCGCACAAGCCGCGCCGTGCCCGTCCAGCTTACCAGGCCAATCACCACGATGATGTTAATGATATTGGGGCCAAGAAGGGCAACGGCCGTGAGGATCAGAAAGAAAGTCGGGAAGCAAAGGATGGCGTCAACGACGCGCATGATCACGTTGTCCACCCATCCGCCGAGGAAGCCGGAAACCGCGCCCACAGTCACGCCGATAAACAGCGACACGGCCACGGCGATGAAGCCAACGGTGAGTGAGATATAGGAGCCGTTTAGCATGCGCGAGAAAACGTCGCGCCCGAGATTGTCGGTGCCCAGCCAGTGCGTCAGGCTTGGCGGTTTGAGCTTGAGCACGAGGTTTGTGGCGTTCGGATCGTAAGGAAAGTAAATTCCACGCCAGGCGCAAAGGCCTATGAGAAGAGCGCTGACAAAGAAGAGCACAACGACTATCGCCGCGGACACTCCGACGGCGTTGCGGCGAAAGCGGGCCCAGACACGGCGACCCGGACTGGAGAAGATCGCCGGTCGGAGTTCTGCTGCGGGCGCTCGAAAGTCGGCGATCATCTTACTCAAGACGCACCCTCGGATCGACGACCGCGTAAAGGACATCGGAGAGGAGATTTCCCAGCAAGACGAGTGCGGCGACAATGAAGTTCAGGGCCACGAGAGTGGGATAGTCCCGCTCCAGCACGGCTTCGTAACCGAGGCGCCCGAGACCGGGAAAAGCGAAGATTGTTTCGATGATGATCGAACCGCCGATGAGGCCGGGCAGGAGCCCTCCGATACCGGTAATCAGGGGGCGGATGGAGTTGCGGAGCGCATGCTTGTAGAACACCGTTTCCTGTGCGAGACCCTTCGCGAACGCCGTCCGAATGTAGTCTTCGCGCATGGTCTCTATCATGCTTGCGCGGATGTAGCGGGACTGGGCGGCGATGCCCCCGATTGAAAGCACCAGCGCTGGAAGGGCAAGGTGCCAGAAACGGTCCAGATAGAGAGCCAGAAAGTTCGGGAATTCGATGCCGTAGGTTTGTGTTCCAAGAATCGGAGCATTGGTAAATTTCACGAGCCCGATAACGACCAGGTCCGAAATCCAGAAACCCGGAAGGGCAATGAAGACGAAGGCGAGAATCGAGGTGAGCACGTCGGGGAGTTTGCCCGCGTGTTTTGCGGCATAGACGCCAAGCAAGAGGCCGAAGGTCAGCGAGATAAAGATCGCGAGGACATTGAGAGAAACCGTGGCGGGGAGGCGCTCGGCGATTCGCCCGAGGACGGGCCGGTCGTCCTTGATGCTCTTCAGACTGCCGCTGAAAAGGTCGCGCATGTTGAGCCAGTATTGTTCGTAGAGAGGACGATCGAGATGGAATTTTTTCTTGAAGGCCTCCTTGACCTGCGGAGTGATCTTCGGATTGAGCTCTCCCCATGGATAGGGGCTCCCGGGTGTGAGCGTAATGATGAAAAACGAGACGAGGCTGATCAGGAAGAGCAGCACGACGCTGATCAAGAGACGCCGGAGGATGAAGTTCAGCATGAGGGCGCCAGGGTTGGTCTCATTTCGGCAACAAGTCCGCGTAGTCGGGCCGGTAAAACCAGTCCAAATAGTAGCCCCAACCTGCCTTCGTCGCCTCCACAGGGGAATTGATCCATGCGCCATGGCCGTCGGGGCGCCGGATGCGATAGCTGTCCTTCCACATCACGGAGGTGCCTTCGGGCACATAGAGAAAGAGATAGGGCTGGTCGTGATAGATCGTGCTTTGCAATTGTCCGGCCAGCGAGATGATCTTGTCGCGGCTGTATTCCTCGCGGATATCCACGAGCAGCTTATCCACCTCGGAGTTCCTGTAATTGACGACGTTCAGCTGTTCCGGATTGCTTTGGGAGGAGTGCCAAATCTGGTATTGGTCGTAATCGGGGCCGAGCGCCCAACCGAGCACCATCGCGTCAAAGTCCCCCTTGTTGATAAAGTTTTTCAGAAACACAGCCCATTCGTAGAGCTCGATTTTTACTTCGATGCCAAGCTTCTTGAGATCGTCCTGAACGAGCGTGGCGATGTCGCGCCGGATCTCGTTGCCATTATTGGTGATAAGAGTGAAGGAAAATCGCTGGCCGTCCTTCTCGAGAATCCCATCCTTCCCGGGTTTCCAGCCAGCCTCGGCAAGGAGCTGGCGGGCTTTTTCTGGATCGTACACGAACGGTTTGACGTCCGGATTGAAGAACCACATTTTCGGCGTGAAGATCCCCGTGCTCTGGACGCCGTGGCCGTAGAGGATGTATTTGACCATTTCGGGGACGTTGACCGCATGGGCGAGAGCCTGTCGGACCTTTTCATCTTGAAAGATCGGCCGCCTGAGGTTCCAGCCGACGTAGGTGTACGAACTGCTAGGCGACGAAAACAAGTCGAAGCGCTTGTCGTCCTGGAAGTGACCGACGGCCCACGGGTCAACGCTCCAGAAGTCAACTTGACGGGTTTCAAACGCAAGCCGAAGCGAAAGCTGGTCCGGGAGGACGCGAAAGACGATGGAATCGAGCCACGGCCCCGGCGCGTCGAAGTAGTCCGGATTGCGCACGACGCGCACATACTCGTTCGTTTTCCATTGGTCGAAGCGGAATGGCCCTGTTCCCACGGGATTGCGGTTGAAATGAACGGCCCACCAGTCCGGGGATTTCCCTTCGAGGATGTGGGCGGGCAGCATTCCGATCATCCAACTGCTCAAGGCGGGGGAATAGGGTTTTCGATAGACGACGCGAACCGTATGGGGGTCCGGCGTTTCCAGGCGGAGAATATAAAGGAAGTCCGGTTTGCGCGGGGAGGCCGTGGCGTCGTCCATGATGGCCCGATAGGTGAACAGGACGTCGCGGGAGGTGAATGGTTCGCCATCGTGCCATCGGACATCGTCCCTCAGGGTAAAGGCAACGACGGGCTCCGCGAGGAACTGTTGAGTCTGCACCATTTCGACGTGGGACTTGAGTTCCGGTTTCGCCGACAGGAAAGTCCCGAGTTCCTTGAGAAAGCTCTCTGGATCGCCCGCGATCGTGATCTCAAATGCTGCGGGGGACTCGATCCATTCCCGGACGATTCGCGCGGCAGCGGATGTGGAACGAAAGGAATCGAGCGTTTCCTTTGCCATGTCCTGCAAATCCACGCGCACGACGTGAAGCGGCACGATCCTGGATGCGTCGAAAAGGGAGACGATCTTTCGCGAAGCGTCCATGCCGGGCTCGCCGAGTTCAAGGATGAGACGGCTGTCTTCGATGGTCGCCGAGGTCAGGTGCCAATCGTTCCAGCGAGGCCTTTCGGCTTCAAGCTTGAGCAGCGCGCTCAGGGCCGCGTTGGCATCGGGAAAGAAGACTGTCGTCGTCTGGCTCAGCGTGAACGATTTCGCAAGGTCGGTCGTAATTTCGAGATTCTGGTCGTACTTGAGCAGGCCGTTGAAAATCACGTTCTGTACCTCGCCCGCAGCGGCGTCCGCCTGTTGAATGGGGTTGAGCGTGGAGGGCTCACCGAGCGTGCCGATAGACATCTCGTTCTTCTTTTTCGTCGACAATAAGGAGACGTTGACGAAGGAGAGCGCGATCAGCGCCAGCAGCAACGTCGGAAGTCCATAGACAAAAAAGCGAATCACCGTGGCGAAGAATAGCGAGGCGCTCACTCGACGCAACGCAATGATGCGGGAGCGCGGCGGCTGACAGGCGCGAGGCTCCCGGGGAGCGGAGCTTGCCGTCGACAGGAGAATTCGCCGGTTGTGCATATCTCGCAGCTGTGCTTATCTGATTCGTTTGCACATGAACGTTGTCGTTGAATCCCAGTCGAATTGCCTCGTGACTCTGCGCGTCGAGTTGCCGTCCGATCAGGTTTCCAAAGAGTGGTCGAATGTTGCGCGTAATTTCCAGCGCCAGGCGCGGATTCCCGGCTACCGGCCGGGCAAGGCTCCCCAAGCGCTCGTGGAAAGCCGCTTTGCGAAAGATATCAAGGAAGAGTTGACCTCCAAGCTTCTGCGCGAAAGCCTGAACGAAGCCATCCGCGAAAATAATCTCCGCGTGCTCTCTGTCTCGGAGGTCGAAAATGTCGAAATCGCCGACGATAGAACCATGCGCTATCGCGCCACCGTGGTGACGGCCCCGGAATTCGAATTGCCCGACTATTCGGTGATACCCGCTGAGATCGCCAGGGAGAAAGTCAACGAGGAAAGCGTCTCGCGATGGATCGATCAGCTTCGCGAGCCCCACGCCACCTACACGCCGGTCGAGGGGCGCTCGCTCGCGATGGGCGATTATGCGGTGCTCACGTATGCGGCGACGCTCGATGGAACGCCGCTCGGAGAGGCCCTTCCGGAAGCGCCTGCGCAGCTCCAGGGTCGCCGGAATGCCTGGATACTCGTCGACGACGGCACGCTCCTGCCGGGCTTTTGCCAGGCTATCGTGGGCATGAATGTCAACGAGGAACGCTCTTTTTCCCTGGAACTTCCCTCCGATTTTCCTCTTCCGAAACTCGGAGGCAAGACGCTCGGCTACGCCGTCACCCTGCACGCCATCAATACAAAGATCCTCCCGGACCTCGATGACGCGCTTGCGGAGAAGATCGAGCCGGGCGCCACGGCAAGCCAGCTCGAGCAAAAGGTGCGCGAGCACCTCGAGCACCTCGCCGAAGCCCAATTTGAAAATGCGAAGCGGCAGGCTGCCGTCAGGTATCTGCTCGAAAAGGTGGACTGCGAATTGCCCGCCCCGGTGGTCAGGAAGGAGATGGACGGCATCCTTCACGAGATCGTCCGCGAGAATCGAGCGCGGGGAATCAGCGACGAAGAGATCCGCAAGCACGAAGGGGAGCTTGTTGGGGCCGCGCAGCAGGGCGCCATGGATCGGGTGCGGGGCAACTTCCTTCTGCTGCGAGTCGCCGAGAAAGAGAAGATGGAAGTTTCCGAGCAGGACGTCTCCCGGCGCGTGATCGAAATGGCGGCCCGCTATGAAATCCCCGTGGGCAAGCTCGTCAAGGACCTGCAGCGTCGCGACGGCTTTGGTCCGCTGCGCGAACAAATCCTCATCGGCAAGGCCCTTGATTTGCTCGCCGCGAATGTTACGGTGCGCGATCCCTCCAACGAACCCGCCGTCACAGCATAAGCATTATGAAGAATTCGTATCTCGTTCCCACCGTCGTTGAGCAGACAAGCCGGGGAGAGCGCGCCTTTGACATTTATTCCCGGCTCCTCAAGGACCGCATTATTTTCATTGGCACGCCCATCGACGATCACGTCGCCAATCTTGTCGTCGCGCAAATGCTGTTTCTGCAGATGGAGGATGGAAAAAAGGACATAAATATTTACATCAACTCGCCGGGCGGTTCGGTCACTGCGGGGCTCGCGGTCTACGATACGATGCAGTTCGTCACCTGCGACGTGAACACCTACTGCATGGGCATCGCGGCGAGCATGGGTGCGGTACTGCTCTGCGCGGGAACGAAGGGCAAGCGCTACGCGCTGCCCAACTCCGACATCATGATCCATCAGGTTTCCGGGGGCGCGCAGGGCCAGGCGAGCGACGTGGAAAGACAGGTTGAGTTCATGTTCAAGCTCAAGAAGCGGCTCAACCAAATCCTTGCCTTGCATACGGGCAAGACCGTCGAGCAGATCACAAGAGACGCGGACCGCGACTATTACATGGGCGCCGAGGAGGCCAGGGAATACGGACTCGTCGATGAAGTCGTAAAATCCCGCAAGGAGCTTAAAGAGCTTCCCGTTGAGAAGCCTTCGGAGTAGATTGCTTTCATGGCCCGGGCGAGCAATCTGACGATGTGTTCCTTTTGTGGCAAAAGCCACGCAGAGGTGCGCAAGCTGATCGCCGGACCGGGCGTCTACATCTGCGACAGTTGCATCACGGTCTGCAAAGGAATCCTTGATAAGGAACTCAACGACGAGGCGCGCAAACAGAAGACGGCGATCCGCGTGCCGAAGCCGGCGGAAATCACGCGCGAGCTGGACCAGCACGTGATTGGCCAGCAAAAGGCCAAGAAGGTTCTCGCGGTGGCCGTTCACAATCACTACAAGCGGATTCTCCAGGACGGCGCCTCCTTTGATCCAACGGTTCATCAACTGGGGCCGCTCGCCGATGTCGAAATTGAGAAGAGCAATATCCTGATGATCGGCCCCACGGGCTCGGGCAAGACGCTTCTTGCCCGTACCCTGGCACGCATCCTGGATGTTCCGTTCTGCATCGCGGATGCGACCACGATCACCGAGGCGGGCTATGTCGGCGAGGATGTCGAGAACATCGTTCTGCGGCTGCTCCAAAACGCGGACTACGATGTCAAGCGCACGGAGATGGGCATTGTCTACATCGACGAAATCGACAAGATCGGACGCAAGACAGAGAACGTCAGCATTACTCGCGACGTCTCCGGCGAGGGTGTCCAGCAAGCGCTTTTGAAGATTCTTGAAGGCACGGTTTGCAACGTTCCTCCGCAGGGAGGCCGCAAGCACCCTCATCAGGAATACATTCAGGTGAACACGGAGAGGATTCTGTTCATTTGCGGCGGGGCTTTTGTCGGCCTCGACAAGATTGTTCAGCGCCGGCTTGGGGCCAAGACGATGGGATTCCATACTCGGGATCTTCGGGATTCCGACGCGCTGGCGCGCGACGCGATCCATTTGGTGGAACCCGAGGATTTGCTTAGTTTCGGGTTGATTCCGGAGTTCATCGGCCGTCTGCCTGTGGTGAGCACGCTCGACGCGCTGTCCGAGGATGAACTGTTAATGATCCTCACCGATCCCAAGAACGCGATGGTCAAGCAATACGCAAAGCTCATGGCGATGGACGGTGTGGGATTGACCATTACAAAGGATGCCTTGCGCGCTTTGGCAGCCGAGGCCGTGCGAAAGGGCACCGGCGCGCGCGCTCTCCGAGCGCTCCTCGAACGCATTATGCTCGATGTGATGTTCGATTCGCCGGGACGGGACGATATCGCGGAAATCACCATCAATCGTGCGGTGGTGGAGGGCAAGCGAAGCCCACTCGTCCGTAAGCGGCAGGACAAGGACGCCGCCTGAGAGCTGATGCCCGGGGGAATTTCGGCTCCGCTTGGTTTCGCCTATCTTTTCGAGCGGTTTCCTTCTTTCAGCCAGACATTTTGCGCCCGCGAGGTCGAAGCCATGCGCCGAAGGGGACTCACGTTTCCCGTTTTTTCCATTCGCAAGCCGGCCGGCGAGCCGGCGCAGGATAACTTCTCGAACGTCGGAACCGTCCATTACCTTCCGGAAAAATTCGACGCGTTTTTGGCGTCGGACTCGAATTACCGGCGCTCGGTGCGCAAGGCGCTGGAAACATTGCGCGCGCTTTGGGGTTCCGAAGAGCAGAAGCGGCGTATTTATGAAGCTCTCTGGCTTGGTCCGGTGTTAAGAGAAGCCGGCATCCGGCACGTCCACGTGCATTTCGCGGGAATCGCCGCGCGAACGGCGTTCTGGCTGAACAGGCTTTTTGATGTCGATTACAGCGTCACCGCGCACGCCAACGACATCTTCCGCGACGAGCCTCCGGAGATTCTGGATCAACTATTTCGCGCGGCGGCCGTCGTGGTAACCGTCAGTGAATTCAGTGTGCGGTATTTGCGAGCCAACTTTTCCTCTCATGCCGGCAAATTCTGCCGGGTCTTCAATGGCATAGAGGTCGACAAGTTTCGCATGAGCTCCTTTCCGGCGGGCCGGCCGCTAATTCTTAGTGTGGGCAGGTATATTCCCAAGAAGGGCTTTTCCACCCTGGTGGAGACCTGCGCCCGCCTCGAGGGCAAGGATTTCGAATGCCAGATCATCGGTACCGGCCCGCTGGAGGAGAGCTTGAGGGAGCAGGCGGCTTCGCTGGGAATCGCGCAGCGCATCTTGATCACGGGTCCCAAAGCCGAGAACGAAATCAAGGGGTTGCTTGGGCGATCGCGGATGTTCGTTCTTTGCTGCACGAAAACCGAGGATGGCGCGATGGATAATCTTCCGACGGTGATCATGGAGGCCATGGCGGCGGGTCTTCCGGTGATTTCCACGAACGTGGCAGCGGTCTCGGAGATGATCGCAGACGAGCAAACCGGCTTCATCGTACCCGAAGGAGATTCGGGCGCCCTCGCGCAGAAGATGGCTTGCCTGCTGGATAATCCGGACCTTGCGCGCGCCATGGGTGCAAAGGGGCGCGAGCGGTGCCACAAGCTGTTCGATTTGGAAAAAACGTCAGCCGCCCTGTGCGAAATTCTCACCACGCATGGCGCCCTTCCAAGCCGCGGCGCATACCTTGATCCCTTTCGCCGAAGCGCCGCCTGACCTTCTTCCCGCTCGATGGCAAGGGGCCGGCTCGCCGCCGCTCGAGATCGACGTGGGATGCCACAAGGGAGGATTTCTCGTTGAAATGGCGCAAAGGTTCCCCTTTTCGAATTTTCTTGGTGTTGAGCGACAGCGGAAGCGCGTCGACAAGGCGCGAAAAAAGATCTCGCGACTCGGGCTTGCCAATGCCGCGGTCGTCCACGGCGACGGTTTGGAAACCGTTGCGCAACTGCCCGCATTGTGCGCGGATTATGTTCACGTCCTCTTTCCGGATCCGTGGCCCAAGCGTCGCCACAACATACGGCGAATGGTGCGGGCGGAATTTCTGGGGGAGATCGCGCGGATTCTCAAGCGACAGGGTCTTTTGCGGCTCCTCACGGATGATCCCGACTATGCGCGCGCAATGGAAATTCATGCCGCCCATCTCGCGGAATTTCAGCCGGCAGTTGACGAAAGCCGCGAGTATCCGCCAACGGAATTTCAAATCAAATTCCTTGCGGATTCGCGTCCGCTTTACGGTCTGCTTCTCAAGCGGGTCAATTGACCAGCTCGCGATAAAAGCCCTCAAGTTTCGCAATGGAGCGGGCCTGCTCGAAATTTTCGCGAACGGATTCGGCGGCATTTCGCGAGAAGTCTTGATAAAGCGCGGCGTTGTCCGCGATCTCGAGGAGGGCCGCTGCGAGCGCGGTGCTGTCGCGTTCGGGAACGAGCAGGCCATCGCGTCCGGATTGCACGGCTTCCGGGATGCCGCCGTGCCGCGTCGCCACCACGGGAAGGCCGCTGGCCATCGCCTCGAGCATCGAATTGGGAACACCTTCCTGATCGCCAGCCTCCGTGGTCTGGCTGGGATGGACGAAAATATGCGCCGAACCGTAAGCCGCCGCGAGTTCCTGCTGGCCAAGAAAACCCGGGAACAATACCGCTTGCGCGATTCCGAGACGCTGCGCAATTTCCTTCAAGCGATTCTCGAGCGGGCCTTCCCCCGCCAGGACCAACTCGGCTTTCGAGTATTTTTTACGGAAGTCGGCGAAGGCTTTCAGGGTGACATCGAGGCCTTTTTTTTCTATGAAGCGCGAGGCTTGAATGATACGCCAGCCGCCTGCCGGGGGAAGTGAACGGGCGAAATAGGGAAATCCCCCCATGGGCACGCTCGTGCGATTGATGCGAATTTTTGACGCTTCGCAGCCCAGTTGCACGAGTCGCGCCGCCAGCGATTCGCTGCGCGCAAGGACGATTGGCAGCGTTTTCAGGAGTTCGCTCAGCCGGTTGTTGTAGCCGGGCTCCTCGTCGCGCAACATGATGTCCATGCCATGAAAGGAAACGAGCGCCGGTTTCGGCCAGTGTCGTATGAATGGCAGCAGGTGAACGCCCGTGTGGCCGAAATAAACATGCAGCAAATCCGCATTGCGACGGCTGAGAACGCTGTCGAGTTGGTCGTATTCTCCGCGATAGAAGACCGGCTCCAACCGCTGAATGTATTTCTTATGAAAGCGCAGGAGAAAATTGATTCGTGGACGCGGCAGGACCTCGACATCAGAAAAGGGGAAACGATCGGCGTGCTCCCGCAACTTGGTCATCACGAACGTCCGAAACTCCCGCAATCCCGTAACCTGCCTGTAGATATGCTGCATCTCGCGCTTGAGAAACGTACTGCAGTAGCTGGCGACGATGGGTTGAGGCATGAAGTCCTTCAGCAAATCGCCGGCCGGCGTGTTCGCCAAGCCGATTTTATGAGTCGATTGGCCGTTTTCATGGTTAAATAGAGGGTGAATCTCGCGTCCGGAGGCGGAGCGCCATCTCAAAAAAGCCAGTCAGAGCCATCGCGCAGTCCCGAGGAGAGCGAAGAGGGCCAGGATGATGTTGCCCTGATGCTTCGCGTTAAGACCGGCGATGTCGAGGCCTTCGAGGTGCTGGTGGTCAGGCATCAGCACAGTGTAGTGGGCACCGCGGCGAAGATGCTGGGCTGCGCCGCGGAGGCCGAGGACATCGGGCAGCAGGTCTTTATCCGTGTCTGGAAATCCGCAGCGCGCTACGAGCCATCCGCCAAATTCACCACCTGGCTGATGACGATCACGCGCAACCTCGTCTTCAACGAAATGCGCCGCAGGCGGAGGGCCAACCTGCTCCCCCTGGAGGCCGATCAGGATGATGCTGCTCCGCGGCAATTCGCCGACGGCGAAGCTCCCGCGCCCAGCAAAGAGCTGCTCGATGCAGAATTGAACGGAGCGATTGATGCGGCCATCGCGGGCCTCCCAGAGAACCAGCGCGTAGCCATTGTGCTGCGACGTTACGAGGGAATGCCTTACGAGGAGATAGCTCAGGTGCTCCGGACGAGCGTTCCCGCGGTCAAAAGCATCCTCTTTCGCGCCCGCTCGGAGTTGAAAGAGAGACTCAAAAAATACCTGGGGTGATTGTCGGCTTGTGGCCCGCGGGTTCTTCTCACAGAGTCCGAGCGATATGGGCGGTTTTCGAAAAGTGGGCCTCATCAGTTGCACGGCGCTCGCGTTGGCGAATATGATTGGGACGGGCGTGTTCACGAGCCTCGGCTTCCAGGTCCAGGCGATTCCGTCCTCATTCCTGATCCTGCTTGTCTGGACGCTTGGGGGAGTTGTGGCGTTCTGCGGGGCGCTGAGTTATGCGGAATTGGCGGCGGCGCTGCCGCGGTCAGGGGGTGAATACAACTTCCTTTCGGAGATTTATCATCCAGCCATAGGGTTCATGGGCGGCTTCGTTTCGGTGGCGGTTGGTTTTTCGGCGCCGATCGCGCTTTCGGCGATGGCTCTGGGAAAGTACATGGCCGCGGCCCTGCCCGGCATTTCCACCATGTGGGTTTCCGTTGCGGCGGTTTTGTTGCTGGCGGCTGCGCACTCGTTGACGGTGCGGGCGAGCGGGAATTTCCAGGTTATCATCACTTCGCTGAAGGTGGGGCTGATCGCCGCGTTCATCGGCCTGGGATTTCTGCGCGGCGGCGCCTGGGTGTTTGCTCCCCGTGGCGGAGATCCCGGTCTGGTCTTTAGCGGACCCTTCGCGGTTTCGTTGATGTTCGTCCTTTACGCCTATTCGGGATGGAACGCCGCGGCATACATTATCGGCGAGGTGAGAGACCCTCAGCGCACGGTGCCCGGAGCGCTTCTCCTTGCCACAGTTATCGTAACAATTCTCTACGTGTTGTTGAACGGCGTGTTTTTAGCGAGCGGGCCGATGGACGCCTTCGCAGGAAGGATCGAGGTGGGGGAGATTGCCGCGCGGAATCTGCTTGGCGAGCAGGGCGGACGTATCATGGCCGGATTGATCGGAGGCTGCTTGATCTCCTCGATCAGCGCGATGACCTGGGCCGGTCCGCGGGTGGCCCAGGCCGTCGGTCAGGACTTTTCCGCTCTGCGGTTTTTTGCCCGGACGTCCCCGGGTGGAGTTCCGCGCCTGGCGATCGGTGTGCAGACACTGGTCGTCCTGGTGATGCTTACGACCTCGACGTTTGAGACGGTGCTTGTGTATGCACAATTTTCGATACTCATGTGCAGCTTTCTCACCGTGCTTGGTGTTCTGATTTTACGCTGGCGCCGGCCGGCGCTTCCCAGGCCGTTTCGCTGCTTCGGTTATCCTCTGACCCCCATCGTGTTCCTGAGCCTGAACCTCTTCGCCATGGTTTACGCTGCGCGCGACAGGCCGGAGCAAGCCTCTGCGGGTCTGGCGACGCTGGCGTTGGGAATTGGACTCTATTTTCTCGTGAGGGGAAGCTGAAAACTCGCATGAAGACCACACCTGTTGTCGCCGCGGTTCTTCTCGCGCTCATGGCCGTGCTTCCGGGGCAGGAGGTGCGTCGCGCGTTGCCGGTGCAGTCTGTGGATGCGGACGATGTGGCAAAGTTTCTTGCAGGAGTGCCCTTTCCGCCAGGTTCACCCCTCTCCGCGCTCCGGCAATCTCCGGCATACGCCGAGCACGTCGCTGCGCTGGCCCGTGTTTCCCAGCGCTACGATCGTAGCTTCTTTTCGAAAATGCGGGACTGGAGCGCGGCAGAGCTCGCCCCGCGGATTCCGCCAAACCTTCCCGTGTACTATTTTTTTGGAGGACCGGACGTCGTGAGCGTGCTGGCGCTCTATCGCGACGCGCCCGTATACATTGTGGGCGGACTGGAATCGGTCGGCTCGATCCAGCCGCCGAACACTCTGTCGCCCGCGGCTTTGACCGAGGCATTGGAAAACTTGAGAAAATCGGCCGAAGTCATCCTTTCGTTCGGCTTTTTCATCACCAAGGACATGAAAGTCGAATTGGACCGCACGGCTTTCCGCGGCGTGCTGCCATTGATTTATACGCTGATCGCGCTGACGGGTGGCGATATCGTATCCACAAGCTACTTCGGGGTGAACGGCAACGGCGTACTTCAAGAGTCTGGAAGTTCCCTTTCCGGCTCGCGGGGAGTCTTGCCGGGAGTGCGAATCGGCTTTCGGCGCCGCGGCGGTGCGGGCGTTCAAACCTTGTATTACATTCAGGCGAATGTCGCCGACGACGCTTTGAAATCCAATGGCGCGGTGCTCAAATGGGCGAGCGGTTTCGGCACGGGCAATGTCTACCTCAAGGCGGCTTCGTACCTGCTTCACGAGTCGTATTTCTCGCGCATTCGCTCCTTCCTTCTCGATCAGGGCGCCTCGGTCCTGCAGGACGATTCCGGGATTCCGCTTCGGTTCTTTCGGAATGGTGGGTGGCGCCTCTGGTTCTTTGGCAACTATTCCGGAACGCTCGACATTTTTAAGCGGTATTATCAAGGCGATCTTCAAGCGGCCTTTGCGACGCCGGGCGCCGCAGTGCCCTTGCCCTTTGGAACCGGCTACAAGTGGCGGATTGGCGAGTCGAACCTGCTCCTGGCGGTCAAGCAGCGGGTGCCAGCCGCCACAATCGTTGCTCCCCAGTAGTCGGAAGGGAAGAGTAGTCCAGTGGCCCTGTGCGGCTTTTCGCCGGTGATCTTTTGACGGAAAGATGGTGATCCACGGCAACAGGCTTAACGGTTCGGAGCCAAATTGCGTGCGCGTCGAGATCCATCCAGAATGCAACAGTTTCACGAGCGATTGTCTCGGGTTTGACGGCTTCCGCGCTTTGGTGTGCGATCTCCCGGACGGCGGGGAGGCGGGTTCGGGCCGCGGGGGTTGCCCCTACTTCAGGTTCGCGTGCCGTCCGGCTCAAGAAAAAGGCCGCACGTTCCTCGCCATGGAGGAGAATCGCGAGCCAGCGTTGATGAGCCGTATTTCGTCAATCATCCCGCCCAAACGCCCTTTCACTTTGTCTTGGAGCGGGGCCGCGGGCCGGATTGGCTGCTTTGACGTCCACCCGCGCTTTTTCGAGGAGGCGCTGCGCCAGACTGGCCTTGGGGCCGCTGACCTTTACCGCGTGCCGCCCCCGCGCTTTGTGATCGACCGCCGGGTGGAATGGCTCTGTCAGTTGTTGATGCATGAAACCGAACAAGGCTGCCCGGCCGGGCGCGCCTATTTTGAAAGCCTTGCCAATGCCGTCGTGATCGCGGTGGCTTCACAAATCGACTCGCGGCTTCCCTTGGCCGGAAACCCGGAAGCCCAGCACCACGCAATTCGGCAGGCGATCGCCTTGATGGAGGCAAACTTTGCCACGAAGCTGACTGGCGGCGAAGTGGCGCGGGCGACCGGCTTGAGCCGATCCCATTTCACCCGGCTCTTCCACCGCTTTGTAGGGCTGGCGCCACACGATTACCTCTTGCGCTGTCGACTGCGCAACGCGCAAAAACTGCTCTCGACGGACGAGGGACGTTCGATCGCGGATGTCGCAGCGGAAGCCGGCTTTGCCGATCAGGCGCATTTGGCCCGGCATTTTCGCCGCGCCTTCGGTAAGAGCCCGCAGCAATTTCGGCGGGCGCACAAATAGACAAAAAATGACCGCACGCACGTTCTAGGCCCGCGGCGGGTTCGGGTCCAGCCTTGGCGCGAACTTATCGCCCACCTATGAAAATTCATTCTTCTCAGAGGAAATCGTTCTCCGTTCGGAGCATCGCATTCGCGGTGCTGGTCAGCCTAGGCCTGCACGCGCAGGCTCAACAGAATTCAGTCCAAGACAGGGTAGAGGGCATCCTGAACAAAATGACGCTCGAGGAAAAGCTCTCCTACATCAGCGGCGCGGCTTCTCCCGTTTTCAAACGCGATAGGAGTGTTCAATATTAAAGGGGACCAATCTTGGATCGATCTGGGCTTCCCGTGATCTATGGAGTTGACGGTTCGGTCGGAATTGTCGGTCAGGGCGCGCCTCCTGGTACCCGCTATCCTTGCGGGACAGCTCCTTGCCTCCACTTGGAACTCAGACCTCGCCTACAAGGAAGGAGTGGCGCAAGGGCCGGGAAGCGAGAGCTCGCGGTATACACCGGATCTTGGGACCAGGCGTAAACTTTTATCGGACCTCGTTTAACGGACGAAGCTTCGAATACATGACCGGTGAAGACCCCTTTCTGGGCGCCGTGCTAGTAACGGCCGAAGTCAAAGGCATACAGTCTCAAGGGGTCATGGCCACCACAAAGCACTATGTCGCCAACGATGAAGAGGTAAACCGTGAAGCTATCAACGTTATCGTCGACGAGCGGACGCTTCGTGAAATTTACCTGCCTCCCTTCGAGGCCGCCGTAAAACTGGCTGATACTGCTGCAATCATGGGCGCGTTCAACAAAGTGAACGGTGACTTCGCTTGCGAGAGCCTGTTCCTGGATACACAAGTCTTGAAGAAGGACTGGGGCTTCCGAGGGTTTATCGAGTCGGACTTCCTCGCCATTCATGACGGATTGAAGGCGGCCAAGGCCGGCATGGATATTGACATGCCGGGCGGTTCTCTCGCACGGATGAATGGCGCAAACTTGCTTTCCGCCATTAACTCAGGCGAACTGCCCATCTCAAAGTATCAACGACAAAGTGCGGCGGCTCCTGCGCGGGATTGTCTCATACGGCTTCCTCGATCGTCCGCAACTGGATCCCTCGATTCCGGTTAACGATCCCAAAAGCAAGCACGTGGCTATCAAGGTCGCGCGCGAAGGTATTGTCCTCTCTGGAGAACAAACGAGAATTTTCTTCCGCTCAATAGAGATGTCATCGCCAAGATCGCGGTCATTGGAGCGAACGCACAGGGAGAGCCTCCCAGTGGCGGAGGCAGTGCTGCAGTGCCACCCTCTGCTGGATTTCATCAGTGAAATCGACGGCATCGAATCCATGGCGAAAAACGCGACCGTTGACTACATCGCAGCCTGCGTTCCTGATCCCAGCACGGCAGCCTGGCAGACCGGACACGGTTCCGTGGGACTGGCGGGCCAGTATTTCAACAATCCCGACCATTACCGGCAGTCCGGTTGCCACCCGCGTCGACACCCACTTGAACTTCACGGGTTTCGATGCGAGCAACGTTCCTGCGGGGATTTCGAATCCTTCAAGCTTTTCGGGAATCTGGACAGGCAAAATGAAGCCGACGGTCTCGGGAGACCACGTCTTTAAGGTTTCCTCCGGGGGTAACGTTAAACTTTGGGTGGGCGGCAAGTTAATCATTGATGATTTTTCAGCTCAGCAAATACCGGCACTTACGGACGAGACACCTATTTCGGCGGCGCCGCCTTTTGTGCCAATATCGGGAAAGGCCATCAATCTGCAGGCTGGCCAGTCCTATGACATCCGGCTCGAGGCGGTCAACCTGGGCACAACGCGCCTCTTCTCTGCCGGCGGCTTGCAAGTGAGTTGGGCGTCGCTGCAACCGCCTGCGGATCTCGCTAAGTATGACGTGGCGGTTCTGGCCATTGGAGGAAACGAGCAATACGATGGCGAAGCGCATGATCGCTCCTTCCGGTTGCCAGAGTTTCAGGACGACCTGATCGTGAATGCCGCAAAGCTCAATCCCCGCACGATCGTCGTCTTGCATGGCGGCGGTGGCTTCAACGTGCAAGCCTGGGTCAGCAAGGTGCCGGCCTTGCTCCACGCCTGGTTTCCCGGTCAGTATGGCGGCCAGGCACTGGCCGAGATTCTCTTTGGCGAGGTGAATCCATCCGGCAAGTTGCCGATCACGGTGGAGAAGCGCGTGCAGGACAATCCAGCCTTTGCGACCTTCCCTCTTAACGATCTGAATGCCCCGGAAATTCACAAAGAGGCTCAAGCCGGTCAGGGTCTGTTGGTGGGCTATCGCGGCTACGAGAAGAAGGGCATCAAGCCCCAGTATCCCTTCGGGTACGGGTTGTCGTACACGAAGTTCCGTTATTCAGGCATTGACATCGATCCCGTCGTTTTCAGAAAAGACGACGACCTCGTTCGAGTGAGCTTCCGTGTCACTAATACTGGCAAACGCGACGGAGCTGAAATTACCCAATTGTATGTTGCCCCGATCAATCCCCCGGTAGGCCGGCCGCTCAAGGAACTGAAGGGCTTCCAGAAGGTCTATCTCAAGGCAGGCGAATCGAAGAAGGTAACGATCAGCCTTGATCGCCGCTCGCTGGCCTATTATAATGACCAAACAGACACATGGGATGTCGCGCGCGGCCCCTACACGGTACTGATAGGCTCTTCCTCGCAGGACATCGAGCTCCAGCGAACCTTGGTGCAACTGTTCCCGGCGTCGCTCTCGGTCCTGGACAGCAGTCCAGTGCCCGGAGCAAAAAAGGCCGCCAAGAACGGCTCCTCGAAGGGTGCAAGCAGCCGGGTGCAGGAAGCCGCATCCCCGGAGCGGAGTCTAACGGTCAACGAAGGTAGCGGGGAGGGTCAATACAGTGCGGGCACAGTGGTTAAGGTGACCGCAGATCCGCCGCCGCCCGGCAAGAAATTTGCGGGCTGGAGTGGTGACACCCAGATCCTGGCCAACCCGTCCGAGGAGACCACGTCGGCGACGATCCCTTCGATTGACGTAACTGTTACCGCAACCTATGCCGGCAAGGAATAGGTAGGCTGCCCCTAAGCAGGATCATTGGGCCGGGCCTTTCGAAGGGCTCGGCCCAATGTCACTAAGGCCACGCTACCGAAAGAACGCTCTAAGAAAGTCGGGATCACGAAACCCTGCGCCGCGCCCAAGACGGACGATTATAAGCTTTTGCGAGGGCGAAACATAGACACGTTGACCGTGTGAGCCAACCATGGCGACCAGGTCGGAAGGAGCGTCCTTTGACAGGCACATGCGCGTCCACGCAGGCCGTCGGGACGCAATGGCTTCTTCGACATCGCATTCGACGGCATCCGTCCCCGGCGCGTAGCGGTTAAGCCAGAAGCCAAGACCATACATCGGATTCGCTGAAGACCCCGTGGATGCCGTGCGAATCAAGGAAATGGGAACGTGTGAGAAGGCGCGATTCGCGCCCTCGCTCCTCACCAGTTGTCCGGCGGCGAGAAGGTCACGGGCGGTGACCTGGGCCCCCGCGGAAAAATAGGGATTCCCGAGCCGGTCTCGTCTCCAGCCTCCCGGCTTGATGCCGAGCGGACGAAACAGGGCGCCGTCAATCCAGGTGAGGGGTGATCGCTCGAGCTTTCGTGCCATCACCACTTCGAGGGCTTCGTAGTGCGATGGTCCGTAAGCGAAAGCCTCGCCGGGGGTCGACACCACGGGAAGCTTGAGTGCGGCCTTTTCCTTGTTGTGAAGATTCGCGGTGTAGATCTCTTCGAAGCCGGGGGAAAGACCGGACGTTTGATTGAGGAGCTCTCGTACCGTGATCCGACTTTTCCGAGGATCACTCTGCCATTCGGTCAGGGTCAAGCTCGCCGGTTCGTCGAGCCGCAGCACGTTACGGCTTATCGCGGTGAAGGTTCCCAGCGCGCAGAGACTCTTGGTAATGCTGTAGACGTTCTCGGTTTTCTCCCGCGATGCGCCGACGCCATAGCGTTCCATGCGGAGGCGACCATTCTGCCAAACGAGCAGCGCGCGTTCCCCATGCCCGGCCGAATAGCGCGCAGCCTCTTCCGTGGCGGCGAAGCCCTGCAGACAAAATGCAAGGAGGAGCGCGACCACTGCGCCACCTTGCAGCGCCGGGAGTTCCCAGACGGAGGCGCTCTTCAGGCATCGGGCGAAAAGGATTCCAACGCGCATGATGATCGCTATCGCCTGTTCCTTCTGCGAAAAAAATGCAAGCTCGAAGAGTGATCCTAGCGACTTTGGCTCAACGGCGAACGGCTGGCTCAAGGCGCGTTCCGCATTTCGGAGTTGCTTTTGAGTTTGTTCAAAGCCATAGTTTGCCATACCTATAATACGATGAGCGCCACACTAACCGCAGTAAGCCAACTGGATCAGCTTAAGCAATTTACCACGGTTGTTGCCGACACTGGGGATTTCGAATCGATTCGAAAGTATGCTCCGCAGGATGCCACGACGAATCCGACCTTGATCTTCAAGGCGGTTCAGCTTCCTGAGTACAAGCCGCTGCTTGAAAAAGCGATTGCGGATAATAGTGGTTCATCGTTGAGCGGTCCGGCTCTTCACAAGAAGATCATTGACGATTTGCTGGTTGCGTTTGGACGGGAGATCCTGGAGATCGT
This sequence comes from uncultured Verrucomicrobiae bacterium, assembly GCA_963763735.1. GTDB lineage: Bacteria > Verrucomicrobiota > Verrucomicrobiia > Chthoniobacterales > Terrimicrobiaceae > DASTFP01. The sequence goes on along the minus strand of CAVXQK010000005.1, from coordinate 187,063 downwards.
TCCAGGCCGTGTTTCCACCGAAGTCGATGCCCGTTTGTCATTCGATCCGGAGGCAACGGTTCAGAAGGCTCGGTATCTGATCGGGCTTTACGAAAAGGCAGGCATTGGGCGCGAGCGGGTCCTGATAAAGATTGCGTCGACGTGGGAGGGGGCTCGTGCTGCCGAAGTCTGCGAAAAGGAAGGGATTCACTGCAACCTCACTCTCATGTTTTCCCTGGCGCAGGCCATCGCGTGCGCGGACGCGGGAGTGACTCTGATCTCGCCGTTTGTAGGCCGCATCTACGACTATTATAAGAAGAGCACCGGCAAGGAGTATGTGGGCGCCGAGGATCCGGGCGTTCAGTCAGTGCAAAAGATCTACGCATATTACAAAAAGTTCGGCTACAAGACTCAGGTCATGGGCGCGAGCTTCCGCAACACCGGCGAAATCCTTGAGCTTGCCGGTTGCGACCTGCTGACGATCAGTCCGGACTTGCTCGCAAAATTGCAGGAATCCGAGGGGCCTGTGACCCTGAAACTGGATACTGAGGCGGCGAAGGCTTCGGACATCGAGCGCATCGAAGTCACGGAAAAGGTCTTTCGCTGGCTTCTCAACGAAGAGGCGATGGCGACCGACAAGCTCGCCGAGGGCATTCGCAATTTTGCGGCGGATATCGTGCGCCTCGAGGCCATCATCGCCAAAGCGTCTTAAGAGTGTTCAGACGCCTTGCTGTCTTGTTGGTGGCTTGCGCCGTGGCGTCGTCGCTGCGCGCCACGACCGCGCCGGTCGATCACCCCGGGTCGCTGCCAATTCTGCTGGGCGTGGACAAGGTTCGCGCTGAATTGAAACTGGATTCCTTGCAACGGGCGTTGCTTGATTCCTTGCGCGGCGAGTACAAGTCCGAGACTCGCAAACTGACAAATCCCATGCCAGTGACTGCACAGGAGCGCGCCGCCGCCGAGAAAAAGCTTGGTCAGATCAACGCGCGATTCAACAGGCGGGCTCTCTCGGTGCTCAACGAAGACCAGCGTGCGAAGTTGGCGGAAATCGAACACAAGGTTCTCGGTGCGACAATGCTCTTTGCGCCCGGCGTTCAGGCAAAGCTTGGGCTGACGGAGGAGCAAAAGCGCCAGATCGAAGGCATTCGTCAGAAGGGCGTTGCTTACGTGGGAAAGATCAACCACAAGTTTGAAGAGGGGAAGATAGGTCAGCAGCAGCGGATCGAGCTCCTGCGGAGCCGCCGAACGGCGCAGGGCGCTCAGATTCTCCAAGTCTTGACACCCAAGCAGCGCAGCACGGTGCTTGCCCTGGAGGGCAAGAAACTCACAATTTGAACGCAGCGGGTGTCCGGCTTGCGAGACCGAGTCGAATGGTCCCACGAGCGCGCCGGGGCACCAAATATTCGCCCGCACGGCGGGAACGGGCGTTACCTTTCCGTCTTTAGAGGTTTGTCGGAAAAACGTTTGGGTTGCAACCTCGGGCTTTTTCCGCATGAAGTGCGGAGACGCATAATGAAGATCTATCTCGACGGTGAGTATTACGACAAGGAGCATGCAAAGATCTCGGTCTTTGATCACGGTTTGCTCTATGGCGACGGCGTGTTTGAGGGCATCCGCTTTTACCATGGTCGCGTCTTCAGGCTGATCGAGCACATCGACCGTCTTTTCAATTCTGCCAAGGCCATCTGCCTGCAGATCCCGGAAGACAAGCCTGCGATTATTGAGGCTGTGCTGGAGACCATTCGCAGGAACGAGCTTGATGACGGATATGTGCGCCTGGTCGTGACTCGCGGACCCGGCGATCTGGGATTGAACCCCGCGTTGTGTCCCCGGGCTACAGTGTTCATTATAGCGTCCAAGATCACACTGTATCCTGAGGAGATGTATAAAAGCGGACTTCTGGTTGTGACTTGTGCGACGCGGCGGATTCCGCACGGGGCGTTGAGCCCGATGGTCAAATCCCTTAACTACCTCAACAACGTGCTCGCCAAGATTGAAGCACAGCAGGCCGGTGCCGGAGAAGGACTCATGCTTAACGAGCAAGGTTTTGTGGCGGAGTGCACCGGCGACAACATCTTTACGGTGAAGAACGGTGAGATCTTCACGCCGCCAATCTCCTCGGGTGCGCTCGCCGGAATCACTCGCGAGGTCGCTTTTGAGATGGCGGCGGAGCTTGGCATTCCGATTAGCGAACCGGAGATGACGCGTTACGATATCTTCACCGCCGATGAGTGTTTCCTAACGGGCACTGCCGCGGAAGTCATCCCCGTGGTGAAGCTTGACAGCCGTGTAATCGGAGACGGAGTGCCTGGACCAGTCACCCGCCGTCTCATCGAGCGGTTCCACCAGTTGACAGAGACGACAGGGACAGCGATTTATTGAGTGGTATGCAATGTGATGTTTGCCAGCAGAAGGAAGCGACGGTTTTTCTGACACAGATCGTCGGCGGCAAGATGCAGAAGGTCAACCTGTGCGAAGCTTGCTCGAAAGAGAAAGGCGTGAATGACCCAACGGGCTTCGCGCTCGCCGACCTTTTGCTTGGCATGGGAGCGGCTCAGGATATCGAGCGCTCGCCGAGCGGTATCACTTGCCCGGTTTGCGGCTTTACGCAGGCTGACTTCAAAAAGACGGGGCGGTTGGGCTGCAGCGCCTGCTATGACGTGTTCGGCGAGAGCCTCGAGTCGATGCTCAAGAATATGCATAAGGGCTCTGAGCACATTGGCAAGGCGCCGGCCAGCCTTGTGCGGAACCGCCAGCTCGACGCTCAAATCAAGAATCTTCAATCCAGCCTGGAACGAGCTGTCGCCGAAGAAGAATACGAGAAAGCTGCCGATCTGCGTGACCAAATCCGGCGGATCGAGTCCGGGCAGCGCGTATGAAGCTTTCCAACATCATTTCCAAAACCGGCGAATGGCTCAGCGGCGACGGCCCGCACCGCCAGATCGTGGTGACGAGCAGGGTGCGCCTTGCACGTAACATCAAGGGGAAGCCCTTTCCAGGCTGGGCCAAGAAGGCGGAACGCATTGAGGTGCTTAAGATAGCAAAGCCTGCCATCATGAAGCTGGCTGCCATGGACGACGCCTTTTCGGAGAATCTCGAGGCTCTTTCTCCGTTGGAGAAGCAGGTGCTCGTTGAGAGGCATTTGATCAGCCGTGAACATGCGGCCAAGGGCGTCGGCAGCGCCGTTGTGATGAATGCCACGCAGAGTCTGAGTTTCATGATCAACGAGGAGGATCATCTGCGGATGCAGGCGTTATGCTGCGGCCTCCAGCTCGGGAAGGTCTTCGCAATGATCAACCAGGCCGACAGCGAATTGGAACCCTTGCTCGATTTTGCCTTTCATTCCAAGCTTGGCTATCTCACGGCTTGCCCAACGAACGTCGGCACCGGAATGCGCGCCTCCGCGATGCTCCATCTGCCAGGGCTCGTCATGAGCGATCAGATGAACAAGATCATCAATTCGGTGAACAAGATCGGCCTGGCGGTTCGTGGTCTCCACGGCGAAGGAACCGAAGCGATGGGAAATCTTTTTCAGGTTTCCAATCAGATCACGCTTGGCGAGGCGGAGGAGGAAATCATCGAGCGGCTGAAGAAAGTCATCGAAACCATCATCGAGCACGAGCAAAACGCCCGCCTGCTGTTGCTGCAGCGCAAGCCCGTTGCGCTCCTGGATCAGATTGGGCGCGGATATGGCGTTCTCTCGCACGCGCACTCGATCAGCTCGAAGGAGGCCCTCAACCAGCTTTCCGTCATTAAGCTCGGTGTCGATCTCGGTTTATTTCCGGAGCCTCATCGCTTCCCCGTCGATGAGCTCTTCATCGAAACCCAGCCTGCGCATCTTCAAAAGGGCGCTCAGGCGCAAAAAATGTCGGCAGAGGAAAGGGACACCTTGCGCGCTACCTTGATTCGCGCCAAACTGAAGAGCCTTCCCGAGCCGGATACCGGAAAGATTACAATAAAACCCTCGGGATCGCACGAAAATGATGAATAACTTCACACCTCGCGCGCAACAGGTTCTCGCTCTTGCCCGTAAGGAAGCCGACCGCTTCAACCACAATTATGTGGGGACCGAGCATCTGCTTCTTGGGCTTATCAAGCTGGGGCAGGGCGTCGCTGTCAACGTGCTCCAAAAGATGGGGCTCGATCTTGAGACTGTCCGCATGGAGGTCGAGAAGCAGGTAGGGTCCGGCCCTGAGACCAAAATGGTCGGGAACATTCCTTACACGCCTCGCGTGAAGAAAGTGCTTGCTCTTGCGGGCAAGGAGGCCAAGGCCCTTCAGCATTCCTACGTCGGCACAGAGCACATCCTTCTGGGTCTGCTCCGTGAGGGCGAGGGCGTCGCCGCGCGCGTCCTCAAGAGCCTCGAAATCGATATCGAACGGACCCGCAACGAAATCCTTAAGGAACTCGACCCCAACTTTGCGCCTCAGGAAGAAAGCGAAGGCGTTCCTGCGGAAGCCGGAGGAAAGAAGGATTCGAAGACTCCAGCCCTGCGCGCCTTTGGACGCGACCTCACGGAGCTCGCCAAGAAAAACGAGTTGGACCCCGTGATCGGACGGGCCGACGAGATCGAGCGTGTCATTCAGATTCTTTGCCGCCGCACCAAGAACAATCCGGTCTTGATCGGTGAGGCCGGCGTTGGAAAGACCGCCATCGCGGAGGGCCTTGCACAGGAAATCGTCGCTGGCGATGTGCCGGAGCTTCTCCGCGACAAGAAGGTCATCACTCTTGATCTGGCTCTGATGGTCGCGGGCACAAAGTATCGCGGCCAGTTTGAGGAGCGCATCAAGGCCGTCATGGACGAGATCCGCCGCACCAAGAACGTCATTCTTTTCATTGACGAGCTCCATACGATCGTAGGCGCCGGGTCTGCCGAAGGCGCGATGGACGCCTCAAATATTATCAAGCCCGCGCTCTCACGCGGCGAGCTGCAATGCATCGGCGCGACAACGCTCAACGAGTATCGCAAGTACATCGAAAAGGACGCCGCGCTCGAGCGTCGCTTTCAGACCGTGAAGGTGGAGGCGCCAAGCGTTGAGCAGACCATTCTTATCCTCAAGGGAATTCGCCCGAAATACGAGGCACATCACAAGGCGAGGATCTCTGATGAAGCCGTCGAGGCCGCCGCAAAGCTCTCCGATCGCTACCTCACCGGGCGTTTCCTGCCTGACAAGGCCATCGACGTGATGGACGAGGCGGGCTCGCGTGCGCGCATCGCGGCCATGACGCGACCGCCGAATGTGAAGGATATCGAGGCGCAGATTGAGCAAATACGTGTCGACAAAGAGGCTGCCATAAAGGCTCAGGATTTCGAGAAGGCGGCGGCCCTGCGCGACAGCGAAAAACAGGCGAAAGACCGTCTCGACACAATTCTCTCGGAATGGCGCATCATCAAGGAAGAGAAGGAGGTTCTCGTCACCGAGGACGAGATCATGCACGTCGTCTCGAAGTGGACGGGCGTTCCCCTTTCCCGGATGGAGCAGCAGGAGACCCAGAAGCTGCTGGCGATGGAAAGCGAGCTCAAGGGAAAGGTGATCGGGCAGGATGAAGCGGTCATCGCGATCAGCAAGGCGCTCCGCCGGTCCCGCGCCGATCTCAAGGATCCCCGCCGTCCGATCGGCTCCTTTGTGTTCCTTGGACCAACCGGCGTGGGAAAGACCTTCCTCGCACGCACGCTCGCGGAGTTCATGTTCGGCGATGCCGATGCGCTCATTCAGATCGACATGTCCGAGTACATGGAAAAATTCACCGCTTCGCGACTGATTGGTTCGCCGCCGGGCTATGTCGGTTATGAAGAGGGAGGCCAGCTTTCTGAAGCCGTTCGGAGACGTCCCTACTCGGTCGTCCTGTTTGACGAGATTGAAAAGGCACACCCGGATGTGATGCATCTGCTCTTGCAGATTCTCGAAGAGGGCAAGATTACCGACTCGCTTGGCCGGAAGATCGATTTTCGCAACACGATTATCATTATGACATCCAATGTTGGCGCGGATTTGATTCGCCGGCAGACGACGCTGGGTTTTGGCGCTCCCAAATTGGACGACAACTACGACGTGATGCGGGACAAGATTCTTGAAGAGACGAAGCGCGTCTTCAAACCGGAGTTCCTTAACCGGCTCGATGACACCATCGTCTTCCACATGCTGACGAAGCCGGATCTTATTCAAATTGTCGAATTGGAAGTGGCAAAGGTGATTCAGCGCATCAAGGCGAAAGATATCCACCTCATTCTCGAGGAATCCGCAAAGGATTTTCTCATCGAGAAGGGATACGATCCGCAGTATGGCGCGCGGCCGATGCGTCGTGCTGTCGAGCGCTACCTTGAGGATCCGCTGGCCGAAGAATTGCTTCGTGGGCATATTAAGACCCATGAAAATATTCAAGTGAAGCGGGAGGGCGAAAAGCTCGCTTTTATCAGCCAGTCGTCGACTTCCCAGCCCGCTCCGGCCAACATTTCCTGACGGACCGCTGCTGGTCACGCTGTGGCGACCGGGAGCCATTGCTCCCGGCGCAGCCGCGTCCAATCCAAAGCGAGCGGGTTCGCCGCACTGGCGCGATTTGGAAGTGGCCGCGCTCTTCTCTGAGGAAACCGGAAGGGAGTCTTTTCAATTGCCTTCGGAGCGACTAGATTTCCGTCGTGAGCACCGCAACCACCTCTCTCTCTCCGACGAAAACTCATCGCGTCGAAACGGACACGATGGGCACCATCCACGTTCCCCATGATCGCTACTGGGGAGCGCAGACCGCGCGTTCCTTGATTCATTTTGATATCGGAAACGACGTCCAGCCGCCGGAGTTGATCCGTGCCCTCGGCACCTTGAAAAAGGCGAGCGCACTGGCGAATCGCGACCTTGGCAAACTGTCGGAAGATAAGACCAGGCTTATCGTGCAGGCCGCGGACGAGGTCATCGAGGGGAAGCTCAACGATCATTTTCCCCTTCGCATCTGGCAGACTGGCAGCGGCACGCAAAGCAACATGAATGCCAACGAAGTCATTTCGAACCGGGCGATTGAAATTGCCGGAGGCGAGCTCGGCTCCAAGAAGCCGGTTCATCCCAATGATGACGTCAATATGTCGCAATCGTCAAACGACACCTTCCCCACCGCGATGAGCATCGCAGCGGCCTCCCAAGTCGTCCAGGCGTTGCTGCCCGCTGTTCGCAGACTCCGCGACACCCTCGACGCCAAGGCAAAGAGCTTCGCTTCGATTGTGAAGATCGGCCGCACTCATCTGCAAGATGCCACACCGCTCACGCTTGGTCAGGAGTTCTCCGGCTACGTGTCGCTTCTCGACCAGGACATTGAGCGCCTTGAAGCTTCGCTGCATGGTCTGTATTCCCTTGCCATCGGCGGGACGGCTGTTGGCACGGGCCTGAACTCTCACCCCGAATTCGGAGATCGCGCCGCCGCGCACATCGCTGCGTTGACGGGCCTGCCTTTTTTTGCCGCTCCCAATAAGTTCGCGGCGCTTTCGGCGCACAATGAATTCGTCTTTGCCAGCGGCGCCCTCAAGAGCCTGGCGTCGTCCTGCATGAAGATTGCGAATGATGTCCGCTGGCTTGCGTCAGGACCTCGCTGCGGTCTCGGAGAGCTCACCATTCCGGAGAACGAGCCCGGGTCCTCCATCATGCCGGGAAAGGTGAATCCCACTCAGAGCGAGTCGCTGACGATGGTGGCGGTGCAAGTCATGGGCAACGACGCGGCTATCGGGTTCGCCGCCTCCCAGGGCAATTTTGAACTTAACGTTTTCAAGCCCGTTATTGTCTTTAATTTTCTCAATTCTGTCCGGTTGCTTGCCGACGGATGCGATTCCTTCAATGAGCATTGTGCCACAGGAATCGAACCGAACCGCGAGCGAATCGCGGACTACGTAAAGAATTCTCTCATGCTTGTCACCGCGCTGAATCCGCACATCGGCTACGATAAGGCGGCTAAGATTGCCAAAAAAGCGCACAAGGAGGGAACGGGCCTCAAGGAGGCGGCTCTCTCGCTCGGTTTCCTAAGCTCGGAGGAGTTCGACCAATGGGTGCGTGCGGAAGAAATGACACATCCATGATTTTGCCGCCGGCGCGCAAAAAGTTGATGACACTGGTCATGTATGGAATGAAAGTTGCTTCGCATCCCTTCACAGTATCGAGTGCTCTGAAGTAATCGGAACAAAAACTGGGAAAACGTAACGAATGAAGACTGCCAGCAAACCCCGCAACCTCGCGAATCAAGGCCTCTACAACCCCGAACATGAGCACGACTCTTGCGGCGTGGGCTTTGTGGCGCAGGTGAGCGGGCGGCGTTCGAACCGGGTTCTTCGGCTCGGACTTCGTTCGATTTGCAACCTGATGCACCGTGGTGCGCTCGACGCCGATGCGAAGACGGGAGACGGCGCTGGCGTCATGACGCAGATTCCTTACAAGCTTTTCATGCCCGAAGTCGCTCGTCTGGGTCACACTCTGTACAAGGAGGGGGATCTCGCAGTGGGCGTGATGTTTTTGCCGCATGACAATGCATATGCCCAGGCCCGCGCCAAGGCGATCACTCAGGAGGTGCTCGAAAAGCGCGAGCTTTTTCTCTTCGGGTGGCGCGAAATGCCAATCAACATTCGCGTCCTTGGCGAAAAGGCGCAAACGACCATGCCGCGAATCGAGCATGTTCTCATTGGCAAACCATGGGGCATGGCGGATGACGACTACGAACGCCGCCTCTTTCTTGCTCGCAACGAGATCGAGGACACCGCCGCGGCGGACAAGATTAGCAATTTCTACATCCCTTCGTTTTCGCATCGGGTGGTTGTCTACAAGGGGCTGCTGGTTTCCGCTTCCCTGGAGAAGTATTATCCCGACCTGTCGAACCCGGATTATGAGACTGCCATTTGTGTGTACCACCAGAGGTACAGCACGAATACCTTTCCGAAGTGGCCGCTCGCCCAGCCGTTCCGGATGCTTGCGCACAACGGAGAAATCAATACGGTTAAAGGCAATCGCAACTGGACCATTTCCCGCGAGGCCGAGCTGCAGGCGGACTTTTGGGGGAAGGACATCAATCTCCTCAAGCCGATCATTCAGCCCGGCGGCTCGGACTCCGCAAGTCTCGATAACGTTCTCGAGGTATTGGCGATGAGCGGACGCAGCATCCTGCACGCCATGTCCATGCTCGTTCCGCCGGCATGGCATTCGGACAATAAGACTCCGCAAGCGGTCGCTGACTTTTACGAATACCATCGCTGCATTTGCGAACCATGGGATGGTCCCGCCGCGCTGTGCTTTACCGACGGAATCACGGTCGCAGCTTCCCTCGATAGGAACGGTTTGCGGCCGGCTCGTTACATGTTAACCGACGAAGGCCTGTTTTGCCTTGGCTCGGAGGTTGGTATTTCTGGAATCGATCTGAGAAACATCGTTGAAATGGGTCGGCTCGCGCCCGGGGAAATGATCGCCATCGATACGGCTGGCGGACGTCTGCTCCATGACAAGGACGTAAAGGCGGTTCTCGCGGCGCGCAAACCCTACGGGGAATGGCTCAAGAAAAATCTCGTTCGCTTTGAGCACATCGAGGCGCCGCAAGTCCCTGCGCCATCCGGCGAACTCGACATTCTCACTCTCACTCAGCGCCAGATTGCCTTCGGATATTCGAGCGAGGAGCTCGAAATTGTGCTCAAACCGATGTTCAAGGATGGGGCGGAAGCGGTTGGCTCAATGGGTGACGACACCCCCCTGGCTGTTCTGTCTCTGAGGCCGCGTCTTCTCTATACCTACTTCAAGCAGCTCTTCGCCCAGGTGACCAATCCGCCGATTGATCCCATCCGCGAGAAGCTGGTGATGTCGCTGCACACGATCCTGGGATGGCGGCGCAACCTCCTCTCGGAAACCCCGGATCATTGCCGGCAGATCATCCTGGAGTCCCCCGTGTTGCTGGATGCTGAACTCGAGAAACTTAGCGCGGTCGGCGGTGAATTTCCGGCGAGGACCATTCCGTGCGTCTGGCCGATCGCCGAAGGCGCAGCGGGCCTGCAGAACGCGATACGCCGGATTTGCAGGGAAGCCGAGCAAGCGGTGGATGACGGGATCCGCACGATTATCCTTTCCGATCGTGGCATAGATTTTCAGAACGTCGCGGTGCCAATGTTACTGGCGATGGGAGCTGTGCATCATCATCTGCGCCGCGTCGGCAAGCGGATGAAGGCGAGCATGATCTGCGAAACGGCTGAAGCGCGCGATGTTCATCAGATCGCCTGCCTGATTGGATTCGGTGCGAGTTGCGTGAATCCCTATCTCGCTTTTGAAACGCTCCGGGAGCTCATCGAAAAGGGCTCCGTAGAGCCGGACTTTGGGAAGGCCGCCATCAACTACAAGAAGGCGCTGGAGAATGGTCTGCTCAAGATCATGTCGAAGATGGGAATTTCGCTGGTGAGCAGCTATCGTGGCGCGCAGGTTTTCGAGGCCATCGGCATCTCGTCGAAGCTTGTCGACGAGTGTTTCACTGGCACATCCACCCAGATCGAGGGTCTTGGTTTCGCCGAAATCGCGACCGAGAGTCTGACCCGTCATGCGCTCGCCTTCGGCGATGCGGTTCCCGTCGAGGCAGGCAAGCTGGATGATCCCGGTTACTTCCGTTTCCGGCGCGGTGGTGAATTGCACGCTGTCACCCCGCCCGTCATTCAGAATTTTCACACGTTTGTCGGCATTAAGGGTGCAGACAAGGCCGGGAAGGCGGAGGACTACAAAAAGTACGTCGATGCCGTACTCGCCAATCGCCCGCATTCGATCCGCAACCTGCTCGAAATGGTCGCTTCGCCGTCCGGTCCCGTGCCTATAGACGAGGTGGAGCCCGTCGAGGAGATTCGCCGCCGCTTCACCACGGCGGGCATGTCGCTCGGAGCGCTAAGCCCCGAGGCGCATGAGACGCTCGCCATTGCCATGAATCGCATTGGTGGCAAGTCAAACAGCGGGGAAGGCGGAGAGGACCCCGTGCGCTTCAAGCGCCGCGAGGACGGAGACTGGGCGAACAGCGCGATCAAGCAGATCGCCAGCGGACGATTTGGAGTCACGGCGGCTTATCTTGCCAGCGCAAAGGAAATCGAAATCAAGATGGCGCAAGGTGCGAAGCCCGGAGAAGGTGGTCAGTTGCCGGGTCACAAAGTCAGCGCATATATCGCGAGACTGCGGCACGCAGTGCCGGGAGTAACTCTCATTTCGCCGCCGCCGCATCACGACATCTATTCCATCGAGGATCTCGCGCAGTTGATTTACGATCTGAAGCAGGTCAACCGTCGCGCGCGTGTCTGCGTGAAGTTGGTTGCCGAAGCGGGTGTTGGAACGATCGCAGCCGGTGTTGCGAAGGCTCACGCCGACATCATTCTAGTCAGCGGGCATGAAGGCGGCACAGGCGCTTCCCCATTGAGCTCCGTCAAGAACGCGGGCGGCGCTTGGGAAATGGGCGTCGCCGAGACCCATCAGGTGCTTCTTCTCAACGGCTTGCGAAACAGGGTGACGCTGAGGACCGATGGAGGCATGCGTTCGGGAGAGGATATCGTTTATGCGACGCTTCTGGGTGCCGAGGAATATAACTTTGGCACTTCCGCACTGATTGCCATGGGGTGCGTCTATGTGCGCCAGTGCCACCTGAATACCTGTCCGGTCGGGGTCGCGACGCTGGATGACAAGTTGCGCGGCAAATTCAAAGGAAAGCCCGAGAATGTCGTTACGTTTTTCAATGCCGTGGCCGGCGAGGTGAGGGAAATCATGGCGCGGCTGGGCTTTCGAACGATCAACGAAATGGTGGGCCATACCGAATGCCTCCGGCAGAAGCACGTTCCGGATCATCCCAAGGCCAACACGCTCAAGCTCGCGCCCCTGCTGGTCGATGTGGCGAAGGACGATTCGACGATGGTTCGCCACGCCACGCGCGCTCGCAACGACGGGCCCGAGGATCGCACGCTGGACGACATTATCCTGCAGGATGCGAAGGACGCCATAAGCGACGGCAAGCCGATCTCGCTCTCCTACAAGATCACCAATGTCAATCGCTCGGTTGGCACGCAGGTATCGGGTGAAATTGGCTATCAATACGGGGAGGAAGGTCTTCCTGAAGGTACGATTGAGCTCCGGTTTAATGGCAGCTCCGGACAGAGCTTCGGTACGTTCCTCGCGCCCGGTGTGCGCTTGATCCTCACCGGGGAGGCCAACGATTACGTCGGCAAGGGGATGAGCGGCGGCGAGATCGTCATCAAGGCAATTGCCGAACGGAAATACACGCCGCACGAATGCATCGTTCTCGGCAACACCGTCATGTATGGAGCCACGGGCGGAGCGCTCTTTGCGAACGGTCGCGGCGGCGAGCGCTTTTGTGTTCGGAACTCCGGCGGAACGGCCGTTGTTGAGGGTGTCGGCGATCATTGTTGCGAGTATATGACGAACGGCACTGTGGTGATTCTCGGGGCGACGGGCAAAAACTTTGGCGCGGGAATGACCGGAGGAGTGGCCTATGTGCTGGATCTGGGGGAAGAGTTCCTCGACCTCTACAACCCGCAGCTCATCACACCGTCACGCCTGGAAGCCGAAGAGGATGTCACGACTTTGAAGGGACTTATTTACAAGCATTTGGAGCGCACGGAGAGCGAGATCGCAAAGGAAATCCTTGCAGACTGGCCGAAGTATTTCGGAAAGTTCTGGAAAGTCAGCCCGACTGTCCCTGCCGCGAAACCGATACTGCCCGTTGAGGACAAAGCCAAGGATGAGGCTGGGCAAGTCATCAACGAAAATGTCACCGCTTCGCGATAGCTCGGCCGTTTGTGAGAATCGTTGAGCAGTTAGCGGTCTTTATCGCCAATAAGCCGGGCACGCTCGTTGAAGTCTGCGAAGCGCTGGCCGCGGACCGTGTTAATATTTACGGACTGACCATTTCGGACACCGTCGATCACGCCGTGGTTCGCATGGTGGTCAGCGATACGCGAAAGGCGCTCGCGATCTTCGAATCGCGGGGGACGTTGGTCGTGGAGACCGACGTGCTCATGATCGAGAACGATAACAAGCCCGGCAGCCTTTCTCGAATCGCCAATATTCTTTCGTCGCACAAGATCAACATCGAGTACGCCTACCTTGCTTCGATGCCGACTGCGCGAAAAGGCCTGTTGATCCTGCGCGTGCAGGACCCTAGGAGAACTCTCAAGCTTCTTTCCTAACCGGAGGAACGCTTCTCCACTTGCTCGCAGGGGCTCACCCCGCAAGGTGCCGTGTCTTCGATCGGTTGGGAGAAACCGCCGGCCTAAGCCGGGGCCGGCGCTGCCAGACCTCCCGGAGGGAGTTCCGGTTTGATCGGCTCAGGAGTTTCCCGCACCGCGTCAGCCGGAGGTGGCGGAAGTGGAGGAGGAGCCTTTTCCTTGCGCGGCGGGTTTTTCAACTCGCCGCTCGCGATAATTTCGTTGATGTGCGCGGCGTCCAGTGTCTCAAATTCGAGCAAGGCCTTGGCAATCACTTCAATCTTTTGCCGATTGTCCAGAATGATCCTCTTGGCACGGTTGTAGGCGTCGTCGACCAGTCTTCGGACTTCGCGATCGATTTCCTGTGCGGTGGATTCACTATAATCCCGGGGCCGGTTGATGTCCCTTCCCAGAAACACATAGTCTTCGTGTTCGCCGTATTCCACCATCCCGAGACTCTCGCTCATTCCCCATTCGCAAACCATCTTGCGTGCGAGACGGGTCATTTGCTTGATGTCCCCCGCGGCGCCGTTCGAGACGTCCTGGGTGAATAGCTCCTCGGACACTCGTCCCGCCGCCGTGACTGCCAGCAGGTCGAGAGCCTCCTTGCGCTGCGTGGAATACTTGTCGCCCTCGGGCAGATACATCGTCGCCCCGAGGAAGTTTGCGCGGGGAATAATTGTGACCTTGTGAAGCGGATGGGTGTGCTCAAGCAGGACATTGACGATGGCGTGACCGGCCTCGTGCCAGGCTGTGGAGATCTTCTCCTTTTCGCTCATGGCAAGGCTTCGGCGCTCGCGGCCCCAGCGGACCTTGTCCCGCGCCTCTTCGAGCTCGGCAAGGGTGATGGCTTTCATTCCGCGGCGCGCGGCTATCAGAGCGGCTTCATTGATGACGTTGGCCAGCTCGGCGCCCGAGAATCCCGGGGTGCCGCGCGCAATGACGGCCAGTTCCACGTTTGCGGAAAGCTTCACCTTCTTGGAATGAACCTTGAGGATCTCCTCGCGGCCATTGACGTCTGGCAAGCTGACAGTTACCTGCCGGTCAAACCGGCCGGGACGAAGCAGAGCAGGGTCAAGCACATCCGGGCGATTGGTCGCCGCGATGATGATGACGCCATCCTGAGTATCGAAACCGTCCATCTCCACGAGGAGCTGGTTGAGGGTTTGCTCCCGTTCATCGTGTCCGCCACCAAGACCGTGACCGCGATGACGGCCGACCGCATCGATCTCGTCTATAAAAATAAGGCACGGAGCGTTCTTTTTTCCCTGCTCGAACATATCGCGAACGCGCGATGCGCCGACTCCGACAAACATCTCGACGAAGTCAGAGCCGCTGATGGAAAAGAACGGAACGTCGGCTTCGCCGGCTATCGCCCGGGCGATCAGGGTCTTGCCAGTTCCCGGGGGCCCCACCATAAGAACGCCCTTGGGAATGCGCCCGCCAAGCTTTTGAAATCTTTTTGGATCCTTGAGGAAATCGACGAGTTCGGAGACCTCTTCCTTGGCCTCTTCGACGCCCGCGACATCCTTGAAGGTGATTCGATTTCTTTCCTTCGAGAGCATGCGCGCCTTGCTCTTGCCGAAATTCAGCGCGCTGCGTCCGGCCATCTTGATCTGCGATCGAAAGAAGAAATAGAGGATGACGAGGAAAAGAGCGATAGGGAGGAAGCTGACAATTGCCGATGCGAGCACGTTGGATTCCGGCTTGACGGAAGGTGTGATCCCCGCGGCGGCAAGTGCCTGCTCCATTTGCGTGCCATTGAAAGGCATGTAGATCGGAGTCCGGAAGGGGACCTCGACTTCATCGTTGGTCGTCAAGGACTTGCGCTTGTAAAATCCGGAAATTGACTGTGTATTGCGGCCCTCTTCCACCACGACTTCCACAGGTTTCTGATCGTTGGAGACGATTTTTCCAGCTTTAAGCAAATCAAGAAATTGCTTGTTGGATAATTCTTCGGTTTGGGTGAAGTTGCCTCCACGGAAGAGAAATGCTCCGCCGATCAGGGCGAGAGCAACTGCAAAGAGCACCAGACCGCGCCAATTCAACTGGGGGTCTCCCCCGCCCGGGGGCCGCTCTTTCTGTGGTTTGGGATTTTCTTCAGACATTGATTAATACCATCCCGTTAACACACGCTTTCTGCAAATGCAAACGCCGCGCCGGGCCCTTGTCGTCTCTGTTCACGATGTGAGCCCGCTCACACGGGGAATCGTGGCGCACATCCTGCAGGACCTTTCCGAGGCAGGAGTGGATCGCGTTCCTCTCCTGGTGATTCCGAATCATCACAAAATGGCGCCGATCAGGGAGGATTTCGGCTTTTGCGAGTGGCTGGGCAAAGCGGCGCAGCGACACGAGGTCGTCTTGCACGGTTACTTTCACATGCGCCCGAGGGGAGCGGGAGGATTGTGGGACAGCATCGTTACGGAACAGTACACCGCGGGTGAAGGGGAATTTTACGACTTGTCTGAAGCCGAGGCATCGTCCCGGCTCCAAAGGGCGAAGCGCGAATTTGCCGCGAGCGGGTTGTCTCCCAAGGGCTTCATTGCGCCTGCGTGGCTCTTGGGAGCTGCGGCCGAACATGCTGTCAAAAAAGCGGGATTTGATTACACGACGCGGCTGAGGAACTTCAAAGACCTGGTCACTACTCGGGAAACCGCCTCGCAAAGTCTGGTGTGGAGTGTGCGTTCCGGATGGCGCAGGGCGCTGAGCATCGGGTGGAATTCCTTGCTGGCGAGCCGGCTTTGGAGGGCGCCGCTCTTGCGCATTGGACTGCATCCATCGGACTGGAAGCACGGGAGGATTCGACGCCAGGCTTTGGGATTGATACGCGCGGCGCTTGCCGGGCGCGAGGCGATGACCTATGAGGATTGGCTCGCGCGCCTGCGCTGCCTCCGATGAATTCCGCGAAGTCGAAAGCCGACCTTCATATCCACTCCCGCCACAGCACGCGCGCCGCGGACTGGGTTTTGCGTCGTCTGGACTTTCCGGCGAGCTATTCAGATCCCCTGCAGACCTACAAACGGCTTCGCGAGGTCGAGATGCAGTTCGTGACAATTACCGATCACAACACCATCGCCGGATGCCTGGAGATTGCCCATCTGCCCGGAGTGATTTTTGGCGAGGAAGTGACAGCGAATTTCCCGGACGATGAATGCAAGGTGCATATTCTTGTATGGGGTCTTACTGAGACGCAACACCGAGAGGTCCAGGCGCACCGAGGCAACGTTTTCGATTTGCAGCGCTACCTTGCCAGGGAGTCGCTGGCGCACGCTGTTGCGCATCCCCTGCATAGCCCCGACGAAAAGCTGACACCCCTCCACTTCCAGAAGCTTGCTCTGATCTTTCGGCATTTTGAAGGTATCAATGGGCGGTATCATTCCCGTCTGAGCGAGGCGGCACGGCATGTCCTGGGGGCGCTAACACCGGCAAGCATTGAGGCTTTTGTGGCGAGGACCGGGCTCGATCCCACCCATGAGGAGCCCTGGCGGAAGGTGTTCGTCGGCGGTTCCGACGATCACGGAGGCGTTTATCCTGCGCGCGCGTTCACTGAGACGCCATGGTCGCAGGCGTCCTCGGACTTTCTCGCGAACATCCGTGAGGGTCGTTGCGAAGCGGCGGGTGAGGGAGGCACACCGCTCGCCCTGGCGCACGGGACTTACAGCACGGCGTTTCGCTACGTGAAAGCCAAGTTCTCGGTGCGGCCGAACGATCCGGGTGCGGGGCTGGTCGAAAAGGCGTTTTCGCGATTCATGGAGGGCAAGGATCCCACCGAATTCACCCTGGCGGAAAAGCTTGGGTTTCTCGCTCAAGGCATTGCAACGGGAAAAATTTTCGAAATGGCCATGGCGAGCAACACCTCGCTTTGGAAAGAGTTGTCGGCTTACTTTTCCAGAGCGGAGGTGAGAACCGCGCTGGCCCGCGAGACCGCCGGCGTGCCGGAGCCCGAACGCCGCGCCTTTTTGATGGCCAATCTCATCGCGGGTCAGCTCGGCTACCGCTTTGTGACCCAGTTCATCGCCCAACTCTCGAACGCGCGATTCATCGAGAGCATTCAGACTATCAGTCCGCTGGTTCCGATTGGCGCGATGCTGAGTCCGTATGTGCACGCCTTTCGCCAGCCGCGCCGCGAGTGGCTGGGGGAGATGGCTCGAGCCCTGGTCGGCACGGCTCCCTCCTTCCTCGCAAACCAGAAGAGGGCGTGGTTCACCGACACGCTCGAGGACGTCAATGGCGTGGCAACAACGATCCGCAAGATGGCCGCTGCAGGCGTGGCGGCAGGCTACGATATCACGGTGGTCACGTGCCGCTCCGGTGTGCCTGAGTCCGGGATCCCTCTGAAGAACTTCCAACCGGTGGGCGAATTCGAACTCCCCGAATACGAGCTTCAGCGGTTGAGCTTCCCGCCATTGCTCCTCATCATGGATTACTTGAGCCGGGAAAACTATTCGGAATTGATCATCAGCACACCCGGCCCGGTGGGACTCAGCGCGCTATACGCCGCGAAGACGCTGGGCCTTCGCGCCGTGGGAATCTACCATACCGACTTTCCGCAATATGTGCGCATCCTCACCGATGATTCCTTCCTGGAGACTCTGACCTGGAATTACATGCACTGGTTTTACAGCCAGTTCGACATTGTTTATGTGAACTCCCAGGACTACCGGCGCTGCTGGGTGGAGCGTGGCATTCCCCCGGAGAAATTGAAGATTTTGCCACGGGGTCTGGATACCAAGCTGTTTCACCCTTCAAAGCGCGATGATCAATTCTGGCGCGCGAGAGGATTGCGCGACGGAGAGCTTGGCATGCTTTTCGTCGGACGCATCTCCAAGGAAAAGAACCTGGATACTCTCGTGGCCGCGACGCGTCGGCTCGCCGAGTGGAAAACTCCGGCGCGCCCGCTGTTCATAGGCGATGGCCCGTACCTTTCCGAGATGAAGCGCTTGCTTCCCGACGCGATTT
Organism: uncultured Verrucomicrobiae bacterium; assembly: GCA_963763735.1. Taxonomy (GTDB): domain Bacteria; phylum Verrucomicrobiota; class Verrucomicrobiia; order Chthoniobacterales; family Terrimicrobiaceae; genus DASTFP01. The sequence goes on along the minus strand of CAVXQK010000005.1, from coordinate 168,933 downwards.
TCACCGGTTACCTGCGAGAGGAGGAGCTGGCCAGGGCCTATGCTTCGGCGGACTTCTTCGTGTTTCCGAGCACGACGGACACTTTCGGAAATGTCGTTCTTGAAGCGCAGGCCAGCGGTTTGTCGGCGATCGTCTCCGACGTGGGAGGTCCCAGAGACCTTGTGCAGCACGGCAGGGATGGTTTTATCACCAAGGCGCTTGATGCGGGCGAGCTGGCCGAAGCCATCCGGCGCCTGGCGGAAGATCCCGAGCTGCGAAAACGCATGGGAGGCCTGGCACGCGGCCGCGTCGAGACGCGCGATTGGTCGGAGGCCTTCGAAAAATTCTGGCACGCCTCGCCGTAGCCGGTCTCTCGCAGTTCGCGAATCCCCCTGGCGCGTCATCTTGAGACTTTGAGGTCAGGGCGCTGGCGAGAGGGATGGAGCAAAGATGGCGCTGAGCGGCGGCTAGGTCGGGGTGGATGTCTTTTTTGTCATTTCTGGATATCTGATAACGTTGCTGATCGTTAGGGACCTGCCAAACGGCACCTTTACTTTCTCCGATTTTTGGGAGCGTCGGATCAGGCGCATTGTTCCCGCGATGAGCGTTGTGGTGATAGTCGTGCTCATAGCCGGCTGGCTCCTGCTCTTGCCCGAAGAGCACGTCGCTCTGGGAAGGTCCGCCATGGCCCTTGCCGCCGTGGTGGCCAACATGTATTTCTGGCGAAATACCAGCGGCTACTTTGCCAATGGAGAGGAAATGCCTCTGCTCCATACTGGTCTTTGTCCGTTGAGGAGCAGCTTTATCTGATAATGCCGCACTTCCTGGTGATCGCGTTCCGTTTATCCCGGGCTCCGGGTGGCCTGCTCCTTCCTGTCGTGATCGTTTCGATGTTTGTCAGCCTGGCCGCGAGCGCATACGCGGTTGCCGTATTTCCCGGCACCGCGTTCTTCTTTTTGCCGTCGCGAGCCTGGGAGTTTCTCATCGGTTCGACCCTTGCGCTGATGCCAGCGGGTCGGATTCCGCACAACCGACTTGCTCGCGAGACCATGACGTACGCCGGACTGGCGCGCATTGTTGGACCTTGTCTGCTTTACACTAAGGCTACACCGCTTCCGGGCCGCGGTCGGGGAGAATTTCCGCGTTGGAGATCGACCCTCGTGTCCTATGTGCCATCGAAGCTCTGGAGGTAAGCTTAAAACAAAAGCTTGCTTGGCGAGCCATTCTAGGTTTAAGTATAACGACTCAGTGAGTCGTTGTTTATGTTCGATCCATTGCCCTTGGAATCATTTCCTGTTTATCGGAGTGATCCTATCATCATCAGTCGTTCACGATCGCATTCAAGGAGCCCTGGCTTAACGGGCTTGATTAGCAGATGTGTCAGCGCCCTTTGGGAGCGGATGTTGACGAAGAAACGTCAGTCAGCCCGAATTCACGAAACCCTTCTTCGCGAGAATGTGTCTTCTGAAGAGCTGCACCAAAGAGTGGAGGAACTTGAGGAGCTTTTGAAATACCAACGGAGACTCAGAAAAGCGGACGCTGGAGTGTGTGATGCGGCAATCGATAGGCCAAAGAAGGCGTTGAGGAGCGGCCCTCCGATCCCACACGGCGAGAATCGACACGTTGAAAGCGATCCGGGCCCACGGTCCGGTAGTCCGGCCGATCGAACGGCTGCGCCCAAGACAGGCCTGCAACTTTCCGAGGTGCGCCCGGAGAGTCTCGTCACGCACCGCAAAACCAATGCGCTTCGCACGGGCCTGCCATGACTTTTGCACTAAATAACGAGTGATGCACTCGTTAGTTAGTGCTATTCGCTTTCAATTGGACCGAATCTGTAGGACCAGAGATCCGAGCACGGGGTTGTTCAATTGCGGCCTTTCCCCGTTCCCATGGTTTGCTGATGGCGAAGTCTTGAGTGCGCACCCAGCGGTTTAGGGGTTGCTCCATCCAAAGCCAGCTTGCCGCCGCTACTATGATACTAATGGCCGCAAGAATCGCTGCACGCAAAAATGGGTCGCTTGTTTTGTTCAATCCGGCGTCATTCACCCAAGGTGACAGGGAGACACCGACAAGGGTGTGGAACACAAAAATTCCGCAGCTTACTTTACCGACGAAAATCAAGGGGCGAAATGTCAATGCACGAGAGGCGAGACTCTTGGGAGCTTCTACCAGCTGCAACAGCAACCAGCCGAAAAAGACGCACTCGAAGAGTTCGACCGCCGCAGTGCCAGGGTTCGTATCGGGCAGATACCGCAAGTGACGCGAAAAAGCCAGAGAAGCCACCGCTGCAAGAAACAGCGGCCACTCCCATATTTTCAAAGTTACTGCGGAAGCGCGCTTATTTCGTAAAACCCAGGCCGCGAGCCCACCTGTGGCAAAAGCATCAAGAGATCCCGGCAGCAGAAACCATCGGCTGAACTCCGAGGCTCCCGTAAGAATGCACTGCAGGCGAAATACCGAAGCGCCGACGATCACCAAAATCATGGCGTGAGGAAAGACTCTGCGCGGCACAAGCAGGACAACTGGCCAAACGAGATAAAATTGCTCCTGCAAAGAAAGGGACCAGAAATGCGATAGGCCGCCAATCCATTCATTGTGTGCAACGAGGTAGAAATTGGTCAGGAAGGGCGTCGCGGTCGGCACTGGTACGGCGGCGGCGACTACGAGCCCTGTCTCGCTCGGTATCGTATTTGGCCTCCTGGTGGGGAAGCCCATCGGCATCTTTTGCGGATCGTGGCTGGCGGTGAGTCTGGGACTGGCATCGCTGCCAGCCAAGGTCGGCTGGCGGCAAATTTTCGGCGTCGGCGTGATCGGCGGCGTTGGCTTCACGATGTCAATCTTCATCGCCAACCTGGCTTTCGCCGGACAACCGCTGTTGGAGGTTGCGAAGCTCGGAATCTTTGCCGCCTCGCTCGTCGCCGGAGGTACGGGATTTCTCTTGTTGTCAAAATTCGGACGAGAGTAGTGGGCTTGGACTTGCGCGCTTTGCCGGTGCGATCTGCTGCAGCCTTTCGGCAGCAGGATCGGAATCGACGCCACTCTGAATTGTTCATCAGCGCGATGCGACGGCGAAGGTTGCGGAGGATTTGAACTTGAGCCCTGAGCTTTCCGCGAAATGGACAGCGCGAGGAAATTTGGAGAAACCGTTTGCGCACCAACCATCCCCACGTACCTTCTCGGCGGACGCGACGCGGAAGACTGATTCAGGCGCCGCTTTCAACGGCGAGCGAATAGCGATTGAGGAATGAGAGAAATTAAAAAAAACCTTCGGCAAGCGCCCTATTTTGGGATGCTCCGGGTTTTTGTTCTCTCGGCCCGCTGGGCTCCAGCGGGTGTTGCAAGCGACGGTCAAGTGCAAGTGTTCCCACCATAAGTTTGGGCCCTGTTTTTTTCTGCTCCCGGGGAAAGTCTCCGGGCCTTGCAACGCCCCGCCTTGGGAGGGGTAAATCGCCCAAGCTCAATCTGTATTCCTTCGATGAAAAGCTTTGTTCGCTGCCTCCAATCCTGTTCGGCAATCTTCAAATCTCGGGTTCCGATAAATCCTGCCCTTCGACGTAGTTGGTTCACTGTTCTGGCAATTTGCCTGGTGCCAATGGCGTTTCAGGGCGCTAGCGCATCGTCCACCACGGTCGATGGCGCCAAGGTGGAAAAGTTCACCGATGGCCACACTCGGGTTGTTTGGCTCACGGATGCCGACAACAGAGATACTTTCGCGGATCGTAACAACCTTCAGCTGTGGGGTTATGATTCCCGCGATGGAAGGGGCGAACGGATTATCTGGGGCGAGCGCGGCAACTATTACCGGCCGTTGATTACACCGGACGGTGAACAGATCGTCTACAGCAACAGGCAGACTCGGAAGATTTTTGTGATCAAGTGGGATGGATCGCCCCCGCGGGTGCTCAAGGATCCCGGATGCGCGGCCCAAGTCTGGCGAGATCCGCAGACGGGAAGGACATGGGTCTATTATCAGGAAAATACCGCAGACTTTCACAAGCCCGTACTACGCTTCCCGATGGATGAGCCGGACAAAGTGCAAACTGTCTGGTCATCGACCCTTGTCCAAGCTTTGCCATCATTCCAGCTATCGCGCGATGGGAAGATGGCAGCGTCTACCTTCCCCTGGCCAAACTGCGGCGTAGCGCAACTTCCCGACGTGTCTTGGCGGAAACATCGAAATGGGTGCTGGCCCTCCATGGCGCCAGATAACAGCTACATCTCATGGACATTCGATGGCCAGCATCGGAATTTAATCATGACAAGGGCTGGCGACGATGACTCCTGGACGTTGAATGTTTCCCACGCGCCCGGCGTAAATAACTTCGAGGTTTACCATCCGCGTTGGAGTAATGATGTTCGATACATGGTGATGACCGGGCCGTATACCTCCGGCGACAAGAAGATTAAACTCTGGGATGCAGCGGATGGAGTGGAGATTTACATTGGTAAATTCAGTAAGGATTTCCGCAAAATAGACGGCTGGCTCAAGCTGACCGATTCGCGTATCGGCGAATTATTCCCTGACGTTTGGATTGCCGGAGGAGAACTCAGATCGAGCAGATTCTCGGCTACGGTGCCAGCGAATTCGAAACAATCACTTTCCGGTAATTTTCAGGACAACGTTTGGCCAGGCAGCAGAGACGGATTGCTTTTTCAATGGCGCGATAACAAGGATAACGGTCAGTTCATCGACGGTGCCGGAAAATCGCAGAATGTTCGCCTAAGCGCAAGCGGCGCTGCCCGCTTCGGTCCCAACGGGGAAATGCAGATTCTTAGCGGTGCGTTCGTTCCCGATGGAACCTTTAACAAGAAGATCGCTGACGCATGCAAGAAGACGAATGAACTTGCGATAGAGGTCATCGTCAACACCTCCCGCGTTCCGCAATTCGGACCCGCGCGAATTGTCAGTCTTTCGAGGAACCCTGCCAAAAGGAACTTCACTTTGGGCCAGGATGGCGACCGCCTCGTTCTTAGGCTTCAGACTTCGGGTACCAATCGAAACGGCAGGGATTTTGTCCTTGCCCCAATCGCAGCCGGCAAAACCTGCCATGTGATTGTGAGCTACAAGCCGGGTCTTCTCGTTTGCTATGTCAATGGCAAGATCGCGAGCCAAACGACGATCGAGAGAGGAACCTTTAAGGCATGGCACGGGGACAGTTACTCCTTGATATTCGGTAACGAAGTTGGAAGGCAGCGGCCTTGGGAGGGCTATCTGGACGGTGTTGCGATTTATAGCCGATTTATTAAGGCCGACGAAGCGGCGACGCAGTTCGGCTTGGCAGAGGCACGGCTGCATCGACGGCCCGAAATTAAGCGAGAGGTCGTAAAGGCGCAAATGCTTCAGAAGGCTGACGCACCACCGCCGGAAGCCATTGCTCCCTATCGCCGGGCATTGGTTATCAATCGCTACAGGATTGAGGAGTCCAAGGACGAGAGACTTCTTAATCAAACCGTTGAGGTCGCCGAATGGGCTTTGCTTGATGCGCAGATTCCGCCGACGTACTCGAGTGCAAAACCGGGCCAGGTTTTCGAGCTCAGTCTCGAGCCATATAAAGCACATCCCGAACTCGAAGGCGAACGCCTTGTCAGCGAAATGCCCCTCGATGAGGACCCTTATTATAACGTAACCTCGGGACGTTAAGAGTAGTGGTCTTCAGCTCGCACCTTTTCATCTTTTATTTTCTGCCCCTCTCCCTGGTCGCGTACTACGCTACTTTTCCGGGCTCCCCAGCGATGGCGCAACTTCGTTTTGATCGTCTTCGGATACGCCTTCTATGGGTGGGCCGAGCCGCGCTTCATTCCGCTGATGTTTGGGACGACGCTGCTCGATTGGCTGATCAGTCTCGTCATCGCGCACAACACCTGGAGAATCTGGCGGGCAAGGCATGAACCTGTTGTGGCCTTGGAGCGCGGAACCGTTCGAAGCAGAGACACAGAAGCAGGCGGTCGCCTTGTCAGTCGTCCTCAATCTGGCGGTGCTTGGTTTCTTCAAATATTTCAACTTCGGGGTCGATAGCTATAACGCCCTGGCGCAATCCCTCGGCTTGGAGAGCTGGCAATGGAACACGTTCTTTCGTGTGATTCTTCCCCTGGGCATCAGTTTCTACACCTTCCAGGCCATGAGTTACACCATCGACGTCTACCGTGGCGAAGCAAAGGCAATGAACAACTTTACGGACTTCTCCTGCTTCGTTTCCATGTTTCCCCATCTTGTGGCGGGACCCATATTGAAGTTTTCATTTTTGGCGGGCCAGTTGGAGCATCGCACGCTGAGCCTGGAGAAATTTTCGCGCGGAGTGGCGTTCGTCGGCCTCGGATTGGCGAAGAAGATTCTCCTGGCCAATCCGGCGGGCAAGGTCGCCGACACGACCTTCAACGCAGGATCGGTCGGCTTCCTGGATGCGTGGTTTGGGGCAGTCGCGTATGCTTTCCAGATCTATTTTGACTTCAGCGCGTATTCCGACATGGCGATCGGCCTTGGCCTGATGCTTGGCTTTGTTTTTGCAAAGAATTTCGATTCGCCTTACAAGGCGGCCTCGATCACGGAATTCTGGAATCGATGGCATATCTCGCTTTCTTCCTGGCTCAGAGACTACCTCTACATCCCGCTCGGAGGCAATCGCCGCGGACGCCTGCGAACCTACGCCAACCTCATGCTTGTGATGTTGCTTGGAGGACTTTGGCACGGGGCATCGTGGAATTTTGTCATCTGGGGCGGCATCCATGGGGGGATGCTCGCCTTTGAACGCAGCCACGGCAGGCAGGGCATTTTCAATGGCCTTCCACGTCCCGCGCAGATTTCGCTGACATTCTTGATCGTAGTGTTTGCCTGGGTTTTTTTCCGGGCGAGGGACTTGCCCAGTGCGCTGGCGTACTGCCAAAGCATGCTTGGCCTCGGAACCCCGCAGTCCGGCGCCGGGCTTATTGCCGGAATTATCTACCAACCGTACTATCTCCTGAGCATAGTTCTCGCGGCTGTCGTGACGTGGGCGGGCATTCAGACTTGGGATTGGACCCGCACGCTTACTGTCCCGAAGGGTGCTGTCGTCTTGGCCCTTTTCTGGTTATCCCTCCTCGTCATGGCCACGCAGGCATACAATCCTTTCATCTATTTTATTTTTTAATGTCCGAGTCGCCATACACGAGGCTCACCCGCGAACTGCTCGCCGAGAGCGAGGTGGGAAAAACGCACATCACGCGATCCGTGAGCGTGTTTTTCGTCGTGGCGTTTCTCTTGACGATCACCAGCGTTCCCCTCGTCCAGCAGGTCCTTGAGGTTCGATCGGGCTATGCGGAAAGAGGAAGGTGGGTCTGGCCAAGAGCGTCCGACGTCTTGGATCCCTTGCGCCCGGCATGGCTTGCTTTGATGAATCCAGGAGGCGACGGGCCGGTTAGCCGCTTCTGGAACGCGAATGGCATCCTGATGCGGGGCTTTCGCGATTATGAGAAGGCTCTTGAAGAGGATTCCTTCATCGCCCGGGCCGCTCTCCCTCATACGCAGGCGCTTGCTGCCGAATACCTGGGTCTAGGCAACGAACAGGTTTATCTTGGCCGCCAAGGTTTCTTGTTCTACCAGCCTGACGTAGTCTACCTGACGGGACCCGGGTTTCTCGATCCGGCCGTTTTGCGCAAACGGGCACGCAGTGGGGACTCGGGCGTGTCAAAAGCGATTCAGCCCAATCCAGTAAAAGCGATTACTCAATTCGGTGAGCAACTGAAAGCGATGGGTATTCATCTCATCGTCATGCCGCTGCCCGTGAAGCCGATGATTGAGCCGGAATTTCTTTCTCCGTCATACCGATTTCCCTCGAATCCTTTGCAGAACCCTTCCTACGCGGCGTTTCTCCAGGCTATCCAGAAGGCTGGAATTGATCTGCTCGACGTTTCGCAGTCCTTGGCCGATGACAAACGCGCGACCGGTCAATCGCAATTTCTTCGTACTGACACCCATTGGACGCCGCAAGCGATGGAACGTGCAGCGGGTGTTTTGGCTGCGAAGATTCGCGCTCTCGGCTTTGCCGAATCTGTCGAATCGGTGGAGATGATCCGCTCCACCCAGGTCATCCAAGGAGAGGGAGATATTGCCACGATGCTCAAGCTGCCCAAGCCTTCCCATCTCTTCCCCAAGGAGACGGTGACGATTCGGCCTGTACTGTTCGTGGATGGAAAGCCATGGTCCGCAGACGCTCGCGCCGCTATTCTTGTTTTGGGCGATAGTTTCCTTAATGTTTTCTCACTTGCAGGAATGGGCTGGGGTGCCTCAGCCGGCTTTGTCGAGCAGTTGAGCCATGCTTTGCGGCAGCCGATCGATACGATCCTTCGTAACGACGCGGGGGCTTCTGCGACCCGCGAAATCCTGGGCCAGCAACTTGCGCGCGGTCGCGACCGTCTGCGCGGCAAGCAGGTGGTGGTTTGGGAGTTCGCCATGAGGGAACTCGCAAGCGGTACATGGGACTTCGTCCCCTTGGAAACTCGTGCCGGGAACGAGGCGCGCTTTCTTGTTCTGCGGCCCGGCGAGCATCTGGCCGTGAAAGCTACCATAGAAAGCATCGGCACTCTGCCGCGCCCGGGATTTACGCCCTATAAGGATTTTCTCACGGCGATTCATTTGGCGAAGGTTTCCGACGACCCGGCAAAGGAAGCCGTTGTTTATCTCCAGACAATGAAGGATCACGAACTCACTCCCGCCGCGCGACTCAAACCGGGCGACAGAATCTCAATTTCACTGACGAGTTGGGCGGATGCCGAGCGCAATTACGGTGGAATCAACCGCGGCGAGCTGGATGACGAAAATCTGCTCCTTGAAGAACCAAACTTTGCAGAACTCATGCCGTGAAAAAGTTCCTCTTCTTCCTCCTCGCTTCTTTGACATCCAGTCCGGCTCAGGTGATCGATGGGATCTTTAGGGAACGCCTGCAAGCCGCGCAATCCTCTTCGATCGAAGGAGCGGCGGCATGGCGATTTCTTCCCGCGGAAATCAAACACCTTCTTGCGGGCGATCCGTCCAAAGATCCCAAGAATCCTTCGGCAGCAATCACCGACTTCAACGAGCAGCTCAAACACCTTGGAATCCGATTGATCGTCCTTCCTGTCCCGGCAAAAGCGGTGGTGCATCCCGAGTTTTTGGATGTCCGCTTGAAAGGGGCCAGCATCCCGATGCCGGAGGCCGGCTTTTATGACGCTTTGCGGTCTAACGGTGTGGAGGTCATGGATATCGCTCCGGATCTCTTGGCCGCAAAGTCCGATGGCCCCTTGTATTGCGAGCGGGATACCCATTGGAACGGTCGCTCCATAGCCATCGCCGCAAAGAAACTGGCGGCACTGCTCAAAGGGGTCACCAAAGAGAGCCTTTCTCTCGATACGCGGGAGGAATCGGTAGAGATCCAGGGCGATCTGGGAGGCGACAAAGAAAAGGTCGCGCTGCGCTTTGTCACTCTGCGGGGCCAGGCGGAGCGCGTGGAGCCAGACCGTGCGAGTCCGATTCTTGTTCTTGGCGATAGTCATGTAATCGTTTTTCACGATGGCGGAGATATGCACGCATCGGGTGCCGGCCTGCCGGATCAGCTCGCATTTGAGCTCGGTGCGCCGGTAGACGTCGTGGCGGTCCGCGGGTCGGGCGCGACATCGGCCCGGGTGAGCCTCGCGCGGCGAGCACGCGCGGCGCCGGACTATCTCGCGTCCAAGAAGGTGATCATCTGGTGCTTCGGAGCCCGTGAGTTGACGCAGGCGGACTCGTGGAAGCTCGTTCCCCTGACAAAGCCGCAAGGGTCAGCGCAATGAAGCGCCGACCGCGCCCGCGTTCGCGCAATTTTCAGGGCGTCGGCTCTTCGCGAAGAAGCTGACGAATCCATGTTTCGTAACTGGACCGGGCATTGATCGTTCTGAGAACGCCTTTCTTGTCGAGAATCCAGACGGAGGGGAGAGCGTTGATCCCCAGGGAGCGCGCGACGGGGCTGCGCCAGCCCATGCCGTCAAAGTGCGTCGGCCAGTCGGCGCGAAGCTCCCGAAGGCGGCTGTCGAGCGCCTTTTGGCTTTCATCGAGGCTGACTGTGACCACACGGACCTGATCCCTGGGGAGGGTTTCCCACGAGGAACGAAAGTCGCGCAGCCAGAGCAAACTGTGCGGGGAGTCAACGGACCAGAAGATCAGGACCACGACGTATCCGCGAAGTCTGGCAAGGTCGATCTGGCCGCCGCTTCGGGCGGTCATCTTCAGGTCCAGGGGCTTCCCGAGCAGATCGAGCCGCCGGAGATCGTCCGCGATCCGGCGCTTGAGAGGTTCCTCATCCGTCACCCGCAGGGCTTCCTCGAGCAGGTCCCGTTTTTGATTGGGAACGTCGTCGCAAACCGTCGCGGCTTCGACGAGCAGGCGGGGACCGCGACGGTCGCCGGGATATCTCGACATGAAGCTTTGCGCGGACCCTATGATGGTTTCCCGAGCGCTTTGGGCGTTGCCGTCCTGGCTCTGCATCAAAAGCGACGCGCGGGCAAACCCGGCATCCGCCAGGTTTTCGCGTGGAACGCCAGGCGTCTTTTCCAGCTCCCCAAGCAGTCGAAGGGCCTCGTCCACTTCGCTGGCGTCTTTGGTGATCTTGCCTTCGGCCGCAAGGATTCTTGCGAGCCTCAGTTTGGCATCAAAACGACGAGGATCTCCGGGATACCTGGCGAGGAATTGCTCGATGGCCTTTCGCTGAACGAGGAGGTGGTTGCTCGCCAGGAGCGCCGCTTCGTCGCGAGTCGCCGGCATCTTCTTTGGTCCGGCGTCCAGCGAAAGGATATAGCGCCAGTCTTCCTCCACGCCGGCGCTCACCCGCAACGGAATGAGGACAAAGAAAAAGAGAACGAGCAGCCTCATGTTCTGTCCTTGGCGAAAATGACGGCGTAGATTGCACGGTGATCGCTCGCCTCATTCCAAAACGGCGCGTCGTTAATGCCGCATTTTTGAGGAACGACCTCTTCGGCCAACGCGGGGCTGACAAGCAGATAGTCAACGCGGGAATATTCGTCGGCGGCCTTCCAGTAGTAGGTCCAATGTTCGCCGCGGCTATCGCGCAGCAACAGGTCCATCATGTAGTTCGGAGCGCCTTTCCAACCGATGATTTCGCGGATCGGATATTCGTTTTTCGAGTCATTCAAATCGCCGAACAAGAGCAAATTCGTATCGGGAGCGGCGGCGAGAATTTCGTCGACGTGTTCACGCAGTGACTGGGCCTCCTTCGCCCGGAGGAGGGATTGATCGTAATCGGGCACGGCGCGGCGCGATTTCAGGTGCGCGCCAACGAGCCGGAGACGGTAATCGGAATTCACCTGGACGGTCACATCAAGGATCCCGCGATTCATTCGCAAGGTCTTGCCATCAAGTTCGAGGAGAACGTCGTCGCGGGAGTTTCGTTCGACGATCGGGAATTTGCTGAGCAGACAGGTGTGGCGCTGCGCGTCAGCCCCCTTGACCCACTCGCGATACGAGTAATCGAGCCCTGCGGCCTTTAGCCGATTCTGGAGGTCGTCAAGCATCGATTCGTCGCCCATCTCGATGAGCCCGACGATGTCGGCCTGGATCTGGCCGAGCACCTTAACGACGGCGGCGATTTCCTGCTCCGGCTTCGGAGCGTCCTTGATGATGACCCCGTCCTTCCGCCGGTCAGCGAGAAGATAATTCTCGACGTTGTACGATGCGACCACGATCTCCTTGCCGAGCAGGGGACCGCAAAGAAGCAGGCTGAGCAGCCAGCAGGCGGCCTTGCGCATCAAGCGGGTTCCCCCGCGAGAACTTCAAGAGGGCTGGTGAGGCTGCTTATCGGCGGGCTCTTTGACTTCGGGTTCCGCCGCTGTGGACTTTCGGATCTCGCGCTCGAACTCATCGCGGGCTTTCTTAAACTCCCCCAGGCTCTGACCGAGTCCGCGGGCGAGCTCGGGAAGCTTTTTGGCGCCGAAGAGCAGCACGAGGACCACGAGGATAAACATCATTTCCGGCCAACCGGGCATACCAAGGGCGATTGGAAGATTCATCGAATGAAAGCTACAACGGATTTGCCGCCTTGCAAAGAAATCCTAAAGATCGAGAGAGTCGCCAATAGGGACCAGGTGAAGCTTCACGCCCGCCCGCGCGAAGGTGGCCGCGGCTTCCGCATGATCGATCGTGATCGGCGGATAAGTATCGTAATGGACGCCGACCACTTGGTTGCATTTAACCAGGCCCGCGGCTTTCGCCGCATCCTGTGCGCCCATCGTGAAATTGTCTCCGATCGGCAGCACGGCGAAACGAAGCTCAAACTCTTCGCCAATGAATCGCATATCGGATGTCAGGGCGGTGTCTCCCGAATAGTAGAAGGTTTCGCCAGCGTTTTGGATGACGAACCCGCCCGGATTGCCGCCGTACGAGCCGTCAGGAAGCTGGCTCGAATGGATCGCATTCACGTATTTCACCCGGCCGAAATCGAAGGTCCGTGCGCCGCCGTGATTCATGGGGTGCGCCTTTTCGATGCCCTGCTTGCCAAGCCAGACGACGATTTCGTAGTTGGAAATGACGGTTGCCTCCGTGCGCCTGGCAATTTCGACGGTGTCGGCGATATGGTCCACGTGACCATGCGAGATGAGAATGTAGTCTGCCCGGATACTACTGAGCTTGATATGGCTGGCGAGCGGGTTCGGCGTGATGAAGGGGTCGAAAAGGAGAATCTTGCCTCCGATTTGCACGGAGAAGCAGGCGTGACCAAAGTAGGAGAGCTTCATTGAAGATTGGTTCGCCACAGTGAATAGGTTCAACCCGTCTTCGACAAGGAGAGCATCGGATCGGGAGCGAGATTTTCTTGGCTGAATAACCCCTTCGCCGCCACGTTGGTACTGGCAATGAAAACACACCTCTTTCTGGGCCTGCTTACTGTGATGCTGCTCGTCATAGTGATCGCGAGCAGGAGGAGGGAGGCGTTCACCTTCGACGATGTCGTCGGCATGGCGCAAGCAGCGGCCGCTGGACGCTATCTGTCTGCGGCGCCGGCCCTGCCGAAGGAATTGCGGGAACTGAACTACGACCAGCACCGGGATATCCGCTGGAAGGATCAATACACGCTCTTTCGCGGCGAGGGTCTTCCCTTTCAGGTGCGGTTTTTTCACCCGGGCTATATTTTCGACCGGCCAGTCGAAATCTACTATGAGGTGGCGAACAGTTCCTTTGAGCGGCTGCGGTATTCGCCGGACTTCTTTGATTTCGGCAAGAACGTGTTTCGCACGAGGTTTCCCGAAACGGTGGGGTATGCGGGATTTCGCATCCACTATCCAATCAACAAGCCCGACGTGCTCGACGAAGTCCTCGTTTTCCTTGGCGCGTCCTATTTTCGCGCCGTGCCCAAGGACCTGGTTTACGGACCCAGCGCTCGAGGGCTCGCTTTGGATACCGCGATCGAGAAGCGCGAGGAGGAATTTCCGGTCTTCACGAAATTCTGGCTGCGGCGGCCGGAGAGGTTCGGAAAACACATGACGATTTACGCATTGCTGGAAGGCCGGAGTGTCGCTGGCGCGTATCAATTTACCGTCGAGCCGGGCGTGGAGACCCGAATGCATGTGAGAGCCATCCTCTTCTTCCGTAAAAAGGTCGAGCACGCGGGGTATGCGCCGATGACGAGCATGTATTGGTTCGGTGAGAATACCAGCAACACGTTTGGCGATTTTCGCCCGGAAGTGCACGATTCCGACGGTCTGCTCATTCAGAATGGCCGTGGCGAGTGGCTGTGGCATCCCCTGGCGTGGTCGAGACAACTCCAGCTCAATGAGTTCGCGGACGATCACCCGAAGGGATTCGGACTGCTGCAACGGGACCGGGACTTCAACCACTATCAAGATCTCGAAGCCGTCTATCACAAGCGGCCGAGCATTTGGGTGCAACCTCTCAACGGCTTTGATAAAGGAGCCGTGCGCCTGGTGCAACTGCCGACGAAGGACGAATTTCAGGACAATGTGGTGGCGTTTTGGACTCCGGCGGAGCCGCCGCCCGTGCTCAAGCCTGTGGAGATCGAGTACGTGCTCCGCTGGTTCGCAGAAGCGCAAGATCTGCCGCCGCTGGGGCGCTGCATTGCGACAAGGGTCGATGATCAGGACAAACCCTACTATCGCCACTTCTTTCTCGAATTCTGGGGCGGTCCGCTCGCTCAGCTGAAGCCCGGCGAAACGCCCGCCGCTGAAGTCACGTCGCCCACCAATGCGGGCATTGCCGACGTCAAGATGGAATGGAACGACTTCAACAAGACCTGGAGGGTCAGCTTCTACGCCAGCACGCCCGAAAATAGGAAGCCGAACGAATTATCCTGCAAGCTTGTGTGGAACGGCGAGGCAATGACGGAAACCTGGAGCTATACATGGATGCCCTGAATTCCCAGGCCGAGTGGGACGAAGCGATGGCCCGGGTGCTGGCCTTCTTCTCCACACTGCGTGTTGGCGGGGTCGAGCATCGCGTTCGCATTGCCGTGCGCATCCTCGAGGAAGCCCGGCGCCGTCATGCACTGGACCGCCGTCTGGCGCCGGTTGAAGTGGCCATGGACGTTGCCGCGGATTCTCTCGACCGATGGTTTGCCGAAGCCCTCGTCGCGGAGCCTCCGGATCGCCGGGTTGCCGCGGGGCTGGCTGCGCTCGAGATTACCAACGCCGCCGAGCGCTTCCCCCATGCCGTGCTTTCCGGGGATTCCCCCGAGGATCTCAAGGAGATGCTTGCAAATGTTTCCGTGCGAACCGGCCCGGATCTCGCGATCTCCAGCATGACGCCGCGCGATATGGACTACGGGGCGATGGAGACGATCGCGCACGAGACCTGGCACCGGTTTGACTGGGGCCCGCTTTTGCGGGCGGTCGCTGTCTGGACGGCCATTTTCTTTGCCGCCCTCTACGCCTATGATCGCTTCTTCCCGCAATGAGTCTGAGCTTACAACCGGACAAGCTGACGGCGGACTTTGTCGCGTTTCGCCGTGCGACCTTCTTTGGGGCGATTCTGGCGACGACCGGGCTGGGTGTCTGGCTGCTCTGGCGCACTTTTCTTCCGGAAGGCATTTCCGTTCTGGAGTGGATCCAAATTATCCTCTTTGCGCTCCTCTTTCAGCAAATCGCGACGGGATTCTGGCTCGTCATTTACGGGTTCCTCACGACGCTTCTCGGCGGCGACCGAGCCCAGATCGCTCATTCCCTCGACGAGCCCGTCCCGGAGGAAACGCACCCGCCCACGGCGATCGTCCTGCCAATTTTCAACGAGGACGTTGGCCGGGTCTTTCGCGGAATCGAGGCGATGTGGATCGGCCTGAGGGAGGCCGGTGGCGGCGAAGGATTTGATTTTTTCATCCTGAGCGACTCGAATCGTCCGGAAAGCTGGCTCCGCGAGGAGATGGCATGGCTCGATCTCTGCAAGAGGTTGAATGCGTTTGGACGGATCTTTTATCGCAAGCGGCGCACCCCGCGGCACAGCAAGAGCGGGAACGTCGCGGATTTCTGCCGGCGCTGGGGCGCCCGGTATCGCTACATGGTTGTCCTCGATGCAGACAGCATCATGACAGGCCGTCTTCTCACCCGACTGGTTGCGATGATGGAGCGCAATCCTCGCGTCGGTCTGATACAGACCGGTCCGCAATTGGCTTTTGGCCGGACGTTTTTCCGCCGCATTCAGCAATTTGCCGCAAAAGTCTACGCTCCGCTTTTCGCAGCGGGCTCGAACTACTGGCATCTTTTCGCCTCCAATTACTGGGGCCACAATGCCATCATTCGCCTGCGGCCCTTTATTCAATACTGCGATCTGCCCGAGTTACCGGAACCGGACACCGGACGCCGTCACATTTTTAGCCACGATACCGTGGAGGCGGCGTTGATGCGCAAGGCGGGTTTCGATGTCTGGTTCGCTTACACCGAGGAGGGCAGCTACGAAGAGGGGCCGCCGAACTTAAGCGACAGTCTCGCTCGGGATCGGCGATGGTGTCTGGGAAATTTACAGCATTTTTGGTTTCTCTTCGCTCCGGGAATCGATTTCGCGAATCGCTTTCACATTTGGATGGGCCTGATGGCTTATCTGGGCTCGCCGATTTGGCTGCTTTTTCTTGTCACCGGTGCCTTGGATCTGGCCTTCAAATACAGGTTTTCGCTCTTGTCGGCCCTGCCGGGAAGTGTCGTTTCCTACTCGGGCGGTGCGGTTCAGGTGCTTCTCCTCGCGACGCTGGCTCTCCTGTTCGTGCCGAAGATTCTTGCCATGATCCTGGCAATCCCAAAAGCGCGGCAATTTGGAGGCGTGCTTCGGCTCGTGGCCAGCACGCTGATCGAAACGGTGATCTGGACGCTGCTTGCGCCCGCCATCATGATCTACTACACGCAGTTCGTCGTCATGAATCTTGCGGGACTGCGAGTTGGATGGACGGCGCAGAATCGATCCGATACGGGGTTGCGATTTTTAGAGAGCTTCCGCATTTTTTGGGTCCCGCCGGTGCTGGGTGTCATTGTGGCGACGGTCCTGGCAATCTGGGCGCAAGAGATTCTCTGGCTTCTGAGTCCGATCCTGGCAGGCTGGTTGACGGCGCCGGTTCTTGCCTGGATGACGAGCCAGCCAAAACTTGGTGAGTGGACCCGCCGTCATCGATTGTTTCTGATTCCCGAGGAAAATCCGGAACTGTGCCCGGCGGAACTGCGCTTTGTCGACCAGGGTATGGCAGATCCCGAGACCGCGTGGGACTTCCCTCATGGCGGCGTTGCCCGCGCAGTCATCGATCCGTTCACGCACTCCGTACACGTGTCACTTCTTCGCCAGCGGAAAGCTGGCGCCGAGGAAACGGACGGCTATCTCGAAGGCCTCCGCGAGAAGTTAATCGAAGAGGGGCCGGCTGCTCTGGAGCCGTCGCAGCATTTTGCCTTGCTCTGGGACGCCGATTCGCTGCGTTGGCTGCATCACGAGTTCTGGAGCCGCCCCGCTGCGCGCTTGCATCCGTGGTGGAAGCAGCGCCTGGACGAACTCACTGGAAGGATAGGCCTCGCAAACTGAACGATGCCAAACCGGTCGCACCGAAGGCTGGTGCGTGTTCGAGCTGGGCCGGCGACTTTCTTCTAAAGAAGTCCGGCGACTTCTTCCGGCGAAGGAAGTCCCCAGGCGTTCCAACGTTTCAGGTATTCCTCGCGAGGAAGCAGAACGTAGTAAGGATTCTTTTCCGCCCGCAGCCACCGGATGATTCTGAGTATCGATGCTTCTGTCATGACCGTGCAACCAGCGGATGAGCGGTCGGGCCCCCGCTGGATGTGGAAAAATATCGCGCTGCCAGCGTTGGGCACGGGAGGATCGGCATTGTGCCGAATTTCGATGAGCCAGCGGTGCGGCGGGTCATTCAAGCGCATTTTTTGCTTTTCAAACCAGGGCGGCGGATTCTTGGGATCGACAACCACATGTTGGTTGTAGTGAGGCAAGGTTGGGTCATCGATCCAGGCATCGGCCTCCGTCATTGTGTGAAAGGGATACCGTGCTCCCTCGGGCAGGGCTGAGTCGTAGGTGTAGATCGTTCCAATCTTGAAAACGCCCGCCGGCGCGCGCTTGTCCCGTTCGGTCTTCTGCAGCCCGCGCTCATCAGTGCCCAGTTCCCCGCGACCCCAGGCGAGACCGTTTTTCCCGTAGAGCACGCGAAGAGGCGGAGACATCGCGCGCCAGCCCTTGCCCTCGCGCTCAAAGATCTGGAGCTTGCCGGAGGGCGAGTCCCAACTGGGAGCGACAGATACGGCCAGTTGGGAGATCGAGGGATCAAGAGCCATGAGCGATCCGCTCATTGCCAAAACAACCAGTCCCGCAATCCATAACTTGTTCATCCTCTTTCCGAAATATTCTGCGACGCAACCCTCAATAAAGAAGCGATTTTCGCTTCTCTATGGCCAGACGCCGTCGGCCGACGCCTCTGCCGCCGTCGAATAGACCTGAAAGACCTTCAAAAGTCCGGCCACCTCAAAGAGCTGGCGCAATTGAGGGCTCAGGCCGATCAGAGCAAGGCGTCCCCCGTTTCTGGAAACTTCCTGTGTGGGAACGATGAGAGCGCGGATGCCCATGCTCGCGATAAAGGTCGTTCCACCGAAATCGACCAGAATGGAGCGCGCTCCCTCGTTGATGCGTCGCAAGGCAAATTCCTGAAAGGACTCCGCGGCGGCGTGGTCAAGTCGTCCCGACACAATAATGACGAGAATCTGCCCTTCCTTACGCTCGGAGATCTGCACGTGACAAGGTAATCAGGCATGAGGAACGGCGACAAGCCCGCTTCACGCCAGGCATCATTATGCCCCCTCGCCGTACTCCGATTTGCTCGCTTTTGAGTTTGCAGCGAAGCACACTGGAACCGACGGAGATCTTGCGCTCTTCATAGCTTCTTACTGAGTTTCACGACGTTTCGTCCGTCGCGCCTGTCGTACGAGCAGGTATCCAGCATCTTGCGAACGAAGTGGACGCCAAGGCCGCCAATCTGGGGCTCGTGAGACCGAAGGGAGACGTTCGGTTCGGGCTGATTGAAAGGATTGAATGCCCGTCCGTCGTCGCAGATTTCAATGTTGAGGCAGTTTTCCGTGACCTCCAGGCGGACGATGATCTCGTGCTTTCGGGCGTCGTCGTAGCCGTATTTGATGGTATTGGTCACGATCTCTTCGATGGCGAGATTGGCCGCGAAAATGACGCCGTCGGACGCATTATTGATCTCCAGAAACTGCGTCGCAGCGTCGGCCGCCGCGGGAAGATCATCGAAATCGCTTTGGATCTTGAAGACGATATCAGGCACGGCGGGAAGGTCTCAGACGCGGAAGATTGCGCCCAGCTTTTTGCCGAGAATGAGGCTGGCTCCCACCATGGTGGTGCCAAGGAAGCACATGGCCCAAACTCCCAGCGCACTGGCTATAAAGCGCCCGTCACCGAGCAGTTGATAGAGTTCGTAAATGGCCTTGGTAATCGGGTAGTCCTGCTGCCTCTGGGCGAGAATCAGGGAGTCGCTGACTTCAAGCATGGCAAAGGAAAACGCAAGCAGGGCCCCCGCCAGGAGATTGGCCATGATGAGCGGGACGGTGATTTTCATCAAGGTTCTGAGCGGTGGGCAGCCGAGGTTTTGTGCGGCTTCCTCAAGGGTGACGCTGGTTTGCTGAAATCCCGCCGCGGCGGAACGCACGACGTAGGGGAGCCGGCGGACGCTATAGGCGATCACGAGAATCGGCAGCGGATCCTTGATCGGGTTGAGTGCTCCCAGCAGCTTCCCCTCCTGTGTCATGGCCAGATAGCCGAACGCAAGCACGATCCCGGGAACCGCGAGCGGAAGCATGGCCGCTGCGTCCAGGATGTCACGTCCGGGAAGCTTCGTTCGAACGACCACGTAAGCAATGGCGACGCCCAGGACGACATCCACGAGAGTGGCAAGGCTGGCGTATTTCAGGCTGTTTTGAATGGACGGGAGGGTGAGACTATGGCCGAGGGCGTTCCTGAAGTGCTCGAGCGTCCAGCCGCTTGGAAGGATGGTGCCGTACCAATCGCGCGAAAACGCAACGAGAATGACACCGAGGTGCGGAAGGATGGCAAGGCTGGTAATCGCGCAAAAGAACAGCGTGCAAAAAACGCTCATTGCCGGTCCGGCTTTGCGCGGTCCGCTCTGGCTTGTGGCCTTGGCCATCATGGCGTGCGGGTCCCGGCCGAACGCCCACTTGCTGGCGGCGTAGAGGAGGACCGACGCGGCGAGCATGACAGCGACCAGGGCGAAAGGAAAGGGATTGCCTCCAATGTCGTTAATACCGGAGAAAATTTGCACCGAGGTTACGCGGGTGAACTCGAACATCAACGGCACGCCCAGTTCGGTGAATGCCCAGATGAAGACGATCGTCCCCCCGGCGAAGAGTCCGGGCATGATGAGCGGCAGCGTGATCCTCCGGAATTTGCGGAAGCCGGTGCATCCGAGGTTTTCCGCGGCCTCCTCCATGGCGGGATCAAGATTCGCGAGCGCGGCGACGATATTGAGGTAGAGGATGGGGTAGAGGTGAAGGCCATTCATCACCACGACGCCCCAGAAGCGGCCCTGGCCCAGCCAGTCGATGGGGTGATCGGCGTGCGCCAGCCCCAGCGTCTGCAGGAGCGCATTGAGCGATCCCTCCTGGCCGAGGATCTGCTTGATTCCGATGGCGCCGACGAAAGGCGGGAGAATCATCGGGACAAGGACGAGACCCGAAAGAAGACTCTTGCCCGGAAAGAGGAACCGGTCGCTCAGAAAGGCGAGGGGAAGAGCGAGAAAGACAGAGAGAAGCGTGCTTGCGACGGCGAGAAGGAAGGCGTTGACCAGGCCCTCGAGGTAGATGGGGTTTCTGAATACCTCCGTGATGTAGGCGGCCGTGAACGTTCCATCCCCGGTGAAGAACGCGCCGCGCAATGTCTCACCAATGGGCCAGGCGAAGAAAAACAGGAAGAACAAGCCCGTCAGGGCGAAGACGACGATGGAGAGGCGCCTGGACATTGCTTATTTCACGGTCCGGTCATTTCCCGGCCTTGGCGAGCTGTTCCGCCGCGCGATATTGCGCACGGAATTTTTCCCCGAGCTCCCGGGCGAGTTGCACTTCCTGAATGCGGTTCGCCGTGTTGAGGGCCGGCCGGAATTTTTCCAGGGCGTCCTTGTAACCGACGGCATCCATGTTGCTGAAAAGCGCCGTGGCCTGCGGCGGAAACCCTGCGGCGACGAGAGCCTTCCATGCGGCAACCTGTTCTTCATGACTGTCGAGAGACATTACGCGGATGATAAAACTCATGACCTTGAAAAGGGGACCCGTCCACTTCGGATGATACATGAACGATTTCGCTTCCTCGTACGGATCGACTCCCGGGTCGGAACGGTAAGACGCGTACTGCGGAGCGTAGAGTTCCTTTCGGATCGGCTGGCGCCTGAGGGCGTATTTAACGGGTCCTCCCAGCGTTCCCACTTTGAAGTTCCAGAGTTTCTGTCCTTCGAGGGAAAGCACGAATTCGATGAACATTTTTGCAGCCTCCGGGTTCGGTGCGCCGCGGAAGAGCGCAATGGGATCCACCCCGACGGAAGAGCCGCCGGAAGGAGTAAAGTACTGCAGGCGCGACGGGGTATCTCCGACGCGGATCGCCTCGCTTTGGAAGCGCCCGTAGAAGTCGATGCACATACCGATGGCGGCGTCGCCGAGGGAGACATCGACGGGCACCTGGGATCCCGCGTTGGTGAAGTAGCGTGCATTCGCGGAAGCCCGCTGAATGATCTGCAGCCCGCGCTCCCAGCCAAGTTGCAGGCTGGTTCCCTCGTCCGCGGATCCCTCCGCAGAGCCGATCGCCTCCTGCATTTGCTGCTGAATGATCATCTCGAAAGCCTTTGCAGCCGACCCGCTCTTGGTGGGATCGGCGAGGGCGACCTGTTTGAAGAAACGCGGATTGCCGAGGTCGGACCAGGCGGACGGGAGTTCGCTGACTTCGAGTCGCCGCAGGGAGTCGGTATTGTAGCAGACGCCGAAGGACGAAAGCACCGTCCCGATCCAGCGGCCCGCTTCATCGTAGAAACTTTCCCCGGAGACGGTATGAGGGATCGAGTTGTCCCCGAACCAATCGGGGTGGCTCTGGAGGATTCCGGAGTCGACCAACCGCCCGGCGTCGGCCTGTTGCTGGAAGTCGAAGGCCCCGCCTCCGAAGAAGAGGTCGATCCCGATGCCCGCATTTGAAGCCAGAAACGCCCGGCGGGCTTCGCTTTGCGCCTTGGGATCGTCAAACGTCGCGGCGGCCTCGGCCGTCCATTCCCTGCCGCCGGCTTTCCACAGCCGTTCGAAGGCCGCGTAGTATTCGCCCTTGAGATAGCGGGCGATTTCGCTGGTCCCTCCGGGCATCCGCCAGTCGATGCGGATCGTGCGTCCCGTCCTTTGTTGATAATATTCGCCAAAGGCCCGGCCGAATTCGTAACGGATTTGCTCGTTGTGCGGAGTGATGATGACAAGGGTATCGTCCGCCTTCGCCAGCATGTCCTCCTTGGGCTTCAAGGCGAACGGAACGGCGACGATGAAGGCAAGGGCGGCGAAAACGGCCAGGATTCGCATCGGGGATTAACTGCGCAAAACAACGACGTCCCGCGGCGCGGCACACGCGAAGAGTTCGCGGTCGGAAGGCCGTTCTGAAGGCTGCGGGTTCATCTCGAAAATCTTCAACGCCAGGGAGCCCGCAAGAAACTGGTATTGGGCGATTTCTCCCAGGTAAATGGACTCTCCAATTCGCCCCTGGGCGCTGTTGGCGCCGGGAGACTCGGCCGTGATCGTCCAGCTTTCGGGTCGGATCGAAAGGGTGGCGGAGTCGCCGGTCTCCGGTTTCCAGGCGGGATCGCTGACGACCCCCTCAAAGGTGCCAATCGCAGTATCCACAATTGTCGTTTCGCCGTTCACCGAGGCGATCTTGCCGGGGATGAAATTGGTTTCCCCAATGAAATCCGCGATCACTCGGGACCGGGGACGGCGATAAACTTCTTCAGGTCTGCCGATCTGGGCGATTTTTCCGCTCTCGAGGATGGCCATCCTGTCGGAGATCGAGAGGGCTTCCTTTTGATCGTGTGTCACGTAGATGGCCGTGAGACCGGACTCTTTGCAGACGCGCCGGATTTCGCCGCGCATTTCGAGGCGCAGCTTGGCATCGAGGTTGGAAAGAGGTTCATCAAGAAGCAAGGCACGGGGACGGATGACGAGGGCGCGCGCCAGGGCGACCCGCTGCTGCTGGCCGCCGGAGAGCTGGGCAATCTTGCGGTCTGCATAGTCCTCCATTCTGACCGAGGAAAGAGCCTGCGCGACGCGCCGGTTGATCTCCTGGGAAGGAATCCGGCGTTCCTCGAGGCCAAATGCGACGTTCCTGGCAACGGTCATATGTGGCCAGAGCGCGTAGCTCTGGAACATCATTGCGGTGTTCCGCTTGTGTGGCGGCAGGGCGGTGACGTCCTCGTCTCCGAAGAGGATGCGTCCGGCATCGGGCACATAGAATCCCGCGATATTGCGGAGGAGGGTGGTCTTCCCGCAGCCGCTAGGTCCGAGCAGGAAAAAGATCTCACCGGCTTCGATGCGAAGGGTTATGCCCGCCAGCGCGGTGTGCTCTCCGAACCTTTTTACGAGGTTCTCAATTGTAATGGAGATCATCGGGTTCCCTATGGCTAGACGCTGAGGGCTTGTTGAGCAATCTCGGAAGGAGTTTGCCCCGGAAGACTTCTCCGCGGGTTTTTTGCTCGCCCAAATCTCCTTCTATGGCAATCTGCGCGGCCATGTCCGTATTAGTTGTCGGCTCCATCGCTCTCGATGACATCAAGACTCCGCTCGAGGAACACCAAAACCTCCTGGGCGGTTCCGCTTCGTATGGATCCGTGGCTGCAAGCTTCTACAGCGCAGTCAACCTGGTGGGCATCGTGGGCGAGGATTTTCCCAAGGAACACATCGAACTCTTCAGCCAACGCAATGTGGATCTGGCCGGTCTTCAAATTGCTCCCGGGAAAACCTTCCGCTGGTCGGGCGAATACATGTGGGACTTGAATATCCGCGAGACCCGCTCGGTCGCGTTGAATGTGTTCGAGCACTTTACTCCGGTGTTACCCGAATCCTTCAAGGAGACGCCGATCGTGCTGCTCGCGAACATCGCCCCCGATTTACAGCACCATGTGCTTGACCAGGTGCGGTTGCCGCGCTTCGTGATCGCGGATACGATGGATCTTTGGATTAACATCGCCAAGCCGAGATTGCTGCAGTTGCTGGCTCGCATTCATATGCTCATCCTCAACGACGGCGAGGCGCGTCAATTGACCGGCGAGACCAGTTTGATCAAGGCGGCCCGCCGCCTCCGCGACAGGGGCCCTCAATTTATAGCCATCAAGAAAGGCGAACACGGTTGCCTGCTCTTCGGTGAGGAAGGGCAGTTTTTTAGTTGTCCGGCCTATCCGCTCGAAGAAATTCACGACCCAACCGGCGCAGGCGACACCTTCGCCGGGGGACTCGCCGGATATCTCGCAAAGTCCGGCGCGGAAGTCGATTTTGCCGCGCTGCGCCGCGCGGTAGTTCACGGAAGCGTTCTGGCGAGTTATAATGTCGAAGCATTCAGCCTCGAAAGGCTCAAGACGGTGAATCAGGCGCAGATTGCGGAGCGCTTCGCCCTCTTTCATCGCCTCAGCCAGTTCGATGTGGGATAGGGCGCTTCCGATGAGGGACGGCACGCTTCGCCCTCGCACGAACAAAGCCTGCACGGTGAATCGCGGCGTGCGGGGAATGGATTGCTGGCCGTGAAAGTGCTGATAACTGGCGGCGCTGGCTTTATCGGGAGCCACCTGGCGGAGCTTCTGCACGGACGCGCAGAAGTGCGTGTTCTGGACAACCTCCGTGGCGGCAACCGTGACAATCTCAAGGACCTCGATATCCGCTGGATCGAAGCCAGCGTTCTCGACGAAGCCGCGTTGCGCGATGCGGTCTCGGGCGTGGATGCCGTTTTCCATCTCGCCGCGATGATCAGCACCCAGGAGTCGATGGAAAACCCGCGGGAGTGTGTGGAAATTAACGCCTTGGGGACGCTGAACGTGCTCCGCGCCGCGGCGGATGCCGGGGTGCGAAAGCTGGTCTTTGCAAGCTCCGCCGCTGTTTACGGCGACGATCCGACCGTGCCCACAGGGGAGACCGCAACGCCTCAGCCCAAAAGCCCCTATGCGATCACCAAACTGGACGGCGAGTACTATTGCGAAATGTTTTCGCGAGAGGGCTGGCTTGAGACGGCATCGCTTCGTTTCTTCAATGTTTTCGGACCCGGGCAGGATCCGGCGGGTCCCTACGCGGCGGCAGTGCCCGCCTTTATGGAGTTGGCAATCCGCGGCGAGCCCCTGACGATCTTCGGCGACGGCGAACAGAGCCGGGATTTCGTCTATGTGAAAGACGTGGCTTCCGCTCTGGCGTTCGCGGCAGAAAACACGCAGATGACCGGAGTTTACAATTGCGGCTACGGCCGCCAGACGACGATCAACGGGCTCGTTCACCGAATTCTTGCCTCGGCCGATTCCCGCTCACCTGTCGTGCATCTTCCGGCAAGACTGGGAGATGTCCGGCACTCGTGCGCATCGGCCAAAAAGCTGCAGGCCACGGGCTGGCGCCCGGTCAGCAGCCTTGACGAGGGGCTGAGGGAGACGCTGGAAGTCTTTCGAAAACGCTACGCCGGCTGACCGGCTTTCACGATTTCCGCGAAGCTGCGGACCTCGAGGCTTGCCCCGCCGACCAAGGCGCCGTCGATGTCCGGCTGGTGGAGGAGCTCTTTGGCGTTGGCGGGCTTCACACTTCCGCCATACTGGATGCGTACCTTGCCGGCGGTGGTCTTGTCCGAGAGTTCTTCAAGCACGGACCGCACGTGGGCATGGGCGTCCTGCGCCTGGGCGGATGTCGCGGTCTTTCCTGTTCCAATGGCCCATACGGGCTCATAGGCGATCACGGTTTCCAGGAGTTGCTCGGCGCTGACTCCCGCAAGGCCGCCGCGCAATTGTGTCTCCAGCACTTGCTTTTCTTTGCCGGCCTCTCGTTCCCCGAGCGTTTCTCCGACGCAGAATATCGGCTTCAGTTCGTTGGCATGCGCCGCAAGCACCTTCTTGTTGATGAGCGCATCGGTCTCTCCAAAAATTTGCCGCCGCTCGCTGTGGCCGACGATGACGTATTTGACGAAGAGCTCCCGAAGCATGGTCGCGCTGATCTCACCCGTGTAAGCGCCTGATCTCTCAAAGTAGAAATTTTGTGCTCCGAGGCGGATTTTCTGCGAGCCTCCGAGTAGCTCGGAAAGCTTGGGGAGGGCCGTGAAAGGTGGTGCGATCACGATCTCGACGGCGGTGATCTCTTCGACCTCCTGGCGGAACGCTTCGAGAAAGTCCTCCGTTTCAGTGACGGTCATGTTCATCTTCCAGTTCGCCGCGATGATTTTCTTGCGCATGTTGTGAGGGATTTTATTTATCGTTCAAGTTTGCCACTCCGGGCAGGGTCTTGCCTTCAAGCAGCTCGAGGGAGGCGCCACCGCCTGTGGAGGCGTGGCTCACCTTGTCCACCACCTTGAATTTTTTCGCGGCCGTGGCTGTATCTCCGCCGCCAACCACCGAGATGGCGCCAGCCGCGGTCGCTGCGGCAATGGCTTCCGCCATGCTCCTGGTGCCTTCGGCGAATCGATCGAATTCAAACACGCCGGGTGGCCCGTTCCATATGATGGTTTTTGCGCGGGCGATCACTTCGGCAAAGAGCGCGCGGCTCTTGGGACCGACGTCGAGACCGATCCAGCCCGTGGGGATGCCCGTCTTGTCGTCGACGGTTTGGATTTTCGCGTCCGCATCGAACTTGTCGCCGCAGAGGAAGTCGACCGGCAGATGGATTTTCACGCCCTTGGCTTTGGCCTTTTCCATCAAGTCTTCGACGATCTTTGCCCCTTCGGGGTCGAAGAGGCTTTCGCCGATCTCCATTCCATCCAGCACCTTCTTGAACGTGAAGGTCATCCCGCCGCCGATGATGATTTCGTCAGCTTTGTCGAGGAGGTTGCGGATGAGTGGAATCTTGTCGGCCACTTTTGCGCCGCCAAGGATGGCGAGCACGGGCCGTTTGGGATTATCCAATACAGCAGCGAAGGCATCGAGCTCCTTTTGCATGAGGAACCCCGCGACCTTCTCCGGCAAATCCACGCCGACGACGGAGGAATGCGCCCGGTGCGCCGTGCCAAAGGCATCATTGGCGTAAATATCGCCCAGCTTGGTGAGCGAGGCGCGGAAGGCGGCCACCTTCTCAGGATCCGCTTTGGTCTTCGTGCCGTCCTTGTTCTTTACCTTCCCCTCTTCCTCAATATGGAAGCGAAGATTTTCAAGCAGGACAACCTCTCCGGCCCCCAGAGAGGAACACGCCGCCTCGACGCCCGGGCCCACACAATCCGACAGGAACTTCACGGGCTTTCCCAGAAGCTCCTCCAGCTTTTGCGCCACCGGCTTGAGAGTGTATTTTTCGACCTTCTTTCCATCGGGCCGGCCGAGGTGGCTCATCAACACGAGAGAAGCCCCCTGGTCGAGGATATACTTGATCGTCGGCAAAGCCGCGATGATTCGGGCCGGATTGGTGATGGCTCCCGTTGCCTTGTCCTGCGGCACGTTGAAGTCCACCCGCATAATGACGCGGCGGCCCTTCAGCGGAACTTCGGTAATGGACTTTTTCATAAGAAATTCGCGCGGCG
Source organism: uncultured Verrucomicrobiae bacterium (assembly GCA_963763735.1). GTDB lineage: Bacteria > Verrucomicrobiota > Verrucomicrobiia > Chthoniobacterales > Terrimicrobiaceae > DASTFP01. Next base: position 141,752 of record CAVXQK010000005.1, on the reverse strand, counting down.
AATTTCTAGGCGATTTGCTGGAGCAAATCCACGCAGCGGTTGCTATAGCCCCACTCGTTGTCGTACCAGCTGATGAGCTTGAAGAAGTTGCTGTTCAACTCGATGCCGCTGCCAGCGTCGAAAATGCTGGAACGCGTATCGTGGATGAAATCGCTCGAAACGACCTCGTCTTCGGTGTAGCCCAGAATTCCCTTGAGATACGTCTCGCTGGCCTTCTTCATGGCCGCGCAGATTTCTTTGTAGCTGGTCGCCTTGGTGGTCTTGACCGTGAGGTCGACGACCGAGACCGTCGGCGTCGGAACACGAAAGGCCATACCGGTGAGCTTGCCCTTGACCTCGGGGCAAACAAGACCGACCGCCTTGGCGGCGCCGGTGGTGCTCGGAATGATGTTCGTGGCCGCCGTGCGTCCACCCTTCCAATCCTTGCGCGAGGGACCATCCACGGTTTTCTGCGTGGCGGTGTAGCTATGTATGGTGGTCATCAGCCCCTCCTCGATGCCAAAGCCTTCCTTGAGCAGCACGTGGACGACCGGCGCAAGGCAGTTGGTCGTACAGCTCGCGTTGGAAATGATATGGTGCTTGGCGGGATCGTACTTGTCGTCGTTGACGCCAATGACAACCGTTATGTCATCACCCTTTCCCGGAGCGGTGATGATGACTTTCTTTGCGCCGGCATCGAGATGACCCTTGGCCTTTGTGGCTTCGGTGAACAGCCCAGTCGATTCAATGACGATGTCGACACCCAGTTCCTTCCAAGGCAGGGCGGCAGGACCCTCCTTGACGGCCAGGCATTTAATCTTGGCTCCGTTTACGACCAGCGTGTCATCTTCGGCGACGCTGGCAGAAGACTTTTCACTGTACACCTCGCCCTTGAACCCCCCCTGGGTCGAGTCGTATTTGAGCAGATATGCGAGATTGTCCGCCGGAACGAGGTCATTTACTGCCGCGACTTTGTAGCCCTTTTCCAGGAGTCCTTGCTCAACCATCGCGCGAAAGAAAAGCCGTCCGATGCGTCCGAAGCCATTGATGCCAATTGTAGCCATTTGAGTATAGTAGTTGGGGTTATTGGAAGGCCAGTTAAGTCGCGCGGGGTGAGAGCGTCAACCATCAAAAACGCCGATGCCTGCGAAGAGCCTCTTCAAGCAAAAGTTGCGCCGCCTCGTCATGACTCAATTGCGTCGAGTCGACTCGGAAATCCGCTGTCAAATTGTACAAATCTTGCCGGACGCCCAAGAGTTCGTCGAAAGTCTTTCTAGGGTCCTCAGTCTGCAGAAGGGGCCGCTTCCCGCTGCGAATTGCTCGCTCGAAAAGCACATCCGGGGCGGCATCCAGCCAGGCGACAATGCCGATTTTTTTCAGGGTTTGACGGTTGGCCGGGCGGAGGACGAGGCCGCCACCCGTCGAGAGAATGATCCCGCAGACCCCAACCAGGTTCTCGAGAGAGCGTTGCTCGGCGTCGCGAAAGTAATCCTCTCCCTCGTGGGTGAAGATCTCCGCGATAGTGCGCCCCGCGTTCTGCACGATGACCTCGTCGGTGTCGATAAAGCGATGACCGGTCAGTCCGGAGAGACGACGGCCCACCGAAGACTTTCCGCAGCCCATGAATCCGATGAGAACGAGGTTGGGTAGCACCCCCTCAGACTCTCATAACATTTTTTGCGCGTGAACCCTTTTGATCTTCGTAAAGTTCATATTCGACTTCTTCGCCTTCCTTCAGCGTTCTGAACCCCTTGGTTGCGATCGCCGAGAAATGAACAAAGATGTCGCCATTCACCGCTGGATCCACGATGAACCCAAATCCCTTTTTCTCGTTGAACCACTTTACTATTCCTCTAGCCATATTACTTCTGATAGTTTCCCCACGGTCGATCGAAGCAGCACCCAATGCGCGCCTGTTTCCGGCGCGTGGAGGGCGTCACATCGATGCTTCGCAATACTAATTGTCACGGAAGATGGAGCAAACTTCGGGCCAACACCCTTTGGTGGGAGTGGTAATGGGCAGCAAATCGGACTGGGAAACGATGCGCGAGGCTTCCAAATTGCTTGAGAGGCTGGGCGTGCCTCACGAATGCAAGGTTGTCTCGGCTCACCGCACCCCAGGTTTGATGGCAGAGTATGCAAGTCGCGCTGCGGAGCGCGGTCTCAGGGCGATTATCGCGGGAGCCGGCGGCGCGGCCCATTTGCCTGGAATGATTGCCGCGCAGACGATTGTGCCGGTCCTGGGCGTTCCCGTTCAAAGCCGGGCGCTGAGCGGAATGGACTCGTTGCTCTCGATCGTGCAAATGCCTTCGGGAATTCCGGTGGCAACATTCGCAATTGGCATCGCGGGGGCAAAGAACGCCGCGCTTTTTGCGGCAGCCTTGCTGGCGGGCGACCATCCGGCGATTGGCGAGGCGTTATGGGAATTTCGACGCCAGCAGAGCCAGGATGCGCTCGATAGTAAGCTGGACATTTGAATACGCGGGTCGTCGCAGGTCCGGAAGGCCTTGAGCAAGCTGCCAGACTCCTGGCTCTCGGAGAACTGGTGGCGCTGCCCACGGAGACCGTGTATGGGCTTGGCGCCGCTGCCCTTGATCCCCTGGCCTGCGCAAAAATCTTTGAAGCCAAGGAACGTCCTCTCCGTGATCCCTTGATCGTGCATCTTTCTGATCTGGAATGGCTGGAGCGCCTGGCGACTCCCACTGGGCTCGCTGTCCGGCTTGCGCAAGCGTTTTGGCCCGGCCCTCTCACGATGGTGCTGCCGCGCACGGCCTCGGTGCCTGACCTTGTTACATCCGGACAGGACACAGTGGCTTTGCGGATGAGCGCCCATCCGGTCTTTCGGCAAGTCGCACAAATGTATGGCAAGCCCATTGCCGCGCCGAGTGCCAACCGCTTTGGCCGGATCAGCCCGACCACCGCGGCGCATGTGATGGCGGAACTTGCCGGGCGCATCGCGTTGATTGTCGACGGAGGACCCTGTGTTCATGGGCTTGAATCGACCATCGTGCTCGTGCGCGAGCAGGGTGTAAAAATTTTACGGCACGGACCGATTACAAGGGAGCGATTGTCTGAGTATTGCCTCATTGTTTCCGAAGATGCTGACATTTTGACACCGGGTTCGATGGAAAGCCACTATGCGCCGCGAACCCGTTTGACTATCTCGCGGCATTTGGGTTCTGGCCGTAGCGAACTTTTGGATCGCGAAAGGATGCTGTGGCCGAAAAAGACGGCCTTGCTTCTTTGGTCGGAATCCGGAGGGGGTTTCGAATTCGTCGAGCACCTGAGCCGCGGACAAGACCTGCGGGAGGCAGCTGCCAATCTCTACGGCGCCATGCGCCGCCTCGATGAGGCCGGCCAGGATCTGATCGTTGCCGAAGCCGTTCCCGAGACCGGCTTGGGCGTTGCGATCATGGAGCGTTTGCGAAAGGCTGCCTCGCGTGAGTAAATCACGCGAACTCAACACAAGAGCAAGCGGCGTGGTTGCCATAGCCGTCATGTGTTCGCGCGTGCTCGGCCTTTTGCGCGAGATGCTCTTCGCCGGGCTCTTTGGTTCGGCGCTCATGGGGATATTCACGATCGCTTTCCGTGCCCCCAATTTGCTTCGCGACCTCTTTGCCGAGGGCGCCCTCTCCACGGCATTTATCACCGTTTTTTCGCAGAAGATCGAGAAGGAGGGGGACCAATCGGCCTGGGCCCTCGCGTCCAAGGTGATGACCCTGGCAGCGATCTTCATGAGCATCGTCAGCCTGCTTGGCGTGGTTTTCGCCCGGCAACTTATTGGTATTCTGGCGCCCGGTTTTGCGCCGCAGGACGCGGAGCTTACGATCGGGCTTACGCAGATCATGTATCCCTTCATCCTGTTGGTCTCGCTGGCCGCGCTTGTGATGGGGATGCTCAACGCCCGGAATGTCTTCGGCGTGCCGGCGATGGCTTCGAGCTTTTTCAATATCGGCTCCATAGCGGGCGGGGTTCTTTTTGGCTGGCTCTACGATCCGCATTTCGGGGAGAAAGCCCTGACCGGCCTGGCCATTGGAACTTTGGTTGGCGGCTTTCTCCAATTTGCGGTGCAGCTCCCGAGCCTGCGGCGGGCGGGCTATGCGTTCCACCCGGACTTTCGATGGAAGGACCCGGGAATCCGCAGGATTCTTATCCTGATGGTGCCATCAGTCATCGCGGCGAGCGCTGTTCAAATCAACGTGATGGTCAACAGCAGCTTCGCATCCTTTGTGGGAAAGGAAGCGGTTTCCTGGCTGTATTTCGCCTTTCGTCTCATGCAGCTTCCCATCGGGGTGTTTGGTGTGGCCGTTGCAACGATTACCTTGCCGGTCGTATCGAGAATTGCCGCGCATTCGGACAGTTCGGAATTCGGCCCGACTTTGGGCAAGGCAATGCGCCTGGCGGTGTTCCTCACGCTTCCCTCCGCCGTCGGGCTCTTCTTTCTCGCGCAGCCCATCATCGGCATCATTTACCAACGCGGAGAGTTCAAATACCATGACACTCTTCAGACCGGCCTGGCCCTTCAATTCTATTCTCTGGGTTTGGTCTCCTACTCCTGCATCAAGGTGCTTTCCCCGGCTTTCTATGCCATCGATAGGAAGTGGACTCCGATGATCGTAAGCTTTGCCGCCATCGCCTTGAATTTCTGCCTTAACTACTTCTTCATTTTTCAACTTGCGCTGGGTCACCGCGGGCTGGCGCTGGCCACCTCCATCTCTGCCACGGCAAATTTCCTGACCTTGTATGTCCTGATGCACCGCAACGCGCGGACGCTCGAAACCAGGCGGTTCCTCGGCGCCTTTGTCCGCTGCGTTCTGGCCTCGGCGGCCCTTGGACTCGTCTGCTGGCTGGGTGCGAACTTTGGCGCTCCGTGGCTGGGGAGTCCAAGCCTCTGGCGGAAGGTCGCGGCGTTGTTGGTGGTGATTGGGTGTGGCGGCGGCGCCTATCTCGTCGTGTGCTTCGCGCTTCGCGTCGAGGAGGTGGCGACATTCAGGCGATTCGTGACCGCCAGGATCCTTCGGCGCCCGAGATAGCCGGGTCCGAGATTTCTCCCTCACGATCAAGAAAGTTCCTAAGGAATTGCCCATCGCGCCGTTGTCCCGGTAGAAACGAATGTCCCCCGAAGAAATCATCGACGGCGCGTTGGAGCGCTATGAACGGCCGCTCATCAGCTACGCAAAGGCGATCACGGGAGATGCAGAGTCGGCACGTGATGCGGTGCAGGAGACCTTTCTCCGCCTCAGCCGTCAGGACATAACGGCCCTGGAGCCGCGGCTTGCAGCTTGGTTGTTTTTCGTTTGCCGGAATTGCGCGCTCGATCAGATTCGGAAAATCGCCCGCTTCTCCGGTGAGGCAATCGATGAGGAACACCCTGCCGGGAATCCCAGTCCGTCCGCGGAGGTCGCGGCTGCCGAGGAGGCGGCTCGATTAAGGTGGCTGGTGGATCAACTGCCGCTTCAGCAGCGGGAGTTGATCCACCTCAAGTTCGAGGCCGGCCTCAGCTACAAACAAATTGGTGAAGCCATGCGCATGAGCGTGCCAAGCGTTGGCGTGCAGCTTCACACCGCCATCCAAACACTCCGCCGGCTTTGGAAGCGCGAGAACACAGGAGTCGTACCATGAAAACTGAAGATCCCCGCGTGACGGATTACGCTCTCGGCGAACTCCGGGAGGAAGCGCGGGAAGAGTTCGAAAAAGACCTTTCGCAGTCGGACGACCTTCAGCGTGAGCTCGAGGCGACCGGCCTTATCTGTCAGAAGCTCAGTGCGCTGCCTCATGAGGAGAAAGGTTTCGACGAGAGGACACGCGAGGAGTTGAGAGAAGAGTGCCTTCGGAATGTTCGGATCGTCAGGCGGGAGCAGAAATTCCGCCGCGCTGCCTTGATCGGTGCGCTTGGCGCGCTGGCGGCTTGTCTCCTGCTGGCTCCGTTCATTCCATGGACCGCGCTGCTTTTCCAGCCGAACTCGCGCGAGGCGCGGCAAGGCGCGGGCGACCTTCTCGTTGCCGTGCAGCGTGCAGATTCGTCGCCTGCGCCCGCGAACAGCGCGGCAACGGGCTCCAAACTCCTGGCGTCCGTTGAATCAATGCCGGATCCGACTTCTGGTCTGCCGAAGGCGCAAGATCCCGGTCTGGTAATGGCGCAGCCGCAAGTCCGGCTGGAGTCGCGTGCGGTCGCGAGTAGTCCGACCGCGACGTTGCCACCTCCGGTTGCGCGGCCCGTAGAAGCGGCATCAGCCGCTTCTCAAGCGAACAGCCAATTCGAAGACATTCTCCGCGAGGGGATCTGGGATGGGCTACGGCGTTGGTTCTCGCACGGGCGGCGCACCGCGCAAATTCGAGTCGAGTGATGGAGAAGGACTTCAACACCGAGACATACGATGGAATTGAAGAGAACCGGTTTCACGATGCGAAGGACAGCCCTCTTTCGACGTTCTCGATTGACGTGGATACCGCGAGTTACTCGAACGTGCGCAGATTTCTCCAAAACGAGGAACTTCCGCCTGCGGGAGCGGTGCGCATCGAGGAGTTGATCAACTATTTCTCCTACGGTTATCCAGAACCGAAAGCCGGGGATCCCTTTTCGGTCGCTATCGAGGTGAGCCGGGCGCCGTGGAATGCAAGCCACCAGTTGGTCCGAATCGGGCTGAAGGGGCGCAGTGTTCCCGCTGCGGAACGCCCACCGAGCAACCTGGTCTTCCTCGTAGATGTCTCGGGCTCCATGCAGGGCGCGGACAAACTGCCTCTGCTCAAGCGCTCTCTTCGAGCTCTTATTGACAAACTGGCGCCCGATGACCGGGTGGCCATAGCCGTTTACGCGCGTTCGTCCGGCCTTGTGTTGCCCTCGACGCGAGGCGCGGACAAGAGCCGGATCCTCATGGCGCTCGACGGGCTGGAGGCAGGCGGATCGACCAACGGCGCCGAAGGCATCCGGCTCGCTTATCAGACCGCGCGCGAGAATTTTCTCAAGGACGGAAACAATCGCGTGATCCTTTGCACGGACGGCGATTTCAATGTCGGCGTGACCAGCCAAAGCGAGTTGATCTCCCTCATCGAGAAAGAACGGTCCTCCGGCGTCTTTCTTTCCGTCCTCGGGTTCGGCAGGGGCAACTTGAAGGACTCGACCATGGAGAAGCTGGCCGACAAGGGCAACGGCAATTACTCGTATATCGATTCCCCAAGCGAGGGCCGCAAGGTTCTTGTCGAACAGATGGGCGCGACCCTGTTCACCATCGCCAAGGACGTGAAGGTGCAGGTCGAATTCAACCCGGCGCGCGTCGCCGGCTACAGGCTCATCGGTTACGAAAACAGGCTGCTTGCCAAGGAGGATTTCAACGATGACAAGAAGGACGCGGGAGAAATCGGCGCCGGTCACACGGTAACCGCCCTTTACGAAGTCGTGCCAGCCGGCCAGAAGCTGCCAGACCAGCCATCCGTCGATCCCCTGAAGTATCAATCCCCCGCCGCCGAACGATCGACAGGTTCAGAGGATTTGCTGACCGTCAAGCTGCGCTTTAAAGCGGCGGATGGCGACAGGAGCCGTCTGATAGAGTGCCCGGTCCCGGCGTCCGCGGAAAAAGCCTTCGATCAGGCGTCGCAGGACTTCCAGTTTGCTGCAGCCGTGGCCGCCTTCGGAATGAAACTTCGCGGTTCGCGCCATGCGGGGGATCTCTCCTGGCAGGAGATTCAGAAGATCGCCCGGAGGAATCTTGGCGAAGACCCCGGCAGCTATCGCGCGGAATTCCTCACCCTGGTGGAAAAGGCGCGGCAGCTTGGCGAACCGAAGCCTCAAAAGGAAGGCGACGCCGAATAATGGCGTCGATAAAGAGGACTCGTTTCTTCAATTTAGCTGACAAAGTCGACGGGAGGACGTACGGTAAAGCGCCAAGGGCGGCACCCCACTGCGAGAGGTCGAGGCGGTTTGGCATGTTTGGCAAATTCCAAGCGATCGCAGTCAAAAGTTATGAGAGTCCGATACGCCGTTTATTTTACCCGACGATATACCAGGGGGCAGCTTAAGGGGCTCACGCCGGGATCATCGCTCGTCTTTCCGACACTCGAGGGCGCAAAAAGATGGGTCAAAAACGTTCAGACGAATTGCAAATTAGACTACGTCTTGGAAGGCGCGCGATTCGCCGAAATTGCAGGAATCGAACCGTGTTTCCATGCCTTGGGTGAGTTCGGGTATCCGAGTCGGGAGCATAGGTCGCTCAGGCCATCGGGTGGCCAGGATCGGGAAGCGCGTCCGGCGAGGAAGTTCACCGAATTCACGGAAGACAAGCACCAGGCGCGGTGGTTTCCGATGCGAATAAAAGGTCCACGCTCTCCTTTCCCGAATCTCATCTGCGACGGATGTGAAAGATCCCTTGCATATTTCGCGAAGTCTGATCTATTCCCCTCTGCAGGTTAGAGCCCTTTGAGGGCGTTGGTAGATTGCTAGTTGTGTCCGTAGCGGGGAACCGCAGGCTCTCAGTGGCGATTTGAAATCCGATCATCGGAAACAGCCGCAGAGACTCGCCTCAACAATAAACACAAACCATGGCAACTAAACTTTATGTCGGGAATCTTTCCTTCGACACTACAGAAAACGACCTTCAAGACCTTTTCGCCGAAGCCGGCACTGTTCGCGAAGCTGTCCTAATACAAGACAAAATGACGGGTAAGTCGCGCGGATTTGCGTTCGTGACGATGTCCACAGACGAGGAAGCGCAAACTGCCACCCAGCGTCTCAATGGGAAGGCACTTCATGGACGTAACCTTACCGTGAACGAGGCCCGTCCCCGTGAAGATTTCGCGGGCGCAGGCGGCGGAGCTCGCAAGAGCTTTGGCGGTGGTGGTGGTGGCAATCGCGGCGGTGGCGGTGGGGTGGTGGTGGCGGACGTTCGCGCCGTTACTAGTCGTCCCTCTCGAGAAGCAAAATTACCAAGGCCGGAGTCAACGATCTCGCTGACTCCGGTCTTCTCGTTTCTGTTCGATCCACGCAAGCGAAGCTTCGGACCGGAAGCGGGAGGCTTGCGGATTATCTCACGATGCCGCGCTTGCTGGCCTCAATGAAAGCGAGCAGATGGGCGATGTGATCGTTGGATGGGATTTCTCTCCGGATGGTTTCACAGGCTTGCTTAACGTTGAGGTTTGCGCGGCAAAGCAGGCGATAGGCATCGCGCAGTGAGCGAATTTCATCCGCGCTGAATCCCCGGCGTTCGAGGCCGACCTGGTTGATCCCGCGGATTTCCGCCGGGTTGCCGTCCGCAATCATAAACGGGGGAACATCCTGCACGATTTTGGTGCAACCGCCGAGTATAGCGTGCCTTCCGATACGGCAATATTGATGCACGCCGCTCAGGCCACCGACGACCGCATGGTCTTCGACCAGCACGTGGCCGGCCAGAGTGCCGTTGTTGGAGAAAATGACGTGGTTCCCAACGAGGCAGTCATGGGCGACGTGCGAATAAGCGAGAAAATTGTTGTGACTGCCGATAACAGTTTTTGTATCCGGCATCGTGCCACGATTTACGGTGCAGAACTCCCGGAAGGTGTTGTGGTCGCCAACTTCAAGGAATGTCGGCTCGCCGATGTATTTCAGGTCCTGGCTGCGCTGGCCAATTGAGCAATAGGGAAAGAAGCGGTTATCCTGCCCGATTTTGGCGGGGCCGGCGACGGTGACGTGATTGGTGAGAACCGAGCCCGCGCCGATGACAACGTTCGGGCCAATGACGCAGTAGGGACCGATCTCGGCATCCTGGGCGACTTCTGCGCCGGCATCAACGATCGCCGTGGGATGAATCATTCAGCGGGAACGAGGGGAGCGAAGCCGATCATTTGTCCACCAGTCCGAAGAGCAGTTCGGCTTCGGATACGACTTCCTCATTGACGATGCATTTGCACGCCGCCTTGCCCAGGCGCTTCTTGATGCTGAGCATTTCGCAATGGATGAAAAGGGTGTCGCCGGGAAAGACCGGTTTTCTGAATTTGACGCCGTCGGCGCTCATGAAGTAGCCGATCTTCCCGGCGTTTTCCGTCTTGTGCATCATCACGATGCTTGCGACCTGTGCCATGGCCTCCACCTGGAGGACTCCAGGCATCACGGGATGGCCTGGGAAGTGGCCCTGGAAATAGGGCTCGTTGATTGTGACCGCCTTCACGCCCACGGCCTTGATGTCCTCCTGAAACTCGACGATGCGGTCCACCATGAGGAACGGGTAGCGGTGGGGCAGCGCGTGCATGATTTCCTTGATATTGAGCACACCTGCCGTTGCAGCGACCGGGCGCGGGGCCATGGCCAGGTATTCGGAATTGCGCTTGACGAGCGACCGGGCGGCTTCGGTATTTGGCGCATGGCCGGGCTTGACGGCCACGACGTGCCCGCGCAAGCGCCGTCCGCTTAGGATCAGGTCGCCAATGATATCCAGAATTTTATGGCGGACGAATTCATCGGGATATCGGAGGGGTTCCTTGCTCAGCACGCTGTCTCCCCGGGCGACGATGGCGTTTTCGATGCTTCCCCCCTTGATAAGTCCCTTGTCCATGAGCGGTTTGACGTCTTCGTAAAAAACGAACGTGCGTGCCGCGGCAATTTCCTTCTCGTAGAACTCGGGAGTTATTTCGGCGCTCAGGTATTGGGTGAAGCGTCCACCCGGACCAACCTGGGTGCAGGAGATGCGAAACTTGGAGTCCGGGAGGATCGTGATGATGGATTCTCCGGTCTGGACCACGATGGGTTCCCGCGGTTCGAGGAAGGAACGCAGAGCGTCCTGCTCGATGATGCCGGCCTCATTGATCACTCCCACGTAGGGTGCGGCGCTACCGTCGCCGATGGGAGGTTCGTTGGAATCCATTTCAATCAGGGCATTGTCGACACCCATGCCGGCCAGCGCGGAGAGCACGTGCTCAACCGTATGAATCTTTACGCTGCCTTCGACGAGCGTCGTGGCGCGCTCCACCGTTTTGACATTTTCAACCCTGGCTTCGATCAGCGGGTCGTCAGGAAGGTCTGAGCGCCTGAACTTGAAGCCGTGGTGGGCAGGCGCCGGATGGAGCGTGAGGGTGACTTTCTCCCCGGTGTGCAGGGCGGTTCCCGTGAGGTGGGCTGAGGATGCGAGGGTGCGTTGTTTTTCCACGTGTAAAATTGCAAATTTGCGCTCGGGATCCGTCTCGTGCGGCTCGTTCCGTTAGCGGCAGGCGAGAAAGAGCCCGGAATCCGAGGCTGCTCTAGGAGTTTGGTCCGCCGGACAGGAGCAAGTCTATGTATTTTTGATTTCCCTTGCGGAGTCGGGCGACCAGGCTTCGCCCGATGGCGGCGAGCAAGTGAATGGCCGCTCCCGGCTGAAGCGCCGCCAGTACGCCCAGCGTCGTTCGCGTGACGCAGAGCAGTTCACAGGGCTCGGTGGCGGTGACGCTCGCCGAGCGCGGCCCGTCGTCAACGAGGGCCACTTCGCCGAAGAAATCGCCGGCCGAAAGGCTGGCGAGCTCGATGTCTCCGCTGCCGCGCTTCACGGTAACGCGGACGCTCCCGCTCAAGATGATGAACAGGCAATGGCCGACGTCGCCGGCGCTGATTATGCGCTCGCCGGCGGGATAGGACTCGATGGCGCTTTGCTCAAGCAAGACATGAAGCTCATCGGTGCCCAATTCGGCGAAAACCGTGAACTTCGCCAGAAGCTTGTCATCACTTTGGATTTTGCGTGGTAATTTTTCCATCGAGCATAGAAATGTGTCGCGCAGCCAGCCGGGCCAGCTCCGCACTGTGGGTCACAATAACAAGCGTCGCAATTTTTTGGGAAGCAATCTTTAGGAGAGTCTCGGTGACCCGCTCTGCGCTCCCGCTGTCGAGATTCCCTGTAGGCTCGTCGGCAAGCAGGATTTTTGGTTGTCCAGCGACTGCGCGGGCGATCGCCGCGCGCTGCATTTCGCCGCCGCTCAGCTGATGGGGAAAATGGTTTTTGCGTTTGGCAAGATCGACGAGATCGAGAGCTTCCGCCACGCGCGCGGCTGTCTTGCGCTCGCCGCGCAACAGGAGCGGCAGTTCGACGTTCTCGGCGACAGTCATGGCCGGCAGCAGATTGAAAAATTGAAAGACGATCCCGAGGTCGTGGCGCCGGTAACGGGTGAGTTCCGCGTCCCTGGCGGTGTGGAGGGGAATGTCACCTATCCAGATTTCCCCGGAGTCCGGCGTGTCGAGTCCGCCGAGCAGATTGAGGAGCGTGCTCTTGCCGCAGCCGCTGGGACCGGTGACCGCGGCGAATTGACCGAAGGAAATCTCCAGGCTGACGTCGTCGAGCGCGCGGACGCCGCTTTCCCCTTTGGAATAGATTCGCGTGACCCTGTTAAGACGAATCATGGTAGCTTGCAAACTGGCGGCGTGGACACCAAGAATCAAGTTGAGTTCCGGATCCTGGATGAAACCGAGGATTTCCTCGTCGTGGACAAACCAGCGGGCCTGCTGGTGCATCCCACCAAGCCGGGCGGCCCGGCGACGCTTTGGGACGGGCTGCGCGAATTGCTTGGTTACGAACTCGCGACGGGTGGACAGGTTTCTTTCGTGAACCGTCTGGACCGCGAGACGAGCGGCATCCTCCTCGTGGCCAAAACCGCGCGCGGCGCCCGCGCGGCCGGGATAGCGATGCAACAGGGAAGGATTCGGAAGGAATATTCGGCGTTGGTTTTTGGCTGGCCCGAATGGGATGAGAAAGTGGTCGACGGTCCCGTTGTGCGGCTGGGCGAAGTCGCTCTGTCATCCGTCTGGCTGGAGCGGACCGTGCATCCCGCCGGCGCGCCGGCCATTACGCGCTTTCAGGTTCGAAGCCGACTGACCCTCCCGCAGGGACGCCGGTTTTCCGTTCTGCAGGCGTGGCCGCAGACGGGCCGCACTCATCAAATCCGTGTGCACCTGTCCTGCGCCGGCTTCCCGATCCTCGGCGATAAGATCTACGCGCGAGGAAACCATCATTACCTGGAGTTCATCGATCGCGGGTGGACTGAGGAAATGGCCGCCGAGCTTTGGCTTCCACGTCACGCCTTGCATTCCGCGAGACTCTCGCTGGAGCTTTCCGGCGAGAAGTTCGACTGGTTCAGCCCGCTGCCCGGCGATCTTGCCGGCCTGATCGAGAGCGCCGGCGTGCCGCCGTGCTAGCGCTCGGCGCTTTGTCGTTCCACGACGATTCCGTCGGCGACGCTTTCGGCCAGTCGCTGGCGATACTGGGCGCTCTGTACAAACCGGTTGTCCTGCGCGTTGGAGAGGAAGCCGAGCTCGCAGAGCACGGCAGGGCGGCGGTTCTCGCGCAACACGTGGTAATTGTTGCGTTTGACGCCACGGTTTTCGGTGGGGTAAACCCGGGTGGCCTTTTTCAGGATGTTGGAGGCAAGCCGCCAGGATCGAGGACTGAAATAGTAAACTTCGATTCCGCGGGCGCCCCTCCGAGGGGCCCAATTGTAGTGGATGCTGACGAAAATGCAGTTTGCCTTGGAGTTGGAGAGGGCCGTGCGTGCTCCCAACGGCGCGAAGACATCGCGAGTCCGCGTTTCGATCACCCGGAAGCCCTTGTCACGAAGAATCGCCGCGAGCCTTTGCGCGGTATCAAGCGTGAGAACTTTTTCCGGAGAGCCGGAAACCGATCGAGCGCCACGGTCGTGCCCGCCGTGTCCCGCGTCGACGATTACGGTATCAAACTTTCCAGCCCCCTGCCGGTAGGGCGATGCGCAGCCGGCCAGGAAAAGTGCAAGCGCGATTGCGCAGACAAGAGAGATGCGAGGGACGGTTGGAATATGACGCCGAACTTTTTCTTTCCTCATACCAAGTCATTCGATGCACCTCGCGGGGCAAAGAACCTGCGCAAGGTAAGAGAGACCGGAGTCAAAGCAACAAATTAGTCTCGCCTTTCGGGCGCAGACGCACGACTGGTCCTATCATGCTCGCGAAACGGATTATTCCCTGCCTCGACGTTACGGATGGACGCGTGGTGAAGGGCACGAGGTTTCTGGACCTTCGTGACGCTGGCGACCCCGTCGAGTGCGCAAAGCTCTATGATGCCCAGGGCGCGGACGAACTCGTGTTCCTGGATATCACGGCGTCGAGCGACGATCGCGCCACGATGGTGGACGTTGTGGCGCGCACGGCGGAACAGTGTTTCATGCCTCTGACCGTCGGCGGGGGAATTCGCACGGTGGAGGACTTCCGGACCATGCTGCTTGCGGGCGCAGACAAAGTCAGCGTGAACACAGCGGCCATAAAAAATCCGGAGCTTATCTCGGATGCGGCCGAGGGCTTCGGGTCGCAGTGCGTTGTGGTCGCCATCGACGCGAAACACGACGGCCCGGGCAAGTGGCGGGTTTACACGCATGGTGGCAGAAACCCCACCGAGCTTGACGCCGTCGCCTGGGCGCGCGAGGTCACGCGGCGCGGGGCGGGCGAGATCCTGCTGACGAGCATGGATGCCGACGGCACCTGCGGGGGTTACGACATCGAACTCACCGCCGCGGTAGGTGCTGCGGTGGACATTCCAGTGATTGCCAGCGGAGGCGCGGGCGAACTCGAGCATCTCGCCGAAGTTCTCGCCCGTGGCAACGCGGATGCGGTCCTGGCTGCCAGCATTTTCCACTTTGGCACCTACAGCATCGCTCAAGCGAAGCAATTCCTGGCGGAGCGCGGCATCGAAGTCCGCCTCTCATGGGTTCCCAGTTGAGGTGAGGCGCCGCTTGCCTTAGAGATTTCTCATGAGCAAGAGCGCCCAGTCCTTCTCCATCGAGGCCATCCTGGATCTGCTGCGAGCGGAGGGGATGCGCGTTACCCAGGGGCGGCGCAATATTTTGAACGTTCTCTTCGAGGCGGACAAACCTCTTTCGCTTCAGGACATTCAGGAGTTGGCCTCGTCCGAAGGCAATGCCCCGGACTACGCCACGGTGTTTCGCATGATCTCCTTGCTCGACCGGTTACACCTCGTTCACAAGGTCAACCTCCAGCGGTCCTGCAGCTATTATGAACTGAACGATCCCGCGAAGCATTATGACCACATTGTCTGTACCGGCTGCGGGAAAGTCGTCGTCATCGACATTCCCTGTCCGCTCGCGGAAACCGAAAAGATGGTCGCCGAACACTACGGCTTCCGCGATCTCAGCCATTCGCTGGAATTTTTCGGAAGGTGCCCGGACTGCCTGAAGAAGTGAGCGGAATGCCGGAAGTTTCGCTTGCCACGAACGGCCGGGCTGGAGAAACGTCCGCGGTCCAACCATGAATGGAGTTTCCTCTGTCAGCGCCGCCCTCCTGAGCAGCCTCAGTTTCGTGTACCCGATGTTCAACGAAGCGGAGAACATTGAAACGGCGGTGCGCGAATCGCTTCGCA
Source organism: uncultured Verrucomicrobiae bacterium (assembly GCA_963763735.1). Classification (GTDB taxonomy): domain Bacteria; phylum Verrucomicrobiota; class Verrucomicrobiia; order Chthoniobacterales; family Terrimicrobiaceae; genus DASTFP01. The sequence goes on along the minus strand of CAVXQK010000005.1, from coordinate 126,441 downwards.
TCGGCTCGCGGATGGCTTCAGAGATCGAAATCGTGATTGTTGATGACGCCTCGACGGACGGATGCGGCGAGATTGCCGACCGCTTGAGCCGGGAGCATCCCGAAGTGCGCGTAATCCATCACGAGCAAAACCGCAGATTGGGCGGGGCTCTCAAAACCGGCTTCGGCGCCGCGTTGAAAGATTGGATTCTTTATATCGACAGCGACCTGCCTGTGGACCTGAACGAGGGACTCGCAGCGCTTCCGTTGGCTGCAGGGGCGGACATGGTGATCGGCTGGCGAAGGACGCGAGCGGAATCGCTTCGCCGTGAAGTGATCTCCAAGGTTTACAATCTGATGATCCGCGCGATGTTCAACCTGCATGTGCGCGATGTGAATTTTGCGTTCAAGCTCTTCAAGAGCTCGCTCTATGAAAAAGTTCGCCTCACTTCGGAGGGTTCGTTCATCGACGCGGAACTTTTGCTCGAGATGCGCCGGTCGGGCGCGCGCATCGTGGAGATCCCCATGAACTACTACCCGCGCGTTGCGGGTGTCTCCACATTGAGCAGCAACGCTGTCATCTTCAAGATTTTGGAGGAGATGTTTCGGTATCGGCTCTTCGGTTTTGCGCAGCCCCATGATCGTAGCCGTCGTTAATGCCGACGATTTCGGTCTCTCGCCCAGCACGAACGAAGGGATCGAGGACGCCTGCAAACGCGGGATTCTGCGGAGCGCGAGCCTGATGCCGAATGGCGAAGGCTTTGGCGACGCGGTAGACCGGGCGAAGCGGATTCCTGAACTGGGTGTTGGTATTCATTTGTCCCTTGTTGGCGAAAGGCCCGTCGCGCCGCCTCACGAGCTCGGGGGGCTTGTCGGTCGCGACGGGCGGCTGCCGGCTGCCTATGCGGATTTTGCCCGCGCCTATTTATCGCGAAGATTCACGCTGCGCGAAGCGCGCCGCGAAATGGAGGCGCAAATCCTTCGCGTCCTGGACGCTGGCATCCGGCCTACCCATTTGGACAGCCATCAGCATGTTCATTTGCTCCCCGGTCTGCTCGGCCTTACACTGGATTTGGCTGAAGCGAATCAAATCCGCGTCGTGCGCACCGCGTACGACAGGTCGGCTTTTTCACGCGTACTGGCTTCCGGGCGGGGGCTCCAGTTGGGAATCCTGATTCTCCTGAGCGCGCTCGCCAGGAGAAAGATTCGGAGACGGGGATTGCGGTGCGCCGGTTCTTTTCACGGTCTGGCAGCTTCCGGTCGTCTGGACACCGTGGCGTTATGCGGGATGCTTTCGCGCCTTGGTCCCGGGGTAAATGAGATCATGTGCCACCCCGGATTTGAGACGCTGGCTCTGCGGCATCGATATGCCTGGGATTACAAGTGGGAAACCGAGGCCGAGGCGTTAGGGTCTGCTGCCGCCAAGGAACTTGTCGAGCGCCGAGGAATCAGCTTGCGCAACTTCGCCCAGGCGTGGCGCGATTAGCCCGCGCAAGATTTCGACAAAGAACAGCGCGCCGGCGACAAGAGCGATGAAACTGAGGACCCGGTGCCCGTTCGACATGGATTCCGGCATCACAAACTCCGCGTACATGCCGGGAGCGAAGCGTTCCATGCTGTATTTCACGTTGAAGTAGAGGATCACCGAGAGCGTGACGTAGGCGCCGAGCAGCATGTTGTTCCGCAGGGCCGGAAGAGCCAGCAGGACAACGGCATAGTAAAGGAAGCGACCATGTATTTCCGTCGGAAAGAGGAAAAATGCGAGATAGATCCATCCCGCGAAAAGCATGACGTTTTCGAGGGTTTGCCGGCTTCTCCAAAACGAGAGGACCGCGCAAAGAGCTGTGAAAAGAAAAAGAGCCAGGCCGATCGAGTGGTAGGAGATCCCGGCCACCGTTGAGCTATCGAGAATGTGCATGCTTTCGTCGCCGAAGATGAGTTCCCAAAGATCGAACGCAGTCCAGGAGGTCGCCGGAAAGGCTCCGACAGCTCCCAGGTAGATCGCGAGAAAGTTCGAATGAGAGAGGACGCGAGCGGCAACAATGAGCGAGACAAGAAGGACGAATCCACAGGCTCCCTGGAGCCAGAAGGCTCTGTATTTTCTTCGCCGGAGCAGCATGAGAAAATAGCAACCCAACGCAAGAACGCCCTGCGGCTTGGTGAGGACCGCTAGCAGAATGAGTGGCGTGGAGAGCCAAAACTGGTCCTTCCATCCAAAGTACAACGCCAGGACGATGAGAAGACAGAGAAGGGAGTCGATCTGACCCCATCCGGTCGTGGCCAGCGCCATCCCGGGGCTCACAAGAATCAGCCCCGCCGTGAACACTCGCCGCCACGGAGGCGCTGCGCTTTGAGTAAGAACCAGCCACGCAAGGATGGCGATCAACGCGATCTCAAAAATCGTCACGATGAGCTTGATCATCAGGCGAAGTTGCGCAGTCTCGTGCATCGCTTTGGCTAGTTTCACCGTTCCGCCAACTATCAGCGGAACCACCGGTGGATAATCCACGATATCGTGATGATTGAATTTTCCCTGCCTTGCGGCGTAATCGCCCTCGTAGAGCTTCCAGAGGCCCTCTTTATATACGCGCTTGCCCCAGTTGATTTGCCACCGCAAGTCGTCTTCAAATCCCGGCGTTGCCAGGAAGTAAATGTGCAGGACGGCCGAGAAGAGCACGCATGCTCCCAGCACGATCCACATCGCCCTGCGATCAACTTTTGGGTCTTGCCAGCCTCGCCGCTCATGCTCCCGCGCTGACAAGCTGTTCGATGCGACCGGGAATCCGGCGCCGTGAGAACCAATAGACCCCGATCATGTCGATCAACGGCTTCCACCAAAAGACGGAAAGCCCATACTTCGATTGGCCGCGCGTTCTCGGCCGGTGTGCCACTTCGAGCTGGCAGATCCGAAATCCCGCGGCGACCGCCATGGCGCCCATGAAGGAATACAGGGTGCGTATGGGAATGAAGGATTCAACAACCTCACGGCGAAACGCCTTGAGCGCACAACCCGTGTCGCGTAGACCATCCCGAAGGAGACAAGACCGAACGCTATTTGCCAGCCGGGACATCGCGAGCCGAAGCCAGGAGTCCCGCCGGCGCGCGCGCACGCCTGCAACCATGTCGAAATCGCCCAGCGCAGCAAGCAGCCGCGGGATGTCGGAAGGGTCATTCTGTCCATCGCCGTCAAGAGTGACGAGGATCTCACCTGTCGCCTGTTTCATGCCGGCGAAGAGCGCGGCAGCCTGGCCGTGATTCACCCTGGAATGGAGCGGCCTCGCTTCGGGCCAGTCTTTTGCTACCTCGTTGAGCCTCTGTCCTGTCGCATCCGTGCTTCCGTCGTTGACGAAGATCGCCTCGTAAGCTTGTCCCAGGGCGTCACAAACTGCACGAATCTCCGACAGCAACGGAACCACATTTTCCTCCTCGTTAAAGAAGGGCACGAGAATTGAGAGTTTCGGCATCGCTCAAAGGTTAGGGCGGGCTGGCGTCGCTTTCTAGCACAAGCGGCTCATCGGAAGGCTTATTCGGCTCAAGGCTTACAGTAAAACGTTTGTCTCCTGGAAGCCGATACAAAATGCGTCGGGGGAAATCCATGGCCCACGCTCGCAAAACGCCCTCTTGTCTTGTTCCGAACGCGTCAATCGGAAGGTTGATCTGCCATTTTCCGCGCTTTTGTGGGTCCGACACCGCGAGGAATTCGAAATCCATTTGCGTGCCCCTTGCGAGATATTGCAAGGGGCTGACAGGGGTGGCTGCGGCGATGGCGACCCATTCGCCCGCGGCGTTCTGCACGCCAAGAACGACGGCGTCCGCCGAGCGCCTGCCGCTGGAAAGCGCGGAACCGGAGGCGCGCCAGCCGCGCGCTCCCTGCGTAGTCAATTCGTCGAACTTCCCTCTTTTGAGATCATCTGGTACAATTTCCTTGCCGAGAGCCGAGATCCGCAGGTCGGTGGCTCGCGGTGGCTTGAGCATGTCGAGTTTTTCAAGAATTTGCGCCATGACCGCAACGAGTTTTTCGTTGCCACCGAGCAGGTTGGGTCCGGCATAGTTCGCAATCTTTCCGAGAAAATGCAGCCTGGCCTGAGCATGCCACCGGGTTAGCCGCCACTCCTCCATGAGTCGCTGTCCATAGGTCCAGTTCACCCCTTGGATACAAAGATAGAGTCCCACCAGCAGACCTTGAGTCCAGGTAAGGACGCTACCCCAAGGAAGAACACCAGGGGGGGAGATGGTAAGTTCCTCCTTGAGATTGAAAAAGGCTGAATAGAGCAAAGCGATCAGAGAAACGACGCACAACGCGCCGAAGGTCGTGTAACGAGGAGTAAGCGGTTGGGCGTCGTTGCGCCATACCCGCCCAACGCATACCAAGGCCGCCGTGAGAAAAGTGAACAGAAGCAGGCAGGCCCACGGAAGCGCGCGATTGAGAAACAGCCCGCGCCGCCAGGCCACCACGAGCCCAATCGCGGCCACAATGAGAACAATCGAGCCGCAGATTTGGCTGAAGATAAGATTGCTTGAGACGGGAAAACCGCGGGAGACGGAATTTCCGAACATCCCCAATATGAAAAGGCCCATGCGGGAAATCGTGTTCGCAGGGTGTTCGCGAAGCAGGTGCAAGGTGCTCATCGTCGGCGGGATGCCCTTGTGACCATACGCGTATTCGGGAGCAGCCGAATTGCGTTCGAGTCCCCAGAAATAAAGAGTCACCGCCAGGGCCCCCAGAAAAACCCATGCGACGGCAAAGTTCCTGCGGGCACCCTTTGCGAGGATTCCCGGGGCAAACAAAATCAACGGCAGGACCGCAGGCCAGATCAGGTTGCCCTGGACAAAACTGAAATTGCCAGCCAGCGCAAAGACGGCCGCCATCACAAACTTTGGCAGCGCCGGAATGCGTATATAGAGAGTGCAAAAGCAAAGCGCCAGGAAGGTATAAGGCAGGAAGTAAGCGAACTGCATCGGCCAGAGCCAGTTGTGGAACTGGATCGGCGAGAAGAGAGCGACGTTCGCCAGCCCCCACGCCAGCAGCACGCTATTCCTGCTCCCATTGAGGCGCATCATCAGCCAGAGGATGCAGATCGAAACGACCGCCACGACTGCAAAAGTGATGAAGGACTGCGCCCGATAATCGCCTCCGGTCGCGAACATCGAAGCAATAATGATGATGCGTGGCAGGAGGAGCCGGTGCTCGTCGTGAGGCGCGAAAAGCTCTTGGAAAGTCAACGTCCCGTTCTTTGCCTTCTCCAGGAGAGGAACAAACTGCCAATCGTCCATGAATGGGACGTTCACGGCGAAGGCGTGGATGTCCGCGAGCAAAACAAGCGCAGGGAGAACGCCGAGAAAAACTAGCAGCACCTTTCCGACGATCGGGCGGAAAATGATCGCGAGGAGCAGCCGGCAAGCCTGCTTCAACAATTCTCTACGACTTTTTTCGCTCATCTTTAAGGCGGGCACCACGTTGTCCCGCCCAGAGGCAACTGATGCTGAATTGAATCAATTCGAAAGAATCGTCGGGCCACGGCAGGCAATTTTCGGCGAACTGGCTAGTGTAGGCCGCCCAACAGAATGCAAAGTAAATCACGCAGATGATCCCGCCAATTGACGTCTCTGGAGCCTTTGTCCAAGAGGGTTTTCGTAAAGTGCAATCTGCTTGGCGGCCTACACTAGGCTCGCTAGAGACCTTCGTTCCTGTAAGGTGTGAAATCAAAGCCTTTGGCGCTATTGGGCTTATATTTGTCGAGACTGGGCTCGAATCCACGCAAGCGCAGAGGCTCCTCAAAGAGTTCGCGGTTGGTGAAGAGGGACCACATTTGAGGACTATACTTGCGTGCAGCCCACGGCATGCCGACGTTGAGAAGCAGAGGCACGCGATCTTCGTCGGCGCGTCGTAGCGCCGCGATGAATGCGCCGACCGAATCCAGTCGTTCCATGGGAGGGTCATAAAGGTAGGGCGGAATGCAGAAACTGGCCGTTCGCACGTTTTTTGTCCAACGCGTGAAGGGTCGAGCGTCCCGCGGCATAGGATGACCGATTCGCGGAACTGTTCAAGCGGATGCTGGAGGATCCATTGCCGAAAGGGGTTTGTATAAAGGAAGTAGCCGATCACGATGAATGAAGCCGCCGCAGACACAACAACCTTCCCGCCTAGGACTCTCTGTGCGCACGACGCCCCAACGGACAGCCCTGTGGCCGCGCAAATGACTACCCCGGCAGCGAATAGATCACGTAACTCTCGTAGAGTAGAAACCCTTTGAAATACGCGAAAACAAAGGTGATCGGCGGACAAACAGACATTACCAATACAAACGTGGCGGATGCCCATCCGCGTCGAAGCAAATGTACTCGCGCCGAGAAAGATCAATGCGATCGCGAGAGACGCCGCGGATGGAGGTCCGTGGATTACTGCGTCTGGGCGGGAGCCTCGAACGAGGATCCGGCAGCGCTGCGAGCGGTTGCACCATCACGTCTCCACTTTTCGGCATCAGTCGGCCTTCCTCGATCTCCCAAGGCAAAAACGGTTGACGTTGCGAGCGCCCTGATCGTAAATGGAGGTTTTTCATGAAGATCCTTCTCCTAGGCGCCGGTGGGTTCATCGGCGCGAATCTCGCCGAGCGCCTGGTCAACGACGGAGAACACGAGATCACAGCTCTTGATATCGAGCGCGAGAAGCTCGATGAAACGGTGAAGAGCGGCGAGCTTCACTACATCCATTTCGATATTCGCGGAAACGAGAGGGAGCTGGAGCGTTTGGCCGCCGAGCACGATCTAGTCGTCGATCTGGTGGCGATGGCCAATCCCAGCCTGTATGTCAGCAACCCTGTTGACGTGTTCAAGCTGAACTTCGTGGAAAATCTTAAGATCGCCGAGTTTTGCGTTAAGCACAAAAGGCGCATCGTTCAGTTTTCGACGTGCGAGGTCTATGGCATTACTTCCGCCCGGGCCTTTGGCAAGGACTCCTCAAAGTATCCCACGCCGTTCAGCGAGGATGAGACGCCTCTCATCATGGGTCCGGTAAAGAATCACCGTTGGATCTATGCGTGCGCAAAGCAGCTCCTGGAGCGCGTCCTGCATGCCTACGGCCTCGAAGAGGGCCTGAACTACTCGATAATCCGGCCTTTCAATTTCATTGGTCCCCGAATCGACTACCTTCCGAGCGAGCAGACGGGCAATCCCCGTGTCTTTAGCCATTTCATGAATGCGCTTCTCTACGGAACGCCAATCAAGCTGGTGGATGGCGGAATGAACTACCGCGCCTACACTTATATCGACGACGCGGTGGATTGCATCGCGCGCATCATTGAAAACCGCGGCGGCGTTTGTGACAGGCAGATCTTCAATATCGGCACGCCTGAGAACGAAGTTACCATAAGGGAACTCGCCAACAAGATGTGTGCGACCTTCGATAAGCACTTCCGCCAGCCCGGGGATCCCTATCCGGAGATCGTCTCGGTCCCCAGCGAGGAGTTTTACGGCAAGGGGTATGAGGACTGTGACCGGCGCATCCCCGACGTTACGAAGGCCCGCAGCCTGGTGAACTGGACGTCGAAGCACGATCTCGATTCCGTCCTGTATCACACGATGAAGTACTTTGTCGAAAAGCACAGGGCGAAGCAACCGGTCGCCGCCTAGAGGGGATTTCAGCCCGGCGAGCCGCAGCCGGCCCGGCGAAGCGCTATTTCGCCGCACGCCAAAGCGCCAAAGCGTGCCTGATCGGCGATGGCCCTTGAATTTGCGAGTTCCAGTATCAGACCCGCGAGAGGCTGGAGCCCCGGGAAGCTGGTGCATCCGGAAAGCCGAATGCTCCACGAGAAGAACAACCCGCGCTTCATTGTCACCAGCCTGCCCAGGAAGGTTCGAGCGATGCGAGCGAACGTTCGCGCCGCCAATGCAAAGAGTTTTACTGCCGCGATCAACAAAATATGGCGATGCAACGCAAATTCGCGGTTGTTGGAATGAGTCGTACGCTTCATGTTTGGCATGCAACATCAAAATAGAACCCGAAGGAGGTTTTTATGGCTGAAAATATTACGATCTCTGGGCAGCTACGAAGCTATGATCAGACGCCGATTTTCATGATCAAAGTGACAGTCTATCGTGATCGACAGAATGTGGCCCACGTGTTTACCAATGAGGAGGGCAAGTACACGATTTCAGTGCCAATAGGTGAACCAATTACTGTCCGTTTCGATACGCATCATTCGATTACGAATGCGGGAGACTGGCACCCGTCTGTCGTGGCCAACGTCGACGCTACGCACGACATCGTGCTCGATCGTTTTCTCTTTCGCGTTGGTACGGATGAAGGTGGTCAGACAGGGTTCGTTGATGCGCTCACCGCATACCAGTTCTGTGCGATGTGGACTGCCGACGGCCTCGAGCCTGAATATGCCGAGTCCGCCGTTCGCCGTTTGGGACCATTCAAGTTGACGACGAGGGTCCTCCAAGACATCCGACAGGTATTGCAAGAGCACTTCGTCAATCAGACAAAGGCGCAACCTTAAGCAAGGCCTTCTTGTCGAGCCATCGAGTGTGGGCATGGCAGTGCAAAGCGAGGCGGTAAGTCTCGCCCATTCTCTCTGCGCGGGAGGCAAAAGCGAGTTTTGCTTTGGCCCGCACATGCGTCGAGAAGCAACTGATGCTGAATGGGATCAAGTCGAAGAATCGCCGGGCTATGAGTTGGCCATTCTCCGCAAACGGCTCAGCTCGTTTAGCGGCCTTCGTTCCTGTAGGGTGCGAAATTAAAGCCTTCGGCGCTCTTGGGTTTATATCTTGCGACGAGTCTGTCGAGACTGGGCTCGAATCCACGCAAGCGCAGAGGCTCCTCAAAAAGCTCCGGGTTGGTGAAGAGGGACCACATTTGGGGGCTATATTGTCGGGCAGCCCACGGCATGCCGACATTGAGAAGTAGAGGCGCACCGTCCTTGTCGGCGCGTTGTAACGCCGCGATAAATGCGCCAACCGAATCCAGTCGTTCCATTTGAGGGTCGTAAAGGTAGGGCGGAATGCAGAAACTGGCCGTGCGCACGTTCTTTTGTCCGACGCTTGAAGGGTCAAGCGTCCCGCGGCACAGAATGACCGATTCACGGATCTGTTGAAGAGGATGCTGGACGATCCATTGCCGAAAGGGATTCGTATAAAGAAAGTAGCAAATGACGACGAATGAAGCCGTCGCAGAAACGATAGCCTTCCCGCCCAAAATCCTCTGTGCGCACGATGCGGTGAGGGTCAGCCCGGTGGCCGCGCAAATGACTACGCCGGGAAACGAATAGATCACATAGCTCTCGTAGAGCAGAAACCGCTTGAAATAAGCGAACACAAAGGTGATCGGCGGACAAACAGACATTACCAATACAAATGTGGCGGATGCCCATCCGAGTCGAAGCAGATGTACCGCTCCGAAAAGGATCAATGCGACGGCGAAGGATGCGGCGAACAAAAAAAGAACCGGATTCTCGACGTGGCGCGCCAGCCATTCCGGATAGCCAGCCCAGGGTTCGCCACTCTTACTCCAAGGCGCGCCACCAATCATGAAGCAGACTGTATTTCGAACCCACGGCCACCCCGAGACAAAGCCTTGCGAAGAGACGAAAGCGAAATATTGCTTTGCCTGGGGGTACAACGGCAGCATCAATTGAAGCGTGAGGATCGCCGCCAGGACGTTAACACAAAACCAACGCCCGCCCTGTCTGATCCGTGGCTCGGCGCAGTCCCGTCCAATCGCGACGAGCGCCAGAGTGGTGAGGTTAAGCACCGCGAGGACGAAGATTACGCCCGGATAGCAATAGATGAGAGAGAACTCCGTGACAGCAAAAGCGCCCCACCATTTCCATCGCCCGGTGATCATCGCCCTTCGCCAAAAGACGAAGAGGACAGGCATAAGAAAAACCAGCAAACTGTAGCCGCGCGCCTCGCTGGCGTAGCGAATGTGCCATGGATGAATTCCCAGCAAGAAAGCCACCGTAATGCCCGCGCCCGGCAGACCGAATTCCTTGAGCAACCATGCCATCGCTGCCACCGCCAGCACGCCAAAAACAAGCGCAGGAACCCGAAACGGCCATTCGACCACCGGAAAGCCGCGCGGCTTTGCGACGGAATTCCATGCCTCCTCGCATGCGCGCGAGGCGATGCTGAACAATGTGTGGTTATTGGGAGTGCTATAGCCGTAGAAGGTTTCCAGCCAATTGAACCGCTTGAATTCCACTTCGCCGGAGTTCTTGTTTAGCTTAAATTTCCCGTAGAGGGTGGTGCGTACGTTCAGTTCCTCGTCATCCCAAAAGCCGTGGTTCATGCGAGGGAGGCTGTAGAAGAGGGTCACCGCCATTGCGACGCCCACCAACGGCCAGAACCATGGAGGGGTCTGACGGCTGAGAGTTGGGAGTTGCGAGTCGGGAGTTGAGGCTGATGAATGTCCGGCCCACCATGGACAGACGACGGCCAGCATAGCCAGCAGAGCGATATTGACGGCTCCCGCGATCCATCCATAAATTTGAACGTAGTGGAGGGTGTCGGTTTTGCCGCGAATCTGCGCAGCGATCACCCAGGGTTTTTGGGCGAACAGCAGCCAAATGAAAATTAAAGTAGCAATCAGCCCCAGAACCAGTCTCCAACGGACGGTCGGGCCGCCGCGCCGCAGGAAATCGACGACTTTTCGAGGGAAGGAGACGGGAAGATTGTTCACTGCTCAGCTAAAAAGCCATCTACAAAGGTCGCGCACGACAGAAATCTGCAGAACAACGGTGCCTCGAATCCTTGGTCCCATCCTGCTTACTGTAGCATCCTAAAACGTCTCCCAAGACGTATTTCTCCAATTTCTCGCTCGATTATTGGGGCTGAGAGCGGCAGGATGACCTGCAGCGACCCTCTTCCGAGGTGGGTCTTGGCGAAGACCAATAATGATCGTAAGTCGGATTTCAAACGTAAAATGGCAAAGCATTTTGGACATCGGTCACCCCGCAATTGTCTTAAGTGCCTTCAAGGGCGTGAATTGAGTTAAGAATTCGTGTCTGAGCGAAATTTGTCCGCGGTTGTATGGCGATACGTCCTCTTGACGCTTGTGGCGAGCATTGCGATTGTGCTGCTGATAGCTCCGAAACCCTGGCAGCATCCGCCGCTTGCCAAGTTCGGGGACTATGTCCGGGTCTATTCCTGGTGGGCAGGACTCATAAATCTTGTGCCTTTGGCATTTCTGGCATTCACGACTCAATGGTGGACGCGGCCCTTGTCTGGAGTCACCCTCAGAGATGCCGCACCGCGACTTCCTCGCGGATTTCTTCCGTGCCTTGTGGGAGCCATGGCCGCGTGCGCCTTGCTGGGTTTCCCGCGGCTGAGCCAGAGCCTCTGGGCGGACGAGGAATACTGCGTGCGCCGCTGCGTATTAGGGGGATATCGCGTCCAGGAGGATGGGACCGTTGAGCTCAAGAAACTACCCTGGAAGAGCACGCTTTGGAATTACACGACAACCAATCATATATTTCAGAGCATCCTTGCGCGGTTGAGCCATTCCGCCTGGCGAACCCTCGCGCGCCCCACGGGCCTGCAGTTCAGCGAAGCGGCTGTTCGGCTGCCAAGTTACCTTGCCGGCATTCTCGCCGTGGGCGCCCTAGGTCTTCTGGCGGCGCGTTTCGGCCTGGCATGGGAGGGTGCTCTCGCGGCCTGGCTCATCGCCATCCACCCGTGGCATATGCGCTTTACCACCGAAGCGCGCGGGTATGGTCTCGTCGCACTCTTGATTCCCGTCAGCATTCTCCTGGCACTCTACGCACTGAATAGAGGGGGATGGAGGTGGTGGATCGCACTTGCTATGGCGGATTTCGCTCTTCTCTATACATGGCCGCCGGCCCTCTTCACGATCCTGATCCTTAATCTTTGCATCGCCGTAAGTTTGCTTACGGAGAAGCGATCTTCCCCTGGATGCGATATCCTCATATTCCGTTGGCTCGTTACTGGGACATGCGCCGGCGTCGTGTTTTTGCAGTTGTTCCTGCCATGTGCTCCTGAGTTTTTCAGGTATCTGAAAAGCGTTGCGGATTTTAACGCGCATTCGTCTTTTCTAAAGAACGTTGGCACTCTCTTGCTCACGGGAAGTCCCTGGAACAAGAGCGGCCTCGCGACTACTCCGTACATGGAATATTCTCCCTTAGGGCAGGCCCATCCGGTTGCCTTTCAAATGGCCATCGTGCTGGCCGTTAGTCTTTGCGCGCTGGGGATCTTCCGCTTGTGGGTACTCGAGCCCAGGTCGCGCTGGCTCGTGGCCATTCTGATCTTCCCCGGAATTCTGACCTACGTCTATGCCGCGATCCGGAACAAGGCGCTCATGGAACCATACGTTGGTTCCATACTGCAGGGCGTGGCGATCACAGTGGCGGCTGGTGCTTTCTTGGCGTTCTCGCCGCTGCGGCGATTTCCCGCAGCGCGGTGGGCCGGTCCACTGCTCGCGATTGTGCTGGTCGGGGCGTTCGCCACACTTTCGAATCCCGCGAGACATTTCTTGCTGACTTGGGGAGCGGAACGCTATCGGGAATCTGTCCTGTTGACCCGCCCGAGTCTCGATCCCAATGCGCCAGAAAACTTCAACATCATGACTGCGGCAACCGCTCAGCTTCCGTCTGTCTACGATCCGAGGGTGCGCAGGGCTTCCACAGTTGACCAATATGCCTCCCTGATGAAGGAAGCGGACGAGCGAGGCGTTCCGCTTTACGTCAATAATGGCTTCCCGACGGCCTTGAAACTCGACTTCCCGGGCATTTTCGCAATGCTGAACGACCCCGACGTCTTCGAACCGATCGCGTATCTGACGGGTAGCGATGTGATGAACGATCGCGTCGTGCATCGTTACCGGTCCGAAGGAATCAAACGGGCAGACCTTGAGCGCTACAAACTCATCGAGGTGTCGCACAGAGACTCGCGACGGTCGAATGAGTAGGGGGAGGACTCAAGAAACGGGAAATTTACGCGTGGTAGCGACCCGACCGAAACGCCCGCGAACCGTCCTTCACCAGGACAACAAGCGCGAGCACTGCGAGGAAGATGTCTCGCAGGAGCGCGAGGGTCATTTTGGCGGCAGACGGCCGCTGTTCCTGCCCGAAGCACGAACAATCCACGATGATTCCGTTTGCCAATGCCCAACCCAAGGCCGTGATGAAGACGAGGCACAATGCGAGGACGAGAAAGGCGCCGATACGCTTGGTCCACGGCACCAGGATCAATGCGCCACCGGCAATCTCGGCAAAAGGCAGCAGGACTGAAAGCGGATGAATCCAGGTCTCCGGGACCAAGGCAAATGGCGCAAGCGCGATGGCGAATTGCGCGCTTCCTGAGGCCTTGACCAGTCCCGAATAGAAAAAAACGGCGGCCAGAAACAGGCGGATCGCCAGCGTGCCGCGTTTCATTCCCCGCTCAAATGTTGAATGGAGACGATCACCCGCCACGCCATCTCGACGTTGTGAACGCGGAAGATCGAGGCCCCGCGAAGCATGCCCGCAACGATGCAGGCCGCCGTGGCCGGATCACGCTCGTTCGGAGCGGAAATGCCCAGCACGCGCCCAATCACGCTTTTGCGCGAAACCGGGAGCAGGATCGGGCGCTCGAACTCGCGGAAAATTTCGAGCTCGCGGTAGATACGCAGACTATCCGCGGCCTGTTTTGCAAAATCGATTCCTGGGTCAAGAACGATTCCTTCACGGGGGACTCCTGCCCTTTGGGCAAGGGAAATCTTCTCCCGGAAGAAACTCAGCATCTCGCCGATCGCGTTTTTGTAAATGACATGGGTATGCGGAATCTTTGGCGAGCCGACCGAGTGCATGATGACCAGCGCCACGCCGGTTCGCGCGCAGATTCGGGCGTTCCGGTCATCCTGCAAGGCACTCAGATCGTTGAGCAAGTGCCCTCCGGATGCCAGCACTGCGGCGGCCACGTCCGCTCGCCACGTGTTGATGGAAAGCAGGGGAGGGAAGACCTGGCTCGCGTCGCGCGGCTCCCGATCCCTCCAGACGTCGGGAAAGCGCTCGAGGAACGGGCTCAGACGGGCTATTTCCTGTTCGATCGCGATCGCTGGGCGATTGGTGCGCGCGCTCTCGGCGCCGACATCGATAATGTCCGCCCCCAGCGCGACAAGTTCCCCAGCCTTCTTCAGCGCCCATTCGCAGTCAACCCGCCCGTCCCCACAGAACGAATCGTCGTTGATGTTGACGATACCCATGATCAGTGGGCGGCGCGGATATTGAATGCGTCGATCGCGGGCAAGCAGTTCCATCTTGTTTTAGGAAGCATTCTCTTTCAGGCTCAGTGTCTGTTGCAACCGCCATGAGTTTCATCGATACGATTTTTGCCAAGTTGAGGCGCCATCCGAAGCGCATCGTCTTTCCCGACGGAGATGACCCGCGCGTCGTGCGCGCCTGCCACGCATTCTATGAAAAGAAGGTCGGGATTCCGGTGCTGATCGGAAACCGTGAGGTGATCGAGCGCGTAGCCCTTGCGGAAAAAGTCAGCCTCGACCACGTGGCCATTATCAACCCTGAAACGGCTTCCGATCTGCCGGTCTTCTGCGAGCGCTTTGAAAAGATCGAACGCTACAGGAAAATGGGCGTGAGGAACACGAAGGCGCTGATGACGAATCCCAATTACTACGCGGCAATGATGCTGCAGTTTGGGCAGGCGGACGCCCTCGTCGGGGGCGTCAACAGCTATTCAGGATCCCTTTTGCGACCGCTCATCCAGCTCGTCAAACAACTCCCGCATTCTCCGTTCGTTTCGGGTTGTCTCGTGGCCGAGGTGCCTAACAAGAAATTGGGCGACAACGGTGTCCTTTTTCTCGCGGACTGCGGGGTCGTGCCCGACCCGGACGTCGAGCAACTTGCCTCCATCGCTGTGCAGACGGGCCTGGTGGCGCGGCAGGTCTTCGGGACGCGTCCGCGCATTGCCATGCTGAGCTTTTCGACCAAAGGCAGCGCAAAGACTCGCTCCACGGAAAAAGTGGCCCGTGCCGTTGCCATCGTGCGCGAGCTTGCTGAGCGGCTTGGAGTCGAAATCGCGGTGGACGGCGAGATGCAGGCCGACGCGGCGCTCGTTCCCGAAGTCGCTCAACGCAAGATGGGGGCCAGCACGGTCGGCGGAAAAGCCAACGTTCTCATCTTTCCCGATCTCAACAGCGGCAATATCGGAGCGAAGCTCGTTCAGTATGTTGCGGGCGCTCGCGTTTACGGTCAGATTCTGCTTGGGCTCTCCCGCCCCGCCGCCGACCTTTCGCGTGGAGCCGAGGTGGATGATATCGTTGCCGTCGCGGCATTGGTTGGCTTGCAGGCGGTCGAGTATCGCAAACTGTATGCACCCGAGGTGGTCGAACCGGACATCGTCTGACCAAAGCGCGCCCCTCGCAGGTTTGTCCTTGCCCCAGCCCTCGCCTTGAACACGACCACGCCGCGGGTCTTCGTCGCAGCCACGGAGCAAAACACGGGCAAGACCACCACGTCGCTCGGTCTTTATGCCGCCCTCCGGCAGAACTTCGGCCGGATCGGCTTCATCAAGCCAGTCGGCCAGCGATTCGTGGAGTTTGAAGGGAAAAACGTGGATGAGGATAGCGTGCTGATCCGCGAGACCTTTGGGACCCAGGTGCCCATAGAGGACATGAGTCCGATCGCCGTCGAGCCGAAATTTACGCGCCGTTACATCAATCACGCGAACAACGATTCGCTCGTACGCCGGATCCAGCACTCCTTCGATCGCGCGGCTTGGGAAAAGGATTTCGTAATCATTGAAGGCACCGGCCACGCGGGGGTCGGGAGCGTGTTCGATCTTTCCAACGCCCGCGTGGCCCGACTCCTGCAAAGCAAGGTCATCCTGGTAACGCCCGCGGGCATAGGGCGTCCGATTGACGAAGCGGTTGTCAGCAAGGCGCTTTTCGACAAGGAGAACGTTGAGGTCATCGGCGTCGTCATGAACAAGGTGCTGCCCGAAAAGCTTGAATCCATTGCGGATACCGCCCGGCGTGGCTTCCAGCGCGTGGGACTTGAGCTGCTGGGCGTCATCCCGCGAGAAAACATGCTGGAGCAGTCAACGCTGGAGCAAATCTGCGATGACATCTCCGGCACGTTTCTGCACCGGGGGAAATACGATCGCAATATCGTAGCCCACGTGAGGATCGGCGCGATGAGTGCGGCTAATGTCTTTCGCGGCGCAAAAGAAAGCACCTTGCTCGTGGTGCCGGGAGATCGGGAAAGCCTTGTGCGCTCCGCGTTGGAGCGTTCTGCGGAAAAGACTTACCCGTTTTGCGGGATCGTGCTCTCGGACGATATTCACCCGGCAAAGGATTTGACGGAAAAAATCTACGACTCGCCGCTGCCGGTGGTCCGTTCGCCGCTTGACAGTTATTCCATCGCAAGCCGGATCCTCTGCATGAACGTGAAGACGCTTCCTGGGGACACCGAAAAGATCGCTCGCATCCAGAAGCTCGTCAGCTGCCATGTGAATATTCCCCGAATTCTCGAGAGAATTGACGATTCGAGCCCCCATCCGGCCTAATCAAATAGTGGCCAATTTTTGCAGAAACATTGACAGGGGGCCCCAGCTTGCTTCTAATCCCGGGCCATGAGGTTTCCGCTGCCCCTGACGGCGAAGATTGCCAGATACATCGTTAGCAAGAAGCTGCGGGGCGTGGAGAAGTTTGCCACTGTTCTGCAGCTCGAACCCTTGCACACATGCAACCTGACCTGCACCGGGTGCGGTCGGATTCGCGAATATTCGACATCGCTCAAGGACGTAATGCTCCTCGAGGATTGCCTTGACGCCGCCCAGGAGTGTGGCGCGCCGATGGTTTCCATTTGCGGGGGCGAACCGCTCATCTATCCGCAAATCGAAGCGCTCGTGGATGGGTTGCTCGGTCAAAAGCGCATCGTATACATTTGCACGAACGGCATGTTCATGCGCAAAAAGATGCGCGAGTATTTGGCGCACGAGTTCGCAAAGGCCCACGCGAGTGGAATGACGGAGACTGAGTTCCATGGAAAGCTCGACCTGCTTCTCTCGGAGGAGCTCGTTACTGCGCCTCAGGCCGAGGAAATCAGGAGCTCCAAAACGAAAGCCACGCGTCCCGTGATTTCACCCACGCAGTGGATGTATTGGAATGTGCATCTGGACGGCATGGAACGCACGCACGACTTGATCGTGGAGCGCGAGGGAGTGTTCAAGGAATGCATCGCCGCAATACGCATGGCAAAAATTCTTGGCTATCAGGTCGCGACCAACACCACGGTTTACAAGGAAACCGACATGGCCGAGCTGAAGCAGATGTACGATTATCTCTCATGGCTTGATGTGGACGGTCATACCATTTCGCCGGGCTACGACTACGACGCAGCCAAGGAGGATATGCGTAAGAGGCTGAACGTCCAGCCGGAGAATTTTTTCCTGACGCGGGCGATGACGAAGGAGAAGTTCAAGAACATCCGCGAGTGGGGCGAGCGCTATACCTTCTTTGGAACGCCAATCTATCTCGATTTCCTGGCCGGAAAGCGCGAATTGACCTGCTCCGCCTGGGCCATCCCAACGCGCAATATCCGCGGCTGGAAAGCGCCCTGCTACTTGATGACGGATGGTCACTATGCGAGCTTCCGCGAACTGCTCGAGAAAACCGAATGGGAGAACTACGGCGTCGTCGACGGCGTGGCGCGCGACAAGCGTTGCGAAAACTGCATGGTGCACTGCGGCTACGAGCCGAGCGCCACGCTGGGTCGCTGCGGACAACGCGGGGACACCTGGCAGAACATTGCTTTTAACTTCGCCCGCAAGCCCGCACCGCGTCCCGAAGGCGCAACCGTTAATCCGTTTAATGGTGTCTCTGCCGGAAACGGCCACAAGACCGGCCGCCCTCCCTCGCGACAACCCGCCGCGGCGTGAAATGATCCGCAGATTTCCCAGAGCGTGTCAGAGTCAAGTGAATCCGTGTCGGTCTGGGTAGTCTGAAGATGGTTCGATCTGCGATGAGCCTCGCTGCCGCCAAAGTCCTGCCCTTCGAAGTTCCGGCTCTCTCTGTTCTGCCGGAGCCTGTATCGGTCGAGGATTCGATCCGCCGCGCCCAGGAAAACCTGCTTCGTCTCCAAAAACCCGATGGCCATTGGGAAGGCGAACTTCTCGCCGATGCCACCCTTTGCTGCGACTATATCATCTACATCCATTGGCTTGGGAAGGTGGATGAATCCCTGCAAGCCAAATGCGCGGCCCACATCCGTCGCCGCCAGCTTTCCGACGGCGGCTGGAACATCTTTATCGGCGGTCCGAGCGAGATCAACGCCTCGGTCAAAGCCTACTTCGCTCTCAAGCTCGCCGGCGATTCTCCCAATGCCGCGTGGATGCGGGAGGCGCGCGCGAACGTTCTTCGCCTCGGGGGCATCCCGCAAATAAACACCTACGGAAAGCTCTACCTCGCTCTCCTCGGCCAGTTTCCGTGGCAATACCTGCCCACCATCCCGCCGGAAATCTTCCTCTTTCCCAATTGGTTTTTCTTCAATCTTTACCAGATGTCGTCGTGGAGCCGCACGATTATCGCGCCGCTCACGATTCTCAACCACTACAAGCCCACGCGCCTCCTCCCGCCTGCCATGCAGCTTCACGAGTTGTTTCCCGCGGGACTCGAAAATACGGACCTCTCGTTGAAGAAGCATCCCCGGTTTTGGGCCTGGGGGAACTTTTTCCTGCGTTGCGACAAATTTCTTAAACTCTACGACAAGTTTCCGATTCATCCTCTCCGCCGCCGCGCCCTTAAGGTCGCCGAAACCTGGATGGTCGAGCGAATGGGTGAGGGAAGCGAAGGGCTTGGCGCCATTTTCCCAGCCATGCTCAACTCCATGATGGCCCTCCGTGCCCTCGGTTACCCGGACCATCACCCGCTTGTGCAGAAGGCCGACCGGGACTTCGCCGGTTTCTTTGTGGACGACCCGGAGGACTTTCGGATCCAGCCGTGCCTCTCTCCCGTCTGGGACAGCGCCATTGCTACCGTCGCCCTTGCCGAATCGGGTCTGCCGACAAATCACCCGGCCCTGGCAAAATCCGCCACCTGGCTGGAGAAGAAGGAAGTGCGCTTCAAGGGGGACTGGGCTGTGCATGTCGCGGGCGTGGAACCCAGCGGTTGGGCGTTCGAGCACGAAAACAAGTATTATCCGGATACCGACGACACGATGATGGTGCTCATGGCCCTGCGGCACGTGACTCCCGCGAACCCCGCCAGGCGAAAAGATCAGACTGACCGCGCCCTGGCATGGCTTCTCGCCTTCCAATGCAAGGATGGTGGCTGGGCGGCCTTCGACAAGGACGTTACAGCTCCCTGGTTGGAACAAGTTCCCTTTGCCGACCACAATGCCATTCTTGATCCCACGTGCTCTGATCTCACGGGTCGCGTGCTCGAACTGCTCGGCACCATCGGCTTCGATCGGCAGAGCCTTCCCGTCCGGCGCGCGGTGGCCATGATCCGCCGCACGCAGGAAATCGACGGTTCGTGGTACGGACGCTGGGGAGTCAACTATATCTATGGCACCTGGCAAATTCTCCGCGGCCTTGCCGCCATCGGCGAGAACATGGACCAGGAATGGATCCGCCGCGGGCGCGACTGGCTCGAGAGTTGCCAGAACGACGACGGCGGCTGGGGGGAAACCTGCGAATCCTACAATTTCCCCGCCCTCAAGGGTCGCGGTCCCAGCACTGCCAGCCAGACCGCGTGGGCTGTCATGGGTCTCTGCGCTTGCGGTGACCCGAACCGCGAAACCATCCAGCGCGGCATCGAATACCTCATCCGCACGCAAAACGAAGACGGTTCGTGGACTGAGGATTATACCACGGGGACGGGATTTCCCTGCGTCTTCTACCTCAAATACGACATGTATCGCCAGCACTTCCCGCTTCTCGCGCTGGCGAGCTACAGGAAAATATCGTGAAGTCGGCCTCGCCACGCGCCGAAATTCAATCGGCAGGCTTGGCGCTTAGCCTTACTCGTCAACGGCAGCCATCTCAGGCTTGCTAACGCTTCCTTTTGCAGTGCGCGCGGCATCCATAGCCGTTGAAGCAAGCTTGATTCGAGGGACTATCGGAAAAAATCTCTGCACCGCACAGAGCAGGTAAAAGAACCAGACCATGCAACGGAGGCGCCAACCGAGCTTCGTATTGCCGGCCACAAGGTTGTTGACCGCGCGTTCGATCTCGCGCGGGGGCTGAGGAGTCATGAAAACTTCAAACCCCCTGTCATCGTAAAACATCTTGATCATTCTCAGAAACACCTCGCACATTCCGCCGACGCGGCGGGTGTAGCGACGCTGTGCGCGGAGGGAGAGGCAGGCTTGCTTTTCATCGGCTGCCAGCACCTCACACGCGGCAAGACGCCCGGACTTCACCGCAAGCATCACGCCGGAAGAGAAAATGGGATCGATAAATCCCGCGGCGTCGCCGATCAACAGCCAGCGCGAGCCTGCGTTTTGCAAGTAGCGATAGGTGTAGTCGCCTGCGGAGCGGTATTCGGTAATTCGGTCGGCATTGCCCAACCTCAGTCGGAGCTCAGGCGTCGATTGCACAAGGCGCTCGAAGCACTCGCCGGGCTGCAAGCCAGAGGATTGAAAATGGGCGAGCGTTTGCACGAGCCCCACGGACGTCTTCTCGGCGTCCAGCGGGATAATCCAGCACCAGCCAAATTGAAGCCGCACAACCGTTATGTGCCCATGGGCGGGGCGTTCGTTTCGCCGCACCCCGCGAAAATGAGCAAAGGTGGCAAATTTCTTTGGAAGGCCAAGATCGGTTTTCGGCAGCTTAAGCTGCTTGCCGAGCAGCGCGTCGCGTCCGCTCGCGTCAAGCAGCCAGCGGGCGCGCACCTCAAACGCTTCACCGTCGCGGACGCAGGAAACAGAGGCTCCTTCGGCGTCCATCGCGACCGACTGGACGCGCGCCTGCTGCCAGACTTCGCAGCCGGATCGTTCCGCATGATCCAGGAGGATCTTGTCGAAACGCGCGCGTTCGACCTGAAATGTCCTGCCATAATCCGGTGAGAGGTAGCGAGCGAAAAGGACCCGGACGGAGGCTTCCGAACTTCCCAGTACGAACTCCGCTCCCAGCTTCGGCATGAAGCCGGCCTCCTCCAATTTCTCCCAGACTCCGATCGCCCGAAAATCCTCGTTGGCGTACGGGATCAGGGACTCCCCAATATGAAATCGCGGAAAGCGCTCCCGCTCCAGAATCAGGACCTTCCTTCCGACTCGAGCCAGCGTGCTGCCCGCCGTGCTGCCTCCCGGACCGCCGCCGATGATGATCGCGTCGTAGCAGTTCATCGGAGGATCTCTGTTTGATGATCCCGTTCCCCCGATCGGTTCGATTTCGGCCGGACTTTTCGCGTGCCGTTTGATGCTTTTGGTGCGTCGGTAAGCATTCGTCAATCGAGGCAGGTGAAGAGGTTCTGCGCCGAAGGGCAAGTCCAAATGACAAATCCCAGGGGGTTTTCGGCCGGAAGGCACCCGCAGGCGAAATGCGGCGATCTGTTTACAGGGAGTTCTCGATATCCTTAAGTATCTCCTTTAGAGCGCGATAGCCAAAGTGGCCTTGCCGGACCTGGAGCAGGCGTGCGCCAGGCCAGCGTCGGGTGAGCTCAAGGAGATCCCTCGTCGTGGAAACACTGTCGTACACGCCGGCGGTGATGACAACGCGTTCCCCGCCGCAGAGCGGGGTTCCGTGAAATGGGGAACTTAAATGGGCGTGGCGTTCGCTTTCGCCGGGCGGGATCCCTCGTGATCGAAGCAGCCTTCGCATCGAGGCGGACCCGGGATTCTGCCAAATCGCATGCTCGACATTTACGATCGGCTGCATGAGCGCGATGAAGCGGAAATCGCTCTCGAGAAAACTCAGCAGCGCGCCATTCCAGCCGCCAAAGCTTGTGCCAAGTATGCCGAATTCTTTGCAACCTCTCAGCCGCAACATGCCCATGAGTTGGCGGAGTTCGACAACGCTCTGGCGGAGGGTTTCCGCGTTCCGAATGAGGTTGGCCGTGATTGCGAGTTCGCCATTAAAGTAACCACGGGGCGTGCGCGAGTAGTGAAAGGGCAGGTGAGGGAAAGCAGCGTTCCAGCCGCGCTCATTGAACCAGCGGGCGATCCGGAGGTATCCGACATCGCTGGCGCTCATCAAGGCGTGCAGCAGAAGAACGGTCGGTGTCGCGATTCCCCGGTTCCCCACGTGCATGCGCACCCGGGGTCTGTCGTTTTCGGTAAATCCGCTTGGCAACGGTGTTTCCCACTCGATCCACTTTCCATTTTGGTGCTCGCCGGATGGCGGAGACGCCCGATAGAACTCCTCCCGCGAGAGGAGGGAGCACGCCGAGAGATAGGATCTCAGTTCCTCCTTGGAACAGACCTGATCTCTATGGCGCCAGTGCAGCAGATTCATTGCGCCGTACATTGCGCCGTCCACGGCGTAGGCCACAGCTCTCTCCAGAGCGCGCATCACCAGCGCTTGAGGGCTGCGCCCGTTTCCGGCTTTTGATTCGAGCTTCTCATCGTCTCCGAGGGTTATCGCTCTCTCATGCGCTGACGGGGAGGATGCGGCAGATCGGCTTCCGTTAAGGCGAAATCTTCACAGAGGCGCTCTTTCAGTTTTACAATTTCCGAACCGAACAACTCGCGGATGTAGTCTTTCCTCTGCTCTCCTGTCAAATTCTCGAGCGGTGATAGGGGTTTGCCGTAACCGATCCAAACGTTTGCCCGACGCCAGGGAAGCCAGTTGCGAAAGTTGTAAAGGCGATCGCTCCCAAGAATCACGCACGGTACAACCGGTGCGCCGGAAACGGCGAAAAGAAGACTGACTCCCTGTTTCATCGGGGCGCCGTTGACGATGGAGGCGGCCCCGTCTCGTATCCCGCCCTCCGGGAAAATTCCGACGACCCGTCGTTGCGCGAGTCTGCCTGCCGCGCTCCGGAAGGCGCCGCGGTCGGGACCGTTGCGTTCAATGGGGATCACATTCAGCTCAGAGAAAAGCCGGCGCAGGATCCGCCCGCGAAAGAGTTCCGACATGCCGATCCAATCGACCCTTCGCGGAAAAGAGAGCGTGATAAGCGGCGGGTCGAAGTGGCTGACGTGATTCGAGGCGAGAATGAAGCCGCAATTCTTTGGAAGGTCGTGATAGAAGATCACCCGGACGCGCGCGCCCGCCGCAAGCAGAACAAGGAGAGTCTTTGAAGCAAACTGCCAGAGGCATTCGCGCCAGATGCGCTGCGCGAAACTCACGCCTGAACGACCTTCACACGCGGAGGCCTTGCACGGCGGCACGTGATGGGCTCGATCCATTGAGTGAGCTGGATGGGATTCATGACTCGGCTTTCGTGAAGAATTTTCGTTGCTTTTCGCTGACCGGCTTTTCAAGTCGTTCAAGAACCTGAAGCATGTCCTCCCAGACCTTTCGCTTTTCGGAGATTGACTGGTTGCGCAGCAAATAAGCGGGATGGTACGTGGCCATCACGGGAATTCCCTTAAAGGCGAGCCAGCGCCCGCGCACCTTGCTGACGGGGGTCGTGGCGCCAAGCAAGCCTTCGAGGGCTGTGGCGCCGAGGGCAACCATCACGCGGGGTTTGATGAGATCAATTTGCCTTTCGAGCCATGGGAGGCAGGTGCGCATTTCCTCCGGCGTCGGCTTGCGATTGCCGGAAGCGCCGGAAGGCATGTCCGGCCGGCACTTGAGGACGTTGGCGATGTAAACCTCCTCGCGTTGAAACCCCATGGCCTGGATGATCTTCGTCAAAAGCTGTCCCGCCCGGCCAACGAAGGGTTCGCCTTGGGCGTCTTCGTCGGCACCCGGCGCTTCGCCGACAAACATCAGCTCGGCCTCGGGATTCCCAACGCCAAAGACGACCTGAGTGCGGGACTTGACGAGGTGCGGGCACTTCACGCAGACAAGGGCCGCCTTGCGCAGGGTCTCGAAGGTCGCGTGCGCTCCGTCATGGGCAGATTGCTCAGGCGATGACTCCTTAACGGCGGGAATACTGGCGCCCCTGAGCGTCAAGTTCTCGAGCGAGCCGGCTGACGCGGTCGGATAGGGACCGAACCCCTGGCGGATTCTTTTCAAAAGGGGAAGGGTCTTCGCAATGGCTTGCTGAAAGGAGTCGGGCACAGGCGATCTTTTCGCAGATCAGACGCCTTTCACTCAAGGATTCTCGGCCATTTACAAACCTCTTTTGGCATTTGCTCCACCTTGCGTTCCGTTCAATAGGCATCCACCAGTGACCGCGTGGTGAGCGCCCGCTTGATCTCAGCAATTATGGCGGCCTTTTCGGTGCGGAGCGGGACTTTTCGCACCTCTCCCGGATACAGATCAAAGAAGTTGTCGCCCAGTTTGTGCGCGAGTCCTGGTAAATCGACCTGAACCGCGTGGTGGAAGCTCCGCGATTGAAATCCCAGCTGAAACTCGCGCTGGGCAGTGCGTTCGACGGTCGTGGAGATCGGAGCGCGGAGAAACTCGATCGAGCGGGGCGCGGTGAGGAAGATGGTGTCTTCAGAGATCCCTCCATTCTCGGTCTCGAGCCGCACACGCAGAAGAATATTGCGCGCTCCGTGGGCTTTGACGCTCTTGGAGAGATCGAGCGTCTTCTGTCGGTGGGATTGTCCGTAGCCCAGAAAGGCGCTCTTTTCTCCGGCTTCCAGCAGGCGGCCGTCAACGTGAAAGAGAGTCCAGCTCAATTGTCCGGTGGTTTTGCCCGGCGCATCGCAAACCGTATAGAGATGAACGTCGTGAACGCTGCTTCTCCAAATGTTGCCCATTCCCGTCGCCTCGTCACCGGGGACCTGTGCGGAAATCAAGATAGGCGCAAAAAAACGTCTGGCGGCGAAGTGCAGCGCTTTCCAGGCCCCTCCGAATTCCAGGCTGCTCCAGGAAAACCCGGGCCAGCAGTCATTGAGCTGCCAGTAGAGGGCGCCCATGGTGCGTGGCATGGCACGCCGAAAATGCTCGACGGCGACCTTCATGCAGTAGGCCTGATTGAGTTGCGAGAGGTACGCGAGCGAAGGGTAATCCGCCGCCATGCGATATCTTCGGGAAACGTAATCCTTGATAATCAGATTTCCGGCACGGTTCTTCTGGTGGTTCTCCATCGCTTCGCCGAAAGCATCCCAGTCCTCGGCCAGGCAGAACGATGCGGCAATCCTGGTTGAGCTGAACGATTGCATGCCGAACTCCGAGCAGAATCGGAATCGTTTCTTTTCGTAGTTTTTGACCGGCTGGCGGGCGTGCCAGACCTCCCAGAAATGACTGTCACCCGCTCTCTCGTTGTTGGGGCCTTTCTTATAGCCGTCCGGATTGTGCGGTGAACTCGGCCAGTAGGCGGTTTCGCGGTCGTGGCGGGCGACGACCTCGGGCAGGATACCGTAAAAGATATCTTCGTAGGCCTTCTTGCGCTGCCTGGTTTTCAGAATTTCGGCCGGCATCTGCTCAATTTCGTTGTTGCCGCACCACAAGGCCAGGCAGGCGCGGTTTGCCAGCCGCTTTACCTGGTATTCGGCCTCCGCCTTGACGGAGGCAAGAAACTCGTCGTCGCCCGGATAGAGTGCGCATGCGAACATGAAATCCTGCCAAACCAGGAGTCCTTTTTCGTCACAAAGATCATAAAAGTCCTCCTTCTCGTAAATGCCGCCTCCCCAGACGCGGATCATGTTCATGTGAGCCTGCGCCGCGCTCGTCAGCAAATTCTCGTAGTCCGGGCGGCTCACTTCGCTGACGAAGCAGTGCGCGGGAATCCAGTTCGCGCCTTTAGCAAAAATCGGCCGCCCGTTCACGACGAATTGGAAGCTCTCTCCGAACTCATCCGGATGGCGGTCGAGGACAATTGTCCGCAGACCGATGCGTCCACTCCATTGATCCAGGATCTCTTCCCCTCGGACCGCCTCGAGGCGCACTTCGTAAAGCGGCTGCTCTCCGTGACCGTTCGGCCACCACAGCTCCGGATTGGAAATCTCGAATCTCGAATCTGAGACCTGGGCGACGATCTCATTGTTTCGGCAAACGACGCCCCGGATTTCGTCGCCTTGGCGGACGAGCTGGGCTTCGATGCTGGCAGAGACGTGGCCGGCCTCGTGCTGCTGGACGATCCGCACGGATTCAAAACGGTTCTCCCGCCAGGCCTCCAGGCGGATCGGCAGGTAAATGCCGCACGTGGCGAAGCGCGGACCCCAGTCCCATCCAAAGGAACATTGTTCCTTGCGAATGTGAGAACATCCCCCCACCGGATCATTCCACTCCGGAAAGTCCCGTGACTTTCTGCGGGCGCGGATGTGATGCATGGGGCTGCCGAAACGAATCTCGAGAATGTTACGGCCCGCCCGGATCGCCCTCTTCACGTCAAAACGGTGACCCAGAAACATGTTGTCCGTCCCTCCGATATCCTGCCCGTTGAGGCGGATGCTCGCGAGGGTGTCCAGGCCTTCGGCGACAAGTTCGACGTGCTCGAACTCGCAAAATCGCGCCTCCGCGGCGAACCGGCATCGATAGTCCCAGTCGAGCTCCTCGATCCACTGCAGCTCTTTCTCGTTGGATCCCCAGAAGGGATCCGGAATGCGCTCGTGCCTGAAAAGATCGCTATGCACGCAGCCGGGAACCCGGGCCTTGAGCCAGTGCCGCGACTTCGGCTCAAAGAGAGCCCACGAAGTCAGGCGAAGCGTTTCCTTCTGCATCAGAAGAGCGAGCTAAGACCGGCCCCTGGCGGGCAGAAAGGAAAAGCCGTCGCGTTGACGAGGGGCTTTTCTTTTCTGAAGGCTGGCGTATGTGTGTGTGTGCGTAAGCTATGTCTCTTTTCACTCCCCATTTGATTGTTGAGCCTGACGATGGCGTCGGACCAGTGCGCGATTTCATTAATTCCGCAGAGAAAACGCTTCTAATCAAGCAATTCACATATTCCGAGCCGAGCTTGATGCAGGCGGTGGCAGATCGCAAGAGCGCCGGAGTGGAGGTCCGCGTGATGCTCAACCCGAAGCGCTCGGGCGGCGATCGCGCTAACGATGAGACATACGATTATTTCAAGAAGAATGGCGTTGCCATCCAATGGGCGAACCCGAAGTTCTACGTCACACATGAGAAGTCCATCGTGGTGGACGGGAAAGCCGCTCTCATCGCGACATTCAATCTCTGTACGAAGTACTTTACCCAGACACGTGACTACGGAGTGGTGACGCACGACCCGGCCCGGGTGGCGCAGGTCATTGAGGGATTCGAAGCGGATTGGGAGCATCGCGACTGGCTTCCCGACCCCGAGACGGGCCTGCTCTGGAGCAATGCGAATTCGCGTCTCCAAATGTCGCACTTCATTGACTCGGCCAAGCACAGACTCGATGTGCAGCATCCGAAGTTCGTCGACGCCGTTATTCTCGATCGTCTTCTCGAGGCGGCGGGTCGCGGCGTGCACGTGCGCGTTCTCTGTGGAGGCAGACACGGGATCAGTGATTGGGACGTCCTGGATACTTTTTCCTCGCTGCGCGTTCTCAAGCGGTCTGGCGTGAAAGTTCATAAGCAGAAGAACCTGCGTCTTCATGCCAAACTCCTGATCGCCGACCAGACGCGCGCGTTGATCGGCTCGATGAATATCGATCGCAGTGCCTTCGACCTGCGCCGGGAGCTGGGCACCACGGTGGAGGACGAGGCCATTTTGAAGCGTCTGATGGAAGTCTTTGATTCGGATTGGGAGCTTTCGCACAGCTATGATCCGCCGGACCCGCTGGATCCGGAAAAGCACAAGGAGACGGACTTTCCCCACGATCACGAGCTGAGGCATGAGTGAGCCCGCAAGGCGGCCGACGCTGTTTGAGCTTGCGCTGACCTTTAATCATATCGCGCTGGCTTCCTTTGGTGGAGGGCTCTCCGCGTGGTCGCGCGAAGTGATCGTCGTTGAGAAAAAGTGGATGGCCGAGGAGGAGTTTCTCAGCGCGATTACCATGTGCCGAATCCTGCCGGGAGCCAACCAGGTGAATCTGGCGGTTTTCGTTGGCTCGAAATTTCGCGGCATGGCCGGCGCGGCGTCTGCGGTCGTCGGCCTCTGCTTTATTCCTGTGCTCATCATTCTTGGGCTTGGCTATGCGTATTTTCAGTATCATCAGGTGCCCGCCCTGAAGAGCGTTCTCCGTGGGGCGGCCGCCGCCGCGGTGGCGCTTACCTTGGCGATGGCCATCAAAACCGGCCGGAAATGCCTGCGGGGCGTTGTCCCCGTGCTTCTGTTCGCGGCGATCTTTTGGATGAATGGCGTGATGCGCTGGCATTTGCTCGCTTGCCTTGCTCTTCTGGCGCCGCTCAGTCTGGTTTGGGGTTGGCCCAGGATAAAGAAGCCATGAGCGCAAAGACCCTCCTTCAGGTCATCTTCCTGTTCAGCTCGCTTTCGCTGCTGTCTATCGGCGGCGGAAATACGGTCCTGCCCGAAATGCACACCAAGACCGTTAACGACTACGGCTGGATGACGGACAGCCAGTTTGCGGATATCTTTGCGATTTCGCAGGCGGCCCCCGGGCCGAGCATTCTCATCGTCACGTTGGTTGGGTACAAGGCGGGTTTGGCTGGAGGGGAATTGATGGGCCTTCTCGGCGCCGGCCTGGCCACGGCCGCGATGATTGTGCCCGCCGGATTGCTCGTCTATTTTATCGCGCAATTCTGGGAGCGTGCCAAGGACTCGCCTGTCCGCCATGCGATCGAAAAGGGATTCGCCCCTCTCACCGTAGGCCTTGTGCTGGCTAGCGGCTACGTCATGAGCAAGGCCGCGGACCAGAATTGGCAGGCGTTTCTTCTCACCGGGGCCTGCACGCTTATCTTTGTCTTCACCAAGATAAATCCACTGATCGTGGTCGCAATAGCGGGCTTTCTGGGCTGGATGGGTCTTGTTTGAGCAGAGGCGTCAAATCGTAAAGAGCGCCGTAGGCCTCGACGGCCGGCGGGTCTCCCGGCGGTCTTGCGGCCGGCAGATCCTTGTTGCGCAGGGCGAGCCATTTGACATCGAGCGAGGACTGGCTGGAAATCCAGCTCGCTTCTCCGCTTAGCGATTTGTTGAGAAGGGCGAGCTTCGTTTTGTAATCGAGCCCGTGGCTCCAAAGGTGACCCTCATAGCCGCATGCTACCTTGCGGCCAAGGAGGATCAGCGGGTGATTGTACTCCGAAACGCATGCGAACCGCACATCGGGGGGAATGCCGGCGATCGCATGCTGCCAGGCGGCCAACTCCGAGCGTCGCGCGATCGCGTACCCGTGGCGCCCGTCCAACCCCCCGATCAACGATGCGCCGCCAGAGAAGAACAGGACAATGCAGACGGCGGCGCGGGCGGGAAGTTTCAAAGGCGCGAGCAGTTTCCTCCAGAGATACGGTGCGACCACGAGCCAGCTCCAGATCATCAGTTTCATGTTGTCCCATTCCCAGGGGGCAAACACGAAGACGCAGCATGCCGCGAACACGGCGCCCGCCGTCCATACGAAGCAACGCGCCTCCAGATCCTTATCGAAGGCAAGCGCGACCGCGAGCCCCAGAGACAGAGGCAGCGCGAGGCCGAAGTTCCAGATCCAGACCCACAAGCTCCCTCCCGCTTCTCCGGGGATCCACCCCGGAGACCACCGCATGCCGGAAGAAACCGAAAAGAATCCCGTGACGAGGAAGAGGGCGAAAGTCGCGGGCACGGCAGCCGAAGCGACCAAAGCAAGCACTTCGCGGCGGGGGAAGGTTCCGCCCCGGAAGAAGGGGCCTGGCCGCGCCGGCCTTGCGACACTCTCGGATGCACCCGCGCTGGGAGCGCTTTGCCCGTCGGACGTCTTCGCGTCGAAGAACGAGGCCAGGAAAATTCCAAGCAGAACCAGACTGAGAAAGAGAAAGGCGTGAATGTTGAAGAGGGGCATGCCCGCATAGAGCAAAAGCTGCAGCCAGAAGGGGATGATGCGACTCGAGCCGCGAAAGTAGCGCTCGCGCCAGACAGACAACAGCAGCAGACCGCTCGGGAGCGCAAAAAGGAGGCCCCGTTGCGTGACAAACATCGCCAGAAAGAGATTTTTCCAGACCAAGTCGCGCTGGAAATCTTCGATCTGAAGCGTGCGCAGCAGCGCGAAACCGGCAAGCCCGCCGTTGAAGAGGAAAGCGGCGACCCCGAAGGCGCCGCCCCATGACCAAAGAGCATATCCGGTCAAAGCGGCGCCGAAGAGCCCCGTCCAGACCAGACCGCGAATTGTATCGATGCCGCAGACTTCGAGCAGGCTATTAAAGAGATCAGCGCCGAGCGGATAGCTTAAGGGCACACGGCTGAGAATCGAACTCTCCGGCCAGAGGGCGACGCCGCTCGCCAGATAGCGAATGAGGTTGAGATGAAGCGAAAGGTCGCCAAGATTGTTTGGCGATAGCACGCAGATCTCGTCGCCGCGGGAATAGATGACCCACAGGAAGGCGCGCAGGGACGCAAGCGCGAAGACAGTGAGCGCCAGCCAATCCCAAAGGCCCAGTCGCGCGGGCGGTTGCGGATTGGTCGTCCACCATGCGGCACCCGCCACCAGAATTCCGCACGCGATGGCTGATCGGACGATGGCAGCGTTGAGTCCGGAAAACAGAAAGCCCAGCAGGATCGCGGTGACAACGCTCGCGGATGCAAAGGCGAGCGCGGAAGTGAGGCACTTCATGGCTTTCCCTGAAAGAGAGGGGGGGCGCCCTTGAACCACTCCTCGAAGGTCCCCTTGCGGAAATAGGCGACGCATTCCTCCTGCGAATCGCGGAGACGAAAAGTCCGCTTATAGTAATCGCCGACCAGCGCGGATTCGACCTTTTCGGCCTGATCCTTCTCCGCGACGACGACGTCTGCATCATAAGCCGCAGGGGGCTCCTCCTTCTTGTAGTAGCCGATCTGTGTAAAGTCGCCGAGCATCCACGGGAGAGGATAATAGCTTTCCAGCAGGATCTGGCCGCGCACGTAATAATATCGCGGATCCTTCCGTGCCATTTCGAGGAGCGGCTTTGTGAGCGTTTCGATCTCGGGAAATGTCTGCACGTAAACGTAGGGCTCCTTCTCGTCTGTGAACCGGAAGAAATTGAGGCGGAGGCAAAGAAAGGCGCTGACCGCAACGCAGATCGCAACCACAAGCCGAAGAAGTAAGCGGGTCAGCCGCTTGAGGGATCGTTTCGTTTGCCCGAGCACCGTGGAACCCAGTATGAGGTAGAACGGCCAAAGGATTGAAATGATGCACCAGGGCGTCTTGTAGGGTATCAGCGAGTAGGCGAGCAGCACGCCCGAGCCGTAGATCGCGAGATATCTAAGGCGTGCGTCGGATGGCGCAATATAGCGGAGGCAAAGCCCGAGCCCGAGCAGGGCAGGCCATTCATAGCGCGCCATCAGTGCCAGCCAATAATAGTTCAGAGGCCCGATCTGGTAAGTCGATTTTTCGTGGCCCGCGGCCTGGACGCCCGTATGAAACCAGGCGGCAAAGGTCTCGTAGAGACCGCTCATCGCCTGGAAATCCAGAAAGGTCCCCGAATAGAAGAACACGATCGCGATGAGCGCGATTCCTCCGCTTGCTCCAAGATCCTGCCAGGTCCATTGCTGGCGCGCGAGTGGCAGGGGCGGACGCGAGGGAAGGAGCTTTTGCCAGAGCCAGAGCATGAGGCTTGCGAGCAGAAAGCAGCCGATGTGGAGCACGTAGGTTTCTTTCGTGAGAATCATCCCGCTCGCCCCGGTGATCAGCGCGAAAAGGAAACGGCGCTCGCCCTTTTCCCATAGTCCAATCACCGCCCAAAGAAAGAGGATCGAAAAGAGGACCATCCACGACTCGTGGATCGAGTAGCGTCCATAAAAAACGTAGGCGGGGGAGACGGCCATCGCAAGCGCTGCGAGCCGGGCAGCCGGGGCGCCGAGATGCTCTCGAAAGCGCAGGAGAGACCAAACCGCAAGCAGGCTCGCCACGACAGCGGGCAGGCGCAGCGCCCAGAGATTCCGGCCGAAAAGGGTTTGCGAAAGGAAGACGGCGTAGAAGTGCAGCGGTCCGTGGTAGTTGGTGGGGTCATAGCGAAAGTAGCCGGTGCGCGTCATTTGATCGGCGAACCAGCCGTTGATGCCCTCGTCGAAATGCGGCGGCTTGATGTCGAGTAAGGCGATACGCAGCGCCGCGGCAAGTGCCAGGATACCAATCTCGATCCAGGGGAGTGTTTTCAGCCTTCCGGTCACGCGATTGGGATAGTGTCGGTGCGAATTCTGTTCAAGCCTCGCGCGTTTGACGCACGATTTCGCGATCCGGGTCCGGCGAACGGCGCGAGAGAAGTCGAAACGGGCACGTGCTTCGCCGCGGCGGCGCGCTGCCAGCTTGCGTTTTCCCTTTGCTTTCCTTCAAAAGTATCCTCTTGATTCATCCGGCATGATCAAACTGGGAGTCAACATCGACCACGTGGCGACGCTGCGCCAAGCCCGCCATCGCGAGGCGCCCTACGCGCCGAACGCGGAGCCCGACCCCGTCGCCGCGGCTCTGGCGGCGGAGCGAGCCGGAGCGCATGGCATAACCGCTCATCTCCGGCTGGATCGAAGGCACATCCAGGATCAGGATATCTACAACCTGCGGGAGAGAATCGGCACAAAACTCAACCTGGAGATGGGCAACTCGTCGGAAATCGTCGAGTTTGCGCTGAGCATTCGGCCGCAGGATGTTTGCTTAGTGCCGGAAAACCGCCAGGAAGTGACAACGGAAGGCGGGCTCGATTGCGCGGCGCAGAAATCCTCTCTGCGTCCGACGATTTCCTGCCTCAAGGAACGGGGCATTTTCGTAAGTCTTTTTATTGACCCCGACGAGCCCCAAGTTGCTGCGGCGGCGGAGCTTGGCGCGCAGTTCGTCGAGTTGCACACCGGAGCCTTCGCAAATAGCTCGGGCGCAGACCGTGAGATCGAGCTCGCGCGTCTCATCAAGGCCGCGGAGTTGGCCGATTCTTCCGGACTCAACGTCAACGCAGGGCACGGAATCAACTACGAAAATATTCACGACATCCTCCGGATTCCCCACCTCGTCGAATTGAACATCGGCCATTCCATCGTTTCGCGCGCGATCTTCGCAGGCATGGAAACGGCGGTGAGGCAGATGCTGCATTTGATGAATGGATGAATTTCGACCAGTTTCTTAACGGCCAGCTTGAACGCATTCAGAGCGCGGGCCTGCGCCGCTCCTTGCGCGTCCTCGAATCCCCCCAAGGGCCCGAGGTGGCGTGCGACGGACGCTTGCTGGCGAACTTCTCTTCCAACGACTATCTCGGACTGGCCGCACATCCGAAGATTCGAAAGGCTGCCCACGACGCGCTGGAGGGGGCCGGTGCCGGCGCGGGAGCCTCCCGGCTGGTTTGCGGCACGCACAGGCATCATCTACGCCTCGAGGAGTCTCTCGCTCGGTTCAAGCAGACCGAAGCCGCATTGAGCTTTTCGAGCGGTTATTCGGCGGCGCTGGGAACGATTCCCACGCTGGCGGGGAAGAACGACGTGATTATCATGGACAAGCTCTGTCATGCTTGTCTCGTGGATGGCGCCCGCCTTGGCGGGGCATCGATTCGGGTCTTTCCGCATAATCGACTCGAGAAATTGGAAGACCATCTGCGGTGGGCAGCCGAGACCCGACCCGCCGCCCGGGTGCTCGTGCTTGTCGAGTCTGTTTACAGCATGGACGGGGACCGTGCCCCGTTGCCCGAAATTGTCGAGTTGAAGGATCGTTTCGGGGCTTGGCTTTTTGTAGACGAGGCGCATGGCATCGGCGTGGTCGGAAAACAGGGCCGCGGACTGGCTGGCGAGGCGGGCATTGCCAGTCGCATCGAGGTGCAAATGGGTACGCTGGGGAAGGCGCTGGGATCGTCTGGCGCCTATATTTGCGGGAGTGCCGCCTTGCGCGACTATCTGATTAACCGGGCCCGCAGCTTTATTTTCTCAACGGCGCCGCCCCCGCATTGTGCGGCGGCGTCCTGCGCGGCGGTGGAACTCCTCGAAGCGGAGGAAGGAGAAGCGCTGGTGAGGAAGCTTCAGGAAAATATTGCAACGCTCGCTTCCGGTCTGTCAGCGCCTGCGCAAAGCGCGATCTTTCCGGTAATCGTCGGTGATGAGGAGCTTGCGATGGACGCTTCGCGATCGCTCCTGGCCGAGAGCTTTCTGGTTCCTGCCATCCGCTATCCCACCGTCGCGCGAGGCTCCGCAAGGTTGCGGATCACGGTGACAGCTGCCCACCACCGCGAGATGATCGAGCGCCTTGCGACGGCTGTCGCTCTCAGGCGATCTGGCCACGGCAGAATCCTATCCACAGGAGCCCGCATCGGTGATGCGAATTCACCAAGTTCGTTGGAAACCTCGGGTCGCGATTGAGAATCGATCAGGCGCTACGGCCCGGACGGCAATCCCGCCGCCCCCGAGGCCGATTCGATGATCTGCCCGCCTCCTGGGACCGCGGGCTGGATTGCCGATGCCGGTTGGATCGCTGAACGGCTTAAGCCCGACAAAGGCTGGGGAAGCGGACCTCCCAAACCAGGCTCGGAAAACATGGGTCGGAATGGAATATCTGAAGTGTCGGGTTTCCCGTTATTCGTCGCGGTCGCTTTTTCACTTTTCTTGGCAGAAAGCGTCTTTTCGTAGGCCGCGATGAAGGGCTGGAATGCTGAAATTTCCGACAGGCGGATCTCGACGGGAGCCTCTCCTTCGGAGCTTGCATTCTTCTTGGACTCCGGATCCTCTTTGGAGGACTCAAGCGCTTCCTTGCGCTCGTGCCAAAAGCGCCCGTCCTTCGAGCGGTCTTTTTGGAATCCGTATTTCTGAAAGTCGGCATCCCCGAGCTGTGCGAGTGGAAGCCTTGTAATTCCCGAATCACTTGAAATTCGGATCGTGTAATCATCCGTGATCTCGACAACTCCCAAAAGTTTTGTTCCGTCGAGTTTTGTCACCCCGCTCTTTTGGGGCTTTGCGGAATTGTCCGCAGGCTTTGCAGCGGTTGTGGAATTGTCCGTCTGTGCCTGGAGGCGGGGCAAGAATGCCATCGCGCAAGCCGTCGCCAGAAGCCAATTGCGCATGTTGATTGTCATGTCGCAAAGATGCCCCACGGTGGGGAGAATGCAACGCTCCTCTCCATTCTTCGTCGAGTTCAATTCGTTCTGGCGAAGGAGACTGTTTGCCAGCGTTCGTTTCGGCGTCTATTCAAGAGGGAATGCAGGAAAGCTACGATGTCGCCGTGATAGGCGGTGCGTTTTCCGGTGCGGCAACCGCGTTGCTGCTCCGGCGCGAAGCTCCCGGCCTCCGTGTTGTGGTGCTCGAGCGATCGGCGCACTTTGATCGCAAGGTCGGTGAGGCGACCACGGAGGTGAGCGGGTGCTTCCTTACCAAACGCCTGGCACTGACGTATCACCTCTGCCACCACCATGTGGCGAAGAACGGCCTGCGCTTCTGGTTCTCGCAAGGACCCGAAGATGATTTTGAGCGCTGCGGTGAGCTCGGAGCATTTTATCAGGTGCGCTTGCCATCCTACCAGGTGGATCGTGAGGTCCTCGATGAGCACGTCCTTCTTCTCGCCAAGGAAGCCGGGGCGGACATCTGGCGACCTGCGAAGGTCGCCTCGATCGACGTCTCCGAATCCGGTCCCTCCCGTCTTGTGGTCCAGGGCGCCGATGGACAGCGCGAACTGTTTGCCCGCTGGGTCATTGATGCGAGCGGCCGGGCGACCTTGCTGGCCCGCCGGTTGGGGCTCTTGCGCAGTCTTCCCGAGCATCCGACCAGCGCGATCTGGGCGCGCTTTCGCAATGTGAAGGATTGGGACGGCTACGATCTGTTGAGCCGCTTTCCAAGCTATGCGCGTTCGTGTCAGGTCAGCAGGGCCTCCGCGACGAACCATCTCACGGGCTACGGCTGGTGGTGCTGGATCATTCCCTTGCGGGGAGGAGATTACAGCGCGGGATTGGTCTACGATACGCGTCTCTATCGCCCGCCACAAGGCTCGCGCCTGGGCGAAAGGTTGAAAGCGCATTTGCTGACCCATCCCATCGGAAGAGAGATTTTTGCAGACGCCGAATACATTGAAGGTGACGTCAAGGCGTATTCGGCGCTGCCGTACTCTTCCTCACGAATCGCGGGGCGAGGCTGGCAGATCGTTGGCGATGCGGCCTCCTTCCTTGATCCCCTATACAGCCAGGGGCTCGATTATTGCTCCTGGACGGTCTCCGTGGCCGTGGACCGCATCCTTCGAGAAAACCGGGGAGAGTCCTGCGATTTGGACGACCTGAACGCGAGGTTTTCACGCTCGTATCGGGGATGGTTCGAAGCGCTTTACAAGGACAAATATTACTATCTGGGCGACAAGGAGTTGATGAGTGCCGCCTTTCTCATGGATCTCGGCTTGTTTTTCTTCGGGCCCGTCCGCTCCGTAATGCGGTGTCCGCGCACGGGATTTTCCCAGTTTCCTTTTGAAGGGCCTGTTGACGGTATCATTGTCCGCCGCCTCATGGCTTTTTACAACAAACGCCTTGTGCGCATCGCGCAAAAGCGAATGGCGGCCGGCGTCTACGGTTCGAAGAATCTGGATTCGCGGACGTTGTTGAAGGGTTTCGAACCGAATCGGCATGTTTGGAAGCTGATCTTGCGCGGCGTGCGGATCTGGCTCCGCGCCGAGCTGCGCAGCCTCTTCCTGCCGGCGCCGCGTTCCGAGCCCGCCGGGGATCCGGCCCCGGCCGTTTGATATGGCCTACGCCTCCTATCGGGAATTTGTCGACGCGCTGGACAAGGCCGGTGAACTGAAACGCATCGTCGAGCCGGTGGCGACCGAGCTGGAAATCACCGAGATTGCCAATCGCGAGATGAAGCTGCCAGGGGGCGGTAAAGCCCTCCTGATCGAAAAGCCCACGGTGGAGGGCAAGGTAAGCCCGTTCCCCGTTGCGATTAATACCATGGGCTCCTGGAAGCGAATGGCCATGAGCATGGGTGCGGATTCCGTGGACGACGTGGCCGCGGAACTTGGGTCGCTCCTCAAGGCAAAGCCCCCTACCAGCCTTCGCGAAACCGTGAAATTGCTGGGCACGGCGCTCGAGATGCGCCACGCGAGGCCCAAACGGGTCAATAATGGACCGTGCAAGGAGATTATCCAGAAAATGGAACCCGCGGACGTGAGAGTCGAGAACTGGCCGCCGGCGCCGGACTGGAAGAATCCCTCCACGTTTGGCTCTGCGCCTACTCTGCTCGATTTGCCCATTCTCAAATGCTGGCCGCTCGATGGAGGACGCTTCATCACGCTTCCCTGCGTGGTCACTCAGGATCCGGACACCGGGGAACGCAATGTCGGGATGTATCGCATTCAGATCTATGACCACTGCACGACGGGCATGCACTGGCAGCTGCAAAAAGTTGGGGCCCGCCACGGACGCCGATACTACGAAACGGGCACTCGCATGCCGGTCGCCATCTTCGTCGGCGGCGATCCGGTCTTCCCTTTCGCCGCCACCGCGCCGCTGCCTGATGGGCTTGATGAATTCTTGCTCGCGGGCTATCTGCGCAAGAAATCGATTGAGCTTGTAAAGTGCGAAACCAGCGATCTCGAGGTCCCCGCCAATGCCGACTTTGTCATTGAGGGATACGTGGACCCGCGTGAGCCCCTGCGCGAGGAGGGCCCGTTTGGAGACCATACCGGCTACTACACGTTGCCCGAGCCCTATCCTGTCTTTCACATCACAGCCATCACACATCGTAAGGATGCCGTTTATCCAGCCACGATCGTCGGCATCCCGCCGATGGAAGATTTTTACATGGGCGGGGCGTCGGTGAAATTGTTTCTGCCCGTTTTCAAGATGAATTTTCCCGAGATCGTCGATATCGCGCTGCCAGCCGAGGGCGTCTTCCACAATCTCGTGTTCGTCAGCATAAAAAAGACCTATCCGATGCAGGCGTACAAGGTCATGCACGGCCTTTGGGGCATGGGGCAGATGATGTTTTCAAAATACATCATCGTCGTGGATCACGATGTGAATGTGCACAACACGAGCGACGTTCTCTTCCGCCTGTGCGCCAATACCGACCCGCAGCGCGACAGCATCCTTACCAAGGGCCCGTCCGATGTGCTTGACCACGCCACGAGCGAAATCGCGGTCGGCAGCAAGCTCGGCATTGACGCGACAAAGAAGCTTTCCGGCGAAGGCTTCCAGCGCCGGTGGCCCCCATTAATCACCATGGACGAAGCCGTCTCCCAGCGAATCGACGCTTTCCTCGGCAGGGGCAGATAAGCTCGGGCAAGTCCGCACCTGCAGCGGCGATGTCCTCATCGCCGGCGGCACAAACGCCCTGGAATCTCCCATGACAAGGCTCGCTCGATGATTCAGATGAACACAGCGCGCCGTCCGATCAAGGCGCGCGAAACGCGATGGGCAGCGCATGGGGCGTCCTGGCTCGCCCGCGTTGGCGTCCGGCCGAACGTCATTTCCGTCGCCAGCGCGCTGTTTGCGGGCGGAGCCGGTCTTTGCCTTGCGCTAACGGGCAAGACGACGGTCAGCGTCCAGCCACGGCTCTTTCTCGCCGCCGCCGGGCTGATCCAATTGCGGATTGTTCGCGATCTTCATTCCGGTTTACGCGTTTCTTTTTGTTCCGCTGCGCAGTGTCTTGAGCGGAGATTGCGAGCGCTTTCTGGAACGAACGGCCACGATGCAATGGGCGCTCATGATTTGTGTTTATTGCGTCAGCCACGCCCCGGCGCTCCTTAACCTGGAGATCCCCGGCTTTGAAGGCCAGAATGGAAAGCTGCTCTTCTATTTCGTTCTGGTCGTGCAGGCGAGCGACGTTCTGCAATACATCTGGGGAAAGCTCCTCGGCAGACACAACATCGCCCCGACGGTAAGCCCAAACAAAACCTGGGAAGGGTTTCTGGGTGGCGTGGCCACGGCAACACTGCTCGGGACCGCCCTTTGGTGGGACATGGCGGGGTGATGGATCGGATCGATTCGCTTTGTTTCTCAGCGCCCGTCTTCTTTCATCTGACACGCTATTTCTTCACGTGATGATCGCCCGCCAGGGCGCTGAGCGCGTCTGAGGCGCTGTTCCAGGCGGCGTTCGCCATTTCCAATTCCGCGGTCACGGACGAAAGCTCGCGATT
Organism: uncultured Verrucomicrobiae bacterium; assembly: GCA_963763735.1. Taxonomy (GTDB): domain Bacteria; phylum Verrucomicrobiota; class Verrucomicrobiia; order Chthoniobacterales; family Terrimicrobiaceae; genus DASTFP01. Next base: position 87,395 of record CAVXQK010000005.1, on the reverse strand, counting down.
GAGCGCAAGCGGCTTGGACGCGTCGTCGTAGATATCGGGATGCTCGAGTTGGGTCGCGAGTTCCTTTTGTCTCGCTTCGAGCCTTAGAATGGTGGCTTCCAATTTTGCGAGGTCCTTTTCCTTTGCGCGACGCACCATCCCGGAAGCCTGTTTGCGTTCGGCGTCCGCCTTGCGGCGCTCGCGGATTTCGCGGATGCCCTGCTTCCGGCCGGAAGGAGCGGGTGGTTCGATCCGATCGTTGCCCTCGTTCAGCGCGGCGACCAGCGCGCCGCGCTCGGAGGTCGCGTGGGACTTTTCCAGGTAGTAATCATAGTCGCCCGGATACGGGGTGAGTTGTCCCGCGTTGATGTGAAGGACCGTGCTGGCGATCGAGCGGATGAAATGCACATCGTGGCTGATAAAGACGAGTGTGCCCTCGTATTGCCGGAGGGCCTGGATCAGCGCATCGATGCTTGACATGTCGAGGTGCGTTGTCGGCTCGTCGAGAAGAAGAAGGTTGGGCGGCTGGAGGAGGATCTTCACGAGTGCAAGACGGCTTTTCTCCCCGCCGCTCAGCACGGCGACGGTCTTGAAAACGTCATCGCCGCGGAAGAGAAATGAGCCAAGCACAGTGCGCGCCGTTTGTTCTCCAACGTTTCCGGCATCCGCCACGGCCTCCTCGAGCACGGTGCGCTGCGCATCCAGGGTGCCTATCCGATGCTGCGCGAAATAGCCGATGCTGACATTGTGACCGGGCAGCCGTTCTCCCGCCTGGATGCCGACGAGCCCGCCGAGGATTTTCAAGAGCGTCGATTTGCCCGCCCCGTTTGGGCCGACCAGTACCGTGCGCTGGCCGCGCTCGATGGTAAGATTGAGATCACTGTAGACCGTGTGTGCTCCGTAGGCCTGACGCACGTGCTCCAGCGTGATCGCCCGCTGGCCGCCCCGGACGGGTTGAGGGAACCTGAACTTGATCTTCGCCTCGCCGGCTCGCGGCGCTTCGAGGCGATCCATTTTTGCAAGACGTTTGATGCGCTCTTGAGCTTGAGATGCTTTGCTGGCCTTGGCCCGAAACCGGTTTACGAACTCCTCGAGGTGGGCAATTTCGCGCTGCTGGTTCTTATAGGCAGAGAGGTAGTTTTCTTCTCTTTCCCGTTTTTGCGACAGAAAATTGTCGTAGTTGCCCGTATAGCGATGAAGACCCTGACGGGAGATCTCCACGATTGTCTTGCAGATCGCGTTAAGAAATTCGCGATCGTGGGAAATCGCCAGAATCGCTCCCGCGTACATCTTGAGATAGTTCTGGAACCAACCCAGAGATTCGAGATCGAGGTGGTTGGTCGGCTCGTCCAGCATCAGCAGGTCAGGCTCCATCACGAGCAGTCGGGCAAGATGGGCCCGCATGATCCAGCCGCCGGACATCGATCGGGCCGGGCGATTGAAGTCGCTCTCGCGGAAGGCCAAACCGGCAAGGATCCTCTTGGCCTTTGCCTCAAGATTGTACCCGTCCAGTTCGACGAATCGCGCGACCGCTTCATGGTGCTCGTCCGCGCTCTCATCAGGGTAGTCGCGCAGAGCCTTTTGTACTTCGACGAAGCTCGGGGAAATCGCCGTGGCCAGTTCGAGGACGGTTTCGTCGCCGCCGGGTGCGCTCTCCTGGGGGAGGAAACCCAAGCTCACCCCCCGGGGAAGGGAGATCGTCCCCGAATCCGGGGAGCTTTCGCGAAGGATGAGCGAAAAGAGCGTCGATTTGCCCGCCCCGTTGGGTCCGATCAAGCCAACCCGATCTCCGGCATTGACCTGCAGGGACGCATCCTCGAAAAGGACACGCCCGGCGTAGGATTTGGTGAGCTGTGAGACTGTGAGCATGGCAAAAGGGCGGGAACTTAGCCCGCTAGGCCAGCATACGCAAGCCCTCGGCGACGGCATCAGGCAGAGGGCGCGCGCCGCTCCCGCCAACTTGCGCATCAATACGTTCGAGCCGCCGGATCAAGTCGAGGACCTCTCGCCGCGAATACGGCCCGCCTGCCGCTTCGCAAAAATGCGTGCGACAGCCGAAAGGGCGGGCCTCGTAGACGAGGCAGCGCGAAGTCTTCGGATCCAGAAGCGGACACGCCCCGTCCTTGCGATCCGGGATCCTTGTGCGCCCCGACGCTCGGAGGGCTTTCGCGGCGAGCAGGGCCTCGCCCTTGGTCAGAAAAGGAGTCAATCCTGTTCGTTTGAAATGGCAGCATTCGGTGCGCAGCGAGCATTGACGATCGATCGGCCGCGCCGCCAGGTCGGAGTAAACGGCCTGAACCCCGGCCAGGGCGGCGTCCCGCTCGATAGGACGCGTGCGGCGGGAAGTCATCGGAGGACTCTAGCGATGATCGGCGCTTAGACAACCAATCCGGCCGCGTGACCACTGGCCCATGCCCACTGGAAATTGTATCCGCCGAGCCATCCGGTGACATCCACGACCTCCCCAATAAAGAAAAGACCGCGAACGTTTCGGGATTCCAGGGTCTTGGAAGAGAGTTCACCGGTGTCAACGCCGCCCAGGGTGACTTCGGCTTTTGGATAGCCCTCGGTGCCCGAGAATTGAAGAGGCCAATGGTGGAGCAGCCTGTCGAGATCGCGCAGGTCCTGGGAATTGTAGTGCGACAGGGGCTTGTCCGGAGCGTGTCGCCGGCTCCATGCTTCGGCGAGCCGGCGCGGCCAGTAGCGGCTCAGAACGGCGATGAGATCCGGCCCGCGCTCCGTGGACAGGGAGGGGGAATTCTCTCCGTCCGGAAGGAGATCGATGGAAACGGTCTCGCCGTCTCGAACATACGAGGAGATTTGCAGGATCGCCGGGCCGCTCAGACCACGATGAGTGAAGAGCATCGCTTCACCGAACGAAGCGCCGCCGGCGCGTGCCACGACCGGCAGGGCAACGCCGCTGAGTTTTTGAAAGTCCGCCCTTTCCGCATCCTGGAAGGTGAGGGGCACCAAACCGGGCCGCAGTTCCGTTACGCGCAGTCCGAACTGTGCGGCCGTGCGATATCCGAAATCCGTCGCACCGAGCTTGGCGAAGGACAATCCGCCCGTGGCGATGACAAGGGAGTCGCAGGTGAGATTCCCGGCCTGTGTTCTCACGTGAAAGCGGTCGGATTTTCGCACCTCCGTCACGCGGCAGTTGCAGAGGATCTCCACCTTCGCGGCACGACACTCGTCGAGAAGCATCGCGACGATCGCGCGGGAACTGCCGTTGCAGAATTGCTGGCCGAGTTTCTTTTCGTGGTACGCAATCCCGTGCCTTTCGACCAGTTCGATGAAGTCCCAAGGCGTGTAGCGCGCCAATGCGGAGCGGCAGAAGTCGCGGTTCTTAGAAAGGAAATTTTCCGGCCTGGCATGGACGTTGGTAAAGTTGCAGCGGCCCCCGCCAGAGATCGCGATTTTCTTGCCCACCCGCTCACTGTGCTCCAGGAGGGCTACCCGGCGCCCGCGCTGCCCGGCCGTGAGCGCGCACATCATTCCGGCAGCGCCGCCACCGACAACGATGACATCGAAGACTGAGGGCGACTCCGAAGTCATCCGGGTTTCTCAGCGCGAAGAGGGCCCAGTCGGGAAGGGATCAAGATCTCAGGGCCCGGCGCTCAACTGGTCCTGCGCGGCTTTCAGACGGTCATACAGCGGCTGCAGCGCTTCGGGGATGATGCGGGCGCCTCCGACGACGGTCATGAAATTTGCGTCACCAACCCAGCGTGGGACGATGTGGAGGTGGAGATGGTCCTGGACGCCCGCGCCCGCGGGCTTCCCCAGGTTCCAGCCGACATTGAATCCCTGGGCTTTGACGCATTCCTTAAGCAAGCGCTGGCCGTGAATGCAGAGATGCCAGAGTTCGAGCACTTCCTCGTCGGTGAGTTCCGTCATTTCGGAGACCTTGCGATAAGGCACCGCCATCAAATGCCCCGCGGAATACGGGTATTTGTTCATCAGCAGAAACGCGGCTTTGCGGCGTGTGACGACGAGGTGGGCAGCGTCGTCGTCGGCCTGCGCGGCTTCGCTGAGGAAATCGGATCCGGACTGGTGCTCCGCGCGGAAATACTCGACACGCCACGGCGCCCAGAGGGATTCGAGATGTGTCTTGAGGGAGGACTCATTCATGCCAGTTTTCTGATCGTGTAGGTGCGAGTGCTTTCGGTTTTGCCCTTGAGGGAAATCTCTCCTGCCGGCTCAAAGGGAAAGCGGCTGCGCGTGGCGACGTAGGTGTATTCACTCACGAGGATGTCCACTCCGCGATCCGGTGTTGCCTGTTCTAGGCGCGCCGCGAGGTTGATTGAGTCGCCGATGGCCGTGAACTCCATGCGTTGCTTGGAGCCGATATTTCCGACGATGGCAAGGCCTGTATTGACTCCGATGCCTATGCGGAGGGACGCCAGGGCATCGCGGGCTCTGCTTTCGGAAAGGGCCCATCTTTCCTGCAATTCTTTGAGGGCGGTGCGCATGTCAATGGCCGCCTGCACGGCGTGTTCCTCCTGGAATTCGTCGTCGCGCAGGGCGCCAAAGAGCGCCATGAGGCCGTCGCCCATGAATTTATTCAAGTGCCCAAAATTCTTGAAAACAGCCTCTATCATCTTCTCAAAATAATCGTTCAACATCGCCACGGTTTCCTCGGGACTCAACTGCTCTGAAAAATTGGTAAATCCGCGCACATCGGCGAAGAGCGCGGTGACCTTTTTGCGCTGGCTGTAAAGTTCGGAGGGTCTGCCCGCGTAAATGATTTCGTTGAGGATGTCCTCGGAAACATAGCGCGCGAGCGCGCTCTTGAGATCCTCCCGCTGCTGCAACCCCAGGGTCATCTTGTTGAGAGCGTTGGCGACTTCTCCGAATTCGTCCTTCGAACTCAGCTTGAGTGTCTGGCTGTAGTCGCCGGCGGTGATCCGCTCGACCGCGTTCCGAATGGTGATCAGCGGGTGAGCGATTTTCCGCGAAGCAAAACTCGCAAGCAAGTAGGCGGCGACGAGGGAGACGCCAAGAGCCAAACCGCCGTGCCAAAACAAGCCCCTAAGGCGCTGTATGGCCTCTGTCGCGCTCACATCCACGCCGACCGCACCCACCGTCTGATTGCGGGCATCACGAATCGGCGCATTTGCCGTGAGCCAAAGGCCCCATTGATCGCTCACAAATTCCTCGTCAGCTTGAAAATCATTGAAGCGGACAACGTAATTGGGGTTTTCGGTCTTGTAGACGTCACCAACATTGGACTTGTTCACCCCCTCTTCCTCGGCGTCCACGACGAATTCTGCCGTCTTCGGATCCTGGGGGTACGGGCGCATCGAATAGATGTATTTGACGTACATGTCACGGCGCCGGTTGGCGTCCCGGGCGCGGCGCAATTCGGCTTCGAGTTCCTGGTAGGCAGGGGTATTCTGGTCGGAGCGCGTCCGGATTTTGCTATGGGAGTCCGCGTCCAGCATGGCGGCTGCGGTCGCCGCGATGGAAAGCACGTTGGTGCGCATCAGATCCATGAAGATCTGTTTTGTCGGTCCGTACATGAAGGCAACCATGAGCAAACTGGTCAGGATCGCCATGACCAGCAACAGCGTGAAAACTCTCGTCCGGAATCGCATTGATAAAGTTCCAGCGTAAGAATCTCCGGAAATTGTCGAAAGAAAATCTCGAACTCGGAAATTTATCGAACGGCATCCAGAATCACTTGAGCGGCGCGCCGCGTGGCCCCCTCGGCATCGAGGGCCGTTACGACCTCATCGACTTCGGCTACGAGGCGCGCGCGGACGTGGGGATCGTTCAACAGGCGCAGCGCCTCCGAGGCGAGGGCTTCCGGCGTCGCAAAATGCTGGATGAACTCGCGCACGAGGTGAGGCGCCGGTCGTGCCGGAAGACGGGGGTCAGGGGGTGGATTTTGCTTGTAGTTATTGAGGATGTTAATGATGCCCAGGCAATCAACATCGACGAGCCGGCGGCCTACCTCAAAGGTTAACCAGGCAACCCGGTAAACGAGACAATACGGAAGCCCAAAAAAGGCAGCCTCGAGAGTTGCCGTGCCGGAACACACGATTCCCGCGCAAGCCCGCTGCATCAGATCGTGAGCCGTCCCGGACCGGATCACGATCGGCATGTCGCCGGCCATTTGCCACATTCGGGCGGCATGCGCTTCGCTGGATGCGGCGGCTTCAAAACGGACGTCCGGCCTTCTTTCCCGGACGAGGCGGCTCGCTTCGACCATTGTGGGGAAGATTCGCTTCACCTCCCGTTCACGGCTCCCTGGGAAGAGTCCGAGAAGGTTCTCTTCGCGCGCGACGCCGGACTTTTCGCCGGCGAGGGCTTCCAGGAGGGGATGTCCGACAAAGACCGTGCGAAGCCCGCTTGCCTCGTACATCGGCTGCTCGAAGGGAAAGACGCAGATCATCAGATCCAGAATTCGGGCCATTTTGGGAATTCGTCCGCGGTTCCAGGCCCAGACTTGAGGGCTGATGTAGAAGAGGACCTTCCCCGGATAGCCGCATTGCCGCAGAGCTTTGGCCAGCCGGAGATTGAAACCCGGATAATCGACGAGAACGACGGCGTCGGGTCGCGTTTCTTCGATCAGCTCGAGCATGCGAAGAAATTTCAACCGGAAATAGCCATAGTGCTTCAGCACGTCCCAGAGCCCGAGCACGCCGGCCGCCGCGATCCAATCGTCAAAGGGTTCGGTCGCAAAGGTCCGCATTTTCGGACCGCCCGCGCCAAGAAAGCGAATTTTCGGGTCGATCGCGCTCAAAACGTTCATCACCTCGGCGGCGCGGGCGTCCCCACTGGCCTCGCCGGCAACGAACCACAGGCTGGTCATGGAGGCGGGAGATCGCTCCTCTTTCGGGGATCGGCTTCCTCGATTTGACGCGTGATCTCCAAAGCAATTTCCAGGGCGTCCGCTGCCTCGTGGCCAGACACCTTGGGCCTTGCTCCCTCTCGCGCGCAGTGAATAAAGGCCTCGAGCTCGATCTTGAGAGGTTCCCCGCGCTGGATCGCGACTTTTTCACGGACGATCTGCTTACCCTTGGGGCCATCCTGGAGCCGGTACATCACGCCGTCCTGCTTTTGATAGTCCAACGAAAGGTACGCGTTTTCCTGGAAGACGCGGATCTTCCGCACTTTGTCGCGACTGATTCGGCTGGCGGTGACATTGGCAACGCAGCCGCTCTCAAAGCGAAAGCGGACATTGGCAATATCCTCCCCCTTGCTGAGGACGGCAATTCCGACCGGGTCCATGCTGACTATGGGCGAGCGGACAATGTGGAGGATGATTTCGATGTCGTGGATCATCAGGTCGAGAACAACACCGATATCGGTGCTTCGATTCGGATAGGGCGAGAGGCGGGTCACTTCGAGAAAGCGTGGATTATTGAGTTTTCCTTCCAGCGCGGTGAGCACGGGGTTGAATCGCTCGATGTGACCGATCTGGAGCACACAGGAACGGCTCGCGGCGAGTTCGGAAAGCGCGCGAGCGCGAGCCGGGGTGTCGGCGACGGGTTTTTCAACCAGCAGGTGCTTGCCGCGCTCCAGGAGGAAGGCGCCGATCTCGTAGTGTGTGACGGTGGGAGTGCAGATTGTCGCGGCGTCCACAAGTTCCGCGAATTCCTCGAGGGAGCTTGCCGCGTGCGCGCGGTATTTTTTTGCCACCTGGCGCGCGGCGTCCTGGTTCTGATCATAGACGGCTGAAAGCGTGCAGTTGGGGATTTCCCAATAGATTCGCGCATGATTGACTCCCATGTGGCCGACGCCGACCACGCCCGTGCGGAGAATGCTCATTCTGACATCCCGTAGAGAGTGATGCCGCCTTCTGAAGCCGCGCGGCAGACCGCGGGGCTATCGAGCAAGAGGGTGCAGTTCGCTTCGCAGGCGATGATTTTCAGATTTGCCTCGCGAGCCGCCGCGATCGTCATCTCGCCGATGACGGGAACGTCAAAGCGCATATCCTGACCCGGTTTGGTCACCTTGACGAGGATGGCGTACCTGCGGCCGAGTCTGCCGCCGCGCCGGATGCATTCGTCGGTCCCTTCGAAGGCCTCCACGGCCAGAACCGTTCCGTTCCTGACGATCACTGACTGTCCGATGTCGAGACGGCTGACCTCCTTGGCGATTTCAAAGCCGAAACGGATGTCATCCATGTCGCGCGATCGAATCCGAGGGCCCGCGATATGACCCGGCCGGGCGACATGGTGGTCAAGAAAGGTCATGGCGTTCAAGAGCTCCACGCCAGCGCTCGCGAGTTGGTTGGCGACTTCACCGAAGAGCGTCTCGGCATTGCGCCGCTTCAATTTGGCAAGAAGCAACAATGCCCGAATGTCCGGGCGCAGGTCGAACAAGTTGGACGGGGCGAGCTGGCCTGCCATCATGGCATGACGCGCGCCCGACTTTTTTGCGGCATCGAGCAGCTTTCCCAGCTGGCCGATCCGCAACCAATGCACCTCGTCCGCGCTGGCGCTTGTGGATTCCGGCGTTTCACCCTCAAACGCCGCGACGGAAATCTTTCTCACTCCGGAGGCGCGCGCCGCTTCAATCAGGAGAGAGGGATAGCGACCTCTTCCGGCGATGAGAAAAAGGGTTTCAGGTATGGTCAACACGCACTTCTTTACTCGCGCTGACCGATGGTGACAAGAGGCGCGTAAGGGAGAGCTAGTTGGAGAAGAGATCGCCAAAGCGGTCGACGCGAAATGCATCCCGCTTCTTCGACGACCCGGAAGAAGGGGCCAGGGGAAGACTTTCCTCCCGGTGCGCTTGCCGGGCCTGGGCGGGAATGGTCGAGACATCCGCCGGTGACGCCTGCCCTGGCTGGAGGTTGAACGTGTTGACCTCCACAAGCGCGCTGCGGCCGGATCCGTACAGTTTGCGTCGCTGGGCAATGAATGAACTGGGAACGTAGTAATTGGAATAGTCCTTTCCGAACGAGCGCTGGTTGTAGCCGATGAAAAGATTCTTTCGGATCTCGAAATGAAGGTGTGCCGGATACATTCCGCGATTCGTGCCGATGGTCCCGACCTGCTGCCCGCGAACAATTTGCTGTCCCTCGCGCACAAGGATCTTATCGAGGTGCGCGTAGACGGAGTCCGCGGTTTTCATTTGCTGGTCTTCGAGAAAAATGTGACGGACGATGATCAAATTTCCCCAGCCCATGCGCATGTCGCGGGCAAGGACAACAATGCCATTGGCCGTTGCGTAAACGGGCTTGCCCAGGTCGCTGTTGCCCCCCTGGAGGCCGTTCCAATCCTCGCCCATGTGGTATCTGGGCCGGAAGCCGCGCGAGGTATAGTAACCGTCCGCATCGGGTTTTCCGACGGGTTGATCGAAGCCGTCCGCGAGGCGCGTCCTGGCCGTATCCGGAGAGGGAGCGCTGACCAAGGCGGTCACGAGGCAGAAAAGGAAGATCCAAAATGCATATTTGCGGAGGAACTGCATTGGGCGAACTTTAACGTTCACAAGGCGGGCGTTGCAACTTTTTCGGGTACTACAGCTTGTCGAGGGGTGCCAGACCCCGTAACCACTTCAGCGATGTCCTCCGTAACTTTCTTAGGTACCGGGCCGGGAAACGTGGCTGCCGGTCGTTTTCAGTCGAGCATACTTCTCAGGGTTGAAGACAGGCACGTGCTCCTTGATGCTGGCGAACCGTGCGCTTGCCAGTTGCTCGATATCGGCGTCTCCCTTAGCGAACTCGACGCGGTGTGGATCACCCATGCGCACGCGGATCACATCGGCGGGCTGCCGCTGTTGCTACAGGCAAGCTGGCTGCATGGCCGGCAAAAGCCGCTGCCGGTGGGCGTGCCGGAGCATCTGTCCGCGCCTCTTCGGGCGTGGCTCGACGCCATCCTGTTGCCGTCAGAAGTTCTGGTTTTCCCGGTTGAGATCTTTTCGTGGCGGCCGGCAACCGGGACCGCCCTCGGTGGCATAACCGTTTTTCCACGCCCGACCACGCATCTCGACGTCGCGAGGGAGCAGATTGGAAATCGCCAGGTCGAATCGTTCCTTTTTGAAATCCTCGGGGAAGGCAAGCGCCTGATTTATTCGGGCGATCTCGGATCCGCGGAGGATCTGCGCGGCCTCTTGGATAAGCCCGCGGATCTTCTGATCTGCGAACTCGCCCATTTCCCCCCGGAAGAGCTCATCGGCGTATTGCGCGGCGCGCAGATTGGAACTCTTTGTCTGACGCATGTTTCCACAGAGCTCGACGAGCGGCGCGCAGACCTTCAGATGTTGTTTGAGAGCGAACTCTCCGGTGTGGATACCGTCTATCTGCCGGACGATAGCGAGACTCTCGACATTTAGATCGCGGGTTGCCCCGATTGTTGAACGGGAACCACGGGCAGCGGGAATCGCATCTTCAGTTCGTTGTCGAGACGGATCTCGACATGATAAATTCCGTATTCACGGAATTGCACCCCGCCAAGGATGTGAACGTTCGTGACGTAAGAATCCAGGGCGGGAAGGGAGAACTTTAACTCGCTTTGCGCGATGGTTTGCTCGTCGTCGCAACCGAGGATGAGCGACTTTTCCACGAATTCTCCGGTGCCGCCGCACCAGCGCGTCCAAAGGCAAAGCTTGAAAAAGCCGATTGGCAGCAAATGGGCGGGAATCATTCCCAACACGCCGACAAGCGTTTGCTGGCCGCTGATTTCCGTTCGCACATCCTCACAAAACACGGCGGCTTGAAGGTCGGGCGCAATCGAAGTCACGGTTTCGGCCAGAGCAGCCAGAGGAGCAGAATTCCAAACACGATACGGTAGATGCCGAAGCTGATAAACGTGTGCGACTGGACGTATCGCAGGAGCCACTTCACTGCGATGAAGGATACCACGGCGGCGGTGACGGCCGCCAAAGCGAGCAGGACCCAATTCTCGGTTTCGCCTTTTCTGAGGTGGTCGAAGACTTCCAGCGAACCGGCCGCCAGCATCGTGGGAATGCCGACGAGAAAGGAGAATTCGGTCGCGGAGACGCGGCTGGCGCCGAGGATCATCGCGAGCATGATCGTGGAGCCTGAGCGGGAGGATCCCGGAAAGGCGGCCGCTATGAGCTGACCGACCGCGACCGCTATCACCACCGGCCAGGAGATGAAATCCGACCGTTGGTGCCCCTTGGCCACGGTTTCCACAACGATGAAAATGACTCCCCCGATAATGAGGGCGATGGCAATCGGTTGGACGCTCTCCGGAAGCTTGAGTCCCAGCTTCTTCAAGATGAGTCCGCCGATACATGTGATGACGAACGCCACCAGGATCTTCAGATTGAGAATGCGGCTCGCAGACTCGTTCCAGCGCATGAGCATTTCGATGCGCTTCCAAAAGAGTGGAATCACGGCCAGCACGGCGCCGATCTGAATGACGATATTGAAGAGATCGGACTGATGACTGCCGAGCCAGTGCTCGGCGATAAGCAAATGACCCGTGGAGGAAACGGGCAGGAATTCCGTAATGCCCTCGACGATGCCGAGAATGATGACGACAATCCAATTCGGCATTGAGGATACCGTTGTGGACTAGATCGCGTTTTCTCCGGTCTCTTCGGTGCGGATGCGAATCGCGTTCTCTATCGGAAGAACAAAGATCTTGCCATCGCCAATTTTTCCCGTCTTGGCGGAATCTGAAATGGCTTTGACAGCCTTCTCGACAATGCTGTCGATGACCACGATTTCGAACTTGACCTTGGGCAAAAAATCGACCGTATATTCGCTGCCGCGGTAGATTTCGGTATGGCCCTTTTGGCGTCCGAAACCCTTCACCTCGCTGACAGTCATTCCCTCGATGCCAACTTCGGCCAGAGCTTCTTTGACGTCTTCCATTTTGAAGGGTTTAATGATGGCCTCAATCTTCTTCATACAGCAAAGTGTTTAAGCAGCATAACGACCCTTGGCAAGCGGAGATGCGGAGGAAAATCGCAGGGTTTTTTCCGCCCGGATGAAGCCGCGTCAGTGGCGGCGGAGTTCGGCGGGGCCTTATTTGCGGCGCCTTCCGCGCATAAAGCATATGCGGGGCACGTGGCTGCACCGTAAGCTGGGCGACCGGTTGTTCTCGCTTGAGCTCTGGCAGCCTGAGCGTGCGCGCTTCGCGTCGGGATGTGCGATCGGCGTCTTTTTTTCCATGATGCCCTTGCCGTTCCAGATGCTGGCCGCCGCGCTGGTCGCGTTTTTCGTTCGGGCGAACATCCCGTCTGCCATCACGTGCACCTGGGTGAGCAATCCCCTGACGACGCCATTTTTCCTTCTTGCGCAATACGAGCTCGGCTCTCTGACCCTGCGAAGAGCTCCAGTCGGTGAGCCCCCGACGGACGTCCTTTCGCTTCTTTCCCATGCGCCGCTGCCACTCGTGATAGGAGGCCTCCTCTCGGGAGCCGTTCTTTCTTTGGTGGCCTATCCGCTCGCTCTCAAAGGCTGGGACTGGTTTGGCGGGCGGTTCCTCCAGCCTCGCCCGGTCGGGTTCGGAAAAAAACCTCCCGCAACTCCGAAAAATCCTCTTTAGTCTACAAAAAGGGGGCATAGCTCAACGGTCAGAGCAGGCGGCTCATAACTGCTTGGTTCACGGTTCGAATCCGTGTGCCCCCAATTTCAGTCACGTGTGAAAAGTGACGCTGATTGCTTCTTTTTCTTGCCACCGCTTGGCGTGGGCTCCTCTCTTTCTTCGATGACCTCATCGCTTCGGCTTCTCGCGAGAAGCAGTTTCCTGCTGCTTGTGCTGGTGTTACTGGTCGTTGGATTCGTTCTCGCCTGGTTTGCTTCGTGGCGATCGGACGTGCTTGCCGCGCTGGATTCCGCCAGTGATATTGCCAAGACCGATCTCGGACCGGTCGAGTTTCTCGTTCGTGGCGAGGGACCCGCGGTGCTCGTCTTTCACGGTTCGCCTGGCGGATACGACCAGGCGATGCTCTTGGGATCCTCTTTCGCAGCGGGTGAATTTCAGATCGTCGCGCCGTCACGGCCCGGCTATTTGCGGACTCCGTTGGCTACCGGGATTTTGCCCGAGCAGCAGGCCGACGCCCTGGCAGGGTTGATTGATACGCTGGGAATTTCCAGCGTGGCGGTTTTAGCGAGTTCATCGGGGGCTCCCGCGGCCATCCAATTCGCCATTCGGCATCCTGGGAAAGTGTGGGCTTTGGTTCTTATTTCCAGCGTGACCGCGAAGTTCCATCCCGATGCGAAAGCGCAGCGAAGCGAACCGGGAAGCCTCGTACTCAACGAGTTTGGTGGGGACCTTGGCGCCTGGCTTCGGGTCGAGCAAACCGAATGGGATCCACGCGGAGTGCTGTTGTCGATGCTTGACGCTGAAAATAACGGGACCGCGGGCCAGCGGGAGGCGCTGGCAACTTCTGTCGTAAACGATGCGGATCAGCTCGAATGGTTCCGAGGCCTTGTCGGAACTTTCGTGCCGTTGAGCGTGAGAGAGGCAGGCATTCGCAATGACATTCTTCAACTCCGTGCGCTGTCCGATTTTCCCTTCGAGCGTATCACTGCGCCGACGCTGGTCGTGCATGGCACGGCAGACAAGTGCGTGCCCTTTGCCGAGGCAGAGGCGGTCGCTCGCCGGATTCCCGGGGCGCTCCTGCTTCCCGTCGAGGGTGCTGGGCATCTCGTCGAGCTTGGCCCCTTGGCTCCCGACGTGCAAACGAGCATTACCGAGTTCCTTCGCCAACATTCCGGAGGCCAGTCGCAGCCTTGACGGCCGGGGAACCATGGTGTTTCGAAGGCCGGCCGCTCGGGCTCACCCCCACGTAATGGAATGGATCGGACCCGGACTCGTCGAAGAGTTTGCTGCCGCAGGGACGGACGCCTACCGCATCGCCGATGGCGAAGGATGCCGGATCGAACGCTTTGGTGACGGCGCGATCATTTCCCATACCACCGAAGAACCACCTTCCGGGATCTTGGAGGAACTCGCAACCTGGCGCGAAAAGGCGGGAATATTGATCGAGAGGATCTACTCCCGGCGGCTTGTCATAGCGCCCGGCAGGGACGATGCGCCACGTTCGCTCGGACGCCTTCCTCCCCAACACACCGCAGTCGTCCACGAAGAGGGCCTTCGTTACGAGATAGACTTCCTGGCGGGCTATTCCTGCGGTTTGTTTCTCGATCAACGGGCGAATCGAAGGCAATTGCGCGCGTCCAAGGTTGCGAACCTCCTGAACACCTTCGCCTACACATGTTCGTTTTCCGTTGCCGCAGCCGCGGGCGGCGCTCGGACACTCAGCGTCGACCTGTCGAAGGCCGCTCTCGAGCGCGGACGCCGCAACTTTGCGCTCAACGAGCTTTCGCGCGAAGGACATCGCTTCGTGGCGGACGACGCCTTTGACGTTCTGGCCCGCCTCGCGCGACGCGGTGAGAAATTTGACGCGATTGTCCTGGATCCGCCCACCTTTTCACGCGGACACAACGGCCGGGTCTTTCAAGCGCAGAGGGACTATGGCCGGCTCATCGAGCTGGCTCTTCCTTGCGCAGCCCCCGGCGCCGTGGTCCTTCTTTCGACAAACTGCTCGAAATTGGGCACGTCAGAATTACGTGCTCTTTGCGGACGGCATGTACTTACTCCCGTAACGTTCTTCGCTCCGCCGCCTCTCCCCGATATCCCGCCCGCGAGCGGAGCCGCAACCGTTTGGATGCGATTAGGCAAGTAGCGGGACGCTCGCCGGCCCCATTCATGGTTCGGCTTCGACGGGATTTGTGAGTCTCCCGATCTTTTCGACGTCGATAGTGACGCTGTCGCCAGGTTTGAGCCAGCGGGGCGGATTCGCCGCCATTCCCACTCCGTGCGGCGTTCCGGTGAGAATTGTCGTTCCGGGGAGGAGCGTCGTGCTGCCACTGAGGAACTCAATGAGGGAAGGAACGTCGAAGATCATGTCGTTCGTGTTCCAATCCTGAACCGCGGTCCCATTCAAGATGGTGCGGATGGCCAGGGCGTTGGGATCGGGAATCTCGTCGGGAGTCACGAGGCAGGGTCCCAGCGGACAAAAGGAATCAAAGGATTTTCCACGGCTCCATTGACCGCCTCCTTTTTTCTTCTGCCAATCCCGCGCACTGACATCGTTGGCGCACGTGTAACCAAGCACGAAATCCAACGCGTTCCTGCGAGACACGTTCTTGCATGGTTTTCCGATAACCACGGCAAGCTCGCATTCATAGTCGACCTCCTCGCTGGCCAGATGGGTCGGGATGAAGATTGGATCACCCGGATTCTGCAGAGAATTCAGCCCTTTGGCGAACAGAACCGGAAATTCCGGGATCCTCGCGTTTGTTTCCTCGGCGTGCCGGCGATAGTTGAGCCCGATTCCAAAAATCTGCGACGGCTTGAGAGGCGCAAGAAGTTTCCTCACATTTGCCGGGCGATTCGTGGGCTTCAGCCCGGAAAGCAGCGTGCCGGAGAGCTCGAATGCCGAACCATCCTCCCCTTCCGCGCCATAGTGTTCGTTATCTTGATCGTCCAGGTAGCGAATGATTTTCATATATCCGGTGGGAGATTGGGGCCGTCGTCCGATCGTCGAGTGAACGGCCAAGGCGGTCAACGCCGAAACAGTTCAGCGTTGGCAAGAGTTCGGGCCAGTGAGCCGCCGATGCGTCAAGGCGAAGGCGCGTCCTTCAATCCGGCTTTCCGCCGCGGGCAATATGCAGATTCAGACCGAAGGACTTGAGCCTGGTTGCCTCCTTCGGGGTCCGCGGTTTGTCCGTAATCCAGTCGTCAAGTTCGCTCCATTCCGCGAAGCGAATAATGCTCGGGCGCTCCCATTTCGTACTGTCCGCGAGGAGAATCTTACGCGTGGCTCGCGAGAGAATGGCCTTCGTCATTTCGGCCTCGAAGAGCTGCGTGTTGGAGCAGCCCTCCTCCGCGTCCAATCCGGACGCGCCGATGAAGGCGAAATCCGCTCGAACCGCGGCGAGAACCCCCAAGGCCTGGCCTCCGGTTAGAGCTCCGCTGACCTTTCGCAGCTCCCCGCCAACGCAAAGCAGTTCCGCTTCTCCCTGGCGCGCGGCTTCCACGAGAGTCACCGAGTGGGTGATGATGCGCACGTCCTTCCTTCCAAAAAGCGCTTTGCCCGCCTCGAGGCACGTCGTTCCCGCGTCGATGAGCACGCTCGCCCCGGGCGGTATCAATGTGGCGGCATGCGCCGCGATTGCCCTCTTCGCGGGAACGTTGCGGAGCATCCGTTCGTCGAACGTGATTTCCGATCGCACGTAGCGTGTATCCATCACGCCGCCATGAACCCGAATAATTTCGCCGGACTTCTCGAGTTCGCCCAAGTCCCTTCTGATGGTCGCAGGGGATGCGGGAATGACCGCCTGCAGCTCGGCAAAAGTCATCCGACGCCGTTCGCGGACGATCTTTGATATCGCCTTAAATCGCTCTTGAGCGAACATAATAATGGGGGAATCGATCAAGCAGGGGGCTAGCCCGCGGGCATTTGTGGACTCTATGCCTTGCAGTATATGTCCATTATCACACGGCCGCCAGCGAGACAAGCGCTTGTTCTTCGCGCCGCCACGCAAATACCTTAGCCTTCGCTGAGAATGTTTAAGTCTATCTAAAGGGGCGGCGCGGCCTTTAGCTTTCCGGTTCCAATCGCTCCCACGCAATGGCGATGAAAGTGGCCAGCCGCCCGGGGCGGCATGCTCTTCCTGCGGACAATTGCCGCTTCGGTCTCTTCCGATACTAACCGAGCGCACAAGAGCCTCCCCGGCCGGATTTTTTCAAAAAAAGTTTGACGTTTATGATTGAGTTGCTTCAAGATGATTAAGTTCAATCATCGGTCCAATCGCGTTGGAGCAACGAAAGAGCTCCCTCCCAGTGTTCCCAATACCGCATACCTCCCAAATTGGAGCTTTCGCCAAAGCAGGGCTGACGATTCGACGAAACGGATAAGTCCCCAACCCCTCGAAGCGGAGAACTTCTGACCAATTTCCCCCCAAAACAAACCCCACTCACATCCCAAGAACTATGAAAAGGCATTTTGCATTCCTGCTAGCCATTTTGTTCACTTGTCTTAGCGCCCTGGCCGAGCAGAAGACGGTGAACATCGTGACGGTCAACAACCCGGACATGATTACCCTCAAGAAGCTGTCGACGAAGTTCGAAGCGGCGAATCCGGATATCAAACTGAACTGGCTGGTGCTTGAAGAGAACATCATGCGCCAGCGGATAACAACCGACGTTTCCACCGGAGGCGGCCAGTTCGACGTCATTTTCATCGGCCTTTACGAGGCTCCGATCTTTGCCAAGCGTGGCTGGCTCACGGCGATGGAGGAATTTCCGGCCGATTACGACATCGACGATGTTTTCAAATCTCTGCGCGACGGACTCTCTTATCGACGGGAAGCTGTATGCGCTGCCCTTCAACGGAGAGAGCTCGATGCTGATGTATCGCAAGGACCTCTTCGAAGCTAAAGGGCTCAAGATGCCCGAGCAGGCAACCTATGATGATATCAAGAAGTTTGCCGAAGCCCTCTCTGACAAAGGAAAGGGCATCTACGGAATTACCCTGCGCGGCAAGCCGGGCTGGGGCGAAAACATGGCTTTCTTTAGCACCTTGGTCAACACCTTCGGGGGAGCCTATTTCGACATGGATTGGCATGCAACCATCGACACTCCGGAGTGGAAGAACGCGCTTACTTACTATGTCGATATTATGAAGGCCTACGGGCCTCCGGGCGCCACGTCCAACGGGTTCAACGAGAACCTGACCATCTTTGCGACCGGGAAGGCGGCGATGTGGATCGATGCCACCTCTGGTGCGGGTCCGCTCTTCAATCCGAAGGAATCGCAAGTGTCCGACAAGGTGGCGTTTGCCAATGCTCCCATTGAGAAGACGCCCAATGGTTCCCACTGGCTGTGGTCCTGGGCGTTTGCGATCCCTAAGTCCTCAAAGTCTCCGGACGCGGCCAAGAAGTTCGCGCTTTGGGCGACTTCCAAGGAATACATCAAGATGGTTGCCGAGGAAAGCGGGTGGGCAACCGTTCCTCCCGGAACCCGGAAATCAACCTATGAGAATCCCGAATATCAAAAAGCAGCTCCTTTTGCCGCGGTGACACTCAAGGCAATGCAGACCGCGGATCCCACCAATCCCGCCATCAGGCCGGTTCCTTATACAGGCGTTCAGTTCGTGGGCATTCCCGAGTTCCAGTCCTTCGGCACCGTGATCGGCCAGAATGTCGCGGGCGCGCTGGCAGGCAAGATGAGCATCGATCAGGCTCTGAAGGCCAGCGAGGCTGCCGCGAACAAGGCTGTTAAGCAGGCTGGTTTGCAGAAGTAGTTTCCGCGCGTCAGCGTCGAATTCAGTGAGCACCACGCAACAGCCCGCCGCGGCAACTCCTGCAGTGGCTGACGATTCAAAACCAAGCAAGGTTTTGCCGCTGCTTCAGGCGCCCGCGGTGGGCGTTTTGTTATTTTGGATGATCGTCCCGTTGGGGATGACCATCTATTTCTCGTTCATTCGAAAAAATCTCCTGAATCCTGAGCTCAGGGGATTCGCGGGTTTCGAGAATTATAGATATCTCTGGGAAGACCCCGCGTTTTTCCCGGCGATCATGAACAGCGTGATTTTGATCTGCGCCGTCTTGATCATCACGGTGGGGCTGGGAACGTTGTTTGCCGTTCTCTTTGATCGCGAGTTCTTTGGAAAGAACGTCGCGGCGTTGCTGGTTATTGCGCCGTTCTTTGTGATGCCAACGGTGAGCGCCTTGATCTGGAAGAACATGATGATGCATCCGGTCTACGGGTTTATCGCCGTGGCGATGGGAAAGCTGGGGTTGCCAGCAATTGATTGGTTCAGCACCTTTCCCCTGCTTTCAATCATCATCATTGTCTCCTGGGAATGGCTGCCCTTCGCGTTCCTGATCCTCTTTACCGCAATCAAGTCGCTCGATCAGGAGCAAAAGGAGGCCGCGGCTGTCGACGGCGCGACTCCCGTGCAGTTTTTCTTCTACGTCACTATTTCCCACCTGAGCCGCGCCATTGGTGTCGTCGTGATGATCGAAACGATCTTTCTGTTGTCGATTTTCGCCGAGATCTACACGACGACCTCGGGCGGACCGGGAACGGCGACGACGAACCTCGCCTTCCTCGTGTATTCCCTGGGCCTCCAGCAATTTGACGCCGGCATCGCTTCGGCCGGAGGCATTCTGGCGGTCATCCTGGCAAACATCGTGGCCTACTTCATGGTGAAATTGGTGGCAAAAAACCTCCAGGCCCGTTGATATGACTGAGTCTAAGTTAAGCAAATGGGTCTTTGGCACTCTGGCGTGGCTCGTCGCCCTTACCATATTCTTTCCCATCTTTGTGATGGCGATAACGGCCTTCAAGAACGAGCGTGAAGCCCAGTCGCTGAGCCTGTTCTTTATTCCCACGCTGGAATCCTTTCATGAAGTCTTCGGCCGAAG
This sequence comes from uncultured Verrucomicrobiae bacterium, assembly GCA_963763735.1. Taxonomy (GTDB): domain Bacteria; phylum Verrucomicrobiota; class Verrucomicrobiia; order Chthoniobacterales; family Terrimicrobiaceae; genus DASTFP01. The sequence goes on along the minus strand of CAVXQK010000005.1, from coordinate 68,050 downwards.
TGCGTACGCGAACTACGTCTGGAACTCGATTCTCGCTTCAGTGGGTTCGACGCTGTTATGTTTTTTACTCGCCATTCCGGCCGCGTACCGGATGGCTTTCTATCCAGTGAAGAAGACCCAGTCGACGCTGGTGTGGATGCTGTCGACCAAGATGATGCCCGCCGTCGGCGTATTGATACCCCTCTACATCCTTTGCCAATTTTTCGGGCTGCTGGATAATATTCTTGCTCTGATCGTCATCTACGCGCTGATCAATCTTCCGATCGCCGTGTGGATGTCCTACACGTATTTTTGCGAGGTGCCGGGCGCCATTCTTGAAGCGGCGCGCATCGACGGCGCAACCATCTGGGGGGAGATGTGGCATGTGCTGCGTCCCATGACGCTGCCCGGTCTTTCGTCCACGGGGCTGCTCCTTATCATTCTGTCCTGGAATGAGGCGTTCTGGAGTCTGAATCTGACCAGCGTGAGAGCGGCGCCCCTGCCGGTCTTTATTGCCTCCTACTCCAGTCCCGAGGGCTTGTTTTGGGCAAAACTCTCTGCCGCATCCTTTTTGGCGGTGGCGCCAATCATGGTGCTGGGATGGATGACGCAGAAACAGCTTGTCCGCGGACTGACATTCGGCGCGGTGAAATAGATCCACCTAATTCTCTAATTGGCTTATGAGCGACGGTTCAGTTCACATAAAAAACCTGGTGAAGACCTATTTGGATGAGCACGGCAATGACTCATTCACCGCGGTCAAGAACATCAACCTTGATATCCAAGACGGCGAGTTCATGGTGCTGGTTGGTCCCTCCGGGTGTGGAAAGTCGACGACGCTGAGGATGCTCGCGGGCCTCGAAAGCATTAGCAGCGGGACGATCTCCATTGGCGACCGGGTGGTCAACAACGTTCACCCCAAGGATCGCGGGATTGCGATGGTTTTCCAGAATTACGCGCTCTATCCGCACATGACGATCTTCGACAACATGGCCTTCGGTTTGAAGCTTGCCAAGAAGCCTAAGGATTTCATCAAGGAGACCGTCACCAAGACTGCAAATACTCTGGGCCTTGAGAAGATGCTCGACCGCAAGCCGGGTGCTCTTTCTGGAGGCCAGCGCCAGCGGGTGGCCCTTGGCCGGGCGATCGTTCGCGACCCCAAGGTCTTCCTCTTTGACGAGCCGCTATCCAATCTGGATGCCAAGATGCGCGTGCACATGCGCTCGGAGATTTCACGGCTTCATACCCAGCTTACAACCACGATGGTGTATGTGACGCATGATCAGGTGGAGGCTATGACCATGGGCGATCGCATTTGCGTAATGCGCGACGGCCTGATCATGCAGGTCGCCGATCCGCTCACCCTTTACCGCCAGCCTGAGAACATCTTCGTGGCCGGGTTCATTGGCAGCCCGCCGATGAACCTGCTCAAAGGCAAGGTGCAAAAGCGCGAGGGGGGTTTGGTATTTGTCGAGGAAGCGCAGGCCAATTCGCTTACTGTTCCCTTGCGCGGACGACTCGAGCCGTTGGCGGCGAGGTATATTGACAAGCCGGTTATTTTTGGCATCCGCCCCGAGCATCTAAGCGACCAAGCCGATCCTAATCATGTTCCGGTAACTGCAACGATCGAGATTGCGGAGCCGATGGGATCCGAATCGATCGTTTACTTCAAGGCAGCTACGGGCAATTTGATCGCCCGGGTACCCGGCGAGCACCTTTACCACCCGGGCGAACAGTTGACCGTTCAGCTCAACATGGACAAGGTCCTTCTTTTCGACGCGCAAACCGAGAGCGTCATCAAGTAACGACACAGGGAGCGACTTGGTTGCTGCAGCATTGATCAAAGCGACGAGCGAACTCCGCCGTCGGATGATCGGTAAAGCGATAGGTGGCCGGAACTTTCGAGCAAGGCTTCTCATCGCAGGGGGAAAAATGCGGATTGCTAAGCCACCTCAAGCCTGCTCGAACGATGAAATCACTTGTCCTTGAAAAGCAACATCAACTCTCCCTTCGCGATTTTCCGATAGAGGAATCTGTTGGGGCGCACGACGTGAGGATAGCCCTTCACACCGTCGGCATATGCGGGAGTGATCTCCATTACTACCAGCACGGCGGGATCGGGCCATACATCGTTCGCTCGCCGATGATCCTTGGGCATGAGGCATCGGGCACTGTTGTCGAGGTGGGCTCAGAGGTAAGCGGCCTCGTCGCGGGAGATCGCGTCTGCATGGAGCCGGGCATTCCGGATCCCAACAGCCGCGCCACCAGACTTGGGATTTACAACCTCGATCCCGCCGTGCGCTTCTGGGCGACCCCGCCAATACACGGTTGCTTGCGAACGAACGTCGTGCATCCTGCGGCGTTCACTTTCAAGTTGCCGGACAATGTCTCGTTTGCCGAGGGAGCGATGGTGGAGCCGCTCGCCGTGGGAATGCACGGAGCCAATAAAGCGCGCATCCGTGCCGGCGATGTTGCTGTCGTCATTGGCGCCGGGCCGATCGGCATGGTGACTGCCCTTGCGGCTCTCGCCGGCGGTTGCAGCCGCGTTTTCGTCTCAGATGTCCAAGCGCCCAAGCTGGAACTGGCCGCAAAGTATCCGGGAATCACTCCTGTCAATGTCCGGGAGCAGAATCTCGCCGAAGTGGTGAAACAGGCTACCGAAGGCTGGGGAGCGGACATTGTTTTTGAAGCCAGCGGCAATGAGCGCGCAATGCAGGGTCTGCTTGAGCCTCTCTGCCCAGGTGGTTGCGTGGTATTCATCGGTATCCCGCTCGCTCCGGTGCCCCTGGATGTTGTGGCTGCGCAGGCGAAGGAAGCACGTGTCGAATACGTCTTTCGTTATGCGCATGTTTTTCCGCGCGCTCTCGCCCTGATGAGCGCCGGAAAGATCGATGTGAAGCCTCTGATCACAAACACATTCACTTTTGATGACTCCGTGGAGGCGTTCGACTTCGCTTCCGCAATGCCGCCCAGCAGCGTGAAAGTGCAGGTTGAGCTGCCGGCTTAGCTTACAACCAACGATACTTAGGAGATTAAATGAATAAGACAATGACAGGAGCCGTGCTCCCCGGAAACAGCACTGTGGAACTCAGAGACTTTCCGATTCCCGAACCGGGACATGGCCAGGTCCTTATCAAAACGAAGTCCTCGACGATTTGCGGCAGCGACATCCGGGCGATCTACCGTGAGCACGTCGGAAAGGGGCCGGAAGGATACCAAAACAAGATCGCAGGGCATGAACCGTGTGGACAAATCGTCGCCGAAGGGCCTGGCCTGAAGCGATTCAAAAAGGGGGATCGCGTCATTGTTTACCATATTTCCGGATGCGGCATGTGCAATGACTGCCGTCGTGGCTATATGATAAGCTGCACGAGTTCGTTTCGCGCCGCCTACGGTTGGCAGAGGGATGGAGGCATGGCGCCATATATTCTGGCCGACGAGAAGGATCTCGTTGCGCTGCCTGATGAGCTCTCCTATACGGATGGCGCCCAGGTGGCGTGCGGCTTTGGGACGGTCTACGAGGGACTTGAGAAGATCGGGATTTCCGGAAACGACGCCGTCTTGGTTGTAGGCCTGGGCCCTGTGGGTCTCGCCGCCCTGATGCTTGCGAAGTCACTGGGCGCTAACAAGCTCATTGGGGTCGATGTCGTTCAGGAACGCCTGGAGGTGACGAAGAGCCTCGGTCTGGCCGATCACGTCGTTAAGGCGGGGCCCGAGAACGTGGAGGAGATTCGAAGCCTGACGGGCGGATATGGGGTTGAAAGGGCGTTTGATGCGAGCGGCAGTGACAAGGGGCGGCTCACCGCGATCCAGGCGACGCGAAAATGGGGAAAGATCGCACTCGTTGGAGAAGGTGGAACACTCGGACTAAGGCCAAGTCCCGACATGATTCACGACCAGAAGACCGTCTATGGATCCTGGGTGACGAGCATCTGGCTCATGGAGGATCTCGTGGAACGGATTGTGCGATGGAAGATTCATCCCGAATCCCTCGTTACAAACAGATTTCCACTGGAAAAGGCGGACGAAGCGTACGCGCTCATGGCAAGCGGCAAGTCCGGAAAAGTAGCGGTCGTTTTCGACGAAGAGTTAAGATAACGGCAAGCGGCCATGCCTGGCGTTTCTCCTCGCAATGTTCCCGCGAATGTATGGCGGCAGCCCTTCGGTCGTCTCGCGAGCGGCAAGGAGGCCGAGCTTTTTACATTGTGTGCTGAAAATGGGTTGCGCGTCTCGCTAACAAACTACGGCGGCGCGGTTACGTCGATCTGGGCACCCGATAGTCAGGGTGCTCTCGGAGATGTCGTCCTGGGCTACGACACACTCGAGGGCTACCTGGCCGGACGATCCTATTTTGGCGCGTTAATTGGGCGATTTGGCAATCGTCTGAATCGCGGCAAATTCACCTTGGATGGGACCGGGTATACTCTCAACGCGAACGACGGCCGGCATCATCTGCACGGCGGACCGGGTGGATTCGACAAGATAATGTGGGAGGTCGTAGCGGAGCGAAGCGACTCGAGTCTCACGCTCGCCCATCTTAGCCGCGACGGCGAGGAAGGTTATCCAGGCAATTTGCGAGTTGAAGTGACATACAGCCTGCCCGTGCCCGATACCTTTCAAATTCAATATCGTGCCGAAACGGACAAGCCGACGCCGCTAAACTTGACAAACCATTCCTATTTCAATCTCGCCGGGCATGCGGCGGGTGATATCCTTGATCACGAATTCACGTTTCTTGCCGTGGCGTTCACGCCAGTGGATGCGGCGCTCATCCCGACGGGTGAAATCCGGGAGGTTGCAGGCACGCCTTTTGATTTCCGTCTTCCGCGCCTGATCCGCGACGGCGTCGATGCAAATGACGAGCAGATTCGCTTTGCCGGTGGCTACGATCACAACTTCGTCCTTCCGGGCAAAAGTGGCGGCGCGCCGCAGATCGCCGCGCGGGTTCGCGATCCGCACTCCGGCCGCATGCTCGAGGTGCTGACTTCAGAGCCCGGGTTTCAGTTTTACTCGGGGAATTTTCTCGATGGCACTGAGAAGGGCAAAGGAGGAACCCTCTACAAACGCCGCTCCGGTCTCTGTCTGGAAACCCAGCATTTTCCGGACTCACCGAACCAGCCCACGTTCCCGAGCACGATCCTGCGTCCTGGCGAAGTCTTCGAGTCTACGACGCTCTACCGCTTCACAGTCAGTGAATCAGCTTAGCTCCGCTTAGCTAATATTCTTGACCAGTGTTGCCCTGGCTCCGTCGGCATAAAATCCGTCGAGGATATCGGAGACCTGCTTGGCGAAAGCGGGCGCATTTGCCAGTTCCTCACTGAAAACGTCGCGCATCCCGAGCAATTGACGAGCATCCTTCCCGGCCGACTTTGCCCGCTCGCGCAGTTTGGAGGCCATCGGATCGAGCATCGGCATTTCCTTTCCAGATTCGTCGAGTCCGTTCAGATAGCGAAACCAGGACGCAATGGTAAAGCTGAGCAGCTTGATGGGGCCACCGCGTTTCAATTGCTCCTCGATCGACGGCAGAACGAACTTTGGAATACCCGCCGACCCATAGATGCCTATGCGCGAAAGTTGATCGCGAATAGCCGGGTTGGCAAATCGCTCGATCAGAGTCTTCTTGTATTCCGTGAGGTCGACGCCCGGGACGGGGGCCAGGATCGGTGTCACCTCTTCATCCATCATTTTTTCGACGAGTCTGCGGATGTCCGAGTCCTCCATGGTCTCGTGGACGAGTTGATATCCCAGCAGCATGCCAATGTAGCAGAGGGCCTGATGGCTGGCATTGAGAAGCCGCAGCTTCATTTTCTCGTAGGGCAGCACATCCGTTGTCATCTGCGCGCCCACTTGTTCCCACTTTGGGCGGCCTTGAACGAAGTGGTCTTCGATTACCCATTGCTTGAAGGACTCCGTCATAACGGGCCAGCCATCATCGATTCCGAATTTTTCCTTCACGAGAGCGCGGTGCTCATCGGTTGTTGCCGGGGTGATCCGATCGACCATGCTATTGGGGAACAGGCATTTTTCCGTGAGCCAATTGGCGAGCACGGGATCTCTCAACTCGGCGAAGGCCATTATCATCTTCTTGGCGACTTCGCCGTTGCTCTGGATGTTGTCGCAGGACATGACCGTAAACGGTGCGAGGCCGCGCAAGCGCCTGCGGTCGAGAGCCTCCAAGAGATACCCGAACGAGCAGGAGGGCTCATGGGGATGCGCAAGATCGTGTTGAAGATCCGGATGCTGAGCGTCCAACTCGCCGGTTGCCGCTTCAATGTAGTAACCACCCTCCGTAATCGTCAGAGAAACGATCCGCGTATTGGGAGAGGCCATTTGCTCGATCAGCTTTTGAGGATCATCCGGGGCGAACAGAAAATTGCCAATCGAACCTATGATGCGAGCCGTGTCGCCTGCGACGCTCCGTTCGACAAGGGTGTAAAGACAATCCTGCGACAGCATGACGTCCCGGATGCGCGCATCATGCTTGAGCAATCCCACTCCGCAATATCCCCACTGGAAGTCCTCACCCTGGGTGAGCAAATCATCCGTATAGAGCGCCTGATGAGCACGATGAAAACCGCCCACCCCCACGTGCATGATGGCCTGGCCGACTTTCTGCCGATCGTAGTGCGGTGCTTGGATCTTCGGATCGAGCTGACTTAGGTTCGCTGTGTTGAGTTTAGCAGTCATTGTCTCTGGGGTTGACGTGAAACTTGGAGTGAGGGGTTTGGGGAGCCCGCGCTTTCCGCGCAGCGCCGGCCAGAATGGCCTTTGCCGTTTCTGACTCACTTAGGCCACCGAAAGGGCGTGAGGTACTCATAAGCAAAGGAGTGACGGGAGGTGATCGAGTGGAAGCAATACGATCATCGGTGTCAAACCCTTTATTCACAAAACCCTTGCGCCGGGCGATCCTCTTCGAACCGCGGTCTGTCGGGACAGAAGTCCAGTCGGCCGAAAGGCGGTTGACATTCCCGCCAAAGTTCGGTTCGCCCGGAGAATGAAAAAGCCCGCCTCGCGGCGGGCTTTCCTGAGTTGTCACGGAAGGACAGCGGCGTTGCCGCCGCCCGCGAGCCTACGCCGGAACGGCGGACGCTTTGGCGTCGCGCTCTTTCATGGCGGCCTTGCGACTGAGCTTGACGCGGCCTTTGTCGTCCACGCCGATGCATTTGACCCAAACGGAATCGCCGATTCGCACGACGTCCTCGGTCCTGTTTACGCGGAAGTCGGCGAGTTCAGAGATATGGCAAAGTCCATCCTTGCCAGGCAGGACTTCGACGAAGGCGCCGAACTCCTTAATGGAAACGACCGTACCTTGGTACAATTCGCCAACGGTAATCTCCTTGGTCATGCCGAGGATGATCTCCTTGGCGCGTTTGAGGCTTTCGCCGTTGTTGGAGTAGATGTGCACGGAGCCGTCGTCCTCGATGTTGATCTCGGCTCCGGTCTCGGCCACGATTCCTTTGATCGTCTTGCCGCCCGGGCCGATGATGAGACCGATCTTGTCCGGCTTGATGCGGATTGTTTCGATTCGCGGCGCATAGGGGCTCAATTCTGCGCGGGGCGAGTCCAGAGCGGCATTCATGACCTCCAGGATCTTGAAGCGGGCGTCGCGTGTCCGGTAGATCGCCTCCTCCAGGAGTTTCAGCGGGATGCCGGGGAGCTTGAGGTCGAGTTGGAAACCGGTGACTCCCGTCGTTGTGCCGCAGAGCTTGAAGTCCATATCGCCAAAATGGTCTTCGCTTCCGATGATATCGGTGAGCAGTGTATACCGGGAAATGATGTCTCCGCTGAATTCGGTGACGAGGCCGCAGCTGATTCCCGCGACAGGCTTGCTGATGGGAACGCCGGCATCCATGAGTGCGAGAACGCCCGCGCAAACACTGGCCATCGAGGTGGAACCATTGGATTCCATGATTTCGCTGCTCACGCGGATCGCGTACGGGAAATCGTTTGCCTCGGGAATGACTGGCGCAATGCTACGCTCGGCGAGAGCCCCGTGTCCGATCTCACGGCGGCCCGGACCGCCGGTGCGTCCCGTTTCACCGACACTGAACGGGGGAAAGTTATAATGCAGGATGAATCGCTTGCTCGTTTCGCCGCCGGTGTAGCCGTCAAGGTCCTGAGCCTCGTCAGCGGGCGCGAGCGTCGCCAGACAGAGCGCTTGAGTCTCCCCGCGCTGGAACAAGGCGCTTCCGTGGCTTCTGGGGAGCAGGCCCGTTTCGGCGCTGAGCGGGCGAATTTCATCGTAGCCGCGCCCGTCGCAGCGAACCTTCTTGTCGAGAATACTAATGCGAAAAGCCTTCTTCTGAAGGTAGTCGAAGGCCTGGCTGATCTCGAACGACGTCGCTTCGGGAAATGCCTCGCGGATGGAAGCGCTCACTTCGTCCTTAAGCGCTTCGACAGCTTTCTGACGGGCAACCTTGCTGGGAGTGTAGAGCGCCGCTTCGATGCGATCGCCAGCGACCCGGTAGGCGATTTCGAGAAGCTCGTCGGGAACAACAAAGAGCGTTACCTGGCGCTTGGGTTTGCCGACCGCGGCAGCCAATTCCTTTTGCGCGCGGATGAGGTGCCCGACTTGAGTCTGCGCAAAAGCGAGCGCGTTAACAAAGTCCGCCTCAGGGAGTTCCTTCGCCTCGCCCTCGATCATGATCACTTCTTCCTCTGTTGCGACATAAACGAGATCCAGATCGCTTGCCACCCGCTCGCTGTGCACCGGGTTTGCTACGAATTGGCCGTTGATACGGCCCACGCGCACGGCGGCAACGGGCCCCGCGAAGGGAATGTCAGAAACGCAGAGCGCCGCGCTTGCGGCGTTGATGAAAAGAACATCAGGATCGTGCTCGCCGTCCGCGCTGAGGAGTACGCCAATGATCTGGGTGTCATAGAGATACCCTTGGGGGAAGAGTGGCCGAAGCGGACGATCGGTCATGCGGCAGGTGAGGATCTCCTTCTCGGAGGGGCGACCCTCGCGCTTGAAATAACCGCCCGGGAACTTCCCGACGGCCGCCGCTTTTTCGCGATAGTCAACCGTGAGCGGAAAGAAGTCCTGGCCTTCCTTTACAGTGGTGGCAGATACGGCGGAGACGAGAACGATGGTTTCGCCGGAGCGGATGGTGACGGAGCCATCGGCGAGCCGTGCGAGTTTGCCGGTTTCAATGGTGATTGGGGATTGGCCGATTGTGGCCGTAACGGAGTGAGACATGATATATAATGAATGATTCGTCCCGTGGCGCGTATCGCCCCGGAACGGGTCAATGAAAAGCCCCGTCATTGAGGCGGGGCTTCCAAAAACCTGTGTTACTTGCGAAGGCCAAGCTTCTCAACGACCGTGTGATAACGGTCGGAAGCTGTGTTCTTCAAATAATCGAGCAAGCTTCGACGTTGGGCGACCAGTTTAAGAAGTCCGCGGCGTGACGCGTGGTCCTTGATGTGACCCTTGAGATGCTCGGTAAGTTCGTTGATGCGTTTAGTTAGCAACGCGATCTGAACGTCTGCGCTGCCGGTATCCTTCTCATGAAGCCTGAGGGTATCTATTTCTATTTCTATTGCTTCTACTTTTGCCATTGTCTTTTCTTAGCCTTTTATGAACCCAACAGGGTTGCACGCTCCCTTCAACTTGGCAAGAAAAGTTTTGCCAGCGAGTGGGGCGTGCTCTTCAGCGGAAACGATCTGGAACACAGGCAGTTAAAGGTTGCGAATGGCAGGGAGAACGGGCCGGGGGGCGCCGAAACAACGGATCCTCGCGGCGAAAAGCATCGCGGCGCGGGTGACATGCGGGTAGATTCGGTACATGCTCGAAGAACTTGACGGACCCCAGCTTCCCCCCGTGGGTCCGGCCGCGGAGCTCTCGGAAGAGGACCGTGCAGCGCTCAGTTCCTATGGCGAATTTCGCTTTGCGAAACAGGGAGACGTGCTGATTCCACAAGGCGAGTCCCACGGAAAGCTTTTTTTCATCATCAGCGGCGTGCTTCACGCCGTTCGGAGTGACGCCGATCGCGAGGTGTTGCTCGGCGCGATCCGCCGAGGGGAATGGGTGGGCGAAGTGGAGGTTTTCGATCCCGTGGCCGCGATGTGTTCCGTGATCGTAATCGAGCAGACCCAATATTGGACGATCGCGCGCTCCGATCTGGAATTGTTCATCAACAATTACCCGCAGGCCGGTGTTCAGTTGGTGATCAGCCTTGCCTCGCTTCTCAGCAGGCGGCTGAGATCGGTGACAAGGCTGCTCATGGAAGAGGCGGAACTGGCTGTTGTGCGGGCGTCCCTCCTGGTGGAGTCCCGGACTCATGAAGCCTATGCGGTCGGCAAAGACCTCACGATACCTCACAAAGAAGTCGGATGATCCGGCTGCCGGCTTGTTCTCAAGTCGGTAATTGGCTCAACCCCCTTCGTGATATTCCTGCAGGCTCTTGACTTCGTATCCGGCGTCCTTCAGCGCTCGAATGGCGGCGCTGCTCGCCTGGGCGCCTCGCAGAGTGGTCATCATCGCTACGCGTGCGGCGACCGCCGCGCTTCGAATGATTACCTCGTCCTTGCGCGGTTGCTGTCCGCTCGGTGTGTTGATAATGAAATGCATCTGGCCGTTTTTAATGAGATCCAAAATATTCGGGCGGCCCTCTTGCAGCTTGTAGAGTCGCCTGACCAAGACGCCTGCGTCCTCCAGGACCCTCGCCGTGCCGCCGGTGGCGTAGAGCGTGAATCCCAGGCTGGCGAATTCTTTCGAAATCGGCACCACAGAGCGCTTGTCGGAATCTTTGACGCTGATAAAAATATTCCCGCCGGTCGGAAGCGCGGGCTGCGCTGACATTTGTGCCTTCCCGTAGGCAATCCCGAGGTCCGCATCGATGCCCATCACCTCACCGGTGGATCGCATTTCCGGGCCCAGGGTAATGTCGATTCCGGGGAATTTAATGAAGGGGAAGACAGCTTCCTTTACGGAATAGTGTGTTGGCAGGATTTCCTCGGTGAATTTCAGTTCCCTGAGTGTCTGCCCGGCCATGATTCTCGCGGCGATCTTCGCCAGCGGTTTGCCGATGGCCTTGCTGACGAAAGGAACCGTGCGCGAAGCGCGCGGATTGACCTCGAGCACGTAAACCTCTTCGTCCTTCACGGCGAACTGAACGTTCATCAGGCCGCGCACCTCAAGTTCGCGAGCCATTGCCTTGGTGGCACGCTTAATGGTCTCAAGCGTGCCGGCGGATAGGGAGAAGCTCGGAATGACGCAGGCGCTGTCGCCCGAGTGGATGCCGGCCTGCTCAATGTGTTCCATTACGCCCCCGATCACGCATATCTCGCCGTCTGCGATGCAGTCGACGTCGACCTCGGTGGCGTCCTCCAGAAAACGATCCACGAGCACGGGACGCTCCGGGCTGGCCTCCACGGCGGTCCGAATGTATCGGCGGAGATCCCGCTCCTCGTGAACGATTTCCATCGCGCGCCCTCCGAGCACGAACGAGGGGCGCACCAGGACGGGGTAGCCAATGTCCCGCGCGACAAGGACGGCCTCATCCTCGTTGGTCGCCGTGCCGCCCTGAGTCTGCTTGAGACCGAGCTTGTCGAGCATCGCCGCGAAGCGCTTGCGATCCTCCGCCATCTCGATACTGGCTGGTTGCGTGCCTATGATGGTGCAACCATTGGCAGCGAGGGCGGCGGCGAGATTCAGGGGCGTCTGGCCGCCGAATTGGACGACGACGGCGTCCGCGCGCTCGCGTTCGTAGATGTTCAGAACATCTTCCAGCGTGAGCGGCTCAAAGTACAACTTGTCGCTCGTGTCATAGTCGGTGGAGACCGTTTCAGGATTCGAGTTGACCATGATGGTTTCCCATCCGGCTTCGCTAAGCGCGAAGGCTGCGTGAACGCAGCAGTAATCAAACTCGATGCCCTGTCCGATGCGATTCGGGCCCCCGCCGAGAATCATGACCTTCTTCTTTTCGCTGGAGCGCGTTTCGTCCTCGTCTCCATAGGTCGAATAATAGTAAGGAGTATAGGCCTCAAACTCCGCGGCGCAGGTATCCACAAGCCGGTAGGTGGGCAGGAGACCGGCCGCCTTCCTTGCGGCGCGCACTTCTTGCTCCGTGCTGCTCGTGAGGGTCGCGATCTGACGGTCGGAAAATCCCATTTTCTTCGCTCTTCGGAGATTTCGCAATCCCTCTTTGGCAATCTCCGGTTCCTCGTCAACGATCTGCTTGATGTTCTCAAGGAACCAGGGGTCGATGGCGGAAAGCTCGTGAATTTGCCGGACAGTCAGGCCGGCTTTGAAGGCGTAGCGGATGAAGAAGATCCGTTCGTGGCCGGGGATTCTGAGCTTTTGCTCGATGAGACGAAGATCGGGCGATCCGTCCGCAAGAATCGGCGGAAGATCCTTCCCATCCGCGCCGAGGCCGAATCGTCCGATCTCCAGCGATCTCAGGGCTTTCTGCAGGGCCTCCTTGAATGTTCGCCCGATTGCCATGGCCTCACCGACGCTTTTCATCTGGGTCGTCAGAGTCGGGTCTGCCTGGGGGAATTTTTCGAAAGTGAAACGCGGCACCTTGACGACGCAATAGTCGATGGACGGTTCAAAGCATGCGGGCGTTTCGCGCGTAATGTCGTTTTTGAGCTCGTCGAGTCTGTAGCCGACGGCGAGCTTGGCGGCGATCTTGGCGATCGGGAAGCCCGTCGCTTTGGACGCCAGAGCCGAGCTTCGCGAGACGCGCGGATTCATTTCGATGACGATCATTCGGCCGGTCTTCGGATGCACGGCAAACTGGATATTTGAACCGCCGGTCTCCACACCGATGGCGCGTATGACCGCGAAACTCGCGTCGCGCATCGCCTGGTATTCCTTATCCGTGAGGGTCTGAACCGGAGCCACGGTGATCGAATCTCCGGTGTGCACGCCCATCGGGTCGAAATTTTCAATCGAACAGATGACCACGCAGTTATCGGCCCGGTCGCGCATGACTTCCATCTCAAACTCCTTCCAGCCAAGAAGAGACTCCTCGATGAGAACTTCGCCCACCGGCGAAAGATCGAGGCCGCGCCGGACGATTTCCTCGAGTTCCTCGCGATTGTAGGCGATGCCGCCGCCCGCTCCGCCCAATGTAAATGCCGGCCGGATGATGAGCGGGAAGGCGCCGATGGTCTCGGCCACGTCGCGCGCTTCCTGGAGCGAACGCGCCACGCCGGACCGTGCGCAGTCCAATCCGATTTCAAGCATGATCTCTTTGAAAAGCTGGCGATCCTCGCCGCGGCGAATTGCTTCGGCGTTGGCCCCGATCAGCCGGGCGCCGTGACGCTCGAGCGCGCCATTTTCGACGAGAGCCATTGCCGCATTCAAGGCTGTCTGCCCGCCGAGCGTCGGGAGGACGGCGTGTGGTTTTTCGCGCGCGAGAATCTTCTCGATTGCCTCCGGCGTGATCGGCTCGATGTACGTGCGACTGGCGAACTCCGGATCGGTCATGATCGTGGCCGGATTCGAGTTCACAAGAATGACTTCGTAACCCTCTTCGGCGAGGGCCTTGCAAGCTTGCACTCCGGAATAGTCAAATTCGCAGCCCTGGCCGATGACGATGGGGCCCGAGCCGATCAGGAGAATCTTGTGGAGCGAGGTATCCTTGGGCATGACGAGACGGGCGACCGTGTATCGAATATCAGCACCGCTCGCAAAGGCAAACCACGCAATTCGATCTAAAAACTCTGAGGTCGAAAGGTCATTGCCCTCTCAAATTGCGCCTTGATTTTGGCACGGCTCGGGCAAAGCATGCCGCTATGATCGAACTCGAAGTGTATGCCGCCGGCGTGCGCAATCCGGAAAAAATGATGGCGCTCGCGCTTGAACTGGATGTTATTTCCGGGCTGCGTTACAAGGTGGACACCAATCATGACATCATCTACATGGAGTTCGTCGGGCAGGTGCCGAGCCTTTCCGCTCTGAAATCCCTCTTTATCAAAACGGAGCTTGAGGCCAAATTCGTGGGTCAGTTGCCGCCGGAGATCAGCTCAAAGAAAGGCACGCAGAGGATCGATAATGTCGCGGCGTAGTGTCGGAGCCGCTTCGTTTTTGCAGGCAATACTGAATGGCCCTGCTTAATTTTTTCGGAAGCAGGTTTTCCGCTTTCTTCACTTATCTCGGCCAGGTTGCCCTGCTGGCCTGGGAGACTCTTTCCTCGGTATTCGCGGGGCGCATCCGCTTCAAGCTGACGCTTTCCCAGATTGCGGAAATTGGCTATGGGTCCCAGCTTATCGTGATAGTCACCGGGGCTTTCACCGGGGCCGTGTTTACCGCTCAGTCGTATTTTCAATTTGCCAGCTTGAACATGGAAACCGCTGTGGGTCCGGTAGTTACGCTGTCCATGTTCCGGGAGCTGGGGCCCGTCCTTACGGGGCTGATGGTGGCTGGGCGCGTGGGTGCGGCGATGAGCGCCGAGATCGGTACGATGAAAGTGACCCAGCAGATCGACGCGTTGCGCGCCCTGGCGGTGCACCCTGTCGACTATCTGGTAGTGCCCCGCGCCCTGGCGATGTTCGTCTCGATGCCGCTGCTGGTGGTTGAGTGCGTGGGATGCGGGGTGCTCGCCTCCTATTGGGTGGCGGTTTACGTGCTCAACATCGAGGCCGTGTATTTCCTGAACAACATGCAGAAGTTCACGGAAGCCAGCGATATTGCCATGTCCCTGATCAAGGGCTTCGTGTTTGCAATCATCATCGTCTTCATCAGTTGCCGCGAGGGTCTGCATGCGAAGGACGGGGCCGTGGGAGTCGGCCGCGCGACGACTGAAACGGTGGTGATCTGCTCCCTGTCAATTCTGATAGCAAACTTTTTCCTTACGATGTTCCTCAACATCCTTTTCCCTGCGGGGCAGCGTTGATGGCCGGCGATCCCTTGATCTCGGTGCGCGATCTCGTGCAGAAAATAGGGCCTCAGGAAATCCTCCGCGGGTTTTCCCTGGAGATCTTTCAAGGCGAGACATTGGTTCTTCTGGGGAAAAGCGGCGGCGGCAAGAGCGTCTTTCTTCGCCACCTTATCGGTTTGATGAAGCCGATCTCGGGTCAGATTCTCTTCGAGGGAAGGGACATTGCCGCAATGAAGGAGCGCGAACTGGTCCCGATTCGCCGCAAGATCGGCATGCTTTTCCAGGACGGCGCGCTTTTTGATTCGATGAATGTCTACGACAATGTCGCATTCCCGTTGCGTGAGCATGGTCAAAAGAGCGAAAAGATCGTGCGTGAAAAAGTGCATGAGGCTCTTGCACTTGTGAATATGAGCGGCAACGACAAAAAGATGCCGGTGAACCTGAGCGGCGGCATGCGCAAGCGCGTCGCGCTGGCCCGCGCCATTATTTCCCCGCCTCAGGTTATTCTCTACGATGAGCCGACCGCCGGTCTCGATCCCATCGTGTCAGACAGCATCAATCGCCTTATTCGAAGATTGCAGGAGCAGCTCTCGGTCACATCGATCGTCGTGACCCACGACATGATCAGTTGCTATAAAATTGCCGATCGCGTGGCCTTGCTCAACGAAGGACGCCGACATTTCTATGGAACCCTCGATGAGCTGCGGGACACGCAGGACGAGATTGTGCGGGATTTTGTGGACGGACGTTCGCAGGATGAAGAAGATTAAGTTTTCATGACGGCGCAGGAACATTCAACGCAATTGCGGGTGGGAATCTTTATGGCGCTTGGCCTTGCTGCAATCGCACTGATGGTCGTTTATTTCGGCCGCTTCGGCGACAGCGTGCGCGGATTTTACCGCATCCGCGTCGAGTATCCGAATGCGAGTGGCATCTATAAGGGCGCGAGCGTCCTGCTTGCGGGCGCGAAGATCGGTTCCGTTGAAAACAACCCCGTGATCCTGCCGGACATGGACGGCGTTGCCGTGAATTTGAAGATCTTCGATGAAGTCAAGATTCCCAGCTCCGCGGTGTTCACAATCGGAAGCTCCGGCCTGCTGGGAGACCGCTTCATTCAGATTGTTCTTGGCAAGGACGCAAAGTCTTCACCGCCGCTCCAACCGGGTGCAGTCGCCAGGGGGAAAAGCGAGTCGGGAATCGGCGAAATCACCGAACAGGCGGGAGTCCTTCTGACGGACATCCAGGAAGCTGTTGGGAATATCAACAAGATTGCCCAGAAGCTTAACACCGACGTTTTCAAGGACACGACCGTCGCAAACTTGAGCGCCACTCTTTCTAATTTCAAGGAGGCGAGCTCTTCCTTCGCCGAGGCGTCCAAAAAAATCGACGGCGTGGTGAAGAAGGCCGAGGGCGCAATCGAGACAGGGCAACAGACGTTCGTTTCAGCCAAGAGTGCAGCCGACGAATTGAAAAAGGCCATTGGCGACATCCGTTCGCTTATTCAGCAAGCCAAGCAGGGAAGGGGAGCGCTCGGCACGCTACTTTCGGATCGGGAGATGGCAGAGAATCTCAAGGCCCTTGTCGCCAATCTTCGGCGCAACGGGATTCTATGGTATAAGGACAGGTCGCAGCCGGCGACCCCCTCTCGATAGCTGCAATGACCGTGCGCGGAGGCAAAGAGGCGCCCGCGCGTGCGGCGGTTGAGGCGTACCTGCTCTCCGGCGTCGGGGGATGCGTCGACGCAATCGGCCTGCTGACGCTCGGGGGACTTTTCGTCGCTCACATGAGTGGAAATAGCGCAGCGTTCGGGGCCGCCTTCGGACAAGGCGATTGGCGTATGGGAATTCCCCATCTTTTTGCGGTACCCATTTTCATTGCCGGCCTCTTTCTTGGTTATGTGTGGATCTTGCGCAGCCCCACTTATCGGCGGTGCGCGGTGATGCTGCTGATCGAGGCGGTATTGCTCGCCATATTTGCCCTATCGCTCGCATTGGGCGGTTCCCCCGTTCGCAACAGTGTGGCGTATTTCTTGTTTGCGACGCCGCCCCTCCTTGCCATGGGTCTCCAAAACGCCACGCTGCGTCAGGTTGGCCGTTCGGCGTTTCCGAGCACCTATGTGACCGGGGTGCTTGATACCTTTGCGAAGTCGATAGCCATGGTTTCCGTGAACGGACGAGGATCCGGGGCGGAGATTGCGACGGCGCGGCGTGCCGCGAGTCTTTGGCTGTGTTACGCTTTGGGAGCGTTGTCAGGAAGCGTCGGCCTCCTGGTGTTTCGATCGGGGATTCTCCTGGTTCCTTTGGCCATCTTGTTAGTCGTGGCCGCGCGGTTTCTTCTCGCAGGGGGCACCATGAACCAGGGCGGGACGAAGTAAAGGCGGACACTTGGCGTCACGCCGGCGCTGCAGCGACCGTGTCCCCACGGCCGGCGCAAGCGAAGTTTCCCAAGAGGCGGTGGGGACATCGCCGCGACATTTCGCGCTCGTAGCCGGCTTATGATGCCGGTTTGTTCTGACATTCTGCCAGCTCTTACAAGCCGGTCGCGGTTCGCACCCGCGACATGACTTCTTCAGCGACTTGGTTGGCTTTCTGTCGACCCTCGCGCAGCACCATTTCCACGTAGCCCGGGTCGCCGAGAATCTCCCTCCGCCGTTCCCGCATCGGTGCGAAGTAGTCCCACAAGGCCGCGAAGAGCCGCTTCTTGAAATCGCCATAGCCGACGCCACCCTCCCGGAAATCGTCCTCCATCCCTGCGTAGGCTACGGGATCGGCGACCAGTTTGTAGAGTGCGAGGATGGTCGAATTTTCCACCTCCTTGGGAGATTCAACGGGCGTCGAATCTGTCTTCAGGCTCATGATTTTCTTTCGCATCGCGGATTCGCCTTCAAACATTCCGATGGTATTGCCGTAGCTTTTGCTCATCTTTTCCCCGTCGAGGCCGGGCACGACCGCGGCCTCGTCCCGAATGCTGGGTTCGGGCAGCTTGAGAGTCGGTCCGTAGGTCTCGTTGAATTTGATGACGATATCGCGGGTCACCTCGATGTGTTGCTTCTGGTCCCTTCCAACCGGCACAACGTCACTGTCGTAAATCAGGATGTCCGCCGCCATCAGTACCGGGTAGGCAAAGAGCCCGTGCGAGGCCGCAATGCCGCGCCCAAGCTTGTCCTTGTACGAATGGCAGCGTTCGAGCAAACCCATGGGCGTAAGGGTGCTTAGGATCCACGCCAGTTCGGTGACCGCCGGGACCTGGGACTGGCGGAAGAAGCACGCCTTGCGGGGATCGAGACCGCAGGCGAGAAAATCGACGGCGACGCTGCGGATGTTTTCGCTGAGTTCGCAGGCATCGCGCACCGTTGTCAACGCGTGGAGATCAGCAATGAAATAGAAGGCCTCGCCGCGCTGCTGAAGCTCGACGGACGGCTTTATCATGCCAAAGTAATTGCCGAGATGCAGAGTGCCGGAGGGCTGGATGCCGGAGAGGATGCGCATGGCGAAATAGAGCGGAGCGGTGAGGGAAATCACCTGGGAAGCCGGTTGTGCACTAATTTTGGAGGTCGGATCAATAGGAATAATCTTCCGGCAATCCGAAGGCGTTTTCGATATGCCGGATGTCGGTTGGATCCGACATCACAACCTCCACCACGTCAAAGCGGAAAACAATGTCGGGCATGTCGAGCATCTTGAGCCATGTCATCGCCCCGCGAAGGAGAAGACGGCGCTTCTTTCGGTCCACCGCATCCAGCGGACGCCCGAACTCCTCGGATGAGCGCGTCTTGACCTCGACGAAAACGAGCTCGTTGTGGCGCTTGTCGCGGCAGACAATGTCGACTTCTCCCCCGTGCGGCGGGCGGAAGTTGCGATACAAGATCTTATGGCCGTTATCCCGCAGGTATTTTGCCGCAAGTTTCTCGCCCGCGCGCCCCAGCGCGAGATGGGGAGGTTCCGACGGCGGGAACAAGGCCGCTCGGATTCGTTCGGTCAGGCGCAAAACTACGGTTCTTACGGGATTCGGCATCGATGCGGATGCCGGGACCTGGAGCCGGTCTGCGGGTGGATGTCCCGGCGTGTCCCGCACGCGTTGGCCGCTATTCTGCGACGTCCGGGGTTTCCGAGGCACCGTGAGGGAAGCGCTTGATTTTGCGACCGCATTCAGCGCGAGTTCGATTGTCCGAGGGCTTCGATCAAGATGCGGCGGATCTCAGCAATTCCTTCGGGGTTCTCGTTGGCTCCATGACCCGAGGGCACAATCTTTTCGGAGGCGGCGCCTTCAAGATGGGAACTCCAGTAGGGCACAACGCCGTCGGTGCTGTTGGGCGAGTTGCCCTTTCCGCGGTCCCCGATGATAGAGTGGTAGGGAATGGTTTTGGACATGGGAAGCTTGAGAATGGCTTCGAGCAGAGGTGACCTGGCGCGGAGGAAGCGAACGCTGTTCGCGGGCGCGACGAAAGCGCTGCGGACGTCATCACGCATGCTGCGCACGATCTCGGAATACTCCCGCTTCTCAAGGAGCACGCTGAAGGGGAGCTGGATGAGGCTTGCGAAGAATCCCACGATCGGCCGAAGGGCCAGTTGGCTGCCGCGATGGGGCGTCGAGACAAAGATGACTCGCGAAACATCGGAACGCGGTGAGAAATAGACGATCTTGAGCAGCTCGCGCTTGGCTTCCGGGCTCAATCGAAGTTGGGAGGCAGGAATATTCGAGAACTGCCCCCACAGCTTATCCCCGCCCTCGCGGATCATCATGCTGCAGATCAGGCCACCCATGCTGTGACCGATCAATATCTTGCGGCGCAGATCGACGTTCGGATTGATTTTCGAGAATCGGGCGTCGAAACGGTCCAACTCGTCCCGAAGGCGCGTTGCGGAACTCCACACCGACAGACCGGTCGGGTACAAGTACAACCAGAATTGGTAATTCTTACGGATCCTCGGATCGGCAAGCAACCCGTTTACAGCCTGCGTCCAGGCCTCCGGACGGGAGAGCAAGCCGTGAACGAACACGACGGGAATTTTATTCGGATCGTAGGGCTCAAGTTGATAGAGGCCGATATCCGATAGTCGCTGACGGGTGAAAAACAGCCCCCCGAGATCGATCGATCGGTTTGTGGAGTGAGAAAGCAGGACGGCGATCGCCGCGGAATAGTCTGCCGCGAGCGGCACCCTTTGATGGGACAGGGTGACGGTGTCTGCTTTCGATGTATTGACAAAGGAAAGCGTGGCCGTGTTGTCCCGGAATGTTACAATCCCCGTTACGGGCAGGCACATTCCCGCCTTGGGAATGCCCGGCTGGTCCTTCAGGAAGCCGGCGTCCTTTGGGAAGTATGCGACGTAGGCCACGCCCCAGCCGGACTGCATACTTCGCTTGTAAAGTCGTTTGATGCGCACCTCGTCAACCGTCACCAGAGAATCCCATAGACCGGGGTCCACGATGTCCTTTCCCGCGCGTTGCACGACAAGCCGGGTCACTTCGCCCGCGCCGCGAATGGCGCGATCCTTGATGCCTCCCGCGCCCAGCATCGCGACGATCTGGCGGACGGCGCTGTTGTAGAGACGTTCGGCCCCGTCCGACAATTTACCGGACGTTAGAATGGAATGGGCGCTCGCGAGAAGGAGTGTGAGTCGCCTCTCGTCAGTGAGCGGCAGGCTTTGCGCCTGATTAAACAGGGCGGCCGCCTCACCGGAGGCGATGTCTTTCGCCGCTTCAGAGGAGGCAAACTCACGGTCCTTGCGAATCTGCGCGTCCTCTGCGTGAGGGTCAATCTTGACTTGAAGCGTCGCGCAGCCTGTCAGAGCAAGCGAAAGGAAGACCAACATCGAATTTCTCATGAGTTCGCGGAACAGAGGCGTCTGGTTGAGGGGAACAGATCGCAGGCCCGAAGGCAAGATTGGGACCCTGGCAGTGCCTTTCGAGGAAAAATGGGCGGTCTTGCCGGTAGAGCGGGAAAGCTTTACAGGCCCGGGGTCACAGCAGCTAGGATCCCGCGTTATCCGAGCCTGCTTTGCGCGGTGTCAGACCCAGCCCGGGAGACCACGCCAACCGCGATAGTTTTCCTGGATTCGAAGAATGAAAATCCTTTACGTTGCCGACCTTCATTACAGCTTGAAGCAGTACGATTGGCTGCTCGCGAATGCGGGGCCCTACGACGCGGCGGCAATCGGCGGGGATCTTCTCGACGTGGGCGGCGCCTTGGACCCCGATGTTCAGATCGTCGTGATCGAGAAATATCTCAAGCGATTGCGAAGCCAAACTCGCTTGCTTGTCGTTTCGGGAAATCACGATGCCGACGCGCGGAACGCCGCAGGAGAGTGGTTCGCCAGATGGCTGGTGAGAGCGCGGGGGGACGGTCTCTTCGTCGATGGTGACGATGTTTCTCTCCCGGAGGTTACGGTAACCTTGTGCCCCTGGTGGGACGGACCGGCGTCACGCGCCGAGTTGGAGACGTTGCTGATCCAGGCCGCAACGCGTGTCGTCGGCAAGTGGATTTGGATTTATCACGCCCCGCCGGATTGCTCGCCGGTAAGCTGGACGGGGCGGAAATATGCGGGAGACAAAGATCTCGTCGAGTGGATTCAACGCTTTGGACCGGACTTGGTGCTTTCCGGACACATTCACAATGCCCCGTTCTACCCCGATGGCTCGTGGATCGACCGAATTGGAAAGACCTGGGTCTTCAATCCGGGGCGTCAAATCGGTTCGCGTCCGACTTCGATCGTATTCGATCTCGACGCCATGACAGCGGAATGGTTTTCGCTCGAAGGTGAATCTTTAAGGCGCCTCGCAATTGATTCTGCAGAGATCAGCGCATAGGTGGCCGCCTCTGGCGATACATGAGGACCTCGAGCACTTCATCGACCATGCTGAGATGGTCGTGGCCTTCGAACTGCTGCTTGACGTCGACCAGGTATTTGTTCAGCGCGTCGAGCCGGCGGGCGAGCACCTCGGAGACGTGCATGCTTACGACGGGATGGGTTTCCAGGAAGTGGCGGCCGTCCTCGACGACATAGAATGATGAGGGCGTGACTGCCCGCACGCGCGCGCCATGACTCGCGCCGAGCAGCGCGGACATCTCGCCAAAGACGGAGCCCGGCTCGGACGTGGTGGCGATCGGAATCTCATTCTTGTCCACTGCGACTTCCCCATCGATCAGGAAGAAGAGCATTCCGGTTGTGCTTCCTTGCGCGATGATCGTCTCGCCCGCTTCGAAATGCCGTTTAGGATGCTCCTCCAGAACTTCAAAGAGTGGGCTCATGCGAAGGAATAATGAGGTGACAACCGGTCCCTTCGCAAGTTTTCACTGTGGCACCCTTTCGGGCTCCTCGAATCTTTTTCCGGACGGTGCCCCGCCCGGGCGGTCGATTTCCTCCGGGCAATCTAAACTCTCCTTTTGAGAACTTCGTTATCCACGGAGACACGTGGCGATTCTCCCAGCTGGTCCTGATCAACATGCAGACTCCGAAGCGTATCGATCACCTCTTTTTCGTCCCTGGTCATCCGCTCATATTGTCGCAGATATTCGTTCCAAGAGGGCGCTACCACTTCCATGAGGAATTTGTTTGATCGGGTCAGGTCTTCGTACAGATGCCATCGGGAGGCGCCGTTTCTCAGATAGATCAGTCGTGCTTCGCGCATCAAGTCGATGCATTGACCCCGGCTGTCCGGGTGAATCAGAAATTCTGTCGTGACTGACACCGGGCTGTCCTTGACCTGAGACAGGCGCTTCGGGTCCAGGTCGTGGGAAAAAATGGTGACCGCAGCCGGCTCGAAATTCAAGCTGGCAGTGAAGTCGATCGAGAGACGCTTTCGCAGGAAGACATGCGAGAAGACCATGACCAGGATCGACAAGACACCTGCCACAATAAACGTGGGAACTACGCCGGCCTTCGCGGCGGCTGCCCCCCAGATCGCGCCTCCAAGGGCAGTTGCCGCCTGTGAAATCATGATGATTGTCGCGTTCATTCGCCCTCGCGCCCAATCAGGCATCGCGCGCTGGCCTGCTATCCAGAGTTCGGTGGAGGACAAGGTCCACCCTGCTCCGGCGATTGCAGCGACCAGTAAGAAAACGTGCGGGCGATGGACGTTGGCGATGAGAAACAGGTTCAAGGCCAGCAAGAGATTCGCATAGATAGTCAGGGTCTCCGGGGAAAGGCGGGCGCGTGCCCACGGAATAACAAAAACGGCGCCGACCACGGACCCCACGCCCATGCTCGTGAAGAGAATTCCGAGATTCGCGGGATCGAGATGCAACTCGTTCAAGCCAACCACCGGCATTAATGCGGGAATAATTGAAATGAAAAACGAGAACAACGCACTCCGCGCCAGGATTACCTTCATCCCGGGGGCGTAGCGCACGTACTGGATCGCAGTCGCCACCGTCGCGAAGAAATCTTCGAGCGGAACCGGCGCCTGCGCACGAACGTGTTTCCACTGCAAGATCGCCAGGCACAACAAGAGAAAACCCAGCCCATTGGCTCCAAATACGAAGCTTGCTCCCATGATCGGAATCAAGAGCCCTCCAAGGACCGGCCCGATCATTCCCGAGATATTTATCTGCAGCCCCCCGAGCGTGTTTGCGGAGGCCAGTTCTTCCTTGGAGACCATTTCTGCGACGACGGACGAAGAAGCCGGCGAGCCAAACGCAAAACCCAGATTGAAGAGAAACACACTAGCCAGAATGACGTACGGATTGAGCAAATGCATCAGTCCGAGGATCATCAGACAGAATGCGATCGAGGCTTGCCACAGGTTCACAGCGCATAAGATTCTCTTGCGATCCACCATGTCCGCGAGAGCCCCGGCTGGTAGTGTGAAAAGGGCGAACGGCAGGGCTGAAAGCGTCGACATCAGCGAAATAAGAAAGGCCGAGTCATCCAACCCACCCAGGACGGAAAAGGCCGCGGTGTTATGCGCCGCGACGCAGGTCCCGGAAATGACGGTGGCCAGCCACAATTTTTTAAAGACCGGATTTCGCAACGCCAGCCAGATGGAGGTGTTGCTTGTGGGAGCGGTCATTTCAGGAGCGGAACGGTTCCAAAGCGCCGACTCCTTACGTCGTCGCCTCCGGTTGCGTTACACGTTGTCTGATGCGGTGTCTGCCTGGGCCCGCTTGGTAGACTTTGATCCACCCCATTGCCAGTCTCGGATCTCGGGCATGTCGTCGCCATAGCGCGCGATGTAGCTTTTGTGATCCATCAATTTGTCGCGGATCGCCTGTTGCGCATAGGCGGCGCGCGCACCCAGCTTCGGTACGCGGTTTATCACATCGTCCACAAGGCTGAACCGGTCGAGCTGATTTCGCACGCACATATCGAACGGCGTGGTCGTCGTGCCCTCTTCCTTATAGCCGCGGACGTGAAGGTTCTCATGGTTCGTTCGACGGTAGGCGAGCCGGTGAATCAGCCAGGGGTAGCCGTGGAACGCGAAGATGATCGGTTTGTCGGTGGTGAAGATCGCGTCGAACTCGCTCTTTGGCAGCCCGTGAGGGTGTTCTTCGGCCGGTTGAATTTTCATCAAATCGACCACGTTGACGACGCGCACCTTCAAATCCGGGGCGTGTTGGCGCAGGAGGTCCACCGCCGCAAGCGTTTCCAGCGTGGGCACATCGCCGCAGCAGGCCATGACGACGTCGGGTTCGCCGCCCTGATCGTTGCTGGCCCATTCCCAAATGCCGATCCCGGCTGTGCAATGCCGGATCGCCTGTTCCATCGTCAGCCATACCGGGGCCGGTTGCTTTCCGGCGACGACGACATTGACGTAGTTTCGGCTTCGCAGGCAGTGATCGGTCACGCTGAGCAGGCAGTTGGCATCGGGCGGCAGATAGACGCGGATGATTCCGGCTTTCTTGTTCACGACGTGATCAATGAAACCCGGGTCCTGGTGGCTGAACCCATTATGATCCTGTCGCCAGACGTGCGAGCTAAGCAGGTAATTGAGCGAGGCGATCGGACGGCGCCACGGGATTTGGCGGCAGACTTTCAACCATTTCGCGTGCTGATTGAACATCGAGTCAATGATGTGAACGAAGGCTTCGTAACAGCTGAAGAACCCGTGGCGCCCGGTGAGCAGATAACCTTCCAGCCAGCCCTGGCACTGATGTTCGGATAAGACTTCCATGACCCGGCCGTCCGGGGCGAGGTGGTCGTCTTCGGGCAGAATCTCCGCGGTGTAGCAACGATTCGTGACGTCGAGCACATCCTGCCAGCGGTTCGAGTTATTTTCGTCGGGACTGAACAGGCGGAAGTTCCCGGCTTCCAGATTGAGCTTCATCACGTCGCGAAGAAAGGTGCCCATGGCGCGGGTCGCCTCGGCCGTTATCGCGCCGGGCGCGGGTGTCTTCACTTCATACCTGCGGAAATCGGGCATTTTCAGATCGCGCAGCAACAGTCCTCCGTTGGTGTGCGGATTGTCGCTCATGCGGCGATGACCCTTTGGCGCGAGATCAGCCAGCTCTGGTTTCAAGCTCCCCTTGGAGTCGAATAACTCCGCAGGCCGGTAACTCTTCATCCAGCCCTCGAGAACTTTCACGTGGCTTGGCTTCTCCATGTCGCTCATCGGCACCTGGTGCGCGCGCCAGTATCCCTCGCACTTCTTGCCGTCGATTTCCGCCGGGCACGTCCAGCCCTTTGGCGAGCGGAGAATGATCATCGGCCATGGGGGCCGGCCCTGGAAGCCGCGCTCCCGGGCCTCCTTCCTGATGTTGAGGATTTCTGCGGTCACCGTGTCGAGCGTGGAGGCCATGAGTTGATGCATCGTTTCCGGCTCGTGACCCTCCACGAAGTAGGGCTTGTAACCGTACCCCTCGAACAGCTTTTGCAATTCGTCGCGGGGGATGCGTGCAAGGAAACACGGGTTCGCGATCTTATAACCGTTCAGATGCAGGATCGGCAGGACCGCGCCATCGCGCGCGGGGTTGAGGAACTTGTTTCCGTGCCAGCCCGTGGCCAGCGGCCCGGTCTCGGCTTCGCCGTCGCCGACGACTGCGGCCACGATGAGGTCGGGGTTGTCAAATGCCGCGCCGTAGGCGTGAGACAGCGCGTAGCCGAGCTCTCCACCTTCATGAATTGAGCCGGGAGTCTCCGGCGCGACGTGGCTTGGGATGCCTCCCGGGAACGAGAATTGTTTGAAAAGTTTCTGCATTCCCTCCTCATCCTGGGAAATGTTTGGGTAGACTTCGCTGTAGGTGCCCTCGAGCCAGG
Source organism: uncultured Verrucomicrobiae bacterium (assembly GCA_963763735.1). Taxonomy (GTDB): domain Bacteria; phylum Verrucomicrobiota; class Verrucomicrobiia; order Chthoniobacterales; family Terrimicrobiaceae; genus DASTFP01. The sequence goes on along the minus strand of CAVXQK010000005.1, from coordinate 42,048 downwards.
TGTTCGCCACGATACCAGGGCCGCCGTGGCCCGGGCCGGTGATGAAAATGACACTCAGATCCTTTTCCTTTATCACCCGATTGAGGTGGACATAGATGAAGTTCAGCCCAGGTGTCGTGCCCCAGTGCCCGAGGAGGCGGGGTTTCACATGCTCTCGCTTGAGCGGTGTCTTGAGCAGCGGGTTGTCGAAAAGATAGATCTGTCCAACGGACAAGTAGTTCGCCGCGCGCCAATAAGCGTCGATCTTTCGAAGGAGATCGGGCGAAAGGCTGTTCTCTGCGGACGGCCCCTTTGCCGGCGTGCGTTTGTCTTCGGATGGAACGGCTTGATTCGCCGTAGAGGGCATTGCCTGTCTTGTCTTCTTCATGGGCTTGGGTTCGTTGACGGTCAAAGCGCGGGATGGCTTTCACTGCCCAGCACTGGGGCGAGCCGGAAAGGGTCAGCCACACGCCCGGAAAGCTTGAAACAAAGGATGCGAAAAGGCGCCACGGGGGACAAACCTGTTACCGGCAGCTCTTGGGCAGGTTTCACAAAAAATTGGGAGGCCTGGGACGAAAACAGGGTATTCCAATCCTTCTTCCTGTCCATCTTTGTCCGCCGCAAAGTGGAGCCGAAGCAGCCTTTCTGAAAGAGCGTTTCTCATTTGGTCCGTAGTTGACGCACGCCGAACGACGCGCCCTTCCAAATTCGAAAGCTTCTAGTGATTGAACTGGCTGACTCCGCGTTCGCCTTGCTTCCAGGTGAGCACGATGCCAAATCGGTTGTCGTCGATCAGGGTCGGACGAGTCGCCGTCATGTCGAGATCGAGCCGATGGGTTGCTTCCACGCCTTCCAGAAAGAAGTCCGCGTCCCGGCGCGAGGCAAATGTGTGCACTTCGACGTTCGAATCCAACTCGTCAGGATCGAGCGGATAGAAATCGGGAAGCTGTTCCAGCGAGTATTCTCCCTTTCCATTGGAATAGATCTCCGCGCTCATCGCCTGATGCTAATCCGGTGGAACACCTGGGATCAATCCCCGGAACGCCTTTTCGAATTTTGGAAAAACCGATCCCGGCGACAACTTGCCGTTCTTTAGAAAAGTTCCGGCTGCGCTACCGGGGAAAAGCTGAAACGATGGAGCGGGCTGGGTCCGTGCGCGCGCAACGCCGCGAGGTGCTCGGGAGTGGCGTAGCCTTTGTGTCGCCGGAATCCGTACTGCGGGTAAAGCGCGTCCATTTCCTCCATGATCCTGTCGCGGGTCACCTTGGCGACTACGCTGGCCGCCGCAATCGAGAGGCTCAGCCCGTCGCCTCCGATCACGGCAGTATGCGGAGCGGGGAAGTTTGGGATGGGGAGGCCATCAATCAAAACATGATCGGGTTGCGAAGACAGCGCCTCGAGGGCCTCGCGCATGGCCTTGTGCGTGGCTCGCAGGATGTTGATGGAATCAATCGTCGCGGCGTCCTGAACGGACACGGCCCAGCGAACGTGAGTTGCACAAGTGATTCGCTCGAAGAGGGTCGCCCGAAATTCGGGCGCGAGTTTCTTGGAGTCAGTCAGGCCGTTGAATCGCTTGAACTCGAGGAAGACGACGGCGGCAGCGACAACGGGACCGGCAAGCGGTCCGCGGCCGGCCTCGTCGATGCCAGCGACAAGAAGGGTACCCTGCTTCTGGAGAGCGCGTTCATGCCCAAATGAGCAGGGCATCGGAGGGGAAGAGACTAGGCTGACTTCTCTTGAGACTTCTCCTTGACCGCGGTGGCGGACTTCCCTTTGCGCTTGCGGAGGTAGTTGAGCTTTGCGCGGCGCACTTCGCCCCTGCGCTCGATTTCGATTTTGGCAATGCGTGGCGAGTTTACGGGGAAGACGCGTTCGACGCCTTCGCCGTAACTGACGCGGCGAACGGTGAAGTTCGCATTCACGCCCGTGCCCTTGCGGCCGATGACTATGCCGCTGTAGACCTGAATGCGCTCCTTGTCGCCCTCGATGACCCGGGTGTGGACCTTCACCGTGTCGCCCACGCGAAACTTCGGGACATCCTTCTTGAGTTGCTCGGCCTCGATTTTGTCAATGATGCTCATGGCGATAGAAAAAGTGGAACTTTTCAGCGTTGCGCAAGTCCTCCCGTCTGGCAAGTTTCGATTTCAGGCAACGAGCGTCACACGTCCGGTGTCGAGGCTGTAAACACCTCCCGCCACCCGCAGCTTTCCCTTTTCCACCGCCTTGTTCAGGATCGGACTGGCGGCTCGCAACTTCTCCACATTCAGCAGGACGTTCTGCTTTATGGCATTGTCGAGCAGGTCGCCGGGCTGATGCTGAGCGGCCTTCACAGCCGGTCGAAGAGCCTTGACGAGCGACGGGATGTGACCCGGGAATTCCTGGCCATCCTTCACCGCCTTGACGGCGGCCTCCACAGCTCCGCATTTGGCGTGGCCGAGAACCAAAATAAGCGGCGTGGAAAGCACGGCGACGGCATATTCAAAACTGGCGATTGAATTGACGTCGGCGAAATTGCCGGCGACGCGGCAGACAAAGATATCCCCGCGAGCGATGTCGAAGGCGTACTCGGGTCCCACCCGGGAATCGGCGCAGCCCAGAATCCCGGCGAAAGGATTCTGCCCGAGAACCAGCGCCGGGCGTTCGGCAATGAAATCGTGACTCTTCATTTTTCCCTCCACATAGCGCTCGTTCCCCTTGAGCAGGCGCTCAAGGGCTGCGTTCGGCGTCACGGCATTTTGCGGTTTGGGAGGTGCTCCGACCTCGGCAGCCTGGGATTGTCTCAAGAATCCGAAGCCCAGCGCGGCAGCGCCCGCAAGCTTTAGGAAGTTACGGCGCGGCAGGTCGGATGAATGGGGATCACATTGTGTGCACATGGGGAGAATCTTTGCTCGCGATGGTGCGGTCTGCGGGCACAAATATCAAGCTGAGGAATTCTTAAGTTTGCGCCAATTGGACGGGACGGAAAGCTCCCCTCTCGATGGGAAAGCGGCGCCTCCGGTATCTAATTATCGGATTGCTTTCCCAGGGAGGCTGCCCGAACGTTCGCAACGTTCCGGCCGAATTTCCTATGAAACTGAGCTTGCGTACGAAGCTGATGGCCGTTTTGGTTCTGGCCCCGGCGCTGCTTCTCTTAGCGGCGATCGGAGCAATTTGGACGCTTGATTACAAGCAGCGCGTTGCGGAGCAGGGCGCAATGTTTCGAAGTGAGGCGGTGCAAGTTAGTCGAAGCTTGCGATTGATCGTCGAGCGAAGCATCGGAAGTCTCAATGATTTTATATCTCTTGGCGACGTCGCCGGGTTGCTGGTGACGGAAGAGGGAGAGCAACCCATTCTGTCGCCGATAACGCCAGAGGCTCGAATTAAAGCGACCGATGCGCAATGGTCTTCCCTACGTCTCGACAGTCCGGAAATTCAGACCGTGCTCAACAATGCGCTCGCCGCGAAGCTGCGCGCTTTTGGGCGAAAAAACTGGCTGTTTGCGGAGATCGTCGTGGCGGATGGCAAGGGCAGGATGGTTGCCGCGACGGGAAGACCCACGGACTACGATCAATCGGACGAGAACTGGTGGAGCCAGGGCATGCGTCTGAGCCAGGGCGAGGCATTGCTCGAAGGATTTCATTATGACGAAAGCGCGGGCGTGCTTGCCCTCGACATCGCCCTTCCCATTGTCCCGGAGGCATCAGGCTTGCCGATCGGAGTTTTGAAGGCTGTGGTGAATGTCTCCACGCTTTTGGGGTCGGTGACCGTTCTCACGACGGACTCCAATGCCACAGCCGAAGTCGTCGGAAAGGATGGCAGTGTTCTCCTGCAGTTGGCCGACAAGAGCTTTGTTCCGTCAGGGCAAAAAATTTCGGCAGAAGCGGCGCGCCAATTGCGGCCGGATCATCGCGGATGGTTTATTGCGCCGCTGGACGGCAATCAAGCGAGCATGGTCGGCTTTACGACCGTTCATCTTCTGGGACGATTCGCTTCGGATCTGGAAATTCATGGCGATCCTCTTTTTGTGCTCGTCCACTCCCCGGCGGCGAGCCTTCTGGCTCCGCTTCGGCAGCGGGCGTTCGCGCTCATTGTCTCCGGGGCGTCCATCATTCTTATTTGCGCGGGCTCGGTGATCTACATGGCGCAGCGGTCGATTCTGGCCCCCCTCAAGACCCTTAGCATAGCGTCTGAAGCCATGGCCGCGACGGTTCTTTCGCGCAAGAGCGCCCGGCCCGGAAGGGCGATCCTAGATCCGGAAACTGCCCTTGCGGGCGTGGACGCGATCAAGACCGGGGACGAGGTGGAAGACTTCGCCCGCGATTTTTCGGCCATGTCGGCCCGGCTGTTGCGTTATCAGGAGGACCTGAAGGCGGAGCTCGCCGAGAAGACCGCGGAGATTCAGCGCGACCTTGAAATGGCGCGGGATTTTCAGCAGGCGTTTCTGCCGCGCAATTACCCGCGCGTGCCGACCTACGCGGAAGAGGGCAGGCTGATCCTGAATTTTCATCACGTTTATCGAGCCGCCATGTCTGTAAGCGGTGATTTTTTCGATGTGATCAAACTCAATGATCATTGCGCGGGCGTGCTCATCGCCGACGTCATGGGCCATGGCACCCGTTCTGCGCTCGTGACCGCGATTCTCCGAACCCTGCTTCACGGCCTGTCGAAAACCGGGGAAGACCCCGGGCTCTTCCTCTCGCTTCTGAATTCAAATTTTCACGACACGATGAGATGCACCGATCAGTTGATCTTTGTCTCCGCATGCTTCGTGGTATTTGACACGCGTGAGTCATCCGCGCGTTGCGCCTCCGCAGGCCATCCGAGCCCATTGATCGGAAATCGGCGAACGGGACAGGTTCAACCCGTTTATAAGGACCTTAAGAAAAATCCGGCTCTTGGGCTTCTGCCTGACGCTTCCTATCAGGTGTTCGACCACCAGCTCGAAGAGGGCGAAATCTACCTTCTCTTTACCGACGGTGTCGAAGAGGCAATGAATGAGAAGGACGAATATTACGGAGTGGAGCGTCTGGCGCGCGCGATGAGCCGCGCGATAGGCCTCGACATCGGCGCCATGACCCAGGCGATCGTGGACGACGTCATGACGTTCACGGGAAATCAGGCGCTGGCGGACGATCTTTGCCTGGTGGCGGTAGAGGCCGCGCGCAACGAAGCCGCAGCAGAAGAACCGCTTCGACTGGCGCCCTCCGAGCAGCAGACGCCGATTGCCGAAGCTTGACGATCTTTGATTGGCGGCCCCCCCTCGCGCCGCAAACGCCGTGCTTGTGCTTTGTGCGGAAAGGACCAGTCTAATCTATCAACTGCAAAGAACGTTGAAAGACACCAAGATGGCCGAATCGGGCTTAAGCGATGCTGGAAGAACAGGGGATTCAACCATGGCGGTCTTCCTGGACTTGGAGAATATCGCCTTGGGAGCAAAAACGGCGCAGTTTCCTCCGTTCAACATCATGCTCGTCCTGGAGCGCCTCTTGCTCCGGGGGCATATCGTTGTGAAAAAGGCCTATTGCGATTTCGACCGTTACAAGGAGTTCAAGAAAGACCTTCATGAAGCGGCGTTCGAATTGATCGAAATCCCTCATGTGCGGCAGTCGGGCAAAAATTCCGCGGATATCCGCATGGTTGTTGACGCGTTGGACCTGTGCTACACCAAAAAGCACCTGGACACCTTTGTCATTCTCAGCGGCGATTCGGACTTTTCACCGCTTGTCAGCAAACTGCGCGAAAATGCAAAGACAGTCGTCGGGGTCGGGGTGAAGAGCTCGAGTTCGGACCTGTTTATCAACAACTGCGATCAATTCTTGTATTACGACGATCTCGTGCGCGAAGAACGCGAGAGGCGGCGTTTGCGCTCCACGCGCAAGACGGATTCAAAGCCGAAGAGTGCCCCGTTGGAGTCGAATTCGGGTCCAACGCGCGAACAGGCCCTCGACGCGTTGGTCGCCACCCTTGCCGCGCTCGAAGAGGAACGCGGTGAGGACCGGATCTGGGGATCCATGATCAAGCCGGCGTTGAAGCGCCGCAATCCGGGCTTCAACGAGCGTGCTCATGGATTTCTTTCCTTCAATGATCTCCTCAAGACGGCGGAAAAAATCGGCCTGCTGAAACTGGAGACAGACGGAAAATCCCAGAACTTTACCGTTCGCTCCGTGGAGGCCGCGCCGCAAAGCGCAGCGGAGACTCAGAACTAAAGCGAGGTCAGCGCCAGAGCATGACGCGCTCCAGGGGCAGGCGGGTCTTCTTTGCCGGAGTCGGGCCCGGGTAGCCGACCGGAACGACAAGGATCGGTTCCCATGAACGCGGCAGGTCAAGCGCCCGGCGCAAGCGCCCGGCGTCGAAGCCTTCCATCGGCACCGTGCCCAGCCCCGCAGCCTCCGCGGCAAGCATGAAATTCATCGCGCAGAGCATGGCCTGTTTTGCGAGCCAGAATCGCTTATGGACGGCCATTATCTGAGGGATCGGCACGAACACCCTCGCCAGCGGGATGAGGGTCGCTTTCCAAAACCAATGGATGCCAAGTGGGCCCTGTTTGAACATCAAACCCACGATCCTGCGCAGAAACCTGGCATATTCGACGCTGATGGCGCCGTTCGCGAGATCGGATCCCAGCGTCTCCTCGAGGCGGTCCGATGCCCGGTGATCTCCGGCGAACACGATCACGACGGGCGCCTCTCCCACGGCCTCTTGATTCAGGCATGCCTGCCGGATGCGCGAGCGGATCACAGGATCGGCGACGACAACGAAGCGCGTCGGCTGAAGATTGTAGCCGCTCGGCGCCCATTGGGCCGTGCGCAGCAAACGCTCGACCAGCGCGCGTTCCAGCGGTTGTGGCAAAAAGTGACGGGTCGCCCGGCGCTTTCGCGCCAACTCTTCAAATGAGGCGAGCGTGGCCTCCGCCTCTTCGTTACGGGAATCTTTCGGCATTTGCTCAAATTCTGTTGGGCCTGTAAATAGTCCCCGGAGGGCATGGCATCAAACTTATGAGGCGGGAACTCCTGAAATTTCCTAAGCGGCGTCGGCCTTCTGCACGGCTTCCTTGACGAGTTGGGCGATGCCGGGGGGGAGGCTGAGGCCCCGCGCGGCCTCGCGCGCCGCGGGACTCATCTTGCGCCAGGTCTTTTGAATGATGCCGAGAAACTTCTCGCGGGGATAGTCCGCGTGTTGAGTCGCAAAATCCGCGATCTGACTTTCAAGGAAAACGAGACAGGCGGCATCTTCAAGCAGTTGGGTATTCGGGTTGACCTTGAGTCCCGTCTTGGAAACCCACGTGGCGGCGTCCTCGGCCTGTTGAGGCTCCACGCCGGCTTGCAGGAGCAATTCGCGCGCGCGTTCCGCCTGCTTGGCATAGAGGCCTTTCCGCCACGCGAGATATCCGGCCCTGTCCGCAGGATACGAATTGCGTGGAACACTCCAGCGCTCGAGGTGCTGGCATCGCACTGCCAGACGAAGCAGTTCCGGAGCGTTCGGCGCGAGCAGAACGAGCCATGCCTCCATACGGTCGGCGTAGACGAGTTCAGCGGGCCGCCCCTCCAGGCTTTTCGGATCGCCTGAATGGGCGGCGTCGATGAGTTGACGCGCTAACGAATAGGAATTCACCCGGGAGTCCTCCCATTAGAACACACTGCGGACCAGACCGCCATCGATGCGGAGTGCCGCGCCATTGATCGCCGAGGAAAGCGGACTGCTAACGAAGGCAACAAAGCTTGCGATCTCCTGGGGGTCGATCAGACGCTCGAGCAACGACGTAGGCCGGTTTTCGCGCATAAAGCGGCGTTCGGCATCGTCGGGAGTCAGATCGGGATAGATGTCCTGCACCAGCCTGGCGACGCCTTCGGTTCTGGTCGAACCGGGCATGATGGTATTGACGGTTACGGCGGTACCTTTGGTCAGCTCCGCCAGGCTGCGCGACACGGAGAGCTGCATCGTCTTGGTCGCGCTGTAGTGTGCCATTTCCGGCGAAGGGCTGATGGCGGCTTCGCTGGCGATGAAGATCACGCGACCGGTTTTGCGGGTGAGCATGCGCTTGAGATAGTGACGGGCAAGGCGCACGCCGCTCAGGATGTTGATCTCGAAAAGGCGCAACCAGGCCTCGTCGGTCTCGTCGAAGAAGCCCACGGCTTCGTAGATGCCGAGATTGTTCACAAGAATATCAACCTCCGGAAACCGGCGAATCGTGTCCAGGGTGCCTCCGGCCGTCCCGTTGTCGGCAACCAGACTTTCCAGCTTCGCGTTGGGCAAGCGCTCCCGGATGTCGGCTGTGGCGGCATCCACGCTGGAGGCGCTGCGGCCATTGATGATTACTGTGGCGCCTTCGCGCGCAAGGGAGATGGCGATTTCCCTGCCGATGCCGCCGGTGCAGGCGGTAACCAAAGCGAGCTTGTTGTCAAGTTGAAGGTCCATGATCCCCATCGATTTTCGAGACCAACGAGGGTTCCACAACCAAAAAATGCAAAAACGGCATCCCGGGCACGATCGTCATCTTTTTGACAACTTCACCCGCGCGAGACAGCCGCCCAAACTCCGCCAGCTTTCGCGATGGTCTCGCCGACGCCAGGAGGAGAAGACCCGATCGTTTTGGATATTTCTTCCTGTGCTTTTCTCCGTGTTCCCTGTGTGCTCTGTGGTTCAAACACCACGCCCATGTCTGAGATCCGTGAAAACCAGATTACAGGGGACTGGGTGATCATTGCGCCGGAGCGGGCGAAGCGCGGAGGGAATCTCGCGCCGGTGTCGGAGCGCGTGGAGATCCCGCCCTTCCTGGCCGGTTGTCCGTTCTGCCAGGGCAATGAGGCGGAGGCCGATGTCGAACGGTTCCGACTCAACGGGGACGATGGCCGATGGGTTCTCCGCTCACTCGTTAATAAGTTCTCGGTTCTTTCCCCGACCGGGGAGGTTGGTCGGACGGACTGTGCGGCATCGGGCGGAGTCAGCGTCAATGGTGTCGGTCTTCACGAGGTGCTGATCGAGAGCCCGCGGCACGACGTGACCATGGCGTTCATTCCGCGTGCCGCACTGTCGCCGTATCATCTCTGGATCTTTCCGAAAGCGCATGCGGCATGCTTCTCCGAACAAGGCACCGCGACGCTGACTGCGCTGGCGGAGGTGCTGCGCGCCGTTCTCGCAAAGGTCCACGGAATGCTGGCCAATCCTCCGCTCAACCTGGTTATTCGTTCGCTCGGTCCGCAGGAAGCGAATACAGCGCATTTCCATTGGTATATCTCCGTCGTGCCGCGAGTGAACAAGACGGCAGGTTTCGAGCTGGGGACCGGGATGTACGTGAATCCCTCGTCGCCGGAATCCTGTGCGCAGGCATTGCGGGAGTTTTGACGGCGGGACTCGGCCACCGCGAGCGGCGTTTCCCAATCTTCCGAAAGGGACAAGCCCGAGGTGATCCGATTTATTCCGCACCCAACCCCTTGCCACCGGTCGAGGCATAGCGCCGCAGTCCGAGAAGCGGAGCGGAGCCTTCGGTGGCCTGACTACTTTGCTTTTCCGCCTGAGAGCGCTCCCGATTCACCCTGTTCGTAAATTTCAGAGGCCGAGCCAACCACCTTCCGATCGGGCGAGGTGACTGTTCCCAAATCCTTGCCTGCGTAGGGAATGGCGTTGAGGACGTATTTCATGGCGTTCAACCGCGCGCGGCGCTTGTCGTCCGAACGCACGATCGTCCAAGGCGCGTCGGCCGTGTTCGTATAAAAGAGCATGGACTCCTTGGCCTTGGTGTATTCGTCCCAGCGCGCCAGCGATTCGATGTCCATCGGGCTGAGCTTCCATTGCTTGAGGGGGTCCTTCGCGCGACTCAGGAAGCGCCGCAGTTGCTCCGCCCGCCCGACGGAGAACCAGAATTTGAAGAGCCGGATGCCGCTGCGCACCAGCATGCGCTCGAATTCGGGAGCCTGGCGCATGAATTCCAGATACTCATGCGCGGAGCAAAAGCCCATAACGTGCTCCACACCGACGCGGTTGTACCAGGAGCGATCAAAGAAGACGAGTTCGCCGCGTGTCGGCAGTTGCTCGACGTAACGCTGGAAATACCACTGGCCTCTTTCCGTCTCCGAGGGCTTCGTCAACGCGACAATTCGCGCGCCGCGCGGATTCAGATTCTCGGTAAATCGCTTGATCGTGCCGCCTTTTCCGGCCGCATCCCGTCCTTCAAACAGGATCACGATGCGATCCCCGGTCTCCTTCACCCAGGCTTGCATTTTGACGAGCTCGATTTCCAGCAACTCGATCTCCTCGAGGTATTCCTCGTTCTCCATCGGCTTGGAATAGGGGTAGGTGGAACTGATGATTTCCTTCTTTTTGGCTCCGCGCACCCTCTCGATGACCTCCTTGGGAACGCTCGTTCTCACCTGCTCGGCGACGAGCTCGATCATCGGAAATGATCCGGCCATCGCCTTCGCCCCGCTCATCCTCTGCTTGCGCTCTTTCTTGCGTTCCTTTTCGTCGCGCTCTTTCTCCGACTTTTGCCCGTCACCCTCATCCCGCACCGGTTCTCCGTTGGCTGATGGCTCCGATGGTTCTAGATCTCCCTGTCCGGATTCGGCGACGCTTTCCATGATGATGATTCTGCAGACTTTTGATGGGGCCGCGGCGCGGATTCAGTCCCGTTGAATTTCCACGACCGGCTGGTAATTGCAGCAGATTCCATGCCGCATGTCGAGGCCGCACGATTCGTTTTCGCTGTCAGTGTCGATCAACAAACTGCAATGGGCGTAACGCGGCGCAAGCATTTTCAACGCGTAACGTTGGCCAGACCGGCGGTTTCAGAGCGCGGCCAGGACCTCGTTGAATGTCGCGCTCGGGCGCATCGCGGCAGAGACTTTCGCGTCGTCCGGCTTGTAGTAGCCGCCGATGTCCACAGGCTTGCCCTGGACGGCGAGGAGTTCGGCCGACGATCTTCTTTTCGTTCGCGGTGAGCTTTTCAGCGACCGGGGTAAAAAGCGCCTTCAACTCGGCGTCCTTGTCCTGCGCCGCAAGTGCCTGGGCCCAGTAGAGGGCGAGATAGAAGTGGCTGCCGCGGTTGTCGATTCCTCCGACTTTGCGGGAGGGGGACTTGTCGGTTTCCAAGAACTTGCCGGTGGCTTCGTCGAGGGTGTCGGCGAGAATCTTGGCCTTGGGATTCTTGAACGTTTCGCTGAGGTGTTCCAGCGAAACGGCCAGAGCGAAGAATTCGCCGAGGGAATCCCAGCGGAGGTAGTTTTCCTCCACGAACTGCTGGACATGCTTCGGCGCGGAACCGCCGGCACCGGTTTCGAAGAGCCCGCCGCCGTTCATCAGGGGGACGATGGAGAGCATCTTCGCGCTCGTGCCGAGTTCGAGGATCGGGAAAAGGTCGGTCAGGTAGTCGCGCAGAACGTTGCCGGTGACGGAGATGGTGTCCTTGCCTTCCTTGATGCGCTCGAGGCTGAACTGGCAGGCTTCAGCGGGCGGAAGGATGCGAATGTCGAGGCCCGAGGTGTCGTGGTCCTTCAGATAGGTTTTCACCTTGGCGATGATCTGGGCGTCGTGCGCGCGCTTTTCGTCGAGCCAGAAGACGGCCGGCGCGTGCGTGGCGCGGGCGCGGTTGACGGCGAGCTTCACCCAGTCCGGACCGGCGCGTCCTTGGTCTGGCAGGCGCGCCAGATGTCGCCCGTCTTCGACGGCGTGTTCGAGGAGGACCTTGCCCGATTCATCAACCACGCGGACGGTGCCCTTTCCTGGAATTTCGAAGGTCTTGTTGTGCGAGCCGTATTCCTCGGCGGCCTGGGCCATGAGGCCGACGTTGGGCACGGTGCCCATGGTGCGGGGATCGAGGGCGCCGTGTTTTTTGCAGAAGTCGATCGTGGTCTGGTAAACGCCGGCGTAGCTGCTGTCGGGAATGACGGCAAGGGTGTCCCGGAGCTTGCCTTCGGCATTCCACATCTGGCCGGAGGTGCGGATCATCGCCGGCATGGAGGCATCCACGATGACGTCGCTGGGGACGTGGAGATTGGTGATGCCCTTGTCGGAATTCACCATGGCGAGGGACGGGCCCTTGGCGGAGGCGGCCTTGATGTCGGCTTCGATCCCGGCCTTCTTCTCGGCGGGGAGGCTCTGAATTTTGCCGACGAGATCGCCGAAGCCGTTGTTGAAGTCGACGCCGAGTTCCGTGAGACGTGGCGGCGTGCTTGGCGACGAGGTCCTTGAAGAAGACCCTCACGGCATGGCCGAAGATGATCGGGTCGGAGACCTTCATCATGGTGGCCTTCAGGTGGAGCGAGAAGAGGACGCCGTCCTTTTTGGCTTTGGCGATTTGCTCTTCGAGGAAGGCGACGAGGGCCTTCTTGTTCATGACGGTGCCGTCGAGGATTTCGCCGGCCTTGAGCGGGAGTCTTCTCCTTGAGAACTTTGACGGCGCCGTCAGGCGACGACGAACTCGATTTTGACGTTGGTTGCTTCGGGAACGACGACCGATTTCTCGTTGGAGAAGAAGTCGTCTCTTGCCCATGGTGGCGACACTGGTCTTGCGAGTCAGGGGACCACTTGCCCATCGAGTGAGGCTTTTTCCGGGCGTATTCCTTGACGGCCTTCGGCGCGCGACGGTCGGAGTTGCCTTCGCGAAGGACGGGGTTGACGGCACTGCCTTTGATTTTGTCGTAGCGGGCTTTTGACTTCCTTCTCGGCCTCGGTCTTTGGCTTCCGCGGGGTAGTCGGGGAGTTTGTAGCCCTTTGCCTGCAATTCGGCGATCGCGGCTTTCAACTGGGGAACGGAAGCGCTGATGTTGGGGAGCTTGATGATATTCGCCTCCGGCTTGGTGGCCAGGTTTCCCAGTTCGGTGAGTGCGTCGCCAATCTTCTGCTCTTCCGTCAGATACTCAGGGAAATTGGCGATGATTCGACCGGCGAGGGAGATGTCGCGGGTATCGACCGCGATGCCCGCGTGCTTGGTGAACGCTTGGACGATCGGCAGAAGGGAATAGGTTGCGAGAGCGGGCGCTTCGTCGGTCTTGGTGTAGATAATGCTGGGAAGCTCGGACATGTTCAGTTTGAGGTTTCGGCCTGTGGCTCAGGGTATTGCCTGCTTAGCGCAAGAAAAGCAAATATCGTGCCTCGCCTTGTTTTGAGATGGGCCCTGAATCGAGCGCCGGCGGGGGCAGGGAGCTGGCATCTTTGATCCGGCGTTCGGGAATGACCAGGGCATGAATTTCGCCGCTCTTCCACGCGCGCATCGCGAAATTTGGGTGGAGAGTTCGGGTAGCGCCGCAATAGATCACCATGGGCTCGTCCTTTCCCTCGACCACGTCGATCTGGGAAACACCGGCCTTTTTCGCGACGGCCTGGGCTTCGCGTCCGAACTGCACCAAGGCATCTTCCTTATCGTGGTAACCCACGCAGACGATGGTGAGGAAATATCCGCTGACCGCCAGCACAGCGGCGACGACAGCCGCGCCGCACCAGGCACGCACTCGCGTGCCGCATTGGCACGCCGACACCATGGAGACGAGCAGCAGGCAGAGCGGGGGAATGACCGGGAAAATTCGGTCCACACGCTTGGAGGGCACGAAGGTCATGCAGAGCAATCCGCCAAGCGCCCAGCATGCAAGCCAGAGAGTGCCGGGGTCGCTTTTGATTTTGCGGCGCACATTTCCCGAGAGGATTGGCAGGGCGAGAGCGAGCAGGCTCCATGGGGCGAATTTGTGCAGCAGGTGAGGAAAATAAAACCAGATCGGCTGCTTTTTTTCGTAAGCTTTCAAGCTCTGGTCGAAGCGGCTCATGAACTCACGGACCACGATGTCGTTGTAGAACTCGGGATAGGCCAGGCAACCGTAGACAAGCCATGCAAGAAACAGCCCAAGAGGCACGAGCCATGTCCACCACCCACTCCAAACAAAAGAACGGCGGTCCTTCGTGCCGAGAAACCAAAATGCCGCCATGCCCGGCAGGATGAAGGCGTAAAGAATCGGTCCCTTTGTAAGGAGCGCCGCGAGCATCGCGAGAAAGAACGCCCATTTCTCCGAACGGAGCCAGGGTTGTCCGCTGTCTATCTTTCTGTAAATCAGCCACCCGCAGATCGTGATCCAGAGAGTCAACATCATGTCCGTCCGGACGAGCGTCGCGATTCGCGGAGTGATCAAATTCAATCCGAATGCGCAAATCACGAGGAGCGCTCCGCAATCCGGGAGCACGCGACGCGCCTCGCGAGCGAGAAGCCAAAGTATGGCGAGAGTGCCGAGATACCCGGGCAGCCGCCAGGCAAGATCCCAGGAACCGATGATCCAATAAAATGGCAGGCAGATCCACCCTGCCAGCGGGGGTTTTGTTGCCGTCCTGCCGTGCGGAGTGTGTTGATACCACCAGTCTCCGCCGTTGGCGATTTCGTACGAAACGTAGGCCTGCTTGGCCTGGTCGTAGTTATCGAGGTGCCAGGGGAGATTACCGATGGCACAGAGGGCGAGGATGAGCAGAAGAAGCACGCGCTCCGCGGTCTTGCTCGCCACGAGACCAGCGAGGAGGGCAGGAATTGTCTTCAGAGTGCCAAGGTTCTTCAGCGGGAATGCGAGTGTCGGGAGCGCGACGCGCTGTATCCTGTCGGACTCCCAATTCCTCCGGAGAGTTTCCAATGGGACCCAGCGGGAAAGGCGTGAATTCCGGAAATCATCGCCCTCGACGCTTCGCCAGCAGCGCTTCGAGCTTCATCCATCCTCTGCGCGCAACGGCACCTCCGTGTTTTTGCGTCCATTTCAACGTGAACCACGCCACAAAAAGCGAAAGACAGATTGCCACGACGACGTCGGACAAGTGGTGTGCTCCCACCATGATGCTTGACCATGCGATGAGAGAGGCGAGGGCCATCGCGCCGATGCCCAGCCAGGGGCGCGCGAAAAGGATGACCCCGGCAAAGCCGAACGCGGTGGCGGTGTGGCCCGAGGGGAATGAGTTGAAAGGCGGATCGCCGATGGTCAGGCGTCCTTCTCTCCACGGCCCATAGAAGCCATGCGGGATCGCGGGACTCTCGCGCGGCCGGGTGCGGCCTATGGTCACGCGTGACGCGTTGGCAGCGAGTCCCGCAAGCGTGGAGGCAATCATCGCGGCGGCAACGATACGCATCCATTCCCTGCTTTTCAGCTTCCAGGCGATCGCGAAACCGATGGCGCCTGCCAGCATGAGCCACGGCCAGTCGCCGATTCTGCGGACGGAAGTTTGAAAGCGATAATCGTCCGTTTTCTTCCACCCTTTGCCCTGGCTCTGGACCACGGCGTCGCGCACCGGTTGGTCAAACTGGAAGGAGGCCCACATCGCGCAGGCAGCCAGGAGTGCCACGAACCAGATCGACAGGCCTCGCATAGGATTTCTTAAGCCCGGCTGCGCAAGGGAGGTTTTCTGCGACATTGAATAGTGGCGGCATGCCCAAGCCCCTGGCTCTGCGGCCGGCGGCTTGCGTTGGCCTCATCTCATCTGAAGCCAGGGAGCGTCTCCCTCCTTCATTTTGATCGAATTCATCACGACGAAGAGAACGGCATCGAGCATGTCAGCGCTTGTGCGGTAAATGTCGGTGACGTCGGTTGGCGCCTCCCAGGTGGAGGCGGGCAACGAGGGTGAAAACGTCAGATCCTTGATATCAACGATGGCTGTGAAGTCGGGCTGGGTGATCTCTATGCGTCTCGGAAGGTATCCCGGAGCGACCCACATCCGGGCTCGGAATCCTTCGGCTTTAGCGGACCTGGCGAGCTCGGGCATGAGGCCGGCGGTGATGACGCGGCAATCTTCGCCATTCAAGGTTTCGACCTCGGCAATGTCCGCATGAGCCACCGTGAACAGCGCGGGAAGAAATATCGCCTGTTGCGGAGTGATCGGAAGATAAAGCGGCGTCTTCTTCTTAGTTGGCGGCGGCTTGCCCTTGCTGAATCGTTTGAGCAGGAACTCGACCTTGGCTCCCGGAAAGGCCCAGACTTTGTCACCATTTCGGCACACCGTAATCTCTTCGCCCAGGACAGGCGCCTGCAGTTTCACTTTGTCTGGGAACTCGACGGCGGCCTTCAGCGAGGCGCCTTCCATCTGCTTGGGCAGGCGGCCGGCAACCTGCGTCATCACGATGGTCATGGTGGCCGCCTTGTTGGGGCTCTTGGTATCTGAAAGCAGCACACTCCAGAACGGAGAAAAGACTTTGCCGATAACGTCATAAGGATTGTCGCGCGGTGGTCCCTGTTGCGCCCGGGCTAACGGCGCGGGAACGGCGAGGATAAGCGCGAGGGTGGCTACGAAGCGAGAGATCATGCGCGCCCTACATACGCGGGAAGCGGCCCGCCGTCAAAACCGGTCTGCCCGATTCTGGTCGGCCACCGTTGGGCCGCGTTGCTCGCCAGTTCGCCTTTGCAGCAAAAGGACCGAAAGTGAAAAACTCCGAGGCTCGATACCCTATTTCTCAGGAACTATCAGAGGAACGGAGTCGATCCCGCCCCGGCGGCTGAGTCGTGAGTCCAAAGGTTCCTTGGAATGCCGAGTCATTTCGATTTCCCACCCTGATGGGGTGGCTCGTTCGATTGACGATGCGGGGTGTGGCGCGTAATTGCTAGTGTGCATCCCGTGAAATTCGCCATTTTCTCCGACGTCCATGGCAATTTGGAGGCTCTTGAAGCCGTGCTCGCCGATATCACGTCGCAGAGAGTGCAGGAGATGATCTGTCTGGGCGACATCGTCGGTTACGGCCCGAACCCCGGCGAGTGTCTCGAGATGATTCGCTGCCTGGATTGCTCCGTGGTCCTGGGCAATCACGACGAGGCGTGCATCGAGCCCGGGAGGGAGGGGGCGCTCAATGAGTATGCCCGAGCGGGGATTGTTTTTGCTCGGAACCACCTCAGCGACACCCAAAAGGGATGGCTTCGGAATCGGCCGCTGCAATTGGATTTTGACGACTTTACTGCCGTGCATGCGTCGCTGAGCGATGAAGGGGAATGGCCGTATGTCCTTAGTCCGACGGATGCGCTCCGGCATTTCATGTTTCAGGAGAAGCCGCTTTGCTTTTGTGGTCATTCGCACAGACCGGCCGTGTGGACGCTGGAGGGAAGAAGAAGAGTCCGCTGTCTCGCGCCGGCCGGCAACTTCCCGTTGCCGCCCGGTGCGCGCACTTTGGTTAATGTCGGTTCCGTCGGACAGCCTCGCAATCTGCGGCCGGAAGCCTGCTACGTCATTTACAACCGCGCGGCGCTTTCCATTGGATTTCGATTCGTTCCCTACGACGTGAAGGAGACGCAGGCGAAGATCCTGGCGGCTGGCCTTCCGCGCTTTCTGGCGCAGCGATTGGCGCTCGGAAGGTAAGGCGATTAGTGACTGGCAGCTTGTCGGATTTGGGATAACGTGCACGCTCGGAAATACTGATGATGGCTTCCCCTTTCGCGCCGCCCCTTGCTGAAGGCCTTGTTTACTCGTTTCTCGAAGCCACAATCGAAGGAAAGATCGTACTCTTTGTTCTTTTTCTCTGCTCGATTTTCAGCTGGTCGGTGATGGTGACGAAGATCCGGTACCTGCATTTTGCCAGACGGCAGTCCGAGCGGTTCTCAACGTTGTTTCGTCGTGAGCGCTCACCTCTGAAGATCTACGAACAGGGGCTTCACTTTGAGGGATCGCCGCTCTACGATATCTATAAGGCGGGATGCGTGGAGTTGTGCTTTCAACTCCTCGGGTCTTCCGATGTGGACGAAACATTTCGCGGGCGCCTGGAGACCTCGGGCAAGATGTCGCCGGCGCAGATGCGCGCTGTGACGGCAGCGATGGAGCGCGCGGTGGGTGAGGCGGGGCTCAAGCTTGAATCGCAGATGATCATTCTTTCCACCGCGGTGAGCGGCGCTCCATTTCTTGGTTTGCTCGGCACAGTTTGGGGAGTGATGGACGCCTTTGGGGGAATCGCACGGACCGGCAGCGCAAACCTTGCGGCAATGGCGCCGGGTGTTGCGGGCGCCCTGATCACGACGGTGTTCGGTCTTCTCGTGGCCATTCCGGCCATGTTTGGGTACAATTTCCTTGTCACCAGCGTTCGCTCGATGATCGTGGAAGCGGAAAACTTTGCGGCCGAGCTTTCTTCCGAGATCGAGCATCGGTTCGTTGAACACGGCGCACGCGATCCGCGCGGCCACCTGGTCTAGAGCGGCCTGCCAAAATGTGAGTGAGATGAAGATTCCGTTTACTCAAAAAGCGCAGCAATTCGACGAGAGGCTCCGCTTCGACAGGCCGCCAGGTTCAGCTTCCACTTATGCGTCGCTTTAGCAGTCGCAATCCCCTTCATACGCTGGCTGAGTTGAACGTGACTCCCCTGCTGGATCTCTGCTTTGTGCTCCTCATCATCTTTATGATCACGACACCCCTCATGGAGAATAGTGTCGATCTTGTCGTTCCGAGCAGCGCGACCGCGGAGACCCAGATCAATCCCGCGGAAACCCAGATCATTCAGATCGATCGCAACGATACCGTGAAGCTCAACGGAGAGGTCACCAGCAGGGCCAATCTTGAAACGCAGCTCGCCGCGCTCAAGGCACGCGATCCGCAAATTTCCGTAGTGGTGCGGCCAGACCGCGAGCTGGCCATTCAAAAATTTATCGACGTGATGGACATCCTGAAGCGTGTCGGAATCGGGCGCGTGGGTGTCATGACGCGTCGCGAAGGGGGAGAGCAGGGCGGCGGCGAGTGATCCGCTTGACGGTAACCCGCGCTCTGCCTTCTCCTTACTTGATTCATGGGCGACCCGCATTTCCGGCGGAATCTGATTTTCGTCGCTGGCCTACACATCCTGCTTGCTGCGGCGCTGCTTTACTTTGCCCGCAGAGAAATCCGGCGGCCGGCCGGCGATATCGTCTGGATGGATCCGGGTTCGTTTTCGCAGATGGCAGCGGCGGAAAACTCGCAGGAGCAACGCGCTGCGCCTGAACCCACACCTGAACCCACTTCACAGATAACCCCAGAACCGACGCCGGAGCCGACTCCTCCCCCTACACCGGAGCCCACTCCCCCCGCGACACCGGAACCGACTCCGGAGGAGGACACGATCCCACTCAATCCGACTCCAGCGCCCCAAGCCACTCCAACTCCGAAACCAAAGGCCACGCCGACTCCAACGCCAAAGGCCGCTCCAACGGCGACGCCGACTCCAACGCCAAAGCCCACGCCAACTCCGAAGCCAAAGCCCACGCCGACTCCAACGCCTAAAGTCTCTCCGAAACCCACGGCCACACCGAAACCAACCGCGAAGCCTACGCCGAAGTCGACGCCAAAAGTTTCACCGAAGCCATCTGCTTCACCGAAGGCAAGCCCCGAACCGGGCGCCTCCCCCAAGGCTAGCCCCGCGGCGAGTGCCGCGCCCAAAGCGAGCCCGGCAGCAAGCGGAGCGCCCAAAGAGGACCCTGCGGCAAGTGGATCGCCCAAAGCGTCAGGTTCCCCATCAGCCAAGGCCTCCGCTTCGCCTGATGGCAAGTCCCCCAAGGCGACGGGAGCGGGCGCTGGACAGGCCGGCGGATCCGCTGCCCGGTCCGGAGGAGGCGGCGATTCCTCGCAGTTCGGCTGGTATCACGAGCTCATCCATGATCGCTTTTACAGCCAGTGGGATCAGCCGACTTCCCTTTTCGACTCTTCGAAATCCTTCGTTTGCACCCTCCAAATTCGCATTGAACCCGACGGTAAGATCTCCGACATAAAGGTCGTGAAATCGAGCGGTAATGTCGTGATGGACGATTCGGTGGTGGCTGCGGCGCACCGTGTGCTGCATATCGACCCTCTGCCGGCCGGCCTTGGCGGCGGCGGTGCGTATACGGTGAACATCAACTTCGAGCTTCAGTGAGGCGCCGGATGTCCTGCGCGAAGATTTATAATTTTTCTTTCAGAGATTTCGCGCGATACGCATAAGTTCGCTTTTTGGACACACGAAGTGGAAAGAAGCAACGCAACCCAGGACCAATTCAAGGCATCCAAGGAAGTCTCCGTGATGGCGTGGATCGAAAACCAATTCGGAGACGTCCTGCTCCTGAAGCAGAACCGTGGCAACAAGCTCTGGACGCTGCCGGGCGGCAAGGTGAGACAGCGTGAGTCATTGAGGGAGGCGCTTAAGAGGGAGGTCGAGGAGGAGACGGGTCTTCAAATTCAGTTCATCGCTCTTGCCGGCCTCTTCGATCGCCCCCAAAAGGCCGTGATCACGTTTCTCTACACTGCCCGCATCAAAGGGCGAAGCGACATCATCACTCCCAAACGCACGGAGATCGATTCGGCCAAGTTCAGTTCCTCGCTTCCGAGCGATGCGACCCCCTCGTTGCGGTATTTCTGGAAGCGGGTGCATGAAGGAACCCTTGGCGCAATGCCGCTTGGTTGAAGCTTCCCGGACACGGCCGGAACGCCGCCCTGTCGCATTCGCATGGCTCAAATCCCAACCGTCCTCGAAATCGTCAAAGAATCCGACGGCTCACGACTGAAATTTTCAGGGCGCCTGGATGCGGAGGGGGTTTCCAGAGCGTGGGATCGCGCGCTGAGAGCCGCGGACGAGTCGAATCGCGTCTTGGTGGATGCCTCCGAAGTGGAATATTGCGACGGGGCGGGATTGGCTTTGTTGTGGGAGTTGCATCGACGCAGCGGAGGCGAGATTTCGGGGCTCAAGCCGGAGATCGAGAAGCTCCTGCAACCCTTCGCCGAGGCCGACCGAAAGGAGAGCGAGCGGGGGCGGAAAAAGGACTCAACGATTGAATCAGTCGGCAGGCTCGTCGCCGACCTGTTCAGAGACTTCTACGAACAGATCGCTTTTATCGGGCAGGTCGTCGTGACTTTTATCAGGCTGTTGCGTCGGCCGCGTGAGTTGCGATGGATCGACGTGTGGAGCACCTACGAGCGGGCGGGCGTCGACGCGCTGGTCGTCGTCGGATTGGTTTCGTTTTTGACCGGACTGATCATGGCTTTTCAGGCGGCGCCGCCACTGCGTCAGTTCGGCGTGGATATCTTCGTGGTCAATCTCGTCGCCCTCGCAATGCTGCGCGAACTGGGACCGATCATGACGGCAATTGTTCTGGCGGGGAGGAGCGGATCCGCGTTTGCAGCGGAAATCGGCACAATGAAGGTCAACGAAGAGATCAACGCGCTGACAACCATGGGCCTCGACCCGGTGCGCTTCCTGGTTGTGCCGCGGGTGCTCGCGGGCGTGCTCGTGACTCCCGTGCTGACGATCTATTCCGATCTTCTCGGTGTGGGCGGCGGGCTTTTCGTCATGCTGGGAAGGGGATATCCCGCGGTGACCTTGTGGCGCCAGTTGACGACGGCGGTCGGCGTCAACGACGTGATGGCAGGAATCATCAAGGCGTTTGTTTTTGGGGCACTGGTTGCGGGGATCGGCTGCCTCCGCGGGCTGCAGACCAAATCCGGGGCGAGCGCCGTGGGTGTCTCCACGACGCGTTCGGTGGTAACAAGCATTTTCTTGATCGTCGTCGTGGACGCGGTTTTCGCAGTGGTTTATTACGCCATCGATTTTTGATGGACGAAGGTGCGATCATAGAGGTGCGTGGGTTGACCGCCGCCTACGGAGACGAGGTGATTCTGAAGGACGTCTCCTTCGAAGTGAATCAAGGCGAAGTGTTTGTTATCCTGGGCGGTTCGGGATGCGGGAAGAGCACGTTGTTGAAGCATCTGATCGGTTTGTATCCTTTGGCTTCCGGCGAGGTGTTGATCGCCGGGGAAAATCTCGCCAGCGCGGCAGGCGCCGACCGGCAGCGGATTTTGCGGCGTTTTGGGGTGGCCTATCAGAGCGGCGCGCTTTTCGGGTCAATGACGTTGAGTGAAAACGTGACTCTGGCGATCGAGGAATTCACCCGGCTGCCCCTTACTGCCCGGGAAGTGATTTCGTGGATGAAGCTCAAGCTGGTGGGACTCGAAGGTTTCGGAGACCACCTGCCGGCGGAGATAAGCGGCGGCATGCAGAAACGCGCGGCCATTGCTCGAGCCATGGCCCTTGACCCGGCGGTGCTCTTCCTCGATGAGCCTTCGGCGGGGCTGGACCCGATAACATCCGCGGAACTCGATGCCCTCATTCTCAGCCTTCGGGAGGGCCTTGGGATGACCTTTGTAATTGTCACCCATGAGTTAGCCAGTATCTATGCGGTGGCGGATCGTGTCATTATGCTTGATAAGCGCAAAAAAGGAATCATCGCCGAGGGGCGCCCGCAGGACCTGCGCGACCACTCGAGCGATCCTTACGTTCGCAAGTTTTTCCGCAGGGAGGCTGAATGAGCCGAACCCCAAGCTACTTCCGCATCGGTCTCTTCATCGTCATTGCGCTGGCGATTCTGATCGCGGGCCTTATCGCATTCGGCGCGGGCCAAATGTTCCGCAAGCGCATATATATCGAGACCTACCTGAACGCCACGGTTCAAGGGGTGGACGTGGGATCCGCGGTGAAATTCCGGGGCGTGCAGATCGGGCGCGTGAGCGCCATCAATTTCACGTTCAACGAGTACGGATCGCCAGGCAAGGTGGATCCCTACAACTACGTGATCATCCTCATGGAGATCGATCACGAGATGTTTCCGGGCATGTTCAGCGAGAATCTTACGGCTTTGCTCGAGCGGAACGTTGCGCAGGGGCTGCGGGCGCGCATCGAGCCGCAGGGCATCACAGGCATGAATTACATCGAGATAAACTATGTGAATGATCCAAGCCAGTTTCCCTCGCTCGCAGTCAATTGGAAGCCGCACTACTACTACATTCCCTCGGCGCCTGGTCAGCTCACAAATATCCTCGATTCCATCAACAACATCATGCGCCAGGTCGAACAGTTCAATATCGGCGGAATGAGCAAGACAACCATGGAATTGCTCGATAACCTCAACAAGGCTGTCACCGGCGCTGAGCTCGGAAAGCTGAGCGATAGCGTGCAGGGGCTGCTTGCCGATTTTCAATCCGCGCTGAAGGCGGCAAACGTCGGGCCGCTAAGCGAGGACGCCCGGCGCCTGATCTCCGGCCTCGAAAAATCCAATTCCGAGCTGCGGGCAATCCTCAAAAACCTTGAGCCCGCGACGAAGATCAGCGGTCCGCAAGTCAAGGTGCTCATGGACAATCTCGCGACGACCAGCGCCAATCTCGCCCAGTTCAGCGCTGAGGTGAAGCGAAGGCCCTCACTATTGCTCTGGGGCACTCCCCCGCAGCCCAAGGCGACTCCCGCTCCGCAGAAGAAAAGATAGCCTTGCTTCCCAGGGCCTGCCCGCTCTCATTCCATGCGGGGCGGCAGACCCGCCGCAAGAACCAGTCCGGCCGCCTTGTCCAGGGTCTCCTGCCACTCCCTCTCGGGAATTGAGTCGGCAACAATTCCTGCCCCGACGTGGAACGAACCCCTTCCGCTTTCAAAAACCGCCGTTCGAATCGCAATGGAGAATTGGCTTTCGCCATTGTAGCCGAAATAGCCGATTGCTCCGGTGTAGATCCCGCGGGGATCCGGCTCGAGCTCGGCAATGATTTCCAGGGCGCGCTTCTTTGGAGCGCCTGAAATTGAGCCCCCCGGGAAACAAGCGCGAAGAGCCGCGGGATGCGTAACGTCCTCGCGGAGCGTGCCGACGACCGTGGAGACAAGGTGATGCACCTGTTCGTAGCTTTCCAGCTTGAGAAGCTCGGGAACGGTCACGCTGCCGTATTCACAAACGCGTCCGAGGTCATTGCGTTCGAGGTCGGTAATCATGACCAGTTCGGCGATCTCCTTGGCCGAGGTGATCAGGTCGTACGCGTTGCGCTGGTCGCGCTGCGCGTCGGCTCTCCGGGGACGCGTGCCCTTGATAGGGCGGGTCACGATGCGCCGGCCGCTGAGTTGGAGAAAGCACTCGGGCGAGGCAGAAGCGACTTGAGTTTCTCCCAGATTGAGAAAGGCGGCGCACGGTGCGGCCGAATGATGCCTCAGCGATTCGTAAAACGGCCACGCATCGCGCGAATACTCCGCTTCAAAGGAATGCGCCAGACACACCTGGTAGATATCTCCCGCGGCGATATATTCCTGCGCCGCGCGGACCATTTCCTCGAATTGCGCCCGCTTGATCCGCGGCCGGAACGGGATTTGGGGAAATTCCGGTCCCTCGACCGGCCCGGGGAGTTTGTGGGCATTGTGCCAAAGGCCCGCGCCGTGGAGGAAAATGGCCGGTTTTTCGTAGAAGCCGAATTTGAAGCGACCGTCGAATCCAATCCATCCGACAGCTGCGCCGTCCGGAAAGCCGAGATCCGCACCCGGCTTTTGCCGAGCAGCCAACTCGCTCTCGAGCCTGCCCCAGTCCGAAGCGCCGCCCTCGACGATGAGCTCCGGCTCACAGGCCAGCAGCGACACTGAGTGCCGGGCCGCCAGGCTGGAGTCCAGAAACACAAAGCCCGCTCGCGGTCTCATCGCGCGCGCCGTCTCTTCGGGCGTCGCAGGCACGGCGCGGAGTGAATCGCTGGGTTTCGTCCTCATCGTCGGAAAAATCCGCGAAAGTCGCCGCTTCGTCCATTTTCTTCTGCTTGAGCAATTGGCCGGGGGCTGCTTACCTTGGCCGTCTGATGTGGTTCACACCCCGATTGCTCATCGCTGTATTGATCCCTGTGGGAGCCTTGCTTGCACAGGAAGCGCCTTCTCCTACGCCCGCCGCGGAAGCCTCCCCGTCGCCAGGTGCCGTGGCTGCGCCGGAGGCTTCTCCTGAACTTACTCCCCCGCCTGCCGTCAGCGCCCCGGCGAGTGATGCGGATGTCATACCCATGGAAGGCGGCGCGCCTTTGGAGACCAGGCCGATCGCCCCGGCGATGCCCGAGGAGGGAAATGTGGAACCCAACGCGCTCATTCCCGAGGAGGCACCGGTGGGGCCGCCGGCCGCGCCTCCCACCGTTGAAAGCGCTCAGGAAAAAGCACGTCAATTGAACATCCGTTATCGGGAAGTCCGCGTGCAAGCCGACAAGGATCCGAAGGTCATCAGCCTCTTCCAGCAGGCTGAACAAGCCAGGACCTTCGAGGAACAGCGAGCCGCGCTGCGCGAATATTATCGGCTGCTCTTCAAGAAAATCGTCGCCATTGACAAGTCTCTGGCTGAGAAATGCAGGGTGATGGAAATCGCATATATTCGCCGGCTTGCCCAGGAAAGGCTTGAGCCCACCATCCCACTGAATCCGCCTCCCACTCCAGAGCCGTTGAACTAGTCGCTCAACGCCGAAATTCCCTTCTTCCAAACGCTCAAGTGCAGAATCCTCGCAATGCGCGACAACTTTCGCGATGAGGATTTCAAAAGTCCCATGCTCCGCAGTTCCCTCGAGTTGAAAATCGTCACCGGCACTGCCCATCCGCGCTTGGTGGCTGACATTTGCTCCTACCTTGGCGTGTCGCTTTGCGACGCCACGGTGAGCTCTTTTCCGGACGGTGAGACCTTCGTGAAGATCAACGAAAACATTCGGGGTCGCGACGTTTTCATCGTGCAGCCGACATGTCCCCCGACCAACCAGAATTTGATGGAGCTCTTGATTCTGGTAGATGCGGCCCGCCGGTCGAGCGCGGCTCGCATCACGACAGTGATCCCGTTCTTTGGCTACGCCCGCCAGGACCGCAAGGACCAGCCGCGTGTTCCCATCACTGCCAAGCTTGTGGCAAATCTCCTGGTGGCCGCGGGGGTCCAGCGGGTCCTGACCATGGATCTCCATGCCCAGCAGTTGCAGGGCTTTTTCGACATCCCCGTCGATCATCTCCATGCCCTTCCCGTGATGATTAATTACCTGCGCAACCTCGATTTGGGAGACCTTGTGGTCGTTTCTCCCGACGTAGGTGGTGTCAAGATGGCCTCCGCTTATGCCGAAGCCCTCAAGGGAGCCCTGGCCATCGTTGTCAAACGCCGGCTCAGCGCCACCGAGATCGAAGCCGTTACGGTGATCGGCGATGTGGAGGGCAAAAACGTCATTCTGGTTGACGATTTGACCGAAACGGCAGGCACCTTGGTGGGCGCGGCGCGCATTCTTCGGGACCAGGGAGCGCGCGATATTTATGCTGGCGTTTCACACTCGGTCTTGACAGATTTGGCGGTTGAGCGATTGAAAAGCTCAGAAATCAAGGAGCTGATCACAACCGACAGCGTTCCTGTGCGGACCGACGTCGACTCGCGCGTCACGGTCCTTTCGGTGGCCGAATTGCTCGGTGAGGGCATTCGGCGCATCCACGATGATGAGTCGGTGAGTTCACTTTTTGAAATCAGCAACCCGAAGAACTAAAAGCCATGGCCAATCAAGTTAAACTCTCTGCCCGTCCCCGCGTCGAAGCCGGACGCAATGCGGTGGGCAAAGTCCGCGCGCGCGGTGCAATCCCCGCTGTCATCTACGGCGCCAAGGACCCTGCCACAAATCTCGAAGTCGACAGAAAGGACATAGAAAACGTGCTTTCGCGCGCCGTCGGCGAGAACATTCTCGTCGACCTGGAGATCCGTGACGGTAGCAAGACCACCAATCGTGTCTCCCTCATCCAGGAGGTCCAGCATCATCCCGTGCGGGGTGAGATCATTCATGTCGATTTTCACGCGGTTTCCATGACCGAGGAGATCGACGCGGAGGTCGTTCTTGAGCCCCTGGGAGAGCCAATCGGCGTCAAGACCTATGGCGGGCTGCTTCAGCAAAATATGCGCTCGCTGCCGATCCAGTGTCTGCCGCAGAATCTCCCGGAGATTATCGTCGTGGACGTCTCCGGGCTTAACATTGGCGAATCCCTTCACGTTCGGGATCTCAAGCTTCCAGCCGGAGTTGTCGCTGTCCCTGACGGCGATCTCACCGTCTTCCTGGTATCCGAGCCCGCCGTTGCCGAGGAACCGGCCGTTGCAGCCGAGGAACCCGTCGCTCCGGAAGTTATCAAAGAGAAGAAGCCCGAGGCATCCGAGACGGCTGCGGAACCCAAAAAGTAGTCCCCGCCCTCGCGCGTGGAACATGCCTCCGTCTTTCGTGTCATTGTTGGTCTGGGAAACCCGGGCCGGCAGTATTTGGGCACCCGCCACAATGCCGGCTTTCTGATCGTTGATGAACTGGCCCGACGGTTCGCAACGTCATTCCGCTTCGAGCCGAAGTGGGATGCCGAGGTTGCGCCGTGCGGCGGACGTTTGCTTATGAAGCCTCAGACCTTTATGAATCTCAGTGGAGAGGCCGTCGAAAACTATGCGCGCTATCACAGAATCGGCCCCTCTGAAGTTCTCGTTGTGCTGGACGATGCCGCCCTTCCGCTTGGGGAGCTCCGGCTCCGCCCGTCCGGCAGCGCGGGGGGTCACAACGGTCTGGAGTCCGTCCTGATGCATCTGGCGACCGAGTCCGTCCCGCGCCTTCGCTTCGGGATCGGGTCGGCTTCCGGCGCGCTGGTCGATCACGTGCTGGGGAAATTTGAGCCCGCGGAGCTTGCCGCTGTCGAAGCAAGCGTGGACCGGGCGGCTGATGCCGCCGAGTATGCCAGCGCTCATGGGCTCGAAGCCGCCATGAACATTTATAATAAAAAACCATGAAAAATCGTTATGAAGCCCTCCTTGCTCTGTCTACCCGTGGCAAGGAAGAATCCGTCAAAGAAATCATCGAACGCCTTGAAAAGACCTTCGCGGCTGAAGGCGCTGTCATTGAACAGGTCCAGCGTTTTGAGAAACGCGAACTCGCCTACGAGCTTAAGCATCTCACCAGTGCCTATCTTGTGAACTTCATCTTCGAGGCCGAGCCTCAACTCATCGAAAAGTTGCGGGCGAAATTGAAGCTGGACGAAGACGTCGCTCTCCAGAATTATCTCCGACTGCCAGCGAAGAAGAAGACCGCCGAAGCAGCGGCATAACCAACCGAATCATGGCCAGCCTTAACAAAGTGATGTTGATCGGGAACGTCACCCGCGATCCCGAGGTGAAGTATACCCCGAAGGGGAGCGCGGTTGCAGACGTCGGCCTTGCGATCAATCGCAGTTACACAAATCAAAGCGGCGAAAAGGTCGAGGAAGTGACCTACGTCGATGTCGAGCTTTGGGGACGCCTCGCCGAAATTGCCGGCGAGTACGCGAAGAAAGGCCGTCCGATATTTGTTGAAGGGCGGTTGCGCATCGATTCCTGGGAGGACAAACAATCCGGGCAGAAGCGGAATCGGCTCAAGGTTGTCGGCGAAGGCCTGCAACTCCTGGGTTCACGGTCTGGCGGCCAGGGCGGGGCAGCCGGCGCGGATTTCGAAGGAGAGGCTCCCGCTTCAAGACCGTCCCGTCCCGCCCCCGCGAAATCTGCCCCGTCCGAAGCCAGCGACGACGATATTCCGTTTTGAGGCTTGTTTTCACCGCGTATGGCGCGGATTCGGCGGATAAAGCGGGGACAGCGAGAGTTTGCGGTCGGACGGTTAACGGAGGCGTTTGAGCCGCGACTGCCAGCAGATATACAATTGGGGAGATAGATGTGGCATGATCTGTTCTTCCCGCCCCGTCTCGTCTGATGACGTCGCAGAGCACTACGACGAACTGGACCGCTTCTACCGCGAAATCTGGGGAGAACACGTGCACCACGGTCTCTGGGAACGTGGCGACGAGACGCCCGAGGAGGCAGTGCTTAACCTTGTGACGCTCGTTGCGAAGAGAGCACACATCGGACCGGGAACGCGTGTTTGCGACGTCGGGTGCGGGTACGGAGCCACCGCCCGAAAGCTTGTGCACGAATGCGGCGCCGTGGTATCAGCCGTTACCGTTTCGCCAGCGCAATACCGCCACGCGGTTTCCCGGCACGGCGCCTCGGGCAATCCTGGATATCTCTTGTGTGACTGGTTGAAAAACGATTTTCCGTCCGAAGCGTTCGATGCTGTCCTCTCGATCGAAAGTTCCGAACACATGCAGGACAAGGAACTGTTTTTCGCGCAGGCACATCGCGTCCTGAGGCCGGGAGGACGCCTCGTAATCTGCGCATGGCTCTCTGCGGAGTGCCCGACTGCCTTACAGCGCCGGCTTCTCCTGGAGCCTATCTGCCGGGAAGGCAGGATGCCCGGCATGGGGACGGAGTGGGACTATCGCAATTGGTTTGCGGACGCGGGGTTCGTTCTTGAAAGCTTTGAGAACGTGAGCGCCCATGTTCGAAAGACGTGGACGATCTGTGTCTGGCGCCTCTTGGTAAACCTGCTCCGCCAGCCCGGCTACCTCCGTTTCCTCTTCAATGGCCGGGCGGCCAACCGGATTTTCATGGTCACCATTTCCCGCATCTGGCTGGCCTATGCCCTGGGGGTCATGCGCTACGGCGTCTTCACCGCGCGCAAGCCGCAGGTGAGTGAGTCCCCTAAAGCGGCTTGAGCCGGTCGAAATCCATCGCGATAAGGCAAACATCGTTGAACTCCTGGGTGGCTGATCGAACAGACCGAGAGCCGGACCTGGCCGCGCTCCCATGAGCGGTGAGGCTGTCGGCGCTGAGCCATTCGCCGCGGCGTGAAGTGCAGCGGGTGCGGGTGACCGGCGTTGGCGTAACGCATCTGGCCTTTTGCGAGATCCACCACCACCTAAAATGCCGAAGCAAAAAGCGTGATACATGCATCCGTCGTCCAACGTAAGACTGCCGGAGTTTATTAGTCTTCGTTTGTTCGATTTTCCAGGGGGTCCATAGGGGATTCGACAGGGTGGGAGGCAGTTGTCGCCGCGGTGTCCGTGAGGTACCGCGGCGACATCGCTTTCAGCAATCCTCAAGACCGGCGGGTGCGGTGAAAAAGAGCAGTCGACCAGGATCAATGTGATCAGTTTAAGGATGTTACATTCCAGCGGAAGGCAGCGTCTCCCGTATCCAGCCGATTGCCGGCGGTGTCTAACCGTTTATTCGTCGAGCGTGAACCCGACCTTGATCGTCACCTGCCAATGCCCAACTTTTCCATCTTCCACGTGTCCGCGAGTCTCGAGGATTTCGAACCACCGGATGTTTCGCAGACTCTTTGAGGCCCTGGAAAGGGCGTTTTGAACGGCGTCTTCAATACCGACGGGGGACGAGCCCACAAGTTCAATCTTCTTGTAGATATGGTTACTCATGCGTCAAGGATACGCTCTCGTCTTTGCCGAGACCAATCACAAAGTTTCCTACGATTTCTGGCCGCGGCTTCTCTCCGCTGATTCGCGGTGGCGTCGAGCTAATCGCGTCTAATATCCTCATCTCGTTGAGCTTATATTAGGAAAGTCAAAATGTTTTGAAAATCAGGAAATTTTTCTTGCAGCGCAGCTGATATCGGTTAATCTGAGCGTGATTTTAGGGGCTTTCCAGAAAGGGTCGATGGGGGTATCGACAGGGTAGGAAACAGGTGTCGCCGCGGTGTCCGAGAGGTGCCGCGGCGACAATGTTTTCGGGTTTGGTGAAATTCAGGCGAGCGCGATATCAGAGATGTCACGTCGCAGCAATTCCGCCACGGTTTCCACCACCAGGCAATGGTCCTGGCGCTGCGGCAAACCCGAAACGGTTATGGTGCCCACGCAGCCGGTGCCCGGCAGCAGAATAGGAAAACTTCCGCCGTGAGGCGCGTAGTCGCGCGGATCCAGGGCCTCCAAGTTGGCCTTTTGCTGCCTCACCATGAGGCCGATCGCATACGAACTGCGGAAGAATCGGCGGACGATGTTTCGCTTGCGGCGTACCCAGTCGGGGTTGTCGGGTGTGGTGCCTGGCAGCGCCAGGTAAAAGAGCGGCAACTCCAGCAGCTGAATGTCGATGACAATCGCGAAATGCCGTGTTTCCGCGATCTCCTTCAAGCGTTTTCCCAAGTCCCAGGCTGTTGCGGAGTCAAAGTGATCGAATTGCAGGCGTTCTTCTTGCAGAGCGATACGACGCAGATCCTCATCGATATCCATCGTGGTATTGAATACGTTGAGGGCTTTCCGCGCCACGAAAATTGCCAAGAACGCAAGAATCCCCGATAGGGGGACGATGCAAGAAAGCAGTCGAAGTGTCGAGAGTGGCCGCAAGGAACTATCCGGCCCTGTAATCACAGTCTTGCTGGCAATCAGCTTCTCACATCTTCTCAATGACACGATCCAGGCGGTTATCCCGGCGATTTATCCGCTTCTCAAGAAGACATTTGAGCTGACATTTGGTCAAGTTGGATTGATTACGCTCACATTCCAGCTGACCGCCTCGCTCCTTCAGCCGCTTGTGGGCCTCTATGCGGATCATCGCCCAGTCCCTTATTCGCTGACAGTCGGAATGGCATTGTCGCTGTTGGGCATCACGCTGCTTTCTGTGGCGGGAAGCTTCCCGCTGCTGCTTGTGGCAGCCGGTCTGGTTGGAATGGGGTCGTCCATCTTTCATCCCGAAGCTTCGAGAGTGGCTCGTCTGGCTTCCGGAGGAAAACATGGGCTGGCGCAATCGCTTTTCCAGGTCGGCGGTAATGCGGGAACGTCCTTTGGGCCGCTGCTGGCGGCGGCAATTGTGGTTCCTTACGGTCAGCCGCATATCGCCTGGTTTACGCTGGCAGCCTTCGCGGGAATCATCGTGCTCCTGTGGGTGGGAGGCTGGTACAGACAACGACTGACCTCCCTTCGGACGACAACGGGCACCTTGCCAGCTGGGGGGGCAACGTTCGCGCCCCCGCGCGGCAAAGTGGCAAGAGGCGTGATCGTGCTGATGGCGCTGATCTTTTCAAAGTATTTTTACCTCGCGAGCATGACGAGTTACTACACGTTCTTTCTGATTCACAAGTTTCAGGCCTCGATTCAGGTCTCGCAGGTGTTTCTCTTCATTTTTCTGTTTTCTGTCGCCGCGGGAACGATCATCGGCGGTCCAGTGGGCGACCGCTTCGGTCGCAAGGTTGTTATCTGGGTTTCGATTCTTGGGACGGCGCCGTTTTCACTGGTTTTGCCTCATGTGAGCCTCTTCTGGGTGGGTGTCCTTTCAGTTCCCATTGGAGTCATCCTCGCCTCGGCATTTTCCGCGATCCTCGTCTACGCTCAGGAACTCATGCCTGGAAAGGTGGGTTTGGTGGCGGGACTTTTCTTTGGCTTTGCCTTCGGCATGGGAGGCATCGGGTCTGCGGTCCTTGGGGAATTGGCAGACCGGACCAGCATCGAATTCGTTTTCCTGGTCTGTTCGTTTCTTCCTCTCCTGGGTCTGCTGACGTTTTTCCTGCCGAATATTCGAACCAGGCGTAGACCGGGACGAAGCTCCCGGGGCTGACACGATCTTTCAATGAAACCGTGGATTTTGCGCTCGAGCGAGGCTGGCACGCTTGAAGGTGCACGAGCCCTATCTCATCATGCGAGTTCGATCAAAGACGCGGAAACCCGGCCGTTCTGGTCGAGATCACATTTCCCGATCTCGCTGAAAGTCTGACCACTCCGATGTAGTGGTTGGATCTCCCGTAGGCCCAGACATCCCATATCGGGTCTGCTGAGCGTCCCGTTTGAGTGAGCTGATAGCTGGCACTCCGCATCTGCTGTCCTGCAGCGCCGAGAGACCTCCTTGCGATCTCGAAAGCCTCGTTCGAATCGACTCGAACTCTCGCAACGTTGACGAAATTCGTTTGGTTGAAGATTTGCCGCACATCCACAAAGCGCTTGGCCTCGACGAGTTGCCCGTTTGCGATGGTAATGCTGAAAAGCGGGTTTCTCGAAAGGAGGCCGGCCTGTGCGGGATTTCTTGCCAGTATGTACCATCGTGCGGGATTCGGTCGTCCATTGTCCGCGGAAACGCGGACGACATGCTGGCCAAACTGCTGCGGCAGCACCCGCAATGCGGCTATTGCTCCGTTGGGGGAACCTGCCGCAAGCGCGGATGAAAGGGAGAATGCGACGGCGGCAAGGTGGAGAGGTAAAAGGAGAGTCTTCATTCGATTCGGCCATACCATGGCGAACCGCGGAAGTGAAGCGTTCTGGTGCGATTGTGCACGCGAGTCGAAATGAGATGCTCGATCGAAACTCCTCCAATTCCAACCATCGGCCCTTGACCGGACTGTTCTATTTAAATTTTTGCCAGCACAAGGCGTGCCAGCGTCTCGCGGAAGCGTTCCCGGGTTTCAGCGCGACCCCGTAACCTGCTATCTGCATTTAAAATAGCGCGTAAACCTTCGCTTCCCATGGAAAGATCGGTTCGCGGCCGACTTTTTCCGGAGGGATATCGCGATCCTGAGGAACTTCGCGCCAGCTTTTGCCCGGCGGTGTCGCGGGCCAGTTCGGAACGAAATACTCCGCGCCCGGACTAAAGGGGTTGGGCGTGCCGAAGTCCGAAAAGTTCGCGAGGACGACGACCTGGCTATCCGAACCGGGCTTGCCGCGGCGCCAGACCAATACGCGCTTGTCGTCGTTGAAATCGACGTGGAAGAAATCCGTATCGTTCACGGCGAGCGCATCGTATGTCGTGCGCAGTTCGATGAGGCGTGCCACGTAGTTCTTGATTCGTGTGCGCCAGTCATCGCCGAGACGCGCGAAGTTCACTGGATCGACTTGTTTGCCACCGTCCTGAGTGACGTTGCCCTTGGCGTCGAAAAGATCGTGCTGGTCGGCAAATTCGTCTCCGGCGAGGATCATGGGAACACCAACCGCGGTGAGAAGGCATGCGAAAGCGAGTTTGACCCGCTTTTCGCCGTTTCCGGCGGTGCCGGTATTGATGAAGAAGTTAAACAGGCGCTCATTGCGCGGGCCTTCGACGTCGTGGGAGGTGAGATAAATGACCGCCTGGGTGAGATCGGTATAGCCGAACGCGCGGCAGTCGATCGCCTTTCGAACGGTGGCGTCAAAAGTGGGCTCGTTCTCGTGGTTCCGGCCGATCAAGGCCATGCGAATGTAGTCCTTGAAGCTCTGGTGCCAGAGACCATCCAGCCGATGCTGAAGAAGAAGATCGTGAGGCTCATTGAGTTCTTCGCCGACGACGAGGAAACGTTCGTCGGCGCCGCCGGCGTTCTGCGCCGCGAAGCGCTCCTGATTGAGTGTGCGAGCGAGGTCCTTGTATTCCTGGACAAAGTCCCAATTGTACACGTTCTCGACGCTATCCATGCGGATTCCGTCGATGTGGAAATCGGCCATCCAGCGGGCCAGCGCGACCTTCATGAGCTGCCGGGCGGGGAAGACGGTCACGTCATTGTCCGGGCTCTCGTGCGGGCTGCGGGCTGGGAAGGGGTCGTAGCCCTGCACGGGCTTGGCATAGCGGAAAAGTGATGCTCCGAAACCGTTGCGGATGTTGCCATCGTCCTTCCCGCGGGAGTTGTGGGCGTCGGGGTCGGACTTGTTGTTTCCGGGGTCGAGAATGAAAAAGTCGTCGCAGTTCGCCAGGAGATAGGGGTTGTTTTTCGAAAACGCCATCACCACATCAACGAAAAACCGAATCTTGTGCTGATGGCAGACGCTGATCAGCTCAGCCAGGAGGCGGTTGGGCGCCGGAGACGTAAACGTGTACGGGAACCCGAGCTCGAAATCGGGAGCGAAATAGTTGGTCGTACCATAACCCCATTGACGGTTGTATGCGCTGTCGGCGGGCGGGAGGAGTTCGAGAGCATTGACGTGCAGTTCGGCCAGATAGGCGCGTCCCAAGTGCGTCACGTCGAGGTCGTCAAAGTTTTCGCCCGCGAAGTTCGCGTCGATGAGGGCAGTGACATCGCGAAACGTTCCCAGCCCCATGTCGCGACCGCCGACCTCCGCGGACCGCGTCCACGTCGTGGGAAGCTCATAGATGACAAGGCGATTGTTAGCCGGGAGCGTGTCGAGCCGCGGCTCATTGGCGATATTCCCGGTTCCGCCGTCCGTGTCAGCGGCCACGAGCGCGCCACCGCTGAACTTGATCAGGGAAGCGGGGTAGCGATCATTGTCACCGAAAGGTGGATTAACGCGTGGCCCGCGCAGACGCCAGTCGACCGTGTACGCGGTCGGATCGGTGATTAGCAGCCGAGCGTCGGCCGGCCGCTCGGGATGGCTTACCGAAACTTCAAACCAATAGTAATAAACCTGGCCATCGGCAAGGTTGCAATCGGCCGCGGCTATTTCCCAAAGATCCGTGAAACCGGGAACGCGCTGCATAACCAGCTCCTGTTTGCCGGTAAGTGTGACAGGATTACCGGGCTGGAGCTGTCCAATGATCAACTTCGGCGGCGGGCTGGGATTGCCAACGCGCCACAAGACAAAGGAGGCTTGTTTTCGTACCAGAAGATTCGCTGACATATGCGCGTTTATTCGTTGTTTGCTTGGATTTTATCGTCCCGCCACGAAGGCTAAGGGGTGCTGTGACTTTCGCCACAGAAAGAGTCAAGGCCGTGAAAAGCGCTGGCGGCATCTGATTTTTGCAACATCGAACGGAGTTGGTGGCGCGGGTGCCGCGGGTGGAGTGCAGCGAGCATGGGTCCTGCTGACGACAGTGCCATGGGCCAGGCCGGGGAGCGGATTTACCCTGATGGTGGAAGCGGTGGTTCTGCTGCTGTGCCAGCAAATGCCGGTGGCGGCAGCGGCCGACTACCTTGGGGAAACCGACCAGAGGCTGTGGCGGGTGCTCGCTCACTATGTGACCAAGGCTCACGCGGCGAAGAGTTGGAGGGCGGTGCGCCGCGTGATGATTGACGAAACGAGCACCAAGAAGGGCCATCATTATGCGACGAACTTCCTGGATGCCGACAGCCGCGAACTGCTTTTCACCGTGGAAGGCAAAGATCAGGAAACTCTTGGGGCCTTCTGCCAGGAGATGAGCCGCCATGGCGCCGATCCCAGCCAGATCACGGCGCTGATCATGGATATGAGCACGGGTTTTATCGCCGGAGCGCAAAAGTATTTTCCGGGCGCCCAGGTCATCTTCGACCACTTCCACATTTCTTAAATTGATCGCAAGGAGCCGCGCGGCGGTGTCGTACGCTTAGTGACGCCCGGCGCGTGCTGCGGGTTTCGGGGCGCGCCTGTCGTTAAAGAAGCATTTTGAAGAGGAGGCCGGCAAGGCCGGCGCCGATCACGACCGGAATGATGTTCCAGTTTCCTCTCATCATGCCCGCGAAAGCAATTCCGCCGACAGCAATGGCGAAGAAGTCGGGCTTGTGTCCCTCCGGGAAGAGAACATGAATGCCGAACCAGACCGCGAGGTTGAGGACGACGCCAACGACAGCCGCGGTGACTGTCGAGAGCACCATCCCAAGTTTCTCATTGCCGCGGAGTTGCTCGATGTGAGGCGCGCCCAGAAAGATCCACAGAAAGCAAGGCACGAAAGTCGCCCAGGTGGTGATGAATGCGCCGAGCGTGGCGGCCAGCAGTGGTGATAAGGCGCCCGGGTTGCTCCAACCCCCCATGAAACCAACAAATTGCAGCACCATGATCAGGGGGCCGGGAGTGGTTTCGGCAAGACCGAGACCGTCGAGCATCTGTCCGGGCTGAAGCCAGTGGTAGTTTTGGACCGCCTGTTGGGCGACGTAAGGGAGCACCGCGTAGGCGCCGCCGAATGTCACCACCGCGGCTTTGCTGAAAAAAACGCCTTCCCGAAAAAGCGTGCTATCCCAACCCTGCCAAAGGCCGAGTGAAAGGATTGGCAGCCACCACAACAAGCCGCAGACCAACGAAACTCGCGCGCCTCTGATCCACGAAGGCTTCGCGTGGGCGGGCGATTCGTCCTCGTCGCCCAATACGCTCGTTTCGTTCGTGCCATCCCGAGGCCCGTGGCCGCGGACGACGGAAAACTTCTCTTTCCAAAGTCTTCCCCCCAGCAGGCCGATGACTACTGCGGCGAGGATGATAACTGGAAACGGAACCTTAAAGAAATAGATGCCGATAAAAGCCGCTGCGGCGATGCACCACATGGCCCGGTTTTTCAGCGCCTTCCTGCCCATGCGGATCACCGCGAAGGCAACAATGGCGGTTACCGCAGGTTTGAGTCCGTAGAAAATTGCCGCAATCCATGGAACGTTGCCGTGGGCCGCGTAAACGAAGCTCAGCGTCCAGAGCACGAACATGGAAGGAATCACGAAAAGCGATCCCGCAACGATT
Source organism: uncultured Verrucomicrobiae bacterium (assembly GCA_963763735.1). Taxonomy (GTDB): domain Bacteria; phylum Verrucomicrobiota; class Verrucomicrobiia; order Chthoniobacterales; family Terrimicrobiaceae; genus DASTFP01. The sequence continues at coordinate 5,225 of CAVXQK010000005.1, read as the reverse complement.
CCGCCCCATGTTCGATGCAAGAGCCAGCCCACGTAGATCGCAAGTTGCTGCGCTTCAGGCCCTGGAAGCAGCATGCAGAAATTGAGGGCGTGCAGGAAGCGCGACTGGCTGATCCATCTTCTCTTTTCCACCAGTTCGGTTTGCATGATGGCTATTTGTCCTGCCGGCCCGCCGAAGCTGATGAACCCGAGCTTGAGCCAGAAGCGGAAGGCTTCGGCGTAGGTCGGTTTGGCCGGGGGAAGCCTGTCCGGCCTCGTGGCTGCTGGTCCGATGGAGGAATTCATCAGCGCGCTCTGGATCGTGATGCCTTCCTTATCCTCAAGCAAGCGCGAACCCGGGCGGCGATGGATTCCATCGAAGCAGCCTTTGTCGCCGGGGAGGCAGGGCTATCGGCGCGGTTCGTCCTCAACGGGCCATCAAGAGTTCGGCAAACCGGGCAAGGTCGATGTTGCCGCCCGAAACGAGGACCCCGACTCGCTTTGCCCTGACGTCGATTTTGTTCTGGAAGACGGCCGCCGCTCCCAAACATCCGGTGGGCTCCACCACCAGCTTCATACGGCCGGCGAAAAATCGCATTGCTTCCACCAGGTGAGCGTCCTCGACGGTAATCACGTCGTCCACCAGCTGGCGGATCACCGGGAACGTGTTGGTTCCCAAATGCTGAGTTTGCGCGCCGTCCGCGATGGTCTTCGGGGTATCAATGTGGACAATTGCGCCGGTGCGGAAGCTGCGTTGCCCGTCATTGCCTGCGGCGGGTTCCACCCCGACAATCGTACACGCCGGATTCAAGGCGCGCGCCGCGACGGCACAGCCTGAGAGCAGTCCGCCCCCGCCCAGCGGCACCACGAGCACGTCCAGCGAGCCTGCATCCTCAAACAACTCTTTGGCAGCAGTGCCCTGGCCAGCCATGACATGCGGGTGGTCGTAGGGAGGAATCAAGGTCAGGCCGCGTTCTTCCGCAAGACGACGGCCCAGGGCTTCGCGGTCCTCGGTGTAGCGGTCGTAGCGGATCACTTCGCCTCCATAGCCGTGAGCGGTGGCGTCCACCTTGGAGGCGGGCGCGTCATGGGGCATCACGATGACCGCCTTGATGCCGTGGAGCCGGGCCGACAGGGCGATCGCTTGAGCGTGGTTGCCGGAAGAAAAGGCGATGACGCCCGCCGCCCTTTGTTCAGGAGAAAATTGAGCGATGGCATTGCAGGCGCCGCGGAACTTGAACGCTCCCATGCGTTGAAAGTTCTCGCACTTGAAATACAGGCTGGCCCCGGTAAGGGCGTTGGCGGTCGCGGAGGTCAGCGTGGGCGTGCGGTGCGCGATCCCGGCAATGCGTTGATGAGCCGCGATCACGTCGTTGTAGGTGATTGCAAGGTTGCTCATTTCCGGGATTCTAAGCGGGCGCTTCGTCCAGCGCGAGACCGCCATGCCGGCACCGAGTTACATTACCGGGCAGCTGATCGTGGTGGACGGCGGATTTATCGCAAAAGGACTTTGATCGGATGCGGGATAGAGCTACCATCTCGCATTCTCTCGGAATACGGGGGCCATTTGACATACTTCGATTGGCGCGATGACTCAATCGTTCCGCTGCTTCGACTTCTGCAGGAGGGTCTTATGTGGCGCGTCCGTGACATCCTGCTATGCTCTCCGCAGCAGTGGCCGAGCTGTTGAACGTCCGATGAAACTTAGGTGAACCCTATGATCGAATAATGGTGCTTGACCTCGGGGGAACGCTTTCGCAGCAGATATTACAGGAACGCTTAATGTATGCGGTGAGACATGGATCTGAGGAATTGAGAGAGCTATCGAAGCACTAGGACTTGGAGCCCTTCTGACGTTTCTACCGGGAGCCGTGTTGCACCTTGTGGCTTACCTATCTGGCTATGGGCAGTATGCCTGGGTCTGGTACGTCGTCGGATTCTTTGGGCTAGGGGCTCTAGTGTCATGTAACATAAATTCATTAAATAAAGATTCCCAAACAATCGATGCGTGATAGCATGGGGGAATGCCAAGAGGACGTCCCAAGCCGATACTGAAATTGAAGGAGGCAGATCGCGAGAAACTGGAATTGATCGCCAGGCGCCCAAAGACCAGCCAGCGGGCGGCTCAACGTGCGCGCATCATCCTGGCGTGTGCACAGGGCATCAATAACGGGCAGGTGGCCGCCGCCTTGAGAGTCAGCGCGCCAACGGTGGGCAAATGGCGGGCGCGCTATATTGCGCAAGGCCTCGAGAGCCTGGGAGACGCTCCCCGCAGCGGCGCGCCCCGGCGCATCACCGACCGCCAGGTCGAAGCGGTGATTACAAAGACTTTGGAACAAAAGCCCGAAGCGGCCACCCAATGGAGCACCCGGCTGATGGCTCGGGAAGTCGGGCTTTCCCATAACGCGATCAAACGCATCTGGCAAACCTTCGGCCTCCAGCCTCACCGGGAAAAGACCTTCAAACTCTCCAGCGATCCGTTCTTTGTGGAAAAGGTGCGCGACATCGTGGGCCTTTACCTCAACCCTCCGGAACAGACCCGCGCCATTGTGCTTTGCGTGGATGAGAAAAGCCAGGTGCAAGCTTTGGAACGCAGCCAGCTGACGCGCGACAGTTATAATTCCTGATAGCGACAGTTATAATTCCCAATTGTGAGTTGGGGAATTGCGTGGTGCAGGTCGCGGAGCGACCTGCAGCGGGCATGATCAGTGAGCAACAACACAACAAGCTGATGAAGGAGTATAAGAAGAGAGGCCGGATTGGTCTGAGCGCGGCGAAAGCCGGGGTGGACCACAAGACGGGAAGGAAGTATATCGGCGGGGCGCCCGGTCCGCTGGAGCCGCGACCCCAGAGGGGATGGCGCACGCATGAGGATGCTTTTGGCGGGGTGTGGCCGGAGACGGAAAGGCGGCTGGATCGGGAGCCGGGGTTGAGTGCCAAGACACTCTGGGAGGAGCTTCTGCGAGAGCACGGGGAGAAGTTCCGTGCCGGGCAGCGGCGCAGTTTCGAGCGACGCGTAAGGGGCTGGAAGGATCGCTACGGGAGCGAACCGGAGCTGTTTTTCACGCAGGAGCACCGAGCGGGGGAGCGGCTGCAAATCGACTGGGTGGACTGCCGAGAGCTGGGGGTGCGCATTGGCGGAGAAGCTTTCTGCCACAAGCTTGTGCATGTGGTGTTGCCGTTTTCGAACTGGGAATGGGCGCGGGTGTGCTACAGCGAATCGTTTTTGTCGCTCAAGATCGGGTTGCAAAGTGCGACGTGGAAACTTGGAGGAGTTCCCCTGATCTGCCAGAGCGACAACAGTTCGACGGCGACGCACGCGCTTGGGCGCGGCCGACCGGGCCGGGAGTATAACCCGAGGTATCTCTCGCTCCTGGCCTACTATGGAATGAGACCCGGGCTGATCGCCGTGGGCGAAGCCCACCAGAACGGAGATGTCGAGAGCGCACATAACCATCTGGTAGCCGCAATCGACCAGGGATTGATGCTGGGCGGAAGCCGGGAGTTCGGCACGGTGGAAGACTACGAGAACTTCGTTGCGGAAGTGATGCGCAGACGCAATGAGGGGCGGGGCGAGCGCCTGGAGCAAGAGCGCCTGGTGCTGCAAAGACTGCCAGCGGCGCGGTTGCCCGAGTATGAGGAGGAGGAAGTCCGCGTAAGCAGGGAGGCCATCGCACGGGTGGGTAAACAAGGCTACTCGGTGCCGGCCCGATGGGCGGGACGCAGACTGCGGGCGCGCATCAACGAGACCAAGATCGCCTTCTACAACGGGGCCGATCGGATCCTGGAAGTCGAGCGGCACCGCGGCAACCAGGGCGTTTACGTCGACTGGAGACACGTATTGCCGCAGCTTTTGCGCAAGCCGGGAGCTTTTGCGCGCTGGAGACATCGCGAGCACATGTTCCCCTCGCGAATGTGGCGGGAGCTTTATGACGCGCTGCTGAGCCGTCAGTCCGGAGGACGCGCCGAGAGGGAGTATCTGGGCATGCTCGCCCTGGCCCTCGAACACGGGCTCGAGAAGATCGAGGAGAAAATCCTGCGTTTCAGCGTGGCCGGGGCCGGGCTCGACGCAATGCGCCGGGAACTCGACGCGGCCCGCAAGGTCGTGGTGGTGGACTTCCGGGCAGACTTGAGCAGCTACGACGCGCTGATCGCGGCGGCAGAGCAACAGCAGGAGGTGTGTCATGGTTGAAGCTGACGCCACAGGGCTTCTTCTCTCGGGTTTTGGGCTCACGACAATGGCCCGGCAACTCGAGGGCATTGAAGAGCGGGCGCAGGCTGGAGGATGGAGCTTCCGGCGCACGCTGCGCGAACTGCTGGAAACCGAAGCCGCCGAGCGGGGGCAACGCCGGCTGCTGCGCTTGCTCAAAGACTCCGGGCTGCCGGAAGGTAAAACACTGGCCGCCCTGGAGCAGAACCGTCTGAGCGCTGCCACCCGCCGACAGTTGGCCGAACTCTGCGAAGGCCACTTCGTGGAGCGCGCCGTCAACGTCTTAGCCTTTGGATTGCCGGGCAGAGGAAAGACCCACTTCCTGAGCGCGGTGGGCTACGAGTTGATCCAGCGCCACAGCCAACGGGTGCTCTTTATTCCCAGCTTCAAGCTCATCCAGCGGCTCCTGGAAGCCAAACGCGAACTCAAACTCGAAGTCCTGCTCAAGAAGCTCGATGGATACGCGGCGATCATCCTCGACGATCTGGGATACGTGCAGCAAACCCGCGAGGAAATGGAAGTGCTCTTTACCTTCCTGGCCGAACGCTATGAGCGCCGCAGCGTGATGATCAGTTCCAACCTGGTCTTCAGCAAATGGGAGCGCATCTTCCAAGACCCTATGACGGCCATGGCCGCCGTGGACCGACTGGTGCACCACAGCGTCATCCTGGAGTTCGGCGGCGAGAGCCAGCGCGGGCCAAAAAACCAAAAGGCAGCGAAACCAACCGGCTGATGCCCTGGCCAACTGCGGCCTCCCACCGTTACCCCGAACATTGGAATGCTTCGTTAAAAACGACAACACAACTCTTCAACTACCAGAAACCCCAAAAGTGAATGCGACGGCTTGATCACAAACCGGTTGCTCTGGCTTAGCGCCAGCGCCCAGAGCTCTCTCCCCTACGGGCTCCGGCTGCCGCAACCTCGCCCTCCGGGCGTTTATGAACAAGCCTTCCCCCTCTTTTAGCCACAATAACAAATAAGGAACGATCACTCGCCCACAATGAGAAATGATCAGGAATTATAACTGTCGCTGAATT
>CAVXQK010000004.1:0-191981 GCA_963763735.1 uncultured Verrucomicrobiae bacterium | reverse complement strand
ACTCAAGGGCGACGCCTCTCAGGCCCTCCGCGCTGCCGAAGTCGCCCTCCCGCCCGTCCTGGAGGAAATCGCCTAAATCGTCTGGCTCCCCGCCGGGAGCCAGATGTAGTGCCAACACTTCGCCGCGCGCTCGTAAGTCGCTGATTATCAACTGCCGCACTTTCCAAAGTGTCGAAGATGGGTCAAACAGACTCTTTTCAACGCTGTTCGACCGTCAAATTTCGGGAAGTGTTTTTGCAGCTCTGGCAAGCTCCTCTTTGCCAACGTGAGATTCACTTCCAGGACCTTTATTCAGCCTGAAATAGCGACCAGCGAGCTTGTGGTCGCTATTTTTCTCTAAAGAAAGAATGCCTCCAGAGCCGCTGGGTAATATTCGCGCAGGGCGCTCTTCGATCAGCGCGACCTCGTCGCGGCAGAGCAAGCGCAACTCGGCAACGAGGGGATCTTCTTTGGCCAGCGCTTTCCAGCCGTGGCCATCGAGGCGCAAGGCATCGGCGAGGCTCCAAGCGTCCACATGATCGGTTTTGTTGCCGCTGGGAACTTTGCGTTGGCGATAGGCTTTGGCGCTCGTTGGCGAAATCGGGTAAACAGCGACGCCGCTTTCCAGTAGCTGCTCGACGACAAAGCCCCGGCTTGTCTCCACACAGGCAGCCAACCCAGGACCTAGAGCGGCGACTTGCTCGCGCCAGAGCTGCCAGCCTTCTGCTGTGTGCTCGATCTGAAAGTCCGCCACGATCTCGCCCGAGCGGTTTACGATGACCGCCTCATGATGATCATGCGCCCAGTCGAAGCCCGCGTAGTGAGTGATCTTGCTCCATGATTGCATTTTTACGACCCTGTTATGTTGAGGTTGCAGTGAGGGAGGCGGCCCGTCGCTGGTCGACCTGATACAGGAATCTTCGTGGGATGTTGTTCTCTCAGACCTTTGGACAGCCGCTCGAGAACCGGCCGGTGATCTACTGCAAACCCTCGAAGGGTTGGAAAAAGAAAACCGTGCCGGCTTCGGCGCTTTGCGCACCCGGCCATTGTTGGCCAAGGGCAAGTTCTTCACAAGCTCCGCTGCACTCTCGGCAAAGTTATTCACCGCCGGGGCGGCTGCTGAGAAGGGCTTTGCGGCGGCCCTCCTGCCCCGGCAATGAATAACTTTGGAGACGGTATCAGGAAAAAGAAGAGGGAGGGATCTACCCAGGTTGAGAATTCGCTTTTAGAGCGAGTCAGCGCGGCCCGCAGAAGATGGGATAACGGGAGGGGACGCTGCGATCAGAAGCAACAGGTGGTCGCTTGACGAAAGGGAAATAAATTACGGTAAGGACCGTGGGTAACATAGTGTTGTGCAACTGCTTTCGCGATTTGGACATTATTTCGCTTTTGTCAAGCGGCCCCCATAATCGCCTTGATTTCCAGGAAGTCCCGTAGTCCGTAGGCACCCCATTCCCGGCCGTTGCCGGACTTCTTGTACCCGCCAAAAGGCGCATTGAGATCGACGCCAGCACCGTTGATGTGAACCATTCCGGCCCGGATGCGCCGAGCGACGCGTTTCGCGCGCGCGGGATCGGAAGACCACACGTAGGACGACAAGCCATAGTCCGTGTCGTTCCCTGTGTCGATTGCTTCCTGATCACTGCCACATGGAATGATCGCGAGCACCGGACCGAAGATCTCCTCGCGTGCGATCGTCATGGCGTTGTTGACACGGGAGAAGACAGTGGGCCTCACGAAATAGCCGCGCGTTAGACCGGCCGGACGGCCAGGTCCGCCGCAAAGCAGGGTTGCGCCTTCTTCGATCCCGCGAACGATGTAGTTCTGCACGCGCTCGTACTGTGTGCGCGAGGCGACCGGACCCATGGTGGTTCGCGCATCGCGCGGATCGCCAACCACGATCGACTCAACGAATACTTCGAATTTACGTACAGCGTGCATCGGGAACGCAAAAGCAGGTCTCGTGTTTTCGGTTCAAATGTCCAGCGCGCGTTGAATTGGACCTGTTGCACCGCAGTGTGATCCACTGGTCACGTTATGCTTTGAATCTTGCCGAGGCTTTCTAATCTCCTCCGGCATGGACCCAACATCCCTGTCGATCCTCCTGACCAATGAGCGGTCGAAGGGTTCCCAGCGAGATCGCTCTTGTCGCCCTCCGATTTTTTCGAAAAGGAGGCTCCCCAAAGAGCGGTCGACGGGCATGAGGCAAGAATCCAGCGAACGCCGCAAGGGCGGAGGGAGCGTCCGTTCAATCTGGTCGCATCTGCCTTTGTTTTGGCGCTTCCAACTCGCAGGCTGGGCGGCAATCGTCCTGCTGACGTTCCCCCTCAAGGTTGCGCTCGCCGGCTCGATTCCAGGAGCACTCGTTCTCTCACTCATTCGCGACGGAAGCAGCTTTGCGCTGACGCTTGGCATGTGGGTCATTTACCGCAGGCTCTTAAGAGAGCAGACCCGATATCGCGCAATAGTCCTTGTCGTAACCGGTGTCTGCCTGAGCGCTGGAATCCTGCAAACCGGACTCTTTCTTCTTCTTCACGACATTTTCCCCTTGGAAAGAGAAATTGTCTTTATCAGATCCGTTGAATTCAGCCTTTTCTACGAGCGGACGGCCGTTCTGGTTTGTTGGAGCCTGCTCTATGTGGGCACAAAGCGAATGCGCGATGGCATGCAACGTGAGTTGCGGCTGAGCTTGCTCGAATCGGAGAAACGCGGAGCGGAACTCAAACTGCTTCGAGCGCAGATGAATCCGCATTTTCTTTTCAACGCGCTGACGACCATTGAGGCGGCGTCGGAAAAGCAAATGCCGGATGTTTCCGGAATGCTTCAATCTCTCGCCGAATATTTTCGCTATTCGCTGATCCATCGCAATGACGACCTTGTGCCCATGGGAGAGGAGTATGACGCTCTCTTGGGCTATCTCGCTCTGGAAAAGGCTCGTCTTAACGGGAACCTAAAAATCGACTGTCAGATCGACAATGAAGCGCGCAAAGCCCTGGTTCCAGGCATCATTCTTCAGCCATTGGTGGAGAACGCCATCAAATACGGCCGGGAGACCTCACCCCATGCCTTGCACTTGAGGCTTCGAGTGTCTGTTGCCGGCCCTGAACTTCAAATGGAAGTCAGCAATTCCGGACATTGGATCGAAACAGGCAAGAACCACCGCTTTAGCGGCGGAGTCGGGTTGGAAAATCTGCAACGACGTCTTGTCTTGCTCTACCCTGATCAACATCGAATGGGCATAACCAAGAACGAAGACAGTGTTTCGGTCCAGATCCGCATCCCTGCCAGACGATGAGCGAAGAGGCACTGCGCGCCCTGATCGTTGATGACGATGCACCCGCTCGCGAGCATCTGAGGCAATTGCTGGAATGTCACTGTAACGTGAAGGTTATCGGCGAGGCCAATTCAGTCGCAAATGCCGCGGCCTTATCCCGCGATTTGCAGCCAAATTTGATCTTTCTGGACGTCCAGATGCCTGGAGGAGACGGCTTTTCTCTCCTGGAGAAGCTTGACCCGCTGCCGGCCGTCATTTTTGTGACCGGCTACGACGAGTATGCCGTCAGAGCATTCGAGGTCAATGCGGTGGACTATCTTCTCAAGCCCGTCAATGCCGACCGCCTGGCAGACGCGTTGCAGCGAATTCTTCATGCTCCACCACAAACGGAGAGAAAGCCGTTTCTGCCCAATGACCGAATCTTGCTGCGCAGCGGAAAAAAGGGACGCGCTCTGTACATTTCGCAAATCAGCGGCATCAAGGCCGAAGAAAATTACACCGACGTGCTTATCGCCGACGGGAGTACGGTGTTCAAGAGGCGCCCGATCTCAGAATGGGAAGAACTTTTGCCTAACCCGCCTTTCTTTGCCCCTCACCGCTCACTCATCGTCAATCTACAAGCTGTTGGCGATTTGGTTCTCGAATCCCGCGCTGAAGTTTTCTTCAAGCTCGAAGGCCATCCGCATCCCTTTAGGCTCGGGCAGCGGCCCGCCGCCCGCTTGTGCAAGGCCCTGAGGCTCTCGCGCGGTCTGTGACGAACGTCACAAACGCTGCACTTCGACACCGTTTTGGGGACGTCTGTCACTAGAAAGATGAAGCCCCGTTAGTCCTTGGCGACTGGTTCCTCAGCGCGAAGGACGCGATGAGGCACCACAACGTCATAGGACCGCAAGTGCGCAAGCTGCGGAATCGGCATCGTTGGACGCAAACCGAGTTTGCTACCAAGCTGCAGCATTGCGGATGGATTGTGTCCCGGACAACCGTGGCAAAAATCGAGTCGCGGTTCCGCGGCGTCCTCGATGTCCAGGTGCTCTATTTGGCGGAGGTGCTCCAGGTCGGGGTTGGCTCTTTGTTTCCGAGGGCAAACGTCCGGCGCCGATCAATCGAAAGTGTGCTCAACCGAAAGAATCTTCGCTTTCCAGAGTAATTATGCTCCGCACGCGGAACCGGTTTTTTCAAAACCCATGTAATACTCGAGCCCGCAACTCAAAAAATAGGTTCATGAACATGCTACTCGCTCAATCCGCCTCCCTTGATGGAGCGATGTCCACAGGACTCGGGATCATCGCGAAGTTTCTTTTCATTATCGCCGTCATCGTTATCGCGCATGGCGGCTGGCAAGTACGCTCGGGCAATGCCGACATGGCCAAGATGTCACTTGTCGGTGGGCTGCTCCTTGGTCTCGCAGTCCTCATCGCCCAGGCGCTCTTTAACGCGGGCGGAATGCCCACTATCCAAATCGCCCCGTGAGCAAGGCAATCGTAGATACACACGCCGGAGACGACAGCGACGGCAAGATATGGGGCATCGAGGGGCTGAACATCCTGCTCATTCTCGCGGGGCTGATCTTGAGCGTAGGCCTCTCAATGGTTCTCTTCCGACATCAGGCGCATTCCGTGTTCGTTAGTTTTGGAGTTGGCTCTTTGCCAGTTGTCTTGATGGTCGCTTACGTCTTCGGACTTCGCCAGGGAAAGCCCAAGAGTTACGACACCGATTTGCTGGAGACATTCATTTCCGGCGCCGCCTGGCTGCCAACCCGTCGACAGCCACGCCATCCGCTCTACCACCATGAACGCGCCTAACGGCTGGATCTCGCACGGTCTTCTCATCTGGAACGAACTCGATAAGCGCGGGTTCGTGGCGAAAGGATTTGTTCTGGAAGTCCCCGACCTTCGCCATGCAGGCGACCGGGCGCTAAACGGTTTCTATGAGTCCGTGCGGCAATTCCTGCACACGCTCGAGGAATCCACTCGGGCACAGTTGCGTTGGTCGGTGGATTCGGACTATCGCGAAGAACTCCTATCCTACAAGGCAATCACGGACGAGCGATGTGAACCGGACTCCTGGACGGCCATCACCCGCAACGAACGCTTCAACCGCTATTGGCAAGCGATGCAGTCCGGCGCGCTCCGTCGGGAAAAGCTCGTCTTGTTTCTTTCCAAGCGCATTGACATCAATCCGCCGGCGACGCCAGAAAGGGAAGCCCTCGCCGGTCACTACCGGCGAGTTCTCGCTCAATTCAATGAGGTATTTGATCAGCATCGCCGCGTCGTTGCTTCCCTCTTTGAGCCGCACGGCTGCGGCATCTCCGCCATGTCGACAGAGGATCTATTTCGCTACTACGCGACCTTCCTCAACCCATCCTACCTCAAGCGCGACAACTACGACCCCATCGGACAATTTCGAGAGGAGGAATCAGTCCATCAGAACTGCTGGCATCAGGGCGTTCAGGCGGGAAAGAATTTCGGATTTTTCGCTGACGGATTTTTTCACAATCTCGTCATCCTCAAACGCCGTCCGCAACGCACGCATCGCGGGATCTTTTGGTCACTTACCTCGCTTCCATTTCGTGATTACATAATCACGGTCAATCTCTACCCGCAGAATATTCGAAAGGAGATCGACAGGACGGAAAGGTCGCTGGAGCGCGTTCGTGGCGACTATCGCGCCGAAGGCAAGCATTCCCTCCTCACATCCAAGGAAGTCAAAGAACAGCGAATCAACGAACTCGCCCGAGGGGATGTTACACCCTTCAAATACGATTTCGTTGTTCACGTTTGGGACGGAACCGAGGATGGTCTGATTTCCAAGACCCGGCAGATCGAAGCCGCCTTCGGCCAGATGGAGGACGCTCAGTGCTGGACGTCGAACATTTCCTCAGCGGCGACAACTAAGAACATCTGGTATCAGACCTGGCCGGGTTGGGTGTGGGGAAAGTATGATCACCACGCTGACAGCGGCACGGATGAATGGCTTGCCGACATCCTGCCCCTTTCCTCAACATTCACTGGTCTCCTCGATGGAGCGGAAGCGCTCTATGATGGGTCCAACCAGAACCTGATTGGCGTGCGCAATTTCCTCTCTGGCACGCCGCAGCTTGCCGTCATGCTCGGCATGACCCGTGGCGGGAAGTCCACTTTCATGTGCGACCTCCTTTCGCAGACCGACCCGTACTACGATTTCACGCTGATTGTTGAGGAGGGGCTTTCCTACGGCATCTGGACACAGGCGCTGGGGTCCACGCCCATAATCATTCAACCGGACGGTGATCTCACGATCAACTACCTCGATACCCACGGAGGACCCCTGACCAACCTCCAAATCACGACGGCGGCCGCCCTTGTGTTGAAAATGATGGGTCATCCGGCCGATGAAGATCGCCGCAATCTTCGGCTGGCCCAAATCACTCAGTATATCGAGGAACTCTACTCCGACCGCTTTAATGAATGGATCTCTGAGGACGCCTCTCGTCTCGACATGGTGGCACGCCATGCCATGGCCACTCTCGAATATAAGGCCGCTCACTTGCCGCTTACCGCGACGTTCCTGGATGCATGGACAGAATTCCAGCATTTGGCATCTGAAGACGAGCGACAGTCGCTCGTCGCCAAAGCCACGCCGGCGGCTGTTACCCGTTTTCTGAACTCTCCGGATACTGAGCGCTATGTGCGCAATACCGCCTTCGCGTTCTTTGAGCCTACTGACTATCCGACGCACGAAATGCTGCTGCATTCGCTGCGGACGACTTCATTTCCGGAACATGATCCAAGAGAGGTCGGCCAATTGATAACCTTGCTCGAACCGTGGAGCGAGCAACGGCTCATTTCCGGTCATTCCACCATATCTATTACGGGAAGACTCGCTCATTTCGATCTGACTTACATTCCGGAATCCAATGGGCAGTTGAAAGAACTCGCTGGGTTCCTCATTGCCAACTACGGCCGCCAGCACATCATCACCCTGCCCCGAGGCAAACGGAAGCGCGTCATCTTCGAGGAAGTCGCCCGGACTCTCGACATCCCAGGCGGCGAGCGGCTCGTCAGTGAGTTCTACGCCCAACTCTCCAAGTTCTCGACCTGGATCGTTTCGATTCTCCAACAGTACAGCCGCCTTCAGCACTCGGGCATTCGCCCCACCGTTTTCGGCAACGCCAAGCAGTTCTTCTTCACCCGGATGAACGATCGCCAGGAAATCGAAAATGTCGCTCGAGACCTTGAGCTATCCGACGCAACGAAAGAGGCGATTTCCAGTTACCCGTTGCCGGAACATATTCCCGACGCGAATAAATTTGCTGCGCTGACCTATTACCAACTCGCCGCCCAGCAGCCTCTCTGCGGCACAATACAGAATCGGGCCTCAAAAGAGATGCGTTATTGCTCCTCCTCGACAGGCACGGACTTCGAGGAACGAAGCCGAAAGCTTCGAAGTTACCCGAACATTCTTAAGGGGATCCTTACTGAAGCCGCTCTTTCTTCAAACCCTCAAGCCCCATGAAAGGTCTCATTGAATCCCTTGCCAGTAGGAAAGAAGCAATGCGCCTCGTCGCTTTCATGCACTGCGCCGTCCTGATGGCCATGCTGACAGCGTGCGCGGGTCAAAAGGAATTTCAGAAGGGCTATGCGCAGGGCTCGGGGGACACCGTGAAGCGGCAGTATTGGATTGAGCAAAACATGCAGAAGGCCGGGCAGGCCAAGGCGTCTCCGTATCGGCTCAGTCTTTACCGCATACCCGTTAAACCCGATCCGACCGCAACGATCAAAACGGTTCCTTATGAGATTACGATCCCCATTTACGAATGATGCCGGCCGCCGCGGTGAGAACTTGGCAATGAAAAGGACAATCCTTAGTTTCACTATTGCGACTCTTTTCGCGGCGCTACCTGACGCTCGCGCCGTTCTCGGCGTCGGCGACATCGTCAGCGACCCAATTGCCGAACAAGCTCTCGTACAAAAGAACATCTTCGATCAGCTCAAGTACGCCTGGGAGCAAACCCAGTGGGCCGACAAACTGGCAACGCTGCATAGCACCCTGACCACGGTGCGGCAACAGTTGGAAACAGCCAACATGGTCAAACAGGCCATCGGCGACCCTGTTGCAGCCATTGCTCTAATCGATAATGGCCTCTTTTCAGACTTCCTGCAGGATTCCGGCATCGCGGACACTCTGACCGACCTCGCGGGAATCGCCCAGGAAGGCGTCCAGATATCGGCAACCATACAAGAGCTTTTCCAACCGATTGACATATCTGCTTGGGCGAATCTCTCCAATGTTCTCTCATTTGAGGGAACCGTTTCCTTCCGGAATTCGGGCGACCCCTTGGAACGATTCCGCGCTGTCGAGAACGCATTCTCGCGTTTCGAGATCCTGATCGGTAAGGCGCAGAACAAGCGGCGAGCGCTCAATTTTCAAATCGCCCGGATCAATAGCCAGCTCAAGAACGCGAGCGATGACGCGGAGGTGCAAAAACTCGTTGGTTCACTGGCGACGGCACAGACCGCCTTGGACGACATCGACTACGTTTCCGACTCCGCGCATCGGCAAGTCGAGATGCTGCACGTGCTCAATCAGAACCGTCAGGCGGAGGAGGAAATCGCCGCCGAGGAAATCAGCCGCAAAAGAAATCGCGAGCTTGCCCAGCTCGCAGCGGACGCGGAAGCCGCCCTCCCCGACTTCAACGAACCAAATCCTGACCTTCCTTCCGGATATCTAAGCCATGTTCAACAACCTCTACAACGCCGCCGAGCGAAATCCGAACCCTCCTCATGCCCTTCGCCTTCGTTCTCTGCGTCATTGGTATTGGAGAAATGGGATGGCGTGCGGGTTCAGATTCCCGGGCCATCCTGGGCGCGGTGCTCAAGTGCGTTGTGATTGTGACCCTCCTTGCGGGGTATCCCGACATCATGAGGGGCGGCCAGTCCGCGTTCCTCGAGCTCCGCAACAAGTTTACGAACGCCCGGGATGCGAAGTTTGTGCAATTGCTGCGCTCCTCGGTCCAGAACCAGCCCTCGGATGCAATCACTGACATTGGGAAAATCGTTCCTGCCGCCATCGGCTATTTCTTCCAGGGCATCGGGCGATTCATGCTCCTCGCGCTCCGCTTCTTTCAGGAATTTGCCATCGCGGGTCTTATTGCCGTCTCGCCTCTCCTGATCGGATTTCTCTTCTTTTCCTACACGCAATCAGTAGGCGTCCACTTCGGTGTCACCTCGCTGACCGTCTTGCTCTGGAATGTGGCGATCTGCCTCGTGGATATCACAATCCAACTTATCAGCGACGTGCTTTTCCTTCCGGTCACCACAGGCGGCCTGGTTCAGAGCGGGCAGAACATGATCGTGGTTCAAAACTGGCTCCAGTTCCCGTTCATCATGGCCTTTGCCGCCTTTCTCACGGTATTTTTCTATCTCTCTGTCCCGTTTGTGGCATCCGCCGTGATGAAGGGCCTAAGTGCAACAAGCGCGTCGTTGCAAGGCGGTGTCCATGGCACAATGCAGGCCGCAGGACTGGCTGCGGGCACAGGACTTACGATGGCGGGAGCGGCCGCCACATTTGGACGTTCCGCCGCCGCCCGAGCTGCTCTTGAAGGAGCGCAGTTCGCCGCGGGTACCGCAAGTTCAGCCGGACGCGTTGCCAATGATTTCGCGGGCACGGTCGCTGGAGAATCTTCTGGGTTTGGACCAGACACCGAGCCGAGTGCGGCATATTCCGGCGCCCCTTCCCTTGACACTTGCCCCGGTTGGAGAACGGACGACGAGCGAGTCCCATCCCTCCCTGATAGCCCATCAGACCGCCCTGAATTCATTCACGGTAGTTGATGAAGCACGGGGAACGATCTCCAGTCACCGCGGAAATATTTTCACACCGGAGGCTGCCCAAGCCGCGTTCAATTCCCACTCGGCTCATTCCAAGCCGATTGGGGCTGTCCCGCCTCCGCTACCTTCAGCCGCCGACTCGGAAGGCGATCAATCTATCTAAGCAATGAAGTTTTCCGCCATCGATGCGATTACCAACAACCTGGTGGCCGCCAGATTTTGGATGGTCACGGCGATCATCTTTGCGGGCGCTGCCATCGCTTCGCCGTATTTCACGGTTCTCGCGACGCGAGCCAAGGAGAAGGTCGTGATCCTCGATCCGGGCGGCACGCTCATCTATGCTCCGCTGCTGGGTTTCGAAGAGGCGGGGCAGCTTCATGCCTATCACGTGCGACTTGCCTGCCTCGCTTTGTTGCAGCGCAATCCTAGCGGCCCCGACCTATCCGATCTACTCAAACGCCTTTATCTCGAGCCCGCGCGCAAAGAGGCTTCTGCCCTGTACCAAGCGCAAAACGCAGAGTTCAAGGAGAAGCAGGTACACCAGAAGGTCGAAGTCAGCAAGATAGACATCCTCGATACCCGAAAAATCACCGATGGCTCCGGCCAATCCTTCGAGGCCGTAACGGTTCGCTCGGAGGGGAATCTCATCCGCACGGGAACCGTCAATAAGCTCGAGTTCCGCGAACCCATGAAGTTCGAAATCGAATTCCTCTTCATTCGCAATCCCGACCTGCTTGGCAACGGAAGGCTTCCGCTCGTCGTACAGGACTTCAAATACAAGGAGGAGCCTCTTTAGCCCTTCTGCTGGCACCGTTGGAATGAACAACTCTTGATATGAACCAGCCGTCATTTGATTCACAGCTCTCGCAATTCCCAAGACATGGCGCTCGACCAAAGGCCAATTCGTTTGCGTCAGTGCCCGGAATCCGATTTTTCGTCCGATCACTGTTGTCCCGCCGCTGCCATGTTTTGATTTTCGCCTTGTCCGGCTGGTTTATTATGATCGCACACGCGGGCGAAATCATTCAAAAACCATTAGATGAATTCGTAATCTACAGTCTGCCGATCGCCTTCAAATCGGGAAATACGACCGTCCTTTTTCCATCGGCAATTTCGGCACTCTACGCGAAGTCCGTCTCAGTTCAGGAGCAACCGAACGCGGATTTCCTGATCTCGTTCACGCCTGGCAACTACTACTTCACAGTCCGCGCGCTGAAAAGCGAGGCCGAGGACCATCTTACTGTCATCTACAACCGGAAGGCCTACGTGCTGCGTCTGAGCGCCTCCGACAAGCCTTTCTTTACCGTGACGTTCTTTCAGGACGCAACTCTTCGCGGACCGGCCCGCCCCATTGTGCCTGAAAGGCTGCTTTCCCTATTGGACAAGGCGAAAGCTTATCCGCTTTTCGAAAAAGACTATCCGGATGCACTTGCCGGCGTCCTCCATACCGCGCCTAACGCGACCAACTACTATGACAAGTTCAGGTTATTGATTTGCGATGTGTGGCGCTTCGAACAGGAAGACACGCTCGTCTTCCGTATTGAGCTGGAGAATAGCTCGGACAGCACGATCTACTACAAACCACAGGATCTCGCCGTTCGGCTCGAGGATCGAATCTACACCCAGTCGATTGCCGACGCCTCCGGTGTGATGCCGCCAAAGTCCACCACACCCGCATTTTTCGCGATCACCGGCAACGGCCAGGGCGGACGCAACAATCTTGCCCCCGACAACAGGTGGAACGTCTTGGTGGTGCGCGCAGAGGGCCAACAGCAACCGCGGGAGCCCAAATGAATCTGCGCCAAATCTGGACGGAGATATTTCAAAAGCCCGCCGGCAGGCTGCTCGTCTTCTTGATTATCGGGGGAATATTCCTCTCCTTTATCTTACTGCGGCGCGGACCTCAACCAAAGCCGGACAACACGCAGGTTCCTCATCCGGCCACCCAGGCGAAGAGCTATTCCTTCAACGAGAAAATTTCTCCGCCGACGCGAGCGCAGTCAACGCCGGCAGCGCGAACGGATGACACAGCGGCTCGCGCAACACCCGTACCAAAACCGCCGCCCCCCATTCCACAGACAATCTTCGTCACGAAGGAGCAGTCTATCAGCGAAAGCTTCTTGCCGTATGGACGCCTGCTTCGTTGCGAACTGGTCAACACAGTCGACTCCACCAATATCGACACTCCCATCATTGGCCTCGTCATCGAGGACGCTTGGAACGACGGACGCCTTATCATCCCGGCTGGCACGGAAGTTCATGGAATCGCTCAAAGATCCGCCGTCCGCGATCGAATCGGCTCCGAGCGGCAATGGTTCCTTGTCTTTCAGGACGGACGAGAACTTCCCGTCTCAGGCTCCGCGCTGGACTACGCGCCCGATCCAAAGAAACCAAATTCCTGGGATGAGTCGGACGGCTCAGCGGGACTGCGCGGGTTTTTCATCAAGTCCGACAAATACGCCGAGGCGAAGGCGATCCTTGCTGCGATGATTTCCGCGGGGGCGGGCGCATTTCCTCAAATGACCACCCTCCTTTCGCCCCTTGGCGGGGCAACCCAGATCAACGGCGGCGGAATCGAAAGCGCCTTTGGCGCGGGCCTCCAAGCCGGAGGGCAAATCTACTCCAAGCGTCTCCTGGAGCAGTTCGACAAGAACCCGTTCTACGTTCGCGTCTCGGCCGGCGCCACGTTCTACCTCTACATCACTCAAACGGTCGATTTAGGAAAAGCCACGGTGGGACTTTCCGCATCGCTCGCACCCTCAAACAGCCCCAAGCAGCCATGAGGTTTCTCCATTCCATTCTACTCCTCTCGCTCGTTGCCGGATGCGCCACAAAGAAGCAGATCCGATCCTCGCGGCGCGTCGAAGTCCCCCGCACGGCGCGTGCAGCGAAAGAGTCCGGGGAAGTCCGCAGGCCGGAGGCCGTGAAGGCGTATCCGGTGGGCCGCTACACCGATCCGAATTTCCCGGAGGAGATGCACGAACGGCACACGCTCTATCGCCGTGAGGAGTCAGCTGGGTGGAATTACCGGCCCTCGAAGCTCTACGCGCTCCCTCTGGGTCCGGTGATGGCGACATCGAATCCGTCGCCTTCCTATTTCGTGAAGACGAACGCCGAACAGATCAACGCACAACAGAAAGCCTATGCCGAAGCCCTGCTTGAGCAGAACCAAGCACTCAAGAAGAGGATCGATGCGCTGCAGCAGAAGGACTCCACCATTCACGATCTTCAAGGCGAAATTGAACGACTAAGAAAAGAACTCGAATCCCGCCCGTCGCCGCAATTCACTCCGCCCAATGGCGAGACCCCCGACCCATCAACAAGACCCGGCGGCTTCTCGGAAGTAGACCCTCTGGATATCAGCGACCCCGGCGAAATCATGCTCTTTCCCCGCTCCGAAGCCGACTACCAGGCGTTCCTCATATCCCAGATGCGGCTCAATGACGAACTATCCGCAGAATTCAGCACCTTGGTCCGACGCAGGTTCGAGGTCCCTATAACACCCAGTTTTCCTTCTCGCAGCTAACTCGCACTAACCAAACGCAAGACCCCATGTCACCAGCATCACCTCCCCAAAGTCCACCGCAGTCAGATCCGACTTAAGCTCATGAGTAGATCCGCCACAATATCCATCGCTCTGGATGAAGACGCTTATGTGGTCTTCCAGAACGCCTCCGAAATCGTTTCTAAGGCAGGCATACGTGTCTCCACGGG
The DNA here is from genome assembly GCA_963763735.1 of uncultured Verrucomicrobiae bacterium. GTDB lineage: Bacteria > Verrucomicrobiota > Verrucomicrobiia > Chthoniobacterales > Terrimicrobiaceae > DASTFP01. The sequence goes on along the minus strand of CAVXQK010000004.1, from coordinate 178,205 downwards.
TCAACTCGTCCAAACAATGATCAATGCCGAGATATCCCGGCTTTCGGCGCGCAAAATCGCTCAGCGCTTTCTCAAATCTGTCTTGGAGCACGTGGGAGCGCTCGCCGGCCAGAATCTCGATGAGGAGGAAGATGAAACCATTCCAAGCATGTCCCCTTCGGGAGCGCAATGAACACTCTTCTAAGGAGGAAAAACCGTCAACCAGCCCGGTTACGGGGGCCGATCCAGCCCAAAACGCCGGGCGCTTCAAATCGCAAGCTGTATGGCAATAGCATCACCAAAAAATAAGGAAGAACTGGTCCGTCAGTTCAAGTTCAATCCCGAGGTCGATACCCGGCTCGAAGCCTTTATAAAGGCGGAACCCGGCTTGGTGCAGTTCGTTAAGGAACTGCCGCGCGAACAACTCGAGCGAAAGTTTCTGCTTCGCAAGATGCAGGATCAGCAACAGAAGCACGGCTATGACGCAAAGGTCAAAGCCTGGCTTGAGAAGCCCGAACAGGCCGATTTGGTCAAGAGCTTCCAGGCTACCATCAACGCCGAGATGAAGCCCGAAACAAAAGCCCGGGCGCTTGTCAATCAGGCCAAAAACTACATCCGCAACACGGGTATGAAAATAGGCTGACGCCGCGGTCCGGTCTTCCCCCAATTCCCCGCCGCGCGTTCTAATTTCTCAAAGCCTCAAATCATCATGAACAAAACGATCATCCGCAGAGGTCAATCCATCGAAGCTACGGAAGACACACCGCTCTACGCTTGCGAACTTGGCCTATTCATGGGGTGGAGCCGCGCCACCGTCTATCGCCATATCGAGCAGGGCTATCGCTTCGTTTACGGCCGCACAACTACGCCGCGACACTATCGACAATGGATGAAAAACCATGCTTCTTTCCAGCAAGCGAAGGAGTTGGTGAGATCGAAGGGAGCGAAACAGCGGCTGGAACGTGAGCTGTTGGAATTGAAATGAGCCGACGGTAAACCGCATGGACCTCGCGAGACGAATGAAATACGAATGCCATCGCTTCGGCTTCCTTCACCCCGGCGATAGCGGCCCGTGTGATCCAGGTCGAACGCAGCCCATGATGGCACAGATGCGTCAATTTCAGTTTTTTGAAAAGAGCACGAAAGCGAAGACTAGCATCCCAAGGAACCGCGCAGATCGCGGCGTCGCCTTCGCGGAGGCTCTCGGCAATGAGACCATTGAGAATCGGGGTAAATCGCGGGTCGATCGGTTGCGCAAAATCGGCCGCAGTTTTCACAAGCGCCGACGGATAACAGATCGTATTCCTAGTCAGATCTACTGCGGACAGAGCCAATTGGCACTGCCGCAAGCGACACGCTTGGTACAACCCAAAATAGAATGCGCAGCGCATCCATCGGGGGTTGCCTGCCAGCGCGGCAGCGACCTTTTGGATTTCTTCGTCCTTCCACACTTCTTTGTGCTTCGCTGGTGCACGTTTCAAGCCGAGCCGGCGGAGCGGGTTCATCGTAATAAACTCCCGTTGCATCGCCTCTTCGAGTATCATGCCGAGAATCTTGATGTCGCGGATGGCCGTGTTTCGACTCGCTTTTTTCGTTCGCGCGGTCAGGTAGCTCTCCGCGAACTCGCGTCTGATTTGATGCGGGGAAGTCAGCCCGTTTGCATCGAGAAATCGTTTGAGCGGCCGCCACGTTTGCAAATAACTTTCCAGGGTTCGGCGATTGGTACCGCCGTATTTACCTGTCAGCCAGCTCACGACCCAGGTATCGAAATCCTGATGGCTTCCGTGCGGAGCGCGGGTTTGCTCAATCTCAGTCTGCCTCCGCGCAAGCAGCTTCGCTTGGCGAACCTCGCCAAAGTTTTCCCACCGGTATTTCGTGGGCTTGCCTTTCCATTTATTCGCTTCGTTCTTATAGCGAATCCAAATGTAAGGGGAGCCCTTCTTATGATAAATCGAGGACATGAATTCCGTAAAGCGTTGGTAGCATACGGTAGCATGGAGTTGAAAAATGGCAAGACATCTACAGAGTAAAATGGAACATAATGAGACACTTAGAGACAAGTCCCCCGTACAGAAGGTTTGGGGTTCGAGTCCCTACGGCTGCGCATGATCAATCATGCAAAGCGGTGGGACGAGAACCTCGGTTCGACCACCCGCGCGCCAGCGCACCCTCCGGGCGAAGCCAAGACGTGGAGCCCCGCAAAGCGGGGATAATCCCTACGGCTGCGCCAGTTTGAAGCAACTGGAAATATCAGGAAATCAGTTTGAACGGGACGTGCTGCACCCGACGTAATTTCCGTTCGCCGTGCGCGGACAAATCGCCACGTGAACGTGCAGATGCGCCGTGTCGTGATGAAGGCCGTAGGCGTAGCCGACGGAATCGCCGCGATGATAGGTCTCGTTGAACTCCAGCATGACGCGTTTCATTGTGGAGTGCAGAACCTGATCGGGATTGATGCCTGCGCTGGCCAGCGCATCGTGCTGCTGTCATTCCATGCCCGTCGTGGGATGGGACGAGCACGAGCTCATCATGTTGAATGGCTTCTTTGACGATGGAGATACGGACGAGTGGATTATCAGCAGAGTTGATGTCATCAAAACCCACGGCAATGCCCCGGGCGGAAAGGAGCTCGCCTACCTCAAGAAGTGGAAGTGATGACGTTGAAGCGGTCGAACGTTAAGCAGAGATTGGAGTATTGGTTCCCTTAACTCATCTTGTGTTTCATTCCTGGCATTTTATTTGAGACTCCGTTACATTTCTCGCTGTGAAAAGTCGCTTAAAGGGGATTTCGTTACCGGATCAGCACGGTGAAGTTGTCGTTTCGAGAGATGACAACCGCGTAGCGATCCATCGCGCTGTCCGTTCTGGCAGGCTTCGGAAACTCGCTCCCCGTGTCTATACGACAAACCTGCAGGACTCTCCCGAAAAAATCGTTCGTGCCAACTGCTGGGCAATTGCCGGTGCTCTCTTTCCTCATGCTCTCATCTCAGATCGCACGGCTTTAGAGCAGCGGCCCGCCGTAGATGGATCCGTTTTCCTCATCACAGACATTCGCACCACCGAACTGGAGCTTCCGGGCATCACGGTCCGCCCAAGACGCGGCCATCCCCCCATTGATGGGTATGACATGCCCTTTCTTACAGAGTGGCCTCGGCAGTCTGCGCGTTTTGAAGTGCAATCACTTCTCGTGGATTCAACTGCGGTGCGAAGACCAGCTTGTCGGCGTCCAGCCGTTTCGAAAAGCGTCTCTTCCAGCTTTTGAGGTGAAGCCAGGATCGTTTCCCAACGGGAATTTTCCTGCTCGAACCACGACTTGATAGGGAACCAGCTTTCTTCAAGAGACGCGAAGGAAAAGCCCGGATATGCTCTGGATGGCTTTTGAAGTCGCCCTCAAGAAGGTCAAAAATGGTCCGAGTGCCGCATCCTCATCGGTTGCGGGTTGTGCCAAATTGATTTCCACTTTTCCCGCTTCCGTCAGTTGGAACCGGATACGGCTCTTGCCACCCTTCAGCTTCAGTGCTCGCCGAATGGAAGACGGAATCGTGATCTGGTTTTGAGGGGTAAGATTGGCTTCGGCCTCAAGGATCGCAGGCATCAAATCAGGGTAATGGAAACCATTACCCTTGCGACGATAATTTCTGCGGTGAATTTCCTCCATGGCGGCGACCTAGAAGCAGTCCAACTCCTTGGTCAGCTTGTGGGCAAAAAACTTGGCATGGTAGGCGGTCATCCGGCCGGACGCACAGAAGCTCCACACTGCCAAACCCAATGCGATTTTGACGAGGAAAACACAAGATCGTGACATTACATACTGACGTGTAACGGCTTACCAACGGACGGTAATGCTCGAAAATCACCGCCCGCCAATTGCCAAACTGCCGTCCTTGCGCTACCCAGTAGTGCCAATCGGCGATGGCTTCGGCCGTTTTTTCGTCCACGCCGACGCCTTTGATCTGCGCAAGGGGAATTCCCATCGTGCAATCCCGCCATTCGGCCTCGACCATCATTTCTCCGAGGCCGTCTCCTTCGTCGTCGTCCAGCATTCCGAGCACGGTCACCCGCTCACCGGGTTTCAGCGGGGATATCTTGCGGGATTTCACGCATTCGGCTTCGAAGGGGAAAGCCAGTGTATTCTCCAGATAGCAATACCAGCCCGTCCAGACTTCACTTTCGTTGTATGTGTCCACGATGATTTCCATCGTGATGCGTTCCTCACGATCGTCGTCGCGCTTGGGCCGCCTTCTATTCATTCGCGCACGGAGATGCAGGAGTAGAAGTAGCAGTAATAAAGCTTTTGAAACGCCATGGAAGATATTCGATGCCGTCCGAATACGGGGGATTTGTCAGCATGACAATCCATGAGTTTCTGCCTGCCCATTTCAGAGAAGGATGAAATCGAAGGACAATGGAGATCGCCTGGCCGCCGCATTGGTCGAGAACGACCGCTTGTGCTCCGAAAATGAGCGCCTTCGGAAGCTTCTGCGCGTCCGTGAAGTCTGTCCACAGATAATCTCGGCTTCTGGTTTCCTGGCTGCGGATTTCGACCAAGGAAGAATAATGGTACGCGAATTGCTTGTCAGTGACCCCAGCATGGGGGAAAAATGGTACACAAATTGCTTCACTGGCACAGCACAAATCATCCGCAGACCATTTTGGGTTCGAGACGATGTATCGTGTATTCCACAGACTTGGAGCTGTTCTCACTGCGAATGGGAAGGTGAGGACCCCAGATTCTTCCGTGACCCCCACCAAGGAGGAGAGCCTATCAAGCGAGATCCCATCCCGCATCCCACGTGCCCTCAGTGCGGGGGCCATCGATTCTACGTCTTTGACCTGTGACGGTATGGACCTGGTGCGGTCCGGGTCGATCCTTTCAAGCTCCGGATGCAAGACCAGGCTTTCCCGTATATCGCCCTCAATCAGTTCTCGCTGTATCGCCCACTGTTGAGGTGTTTCTGATTTGTCAGTGCTGAATACCTGGGGACAAGAGACCCATTTCATAAGGGTCGAATTTCACCGCACGGTCAGAAAGAAATTCTGAATGCCCAAGGCGGTGAGCGGCAGACGAACCACCGAGTCGAAAAGATTCGGGGGATACTCGACATCCAGGGGTAAGTCTGTGTTGAAAGCGCCCTGTCCCCGCATTCTCTTCACCTCACTGAGGGATTTCTGCGATTGCAGCGGCTTTGGAACAGTCAGACCCGAAAACACCGCCACGATTGATCGAAAAATCCCTTCGCTTGACCGCGCCAGAGGAGCTAGCTATTAGCAAAAGGGATGCTTCTTCGAAGTGGACTGGAAGCTTCGTGAAATACGACCTTGGGAAAAAGTGAGCGACCAGAAAAAGATCATCCTTATTCAAGGAGCCAATCTGACCTACCTTGGCAAGAGAGAACCGGACATCTACGGCACGACGAGGCCGGACGAACTGAACGCGACGCTGCTGAACTACGCGCAGAAAAGCGGCCTTATCCTGGAGATCTTTTACACGAACGTCGAAGGAGAGGCGATCGACAAGATCTACCAGTGCGCGGACGATGGATTTGACGGTATTGTAATGAATCCGGCGGGCTTTTCATACGCCGGCTATGCCTTAAAGGATTGCATCAAGGGAGCCGGGCTTCCGTACGTGGAGGTCCATATATCCAATATCGCAAAGCGAAATATCCATTGCGTATTGTCGGAAGTGTCGGTCGGCCTGATTACCGGATTCGGCCTCTTTGGCTACCAGCTTGCCCTGGATGCCATGCGGCATCACTTGCGGGGTTAGTTGGATGCGCGTCAGTCTTGACGAGCTCAGGGACTTGACACGACGCTTGTTCTTGAAGCTCGATTATCCGATTGTACAAACGGAGATCATTGTGAGCATCCTCGCCTATGCTCACTGCCGCGGGAATTTTCAGAGTCTCATTCAAGAAGTCGCCTTCGGCACGCCTCGCTTCCAGGCGCGAGGGGAAATGGTCGTGGAAAAGGAGACTGCACTTTCCTGCATGATCGACGCCGGTGGCAATATCGGCATGTGCGCCATGCGCCTGGCAACGGATCGCCTGGCCGAGAAAGTGAAAAACTGCGGACTTGCAATCGCTGGCATTCGGAACAGCAGCCCGCCGGGAACCGGACCCGCCGGTTACTATGCGGAGAGAGTCGCGCGTGAAGACTTCGTTTCCCTGGTGTTTTGCGGCTCAAGCAAAATGGTGGCTCCCCATGGCAGTTGTGAACGGGCATTTGGCAGCAATCCGATCGCCATTGCGATACCCACCGGCGCCGAGCCGATCGTTTTGGACATGGCGACTTCCGTGATGCCGGTTTTCAAAGTGGTTGAGGCGCTAATCAGAGACGAGAGATTGCCTGACGGCAGAGGGTATGATGCACAAGGGACGCCTACGCGGTCTCCCCAGGCGATTTTGAAAGCTGGCGCATTGAGGACGTTTGACCTTGGACCGAAGAGTTCCGGTCTCGCCTTGGTTGTCGAGATCCTTTCCAACGCTCTTACTGGAGGATGTCTGGCTGATGATCCCAACAACGAAAACTGGGGAAATCTGGCACTGGCTATCGATCCGGAGCTGCTTGTTGGCAAGGAGGCCTTTTTACGGAATGTGAACCGGCTCATGACGCATCTCAAAGGCTTGCGGCGGACGGATCCCGCAAGGGCCATCTTTCTTCCCGGCGAGGCGGCAAATCTGAGAGCGCATGAAGCGCTCGCCGCACAAGAAGTTGAGATCGATGAAGATTTGTTCTTCGCGTATCGAGACAAGATTTCTTTGAAATAGCCGCCGTGGGCCGCGCGAATCTCCGCGGCGGTGTGAGTGCGCTCGCACCCGCGCTTAGCGGGCATTGTCTTCGGCTCATTCCGCTGCCGGCTCCGGTGGTCCTCTTCTCGGATCGCCTTGCCTGCGATTCCGACGCAGACGCCTTATTGGAGCAAGTCGACAGATGGCCGCAGGGGAAGGGATTGCAGTGCGGCAATTCGATGTTGTAGACATAAAGGGCAGCAGGCTTTAGACGACGTTGACGCCGAATGCCGCTGAATAGGATGAAATCTACAAGCGACAGGTTCTCCGGGGACTTTTTCCAATGAAATTCGGTCTTGATCTGCTGCCGCAGCAACGGGTGTATGGCGGTTTTTTCGTTTATTCGTTCTGCATGGGAAGCCTGCCGCCGCGGTTGCCCAGCCTGCAGCGCATGATGCAGATCGAAGAAGGGGCGCTCGGCTTCGGCCTCATCGGCGCCGCCGCGGGGACGCTGGTGTCGCTAAGCTTCTTCGGGCCGATCCTCGAGCGCATCGGCTATCGCCGTTCGATCCTGACGCTGATCCCGCTCCTGGCGTTGCTCTATGCGACAGCGAGCTTTGCCGGTGGGCCCCTGGAGTTTTTCGTGCTGCTCTTTCCGGTGGGGCTCGCCATCGGCGGCATCGAGATCATTTTGAACCTCGAGGCCGACCGCACCGAGCACATGATTGGCCATCGCATCATGAACCGGGCGCATGCGTTCTGGAGTTTCGGATTTTTCTCGGCGGGCATCATTTCAGCGCTGGTCGCGCAATCGGGGCTCTCGCCGCAGATCCACCTGTTCCTTATGGTGCCGCTCGTGATCGTGGGCGTGGCGCTGGTCCTCGGGCGCTTCGATCCGGCGCCACACCGCGCTGGCGCCTCGGACGCGAAGCCGCCGCATTTGGCGGTGCCGACGATGGCGATCATGGTGCTCGTGGCGGTGACGCTGAGTGCCATGATCATGGAAGGAGCGGGGATCGACTGGTCTGCGATCTATATGCGCGACGTGTTCGCGGTGTCGCCATTCCTGTCGGGCTTTGCGGTGGCGCTCGGCGCCGGGACGCAGGCAGTGACGCGCTTTTTCGCCGATCCGTTCGTCGAGCGCTATTCGCCGACTGCTGTTTCGCGGGTTCTGCTCGGGGTGCTCGGCGTGGGCGTGCTGCTGGTGTTTTTCGCCCCCAGCGACTGGCTGGCGCTTGTCGGCTTTGCGCTGATGGGGGTGGGCACCTCGGTGATCTTCCCGCTGGCGATGTCGGCAGCGGCGCAGCTCACCGACCGGCCGGCGTCGACGAATGTTGCATCGCTGGCACAGATCTCATTCGTCGCGTTCCTGCTGGGACCGCCACTGCTCGGTTACGTCGCCGAGCATTTCGGTATCCGCTGGTCGTTCGGCATCGGGCTGCCGCTCGTCATCCTGAGCATCGTTTGCGCCGGGGCGCTGGGGACCAAACCGCTGAAGCACGAGGTCGAGCAGGCGGGCTGCGGATGATGGCGGTTTTCTTTGCGACCTGAGAGCTGGCGACCTGCCGGGTTTAATGAACCGTCGCGAGGGAAGCGAGCATCACGTTGTTGAATTGCTCCGGCCTTTGCAGAGGTGCGAAATGGCTCACGTCGGACAGGAGGATCAATTCCGCTCCGGGAATACTCCGGGCGTGGCGCAAGGTCTTTGTCATCAATGCGCTCATCGCGCTCTATTTTAATTTCTTTGTCCTGGTCGCGCAGATATTTCAAAAGACACCGCCCTCAAGGAACTCGCGCCGACGCAGGCCGAGCCGCCATTCGCCATCGCGCAAGGGATGGTGCTCGTGGCATTTGTCGGCCTCGGAATTGCCGCTCCGGCGCCATTGATCCGAGGTCGTCGCCCCGACGTCTTCCCCGTTGCTCGATCCATAGCTTGGCTTCCATGCCGGATAGCTCGTTATCCAGGAGGCAAACGGCCAAACTCAATCAGCTTCTCGTCGAGTCTTTCGAGCATAGATCCCAGGTGATCCGTGATCGGTCCCTCGAGCGTGCCGGCAAAGGCACACAGGTGTCGAACATCGAGCAACGCGTTCGCGGGAAGATCGGCCAATTCTTCGGCATACATCAGCAGGCGCTTCTCGCCGGGATGAAACTGGCCGTTGATCGCAAAGAGGATGTCGAAATAACTGGCCAGCCACGCCGCAACCCGGTGATTGAGGCTCACCGGATCCTGGCGGACAATGGCGGCCTTGATTTGATGGAAATAGCAGGATTGCATGCCGCCGCCAAGGACCGGCCGATTCTTTCGGAGAATCGCCTGGAGAAGGCCCTGTGGATAAGTTCCCCGGGTTTGACGCTGCAGATCTGCCAGCCAGTTCTTGGGGTCTGACAGATTATTGGCCTGGCTCAGGCTGAAACAGTATGCAGTCGTGTATCCAAGAGAAGCCACATGCTCTACAAGACGCCGGTGGACTTCTTCTTCCGCTTCCCGGCAAGCTCGGTACATTACATTGAATTGCCGGCCGTCGGGTTCAATCCATTCGTCATCCAACTCCCAAAAGGTATTGTCGAGCTGGTATTCTGAGGCGCGACTCGCGATAACTTTTTTACGGGCTTCGAGGGGCACGGGTGTTCGGCTGTATACGTATAAATCGTAGTCGGATAAAGAGTCTCCCTTCCGCATGGCAAGTGATCCGCACCATGCCACGGCTTCGACTCCGGCGATGCGAGCAAAGGCGCTCGCTATCTCGCGCAAAAAGGGCATGGGTTCCATTGGGAGTCGATTCCTGGCAGGCTTGCTCGGACCCTCTTTACATGGAGTGTTTGGGAGCAATCGAGAAAAGTCGCATAATCTTCTCGACGGTGCGCCGTTCAACGTCGCCGCCCACCTCGTGCAACTTGGTGCCTCCGCGTCGCTGATTCTCAGCGATCGGCCAGGATCCGCTCGGCGACGAGATTCTTAAGGTGGCCGAGGACAAAGGAGTCAACACGCAGTTTGTGACTCGTGCGCGCATCGGTCTTCCGACCGGAACCGTGCTGGTGACTGTGGATGCGAACGGGAATGCGACCTATGAACTCGTCCAGCCGGTCGCCTGGGACGAGATCAGGGTTCTTCCGGAAGCCTTGGGCGCTGTTGCGCAGGCCCGCGCACTCCTCTTCGGCTCACTCGCAGGCCGTTCCCCGTACAACCTGGATCAGCTAGATCGCCTGCTGGCAATCGAAGGCCCCCTGAAGTACTTCGACGTAAATCTGCGTCCTCCCTTTGCCGATCCGGAGTTGGTTATGCACATCGCGAAGCGTGCCGACGTCATCAAGTTGACGAATTCAAGATCGCTTAGCCGCCATAGCCGTCGCGCACTCTTTCGCGCGGCTCTGAGGGCGATCATTTTGCCTCCCGTTTTGGGAGCGAGGACATCATTCAAGTATTCAAGTCCTCGCCGCTTATGTGACAAAAATTTGACGTTTACGCCATCCGAAGCTAAACGATGAAGAAGCATGGTCACGTCCCAGTTGTTGGCGCTTTCTCAATGGGGGAGGCATTCATGATTGCCAGGCAACTGTTCGGTCGAACGGGACACGAGAGCACCCGGACCATCTTCGGTGGGGCGGCTTTGTCGAATGTCACGCAGGACGAAGCGGATCAAACGCTCGAGGTTCTACTACGCTATGGCGTCAATCATATTGATGTGGCGGCCAGCTACGGCGACGCGGAACTGCGGGTCGCCCCGTGGCTTCGAAAGCACCCCGGGCGGTTCTTCCTCGCAACCAAGACGGGCGGGCGGACCCATGACGACGCGAAGCGCGACATCCACAATTCCCTCGAGCGAATGGGAGTGAATCACGTGGATCTGATCCAGCTCCACAGCCTCGCTGACCCGATCGAATGGGATATCGCGTTGAGTCCGAAGGGCGCCCTCGAGGCGTGTGTCGAAGCGCGCGAGGAGGGCCTGGTGCGGTTCATCGGCGTTACGGGGCACGGCAGTCAGATCGCGGCGACGCACCTGCGCAGTCTCGAGCGCTTCGACTTCGACACAGTCTTGCTTCCTTACAGTTACATCATGATGCAGGATTCACACTACGCTGCCGCGTTCGAAGGTCTCGTTGCCCTATGTGGCGAGCGGAACGTGGCGGTCCAGACGATCAAGTCGATCGCGCGCCGCCCGTGGTGGGGTCGCGACCACACACGCTCCACATGGTATGAGCCGTTCGAGGATCAGGACGATATCGACACCGCGGTCCACTGGGTCCTTGCGCGTCCCGGGATGTTTCTCTCCACGGTGGGTGACATCCACCTCCTCCCCAAGGTGCTCGACGCTGCCAGCCGTTTCACCACGGCGCCGTCTGACGCGGCCCTGCGCGAACAGAGCGCGCGACTCGAGATGACTCCCCTGTTCGTCTAACGACAAGGGTCTGGCTGTCGTCCAAAAAAGGCGATCGAACGGCGAGCCGAAATGCGAGAATGCTGACCGGCAGGCCACTTCTTCTACGCCGATCGACGCGTAACGACCGAAAGGGGAATCTCCGGCGCTTCGCGGGTTGGTTCGTCGTGACTCGCCGCCAGGACGTTCTCGATCAAGAGGTCAAGAAATTGCCGGTTGTTAAAGGCGATCGTCGTCAGCGCGGGGAAGCTGAATTGGGCAAGCGGAATATCATCGCATCCGATCACTGCGGCTGAACCAGGGACTGATATGCCCGCATCGGCCAAAGCGGCCAGCACGGCAAACGCCACTTCGTCGTTGTAGCAGCAAATCCCGAGCGGCGGTGCCTGATGAGCAAGTATCTTCCCGATCGCCTTGCGTGAACCCGAGCGCGAGAGGGGCATGACCTGCACAAGCGGCGGCTCAAGCGCAAATTCCGCACAGGCCTGACGCACCCCATCCAGACGCGCCTCCGCGATGCGCTGCACATCACGCCGCTCAGGAGCAGCAAACACCATGCGACGCCCACCCTTCTGGGCCAGATGGGTCACCTGCGTCCGCCCCACGGCTTGCCCGCTCGTTACCGTCCTCATCGAAAGAACAGGAACCCCAAATTGCCGCAAGAACGCGGCAACCGCCGGGTCTTTTTCATCGGCGCAGGAGATTACCACTGCGGGAGTCAGATTGGTGGATGGATGCCTGAGACCCGCTTTAAGGTGAGCGCCGACGTGCCAGATCAGGCTGTAACCGTGCTCTGCGAGTCCCGCCTCCAGATAATGCAAATCGCGCGCAACATTGGGATCGACCTGCTCGAATTGCACGACAACCAGTACAAGCCGGCTATAGCCCGCCCGCAGGCTCCGTGCGGGTGCAAAGGGCTGGTATCCGAGCGTGCGGGCGGCTTTCAGCACCCGCTCGCGCGTCTCGGCCGGAATCGTCTGGCGGGGATCCTTGTTGAGTACGTAGCTCACCGTCGCGCGCGATACGCCGCTCGCCCGCGCGACATCGGCGCTCGTCAACCGTTGTTTTGCCTTCTTCTCTCTTGACCTCTTCAACTTATACGTGTAAGTGCTCTTTTTGGATACGATAACTTATGCATCAGTTGCAACCTTCTTCCGATGAGCATTTCCCGCCCAGAGGTACGCGGTCGCGCCCGAATGCGACTTCGTTGGCCGGTTCATCTTCTGGATTTTCCGCAATTAACTCCGCGGCATTTTTTTGCTCCCGCGACTTATACGTGTAAGCTACGACAGGGCGAGAGAAATCGAAGCGGCAAGCACAGTGACAGTGTGATGGTAAACGAAACAGGAACAGGCGATTCGATGAATAACAGCCTACCGCGGAAGCGGACAACAAAGACTATTGGATATGGCAATTGAACACAAACGTTTAGGAAAACACGGAGTCCTCGTGAGCAACATTTGCCTCGGCACGATGAACTTCGGCTGGCAGACCACCGAGGAAGAAAGTTTCGGGATCATGGACCGGGCCCTGGAACTTGGCATCAACTTCTTCGACACCGCAGACGTCTACGGCTGGGGCGGCGAGCAGGGCGATACCGAGGAGATTCTGGGTCGATGGTTCGCCCAGGGTGGCGGCCGACGGGACGCGGTGATTCTGGCCACCAAGGTCTTCAATCCCGTCAAGCGCAAAGCCAACCTTGCCGAACCCAACACGGACGGCCGCAGCCTTTCGGCTTACAAGATCCGCAAGCATTGCGAAGGCAGCCTGAAACGGCTGCAGACGGATCACATCGACCTTTATCAGATGCACCATGTGGACCGGGACTGTCCTTGGGACGAGACCTGGCAGGCCTTTGAGCAGCTGGGAAACCAAGGCAAGGTGGTTTACGTGGGCTCCAGCAACTTCGCGGGATGGGACATCGCCACCGCTTGCCAGGAAGCGTCCAAACGCGGTTTGGCGGGTCTGTCCAGCGAGCAAAGCATCTACCATCTCAACAACCGCACGGTGGAGCTCGAGGTTATCCCCGCCTGCCGGCACTATGGCTTGGGCTTGATCCCATGGAGCCCTCTGGGCGGAGGCCTTCTGGGCGGGGCCCTCGGGAAGCTGGAGAGCGGTCGCCGCGCCAGCGAGGAGTCCCTGAAGGAAATCAACGAAAATCGGGCCAAGCTTGAACAGTACGAGACTCTGTGCAAAGAATTGGGCGAGCCCCCCGCCGCCGTGGCTCTTGCCTGGCTTTTACACAACCCCATCGTGACCGCGCCCATCATCGGACCCCGAACCATCGAGCAACTCGAGTCCACCCTTCGCGCCACCGAAATCGCGCTGGATGAAGAAACCTTGAAAAAGCTCGATGAAATTTTCCCAGGTCCCGGCGGCGAGGCGCCCAAAGCCTACGCCTGGTGACCCTTGATAGGAAAAAGGAGCCTGAATATGGAAACGATAAAAATTCCTCACACCGATCTGGAAGTGTCGCGCCTGGCCCTGGGTTGCATGGGTTTGGGTGGCGGCTGGGAAGCCGACACCCAGTTGACGGCCGACCACGAACGCCAAGCCCGGGATTTCCTTGATGCGGCTGGCGAACTCGGCGCGAATTTCTTCGATCATGCCAATATCTATGGCCGTGGCAGGGCTGAGGAAGTTTTCGGCCGGATCCTCAGGGAAAGACCCTCCCTCAGAGACAAGATCGTGATTCAGTCGAAATGCGGGATTCGCTGGACCGACGATCCGCCAGGAACACCGCAGCGCTTTGATTTCAGTCGCGACCACATCCTGGAGAGCGTCGACGCCATTCTGCGGCGTTTGGGCACCGACCGTTTGGACATCCTCTTGCTGCACCGGCCTGACCCGCTTTGGGACGGGGAGGAAATCGCGGGAGCCTTTGAAAGGCTCCACAATTCGGGCAAGGTGCGCTACTTCGGCGTTTCCAACCAGAACCGGTTCCAGATCGAATACTTGCAATCCTTTTTGCCGAGACCCCTCGTGGCGAATCAGGTGGAGATGAACCTGTTGCACCACGGCTTTGCCGAGGTCAGCATATCCTTCAACCAAAGTTCGCCCCGCTATCCCGATGGTTGGGAAGGAACGATGGAATACTGCCGGCTGAAGGGTGTTTTGCTGCAGGCGTGGAGTCCGCTGGCCCAAGGCCTATTGACCGGGGGGAAGCTCGATGGCCAGCCCGAGAACGTAAAAAAGACTGCCCTCCTGGTGCAAGAGTATGCCCAGAGCCACGAAACCCCCGCAGAGGCCATCCTGCTGGCCTGGCTTCTCAAACACCCGGCCAGAATCCAGCCCGTGCTGGGGACGTCCCGTCCTGATCGATTGCGGGCCTGCGCCAAGGCGCTTTCGGTTTCCTTGAGCCGCGAGGAATGGTACTCTCTCTTTTCCGCGGCCCGCGGCGCCCCTATGCCATGAGACTCCTGTGAACGAAAGGGCGGACGTCCATGGATGGATTTCCCACTACGCTGCCGACTCCGCGGTTTCTCAAAGCAAACGGCGGCCCGGTTTTGCGCTGGGGCGTGCTGGCTCCCGGCGAGATTGCCGCGGCGTTTACTCACACGCTGCACACCCATACGGACCAGAGAGTGGTCGCCGTGGCGTCAAGGTCCAAGGACCGCGCGGCCGCTTTCGGTCGGGACTTCGGGATCAGCAATACCTATGGTTCTTATGACCAACTGCTCGATGACGACAACGTGGACATTGTCTACGTTGCGGCACCGCATAGCGAGCATAGAAGACTAGCCCTTCTGGCAATCGCGGCTGGAAGCCATGTCCTCGTCGAGAAACCGTTTACCGTCACGGCCGATGAAGCCCGCGACATCGTGCGCGCGGCCAGGCAGGCGGGTGTCTTCGCCATGGAGGCCATGTGGACAAGGTATCTGCCCCAAACGGACATCATCCGACAGTTGCTGGCTGACGGTGCTCTCGGTGACGTTTCCCTTGTGACCGCCGATCTTGGGTTCGCCGCCCCGTATAATGCGGATGCCAGATGGTGGAATCCGTCCCTCGGCGGCGGGGCTCTTCTCGATCTGGGGGTGTATCCCATTTCATTCGCATCGTTCGTATTGGGCGCTCCCATCGCCGTTGTCGCCTCGGGGACTACTGCGGCCTCCGGGGTTGACGCACAGGCGTCTCTCATCCTTGAGTCGCCCAACAAAGCGCAATCGCTGCTCAACGCGTCCCTGCTGTCCGAGACGCCCGCGGTGGCGTCAATTTCCGGGCGACTCGGGCACATCACCATTGACAGCCCCTTCATGATGCCCAGCGCAATTACCCTTCATTCACCCGGGGGAAAGCGCCAGTTGCGCTGGAAGGATGAGAGCGGCATCTCTGGCAGGGACGGCCTGTGTTACCAGGCCGCGGCGGCCGCCCGATACATTCGCGAGGGGTTGGCCGAGTCTCCCTGGCACGATCTTGATGAGACCGTTTCAGTCATGGAGACGCTTGACGACGCGCGCGGTCAGATCGCTGCTCAGGCGGCTGGAGTGGGTAACGCGGCTAAGTCTAAGGATGTGGCGCTTGCCAGGGCATAACTAAGGCAGCAAAGTCGCGAGGATCACATGGGCACGCCATTCACATTCGGCATCGTTGGTAGTGGTTGGCGCGCGGAGTTTTTTGTCCGTCTTGCGCGATTACTGCCCGATCAACTGACGCTTGTGGGAGCGTCGGTCCGCCGTTCCGAAGCTGCCGGGCAACTCACCCGGCGCTGGAGCGTCCCCGCCTTCCTGTCTCCCGAGGAACTGGTCCGCAGCCGGCGCCCGGACTTTGTGATAAGCTGCGTGTCGCCATCCGCAAACCCGGAAGTGGTCGGCGCATTGGTTGAGTCCGGGGTTCACGTCCTCGGCGAGACACCGCCGGCTCCGGGCCTGGATGGGTTGCGGAAACTATGGGCGCGGGTAGGTGGCCGTGACCTCGTGCAGGTGGCCGAGCAGTACCTGCTTATGCCGGGTCATGCCGCGCGGCGAGAACTTGTCACTCGCGGGGTGATCGGGCAGCCCACGTCGGCGCAGGTCTCCTCAACGCACAACTATCACGCGGTCTCGATAATCAGGGGGTTGCTGGCGGTCGGCTTCGAGCCCGTAAAGGTCTCTGCCTCGCGCTTCAGCGCACCCTTGGTCGACCCGCTGAGTCGAGCAGGCTGGACCGGGGATGACACTCCCAAGGCAGCGAGGACAACTATAGCCACCATGGACTTCGGCGGGGTCTCTGGGCTCTATGACTTCACCGATAACCAATGGCACAACCAGCTGCGGCTCCGGCGGATCGTCATTCGCGGGAGCCGTGGAGAAATCGCCGACGATACCGTTGTGAGGCTCGCCGGAGAGCGAACAATCCTCAAGTCTTCCCTTAACCGCTCACAGCTCGGATACGACCTCAACCTCGACGGGTATGATACCGAGCACATCTCCTTCGAAGGCGGCGTCGTTTACCGCAATCCCTATCTGGGTCTCAGGCTCATGGACGAAGAGATCGCGCTGGCGTCGTTGTTGACAGCCACCGGTGCGTGGGCTCGTGGAGACGGTCCGGGGCCGTATCCTCTGGCACAAGGCTGTCAGGATCATCTCATTGGTCTCGCAATCGATGAGTCGGCAGAGACGGGGGCCCCCGTCGTCACCGGCGTTGAACCATGGGGCCGCTCGTTTACAAAAACATGAAAACAAAAGTGAAATGGGGGGTGCTTGGTGTCGCGAATATCGCGGTAAAGAAAGTCATCCCAGCCATGCAGCGCGGAGAGTGGTCTGAAGTCGTGGCAATCGCTTCGAGGGACATCAAACGAGGCGAAGGCGCGGCGGAGCAACTGGGAATTTCAAAAGCCTACGGATCCTATGAGGAGCTCCTGGCCGATCCGGATATCGAAGCCGTTTACAACCCGCTGCCCAATCATCTTCATGTCCCATGGTCGATCAAAGCTGCCGAAGCGGGGAAGCATGTTCTTTGCGAGAAGCCGATCAGCCTGACGGTTGAAGAAGCTCGAACTCTCCTCGAAGCTCGCGATCGCACGGGCGTGAAAATTGGCGAGGCTTTCATGGTTCGCACGCATCCCCAATGGCTCAAGGTCCTTGAATTGGTCGCGGCCGGAAGGATTGGCAAGGTGCGATCCCTGATCGGATATTTCAGCTACAACAATCAGGATCTGAATAACATTCGCAACATTGTCGAATACGGGGGCGGCGGACTGATGGATATTGGTTGCTATCTCATCTATACGTCACGGCTTATCTTTGGAGAGGAACCTCGCCGCGTGTGCGGACTCGTTGAGAACGATCCGGGGACGACAAACGGATATTTTGACCTCCGCGATGCTCGATTTTCCCTCCGGGCCATCTGTTTTCACCTGTAGCACGCGGGTTGTGCCGTACCAGCGCGTACAGATCCTGGGAACGGAAAGACGAATCGAAATCGAGATTCCGTTTAATGCACCGCCGGATAAGCCTTGCCGGATATTTGTCGATGATGGCGCCGATCCCTCAGGCCGGGGAGCGGAGATTTTGGAATTCGAAACGTGTGACCAGTACACAACCCAGGGGGATTGGTTTTCGACGAGCATTCGGCAAGGTACGGAGTTGCCCGTTTCGCTGGAGGGGTCAATTAGAAACATGGCAGTAATCGAAGCGATCTTCCGCTCCGCCAAAACTGGCAAATGGGAGGAGCCGTTGGTCTAACGGACTCTAGGAACACCGCTACTTTGTGCGGCTGCGAACCGGTCTTGGCCTGCCCAATGAGAACAAGCGCTATGTAGGCGAGGGCATCACCACGGGGGTCGTGCTGTGGAACACGGAGGACCTCGGCTATCTGACCGTCTATGCCGTAAAAGCCCTGGCCGACGGTACGCTCAAACCGGGCGTTACATCGCTGGCTGCCGGGCGCCTTGGAGATCTGGAAATCAAGGGCGATAACGTGCTTCTCGGAAAGCCGTTCGTCTTCACCAAGGAAAACATCGAGAAGTTCAACTTCTAAAAACAAATCCGCGGATCCAGGGGGGCCGCCTGGCCTGCCCCTGGGACGTGGGCTTGCTTCCAACCCGTTCAGCTTGTCATAATTGAATTACCCTATGAACAACGAAGAATATCTCCTGGCCAGGGAGAGCTACGCCGCAATGGGCGTCGATACCGAAGCCGCCTTGAAGAGGCTCGAAGCGATACGAATTTCCCTGCACTGCTGGCAGGGTGACGACGTTGGCGGATTCGAGCAGGGAGGCGGAAAGCTCAGCGGCGGCGGCATTCAAGCGACCGGCAGCTATCCCGGAAAGGCGCGCTCGCTCGAGGAATTGCGCCAGGATTTGGATAAAGCTCTGTCGCTCATTCCCGGCAAACACCGGCTGAACCTCCATGCGATCTACGCGGACTTCGGCGGCGGGAAGTCGGTCCCGCGCAACGAGCTTACGCCCGTTTATTTTCAAAGCTGGATCGCCTGGTGCAGAGAGCGGGGCATGGGTCTTGACTTCAATCCGAGCTTCTTTTCGCACCCTTTGGCGAACGATGGGTTCACCCTTTCAAGCTCGGACGCGAAGGTGCGCTCCTTCTGGATCGAGCACGGAAAGGTCTGCCGGCGCATCGCCGCTGACATGGGCCGGCAACTTGGCACACCGGCAGCAACCAACTTCTGGATTCCCGATGGATACAAGGACACACCCATTGACCGCAACGCGCCGCGCGAGCGGCTCGAAACGGCTTTGGACGAGATTTTCGCCGAACCCATCGATCCCAAGCACAATCTCGATGCGGTGGAGAGTAAACTCTTCGGCATCGGAAGCGAAAGCTATGTTGTAGGCTCCCACGAGTTCTACCTGGGCTACGCGATCAAGAATCAAAAGCTCTATTGCCTGGATGCCGGTCATTTTCATCCGACTGAATCGCTGGCGGACAAGATTTCCTCGGTCATGCGATGGGTGCCCGGGGTGGTCCTGCACGTAAGCCGCGGTGTGCGCTGGGACAGCGATCACGTCGTGTCCCTCGACGATGCAACCAAAGCGATCATGGAGGAACTCGTCCGGGGAAATTACCTTTCCCGAACGTCTCTGGGTCTCGATTTTTTCGACGCCAGCATCAATCGAATTGCGGCTTGGGTAATCGGCACCCGGAACGCTATCAAGGCCCTGCTCATCGCGCTGCTGGAACCCACCCCGAAACTGCGGGAACTGGAGGCAGCGGGTGACTATACTCAGCGCCTCGCGCTGCTCGAGGAACTTAAGACCCTTCCCTTCGGCGGCGTATGGAACGAATACTGCCGCCGTCAAGGCGTCCCGGTAGGGGCCAAATGGCTCGAGGACGTAAAATCTTACGAGGGCACGGTGCTCTCGAAACGGTCGTAAGCCAAGGAGGGGAACTTACCGTGATACGCAAGGCTTTCGTGATGTCAGTACATGCCGGGAAAGAGGAAGCCTACGAGCAACGGCATTCGCCCATCTGGCCCGAGTTGGAAGCGGTGCTGAAAGAGCACGGCGTGCAAAGCTACTCGATCTTTCTCCATCCCGAAACGCGGCAGCTATTCGCTTACGCGGAGATCGAAGATAACGAGCGCTGGGAAGCGATAGCCGGGACAACTGTTTGCAAGAGATGGTGGGCACATATGAAGGATCTTATGCCGGGCAACGCAGACAACAGCCCGGCCTCGCGAGAGCTCAAGGAAGTGTTCCACATCGATGGCTCCGCCAACCAAACCCATAGCCAATGAATTTTTCCTGTCTTCACCCCCGGGACCAGATCGTGGCGACCATGGAGCGCATTTACGGGCGAAACATGACGACCACGTCTGGAGGAAACATTTCCATCAACGATGAGAATGGCGACAAATGGATGACGCCCGCGCGCGTGGACAAAGGCAGCCTGCGTCGGCAGGATATCGTGCGAATAACAAGTGGCGGAGCTTGCGAGGGACTTCATCCCCCCTCCTCCGAGAACCCGTTTCACCTAAGCATTTACGCCGCTCGACCCGATATCCGCGCAATCATTCACGCGCATCCTGGCGCTCTGGTAAGTTTCAGTATCTGCGGTCAGGCACCGGATACCCGGGTCTTCCCGGAAGCGTGGAATGTCTGCGGAAAGGTTGCCTTCGCTCGGTACGAGGTGCCTGGCAGCAAGGCGCTCGGAGCAAGAATAGCGGCGGAGTTCGCCTCCGAAGGACGACCAAATTGCGTCATTCTGGAAAATCATGGAGTCGTCGTTGGCGGCCGGGATTTGGCTGAAGCTTTTCAACGCTTCGAGACGCTCGAGTTCACCGCGCAGACCATACTCAATGCCAGGCAACTTGGAGAGGTCGACTACCTGAGCGATGAGGAGATCGAGCTCTCCAACAGTGGGCGCGACCTGCTTTCCGAAGGCGAGCTGCGATCCATGACGAGCCGCGAAAAAGAACTTCGCAAGGAGATATCCGATTTCGTTCACCGCGCTTATCAGCACCGGTTGATGACGAGCACCTGGGGGAGCTTCTCTGCCCGTATCGATGACAGTTCCTTTGTCATCACGCCTTCCCACGCTGATCGGCAAGAGATCAGCCCAAGCGACCTCGTCGCCGTTCATGGCGGCCGGTATATGCCCGGTCAAATACCGAGCCGTGCAGCCCGGCTGCACTCTGCAATCTACGAGCGGTACCCGGAGATTCAGGCTGTCGTAAACGCGCTGCCGGTTTTCGCGACTGCGTTCTGCGTAAGCGATTTTCCGCTGGATACCCGCACGATTCCCGAGAGCTACTTGTTTCTGAAGGATGTTGGCACGATTGCCTTCGAGCACCAGTTCGGGGACGGGACCGAGGTGGCAAGAGCTGTCACGCCGGCGAATCCCGTGGCCCTCCTGAGGCACAATGGCGTACTGGTTGCCGGACGCACGGTTCTCGACGCGTTTGATCGGCTCGAAGTGCTCGAAGCCACTGCGGCAGCCATCATCCAAAGCCGGCCTCTCGGGCCAATCAGTCCGATGTCCGACGAAGTCACTCGCAACCTTTTGGCCGCGTTCCCGGGGCTTTAACTCCTGCATAAAGACAATGGATGCACACTACTATATTGCTTGCGATCTTGGCGCCGAGAGCGGGCGCGTAATGCTCGGGCGGCTTGATGATGGACGCCTGGCTTTGGAGGAGATCCACCGGTTTCCCAGCGCCGTCGTCCGTGTCCTGGGCTCCCTGCGGTGGGACGTGCTCCGAATCTACGAGGAACTGAAGACAGGGCTGCGTGAAATCGGCAAACGCAACCTTTCGATTGCGGGGGTCAGCGTGGATTCATGGGGCGTGGACTACGTGCTCGTCAATGCGGTGCATCCTGTGATTTCGCCGCCCTTTCACTACCGTGACGAACGCACGGCGGCCACATACGAAAAAGTCCGCGAAAGCGTCGGTTCAAAACTTATCTTTGAAGAGACGGGCATTCAGTTCATGCCAATCAACACGATTTATCATCTCACCTCGGACGTCGAAAAGAGCCTGGCACTGCTCGAGGTGACGGACTGCTTCCTGATGATTGGCGACTATTTTAACTATCTTTTCTCCGGTGTGGCGCGCGCAGAGGAAAGCAGCGCCAGCACCACTCAACTTTATAATCCCCGCACGCGTTCGTGGTCGGAAGTGCTTATCGAGCGCTGCGGCATGCCGCGCAAGATCTTTCCGAAAATCGTTCCACCGGGCACCGTGCTGGGACCCTTGTTGCCGGAAGTGGCTTCGGAAACCGGGCTGACTGATGTGCAGGTGATTGCAAGCTGCTCGCACGACACGGGCGAAGCGGTTGCGGCCGTGCCGTCACTGGATGGCGACTGGGCCTTTCTTTCCTCGGGCACCTGGTCACTGATCGGGGTCGAACTGACGCAACCCCTCATCAACGAAGAGGCGCGTGCACACAATTTTACCAACGAGGCGGGCTTCGGCGGAACAACGCGTTTTCTGAAGAACATTGTCGGCCTGTGGATCCTACAGGAATCGCGAAGAGCATGGATGCGCCAGGGACTCAATCTGGACTATGCAAGCCTGACCGCGGAAGCGGAAAAGGCCGACCCCTTCCGGTCGCTGATCAACCCCAACGCCGCGCGTTTCGCAAAGGCTGGCGAGATGCCGGATTACATCGCCGCGTATTGCCGCGAAACGGACCAGCCCGCGCCTGAAACCCCGGGCCAGTTCACACGCTGCATTTTGGAAAGTCTCGCGCTGTCCTATCGCACCGCCCTGGGTGAAATCGAGCAGCTTACCGGGCGCCCCCTCAGCCGGCTTCATATCGTTGGCGGCGGCAGCCAGAGTGCGCTTCTGAACCAGTTTGCCGCAAGCGCCATTCAACGGGAAGTCATCGCCGGCCCGGTGGAAGCAACCGCGGCAGGAAACATCGGGATTCAGGCCATCTCGCTCGGGCACGTCGAATCGATCAGGGCCTTGCGCAAGATTGTTCGCGATTCGTTTCCCCTCCAAACCTTCCGGCCCCTCGACCCAGAAAGCTGGCAAGAGGCGTATGACCGCTTCACTCAACTCAAACTGACGACCTAACCATGACCTATAAATTTGTAGATTACCTTTGGGACGACGCCTTGGCGTCCAAACTCGATCCTGCCGATCGGCTTGTCTACCGCTCGAATCTCCTGGGAAGCGATCAGCGCATCACGAACACGGGCGGCGGCAATACGTCCTCGAAAATAGGGGAAAAGGACCCGCTAACAGGCGAAGTTGTGGAAGTGCTATGGGTCAAGGGATCCGGCGGCGACCTGCGGACCTCCAAGCGCGAGAACTTTTCCTCGCTGTACCAGCAGAAGCTGCTCGACCTTCAGAAGCTCTACGCTCAACGCAGCGACAAGGGTGTGAAGTCACAGGCTGAGGACGACATGGTCGCGATGTATTTTCACACGACGTTCAATCTCAATCCGCGCGCGAGCTCGATCGATACGCCCCTGCACAGCTTCATTCCCGGCAAGCATGTCGATCACATGCATCCCAACGCGATTATCTCCGTTGCCGCGAGCCGCCGCTGCAAGGTGCTCACGAAGGAAATCTTCGGCGAGGAAATGGACTACGTGCCGTGGATGCGCCCAGGATTTGAACTCGGCCTGGCGATGCAGGAGATCGTTGGGAAGAACCCGGGCGTCCGCGCGATCATGATGGGCCAGCATGGCTTCATCTCGTGGCAGGATGACGACAAGCTCTGTTACGCGGAGACGCTGCGCTTCATCGAGAAAGCCTCGCAGTACATCGAGGAAAAGTATCAAGCCAAAGGAGGCGACGCCAAGGCATTCGGTGGCCCGAAATATCGGACGCTCGACGAAGCCGCCCGCCGCGCGACGTTCGCCCAAATCCTCCCGTGGCTCCGTGGCAAGGTCTCACAGCAGAAGCGCTTCATCGGAACGATCCAGGACGACGACCGCATCCTGCGTTACGTGAACTCGAACGACGCGCCCCGCCTTTCGGAGCTCGGAACGAGCTGCCCGGATCATTTTCTGCGCACGAAAATCAAGCCTCTCTACGTGGATTGGAATCCCCAGACCGAGGATGTGGCTGCACTGAAGCAGAAGCTTGGCGACGGCTTGGAGAAATACCGCCAGGACTACGCCGGTTACTATGAACGCTGCAAACACGCGAACTCCCCCGCAATGCGCGATCCGAATCCGACGGTCGTTCTCATTCCGGGCCTCGGCATGATTGCCTGGGGAAAGGACAAATCCGAATCGCGCGTGACGGCAGAGTTTTACAACTGTGCGGTCGAAGTGATGCGCGGTGCCGAGGCGATCGATGAATACATTGCGTTGCCGCAACAGGAGGCGTTCGACATCGAATACTGGCTTCTTGAAGAAGCGAAACTGCAGCGCATGCCCGCGGAAAAGGAGCTTGCCAGGCAGGTGATCGTCGTTATCGGAGCGGGCAGCGGCATCGGCAAGGAGACCGCGCACCGGCTCGTCAAGGACGGCGCGCATATTGTGAGCGTGGACCTGAACAAGGACGCCGCCGAATCAACCGCCAAAGAAATCGAAGGCAAGTACGGAACCGGCATAGGGGTGGCTGGAAGCGGGATTTCAGGATGCGGTCCGGCACTTGGCCTGGCCGCAAACATCACGGACCGCAAATCCATACGCGACATGCTCGATCAGGTGGCGCTTGCCTATGGAGGATTCGATTCCATCTGCCTGACGGCAGGAATCTTCGTTCCGAGTGATACGACAGGGCATATCCCTGACGACAAATGGGCGCTCACGTTCAACATCAACGTCACCGGCGGCTATCTTGTGGGAGACGAAGCGGCAAAGATCTGGAAAGAACAGGGCCTCCCCGGCAATCTTGTGCTTACAACCAGCGCCAATGCCGTGGTGGCGAAGAAGGGCAGCCTCGCTTACGATACTTCCAAGGCGGCTGCCAATCATCTCGTGCGCGAGCTCGCGATCGAGCTTGCTCCGCTGGTGCGCGTGAATGGCGTCGCGCCGGCAACCGTGGTGAAGGGGAGCGCGATGTTTCCACGCGACCGTGTGATCGGATCCCTTGCCAAGTATGCTATTCCGTACACGGAAGATGAAGAGACCGAATCCCTCGTAAACAAGCTTGCGCAGTTCTACGCGGATCGCACGCTGACCAGGGCGCCGATCACTCCCGCCGATCAGGCGGAGGCTTACTTCATCCTCGTCACCAGGCGACTCAGCAAGACCACCGGCCAGGTCATCACTGTCGATGGAGGGTTGCACGAAGCGTTTCTGCGCTGAATCGGCAAAGCCCTCGAAAAATGACATGAACCAGCATATCGAGAATCCGGATGTCATCCTGATCGGCAGTGGAATCATGTCCGGGAACTTGGGAGCAATGCTCAAGTGTCTGGACCCGGGCCTCAGTATCCAGGTTTATGAAGTCACCGAGGGCCTCTCGCAGGAAAGCTCCGACGGCTGGAACAATGCCGGGACCGGCCACGCGGGAATCTGCGAGCTGAGTTACACCCCGCATAGGGAAGCCGACGGAACGGTCAACGTCACAAAAGCGATCGAGATCTTCGAGCAGTTCGAACGGTCCAAGCAGTTTTGGAGCTATGCCGTCGCCGAAGGGATGATCGACAATCCCCAGGAATTTATCAACCCGGTCCCTCACCTCAGTTTTGTTCATGGACAGGAACAGGTTGACTACCTTAAGGCTCGCCACGCGGCCATGTCGGCGCATCATTTCTTCAGGGAAATGGAATACACGACCGACCGCGAGACGATCGCGGGATGGGCTCCTCTGCTTATCGAGGGCCGGGCGAATGTTCCCATTGCCGCGACCAAGATGGACGGAGGAACCGACGTGAACTTCGGAAATATCTCCCGCAAGCTCCTCGGCTGGCTATCGCGGCAGGACGGCTGTGGCATCGCCTGCAGTCATCGTGTCACGGACCTCAAGCAAACCGATTCCGGCTGGGAACTTAGCATCCATGATCTTGCCACAAATCAAACCCGTAAGAACCGGGCGAAGTTTGTCTTTGTTGGAGCGGGGGGAGGGAGTCTTAGAGTTCTGCAGAAAGCCGGAATTCCGGAAAGCAAAGGCTTGGGCGGTTTCCCCATCGGCGGGAGGTGGCTCGTTTGTGACAACCCGGAAATCGTCGGGAAGCATCAGGCCAAAGTTTACGGGCAAGCTCTCGATGCCGCTCCCACGATGGCGGTTCCGCATTTGGACACCCGAATCCTGGATGGAAAGAAAACGCTCCTCTTTGGGCCGTTCGCGGCTTGGACGACTAAATTTCTTCATAAGAAGGGAAGCTGGTCCGACCTTTTTCTCTCCGTAAAGCCCGACAACATCGCCACGCTGATCAGGATCGGAATTCACAATCTCGATCTGGTAAAATACCTCGTCCAGCAGGGGACCCAGAGCATGGCGGATCGCATGGAGGTGCTCCATATCTTTTATCCTGCCGCCAAACCTGAGGACTGGAAACTGATCGAGGCGGGAATCCGCGTTCAAACCATCAAGAAGACCGATGGCGAGGCCGGCATCGTGCACTACGGCACGGAGGTCATTACCAACGCGGATCGCAGCATCTCAGCCTTGCTCGGCGCTTCTCCCGGAGCCTCCGTCTCGGTCCACATTGTTCTCGAAGTCATCAAGAGCTGCTTGCCGCGACTTCTGCAGAGCAGCGAGGGAAGGGCCCGCATGAAAGCAATGATTCCCACCTGCGACGAGGATATCAAACTCCCTCAGAACGCTGAGCTTTTTAAGGAATTGAGCGGCAAAGCGGAGGAGATCCTTCAGCTCAATCGAGCAAGGTAGTTGAGGATTCGTGAAATTGGAAGGGGCCCCGCAGGGCCGTCTCACGGCGCGGCTTGGTAAATTCGAGAGGAGGCGCTCGTGAAGCATAGACTTCTCATCGTTCTCCTGGCTTCCCTGTCGATGCTGGGAGCCTTTTCGACCGATACCTACCTGCCATCTTTTCCGTCCATTGCCGCCGAATTTCACCTCGGCATCGATGTCGTCCAGCAAACTCTCACCGTTTATCTCCTGGCGATGGCGGTGATGACACTCTTCCACGGCACGCTGTCCGACGCCTTGGGCAGGCGGCCGGTTATTCTGGGCGGTGTTGCCCTGTACTTTGCGGCATCGATTGGCGCCTCGTTTGCGAGCAGTTTTTCATTCCTGCTTCTCTGCCGCCTGGTGCAGGGCATGTCCGCAGGCGCGGGAATGGTGGTCGGACGGGCAATGGTTCGCGATCGCTTTTCCGGGCCGGAGGCTCAAACGGTTATGGCCTATATGACAGTCGTCTTCGGACTCGCGCCTGTGGTGGCGCCCATCCTTGGGGGCTGGCTGGAAGTCGTTCTTGGCTGGCGGTCGGTTTTCGGATTTCTGGCTCTCTTCGGATTTCTTTTGTTGATCGCCTGTGCGTTCAAGCTTCCCGAGAGCTTGCCGGTCGCAAAGCGATCGCCTCTGCGTTTGCGGGCGACCCTTAAGGACTATGCCACGGTGGGAAGCGACCCTCGCTTCCTGCTTCAGTCCGTTGCCATCGCGTTCGCCGCCTCCGCTATCTTCCTTTACGTCAGTTCGGCCCCAGTCTTCATCCTGCAAATCCTGCACCTCCCGGAGACATCGTTCGCCTGGCTCTTTGTTCCGATGATCACGGGAGTCATGCTTGGTTCGTTGGCGGCTGGTCGCATGGCACACTTCTGGCGCCCTGAGCGGACCATCCGAATCGGGTTTTACCTCATGGCCGGAGCCGGGGCCGTCAACGTGCTCTACACGGCCTTCTTCACCGTCACGATACCGTGGGCTGTTATCCCGATCATGCTTTGCACGTTCGGCATGGCATTCGTGTCCCCGGCCATGACCATTCTCACTCTGGATCTCTATCCCTCCCGCCGTGGTTTGGCCGCGTCGCTCCAATCCGCTTTCGTTATGGCCGCCTTTGCAATTTACTCTGGTCTCGTGGCGCCTCTGCTCTTTGGAAGTGCTTTCAAGCTGGCATGCGGAGTCTTCATTGGCTATCTCGCCAGTATCGCGTTCTGGATTTGTGGGCAGCGTTTCAAAGGGATCGCAGCGAATGCTCGGTGACTCGCTTGGCTGTGGCGGCGCCCGGGCCCTTCAGGAATTACACCAACTCGCGCCGCTTTCGATACTCGCTCGGCGGAACCCCGAACATCGCGTGGAACCGCCTCGCGAAATAATTGCTATCGTTATAACCCACTTTATAGGCAACCGAAGTCACGTTTTCCTCATGACGGCTTAGCATCGTTGCCGCGCGGGCGAGCCGCAGGTTGACCAGATAGGCGATCGGGGTGGTGCCGGTGGCTGCTTGAAAGGCGCGGATGAAGCTGCGTTTGGACATATGAGCGAGATGTGATAGTTCATCGAGGTTGACCGGTTGGTCGAAGTGTTGCTCAAGGTGACCAATTGCGTCATCGACAGTCGATCGCGCCCGGGGGTCGGAACTTCTGGACTGGCTGTGCGCGCGCGACAAATAGCCGACAAGCTGCATGAACCAGACGTAAGCCATAAACGCGAAGCCGGGATTTTGCATCTTGAGCTCATGATCGAGGGTCTCCACGTAGTTGAGCGCGATGCTAAGCTCTTTTGGAGAAAGCCGGAGAGCACGCTCTTGCGAATTGCGGTTGCGTCCCTGAGGCTCGTGGCTTTGCGCGAGTAAAGCCGCACACAAAGTATCCCCCGGCCGGGCATCCGGCAGGCCACCATTTTGAATGGTCCCGTGGACGGGTGCTCCAGCGCTATCAGATCATCTTTATTTCGGAGGGCGCGGGCCTCTTTGAAAGCGAACATACGTGCGAGGCGCGCGCCGTGGAATCCGGCACGGTGCTTATCCTGTTTCCTGGAGCGTGGCATCGATATACACCGGATTCCGCCGTGGGCTGGACGGAACATTGGATCGAGTGCCAGGGTCCGGTTTTTGACGAGGCCGTTCGCACCGGAATCGTGCAACCGACCCAGCCCATATTGCGCACGGGGCTGGAGCCTGACCTGCTGCGCTGCTTTGAGCGCTGCCACGCGCTCGCGGCTCGGGGCGCCCTGGCGAATCAGCACCTCATATCGACGATGGGCGCTCATCTCCTTTCCGTGATTGGCTACCTGCAACGCGCTCCGCATTTCGACCACCGCATCGATGAGCTGATCGAACGCGCGCATGCACTCATCGCATTGCGTTGCCAGGAAGGTCTCAGCCTGCCCGCGCTTGCAGGCGAGCTTGGCGTGAGCTACTCGCATCTGCGGCAAAGGTTCACACAGCGCATCGGGCTGAGCCCGAAACAATACTACTGCCAGGTGCGGCTCGAGAAGGCGCGGGATCTCCTGGCGAATACGACACGCTCCGTGCAGGAAGTCGCGGACATCCTCGGCTTCTATTCCGCCTTTCAGCTATCCAAACAATTCAAACAGCAGTTTGGGCACGCGCCGCAGCACTGGCGTGAAAAGCAACTTTCACGCAAGAAGGATAGCTCGGAGGGGAATGGCAGGGATCAGAAAAAAGTTTCCAACCGTTTCCAAACTTCCCGGCTCAATCGTGGGTGATTGAACGAAAACGCAGCCAGCCGGGGGCGATAGCTGCGGTGCATCAGCACGGACCAGGGTCTGTGAGGGTTGGCCTTCGCCTCTTCCTTGTCACGTTTCCGGGCAGCAGACGAACGGCACCTCGGTTAACGGCGATGTGCGCAGAATGCGCCGTTGCCCAAGCTCGTCACTCGCCGGGCTTCGACTCTCGATATCCTGCTGCGCTTGCGTTTGCTGCAGCCGCTGCGCGGCAATGCCCCGCGAAGGCACACTCGGGTGCGACGGCGCGGCTTTGAGATTGTCGTTCACCCCTTGTTGGTCGAGCCGGCTGACCGCGTCATAGATATTCGTGATGACCGGGAGAAACTCCACTACCAACACACTGAGCGGTGAGTCTTCCGGCAGACCGAAAAGCGCCAGCAGTTGGCTGACTTCGCTGTTGCTCCACGCGACCGTTCCGCGCCTGGTGGCGTCCATGTTCGACTTTTCAACCTCCGCGAGTTTGTACACGCCAGCGAATTTCGCGTAGTTCAGATCGTCCTTAAAATTTCGAATCGTGAGGTTCCTCAGCGTTTTGCGCTGCAGGTCGTCGTATTGCAGGAAGCGATTCCGGTCGGGCACGTCTTCGATCTCCAAACGCCAGTCAAGCTGTTTGTCATCGAGCAGAATGTTGCGCGAATCGAGGTTATCCGCCTGACGCGCCTGGGCGTAGAGCAGGCACCAAAGCTGTGTGCGAGGTGGATCGGCAGTCACATTTTTCCCGTCGAAAACGGCTGCCGCATAGGGAGCGTTGACCCACAATTTGCTCTCGTCGCGATCGACAGCGCAGGTAAGCGTCGGCGCCGGATGCTGGATTCCGGTGGCCCGCAGCGGCCGGCCGAATCGTCCTTGCGCCGTGGTCCAGACCATCTTCCTGGCTTCCAGTTCCTCCCTGAGATCCCTGTAGTGGCCGAGGCGAAACTCGTAAGTGAAAAAGCCGAACATCTCGTCCGCGTTCGCGTGCAGGCCGGGCGGAAGCGGGAGCAGGTAATGAACGTCGCTGTCGTTCGCCTTCTCCATTGGCTGCATTGCGGTTAAACCCGACAGATCGTTTGCCGCTCCCTCGATGATCACTCGAATGGGTTCCGGGTCGACCGGCAGCGCGGGCTCTTCAAGCGCGGCGAGAAGCTCGGGCCGATTATCGCTGATGAGTTGATCCGGTGCGTACGCAAGAACACGGGCAAAATAGGTGTCTT
The DNA here is from genome assembly GCA_963763735.1 of uncultured Verrucomicrobiae bacterium. Classification (GTDB taxonomy): domain Bacteria; phylum Verrucomicrobiota; class Verrucomicrobiia; order Chthoniobacterales; family Terrimicrobiaceae; genus DASTFP01. The sequence goes on along the minus strand of CAVXQK010000004.1, from coordinate 147,986 downwards.
GGGGATCCTTCACCGGTTCAGTGAATTCGATCCACAGGAAGCGCCGGCGCGGATCGCTTGCGGAATATTTTTCATTCCGAACATAAGGCGACAAGGCGATGCCAGCGGATGCGATCTTTGGCACCTGAGCGGGCGGCGTGGTGATCGGGAGCGTGATGTCAAGATGCTCGTCCGCATCTTTATCCGCGGCGTGACCCGCCTTGAAATTCGTGGTGATCGCGTAGTTCACTTCGATCGTGTCGGGGAACCGCGGCTCGTTTGAGCCGCCGGGTTGCAGCCGGTGGTTCTTCGGTTCGACGGCATCGATGAAAATCAGGCGCGTGTAGTTGCGTTTTGGATCATGCAGCGACTCGAACGAGGCGGTCCGCCTCGCTTCGATGTCGCCGACGATTGTTATCTCCGCTTCGGCGGGATCGTCGTGGGTGAAACGAAGCGTGCGCTCGATGACGAGGCTGCGATCGTTGAGCGCGCTCCACGTCCAGTCGCGATCGATGGTGAGCTGGACGCAGCAGAGCCAATGATTCGCGAGGTCGCCTTTCGACGAGAAGGTGAGAGAGGAGTTGTCCGGCGACAATGTGTGGCGGATGCGGCTCGAGCAACCGAACTGCAGGCGCTCGCCTTTGGGCGGAACGAGCGTCAGTCCGGAACTCTCCAAGCCGAGTTGCTTTGCGAGACGCTGCACCATGTCCGGAGCTTTCTGGACTTCTTTTCCGAAGAGAAATGTCGTGAGCTTTCCATCGGCGACGAGCAATTCGTCGGGTTGAAGGGTGATGCCTTGCAGGCGCTGCGCCGCCGCCGTGTCCACGTACAAATCCGTTTCGTCCGACGAAGGCCGGTAAAGCAGGACCTCGACGATGTGCCCGTAGCGACTATCCTCCTCGTGATCGGCGTCGTTGATCAAACCGTAGTAGCTCCCGTCGTTTTCTTTTTTCTCACAAACCGCGCGAAGCGTGAGACGGACCGTGCGGGCGGTGGGCAGGTAGATTTCATCGAGGTTGCCGATGTCGTCAGGCAACCCGAAGTCGCTTTGCAGATTCAGTTGGTCGCCAGTGTGGACCACCTTTACGTCGCGGTAGGCAAGCGGAATCTCCAAAGTGGCGCCGTAGTCTGCCTCGCCGATGATTGGGGGGAACGAGCGGCGCGTCGTGTAGAGATGCACGTAGTTGTCCTTGCCCGAAACGCTCAGGAGGTTGTCGAGTTTCAACGTCTCGAGTTCCACCGTAACCTCGATCTGCGCCACATCCGGGTCGGGGATTCCGAACGCTTCCTTTCCCGCCATGTCTTGCGAGGCGGCCTTCAAAAGCGTGACGGGGTCCGCGTATTTTCCCGTATACACAACCGCAGGGTAGCCGAGCAGCGGCCTGGTGATGGAGAGACTGTCGGGATCGCTTGGCGCATCGGTGTTCACCGGCAGGCCGGCGAGACGCGGCTGGCTTGGTGCGACGTATCGCTTGAAAGGACAGTGTCCGATCGCCGACGGACTTTCCAGTGCCGGAGTCGCGCCGGGCGCGGCGCCGCCGCCACTGATGTCGCGCAACCGCACTCGGAAATCGTATTGGTGCCCGTAGCGCAAAGCCGTGTTTATGAGGCTTGCCTCGTAAACCTCGTTCAGCCGGTTTTGAGCCGGGCCGCTCACTCCCGTCCCGGTGTCCTTCACAGGATCTTCCGGGTCGGCCTTCACGAGGGGCGCGTTGGTCTGGTAGATGTCCGCGGCCTCATTGTCCGGCAGGACCATGCTGTGGCCGTTCCAGTTTGCGAAATACATCGGCAGCCAGAAATCGCCGTGCGGATTTCCGTCCAGCTGCATGGGATAGACCTGGTAGGGAAGCTCGCCATTGAAATCGCCGAGCGTGATTTGCTGGTTTGGTCCGCCAGGGACTGAGAGCGGTGCGCGGCTGCGGACTTCGTTCAGTGTCTCCCAGGGCTTTTCGGGAGACGCCGTTTCCCGCACATCAACAGCGAAGCCGAACACTCCAAGCGGCGCATCGAGCCGCTTGCTGGCGCCGGATACCGAGGCGTCCTGCGCAAGCTGCCGCAAATACCAGATCAGGATTTGCTCGTCGTCCCATCCCAGACGGATTCCGGCATCCTTGACCGGTTTGCCCTCGTCGGTTTTTTCCGAAAGAAGGTTCCGGCTGCGAGGCTGGACGGCGTGGACGATTTTCGCAAAGCCATCGTCGTACTCTGCGGCGTCGATCATCAGTTGGTCGAAGTTTCCATCCGGCGAGGGATCGGGATCGCCGCTGTTCAGCTTAAACAGAACGGGGAACAAAATCGGCGCGAACAACGACCGTGATTCGCCTGCGACGAGCGGAGGAATACGGGCGGCATACTTTTTAACAAAAGAGGTGTCCGCCTGCTGTTGATCACGGAAGGCGCTCCCGTCGGCGAGGTCGATGAACAGCCAGCCGCCTTGCGCAAATTGGCTCGCGTCGATTTCCAGCGAGGCCGCATAGATCATCCCGACCTCCCTCGCTAGCACGGGCTGCCGGAGCGCGTAGGCGAAGACCTTTCCCCAACTGATCGCGTCGGGGCTTCGCTTGAAACCGGGAACCTTGCCCGCGCCGCGAACGGCGCAGTGGTAGCTGTCGTCTGTCACGGCCGCCCTCGTGCGCGGCGTGGTGAAGTTAAAAGCCTTCCGGTAGCTTAGCGGCAGATACTTCCTAATCGGAAACTCAGACGCTTTCGCGACCTCGGCCTTGTCGGTATTGGCCGACAGGTCTTCGTTGGTCTGGTTGAGATTGCTGATTTTGAATTGTTTTCCAAGCGCCTCGAAAAGCGCGCGAACATTTGCCGGTTGCGCGATGGGCGCGGGTACGACGGCGTTGGCCGAGTGGTTGTTTGGGAAGCCCGCGAGGCTGCTCACGATGTGCGCCTCGAACGAAAGCACCGCGTCCGCGAAAGCCGGGGAGTCGGGGATCGTCGGGTGCTGCTCGATCGCGGGCTGAAGCGGATTCTGATTGCGAGGCAGCACGACGATGTTGAGCGCGAGAGTCCCGCCATCGAAGGATTGAGGGAAGGGAAGGATCGAGAGTCTGGTGTTCGTTTCCATAGGTCATGCGATCTGCCGCTGCTCCTGCCATGATGTGCTGAAGCTGATGTCGATCACCAGGAAGAGGCTGATGTCCAATCCGAAGGTTACCTGCGCTGCGAGATCGGTGCGGTCGTTCGCGCGCGCTATAGTGCCCTTCGCTTCAATCGTGATCGTGACGCCGATGAGACCGGCCAGCAACTCGGCGTGCCCCTGGAACAGCACAAACGCCGAGACGATTACCTGCGAGGAGTCGGTGTAAATTTCGACGCCGACCATGTAGAGAACGCTCACGTTTCCCACGACCGGCAAGCCCACGACGATCTGTGCGCCGAAGCCGAATTTCATCCGGAGCGACGGGCCGACTTTCGAATCGGCGGCGATATCGAGGTTGACCTGGCCGACGGCATAAACGGTCGCGATCGAGAGCGAGACGCACATCACCGAGAGCCGGCCGTAGAAGCCGAGGGACGCGCCCGCGCTCGGCAGCAGATCCTTCGGGTCGCTCGAGACCTTGAGCGCGGCGTTGAAGTACACGCTGAGCTTGAGGCCGGCCTCAAGTTTGAAAGGTGCGTTCGGGTCGTTGAAGAGGAACATCGGCATCGGGAAACGCACGACGGGGATCTCTTTCGAGGCTTCCAGCTTGTACTCCCAACTGCCCGCCTTGTTGCTCATCGCCAGTTTCAGGCCGTGCTGGAAGGCGTCCTTGTAGTTCTCGCCCTGCAAGTCCTGGAGGATTTGCAGGATTTCGATGACCGGCTCCAACTCGGGTGCAAACTCGATTTGCGGCGAGGGAAAAGCCGGGTCGGTGGCGCTGCCGCCGTATTGAGCTTCCGCGCCTTTCTTCGCGTCCCAGTTTCCCTTGATCGTCATCAGGCGCTTGATGGGACCGAGGTCCACGACCACGCCGACGTTGCTCATCCGGCTCTTCCATTGGTCGGCGACGTTGCTGGCGAAAGAGTTGACGTCAAAGTTCAGGGAGCCCTTCGCGTTCTTGGTTCCGCCGCCCTGGTCCTTCGGTTTCTGGATGTTGTCGGCTTTGTATTCGAGAGAGATGCGCAGCGAGCCGCCGAGATTGATGAGTTCCCACTCCGTGCCCGGCAGGTCGAAGGACTCGATTTGCTTGAGCAGCTTGTAGCCTTCCTTCTTTGCGGCGTCGACGCCGTCGTTGATCTTCATCACCTCGAGCACCTGCGTGCCGGCGTCGGTGAGCGCGTTCTTCGCAAACTCGTTTCCGTTTTTCAGCAAGGAAATCACATCGCCGAAGCCTGTGGCCGCATCGCCGATGTTTGGGAAGATGCCTTTCGAGTTAACGATGCGGAAGGCATCCGCGAACAGCGGAGGCGTCTTGCTCAGCAGCTTGTCGAATCCCTGCTTGAAAGCCGGCGTGAGAAAGAGCGCCTTCTGGGTGTCAGTGGTCTGGAGAAAACCGTAATTGATCGTGTCGTTCGCCGCAGCTCGCAGCAGCTCGGTCGGGTTGGCAATGCGAAGCAGTTCGTTAGAGGGATCTTTGTCCAGCTTCAGGACGTCGCCGGCACCCTTGATCAGCCTGCCAATCCGGATGAGCGGCGCGCTCATATCCTGGGGAACGGGACTCACCTGGCCCGTTCCGAACTCGTGTTTCACGAGGCTCCACGAGCCGTCCTTTGGCAGCAGCACGCTGCCACGGCCTGCCACCGCGAAAGCCGGATCGACGCCGTTCGCCTCGGAGGAATTGCTGATGTCGAACCGATTCAGGCGCATCTGCTGGCCGCTCGCGCCGATATCCACAACGCAATCAATCGGGCCGCCAATCGTTCCGGCCTGGCGCGCGATCAAGTCCTTGAACGCGGCGATCGTCAGCACCATGCCGCGCGGGGCGAGCTGCACAAAACCAAGGATGCGTTTCGATGGAATGAGCTTTCTTTTCTTGTCCGCGATTTCCTTCGTGACAAAGCCGCTGACGGGGTTCTCGACATCGATATCGGCGTCGAAGAAAACGGGCTGAAGGTCGTAGGCGATGGGTATGCTCGCGTTTGTCGTATTCTCAATCTCCCGGCCGTCGCCATCGACATAGAAACCACCTTTCGGAATTTCCATCGTCCCGGCGAAGGGTTCGACTTCCGTTGTCTCGCGGATGTTCTGGACCTGGAACAGCCCGCCGCAGACGCCGGGATGGATCGGATAGCTGACCTTTCCGGGCTTCGGCACCAGTTTGCCGCCAATGAGTTCGTAAACGTAGTAAGTGAAATCGAATCGGCCATCGCTCTCCGCACGCCAGCCGCTGTCGAAGCGGTAGCAATACGCGCTGTTCGCACGGAAAAGGGTGATCGTTCGCACGACCTTGATCGCCCAGGGATAGAGAATGCTCCTTACCTGGATGATCTCGTGCGCGCAACGGCCGACGAAGACATCGAACTTCGCCTGGCTCGTCTCTGCGACAGCCGCTTTCGGATTGAGCCAATTGCTGAAAATGCTCGCGCCGTAGCCGCTTAGATCCATGCGCGAAACCGGGACGCCGCGCTGCCGGATGACCTCGAACGGCTGCATCAGGAATTCGTTGTTGAAGATTTCGGTCACGCTTGCGCCGAGCGTGCTCGTTCCGGTGGGGGTCCCGGACGAATCGAGAATGTTGTTCACCTGGACGGTGCTCCCCATGAACATGTCGCTTTCCCCTTGCCGCAGCGCCTCGCCGGCCTCGACCTGCAACTGTCGTGCGCCGGTCACGCCACTCGCCCAGGTTTTCGCGTTGAATTCGAGATTTGCGCCGCGCCGCGAGCCGTCCTCGTAGGTGTACTGCTTCTGCAGCAAGGCGAGCGCCCGCAGGCCAAAGGGGAGGGTGAAGAGCGAGAGCGCGGCGAAGTCTTTCTTCGCTGCGAAATTCTCGACAAGAAAATCGGTGAGCGGAATGGGTGCGAGTGCCACCTGCTCGGCGCTGTTGTTGATCAGCCGCGTGGGCCCGCCGTCATCGGGGTAGTAGTTGGGACCCACCGGCGGGTCATTAATGCCCGGCGGCGGCGCGGTCAGATTGATCACGGGCTCCCAGGAAATCTGCGGGACGGTGAAGGCCCGTACGTTCATCCCGCTGCTCACGACCTCCATTCCCTTCACTTGAAGGGGGAATCCGGAGTCCGCCGGCCGCATCGTCGTGAGCATGGCCACCCGCTGACTGCCGAAAACGCCGAAGCTTACGCCAAGCAGATCGGCGTTGGTGCTGACGTCGAGGAGCGCAAACTGGTCGGGCGGCAAGCCGGCGATCGCTTTCTCCCAGACCGCGCCATAATCAGGCGTCTCCTTCACCGCTTTAAACCTGAATACATCCGGCTCGCTGTGCCCCTGCGCGTCCACACCCGCGCTCGATTCGCCGCCGGCGAGGCTGACGAAATCCAGGCTCTGCGCCACGCCGGTCTGCGTCCACGCGGGTTGGTTCGGGAGCGGTGCGAAGTGGAACGAGACTTCGACTTTGTCCACCTGATCAGGGGCGGGCTCCCACCGCACCTGGCAGACAAGCAGCATCCAAACGGTCGGCTGATTCGCCACGAAAAGCGCGCGGTCGGACGCGCCGCGAAACTGGAACTTGAGCTGGGCGACGTTCGCCGCGTAGGGGTCGGGCAGTGTCGGCAGATAGGCATGCAACCCGAGCGTGAGGAAAAGGGAGGCGCGCTCCACCTTCACGAAGTCCTCCGCCAGAGTTCCGAAAAGCAGACAGCCGTTCACCGCGGTCGTTTTGAAAAGAGCATTGCTCAGGACGAGCGACAGGGGTTTCGGCGACTGAACCGGCTTTTTCGGGTCGAGATTGTCGACCAGCATGTTGTCGTCGAAGAGATAAAGGAGCCGGAAGCTGCTCGTCGCTGCGATGATGAGGAGCGATTGCTTGGAACGAATCTCGAGCGGCTCGCCCCTGGCGGTCACGGGTCGATCCGCGCGCACATCGGCGTTCACGAGAGTGGAGATAAGTTCGACGCCACTCGCGACCGTGTTAAAAGAGAATGGCGCGGCCGACAGATACTGGATCTCCGCCGTCGTTCCGTAGGGATTGAGCGTGTCCTTCCAAAGTTCAAAATCCTGCTGGCACAACGCATTGCCGGCTCCGGGATCGGAAATCGCGATGCGGCCCGGTGCGGCCATGACGAAAGGCTGTTTCAGGTTTACCGAGCCACCCTTCAGCGCCGTCCATTGCGACGTCAGCCCCTTTTCGCCGCGGATGAGCAACGCCCCGATGCCTTCCGCGGGCGAGGGATTCGCCACATCGATGGAGGCCGTCGGCAGCGCCCAGAAGCTGGCCGCGATTTTCGTTTCGCCGCTCAGCGTATGGAAGGCCGATTGATTGTCGCTGACCGCGAAGGTCTCCGTCGATGCCGCGACGGGAATCAGAACGCGATTGAGGAACGGCTCATAGGTCGTCGCCTGCTGTTGCCGCCAATCGAATTCCGTTTCCTGTCCGTAAACCCGCCACGACGCGCGCCCGACCAAATCCAGCGCGCGATTTCCGCCGTCAAAGTGGAACGCGAACTCCTGCGGCAACTCGATCTGCGCCGAGCGTGCGTCCTTGCCGTACGCGCTCGCCGCGTCAGCGTCGTTCACGGTCTGCTGCTGCAGTTGCAGCTGCACGCGGGCTGTGGTGCCCGGCGTTATGGTGAGGCGGCCATCGACCACGTGCGGAACCGCACTCAATGCGATGTTCCCGCCCCGAATCGTCAGGCCCGTGAAAAAACCGAGGGGCGCGTTCGACGCGAGGAGGCGGGAATTGATCCAGATGCTACCGGCGGTTAGGTTGTAGCTGGCACGCGCATCGGCCGCGAGCGGGAGATTGATGCCGATAAATTGAAAACCGGTCCTGATTTTGAAAAGCAACGCCGGGTCGGGAGCGCCCTGCACATAAAGCGCAACGAGCTTTTCGATCCGGAAAAAGTCGAACCAGAAGCGCCGCCCGTCCGAGTTGATAAATGGTCCGAAACTTCGCTCCGGCGCTGCGCCACTTGCCCAAAGGGGATTCGAGCCTTGCAATTGCGTGCTGCGCAGCGGCACTTCGCGCACGAAAAGCCGGTACTCGCCTTCGGCCTGCGTCTGCGCCACGCGTTCGATCACAGCGCCGCGTTCGGCGGCAATGTTTTCCGGTAAAAAAATGTCAGCCGCTTCGAAGGAAAAGTTGCTCGCTTTGAGCTGTTGCGCGTCGTCCGGAAGGAGCACGCGGGCAAGAAAGCCTTGAAGCTGATCGAACTCTTCGGGCTGCTCATTAACGCGGAGATGCCCGATCAGACGCGACCACAATTGCTGCTTGTTTGGCATAGACGACGAGAGCGCGGCTCAACGTTCAACTCTCAACTCCGGTGATACCACTTGGTCAGATATTCGTGCAAGGCTTCCGCATCCGCCTCCTTGCTGCGAAAGGCGATAATCCCATCGGGACGGACCAGGTAACATGCGCCCGCTTTGGCGACGGCGTAAGCTTCGTGCGCGTGACCTTCGGTATCCACGACCACGCCCTCGGACGGCGTTCCCTGCCGGACGATCCGTGTGATCGAATACAAGGAAGAGGCGGGGATGTTGGTTAGGTTGTCCTCGGCAAAGAGAAGCAGTTGGTGGCGATCATCTCCGCTCCACAGCGTGAAGAGCCGTTGCGGCTCGGGGTCGCCGGCGCGGAGCAGCCCCTCGGCGTCGGGGGCGCGCTCGCCTGCCCGGGGCCCGCGGCTCAACCAGCTCACGTGTGATTCCGCAACGATGGGGCTGTCGGGATAGCCGACGTCGAGCATGCTCACGATCCGTGGCATCGCGTGAGTGAAGCCCAGTTCGCCGAGGACGTGCATCACCCAGTTTCGCAACTCGATGGCCACCGGATGCCGCAAGCTGACCATCTTTGTGGCGGGCCCCACGCGAGCCAGGAGCTTGCGGGCGTTGGCGTGCCGTTCCGCATTGTAGCTGTCGAGCAATTCCGGCCGTGCCGTCCCGCGCAGGACCAAGGCCAGCTTCCATGAGAGGTTGAGAGCATCCTGAATCCCCGTATTCATGCCCTGGCCACCGACCGGGCTGTGCACGTGGGCCGCATCGCCCGCAAGAAAAACGCGTCCGCGGCGCATAGTCGGGGCCAATCGCGTGTTGATGCCAAAGGGGCTGATCCAGACCGGATCGTAAAGCGGAACGTCTGTTTCGAAGCGCTCGCGCACGATGGTTTGGACATCGTCAAGGGTGAGCTTCCCGGCCTCCGCCTTTGTCGTCTTCGGGAGGTTGACGATCACCCGCCAACGGTCGTCGTTCATCGCGGCGATGAAGGCAATGCCATCAGGCGACATGTACGCGATAGCTTCGCCGGGATCGCGATCCCAACGGATTTTAACATCGGCGGTGATCCAGATGGAATCGAGGGTTTCGCCATCGAGTTGGAGACCGAGGACGCTTCGCACTGTGCTCTGGCCTCCGTCGCATCCCGACCAGGTAGGCGAAGTCCGCACTCTCTTCGCTCCCGTCGGGGTGCCGCAGACGGGCGGAAACGCGGTCGCCAGAATCGTCGAAATGGACCAGTTCCACTCCGCGTTCAACGGAGACTCCCGCCTCTTTGAGCCGGCCGGCCAGAAGCCGCTCGGTTTCGAATTGTTCCAGCCCGATCATGAACGGATAAGGCGAGGGGAGGTGGTCAAGGGACGGGCGGATCAGCAAAAGGTTGCGGGGGCCGTAGACGCATACGCCATGCACCTTCACGCCGGCGGCAAGAAAGTCGTTCACAATGTCGAGCCGTTCGAAATGCTCGAGAGTGCGCGCGTGCACGATGGCCGCCCGGGATTGGTTGGTGGGGGCGGTTAGTCGATCGATGATCCGGATTGAAACGCCCGCCCGGGCCAAGGCCACAGCCGCGCTCAGGCCGACGGGTCCGGCGCCGACGATCAGAACAGAGTTGCCCATGCAGCCAAGGCAAACGCACAGAGCGCCAGTAGCAACCTTAAAATGATCGCCAGAGATCCGTGCGACTCACGGTCGGACCGAAGGACCTGACACCAGAGTCATCCGATATAAAGGTAAAAACTAAGTGTGTATACTTATATGTGCAACGCATTAACCAGAAATTAACTGTCGTCGCCGGTCAAAGAGTAGTCGAATTTCACTGTCCCATTTTTCCAGTTGATGGGAGGGCCGCTGCCCAGTCATCGAATGGATAACGCGGATGCGAGAACTGCGAATTCATGTCACAGTAGGCGAATGGCGAGGCGCGCGCAGCGGACTATTCACGGGGAGTCCGCTCGAAGTCGCCATCCGTGGAGCGGCTTGGCCCGGGCGCTGGCATTGATAACGCTTCTGGCTTCGGCGTCCGCCGAGGAGGTGAAAGTTCCCGGAGCCTTGATCGACCTCGAGCTTGTGGGATCTCCTTCAGCAGCCTGGCGGAGTCTGGCATTGAAGTGGGTGGAAAACTCCTCCCGTGCCGTTTCGACGTACTATGGCAAGTTCCCTGTCCCACGGGCGACGCTTCGTATTGCATCGTGCGCCGGCACCCGGCCAAGAGGTGGAAAGGCGTTCGGCTGGGAGGGTCCGCTTATCACGATTTCGCTGGGACGCGACGCCACGGTGGCCGTCCTGGCGGACGACTGGCTGTTGACGCACGAAATGGTCCATTTCGCGTTTCCAAGCCTTCCCGATCAACACCATTGGCTGGAGGAGGGACTTGCGACATATGTCGAACCGATCGCGCGTGCCCGAGCGGGAATTATAACACCCGAGCGGGTGTGGTCCGACCTCGTCAACGGTCTGCCTCAAGGCCAGCCGGAAGCCGGTGATCGCGGTCTGGATCGCACACCCACTTGGGGTCGAACTTACTGGGGCGGCGCGCTGTTTTGTCTTCGAGCTGACGTTGGCATCCGCCAGCGTACCGGCAATCGGTTCGGGCTCGAGCACGCGCTGCGCGCCATTCTCGCAGCGGGCGGTTCGATAGTGCAGGATTGGACGATCGAGCAAGTCATCGAGGTCGGTGACAAGACCGTGGGCGTGCCCGTTTTACGCGAACTTTATGAAGAGATGGGATCGAAGCCCGTCACGGTCGACCTTGAATCGCTTTGGCGACAATTGGGGATTCAAAGGCAAGGGAGCGAGGTGACTTTTGACGATAGGGCGCCGCTGGCCGGAGTTCGCCGTGCCATCACCGAAGGCGAGTAAGGTCGCTGCCGGGAGGTTCACCGGGAGCGCCCTGACAGCCGGAAGGGATCGTCAGGAAGCGGCACGCCGCGCGCTCGCGAGTCGGATGGGGTGATGGAGCAACCCCCCGTGTGCTGGGCTCCTTTCGCTCCGCCTGCGACAGGGTTTGACGCATCGAGTCAATCGATTCACCATAGGATGCAGCGATGAGCAAAAGTGCCGCCTCAACGCCCGTTGGATGGATCTGTGACGAAACCGCCCTGCGATTGCGGCCGCGGATTCTTTCGTTCGGGAGGGAGATCTTGTGAACCTTTTCAGGCTTGCAGATCGATCGAAGGTTCAGGAACGCGGCATGGAGCATGGCACGAAGTCCGAAGCGATCGTTCGAGGCGAGTCTGAAGCGCCTGCGCCGTTCGGGCTCACGCCGTTGACGGGCCGCGATACGGAATTCAGTTTGCTGAGCGATCGGTGGGAGCAGGCTCACGAGGGGATGGGCCAGGTCGTCCTCGTGATCGGGGAGCCAGGCTTGGGCAAGTCCCGCCTGGTGCAGACGCTGGCGCAGCGTGTGCAAGCTGAGGCCAGCGACGCCGCCCTGGCAGCGTTCGGCAAATCCGCGGGCAAGCCGGCTGACCATGACTCCCCCGTCATCGAGTGGCGGTGCTCGCAGCAGTTTCAGAACTCGGAGCTTCACCCGGTGACCGACTATCTCGAGCGTCTGCTCTGGACCGGATGCGAGCCGTTACCCGCTGCCCGCTTCGAACGATTGGCGCGGCATCTGGACGATTGCGATTTGGGCCGGCCGGAGCTCGTGGCACTATTTGCCAAATTGCTCTTGCTGCCGGCGGACGAGCGCTATTCGGCGGCCGTCCTGACGCCCGCTCGCGAGCGCGAGGAGACCTTTCGCGCGCTGCGACAATGGCTGCGCGCCTTCTCCCGCAAGCGGTCAATCTTGTTCATGGTCGAGGACCTGCACTGGATCGACGCGTCGAGCCTGGAGTTCCTCGGTCAGTTCATCGGCGAGGGCCCGCAGGACCGGATCCTTACGGTGCTCACCTTCCGCCCCGAGTTCAAAACTCCGTGGCCGGCGCTGGCCCATCAAACGACCCTGGCGCTCAATCGGCTGACGCGCCGGCAGGTGGCCGCGTGGATGCGAAGAGATGCGGGCGAAGCCTTGCCGGAGTCGCTGGTCGCGCAGATTTACCAGCGCACCAACGGTGTGCCCCTTTTGGTCGAAGAGTTTACCCGCATGGCACGCGAGTCGGCGGTGTTTGAACCCGTTGGCGCCGCGCCTCCCCGGGGCGAGGCCAGTGCTCGAGAACTGCCGGCAACGCTGCAGGAGCTGGTTATGGCACGGCTTGATCGGATGTCGAGCGACCGCGAGGTGGCCCAAATCGCTTCCACGCTTGGCAGGGAATTTGACTACGATTTGCTCGCTGCCGTCGTGACGATCGATGAACAGGCACTGCGAGTCGAATTGGCAAAGCTCGTGTCGGCCGGGATCCTCTACGCCAAAGGTCAGCCGCCGGAATGCGCTTACCTTTTCAAGCACGCGCTGCTCGAGGAAGCGCTGCATAGCGCGATCGGAGAGCCGAACCGCCGGCGATTTCATCAGCAGGTCGCCGAGGTCATCGAAGCGCGGTTTACGCACCTGGTCGAGACAAAGCCGGAGCTGCTCGCGGAGTATTTCGCCGAAGCCGGGATCATCGAAAAAGCGGTCCGATACTGCTTGAAGGCGGGGTCGCGGTCCCGGGACCGGTTCGCCCATGTCGAGGCGATCAACCACCTCACGAAGGGTTTGAATCTGCTTGAAACGCTCGAACCCTCGCCCGAGCGTGACACGCGCGAACTGGAGCTGCTCGGCCCGCTGGGCACCGCCTACATCGCTTCACGCGGGTACGCGGCGCCTGAAGTCGGTCCGGTCTTCGATCGCGCCCGCACGCTCTGCGAGCGGGTGGGGCAAACCCCGCAGCTCTTCACGATGATGTGGGGAAATTTCGCGTTTCATATCGTTCGTGGCGATTTTCGTGTCTGCACAGTGCTCGCGGAGGAAGCGATGGCGCTTGGCGAACGGCTCACCGATCCCGGCATTCTCATGGAGGCTCTCTTCCTGAAGGGCCTTACGCGGCTCTATCGGGGCGATTTCGCCGGCGCTCGCGACTGTTGCGCACGGGCGATCGCCGACTTCGACGATCGCGAGCGCACGGCGTTCTGGGCCGGACTCATTGGCGAGGATGCCGGGGTCACTCATCGCTGCTATCTGGCGCTCGCCCTGTGGCACCTCGGCTTCCCTGACAAGGCTCTCAAGCTCAACGAGGAAACACTCGAGCTCGCGCTTTCCATCAATCAGCCGTTCAGCCTCGAGTACGCCTTGCATCACACGGGTTGGCTCCACCAGCATTGCCGCCTGGGGATCGAGACGCAGGCGGCCGCCAACGAGCAAATTCGGATCGCCGCGGACCAGGGGTTCCTTTTCTGGCACGCATCGGGCACGCTTTACGCAGCCGGCGGCTTGCTGCTGCAAGGCCGGCTGGAGCAGGGGATCCGATTGCTGCAAACAGGCCTGGAAGCCTACCGGGCCACGGGCGCGGAGCTGGCGGTTCCGTATTATTTGAGCATGCTGGCCGATGGTTGCTCGCAGGCGGGTCGATTCGCCGAAGCGCGGGCGGCCCTGAACGAGGCACTCGCGCTTATGGAGAAAAATGACGAGCGATTTCAGGAGGCGGAGCTGCATCGACTCAAGGGCGAATTGATTCTCGCCGAGTCGGGCGATCAAACCGCCGCTGAGGAATCCTTTCGGCGCGCTATCGAGACCGCCCGCCGCCAGCAGAGCAGGGCGTGGGAATTGCGCGCCACGACGAGCCTTGCCCGGCTTTTACAAAAGCAAGGCCGCAGCGACGCAGCATTCAAGGCCCTCGGAGCGGTGCACGGCGTCTTCACGGAAGGGTTCGGGACGCCCGATTTGGTGGACGCCGCCGCTCTGCTCAAGAAGCTCGGCGATGAGCGGATGCGCGCGGAGTTCGCCGCCGGCATCAAATACGTTCGCGACTGCATCCCGCCGCCGATGGCTGGTTTGGTCTCCGTGGATTGGCGCTACCTTCCGGCATCCACCCTCGGGGGAGATACGATCGGTTACCACTGGGTCGATGACGATCACCTGGCCCTTTACCTCATCGACGTCACGGGCCACGGGCTGGACGCCGCGTTGCTATCGGTCACCGTCTCCAACGTGATCCGCGCAGGAGCCTTACTCGGAGCGGACATGAAGCAGCCCGATCAGGTTCTTGCCAAACTCAACGACGCGTTCCAAGGCGAACAGCACGGCCAGCGATTCTTCACAATCTGGTATGGTGTTTATCACAGCGCAAGCCGCACGATGACCTGGGCGGGAGGCGGCCATCCCCCTTCGATTGTCCTGCTGCCCGGCGAGCCCCATCCGCTCCTTCTGCCTTCCTCCGGGCTGATGATGGGTGTGCTTCGCGGCGTGGAGTTTCCCGCTCAGTCGTGCCGGCTCCCGGCCGGCGCGCGCCTCCTGATCTTCAGCGACGGCGTGTTTGAAATCTTCCATGACGGACGGGATGCCTGGAATCTGGATGCTTGCATCGCCCACCTGTCGGCCCTGGCCGAACAGCAGGGAAGCCTCATGGATCAACTCCTCGATCATGTTTATCAGCTTCGCGGATCGCCTCGCCTGGACGACGATTTCTCCATCATCGAGGCTCGTTTCCAATAAGACCGGAACGACTCTCATTGGAAAACGAACCCCTCATGAAATTGCCCTTCAACGCACACACTACGAAATGGGACGCCGATAACGCCCTTGCGCTCGCCTGCGCCTCGAACATCGCCTATACCCTCGACCAAAGCGCGGCCGCCGCGGACGCGCAGAGCACCTTTGGCTTCGGGAATTATCACCCTTTCGATACCGGGGACACGGAAGGGTTCATCGCCGGCAACGACGAGGCCATCATCGTCGCCTTTCGCGGCACACAGCCGAAAGAGTTGAGCGACTGGATGACCGACGTGAACGTCGCCCCGGTCAACTTCAACTACCTTTTTCCAAACGCACCGGATATCGGGCACGTGCACAACGGCTTCGGCCATGCCTTCCGGAACGTCCGCGATGAAATGTTCCGCACGATCGCGCTCTTTCAAACCGAGGGGCAAAGCCTCTGGTTCACAGGTCACAGCCTTGGTGGCGCCCTGGCCGTCATTGCCACCGCCGCCTGTCTTTTCGACAACTCCACTCGCACGCCCGTTAACGGCCTCTATACGTACGGTCAGCCGCGCGCAGGGGACAACACCTTCGTCGGCACCTTCGAACAGCGTTTCAAAAGCAAGACCTTCCGCTTCGTCAACGACGCTGATATCGTCACACGCGTTCCCTCGCGAAGCCTGGGTTACGCCACCGAAGGCCAGTTGATCTATTTCGATGGCAACGGCGTTGCACACACCGACGAAAGCTGGTGGAATCGATTCCTCTCCAACGTTGCGGTCGGAATCGAAGTCGCCCGCAACCTTCCCGCCCTCGTCAAGGACCACGACCTTCAAAAAGGATACATCGACCACATCACGAAATACCAGCGCGACCTTGGCGCCGGACTGCGCCAGCCACTGCGTTGGTAGCGACCAATCGCGATCCTCATTTCCGCCAGGGCTCCGCCATTTTCCAAGGCAAAATCCCCGCCGCAACTCGCGCCTGCCCCCGCTTGAAGACCGTTCGAAGTTGAAAATGAGATATTAGTCACAAATCGTTTTCATAATGCGGGCTTTGTATAGAATAACGAGGCTTTTTACGCCCCCCCTTCCGATGCGAACTATCATAAAGCGTGCGACAAGAAACGAAACGGCCCGCCCCCACGAAAGTAATAAGCGCAGACTGAAAAGGCTCTTGCGTCAGATGTTTTGTACCGAATTGCTTGAGGCGACAGACCGCAGCGAGACGGCAATGCGCACACCGGAACAGAGGTCAGGATCTTCCACAGGAACTCGGAAATCGGAGCACCCCAAACGCGGGACGTGTGACCAAACGCGTTCCCAGCTGAATTAGCGGGAATACCGCGGGAGAGCCTCGGGCGAGCTGGCCGTCGCTCGCATGTGACTATGGCCGTCCGCTAGGAGAACTGTAAGACTCGTTAGCCGGTTGCATGAACTTGTCCTCGAAATCCACCCATGCGGCGACGCGGTGCCTTAGCTCCCTGCAAATATCCGGTCTCGATCCGGCGCGGTTCTTCAGTTCATGCGGGTCGAGCGTCAGATCCGTGAGAAACTCCCGCCCGCTGGTCGCTTCGAAAGTATACTTCCATTTCCCGTCACGAACGCCAAAGAGGTACTCGCCGATACTGGCAAGATAGTAGGCGCGTTGTGGTCGCGCGGGATCGAACAGGCTGAAGCCCTGCCACTCGCCGGGCGGCGGGATGCCCAGCAATTCGGCGACGGTAGCGCTCAGATCCACGTGGCTTCCGATCGTATCGAGTCGCCGACCGCCGGAGAAGAGCCGCGGATTCCAGAGAATGAGCGGCACATTCACGTCTTCCTGATAGGCGGTGTAGCCATGCCCGCGCTGGTCGTGGGGGTCGCCAAACGCCTCGCCGTGGTCCCCAGTGATCACGACGAGAGTATCGTCTGCCAATCCACGGTCTCGCAAAGCGCGGAAGAGATTCGCGAGGTGCTGGTCCACCTGGCGGAGCACATTGAGGTATCTCCCGAGATCGTCCGCGTGGCGCGGCGGGGTTTGCTGACCGAAAAAGTCCATCTTTTCCGAGGCAGGTCCGAGCTCGTAGGGATCGTGCGTCTGGTCTGTCCAACAGAACGCAAAAAAAGGTTGCCCGGGCTTCTCGTCGATGAAGCGGATCAGTCGATCGAAAAGCACCCGATCCTCGGCCCCCCAGGAAGTCAAGGCGGGGCCTTCCATCGTCCGGTAATCCTCGATCGTGTCGTAGCCCTGATTTTGAAGGACGTAGTTCATGCCGGCCCACTCCAGGTCCCCATTATGCAGGTAGGCCGTGCGAGCCCCCCGCTGCTTTAGCACGGAAGCGAGCGTCCGTGGCAGCGGGCGCGCGCCTTCACGGCCGAAGGCGTCTCCAGGCGCGTAGCGCCACGGCATGCCCGGGTAAATCGAGAAGTTCAGCGCCATGAAGGAGCAGAATGTATAGGGGACATGCGCGTAGAAATTGTCGAAGACCAGCGCGTGATCGGCCTCCGCGATCAAGTTGGGGGTCGTGTTGTAGCCGCTCCCGTAAAGGCTCATATACTTCGTGCCGACCGACTCGAGCACGATGACGATCACGTTCCTGGGTGGCGTCCCGGGCGCGGCCGCCCGGGGATGCTTGCTCTCCGCGGTCGCCTCCCGGAAGGCGCGCGGCCTGAATTCATCCTGGTATCCGCGCGGAAAATCGAGCTGAAGGGATGGCTTCCCAAAGCCGGTCAGCCCATTCCAGGTCGATCGCACGAGTTCAATGTGCGGATTCACCGAAAGGTGGGGCATGAAGTAAGGCCTCGGCCGCTGGTAGTACAGCCAGCAGCCAAAAGCGGACCACGCCAGCAGCGTCGCGACGAGGAACACCGGAGCCTTCGGTCTGCGAGCCAGGCGGCGGGTTAGCGCATAGTAGCCGCCGGGCACGCCGACGAGCGCGACCGCGATCGGCAAAGTGATCCGATCGACGATGGACGATTCCACGGCCGCAACGCCGTGCACCAGCTTCAGCAGATCGTAGCTGAAGGGACGGCCAAAGTAATTGAAAACCCCGGCGGCAAGCACCGAGTAGAACGCGCAGAAGACGCAGATCGCTATGAAGACGCGCCGCAGGCCGGCTGCGATGGCGGTGTGCCGCCCTGCGGCACGCAGTGCGAGATGCGCCATCGTTCCCAAGCCCAGCGCAAAGAGCACATCGGCGAACGAAGCCATCGCGAGGTCCTGCAGCCACCAATAACTGCGGGACCTGTCGAGGGAGAAGCCCTTGCTCAAGACTAGCACGACAGCCAGCCAGGCGGCCACCCGCAGGGGGCCAAAGGCGGGAGGAAGAGAGTTGTCAGCCGGCGGGGCTTTATACTGGAGGGGCACTAACATTCTGAACACCTGGCTATTACATCGAACGTCCCTCCGCCGCAGCTATAAATTCATACAATCGTTAAGAAGCGGCGCGAAGACTGCCATTTAATGCAGTGGTTTTGGACGGAAATTCACGGTTGCCGACCAGGCGTTCCATTCGAGTTGGCGAGCCATGTATCAGGACCCGTGGACAGGAGGCCTGGCGAGGCGTGGCAAGCGTTTTGGAGTGCGCCAGTCCTCTGGCGCTTTTAGAATGGATCGTGCGGCGTCAAGCGTCTTTCCGGCAGCCAGCCACTAAGCAATGCCAGCTTCAACGAAGCTAACAACTGAATCGGTGGGAACAGGCCTGGGGGTCGCACGGGTTTTCGAATGAAAAGAAACCGGTCTCCGACGACTTCCACAACTTGATCCGCCTCATCGATTGATTAATTCTCCACGAATGGAAAGAAAACAACATGCGCGCGTCGTGGCTCGCACGGCGTCGGGGTCGAAGGATTCTCCCCGCCATGCCCGCGGAAAAATCGCCGAACAATGGCACGCTAAGATGGCAGAGTGGCCGAACTCGTGGGCCGGGCTACGCGAGGACATTCCGCTTGGGAAGAGACTTCTCTCCGAATTGGCCCCGTTTGTAACGCATCTCGCCGCGAGCGAACTCTCGCCGAAAACCGTCCGGCGGCATATTGATAATCTCTGGCTGCTCGGGGGAACGATCGTTCGCGATGCCAGCTTGCATGGCGAATTGGGCCTTCCGGCAGCAAAACTGCTCGATGAGACCCTCGGTCCGTATGACGGTCCTTTGGTATCCGAACTTTCTGAATCCGAGCAGAGCTCCTTCGACGCCACGTGCCGCAAGCTTTACCGGTTTCGTCAGGAAGGGCTACCCACCCACCACCTTTGAGCGGCGAACTTCTCAACGAGCCGGCGAAGTGGGTGAAGGTCCACCAACCCGCCCGACAGCGAGACGGATTCGCGAATGACGACAATCGAGGCTATAGCGTAAGGTCACAGCGGATTCACGGAGGACTTTTAACGGGCCGCGAGGCGCTTGCGTTTTGGAGTGCGCCAGCCCTCTGGCGCTTTCTCACCACATAGCGCGTCCGCTGCGGCACCGCACCCGCAATCCGTCCAAAGCGCCAGAGGGCTGGCGCGCTCCAAAACGCTGGCGCGCATCATCAGGACGGCGTTGCATCTTCATATCTGATTCAAACTTCGACCGCTTCGTTTCTTTCCATCCGAATTCCTGGTCTTTATCGCTCTATCTCTTGGCGTGAGATCCGTTGATTTTCCGAATGGTTCATGCCGGACTTTATCCGTGAAAATCCGTGCTCATCCGCGGTCAAAATCAGTCATTAACGAAATTGACCCTCCGAGGGTATTGTGACACATTGGACACATAGTGAAAACGATCTCGATTCGAGAACTGCATACACGGACGGGCCATTACGTCCGTCGCGCGGCGACCGAACCCATCACCGTCACCGACCGCGGCGAAGTGGTTGCGCGCCTCGTCTCCGTCACCGAGCCCGCCGGCCTGACGTTCGCCCGGCGCCGCCTCCGCCCGGGATTCAAGCGACTGCAGGACGGCCCACTTGTCGAGGTTGATAGCGGCCGGCTCATTTCCGAAGATCGTGATCGGGCATGATTTATTTCGACAGCGCCTACCTCGCCAAATGCTACCTCCGTGAGCCCGGCTATCGGGAAGTCAGGGCGCTCGCCGACAGCGCCGGTCACCTGTTGAGTGTCGCGTTTGCCAAAATTGAGGTTGCCGCCGTCTTTCACCGTCATCTTCGCGAAGGCCGCCTGCGCCCGGCGGAGCGCAAACAAGTCCTCATTCAGTTCACCCAGGACTGCGCCGATGGGGTCATCATTTTTCTTCCCATCTCTCCGGCGCTCCTTGAGGTGGCGCAGTCCGCCTATCGAACCCTTCCTTCCACCGTTTTCCTCCGCTCAGCCGACTGTCTCCATCTTGCTGCCGCCCGCGAGGCGGGATTCCCCGAGGTTCATTCGAACGACCGGCATTTGCTTGCCGCGGCTCCGCGTTTCGGTCTTCGCGGAGTCAACGTGATCCCGAGCGCTGCCTGAACTCGCTCTGCTCGCTTTCTTAATTCGCGGGCGTTGCCTTCTCAGGGAATATTACAGGAACGGCGGCAGCGGGGTGAGCGGCAAATATCTTGATTCGGTGGAAGAAGCGGCGGATCCCATCTCCCGGTCTGCATCGCTCTGTGCCCCGGCGTGAGATCCGTTGATTTCCGAATGGTTCATGCCGGACTTTATCCGTGAAAATCCGTGCCCATCAGTGGCCAAAGGCATTTCCCTTGGTGAGCCGGAACCAAAGTCACCCTCCCGCCAGGATCGCCGGCTTCATGCTGCCGGAGAGCCGCAGCATTTCTTGTATTTCTTGCCGCTGCCGCAGGGACACGGCTCGTTGCGTCCGACTTTTGGAGTGTCCCGCACGAAAGGTACCGTGTCCGAAATCGAATCTTCTCTGAAGAAATCATCTTCTGCGGGTAAGGCATCGTCTTCCTCGTGGTCGGGATCAAAGCAACTCCATACCTCCAGCTCAGCGACGGCATCGTCGATCAACTTATAGCGTTCCCGGAAGTGACGCGCTGTCGAATCGATCGGAAGCACGATCTCCTTTTCCACTTCATCCAGAGAGCAGAAAATGGGATCGGCAATATTCCCCTCGTAGGCCATGCGGATGTCATCCAGATGCTCGGCCATTCTAAGGTCAGTGCACACAGAAATGAGGCTGTCCCAGACATGATTGCGCCCCCTGGAGAGGCGGCCGCGGAAAAGAACCCTGAAATACCCGGAGACCTCGCCGCGCGTCTTAATCCCGCAATTCGCCAAAATTCCGAGCGATTCGACGGCAGACCCGCGAACGTATTCATCCACCCCCTCGTCCTCAATCAATTTCTCGATCAGAGAGGTGTCTCCGTTACATACAGAGGCGAGGATTGCTTGCAGGTTCTCGGTAAAAACCTCCCCGGTCAGCTCCTCGAACTTCGGATTGCGAAACATTTGCACGATGGGCGCGTAAGCCCGCTGTTCGCGAAATTGCGCGAGGATGAATAGTGCGAAGATATGAAGCATGAAGGGAGGTCTTCGCGTCGTTCGCTTCGTCGGGGTGCTGATCCGCCCACTCGAGGGCACGCAGGAGGTGGGGAGTGCTTTCGTCACGCCGTGCAACGGCGACCCTCGCAGCCTCGTGCGGAAACGGCCGCGTCAGATACTCCAGCGGTTTCAGAAAGTCGGGCAGCAAGTCCATATCGAATGCTTCAATGATGGACTGCGCAAAAGCCACTGCAACAAGGAACAGCCGTGCCATTGAAGCAGTTCGGTTGACGTGAGCCATGCAAAGTGCGGGAATCTTTCCGCGTTCGAAAGAACGCGGCCCCATTGAAACAAAGGCAGAAGTAGGAAAGAAGAAGGAAGAATTTTTGCTTTCCGCATTCAAAAGAACGTGGCCCACGGCCCTCCGCGTTCGCATGAGCTATATCCGCATCATCCGCGAAATCCGCGGTAGAAGGCCTCTGGCGAGCGCGGAGGACGACGGCTATTTCCGCGACCAATTCTCGCATTGCCATGCGCGACAAGATATCATACCAGCGCGGCTTTGAAACCGCTGTTACGGAAATGTGAATCTGTCGTCAATGCCTCGGCGATTTTGCGTTCGCTCATTAGACAGAAGCTGAGACAGTCCACAAACGAGTATCCTTGATCCGCCTGCCGGCGGATCATTGCTTTGGCTGAGCGAAGCAATGCTTCGTCGGGATTGATCAGAAGCAGCGGGCGCTACTGTCGAGATAATTGAGAAACTTCGCCGCGAGATGTGGACGTTTACGATCGACCAGCAGCGTGCAGGTTTCGCCTACCACCCACTCGGTGGTCACTGGGCGTATCGGCCCTCGATGTGAGCGCAACCATTCCACCGTTTTCGGGTGCAGGGCAGCTCGCTCATCCATCAACATGAAAAAGCCGCTCGTGTCGAAGACAACCTCATTGAACATCCACGAGCGCGTCGATCTCGGTGTTTGTCAGTGGTCCGATCGGCTCAGCCAGTTCATCCAGGCGGAAAATCGGATCGTCTTCCGCGAGTGCCTGCTCCTCCTTCAGCGGCACGATTCTCGCCAGCGGCTTGCTGCGGTATGTGAGCGTTAGCGATCGACCGGCTTGGCCGCCCGCAGAATACGCGCGAACTCGAACCGCATTTGACGGGTGGAGATTGTATCCGTCGCTTAGGGTTGTTGGCTCGGCTTCATTATGTTTACTAATGTTTACTATTATGTGCACCGGATGGAGCCGCCAAGCGAGCCACTGGGCGGGTTTCAGCGATTTGGCGTCGAACTAGTTCAGACCCTCGGGCCAGCGAGATTGTGAGTCCACCTCCTGCTGCGCCTGGAGGTGGACTCCGCTTCGCACGCCCGACTTTCCATTGTGCGGGACAAACAGGACACTCGAGCGCCGTCAAAGCATGTATTCATGCGGTTTGAAGAGTAATTTGCCCCTCGAACAGAGTGGCGACCCTAACGGGATTATCCCTTCCTGGGGAAGGGCTCCACGATCGAGCCTTCGGGAGAACGCCGCGCTGACGCGCTGGTGGTAGAACCAAGGTTCGAATCGGCTGCGCCATCGCCTTTGGCGACCCTAACGGGATTCGAACCCCATCATACCGTGTGTTTATGATTGCGAGAAAACGGCGCTTCTAAGAAACTGAATCGTAACACACTGATTAGAAGAGTATTACGAGTTTGTGTTCCACATGTTCCACGGATTGGATTACGGATTCGCGCCAGTTTCTTTTCCCTTGCGGCGGCCCTTCGCCGCCTGAATTGCTTCTAAGAAGCTAAATCGTAAGACCATAATTCGCAGAGTATTATGAAACTATGTTCCACGTGTTCCACGGCTTTCAGAACGACGCGGTTTCTCACCCGCAGCAAAACTGCTCAGAGTTTGGGGGGCTAACTAAGCTTCAGAGAACACGCGTCGCACGGTCATGGATATGTTTCTCGAGCGCAGTGGTGACGGGCGTCAGCCGCGTCAAGCGATAACTCCCGCTAATCAGTTTTCCCCATGGGCGAATCTGCTTGGGCGATTCGAAAGGGTCAATGCGAAGCGCAGGAAGCACGCTGTCTTTATTGCGGGCAACTACGTCGCGCCGGGAACGGCGCACGATGACCACTTTATTCCGTGATCACGATATCCGATCGACCTTGGTCACAACTTCGTTCTGGCTCACGCTGAATGTAACAGCGCGACGGCCTCTCGGAATGTGAATCTCTCTCAAGTCGGGTACGATCCCTCGACGCGACCGCTGGTGCCCATTTCGCATCTTATGACGCGCGGCATCATCTACAGGAAGAGTAAATTCTCCAAAGGCGATGACACGCTGCGCGACTTTTCCAATTATGTCATGATGTATCCACATGCGCGGCCTACCCGACGCTGTCATCGGTGCGCATTGATTTAGGTATCGCACGTGACGATCCCGGATGAAAAAGCTGCAAAGCTGTGACTTGATGCTGATCCCTCGCACGCCCGCAGTTGCGGGCAAGACCGGCGAATTGCCCGAATTGAAGTTCAACGGTAACAGTCCCTCGCGAAAGGCGGCGGGTCCCGCATGGGGAGTGATCAGCGTGGATCTACGAACACCGCAAGGCAAAGAACTCCATCTGGGGCTGGGGTCAAGAGGTGGAAGGTTGACTGATCATGAATCGCCCGTGAAACGCATCTCCCGCAGACGCCGATCCCAGATTGCCATGCCGATATCGCAGGGCTTCCTCCCGCCAAAGCGTTCGCGTGTTTGAAGCACAATGCCGGTCGCTTGCCCGCGTGACTCACGCATCGCGCGTTCAGACCGCACACGCCACGCGTCCGGCGGCGCTGAACTGCAGCAACCGCTGGTCGGCGCCGCGGAGGGCGCTGATCAGGTCCTGGTTCAACGCGGCGAGGAATTTCAGGGCGGTGTGGGAGCCGGCGGAGAGGAAGGTTTCGCACGGCTTGCGCTCCAGCTCGAGGATGATTCCGTCGTTGGACATCGAACACGTCGCGGTGCGCGCCTCGTCGCTGATGAGGCTGACCTGACCGAAAATGCTGCCGGCGGGGAGCTGGGCAAGGAGTTGCTGGCGGCTGCGCACGCGCATGGTCACGTCAACGCTGCCGCTGACGATGATGAAGCAGCTGCCGCCGGGCCCACCTTCGCTCACCACCACAGTTCCTTGCGGCAGGTCCCAGCGGCGCATGAGCCGCAGCAACTGTCGAAGCTCGCGATCGCTGAAATCAGCAAAGAGGGGAAAGTCGCGCAGCGCAGCCGGCTTGATCGTCGACCCCGGCTGCGAGGTCATCCGCTCCAGCGTCATGGTCGAAATCTCTGACGTTTCGCCCGGGACCCTGGTCGCACCATAGGTGCACTCGAAGGAGATCTGTTCGTTGACCGCGATCAACCGCTTGCATAGCGCCTGTGCGATTCGCCAGAGATTATTCTTGGCCGAGAGGAACAGAGGCTGTTTGCTGAGAAAGCGGCGCGGGGAGAAGACATCCTGCGGCGTCCAATCGGGGGATTCGTCGGTGAGCGCCATCTCAGCGCTGGCTTGCCCGGCAGCGGTGGTGTAACTGCCGCCATACCCGTTGAAACCGGCGGCGAGGATGACACCGGCGCGAACAAATCCGATCGCCGGCAAGGCATCCGGCGTGAACGCCATCGGCCCGACCCACTCAGAAGTCGGCGGCTGTCCGCGCAACTCGGGATAATATCGATCGCGCAGCCGCAGTAGCAGATTGTGAATTCCAAGCGATCTGCGGCGTGACGCGGGATTCTTCATTGGTCGATCGTTGCCGCCGCCAAACAACAGCGGGGCGCGCCCGTTGCGTGCTCCGGCGCGCGGCTGATTGAAGAAGGCTGGGCCTTGCTCGGTGGTGATGTTGCGTCCCCGCGCTCGATCCAGCGCGTGTTCGGTGAGCATGATCTGGCTTTGCCGCGGCGAGATGCTGCGCATCTCCGGCAGCAGCTCGCGCGTGAATGCGTTGGTCGCGACGATCACGCGCCGGGCGACGATGCGACCACGGTCGGTTGTCACGTAATGATGATCGGGCGACATCGATCGAATCCGTTTCACGAGCACGCGCGTATACAGCTCAACGCCACCCTTCAGCGCTGCGCTGATCACGCCGCAGACATATTTGAACGGATGATACGTTCCATCGCCGGGGATGAACCGGCCGACGAAGTCGGTGCGAATATCGAACTCCTCGAGGATTTTCCGCCGCGACCAGAGCTCGATGCGCTGGCCGTGCTGGGCGGCGAGCATGACTTCGTCGCACATTCCCTGTTCTTCGCTGTCGGTGTGGGCGAGGTAGATCGATCCGCGCGGAGAAAAATCGCAATCGATCGATTCGTCATCGATGATCTGCTGAAGTCGATCGCGGTTGCGAAGGGCCATTCCCAGGACCAGCGACGCCTGCCGTTCGCTTTCGGCGCGAAGGACTTCGATCGGCACAGAAGGGTAAACGTGCATGAGAAACTGAAGTCGCTCGCGCGCCAGACCCCCGTACAGACCGACGGAATTCTCGGGAAGCAGCTCGAAGCTGCCGCCGTTGCGTCCGCTAGCTTCGGTAGCGGGATCGCCGCGATCGATGACGGCGACGTGCAGGCCGCGATCGCGCACCGCCGGCCCGAGATGATAGGCTGCCGATGCGCCGGTCAGCCCTGCGCCGATGATCAGCACGTCCACGGATGGGGGCAATGTCGGCACCGATTGATAATTCGCCAGCGGATGCCCGGCGCGAAACCAGAAGGGTCGATCGCTGATGGGCAGAGAAATTCCCTGTGTCGAAGCGACTCCAACGCGCCCGAGGAGCTCTTCAAACAACTGCCGCGATCTGGGAGTGAATCGGCGATTGCGCTCCAGGGCCTGGAGCTTGCGCCGCACCGCCGCGTTTGCGGGGTGTTGGCTGTATCTCGGGACCAACTGCCTGGCGAGGCGTTCCACCGCATCGGTGGTCAAGACGCGCCCGAGGCGGGACGACGACGACTTTTTCATGCGAGCTTTCGATTACACAATGCATTATTCACACCATATGCAACCTGCCACTAATAAAGATGCCTTTTGTACTTCGCAAGAATATGCAGGAAATCAATGTTCTGCTTCAGACGGAATGTCCTAAACGACGGGTTGCGCTAAGCTACTTTTCCTCACCAGAGGAAGAGCAGCATGAGAGTAGCCACCCTAAAGGGATTGATTTCGGCCAGGGCCTGCACCCTTCGGGCAATCATTGCATGATTGTCTGTCTCGCTTCGCTCGGCTCGAACCGAAGTTCTCATCCCGTTGTGCTCGCTTCGCGAAGTGGGGAGCGACCCTAACGGGATTATCCCTTCCTGGGGAAGGGCTCCACGATCGAGCCTTCGGGAGAACGCCGCGCTGACGCGCTGGTGGTCGAACCAAGGTTCGAATCGGCTGCGCCGTCGCCTTTGGCGACCCTAACGGGATTCGAACCCGTGTTACCGCCGTGAAAGGGCGGTGTCCTAGGCCACTGGACGATAGGGTCTCAGAGAGGGCCGCAGAAGATGGGATAAATGGAGCTGTCGAGCAAGGCCAATCTTATCGAGCGAGCACCTCGCGCAAAGTACAATCTGCGCCAGCTCAAATCGCTCGCATCCTCGCGTCGACCTCCTGCCGGGTGGGTTCAAGTGAACAATCCCAGATGCGCGAGGACGGTCCCGGTGTTCGTAATTGTTTCAGCCCGAGATATGTCTATTGTCTCGCAGCCTCAATTTGCCCATGAGCCTCTATTTGCCTGTCCGACCCCGCCGCCTGCGCCAGTCCAACGCCATTCGAAGGCTTGTTGCGGAATCACACCTGCTGCCGGGCGATTTGATATATCCCCTTTTCGTTCACGACGAAAGCGCGAGCGTGGAAATTCCTTCCATGCCAGAGGTTCTCAGGCATTCCCTCGACTCGCTCGTTCGCGAATGCGAGGAGGCTCTTGCCGCCGGAATTCTCGCCGTAGCGGTTTTTCCTTCAATCAAACCGGGCCTGAAAAACGCGCGGGGCACCCATGGCCTCAAGGACGACAATCTGCTCTACCGCGCCGTCCGTCGCGTCAAGCAGGCTCTGCCGGAATTGGTGGTCATCACGGACGTCGCCCTGGATCCCTATACGACCCACGGACACGATGGCGTGCTCTCGAGTGAGGGGAATGTGGACAACGACGAGACGGTTGCAATCCTGCGCCGCCTTGCCGTCAAGGAGGCCCAGGCAGGAGCCGATATCGTCGCGCCCTCGGACATGATGGACGGGCGCGTCGCCGCCATACGAGAAGCCCTCGACGAAGAGGGTTTCCAGGACACGATCATCCTGTCCTACGCAGCCAAATACGCGTCGGCATACTACGGGCCGTTTCGGGAGGCCGTCGGCAGCAAGATCGCAAAGGATTCCCTCAGCAAGGCCACCTATCAAATGGATCCCGCAAACGTCCGCGAAGCTCTCCGCGAAATCGCTCTCGACGCGGAAGAGGGAGCTGACATCGTCATGGTCAAGCCCGCCGGACCCTATTTGGATGTGATCCGGGCGGTCAAAGAATCCACGCACCTCCCTGTGGCAGCCTACCAGGTGAGCGGCGAATACGCGCAAATCCACGCCGCCGCCAAACTGGGCTGGCTTGATTATCACCGGACGCGCGACGAGGCGCTGCTTGCAATCAAACGCGCCGGCGCAGACCTCATTCTGACCTACTTCGCAAAAGAGGTGGCCGGAAGCATTTTCAAGGCTTCATCCTAATCCCATAACCAGTTTGTGTGTAAATAATAGAAGAAGTTGTTACCGTGATATTGTAGTTACTGATTTATGACGAAATCGGTAACAACTGATCAGAAATTCACGATCAACGATCCCGCCCGACAGACAGCCGGCATGTTGATGCCTCGCCGCCGCTAGGTGTACTTAACGACTTCCTCGATGGTGGTGATGCCATCGTAGATGGAGCGCAGACCATCCTCGCGCAGGGTGGTCATACCCAGCTCTATGGCCCTTTGTCGTATCACGACACTGGGGGCGCGGCTGTTGATCAAATCGCGAAGAGGGTCCGTGATTTTGAGGAGCTCGTAGATGCCCTTGCGCCCTTTGTAGCCAGTCTGGTTGCAGGTTTCGCAGCCCTTCCCGTAGTAAAAGTTTTTGTCACCGATGTCGTGCGGCGTGAGGCCGAGGGATCGAAGGACGGACTCGGTGGGCTCGTAAGGCGCGCGACATTCCGTGCATATTTTACGGATGAGGCGCTGGGCGAGGACGCATTCCAGGGAGGCGGAAATCAGGAACGGTTCGACGCCCATGTCGATGAGGCGGGTCACCGCTCCGGTGGAGTCATTGGTGTGGAGGGTCGTGAAGACGAGGTGGCCGGTAAGGGAGGCCTGAATGGCGATCTGGGCCGTCTCGGTGTCGCGTGTCTCCCCGACCAGGATGCGGTCGGGATCCTGCCGGAGGAACGCGCGGAGGAGGCGTCCAAAAGTCAGACCAATTCCCTCATTCACCGGCACCTGGATGATCCCGTCGATTTCGTATTCGACCGGATCCTCCGCGGTGAGCAACTTTGACTCGATGGTATTGATCTTGCGCAGGCAGGAATACAACGTGGTCGTCTTTCCCGAGCCGGTTGGCCCCGTAACAATGAAAATGCCATTCGGCTTCTCGATGACCTCGAGAATGTAGTCAAAGATGTAATCGGGCATCCCCAAATTCTCGAGATCGAGGTTGGCGCTCGATCGGTCCAGCACGCGCAGAACAACGCTTTCGCCGAAGGCTGTCGGCAGGGTTGATACGCGGAGATCGATCGGGTTGCCATTGACGACCCGAAGGATACGACCGTCCTGAGGCAGACGGCGTTCGGCGATATTCAGGTTTGCTATGACCTTGACTCGCGAAATGACGGGAAGGGCGAGATGGCGGGGTGGGGGGTCCATCTCGTACAGGGCGCCGTCCACGCGATAGCGGATTTTGAATTCCGTCTCGAAGGGCTCGAAATGGATGTCGCTTGCGCGGGCGGAGACAGCCTTGTCCAGGATGAGATCAACGAATCGAATGATGGGCGCCGCATTGGCTTCCTGCGCGACGGCCTGAGCGTTGAATTGATCTTCGTCAACTTCATCGAGGGTGACCTCGGTATTTTCTCCGAGCTGGGCAAGGACATCCTCCATGGTGGAGGCTTCGACTCCGTAGTGTTGCGAAATCAAGTCCCGGACTTGCGAAGAGGGTGCGACGAGGATCTGGATCTCCCGTCCCAGGGCGAAGCGGAGATCTTCGGCAATCTGGGGGTTCAGCGGGTCGACAAGGGCGACATAGATGGTGTTGTCCGTGTGGCCGACAGGAAGGGCCCCGTGCAGCCGGGCGAGTCCGCCCGGTATCAGATGCAGTGTGTGCGGCTCGGCTGCGAACCTTTTGAGATCGACCAACTCCGTGCCCAGCGACTCGGCGACGAGCGCGAAGAATTGGTCTTCGTTGACGATGTCATGGTCGGCCATCACGTCCTCGATCGGCTTCCCGGTGGTGACGGATTCCTGTGCGAAAGCATGGCCTTGGTCGGAGCTAATCCAGCCTGCCGCCACGAACATCTCTGCGACTTGTTTGGGATCCATGACTATTCGGCGTCCATCATCGTGGTGGTGATGACTTCCTCGGCTGTGGTCGATCCCGCGAGCACCTTGCGGACTCCGTCTTCGCGCAACGTGCGCATGCCCAGTTCGCGAGCCTGGGCTCTCAGTTGAATGGTGCTCGCGCCATTGATGATCATGTGGCGCACTTCGTCATCAATGGTAAATAGTTCAAAAATACCCAGGCGGCCCTTGAAGCCCTTGCCGCGGCAGTTTTCGCAGCCATGGGGTCTCTTAACCGAGCCTTCCGCGATCTGTTTGGCATCGATGCGCAGGCCCTTGGCTTCATATACGGTGAGTTCACCGGGCTGCTTGCACTTGGAACAGAGCCGCCGGACGAGGCGCTGCGCAAGCACGGCGCGAACGGAGCTCGAAACCAGAAACGGCTTGATGCCGATATCGATGAGACGCGCGATGGCGCCCGGGGCGTCGTTTGTATGAAGAGTCGAAAGAACGAGGTGGCCGGTGAGACTCGCGTTGATCGCGATGCTGGCGGTTTCCATATCGCGGATTTCGCCAATCATAATGATATTGGGAGCCTGTCGCAGCATCGAGCGAAGCGCCGCGGGGAATGTCATTCCGATGCTGGCATTGACGGGAACCTGATTGATCCCGCTGAGCTGGTACTCCACGGGGTCCTCCACGGTGATGATCTTGCGGTCGGGCTTGTTCATGTAGTGCAGCGCACTATAAAGGGTCGTCGTCTTGCCCGAGCCCGTCGGACCTGTGACGAGGATAATGCCGTCCGGCATGCTGATGAGCCGCTCAAACTTGAGCTGGTCGTCGGAGAGGAATCCGAGATCCGGAAGCCCCATCGCGAGCGAAGTCTTGTCCAGGATGCGCATCACGATGCTTTCGCCGTGGATGGTGGGAATGCTTGAAACGCGAAGATCGATCGATTTCTTCCCGAGCTTGAGCTGGATCCGGCCGTCCTGCGGAATGCGCTTTTCCGCGATGCTCATCGACCCCGACATGATCTTAAGGCGGCTCGTAATGGCGGAATGGAGTTTCTTGGGCGGGCTCGCCATCTCCTGGAGCACGCCGTCGATGCGGAAGCGGACGCGAAATTTCCTCTCGAGGGGTTCGAGATGAATGTCGCTGGCGCGGTGATTGTAAGCCTCGAGCAGGAGCATCGAAACCATTTTGATGATCGGAGCGTCGCCTGCCCCGGTGTCTTCATCGACTCCCTCGGTCCTAAGCATCACGTCTCCGGAACCATTCAAACCCGCTTCGCCATCCGGGCCGTAGAAATCGGTCAAGGACTTCTTGATCGAGTCCGGAGTGGCGCAAACGAATTCGAGGTCGCGGTTAAGAACGAAGGAAAGGGCGTCCGCGGTTTCCATGTCCATCGGGTCGCCGATCGCCACGACGAGCCTGCCATCGCGAAGCGCAACGGGAACGGCGCGGTAGCGGTTGGCAACGTCGGCATCGAGCGCCTGCAGGACATCCGGCGGCGGCGCGACAGTGCTGAGATCGATGAATTCCATGCCATTCTGCGCGGCGAGCGTTCGCACAACATCCTCCTGGCTTATGGCGCCTTGCTCGATCAGTTCCCGCAAAACGCTCCCCGCGCCGGCCCTGGCGCGGGCCTGTTCGACCTGGCTCTGGGCCAGCAGTCCAACCTCCCGGAGGATTTCGACCACATATTCTTCCTTATGAGACACGATGGCTTTGGAGGTTATTTTTGTTCACGATTGCGGAAGAGATACGGAGGGTCAATGGGAACTTTCACGTTTGGGGGAAGGCCGGCGAACGCCTTGCGGAAGCGCGCAGCAGCCTTTAGACTTTAGTAATTGAACATTTTGCCCATCGCGGGCTAAACA
Organism: uncultured Verrucomicrobiae bacterium; assembly: GCA_963763735.1. Classification (GTDB taxonomy): domain Bacteria; phylum Verrucomicrobiota; class Verrucomicrobiia; order Chthoniobacterales; family Terrimicrobiaceae; genus DASTFP01. The sequence goes on along the minus strand of CAVXQK010000004.1, from coordinate 116,346 downwards.
GAGGCATTGTGCCAAAAAAATACCGAACCTACCTCATCTTCGGAGCTCCCGGCAGCGGCAAAGGAACCCAGGGTCGAACGCTGGGAACGATCCCCGGCTTCTTCCACTGCGCGTGCGGGGATGTCTTCCGCTCGATAGATACCTGCACCCCTCTCGGCAAGGCATTCCTCGAGTATTCAAGCAAAGGACAGCTTGTTCCCGATGAGATCACCGTCGAGCTTTGGAGGGTGAGCATTCAACTGTGCGTGGACTCGCATCAATTCAAGCCCGACTTTGATTTTCTCGTGCTCGACGGCATTCCGCGCAATCTCGCCCAGGCTGACCTTATGGATCCCTTCATCGACGTAAGGAGGGTGTTTCACCTGAGCTGCCCGGATCGTGACAGGATCGTCACGCGGTTAAAAAAGCGAGCGGTCAAGGACAACCGGCTTGATGACGCGAACGAGGAGGTGATCCACCAGCGATTGGACACTTACCATCAGGAATCAAAGCCCCTGCTCGACCATTATGGTGAAGATCTTATCGTGAATATCGATGCCATGGAACCGCCGGTCGTCGTCCTCAATACGATTGTTTCCCACATTGCAGACGAACGGGAAACCGAGTGCACCGCGCAGGAAAGCAATTTGGTCACAGCCTAGATGCGTCAATTCGAAAGCTTCCGCGCGTCCTCACTCTACTGCAAAAAGTGTGCTCGTGCCATGCCCGTGCGCGAGCGCCTGCTGCTCGTTCTGCCCGGAAAAGAGATTTACGACTATCTGTGCACCGGTTGCGCGGAATCGCTCGGTCAGCGTGAGGTTCAGCAGGGAACGAGGCGGACGGAACAACCTTCGAGACTGATCGTTACGTAGACGATTGCGGAGAGACTGCTCTCCGTCGCCCATGCGCATTGTGTTTCTTGGAACCGGGGACATCGGAGTTCCCTCCCTGAGGTCGCTCGCTGCGAGCGGCCTCCATGAAGTCCGGGCGGTCTTTACTCAGCCGGACCGGCCCGCGGGGCGGAATTTGAAGCTGCGCTCCTCGGCGATCAAGCTGGCCGCGAGAGAACTTGAGCTGCCCGTCTTCCAGCCCGAAAAGATCCGCGCGCCCGAAGCGCTTGCCGAGCTCGTCGGGCTCAAACCCGAGCTGATCATCGTTGCGGCCTATGGTCAGATCCTGCCGAAGACGGTTCTCTCCCTGCCGCGGCTTGGCTGCATCAATGTCCACGCCTCGCTTCTGCCACGCCACCGTGGCGCCACGCCCATTCAGGCTGCGATTCTGGAAGGAGACAACGAAACGGGCGTCACGATCATGCAAATGGACGAGGGCCTGGACACCGGCGATATCCTCTTCAAAGTTTCCACTCGCGTGGGGGCATCCGAGACAGCCGGAAGTCTGCACGACCGCCTCGCTCAGATCGCTCCGACCGCCCTGCTTCAGTGCCTTGATTTTCTGGAACGCGGCGAGCTCTCACCGGAAAGGCAAGACGGCGCGCTTGCGACCTACGCTCCGAAGCTCACACGCAAAGACGGCGAGATCGCCTGGGACAATCCGTCGGTCGCGATCGAGCGGCGCATCCGCGCAATGACGCCCTGGCCGGGCGCTTACACTTTTATTGCCCTGGGAGATGCTCCGGAGGTCTTGAAGATCCACAGCGCGGACATCTCGGAACTAACCGGCGAGCCGGCCGGAACGGTCCTGGCGGCAAGTGACCGTGGAATTCTGGTGGCGGCACGAGAGGGCGGAATTGTGCTGAAGGAAGTCCAAATCGCTGGCGGCAAGCGCCTGACGGCGGCCGAGTTCTTACGCGGGCACCCGCTCGCTCCCGGAGCGCAACTTGGAAAAGCGGGGTAAAGATTTTCCCCTTTTCATGGCGGAGTGGATAGGATTTGATAACGCGTCCGAATCCCCGATGGCTACCAATCACTACAAACGTGTCGTATTGAAACTCAGTGGCGAAGCTCTTCGCGAAAAAGGCAGTCGTGACAATATCTCGCCGCAAATCGTCCAGGAGCTTGCCAAGCAGATTGCCGAGGTCAAGGAGCTCGGCATTGAACTGGGGATTGTGATCGGCGGAGGCAACATTTGGCGCGGGCTTGCCGCCGCGCATCGCGGGATGAACCGCGCCACCGCGGATTACATGGGGATGCTGGCAACGGTGATCAACGGCCTCGCACTGATGAGCGCGCTGGAAGATGTCGGGCTTACCGTGCGGGTGCAGACCGCCATCGAGATGAACAACGTCGCCGAGCCGTTCATTCTGCGGCGAGCCGTCCGGCACCTGGAAGTCGGACACGTCGTCGTTTTCGTTGCCGGAACGGGCAATCCGTTCTTTTCTACCGATACGACGGCGGCCTTGCGCGCGAACGAGATTGGCGCCGAAGTCATCCTCAAGGCCACAAAGGTGGACGGCATCTACGACAAGGATCCGGTGAAGCATCCTGATGCCGTGAAATATGACCACATTACCTATAGCGAAGCGCTGGCAAAGCGTTTGCAGGTGATGGATTCCACAGCCTTCAGCCTTTGCATGGATAACAAGATGCCGATCATTGTCTTCGATATGAACAAGCCCGAGAACGTCGGCCTGGCGCTGCGTGGCGACAAGGTGGGCACGCTGGTATCCGAAAGCGCGCCGAATCGATGAGTTTGGATGAGGCAGTTTTTGAGGCGGAGGAGGGAATGGAGAAAGCCGTGGACTTCATGATCCACGAGTTTGCCGCCATCCGCACGGGCAAGGCCTCACCGGCGCTTGTCGAAAATCTGGACGTGCAGGCGTATGAAAGCTCGATGAAGCTGAAACAGCTCGCGCTCATTTCCGCGCCCGAGCCGCGCCTGCTCGTCATCCAGCCGTTCGACGCGTCGACTGTGAAGGATATCGAACGCGCCATCAAGGAGTCAAAGCTCGGAATCATGCCTGCGGTGGATGGGAAGATCATTCGCATTCCCATTCCGGAGCTTTCCGAAGAACGCCGCCGGGACCTCGCAAAAACAGTCAAGCACCTGGCCGAGGAATGCCGGGTGCGTGTTCGGGCCTGTCGCCGCGATGCGATGGAGGCCGCCAAGAAATTGCAGAAAGCCGGGGAGTTGACCGAGGATGCGCTGCGCGACGCTGAAGATGAAATTCAAAAGCTCACCGACAAGTATGTCGCATCTGTGGAGAAGAACGTCGAAGCCAAGGAGGCCGAACTTTTGAAAATCTAATGAGAGTCTTTTTTCATATCCCTCCCAGGTGGCGGCCGTCGCTTTCCGCTCCGATGAAGCTGTGCTTTCTTCTTTTTTTCGTTTTGGCGACGACGCTTTCCGCTGTCGTCGTACGCCCGGCGCCGAACCTGACCTGGATTGATTCGTCGGGCCGGCAGCGGGCACTCTCAGCGCTTAAGGGCCAGCCCGTGGTGCTCCTCATTGCGCCGACACCGCGCGATCGGGCGTTCCGTTCGCAGCTCGCGCAATTAAAAAGGATGTATGAGCGCTACGCGGCGAACAAAACCGTGTTCATTGCCGCCTTTACGTCGGAAGGCGGGCTCATCGGTTCCAATATACCTTTTGCCGTCGCCGCGGACGGTCCGCGCGTGGGCTATGACTACGAGGGGAGCGAGAGGTTCACGATCGCCTTTATCGGCCGCGACGGGAATCTTGATTACGTCAGCAACAAGGTCATTCCGGCGCAACGCGTTTACGATATCATTGGAAATTCGTTTGTTACTCAGCAGGCTATGCGGCGACCCTGATCGCGCAGCGCGCGCCCTATTTCAGCGCGCGCTTCGCCTCGATGATATCCACCCAGATCGGAAGGGCTAATTCAGCACCCGTCCCGCCCGGCATGATCTTTCTCGGTTGATCAAAGCCGACCCACACGCCGCAGACAAGCTGGTCGTCGAAACCCACAAACCACGCATCTTGATAGTCGTTGGTTGTTCCCGTCTTGCCGGCGGCGACGTGACGGAGACCGAGTTGCCGGGCCTTCGAGCCCGTTCCTCGCGTGAGGACTTCCTGCATCAGGGAGGCAGTCAGCCTGGCCGCCTCGGGTTCCACGATGCCAAGCCTGCCTCGCGTGGCCCGGAAGATCGTCTGCCCGTCCGGGTCCGCGATACGGTCGATGAGGTAGGGCTGCAGTTTTACGCCACCGGTGGCAAAGACAGTATAGGCGGCGGTCAAATCCTTCAGATTGGATTCGAATGCTCCCAAACAGAGCGAGGGGAAACGGGGTGGATTCTGAGAGAGTCCAGACCGGACGATGGTGTCGCGAACGGAATTGAGCCCCGCCCAAACGCCAACGCGCACGCTCATGGTATTGCGCGAAAGAACGAGGCCGTCCCCCGCAGGGAGCTCTCCGCGATAGGTGTCATCCGAGTTGGAGGGATCGTAGCGGCCATAGGCGGCGGGAAGCTCACCGGGTCGCAACCGGTTGTCGTCCACCAGATCGCCGGGGCGCAGCCCGCTCTCGAACGCTTTGGCGTAGACGAACGGTTTCACCGATGAGCCGATCTGCCTGCGCCCGAGCACGGCGCGATTGAACTTGCTGCGGTCGTAGTCCCGACCCCCGGCGATGGCGCGTATTCCGCCGGTATGGCTGTCGATGGCGATCGCGGCGCCCTCCAGATAGGGCGCGGCATCCTCGCCTTCCATGTCCGCCGCCGAAAAGGCTTTCATGGGTTTGTGAGGGAATCCGGGCAGCGACTCAATCTGCTGAAGCCTGCGCTGAAGGCTTCCTTCAGTAATGCTCTGCAGCTCGCCGTCGATCGTTGTGTAGATCTTCAATCCTCCGTTGTCGAACTGGTCGCGGTCGATCACGAGCTCCAACTCGCGGAGAATGGAATCCATCGCCCAGTTATCCTGCGGTGAAGCACGAGGCTTGGGCGAGATGTTCGGGACGGACGCCATGGCCGCGAGCATTTGCTTCTCCGTGATGAAATCGAGCTTGCGCATGCGCACCAGGACAGCGTTTCTCTCACGGATCGCTTTGTTCATGTTGTTGAACGGGGAAAAGCGGTTGGGGCTTCGAATGAGACCGGCGAGCATCGCAGCTTCCGGGAGATTCATGAGGGAGGCCGGCTTGTCGAAGTAGGCCTGGCAGGCCGTTTCGACCCCGTAGTAGCCGCTGCCGAAGTAGATGCGGTTCATGTAGGCTTCCAGGATTTCCTCCTTGGTCAGTTCCGTCTCGATCCGGTAGGCAAGGGCAGCCTCGATCATTTTGCGAAGAAGGTTTTTGCCGCCCAGCGGAAAGCTGTTCCGCGCGAGTTGCTGGGTGAGGGTGCTCGCACCCTCGCGGAAGCCGCCCGCAACGAAGTTGCGCGCAATGGCGCGCACGATTCCGATGGGATCGATCCCGTGATGAAAATAGAAACGCGTGTCCTCTCGCGCGAGCAGAGCGTTCACGAAGTCATTGGAGACCTTGTCGAAGGGAACGATCACGCGGTTCTCGCCGGAAAGGCGGCTGTAGAATTTTCCGTCCTTGTCGTAGACGGCAGAACGCTGCGGCATGTCGCTGATCGTCTTCAGATTGAAAGTCAGCGACCACGCATAGAAAAACAGCGCGATGACCATCCAGAGAAGAACCGTCACCACCGCGACCTTGATGCCAAAACTGAGAAGCCGCCTCTTGAAGCTGCGGCGCCGACGGGCGGGACGTCTTTTTTGTCGGGTGCGAACTTTGGACACTTGCTTGCGTCGGTGGTGATGCCTTTTATGGAAACACTTTGAAAATCCAAATTCTTACCATTTTTCCCCGCATTTGCGAGGGCGTGCTCGGGGAAAGCATGCTCAAGCGCGGGCAGGAGAAGGGACTTGTCACTCTCGAGGCGGTGGATTTGCGAGCCTGGGCGGCGGATAAACATCGCACGACGGACGACGCGCCGTACGGTGGCGGGCCGGGCATGGTGATGAAAATCGAGCCCATCGCGCGCGCGCTCGATGCCTTGCGCGGCGCGGGGACGCGGGTGGTCCTGATGAGCCCGCAGGGGCGGCCCCTCAATCAAAAGATGGCGGAAGCCTATTCCCGGGAGAGCCATCTGATCGTCATTTGCGGCCACTACGAAGGCGTGGACCAGCGCGTGGCCGATCATCTCGTCGACGACGAAATCTCCATTGGCGACTACGTTTTGACGAACGGCGCACTGGCCGCCCTCGTATTTACAGATGCCGTCGTGCGCCTCGTCCCCGGCGTGCTGGGCGATGCCGGAAGCGCCGCGCAAGATTCGTTCTCCACAGGGCTTCTCGATCACCCGCACTATACCCGGCCGGAGAATTTTAACGGCTGGACGGTGCCCGAGGTTCTGCTTTCGGGCAACCACGCCGCAATCGAAGCCTGGAGGAGGAGACGCGCCCTCGAATTAACCCAGGAGCGACGTCCAGATTTGATATAATTTTTTCTTCCGCATACCCTGGTGACCTGCCAAGGAACATTCGCAAACCCTCAATACCAAATCATGAGTTTTCCAACTAACTTCACCTGGGGAGCCGCCGCCGCCTCGTATCAAGTCGAAGGCGCGTGGAACGAAGACGGAAAGGGACTGTCGGTCTGGGATATGCTCGTTCGCCAGCCCGGAAAAATCTGGGAAGGGCACACGGGCGACGTCGCCTGCGACCACTATCATCGCTATCAAGAAGACGCCAGCCTGATGCGCGAAATCGGCCTCAACGCCTACCGCCTGTCCATTTCCTGGCCGCGGGTGATTCCCGAGGGCAGGGGAGCCATTAGCGGCCCGGGCCTGGGCTTTTATGACCGGCTGGTTGATGAACTTCTTGCGAACGGGATCGAACCGTGGGTGACCTTGTTTCATTGGGACTATCCCCACGAACTCTTCCTGCGTGGCGGCTGGCTGAATCCCGACAGTCCGAAATGGTTTGCCGACTACGTTGAAGCCGTCGTGGACAGGCTCTCTGACCGCGTCGCGCACTGGATCACATTGAATGAACCGCAGTGTTTTCTCCATCTTGGGCACTTTGTGGGCGAGCACGCGCCGGGCTTGAAGCTGGGGCTGCACGAGGTGTTGCTCGCCACTCATCACGCTCTTCTGGCGCATGGTTTGGCGGTTCAGTCAATCAGGGCGCACGCAAAAAAGAAGTCCCTGGTCGGCTGGGCGCCCGTGGGCTGGTTTTGCTATCCCATTTCGGACAAGGTCGAGGATATCGAAGCGGGCCGGCGCGCCACGATGCGGGTTGCGAATGGATGGAACAACACCTGGTACGCGGATCCGGTTGTCTTGGGCTCCTATCCCGAGGACGGCTTGCAAACCTTCGGGAGTGCCGTGCCAAGGTTCCCGTCGTCCGATCTCGAGACCATGCGCCAGCCGCTGGATTTCTATGGCTTCAACTCCTACACTGGTGTTCCGACAAAGGCGGGCCCTGATGGCGAACCGATCCATCCGCAACTCGCTCCAGGCCATGCGCACACGCTGTTCTTATGGAAGGTGACGCCGGAGATCCTCTATTGGGGGCCGAAGTTCATGGCGGAGCGCTACAAGCTTCCCATCGTCATCACAGAAAATGGCATGTCGAACTGCGATTGGGTCGCGCTCGATGGCGGTGTCCATGACGGCGCTCGAATCGACTATCTCGATCGCCATCTTCGGGCCTTGGGCAGGGCGATCAGCGAGGGCACGGATGTTCGCGGGTATTTTCAATGGTCCATCATGGACAACTTCGAATGGGCCGAAGGCTACAAGCACCGCTTCGGCCTTATCCACGTCGACTTCGAAACCCAGACGCGAACGCTGAAGGATTCCGCGCACTGGTATCGGGAGGTGATCCGCACCAACGGCGAAAACCTGTTTGCGAGTGACGGGGAGGGATGACCGGAGCCAAAAGAAGTTGCCTCCCTGATTACGCCATGTCGTTTTTTGAGATCCAGAAGGCCCCAATCGGATTGGCGACTCCCTTACCCGTGATGTCGAAAGCCGAACCATGAGTTGGCTCAAACATCGACGGGAATTTCCCTTCGGGATTCACGTTTGCCGTAGGCGCGATGCCGAGGGAACCGGCCAGCGCAGCCGCCAGATCCGAGAAAATGTCTGCATGCAGGAACCCGATTGAGATCCTTCGCGGTGACTCCCCGCACGGGACTTTGGATGCCAGGGAAGAATTCGTGTGGGCCGCACGTTGGCGTATTGGTCGAAGCGCTGGCAAGTATCTTGCATACCTGTTCTAACCAAATCAATTGCGCCTGCGCCACCAATCCCTGGCTTGTTGTCAAACCACATGCTGCCGGTGGCAACGATGTTGTGGAGATCGCTCTTTGCCCGCAGCGTCGTGCCTTCGGACTTGGGCTCGAAGCCATAGTGATCTTTGGTTCACCAGGGCTGGTGTCCTCCAGTTCATCCGGGTAATAATCCACGGTTCACTAGGGGGCGTGGATGAAGCGTCAGACTCCGAGGTCCGAAATGGTGCCGCTTTCTTCCCGAACGACCATGCGGAATTCACCATCCTCGGCAGTTTGCATCCACGGATGCCAAAGAAATCGGTAATAATTCGTGCAATGGCCTTCTGCTGGTTTGTTGACGTTGGTCACCGTAATGAGGCCGTGAGCAGAGAGTTCCTGTACTAACTGGATCACATACCGGCGCGAAACATGGAGCTTTCCAGCCAGCCGATTGAACGACGGCCAAGCGTAACCCTTGCCTCCGGCAAAGTACGTCAAATACGCGTAGTGATATCGCCCCTGGCGACCCAAAGCCGCCGGTCGAGTCGGCGGACTCGTGATGTTCAACCCGAGAAGCGCAGGTCCTCGTCAATCCCGCCACCGCGGTCATAGCGTTGCTTGCTCACATGCGAACACGAACCGGCTGAATGACAACGTCTCGGATCGATCGGAACGCGAGCGCGACGACGGTGCTCCTGTCGTCCTGCGTGGCGATGCTCGCCGTTGGGACCAACGGTACGGCAATCATGGCAGCGCTGCCGACGATGCGCACCGAGCTTTCCCTTGGTCCGGCGGGCGTCCAATGGACAATCAACGCCTATCTGGTCGTCTCGGGGGCCTGCATTGTGATGGGCGGCGCAGCGGCGGATCGGTACGGCGCGCGAAAGACAGCGATCGCCGGCTTGGCGCTGTTCGCGATGGCATCGTCATTCATTGCGACTGCCGGGAAGGAGCACACGTTGCTCGCTGCGCGCGCGCTGCAGGGGATCGCAGCTGCCTTCGCGGTGCCGAGTACGCTGGCGGACGTTCGCAACAGCGCCCCCTCCGAGCGCCAAGGGGCCGCCATCGGCGCCTGGACCGGGTTCCTGATGCTGGGTTTCAGCGTCGGGCCGCTCATCGGTGGCGTGCTGACTCACTTCGCGAACTGGCGCGTGATCTTCTGGCTAAACGTCGTGCTCATGCTGGCCGCCATCGTTGGCCTGGGTCCTGGCGGTCCGGCGACTCGGCGTACCGACGCTACGCCAGGCAGGCGAGCGGACTGGCTCGGGTTTGTCCTGCTCGCGGTGTTCATGGTGTCGCTGGTCTTCGCACTCCAAGAGTTACCACGCGCGGCGCGGAGCAGCGTCGAAGTCGTTGGCCCGCTTGCGTTGGCGCTGGCCGCATTCGTTTGTCTACTGAGGGTGGAGTTGCGTGCCGAGACGCCGCTCTTCGATGTCCGCTTCTTTGGAAATCGCGCGTTCGCGATGGGCGCCGTCATCGCGTCGCTCTCGATGATGAGCATCATGAGCCTGCTCCTGTATTACAATCTGTATGCACAGAGCCAGGAAGGACTCGGTCTTAGTCCGCTGGAGGCGGGCGCTTCGCTGCTGCCGCTCGGCGTGGCATTGCTCGCGCTCGCCATCTCCGCGTCGAGCATCGCCGCACGGGCCGGCTTGCGCGCAACGATAATGGTAGGGATGGTGTTAGTGGTGATCGGAAGCGCAACCCTCGGCGCCGCGACGCTTATGGGCGGGTTCGTCGTTCTGGCAATCGGGTTCTTTGTGTTGGGCGCTGGCTTGGCGTTGCCCTACGCGACCGCGCCGCAGCTCGCGCTTTCGGCACTCTCCCGGGCGCAGGCGGGGAAAGGTTCAGGCATGGTCAACGCGTGCACTTTTCTGGGCGGCAGCATCGGCGTTGCCGGTGGCGCGATCGCGTTCGCGTGGGGTGGATACGTCGCTGTTCTGGCTATGCTGGCGCTCGTGGGCGTATTCGGCGTCGCACTGAGTCGCTGGATTCCGCAGGCGGCCTGATGTGCGGTCAGCGGGAAGTGGTCAGCCTGTCGCAACTCCTCCCAAACTGCCTGGTGCTCCGACAACGCGCGCCTCGTGGAACGCACGATTGAGCGCGTGCGGCTGCGGGGGAGCAGCAAGTCGCCGCGGTCGACAGGCTCTCGCGTTTTCTTTTCTCGCTGCCGCGCGGACTCCGAATCGTAAGAAATCGTGCGCAAGATTTATGATCGCGCGCGTAGATGAGATAGGGAGAGCCAGAACATGAAGATCCTTGCGGCTGCGTTAATCGTATTTGACGCGGCAATACTTGGCTACGTATTGCTGGAGATAGCTGCCTGGGCATCCTTCTGGGAGTGATGCAGCAAGGCGGACACTGCGAATGCCACACGTGCCTCAAAGACGAAAGGCGCGAGACTGACACCCTCTCGCAGCGCTTCCGTTTAACGCAGGGTTAGGCCGAGAAGTTCCTGCGTTCAGATTCGGTGCGAGAAGGCGAAACGGGAATCTCTTGCCACTTTGGATCCTGGCCGAGCTTCGACTCACATATGGCCGTTAGTTTGCCCGGACCCGCGTAGATCCACCGGCCATCAGGCGGACAACTCGCGAAAACGTAGGGAAACTCGAAGTCACGGAACGTCATGATCGTATCCCCCACTGCTTTGCGTGTCGCCAAGCACTCCCAGGGAACGTTGATAACGAGAAAATCGTCTCCGATTTCATCCTGTAACCGTATGCCGGTGATCGTCGCAGTCATTACCTCGCCGAGCGGAAGGAGAGAATTTCACTTTATTCCGCACTGCACAAGTTTTTCTGCAACCTCGCGGCCTAAATTTGCCTATTTCAGGGAAATTAATGGTAGTAAGCGGAAGCGTGCGATCTCCTGAGTGCCATTCGCGCCATGCCGCGAATTTGGCAACGGCTTTGAGAGAGGAACACGGCTCAATTCGAAGGCGGCTGCCGGCGTCCATCGGGATCATCGGGACGATCGTAGCTTCCACTCAGACGGCTTTGAATTGAAAAAAGAGAGCCAGTTTTTCTCACGTTCCGCCGGAGACCGTGTAGCCTACCGCTCGTAAATCGTCGGTCAAATCCTTCTCCATTCGGGCAGCAGCTTCGAAGGGCATCGGATTCAAATGCTCGTAAAGTTCAGGCATTAGCCGGATTCCGTATTTCCTCACCGTCCATGCGGACTTGTAGCCGTTCTTGTGATTCTCAAACCGGTGTTCAACGGCCAAGCCGGTCATGCCGACGTACACGCACGGCTTTGCGGAATCCCGGTTTGGATTGCAGCGCTGAATCGAGCGATGCTTGGCGACCTCCGGCTTGAGCAGAATTACGTAAACGCTGTGATGGAATTTCTCAGTCAGGCGCTTGAAGCACGCGTGTTTTTCCAAACAAACACTCTCGCGGCAGTATTCGGCAGATCAATGTGTAAAACCCGAAACGCCTTGCCGTGACGCTTGTGAGCTAGAGCTAGAGCAGGTCGCGGAGGAACTGAAGCGACTTGACGGCTTCCGCGTCAAGATCGGCGCCGGGCATGAGGTCGCGATAAACGGAAATTTCACGTCCAATCGTGCCGCCGCTCAGAACGAACGGTTCCATGACGATCTGGCCTTGATAGTTGATCTGCTTGAGCGCCTCGAACATCTCTTTCCATGGGAGGAAGCCGGTTCCAGGCGGTTTGCGATTATTCTCACCCACATGAAAGTGACCGAGGCGCGAGCCGGCGGCAAGGATGGCACCGGTCATCGAGTTTTCCTCGATATTCATGTGAAAGGTGTCCAGATGGGCGTGGAGAGCGGGTGAATCGACATCAGCGATATAGCTCATGACTTCGTCGCAGGTGTTAATAAGATAGTTCTCGAAGCGATTGACGACTTCAAGATTGAGCTGCACTCCCAAGTCCTCGGCGAGTGCACTGATTTCCTTCATGCTGGAAATGCTGTGCTTCCAGCACTCGGCTTTGGTCGCGCCGTGCGCTTCCAGGCGGGAGAGCCATCCGCTGTAGAGCACGCCGGAGGCGCAGGGAATGCCAGCCTTCGCGCAGGTGCGGATGAGGTTCATTTCGTAGTCGACACCCGCTTTACGAACCGCGGAATCCGGCGCCGCCGGGTCGAGATTCGCGGGGACGCCGATAACACCCAGCACGTCGATCTTCAGTTCCTTGGCGCGTCCCATGAAGCGCTCGATCTCGGCGTCGCTCATTTTCGTGAGACGGAGTGTATTGATCTCCAGCGTGTCGAAGCCGAGTTGCTTCACCTTTTCAAGGTAGGGACTATAGTCCACATCCCACTCCGTGCACCAGTACCCGTAAAGAATGCCTATTTTGTTCATTGTGCGGAGATTAGGCGCAGGTAAAACCGGCGTCCATCACGATGTGCTCCTGTGGTGCGGCGTGCCGCGTCACCATCCGATGCGTTCATGTCGCGCAGAACAGCGAGCAGCGATGAGTTCACGTTTGCCGGTGGGGCGCGCGAGGACCGAGCCGGCGCCAAGTCCCTCTGCGAACTTACGCCGCCATCAAAGCAGGCGCAGTGGCAGGCCGGCGGATTTCCTGCGTGCCGCAGAGTCTTTGCGAAAGATCAATGGGATCTCCGACACGCGTCCTCGCGGGATCGACCTGATAAGACCAGACCTCAAACCATCGAAGTGCGGCCGCGCCATAGCAGGTCGAGAAAGCGCAGGTCGCCGCATCATAGCCAGTGGATATACGGACGCGGCCCGTACGCGGAAAATTAAAGCGCGCATCGAACACCTGCCAGCGCCCGCCCATGAACACCTCGAAGTAAGCGTGGAAATCCATGGGAGTGCCGGGATCGAGGCAGGCAATGTCCGGCACATATCCGCTTACGTAGCGGGTGGGCAGATTGAACGTGCGGCACAAGGCCACGCCGCAGTGCGCAAAATCCCGGCATACGCCGTAGCCGCGCTGAATGACCTCGTGCGCGGTAATCTCGGAACTCCCGGAGCCTGTGCGGTATTCGATATTCTCATGCAACCAATCGCAAATTGCCTGAATACGCTCCAAACCTTGCTGATATTTGCCGAAGTGCTGCCACGCGAAATCCTGCAGTTTATCGCTGTCGCAGTAGCGCGACGGCAGTGTGTAGCGGAGCAGGCCGGCCGGCAACCGACCCGGCGGCACTGGCGCATCGACCCTTATGAAGTCTTCGCTCAGGGAGGGAACGCGCGCGATGGCGTCGTAGGTCAGCGTGGTCGTGCCCGGCTCGAGATCGAGGCGCAAAACGGTGTTGCCATGATCGTCCTGGAAATCGCTCGTCGTATGGATCGGTGCAAAGTCCAAGGCCTCCTGCGCGACCAATTGATAAGAATCCTGGCGTGGCTTGACGTTGAGAAGCATCGACGCGAAGGCTGTTTCATACTGCAGTTTGCAGCCGATGCGGACGGCCAGATCGAGCGGAGCGGCAGGAAACTCTGAAAGTTCGTTCATAGTAGGTCGTAGATATCGGCGCCTTCGGGACTCACGGCCGTATGGCCTGCCCCTTTACTCAGTGTTAAGCGCCGCATGTCGCGTGTGCTCGTAACCGATCCACCGAACTCCCACGCAACGACGGACCGCCCGTCGTCAATTGGCACTTGGAAGCATTCCTCCTTGTCAGCGACGATCCCTGCTGGAACGCTGGTGCTGGAAGCGAGACAGGGATCGCCCCGATGCGCGCCTAAGGGCACCTCGGGGCTCGTAAGTGTTTCTCCGATACGCGGACCCCTAAGCGCACCGATTGGCGGAGAAGCGCCTTCGAATAAGATAACTTGCGGAATGTCGATCTCAGTGCGTAAAGAAATTGAGCTCGCCAGCAGGTGACCTGGCGGCCATCCTCGCTGGCGGTAACGATATGTAACCACGGGGAGACGCCTGGATCACGAGATTGGCCCTGGTCACGACATTCCCTGTTATCCCACGGTTGCCGGGCGTGCCTCAGGATGTGCAACAACGAAAGCAGGATCCCCTTCAACGTGGCAGAATCTCCCGCATGCGCAAAGAAGTCGAAATTGTCAACAGGTTGGGTTTGCACGCGCGACCGGCGGCGCAGTTTGTGCGGTGGGCAATGAGGTTCAAGAGCACGATTACGATTTGGAAAGGCGAAGAAAAGTTTTCGGCCTCGAGCCTGTTGGATGTGCTTACTGCGAATCTGGATTGCGGCGCCCGTGTGATCCTCGAGGCCGTCGGGCCGGATGAGCAGGAGGCAATCGGCGAGCTTGAGGCGTTGTTGCGCCGCTTTCGCGATCAAGAAGCATGAGGGGCTTTGGGATGTCGGATTCGAGTCTTCAGGTGCTGAAAGAGCTTAAAGCACTCGGAAGACGACAGGCGAGGCGATTCCAAGACGGGCAGCGAGGTCACGGCGGAAGTCGAGCCACGCCTCCGACGCTTTCAAAAAGTCATGCGTGGCGACCGGCTTTCCGTCTATCTGAAGAATCACTTGAACCTCTTCGACGCCTTTTCCTCTGGTCACCTTGCAATGAGTTCGCTCTTCGCCGTCCGATCTTTCCCCATCTTGCAGAAACTCGGCGATGAAGCTCAGGCCGCCTTTCCTGCCGGTTGCGCATTCGCGCTCCAAGCACCGAGTCCGTCTGCGAAAACCAACTTATTCCTCATGATGCGTCGATAAATCCTTCAGACGGCTTCATGATGAGAAGGAAGATAGGTGTCGCTGGTTTGAACAAAGTCTTGCCTTTCTTCTTGCCGCGTTTCTCGCCAGTCAGCTTGCCAGCTGCGGCGGCCAGGAAACCGGAACCGGCCGGATCGGGCGCGGCGCGTTATTCGCCTGTCGCTCGCCTTTGGAATGAAAGTGCTCGCTGTCGACCCCTTCCGGCAGGCGGCAGCCGCCGAAAGCGTTCGATATGTGCCCCTCGATGAGTTGATGCGCGAGTCGCATATCATTTCGCTGCATGCGCCATTGACTGCGGAGACGGTCCATCTTCTCGATCCGCCGGTTCGCCAAGCCAGCGCGGCACTCTCATCAAGAGGCGCGCGATGCGCAATCATCGACACCGACGCGCTTGGATCGAAGCGCATCGAAGCGACTCTGTTCGCAAGGAACAGGCTCGCATGTTCGCGAGCCAGGAACGTCTGTCGTTAAACACGCCGCACGTCGCGTTTAACACGCATCGAAGCGGTCGAACGTATGTTGACCATGACGCTCGAGAATATCCGCGCCTTTCTCGCAGGCAATCCGATTAACGTCGTCACGTCTCCGGCAAAGTGAACACTGGCGCCCTCCAACTTTTCGAACGAAGCGCATGGCTCTGCCGGACGCCTGACCGGACCCTCACTCAACGCTGGTCATTTCACGAAAACTCGATAGGCCCACGGCTCCAGCGTCAACTGAGCGCAGCCAGGCAGTTCAACAGGCTCTTTGCTGAAGAAATCCGTATATCTTCCGTGGAACAGGGTCTCATCGAATGTAACGGTCTGGGGTGCGTTCGAAAAGTTAAATACGGCGAATACCTTATCGCGTTCGTTGTGTCGAACAAAGCTTAGCACCTTATGGGGGAGCGTATTCGGCACGTTGATCATCCTGGCTCCCCACTTGGCGTTCCATAGGGCGGTATTTTCCCTCTTTAGGGCAAAAAGCCTTTTGTAGAAATCACCAAGCCTGTGTTCCTTCCATTGAATCGGATCCTTCTCAAAGAAGTTAAGACGTTTGGTGCTCTCCGCCTCTTGCCCGTTATAGATCAACGGCATCCCTTCGCCCACAACAGAGAGCACAATCGCCGCTTCGAGGGAGTCGCCAAACTGCTCGAATTCGGTGCCTTCCCAGGCGTTCTTGTCGTGATTGCTCACGAAAGTCATGCGCATGACATCGGCGGGATAGGCCTTATCATTCCACGCGTAGTATGCGCGGAGTCGATCGAGATTCGATTGGCCGATCGCGATCAGGTGGACGGCCTCGTTCCAGCTCCATGCGTAAGTCATATCGAAAGCTTCCGCGTGGAGATCACGAGCCTCCCATTCTGCCAGCATGAAGACGGGTTTGATGGCGTCCAGTTCCTTGCGAACATTGTTCCAGAAATCGGTCGGTACAAAGCCCGCCACGTCACAGCGGTATCCATCAATATCTACCTCGGACACCCAGTACTTCATGGCGTCGGTCATGTACTTGCGAAGGGCTTCATGCTGATAGTCCAGATCGATGATATCGACCCAGTCCCACCAGGGAGTGGGGCAAAAGTCGCCCTTCCAATCGCGGGCGTACCATTCAGGATGTTCGCTGACCAGTGGGTTGTCCCAAGCCGTGTGATTCGCCACCCAGTCAAGGATCACATACAGGCCGGCCGCGTGAGCCGCATTCACAAAATGCTTCAGGTCGTCCAGCGTGCCAAACTCCGGATTCACCCTGTAATAATCCTTCACGGCATAGGGACTCCCCAATGTGCCTTTGCGGCCTTTTTCCCCAATTTCGTTGACGGGCATGAGCCATAAAATCACAACACCCAAGTCCTTAAGCCTGGGCAGATGTCTTTCGGCCGCCCTGAACGTGCCTTCGTCAGTAAACTGCCGCGTGTTGATCTGGTAAATGGTGGCGTTCTTGCTCCACTCAGGGTGATCGATCAAAACAGAAGGCCTCGGCTTGTAAGGGTTTCGGGCATTCATGCGGAAAGCTCTGGTAAGGGACGAGGGTATCGGGAGTTTTAGGTGAGCGGCAAAAAACTGGTGTGTACATCGCTTGCAGTCGTCGCCGACGCGCATCTGCGGAATCGGTTTCACGGAAGCGTTTACGCGGGAGGATGTTGTTGAAGCGCGGTTCGCAAGTCAAGTTTTCGGGGGGATGGCGAACTTCAAAATCCGGGCTTCAGAAAGCCTGGATAGCGGTCAAGAAACGCCTCTCTAGAAGCCCATCCGGACTCTTCCACGGGGTGCTGCCGAGAGTCGCCTTGAGGGATCACGGCGATGGCAGGCGTGGCAGGTAGATTCTGACGACCGTTTCGCCAGCGCGGCGGGAGACGCTGATGTGACCGCCGCATCGCTTGATGGCGTCGTAGCTGGCCGCCAAACTTAAACCTCTTCCCTTAACGACTCGAACATCCCCGTGCTCGGGAATCTCCGCGTTCTCCCCGCTTTCGGTATCGCGCACGACCACCACAACGTAGTCGCCCGCCGGTTCGAAAGTCGGCTTGATGCCGTCATTGTCACATCGATCCCTGTCGATGACTATGCTTAACGAGCCGCCATACGGCATCGCGTCTCGCGCATCCAGGACGAGATGGCGAAGGAGATCACGCATCTGGCCCCGATTCGTGTGAACCAGCGAGGCCTCGTTTGACAGCCCGGAAATATCAAATGCGATGTCTTCGCGTAGGAGGCTGCGCAATTCCTTCCGCATCCCCTTAACAAGTTTGCCGAGGTCGAAGACCACCAGACTGCCATCTCCCGGCCATCCGATGAAAAGAAGTTTGCCCCTCGCCTGGGACGTGCCCTCCGCCTTGGGTTCTTTTGAGGTGTCGCGCAGCCGTCTCATCAGCTAGGCACTTTAGACAAGTTCTCCGAGCCCGCTTCCCAAAGCTTGTCAAAAGCTTACCGCTAATTGTTCATGAAGTGATTTTCTTCCTCAATTCCGTATCCGGTCGACCTGACTCATGTTCCGTCCGCAAACGCGAGCACGAGTTCGCGTAGCGTAGAGGAGGGCTTGAGAAACCCGATTGCCATCGGATCGAGTTGGTTTCCGTAGATTAAGAGCCGCCGCAACCCGATTTCCGCCAGAATGGAGGGGGCATCGGAGGGCCACTTTTTGCGACAAATCAAAGCGCGTCTCTACCGTAGGCAGGTGCAGGGCTGCCAAGGAGGTTGCGGATAAGCCATTTTCGCAGCTCTTCGAGCGCGAGCATGCCGAGCGCGAAAGGGATGATGAAGATCCAGACGACGAGCGCGATTGGCGCCGTACCGAAGAGCGCCTGGCCCCACGGCGTGTAAACGATAAGCCCGATGAGCAGGAGCTCCGTGGCGATGCCGGCGAGAATCAGCTTGTTGCTTGTAAGGCTGCGGGCGAGGATCGACTGGCGTTCGCTGCGGCAAAGGAAGACGTTCGCGATCTGCATGACGATGATCGCGCTCAGACAGGCGGTCGTGGCTTGCAGGTAGAGAGGGTCGCGTGCCGCCAACTGCTCACCGAAGCTCCAGCCGCCGTTGCGGAGAACGAACCAATACGCGCTCATCGCGGCGGCGGCCTGCATCAAGCCGAGGAAGAGATAAGCGCGGGCAAGGAGCGGCCATGTCAGCAACCGATCGGTGCGTGAACGAGGAGGCGCTTTCATGATGTCCAGGGCAGGTTTTTCCGCGCCGAGACCGAGCGCGGGCAGCATGTCGGTACCGAGATCGACGGCGAGGATTTGAATGATCGTGAGCGGCAACGGAATCCGGAAAACGACAAACGCGAGATACGGGATCAGCTCCGGCACGTTCGAGGTGAGGATGTAGGTAAGGAAATTGCGGATGTTGGCGAAGACGGCCCGACCTTCTTCGATCGCGGCGACGATGCTCGCGAAGTTGTCGTCAAGCAGCACCACGTCGGCGGCCTCGCGTGTCACGTCGGTGCCGCTGCGGCCCATCGCGATGCCGACGTCGGCCTTCCGTAAGGCCGGGGCGTCGTTCACGCCGTCGCCCGTCACAGCGACGAGCTCGCGCTTCTTTTTCAGGGCCCCCACGATGCGCATTTTCTGTTCCGCGAGGACTCGCGCAAACAGGATCTCCGGGGCGTCGAGGGCGAGCTGGAGCTGGATGTCCGAGAGATGACCCAGTTGCTCGCCGGTGATCACGACGGGCGCCTCGCAGCGCACCAATCCAATCTCGCGGGCAATGGCCGTCGCGGTGTGGGGATGATCGCCGGTAACCATGATCACCTTGATGCCGGCATCACGGCATTTCTGGAGCGCTTCGGCGACTTCCGTGCGCGGCGGGTCCTCAAGGCCGACGAGTCCCGCAAGGGTCATGTCCGCCTCCGCATTCGCCAGGTCAAAGCTCTCAGGCAGCTCGCGCCAGGCGAAGGCGAGAACGCGCAACCCTTTTTCGGCCATGGTCTCCGCCGCGGTGCGAAATGTGACGGCCAAGTCGGCCGCAAGCTCGACTACGCCGCCATTCATTGCCGCTCGAACGCACCGCGCAAGCACCACCTCGGGCGCGCCCTTGCAATAGAGCACCCGCCCCCCCGGCGACGCATGCACCGTCGAGAGACGCTTGCGTTGCGAATCGAACGGGATTTCATCCACGCGCGGGCTGTGCGGCAGTGCAGGCATCGCGTCAGCAGCGAGCTGCACGAGCGCAATCTCCATCGGATCGCCAAGCCAGCCAGCTCCGCCGCCGGCGGGGCGCGCGTCTTTCAAATCGTGGCAGCAGGCCGCCACTTCAAAAAAGCGGCGATGCGGTTCGATCAGCGCGGCGAGTTCATCGGGAATTGCTTCGAACATCCGACCGGCGATGAACAGCCGCTTGGCCGACATGCGGTTCTGCGTGAGCGTGCCGGTCTTGTCGGTGCAAATGACGGTGGTGCAGCCGAGCGCTTCGACGGCAGGCAAGTGGCGGATCAGCGCGTTGCGTTTGGCCATGCGTTGCGAGCCCATCGCGAGGGCCAGCGTCACGGTCGGGAGCAGTCCCTCCGGCACGTTGGCCACGATGATGCCAATGGCGAAAATGAAGTTCTCCCAAAATGAAAGTCCGATCGCGCGCCCGATGAAATAGAAAATGACCCCGAGCCCGAGCGCGAGTCCGGCGACGAAGCGGCTGACGCGGGCAATCTCCGCCTGAAGCGGCGAAATCGTCTCGGCGGTTGCCTGGGTAAGCCGGGCGATCTTCCCAAACGCCGAGTGAGAGCCGGTGGCGAAGACGAGCGCCTTCGCTTCGCCGGAGACAAGCGAGGTGCCGGCGAGCACCGTGTTGCGACTGTGCATCGGCTCGGGCTCGTCGCATGGTTCGGAGTCGCGTGACGCCGGCAGCGACTCGCCGGTGACGGTCGCATTGTTCACTCGCACACCGTATGCCTCCACGAGACGGCAGTCCGCGGGCAGGATGTCGCCGGCTTCGAGCAGGATCACGTCGCCGGGCACGAGTTCGACCGCGGGCACCTGCCGCACTGCGCCCGAGCGCACGACCTTCGTTGTATTGGGGAGCAGATTCTTGAGCGCGGCCAACGCCTGCTCGGCGCGATACGCCTGCCAGAACGAGAACACCCCGTTGATCAAGACGACGCCGACAATCGCGAACCCAAGTGTCGCCATGCCTTGTCCCGGCTCGCGCCACTCGGCGAAGAAGGCGAGCGCCGCGGCGATCCACAAAATGATCGCGAAGAAGTGCGTGAACTCCCTGGCAAACGTGAGCAGCAGAGCCTCGCGCGCGACTTCCTCCACCTCGTTTGCCCCAAACTCCGCGAGTCGTCGCAGCGCCTCGGTGTTGGTTAGCCCCTCGGGTCCGCTCTTCAAGCTGCCCAAAGCGTCGACGACCGTGAGGTGGTGAATCTTCATTCCGGACGCTCGTGCAGATTCGCGCGGGCCGCGCCTCCTTGACTCGCGACGCTCCGGTCCGAGGAGTCAATTTTTCTCAACGTACTCTTCGAAAATTCCATCCACGGTCGCATGACACGACTCAGCTCCGGCCGACGGAAGACTCCCCCTCAATGCACTTTCCGTTGTAGGACCTGCCCATTCAGAGGCGCGCGTTTGGCAAGGCGCTCGGGATCCGTTTCAACGGTGGTCATGTGCGCCCACGGCATTAGATGCCGAAGATGCGAAGCATCCAGTCAATCACTCCGTTGCCTATTATTGCAATAGAGGCCATTGCGAGTGTCAACATTCCAAACATCGCGATATCCTTAATCTCCTCTTTGTGATTCTGATGTGTCTTCATTTTCACTTTCCTCGTCTCTGCTCACTAATGAACCATTCAAGCGGGGGTTAAGCTCCGACGATTTTGGCAAAAGCTTGCCGGAATTTGGCGGCAATGCGCACGGCCTTATGAATAACGTCCAGCTTCGATCTTCTGAGCGACCGAGCGCCGCAAGGTTTTAGCGAAACCGATCGTTTTGGCATTCGCTTTCCCCCAAGGGAATCGCTACGCACTTCGGTATGGTCTTGGTGACTTTTGCCGAGGAGCGCGGATCCGTCGCCGCGATGGGACGCGCAACGGCGCCCCAAAGGGGCCGGTGGCACCGTGGACGGAATCCTGACGAGCTCGCGCCATGGATCGGAAGCGATCAGAATGATCCACAACGTCCTGAAGTGAAGGCGGTTACAGAATGGGCGACTTGAATCGGAATCGTCGGCGCCGGCGCGCTGCGAGAGCTCTTGCGACCGGCTGGGGAGCTCTATTTTCCGCCTATCCTCGTTGTCGTCCCCTGCCAGCCGAGCGATCACTTCATCGCGCCCGTAGGGTATTGAGCGGAAACGGATGAGGGGGCTTGCGAAACAGCCAGGATTCTGCATTAATCTCTTGTCTGGATATTACGTTTTGATGAGGAATCCCAAACAGCGGCTGATTGCGATGCTGGCCGACTCGCAGATCTATAAAGATTACGAGCGAGCTTTCGGGGAAGCGACCGGGTTGCCGCTGAACTTGAGTCCCGTCGAGTATTGGCAGCTGGCCCATCACGGGCGAAGACACGAGAATCCCTTTTGCGCGCTCATGGCTGAATCCAACCAGGCGTGCGCTGCCTGTCTGAGAACGCAGCAGCAGACCTGCGACCCGGCGGCCTGCGAAGCTCGCACTGTGATGTGCTTCGCGGGCCTTTACGAGACGAGCGTGCCGCTCCGTGTCGGCGAGAATCTCATCGGTTTTCTCAAGACGGGTGAAATCATGCTCAAGCGGCCAACGGAAAGGGGGTTTGCTCGGGCGGCCCGGCAGCTCGCTCAATGGGGTTTAAAAGCCGATCTGAAAGGCCTCAAGGAAGCCTATTTCCAAACCCGGACCGTCTCCCGGAAGGAGTATGCATCGATTGTAAGGCTGCTGGAAATCTTCGCGCAGCACCTTTCGCTCGTGGCAAACCAGTTATTGATCCAACAAGGAAACAGCGAGCCTGCCGCCATCACACGCGCCCGGGAATTCATCGCCGAGCACCAAGCCGAAGAATTGTCGCTGGGAAGGGTCGCTCAGGCGGCCAACATGAGCAGCTACTATTTCTGCAAGATGTTCAAGAGGGCTACCGGAGTCAATTTTACCAACTATCTTGCGCGCGTCCGCGTCGAAAGGGCAAAGAGTCTGCTTTTAAACCCGAACGCCCGGATAAGCGAAGTCGCTTTCGATGTCGGCTTCACCTCGATCACAAACTTCAATCGATCGTTCAAGCAGTTGGTCGGTCAATCTCCCTCCCACTACCGCGAGGCGCTACCGAGGGCGGCCTGAAGCGCCCCGCGGCTCGATTCCCAGGACATTCTCGTCGGCGCGCCGATCTATCGCCATCTCAGTGTTGCTCCATTCGCTCTTGTTTCTGCCAAGAAACGAGAAGCCTTCAGCAAGATCCGGCAGGGCAAAACCGACCCCGGCATTAGCTTGAAGCGGATCGAGAATGCAAATTCAGATCCCTCGCCGCGGTGAGAAAAAGAGGCGGGTGACCGCAGCGGGAAAAGAGACCGCCCATGGAGAAAGAAGTTATGAATGCGCTAACGAAATGGAATCCCTTCCGAGAAATTGAGGAGATTCAACATCGACTGGGCTCATTGTTCGGCCGTACGCCGCTGCGCGGGTTGGGGGAGGAGACTATGACGGTGAGTGAATGGACGCCCTTGGTGGACATCACCGAAGACGACAAGGAATACCTGATCAAGGCAGAGTTGCCTGAGGTGAAGAAGGAAGACGTCAAAGTCACCGTGGAGAACGGTACGTTGACGATGACCGGCGAACGTAAGTTCGAGAAGGAGGAAAAGGACAAGAAGTATCATCGCATTGAACGCTCGTATGGATCGTTCATGCGCAGCTTCACGCTTCCCGAAGGCGCCGCTGGCGACAAGGTCAGTGCCGACTTCAAGGACGGCGTGCTGAAAGTGCACCTTCCGAAGAGCGCAGAGGCAAAGCCGAAATCAATCGATGTCAAAGTTGCTTAAAGAAAGCGTGTGCGGCAATGCGGCCGGGGGTAATGGCGGCCGCAAGCCGCTTCTGGTTCAATGAGAAAAGTGATTTCGATCAGCGAAATTGTTGCGCCCTTTCGTGCCCGGGAAGACGCGTGCGAGGTTTGGGCGAGGGCAGATGCCGACTACGACGAAGCGAAGTCGCAAGTCGACGTGAGACTTGACAGTTTTCTGAGACGATCAAGCGACGGTCAGCGCTTGCCGGCCAATTGGCTCCCGGCTGCAGAAACCGTGACGGAAGCCGTCCCCTTCGACGAAGGCAGTCCGGCGACAAGGGAGATTTTCGAAACATGGGTCCAGCGAGTGCGCCGGGCGATTCCCTCCTCCGAATAGCCTTTTCCCGTCGCTGTCCGGCAGGCCCTGTTCACCCTTGGGCAAACGATTCGGGCGGAAGCGAAACGGCGCGCATGTATTGGGCGCGTTCGAAGGCGCTGGAATCCGGGCAATTTTTCTGGCTTACACTGCCCTTGAGCTGCTGGACGGAATCGTATTCATGCTGCTCCATCCACTCGCGCATCTCACGTTCGATCACCGCGATGTGCCCGATCCCGCGACGCAAGAGCACGGAGCAAAGCATTGTCACGTCGGCGCCGGCCATCAGCATCTTGAGAGCATCGGAAGCACGGTGGATGCCGCTCGTCGCCGCAAGATTCGCCGCGATTCTTCCGTGGAGGATGGCGATCCACCGCAGCGGCAACCGCATCGCCATCGGCGTGCTCAGCAGGACGCTGGGTGCGACTTGAAGCGTCTCAAGATCGATGTCGGGCTGATAGAATCGATTGAAAAGCACAAGCGCGTTTGCTCCGGCGCTGTCGAGCCGCTTTGCCATGTTCGCAAAATTGCTGAAATACGGGCTGAGCTTTACGGCGACAGGGATCGTGACGTGCGCTTTTACAGCTCTGAGAATGTCGATGCAGGCTTGTTCGACTTCGGCGGCGCCCTGTTCCATGTCGGTCGGAATGTTGTAGATGTTTAGTTCCAGAGCATCGGCGCCGGCCTGTTCAATCTGAAACGCGTAGTCGGTCCAGCCGCCGAGAGAACAGCCGTTGAGACTTGCAATGATGGGAATGCCGCAGGCCGCCTTCGCCCTTGCGATGTGATCGGCGTAGGCAGCCGGCGCGGCTTTGAATTCCGGGGGTTCCGGAAAGTAGCTCAGGGACTCGGGGTAGCTCTCCGTGCCCGCTGTGAGCCGGTCGTGCAACTCGTATCGTTCGAGCCGGATCTGCTCTTCAAAGAGGGAATAGCAGACCACCGCCGCCGCCCCGGCGTCTTCCATGCGCTTAATGTTGTCGAGGTCTTCGCTGAGTGGCGATGCCGACGGGACGATCGGCGTCCGCAACGTCATTCCGAGATATTTTGTCGACAGATTCACGGGGATTCCTTCTTTTCAGTTTTCAAATTGCCGGCAGCCAGTCGCTGATAACGTTGCCAACGCGCATCCGCGTCCCGCTGAGCTTCGGCGAACAATTGCTTCGAGGTTTCCGGTTTGCTCCTGGCAAGCATCGTGAAGCGGCTCTCGAGCTCCAGGTATTCGTCGACCTTCATCCGCGGAGGCGAGGAATCGAGCTGGAGCGGATTCTCACCGGCTGCGGCACGTTCAGGATTGTAGCGATAGAGGAGCCATTGTCCGCATTGGACGGCGGCCTTTTGGTTCTGCATCGCGGTGGCCATGTTGATGCCGTGGGCAATGCAGTGGCTGTAGGCAATGATCAAAGCCGGCCCCTCGTAGGCCTCAGCCTCGAGGAACGCTTTGAGGGTATGTTCGTCCTTCGCACCCATAGCCACCGAGGCGACGTAAATCGTGCCGTAGCTCATCGCGATCAAACCGAGGTCCTTTTTCGGAGCGTGCTTCCCTCCGGCCGCGAATTTGGCGACGGCGGCGCGCGGGGTCGCTTTGGAGCATTGACCGCCGGTATTGGAGTACACTTCCGTGTCGAGCAGCAGGACCTTGACATTTGCGCCGCTGGCAAGGACATGATCCAGGCCGCCGTAGCCGATGTCGTAGCCCCAGCCATCGCCTCCAAGGATCCAGACACTCTTGCGCACAAGCGTATCCGCAACAGCCAGGAGGCGGCGCGCTTCCGGCGTGTTGATTGATTTGAGCCTGAGTTTTAATTCGGAAACCCGCTCGCGCTGGTCGTAGATCCCCGCTTCATCTTTCTGATCCGCGCTCGTGATGGCTTGGGCCAAATCGTTGCCGACCGCGTCGACGAGGCTGTTCACAAGCTCCAGGGCGAAGTCCCGCTGCTTGTCGAGGGAAACGCGAAAGCCCATGCCAAATTCCGCATTGTCCTCAAAGAGCGAATTACTCCATGCCGGACCGCGGCCCTCGGCGTTCTGCGCCCAGGGAGTGGTCGGCAGGTTGCCACCATAGATCGACGAGCACCCGGTGGCGTTGGCGACGACGAGCCGGTCGCCGAACAACTGAGTGAGCAGCTTGATGTAAGGGGTCTCGCCGCACCCCGCGCATGCGCCCGAGAATTCGAACAGCGGCTGCTGGATCTGCTGTTCGCGCACGTGGTCGAGGCCTACGTTGCGCCGATCCATTTCGGGAATCGAAATAAAGAATGCCCAGTTCTCTCGCTCCGCGCCGCGCAACGGCGCCTGAGGTCGCATATTTATGGCCTTGAGCCGCGCCTCCGATTTGTTGCGCGCCGGGCACACGTCAACACAGATGCCGCAGCCTGTGCAATCCTCGGACGCGACCTGCAGCGTGTAATTGAGGCCCTTCCATTCCGGAAGCCGGGCGGCATGCGATTTGAAGGATTTCGGTGCGTTGGCGAGCACCGATGGCGCGTACGCCTTGCTACGGATGACCGCGTGAGGGCAGACGATCACACACTTTCCGCACTGGATGCAGACGTCCGGGTCCCAAACGGGAATTTCCCGGGCAAGGTTTCGTTTTTCCCATTGCGCTGTGCCGGTTGGGAAGGTCCCATCGGCCGGGAGCGCGCTCACGGGAAGCTCATCGCCGCGACCGGCAATCAGTTTCGCGAGTACGTTTCTCACAAAAGCCGGAGCTGTTTCCGGGACCGGCGCCTGCATTGGGACATCGCTGCCAACGTGGTCGGGAACTTTCACCTCGAAGAGTTGAGCGACCGTTTGATCAACAGCATCCAGATTCATTTTCACGATTTCCTCGCCCTTCCTGCCGTGAGTCTTGCGAATTGCCGCCTTGACAGCGGCTATGGCCTCATCGTGAGGGAGCACGCCTGAGATGGAGAAGAAACAGGCCTGCATGACCGTGTTGATTCTCCCTCCCATACCGCACGCGCGTGCCACCTTGTGCGCGTCGATTACATAAAGACGCACATCCCGGTCGATGATCTTGCGCTGGACCTGTTCGGGGAGATGCTCCCAGACGTCCTCCGGACCGAATGGCGTATTGAGCAGGAAGGTGCCGCCGGGCAGTATCGGCTCGAGCACATCGATCCGTTCGAGGAAGCGCGGTTGATGGCAACCGACAAACTGAGCCTTTGAGATCAGATAAGGTGAGCGGATCGGACGCGGGCCGAAGCGCAGATGGGAAATGGTCGTCGCACCCGCCTTTTTGGAATCATATACGAAATAGGCCTGAACGTGATTGGCGGTGTTCTCGCCGATGATCTTTATCGAGTCCTTATTCGCTCCGACTGTTCCGTCCGAGCCGAGCCCGTAAAATATTGCTCGGAATACGTCGTCGCCTTCGACCGAAAAGGACGGATCGAAATCGAGACTTGTGCCCGAGAGATCGTCCTGAATGCCAATGGTGAAGCGATGCTTCGGCGCTGGCTCCGCAAGATTGTCGAAGATGGCCTTGACCATCGCCGGAGTGAATTCCTTCGACGACAAGCCGTAGCGTCCGCCAACGATTTTTGGCCGGAGCGCGGACTCGTAGAGCGCGTTCACGCAGTCGAGATAGAGCGGTTCGCCCCCGCTGCCGGGTTCCTTTGTCCGGTCCAGGACAGCGATCGCCCTCGTGGTGCGCGGAAGGGCCTCGGCAAAGCGCCGCGAGTCAAACGGCCGGTAGAGCCGCACTTTCAGCACGCCGACTCGTTCCCCAAGACCATTCAGGAAATCAACTGTCTCGCAAGCCGTTTCGCAAGCCGAGCCCATACTGACAATCACGCGCTCAGCGTTCTCCGCGCCGTGATATTCAAAAAGTTGATAACGGCGTCCCGCCAGCTCCGCGAAGCGGTTCATGGCGCGCTGGACAATCTCGGGACAGGCGGCATAGAACGGATTCACTGTCTCGCGAGCCTGGAAAAAAACGTCGGGGTTTTGCGCCGTGCCGCGCAGCACCGGATGGTCCGGGGAAAGAGCGCGCGCGCGATGCTCGAACACAAGGCGCTCATTGATCATCGCGCGGAGGACGTCTTCGCTGAGAAGTTCGATTTTCGAGATCTCGTGCGAGGTCCGAAAACCATCGAAAAAGTGAAGGAACGGGATACGCGACTCCAGCGAAGCCGCGTGAGCGATCAGGGCGAGATCCTGGGCTTCCTGCACGGAGGCCGAAGAGAGCATTGCCCAGCCGGTCGCTCGCGCGGCCATGACGTCGCTGTGGTCTCCGAAGATCGAGAGGGCCTGCGCCGCGATCGATCTCGCAGCGATATGGAACACGCACGCGGTCAGCTCGCCGGCGATCTTGTACATATTAGGAATCATCAGGAGCAGGCCCTGCGATGCCGTGAATGTCGTGCTCAGAGCGCCGGTCTGCAGTGCGCCATGGATTGCCCCCGCTGCGCCGCCTTCGCTTTGCATCTCAATGACTGAGGGGATTGTGCCCCACAGGTTTCTAGCGCCTTCGGAAGCCCATTGATCTGCCCACTCCCCCATTGGTGTCGCAGGTGTGATGGGAAAAAGGGCAATGACTTCGTTGAGCGCGTAAGCGATGCGCGCAACCGCTTCGTTGGCATCTATGGTCTTAATTTGCGTTTTCATCGGTCAGCACTCGCCCCCTGCGTTGGCGAACGAGAGTTCGTCCTTCACGCGCCGCACCACTTCGTCCGCAGCCGCCTCCACTTCCGGAGTGAGTTCCGCGCCTAACGCAAAGCTTCTTCCCTCAATGCCGTAAACAATGAGACGGGCGGGAAGCCGCTTGAGGGCGCGTGCCAGCTCAATCGCTTCGGAGACACCAAATCCGTGGGCGGAGCAATGAAAAAGCTCGCTGGGTATACCCGTCGTCCGCGCATCCATCCGGCGGATTGTTCCCGGCAAACCGCCCGATTCAACCGCGTCAACCAAAACAACAAAATCCGCGTCATTCCACGCTTCCATCAGCGCTCCGCCCTCGCCGCTTTCCTCTTTGACACGAAATTCGTTGCCTGCGCTTGCCTTCAACTTGCGAGCGATTGCGCGTCCCACGGCATCGTCGCTCCGATATTCATTGCCAAGCCCGATTACCAAAGCCTGTGTATTCATTGTCGTTCCAGGTTAATTTCAGCCTTCCACTCTCCTTCATCGGCGTCGTAGCGCAGATCGAACCCAGCCTTTCTGCTGATTCGCTGCATCGCGATGTTGTCCGTAAGCATGTGTCCGAAAATCCGATGGAGCTTTTCCCGGCGTCCTATGCGTACCAAGAGCTTCAAGAACTCCGTTCCGAGTCCGTGGCCCTGCCACTGGTCGCTGATCACGATGGCGAACTCGCCCTCCTCGAATCCATGTGTCTTGCTCAGTCTTCCGACCCCAAGAATCTCGTGGGCGCCGTCATGGCGCTTGTGATCGGCGACAAGAGCGATCTCTCGGTCGTAGTCGTTGAAGCAAATGCGTGTCAGTCGCTCATGCGCGACGCGCTCTTCGAGCTTGAGCGCGCCAAAATACCTATAATGGACGCTTTCCTCGGAAAGCGTCTTGTGAAACGCGACCATCAACGGCTCGTCCTCCGGGCGAATCGGGCGAATGGTCGCCGGCGTTCCGTCGCGAAGCTTCCACGCTGTCACGTAATGTGTCGGATACGGGCGAATCGCGAGCGCCGGCAAGTGGCTTTCCGGCGTTTCAGGATCATGCAGAATCACTCGCGCATCGAGCGCCACCATCATGTCCGACGAGACGAGCAAAGGATTGATGTCTATTTCTTTGATCCGCGGTTGTTCGGCGACCAGTTGGCTAAACCGCACAAGCAACTGCTCGAGTGCGGCGAGATCGACCGGTTGCTCTCCCCGAACGCCATGCAGCGCCTCGTAGATGCGCGTTCGCTCCATCAGGCGCCGCGCGAGTGTCGCGTTAAGCGGAGGCAAGCCAATGGTGCGATCTTTGAAAGTCTCAACGAGTTGTCCGCCGGCTCCGAATAGTAGCACAGGGCCGAACTGCGGATCGATGCTGCTCCCGACAATCACCTCGTAGCCCCGGTGCTCAACCATCGGTTGCACCGTGACTCCGAGGAATTGGTCCGCGCCCGCCTTATGCGAAACGCCTTCCTTGATGGCATCGAACGCCTTTTCGACCGCGCCTGCGCTGCGGAGTCCGAGTTTTACGCCACCAACGTCGGATTTGTGCGTGATTGTGTGCGAATGCACCTTGAGAGCGACCGGGTAGCCAAGCCTCCCGGCGATCTTTGCAGCTTGTTTGGCGGTATGCGCGACGTGGGATTCGACCACCGGGATTCCGTAGGCGCTCAGGATTTGTTTCGACTCCACTTCGGTCAGGAGCGTGCGTCTGTGGTTCCTGGCTTCTGCGATCACCACCCGCACCGCATCGCCTCGCAACGGGACATTATCGACGTCTGTCGCCAGAGCGGGTGTTTCATAAAGCATTCGCAGGTCATGGCTGTAGCGCCACATGAAGGAGAAGGCGCGTGCGGCCGTATCTGGATACGAGAAGGTTGGAATATCGGAATCATTAAGAATTGCCTCGCCGGTGGCGATTGCCTCACCACCCATCCAACTTGCCAGGATCGGTTTTCCTTCGAGCTGGCTGAACGGTTTCAACCGCTTTGCCGTTTCGGTGCATTCGGTCATGGCCTGCGGGGTAAGGATGACGAGCACGCCATCGTTATTCGGATCGCGCGCGAGCGTGTCGACCGCCCGCGCATAACGCTCAGCGCTCGCGTCACCGAGAATATCCACGGGATTATTCCGACTCCAATGTGGCGGCAGCAGCTCGTTAAATGCTTCGAAGGACTCCGCCGAAAGTCTGGCAATCTCGCCGCCGCCCGCGATCAGGGCGTCTGTGGCCAGCGCGCCGGGTCCGCCTCCGTTGGTGAGAATCGCGAGGCGCGGTCCGGGCGGGCGCGGCTGTTTGCCAAGCACCTCTGCCATGTTGAAAAGCTCGGCGATTGTGTTGACCCTGAGCACTCCCGCCCGCCGGAAGGCCGCATCAAGGACTTCGTCGGTTCCCGTAAGCGATCCGGTGTGCGAAGCCGCAGCCTTGGCGGCCGCTTCGCTCCGCCCCACTTTGATGACGATGATCGGCTTGGTGAGCGCCACTTCGCGGGCGGCAGACAGAAAGGCCCGCGCATCGCCGATCGACTCCATGTAAATCACGATGCTGCGCGTATGGGGGTCGTCACCGAGATGGTAGATCAAATCCCCCCAGCCGACATCGAGCATGGATCCGACGGAGACGAAAGCGCTGAACCCAACGTGCTCACGAAGACTCCAGTCGAGGATCGCTGTGCAAAGCGCTCCGCTCTGGCTGATGAAACCCACGCTGCCCGCGCGCGCGATCGTTGCTGCAAATGTGGCGTTCAAGCCCGCATGCGGAACCATGATGCCGAGGCAGTTTGGGCCGATCACCCGCATCGTTCCGCGCGCTTGTCGCACGCGCTTCTCCAACGTCAGGCCCGCTTCGCCGCATTCCTTAAAGCCAGCCGATATGACAACTGCTCCCGCCACCCCGGCTTTGGCGCATTCTGCGATGACCTCCGGCACTGTCACCGCCGGGGTTGCAATGATGGCGAGATCGACTGCCTGCGGCACGCGAGCGATGGACGTGTAGGCTTTGACCTCGAGCACCCGGTCGCGCTTCGGGTTTACGGGATAGATCGAACCGGCGAACCCCCCCGCTTGAAGGTTCTCCAGGATCGTCCGTCCCACGCTGCCAGGCTTCTCTCTAGCACCAATCAGCGCGACCGCCTTCGGAGCAAAAATCCGCTCCAGCGGAAGAGGCGGCCGATAGAGAAACTCGTTGCTCCTGTCAACTTTGTGCCGGGCTACAGTTAGCATAAGTCCCATCCGTTGCGCCGCCGGTTCCAAAGCCGCCCCGAACTCACGATGGGTCCCGGCCGCGCGCGAAGCCGTTTCTCGAAAGCGACGATCATTGACACAGCGAAGGCCACCGCGATCAACCGCAGCCACGAGTCGGCGTCCAGCGGGCGCGAATGGAACGTGGCGTTCATGAAGGGAACGTACGTGAAGGCCATTTGCGCAATGATCATCGCGGCGACACCGGCCAGCAGCCAGCGGTTTGAGAAAAGTCCGAGCGACAAGATGGGCTGGAGAAGGGAGCGGCAATTGAAAAGGTAGAAAATTCCCACGAATATGATGACGTTGACCGTCGCTGTGCGCGCCTGGGCGACCGTTGCCCCGTGATGGGATTCCCAAAAGAAAATGCCGAAGGCCGCCGCCAGCATCAGCAGCGAAACGAGGCCCGTGCGCATGAGGAGTTCAAAACTCAGCAAGGGCGCCCGTGGAGGTCTTGGAGGACGATCCATGAGGTCGGACTCCCTCGTTTCGAACGCGAGGGTGATGCCAAGAAGCACGGCCGTGGTCATGTTGATCCATAGCAGTTGCACAGGCAGCGCCGGCAGCGTTGTGCCAAAGAGGACCGCCGTCAGCAGCGTGAGGGCTTCGCCGCCGTTGGTCGGAAGGGTCCAAACAATAAACTTTGTCAGGTTGTCGAAAACGCACCGGCCTTCCTCGACGGCGGATTCGATGGTTGCGAAGTTGTCGTCAGTGAGGACCATGTCCGCGGCGCCCTTGGCGACTTCCGTCCCGGACGACCCCATGGCTATTCCGATGTCGGCCTGCCTGAGTGCAGGCGCATCATTGACACCGTCGCCGGTCATCGCAACAACGTGGCCGCGGGACTGCAGGGCCTGTACCAAGCGGAGCTTCTGCTCCGAACTGACGCGCGCAAACACGGTGGCGCGTTCGGCCGTGTCTGCAAGTGATTCGGCAGTGAGGCGTTCCAGTTCCCGGCCGCTGACAGTGAAGCGCCCGTCTTCGGAATCGTCGACCAGAGCAAACTTCTTCGCGATGGCGCGCGCCGTCACGAGGTGGTCGCCCGTGATCACCTTCACCCGGATCCCAGCCCGGCGGCAGCGCTCCACCGCGGCAATCGCTTCGGGTCGCGGCGGGTCGATCATCCCCTGAAGTCCGAGGAAGGTCAGGCCTTCGGCGACATGAGCGTGCTCCAGGGCTTGCTGATCGGGCGTGATCTGCCGGCTGGCGAAAGCCAGTACTCGCAGACCCTTGCGCGCCATCCGCTCTATGGCCCGATGAGCTTCTTGAAGATCGAGAGGGACGGGAGCGCCACGCTCATCAAGCGAGGCCGTGCATCGTTCGAGAAGGCGCTCAGCAGCGCCTTTCTTGTAAATCGTTCGCTCCTTGCCATGGCCCCCGGCGTGCAAGGTGGCCATAAACTGATTCGCAGACTCAAAGGGGATGGCGTCGATTCGGGGATGTGCACGATCGATTTCCGCGGGCTGGAGGCCCGCCTTGCGGGCCGCAACAACGAGTGCGCCCTCGGTCGGGTCGCCCTCGATTTCCCATCGCCCTTCCTTCTGCACGAGTTGTGAATCGTTGCACAGGAGCCCTGCCTTCAGGCATTCGATCAAGGCAGGATGATTTCGAGGCGTTGTCGTCCGATTTTCGAGCCGCAGGTCGCCGGCGGGATTGTATCCGGTTCCCGTCACTTCGAACAATCGCCCGCCGGCGTAGATTTCTTGCACCGTCATTTGATTCTTGGTGAGAGTGCCCGTCTTGTCCGAACAGATCGTTGTCGTGCTGCCGAGCGTTTCCACGGCGGGCAGGTTCCGAATGATGGCGCGCCGGGCGGCCATGCGCGCCACGCCGATGGCAAGTGTGATCGTGACCACGGCGGGAAGTCCCTCCGGGATCGCGCCGACCGCGAGTGCGACCGCAGGCATGAAGATTTCGACGAGCCCTTTCCCGCGCCAGACTTCTACCAAAACAACAATGCCGGAGAGGCCAAGGATCAGCCACAGCAACAGCCGGCTAAACTCGGCCACTTTGCGTGTAAGCGGCGTGTCGAGATTGACGGCCTCGGATATCAGCCATGCGATGCGCCCGGTCTCCGTCCTGTCTCCGGTCGCCCAGACCACGCCCTGGCCATTCCCGGATGTCACCAATGTCCCGGCAAAGGCCAGATTGGAGCGGTCCGCCAACATGGCGTCCTTCGCAACCGGACCCGGATGCTTGGCGACGGAAAGGGACTCTCCGGTGAGAGCGGACTCATCCACCCGCAACTGGCGCATGGCGGTCAGGCGCAGGTCTCCCGGAACACGGTCTCCCGTATCGAGGAGAACGACGTCTCCCGGAACGAGCTCATCGGAGGCGATACGACGCCGTTTCCCATCACGACGCACTGTCGCATCGCTGCGGGTCAGTCGCGAGAGGGAATCGATCGCCTTCTCTGCTTTGCCTTCCTGGAGGAAGCCCACGATTGCATTCACCACGACGACGCCGAAAATTACCGATGAGTCCACGATCTCGCCGAGTCCCGCGGTAATCGCGCCCGCCAACAGCAGAATATAGATGAGCGGTTGATGAAACTGCAGCAGGAAGCTTTTCCACGCCGGGGTTCCGGGACGTCTTGTGACGCGGTTTGGTCCGTATTTCGCAAGGCGGACCTTCGCCTGATCCTCCGAGAGACCTTTGTCGAGATTGGTATCGAGCAACGCGAGAGCCTCGGCAATCTGCAGCCCGTGCCAGGGAACTGTCTCGTGCGCCTTCATGGCGGCGGGTCTCGCACGATCAAGACCGGCCGTCGGCTGCGGGTCATTACCGCTTTCGCAACAGAGCCGAGAATGGTTCGCGAAAGGTCGGAGCGACTGTGGGCACCGACACACACGACATCCGCGCCAAAGTGATCGGCCGCCTGCCGAATTGCGTCCGCGACGTCTTCGGCCTCGAGCACCGCAGCTTCCGTCACAATGCCGCGTGCCGTCGCATCCTCAGGAGCCAGCGACTCCAGTCTCCTCTTGGTCTCTGCGAGTTCAAGGGCACGGCTCTTGGCGGGGAGTGCTGCGGGGTGTGGATCGTGGGCGCGGAGCGGCAGAGTTGCATTGAACGGCGTGATGATTTGGACGAGCCGCACGATCCCGCCGCTGTTCACGACCCCGTAGGCGTAGGGGATCGCGCGGCCGCCGTGTTCATTGAGGTCAACCGCAACGAGCACGCGACGGACCGGTGCGCTGTGTTGGGGAATCCCCTCGGCGGAAGCCAAAGGAACACAGAGGACGCTCATCGGCGCATAACGCAACAGCGCCCGTGATATGGAGGGATGCCAGAGACGCGTAACGCCGCGGCGCTGGTGCGTTCCGGTGACGATGAGATCGGCCTGTTCCTCGGCCGCAATCTCGATCAGTCGGACGTCGGGGCGACCCATGCTGGGCTCTGATCGAACACGCACGTCGGTCTTTCCCAGCACCGTGACCGCCCGGTCATGGAGCTCGCGCTTGAGGATGGTGTGCACTTCCGGCGCCTCATGGCTCAGCAACGGCGTCCAGCCCAGCCCCAGCCGGGGTTCGTCGCCCAAGGGCCAATCGACATACCCGAGAACGATCTCACAGGGTCCGGCGGCAAGGAGGTTCTTGACCCACTGCACAGCCCTGTCGGAGGCAATGGTGAAATCCACCGCAACGAAGACTTTCAGCGCCCTTTCACCTCGCGCCCAGGCCTCGAATGGCGCCGCGCTGCGTACCACCAATGTCGGAACGGGACTGGCCTCGGCCGTGCGCTCGGCAACGCTCCCGAGAAGCCACTCTCCCGCACGATGGCCGACTGATGAAACGATCACCAGTCGCGCGTTCGATTCGGTGGCCAGATTCTTGAGCGCCTGTTCCGGCGCGCCTGAAAGGATGTGCTCTTCGACTTTGACTCCCTCCAAGCCAAACTGTCCGGCCTCGTTATGAAGGCGATCATTGGTGGACGCCGCCAAGGTCTCCCGGATTTCCTCAGGCAATCGCTGGCTCATGGATTCGTCCACGACGTGAGCAAGAGCCAGCGTATCGCTCCAACGACGCGCCAGAGCGGCTCCCGTGGCACATGCAGCCCTGGCATTCTCAGAGAAATCGGTTCCGACGACAAGTTTCATGGTTAGGATCCTTCCTTCTCGAGGATCGCGAGCGTCGTCTTGAGAACGGTGTCAGGATTGAGCGAGATGCTGTCGATGCCTTGCTCGACGAGAAACTGGGCAAACTCGGGATAGTCGCTGGGTGCCTGTCCGCAGATGCCGATCTTTCGTCCCTTTGCGCGGCACACCGCGATCACCTGGGCGATCATGGTTTTCACTGCCGCGTTTCGTTCGTCGAAGATGTGGGCCACGATTTCCGAATCACGATCCACACCAAGGATCAGCTGGGTGAGATCGTTCGAGCCGATCGAGAAACCATCGAAGATCTCCGCGAACTCGTCGGCGAGAATCACATTGCTGGGGATCTCGCACATGACATAGATTTCCAGCCCGTCCTCCCCGCGCTTGAGGCCATGTTTTTCCATTTCGGCCTGAACGCGCAGGCCCTCCTCGACCGTGCGGCAGAACGGGACCATGAGCTTGAGATTCGTCAGTCCCATCTCGTCGCGCACCTTTTTCATGGCACGGCACTCCAGCGCGAAGCCGGCCTGGTAGCGCGGGTTGTAGTAGCGCGATGCACCGCGGAAGCCGATCATCGGATTCTCCTCGTTGGGCTCGATACTTGCCGCCCCCGATAAGATTTGCGTATTCGTTCGTCTTGAAGTCGCTCAGCCGCACGATGACGTCCTTCGGGTAAAACGCAGCGGCGATCATCGCTACGCCCTGCGCCAGCTTATCGACGAAGAATTGCGGCTTGTCCGAGTAGCCGGCCGTGATCCGGTCAATTTCAGCCTTCGCGAGCGGATCGTCGAGCTTGTCATAGTCGAGAAGCGCCAGAGGATGGACCTTGATGTAGGTCGATATGATGAACTCCTCGCGGGCGAGGCCGACACCGTCGTTGGGCATGAACGAGAGGGCGAACGCCTCCTCGGGATTGCCGACGTTCATCATGATCTTCGTCCGCGGCCGGCTGATATCCTTCAGGTTCACCCGCTGCACCTCGAACGGCAGCTTGCCTTCATAGACAAATCCCGTTTCGCCTTCCGCGCAGCAGACGGTGACGTTCTGGCCGTCTCGGCAAGCACCTCGGTGCCGTGCTCGGTACCGACGATCGCGGGCACGCCGAGTTCCCGGCTGACGATGGCGGCGTGGCAGGTTCGCCCGCCGCGGTTGGTGACGATGGCAGCTGCCTTTTTCATGATCGGCTCCCAGTCGGGATCGGTCTTGTCCGTGACGAGAACATCGCCCTGGCAAAATTGATGGAGGAATTCCACGCTCTTGATCACGCGGACCGGGCCGTTCGCGATCTTCTCGCCGACGCTGCGCCCAGTTACGAGCACTGGCCCTCGTTGCTTGAGTTGGTAAACCTCGAAAGTCTCGACGTTCCTTCGCGATTGGACCGTTTCCGGCCGCGCCTGCAGGATGAAGAGTTCGCCCGTGTTTCCGTCCTTGGCCCACTCGATATCCATAGGCGCGGGAAAGCCGCGCTTTGCGCTGTAGTGCTCTTCGATCAAGCAGGCCCATCGTGCGAGCGCAAGGATGTCCTCGTCACTAATGGCGAAGCGGCTGCGCTCGTCAGGGGGGACGGGCACATTCTTCACCATCTTGCCGCCGCCCGTGTCGTAGATCAGTTTGAATTCCTTGCTTCCCAGAGTTTTCTGCAGAATCGGTTTGAATCCCTGCCTCAGTGTGGGCTTGAAAACGTAATACTCGTCGGGATTGACCGAGCCTTGCACTATGTTTTCGCCGAGGCCATAGGACGCGTTGATCAGCACGGCATCGCGAAATCCGCTTTCGGTATCGAGGGTGAACATGACCCCCGCCGCCGCGAGATCCGAGCGCACCATGCGCTGCACGCCGATCGAAAGGGCGATCTTCTCGTGGTCGAACCCTCTGTCGGCACGATAGGAAATCGCGCGATCGGTAAACAGCGAGGCGAAGCAGTGCTTGCACGCGTGCAAGAGCGCCCGATGGCCTTGCACGTTCAGATAGGTTTCCTGCTGGCCCGCAAAACTCGCGTCGGGCAGATCCTCCGCGGTGGCGCTGCTGCGTACCGCCACGTCCGGCGGGTGCAGGTCGCTGCCGCGCAGCCTCGAGTAGGCGCCGATGATTTCCGCTTCCAAGTGCTCAGGCAGTTCAACACTAAGGATTGCCTGCCGCACCTGGCTGGCGCGCAGGCGAAGGTTCTCGATTTCTCGTGTGTCGAGGTCGCTAAGAATCTCTTTGATTTTCTGATCGAGCCGCCCTTCGCGCAGAACGTAACGGTAGGCATCTGCAGTGATAGCGAAGCCATTTGGCACCTTGACGCCTTTTGCTGCCAGTTCCCGGCACATCTCACCAAGCGAGGCATTCTTGCCGCCGACGAGCGGAATGTCGTCGATGCCAATCTCGTTGAACCATCGAATGTATTCGGACCTCTTTGCGTCGGACTTTACGGCGGGGGATTCAAGCGTTTGCGTTGTCATAACCGTCCTCTCAACGCGAACTCTAGCGTTTGGCGCGGGGGCCAACTTCCAGCAAATTGGCGAATGCTTTCCGTTTATTGCCGAAGGTGCTTGGACAATGTGAGACGGCGTGAAATTTGCCGCAAATACGAGCGACCTCGGCGCGCGTTGGCCATCGTTTTGCCCGGCTCGATGGCACCCGCCAGTTCCAGTATGAATGCGCCCTCGAAGCCGGTCTTCTCCATCTCACGAAGGAGCCTTTCCCAGTCGACCCGGCCGTCACCCGGAGGCAAGTGATCATCGTGTGAGCCTCGATTGTCGTTCGCATGGATCATTTTGAGATGTCCGGCCAGCTTCACTACAAGGTTATGAAGATCACCGGAAAGGGAAGCGTGACCGGTATCGAGGCATGCGCCGACTTCGACGCTGTCGAGAGCGTCCAGGATCCAGAGGATGTCGCTCGTTCCTCCAAAGAGGAGATGCGGAAGCTTATTCTCCAGCACGCACGCTATTCCCAACGCCTGACATCGGTGGGCAACTTGATTGAGGGTGTTGACGACGTTCTCCATCCGTTGGAGCGTCTCCTCTCGCGGCGGCATAATAGAACTTTCGGGGCCGGGATGGACGACCAGATAATGCACCTCCAGCGTGGCGGCGGCCTCGGCCGCCTCCAGTATTTCCTTGAGAGCCTTCGCACGCATGCCTGCATCCAGCGAAGAAATATCGATGTGGTCCGCAAAAGGCGCGTGGAAGGAATAGGCTTCCAGGCCAAGATCCGCAATGAGTCTTCCCGCGCGTCGGACGGCACTCAAATCATGATAGTCGAGATGCGATGCAGACGAGCAGACTTCGATGAAGCTGAACCCGCTTGCACGGATCACGTCCAGGCAATCAATGATGCTCTTCTGGTAGAAACAGCCTGTTGAAAGGCCGA
The DNA here is from genome assembly GCA_963763735.1 of uncultured Verrucomicrobiae bacterium. GTDB lineage: Bacteria > Verrucomicrobiota > Verrucomicrobiia > Chthoniobacterales > Terrimicrobiaceae > DASTFP01. The sequence continues at coordinate 77,562 of CAVXQK010000004.1, read as the reverse complement.
TGGGCCAGGTGGTCATAACGTCTTCGGGCCAGCGCCGAACGCCGGAACAATTCCAGATTGGCCGGACAGTCGGAGACGGGGCATGTCTTTTCTTCCTTGGATGATTGACAATTAAAATTTACAAGGTCGTCCCGGCCCACTGCAAACAGGCCGGAAAAAACACGTGTATAAAAATCAGCACGTGTCGACGGATCGGCATCCAGCCATTGGCTTCCCCAGCCATAGTCGCGTTCGAACTTCGAACGAATCAGCCCGGCGATGTGGCGCGGGTGCCAGCCGAGCGCGAGCATCACGCGCGTCACCAGGCGCATGCCGCTCGGCCGAAGCAGCAGATCATTCGGATTCAGGAGAATGGTTCTAACACACGCAGGCAGAATATCCATGGGTGTGCGGTCGTAGGTTTCCAGCCAGCGTTCGGGAGGATTGTGCTCGGCAGAGTAGAACCAGGCGTGGAATTTCGCCAGCGTGGAGGCCTCGTATTCCGCGATAAGATTTTCCATCGCTTTGGTGAGATCGGGGATTTTGACCGAGGCGCGGGCAGCGAGTTCGGCAGTCATCCGCGCGTCGCGCATTACCACGATTCCCTGGCGCCAGTTCATTTCATGCAGGGGTATGCAAAATAGCTCGGGAAGATTACTCAGAACATCCTCGCCGATCAGCCAACTTTGATACTGAGGCTTGAGGTAAAGGCTGAAGGGCACACGAAAGACGCGGGAGGGCAGGGGATCTCCATATTCCGATATGTCGATCGAAATCATCTCACGCCCTCGATGGCCAGAACCGACTTCAACGGCGGTCAATTCGACGGGAACGCCACTGAGCGCCGCCGCTAGTTCCTTCACGCGGTGAGCGAGGTATTCCATCACAAGAGCCAGCCCGGCAAAGGCCGCAGTGAGTTCGGTCCGAACGGACTCGCCGTCCGGCGGATGAGGATGACTGCTGATTTCCCAAAGCGACGACGGAACCCGTCCAAGCCGGGCGAGCCAGCTACACGTTGCGGAGTCCTGCCGGATACGCCAGACAAAATGATGTCCTCGTCCGCTCAGACAATGAAGCGGAACGATATCAAATTTAAGCAGCAGTTCCTCCACGATACGTTCAACAGGAGCTTGAAGGTCGAAGACACGTTCCGGTTCGAGAAAGGCTTCGGCTGGATAATCGAAGTTTACGTACTCGATATCGAGATCGACGATGAGGGATACTCGGTCCCAGAGCGATCGGCAGATGTCCACACCCCTCTCGAAAAGACGAAACAGCTCACGAACCGGCAGGGCCTGCCGATGCTGAAAGTCGGCCGCGTCTCCGGTCGTGAGGTAGTGACAACTCGCATCTGCAACGCTGCCGCCGCCCAAGAACTCCACGATACGCGCTCGCACGTTCGGATCGGCGTAATAATTTTGCGACATGGCCTGCTTCCAGCGAATCCGCCATATAGGTCGCCCCGCTTCCTGGTCCCTGCTTCCAGCAATCTGGCAAATCCTGCCCGCTTTTTGCCTGCTCCTCCCCAGCCGATTGTGGCGCAAACAGGGCATTGTCCAAGGGAGGTGCGCGGTGAAACCGACCCTTCGAGCCAACCCGTTCGCAACGAATAGTCCGAAAATGACGGCTTGGAGCAGCGGTCGTCCCGCCTCAGTTCGGCCCAAACAACAGAATTGTTCCTACAACACTCCCTCACGCCACTACGCTCCGGCCCGAGACCGGCAAGTTGTCAAAAAGCGTCTGGATGTTTTCCGACCGCACATGTCGGCATGGCCCGGCGCACGCGTTCAACCCAGTGCTTGAAGATTGCTTTTGCAATTGAAGTGGCCTCCTCGAAGGGGGCCAGAGACGTGACGGTTTGTGCGCCTGGCAGCCAGTTCGTCGCAAGATGCCGGTCGTCGCGCAGGCGCAGAAAGCTGTCAAGATTCACTTCGAGGCGCGAGTTCGCTTCGTCGTATTTGCCTTCCGCGCTTGCCCAAACTTCACACCGACCGTCTCCGGCGTGAAATGGCGCCACAGTTTCGCTGATCGATATGACGGTTCTCATACGGAAGAACGACAAGAGGTCTCCATCTCCTCCGTTTCCCTGTTAGCATTCCATATTTTCAGCGCGTTTATCATTCTTTCTCCTTGGGGGACATGTCGTTCACGGTGGGACCAAAGATTGGCTCGACCGTCCGATCTGCCCTGCAGGATCTTGTCGAATGCTATTCGTTTCTTGGCGGAATATGACGGTGGTGCTCTTCCAGCGCCTGACCGCTGCCTCAAATTGGCGGTCGCTTTCGCGAGAGGTTGCCCGGGCTATTCAAGGCGTACGCCCGCCGATCGATTCTCTTCGCGAAACTTCGAGTGCCGTTTGGCGTTGGCGCGTCGCTTCAGGTCGCCACGTCGCTCGGTGGGCGCAGCAACTCGCGCACGACGAGAACCGGGCACGGTGCGTGGCGGACGACCCGCTCGGCGGTGCTGCCCAGAAGTACGTCCGCCGCGCCGCTGCGGCCGTGCGAAGCCATGACGATGAGATCGCTGTCAAGCTCACTGGCAGCCCTGCTGATCTCGTGAAAGGGCCGTCCGGCACGCACTTCCACGTTGTCAAAAAGAGCGGGCTCGCCCGAGTCGCTGACAAGCATACGGAGCCGCTCTTCAACTCTGCGCGGGATTTCTGTCATCCCGGTCTCCAGTTCCGTGAATTCGCCGACATAGCGACCCGACTCGATGACATGGACCAGGGTGATCTTGCCGCCAAACTTCGCCGCAAAGGCCTTCGCCTGCCGGAGCGCTTGTTCCGACGAGGTCGAAAAGTCCACGGGAACCAGGATGCTTCGGAGATGGAGCGGGCTGGACATTTCGTTTGATGATGTATGCTTTAGGCTTGGTCCCATGCGCACGGGAGGGCAGGGCACGAGCTATAAATCACTTTAGTGTGGTTTCTTTGGTTTTTGAAGAAATGATTGGAGGCCCTTGATACCGAATACCATTGCGGACAATCGGTCGTCCTTCCTCGAACACTTTATGGCGCGTCCCAGTTTTTGCCTTGCTTCGCACAAAGGTCGAAATGCGAAGGAAAGATGCTGAGGTTCTTGATTGAACCCGGGAATGTGGATTAAGGTCCGCAAAAACGTAGTTTCCCCGTATGAAGAATTTTTCGCTTGATGAATGGAGGGCCTACCTTCTCGCCCAGGCGCGAGAGTATCGAATTGAAAGCAAAAGGAAACTTCCCACCATCACGATTTCCAGGGAGACTGGTGCTGCGGCGATCACAATCGGGCAAATGGTGACTGCCTCGTTTCAGTCGCTTGAAAAGGGACATTCGTGGGCTCTCTTTGATCAGAATATCGTGAAAGCTGTCCTCGAGGATCAAGGTCTTCCCAAGCACTGGGAAGAGTTTATCCGGGAAGAGGATAAGTCGGCTCTTAAGGACGCATTCGAGGAACTGCTCGGCCTTCACCCCTCCTCGCCTGCTTTGGTTCAGAGCGTGACACGAACCATACTTAAGCTGGCCAACGCGGGGGGAGTCGTCGTGATTGGACGCGGATCGCACATCATTTGCGCCAAGCTCCCGCATGCGTTTCACGTCCGCCTGGTCGCACCGCTTGAGTCACGCGTGCTGCACATCGCAGATTTTTTCAAGCTGAGTAAGAAGGAAGCGGCTCAATACGTCGATAAGAACGATCGTGCCCGCAAGCAATATGTCCGCCGGTATTTCGGCGTGGACGTTGCCGATCCTCATTACTACCATCTTGTCGTCAATACCGGGAAACTTGGCTATCAGGAGGCCGCTAAGATAATCGTCGATGCGGGATCGCATCACTGCGGGACGCGATAGGCAACTCGGAAAAGCGCAGCCATCGGGGGCCGATTTCCGCCCGGTTCGCGCACACGTCGTAAACGGGTCTTTTCGACGCTGACGCGTCGATGGCGCTGGCAGGACGGATCCCCCTCCGGCATCGGCGCGACCGATCGCGTGGCTCGGGAGAGCAATTTTCGGCTGCTTTTTGCCAAGACAAGCTTAGCGGCAGCCTCACTCGACCCTTAGCGTGGGCTACCACAATGGAAAGGAGCCTAACCATGCTTCCGATACCGACCCAGCGCGACGCCCCTGATCCCTCTTTGCCTTTCGGCATCTCCCTTCTTCATGATCCGACATTAAATAAAGGAACAGCCTTTACGGAGGAAGAGAGGGAAGCCCTGGGGCTCCGCGGACTGCTGCCCCCGCGCGTTCACACGGTGGAGGAACAAGTGGAGCGCGTTCTGGGAAATTTTCACAGAAAATCGTCTGACCTCGAGCGCTACGTTTTCATGATCGGGTTGCAGGACCGCAACGAAGCACTCTTTTATCGGGTGGTCCTCGATCATTTGGAGGAGATGATGCCCATTATTTATACCCCGACTGTGGGACGTGCTTGTCAGGAATATGGGCATATCTTTCGCCGTCCCAGAGGTCTCTATATTTCCATTAGAGACGCCGGTCGAATTGCGAAGATCTTACAGAATTGGCCGAGCAGAGCGGTCCAGATGATCGTTGTGACGGACGGTGAACGCATCCTTGGCCTGGGCGATCTGGGCGCGAATGGCATGGGGATTCCCGTTGGAAAACTGGCTCTCTACACGGTCTGCGCGGGCATTCATCCCGCAGCGTGCCTGCCCGTGACTATCGACGTCGGCACCAGCAACGAGGATCTGTTGAAAAATCGTCTATATATTGGGATTCAGGAACCGCGGCTTCGCGGCGCCGCCTACGATGATCTCATCGAGGAATTTGTGAACGCGGTCGGAAAGGTCTTTCCCCGCGCCTTGATTCAATTCGAGGATTTTGCCACCCGGAACGCATTTCGCCTCTTAGCCAGGTATCAGCGCCGGGTGCGATGCTTCAACGACGACGTTCAGGGTACAGCAGCCGTCGCGCTTGCAGGTATTTACTCGGCTTTGCGGGTCACAAAATCCCGCTTGAGGGAGCAAATGTTTGTCTTCTGTGGCGCGGGGGAGGCAGGGACGGGAATCGCAAACCTGTTGATCGTTGCTATGGTCGGGCAGGGGCTGAGTGAAGCGGAAGCGCGTGCCCGCTGTTGGTTCGTGGATTCGCGCGGGCTGGTCGTGAAGAGCCGCACGGACCTCGCCGAGCACAAGTTGCCATTCGCCCACGAGGGCGAGTTCCTCGGCGATCTCCCTGGCGTGATTTCCCGGTATCGACCGACGGTTCTCATCGGCGCGTCCGGACAGCCCGGAAAATTCACAAAAGCAGTGCTGGAACTCATGGCGAAGCATAACGAACGCCCGGTGATCCTCGCCTTATCCAATCCCACTTCGAAATCCGAATGCACAGCGGAGGAGGCCCTCGTCGCAACAGGAGGCAAAGCGTTGTTCGCCAGTGGAAGTCCTTTCGGTTCAGTGCTTTTTGGCGGAAAGACTTTCCTGCCGGGGCAGTCGAATAATGCCTACATTTTCCCCGGAGTAGGGCTGGGCATCGTGGCAAGCGGAAGCAGCCTGGTACCCGACGAGGCGTTTCTGAGCGCGGCGCAAGCGCTGGCTGCGGAAACTTCCGCAGCCGATATCGAGCAAGGGCGGCTCTATCCGTCGCTCAGGAGAATTAGAGAGGTTTCGTTGGCGATCTCGACAGCCGTCGCGGACGTGGCTTATGAGCGTGGTTTGGCCACGGTGCCGCGCCCGGAAGATCTGCGTTCGTACATAAAAGCCACGATGTACGAGCCGCGATACCTCGATTACATCGGGGAGCGACAAAAAGTGGTCAGTCTTTGACAAGCCGTGGGAAGGCGTGCTCGTTGGAGTGTCGCATATTGCGCTATGAGGCTCACGAGACCTCCGCTGCCATCGCCCGACAAACGGTGGAAGATCATCGATGCGAAAATGCGCAAGCTCGGCTATCAACCGCATGCGCTCATCGAGACGCTGCACGCGGTGCAGGAATCATTCGGCTACCTCGACGAGGTGGCGCTGCGCTGGGTGGCAAAGTCACTGCTCGTGCCTCCGAGCAAAGTTTACGGCGTCTCAACCTTTTACAACTTTTTCACTCTTAAGCCTCAGGGCGCGCACACCTGCGTGGTCTGCCTTGGGACCGCCTGCTATGTCAAACACGCCGCGAAGATCCTCGAGGCGATCGAAGCCTTCGCAATGATCAGGCATGGCGAAACGACGCCGGACAAGCAACTGTCTTTGCTGACGGTGCGCTGCATGGGGGCGTGCGGAATCGCACCGACGGTGGTTTATGATGGCGACGTGGTGGGGCGGCTAACGCCCGAAAAGGCTGTCGAAAAACTGAAAGCCTGTGTGAACTATGCTCCTTGAAGAACTGGAAGCTCTAGCGGAAAGGGAAAGGACTCTCCGCAAGCGGATCTGCATTCGCTGCTGCATGTCGGCCGGATGCATCTCTTCGCAGTCGGATGAGATCAAGGACGCGCTGGAGAAAGCGGTGGCCGAGAAGCAACTGAGCGACAGCGTCGAGATTCGCCGCGTGGGATGCATGGGCCTCTGCGGCCAGGGGCCCCTCGTAAGGGTGGAACCGGATGGAGTGATGTATCAGCGCGTCACGCCGGGGAGCGCCCCCACGATCGTCGACACGCTGGTCGGAGGAGTCACGCATTTGCAACAGTGCGATCCGAAACAACCCTTTTTCGCCCGGCAAATGCCCGTGGTCAGTGCCAACGGCGGCCGCATCGACCCTGAGCGGATTGAAGACTATATCGCAGCGGGAGGTTATCGGGCACTTCATAGTGTCATTCAAGATATGCAGCCTGGGCAAATCGTTGAAACGATTGTCGAAAGCGGTTTGCGTGGCCGTGGTGGCGCAGGGTATCCCACGGGTCTCAAGTGGGCGACGGTGGCGAAGTCCAAGGGCGATCGCAAGTATGTCATTTGCAACGGCGATGAGGGGGATCCCGGCGCTTTCATGGACCGCAGCGTACTTGAAAGCGATCCGCACGCCGTGCTCGAGGGAATGGCCATTGCGGGATACGCGATTGGCGCGAGCCAGGGCTACCTCTATGTGCGTGCCGAATATCCGCTGGCGATCAGCCGGCTGCAGGTCGCCATCCGCCAGGCCAGGCAACATGGCTTGCTCGGGGAGGCGATCTTTGAATCGCCCTTTAATTTCAACCTGGAGATTCGAATTGGTGCCGGTGCCTTTGTCTGCGGCGAAGAGACGGCGTTGATAGCCTCTATCGAAGGACGCCGTGGTCAACCGCGACCGCGGCCACCGTTCCCCGCTGAACGCGGATTGTGGGGTTTTCCCACTTTGATAAACAATGTCGAAACATTCGCGAATATCGTTCCCATAATCACACGGGGCGCGAAGTGGTACGCCGGCATCGGCACGGAGAAGAGCAAGGGCACCAAGGTTTTCGCGCTTACCGGAAAAATTCGAAATAACGGAATAATCGAAGTGCCCATGGGCATTACAATCCGTGAAATCGTGGAGGAACTTGGCGGGGGAGCTCCGGAGGGATCCAGGATCAAGGCGGTGCAGACGGGCGGGCCATCGGGTGGCTGCATACCGGCCGACCATTTAGACACACCCGTCGATTATGACTCGCTGGTGCAAGTGGGTTCGATCATGGGTTCGGGGGGCATGGTGGTGATGGATGACACCACCAACATGGTCGACGTTGCACGTTTCTATATGCAGTTCTGCATGGAAGAATCGTGCGGCAAATGCGTTCCCTGTCGCGCCGGTACGGTTCAGATGCACAACGTGTTGAAAAAGATCCTCGATCGGAAGGCGACCCTCAAGGATCTGGAATCCCTCGAAGAGCTCTGCGACATGGTCAAACACACCAGCCTGTGCGGACTCGGTCAAACCGCGCCCAATCCGGTGCTCAGCACGTTACGCTACTTCCGCGACGAGTATCTCGATCTTCTTCAGCCTGAATCCGCGCCCGCGACACGCGCGAAAGCAATGACATCCGAGGGGAGCAGCGCGGCATAGAAACGGAGCACTGAGAATTTATGGCGGTAAAGACCTTAACGATAGACGGCAGACAAGCGACTGCGGAGGAGGACGAAACCATTCTGGACGCCGCTACGGACGCTGGAATCAAAATTCCGACGCTCTGCCATCTGCAGGGGCTCACCGAATTCGGCGCTTGCCGCATGTGTCTCACGGAGGTGACCGGATCAAGCAAACTTCTCCCGGCTTGCGTCACCAAGGTAACCGAGGGAATGGAAGTCCAAACCAATACGGAGCGGCTGCGCAAATATCGCTCGATGATTTTGGAACTGCTCTTCGCCGAACGTAATCATATTTGCGCGGTCTGTGTGGCGAACAATCACTGTGACTTGCAGAATCTCGCCACCGAGCAGGGTTTGATGCATGTCCGATTCCCTTATCTGTATCCCAAGGCCGTCGTCGATGCTTCTCATGACATGTTTGTGATGGATCACAACCGGTGCATCTTGTGCACGAGGTGCGTCCGGGTCTGCGATGAGGTCGAGGGCGCGCATACGTGGGACGTCATGGGCCGTGGCACCAATTCACGTGTGATCACGGATCTCAACCAGCCGTGGGGAACTTCAGACACGTGCACAAGCTGCGGAAAATGTGTGCAGGTTTGCCCGACGGGCGCGTTGTCGAGCAAGGGAAAATCGGTCGCAGAGATGGTGAAGCGGCGCGACTTTCTTTCCAATCTGACTCGCACGCGGGAGGGGAGACGATGAGCAAAGTGCGTCTGGCGACCGTCTGGCTGGACGGCTGTTCCGGCTGTCACATGTCACTGCTCGACATGGATGAGCGGCTGATTGAGGTGCTGCGGCAGGCAGATCTCGTTTACGGCCCGCTGGTCGATGCGAAGGAATACCCGAAGGGTGTCGACATAGTTCTCGTTGAAGGAGCTGTGAGCAGCGAGGATGACGCGCACAGGATTCGTGAGATTCGCCAGCGAACGAAGATTCTCGTTTCCTTGGGCGATTGCGCAGTGACCTCTAACGTCCCGAGCATGAGAAACCAGTTCAAGCTCGAGGAGGTTGAACGCCGCGCATACGTCGAAAACGCGCAGAACAATCAGCACGTCCCGCGAAAGGTCATTCCGAAACTATTGCCGCACTCCCGTCCGGTTCACGAGTTCGTCAAAGTGGATGTCTTTGTGCCGGGCTGCCCGCCCGAGGCGGACACGATTCATTTTATTCTCACAGAACTCCTGGCCGGGCGCATGCCTGCACTCGCCGGAAAGACGCATTTTGGAGCGTGAATCCCATGACCAGAGAAATCGTTATCGACCCCGTCACCCGGATAGAAGGTCATTCGAAAATCACCATCCAGCTAGACGATAGTGGAGAGATTCAGGACGCGCGGTTCCACGTCACACAATTTCGGGGATTTGAAAAATTCTGCGAAGGCCGCCCCTTCAGCGAAATGCCGGCACTAACGAGCCGTACCTGCGGAATCTGCCCGGTGAGCCACCTCATGGCTTCCGCCAAGGCGTGTGACATGCTCCTTGCGGTCCAGATTCCCCCAACCGCGGCAAAATTGCGACGGATAATGAACCTGGCCCAGCTCGTGCAATCCCATGCGCTGAGCTTTTTCCATCTCTCGTCACCGGACCTGCTTCTCGGCATGGATGCCGATCCGGCTAAGCGAAACATCGTTGGCGTGGTGGAGTCGCGGCCCTCTCTGGGCAAGGATGGTATCTCTCTTCGAAAATGGGGTCAGGAAATCATCGCGATGCTTGGGGGCAAGCGTATTCACCCCTCCTGGGTGGTGCCGGGCGGGGTAAGCGAACCGCTCTCTTGTGAGATGCGGGACAAAATGCTCGCAAGCATCCCGGACGCCCTGGCGATCAGCCAGCGAACGTTGTCGTGGTTCAAGAGCATTCTCGAACAATTCCGCGAGGAGATTCGCACGTTCGGAAATTTTCCGAGCATGTTCATGGCCCTCGTGACTCCACAGGCGCCCGGTGCTCACAACGCTCTGCTCGATCACTACGAGGGCAAATTGCGCTTTATTGATGCTTCGGGGAACATCGTTTTGGATCAAGTCGAGCCCACCCACTATGCAGACTACCTGTCAGAATCCGTCGAGCCGGACAGTTACCTGAAGTCGCCCTACTTCAAGTCCGCGGGCTATCCGAAGGGAATCTATCGCGTGGGCCCTCTCGCTCGCCTCAATGTGATCGACCGGTGCGGTACTCCCCTGGCGGATCGGGAATGGACGGAGTTTCGGGCACTGAGGCGTGGCGTCATCCTGAGTTCGTTCCATCAACACTATGCACGATTGGTTGAAATCCTTTACGGGATAGAACGCATCGAACAGCTTCTCAGTGAGCCGGACATTCTCGACAAAAACGTGCGGGCCATAGCGAGGCCGAGCAGGTTTGAGGGCATTGGTGTCGCGGAAGCCCCGCGAGGAACGCTGATCCATCATTATAAGATTGATGAGAACGGCCTCATTGCCTGGGTAAATATGGTCATAGCCACCGGGCACAACAACCTTGCGATGAACCAGAGCGTCAAACAGGTTGCGCGCCATTTCGTCAAAGGAGATCGGCTCCAGGAGGGAATGCTCAATCGCGTGGAGGCGGTGATTCGAACCTACGATCCGTGCTTAAGCTGCTCAACGCATGCCATGGGCAAGATGCCCCTGCACATTCAACTCCTCGCTGCCCGGGGTCATGTCCTGGATGAGTTGAAGAGGTGATGAAAGACCGAAAGCTTATCATCGGATTCGGAAACCCGCTTCGGGGTGATGACGGTGTCGGGTGGGAAGTAGCCTCCCGCCTGGCAGCGGTCATTCCTGACGAAGCCGCGCATATTACTACCGTGCTGCAACTGACGCCGGAACTCGCTGAGCCCATTAGTGAAGCGGATCTGGTTGTTTTCATTGATGCTGATCAGTCAGGGGATCCTGGAACTTGGAGGTGTGAAGAAGTAAAGCCACGGCCCCTGTCCGGCAACTCGATCGGACACCATTTCGACGTTTTTGATTTGCTCGCTTGCTCGCGAACCATTTTCGATGCCAGTCCTCGGGCGTTCGTTGTTTCCCTTTCGGCTGAATCCTTTGAATTTCAAGACAAGCTCACACCAAGGGTCGGGGCGTTGCTTCCTGACGTCGTAAATCATTTGCTGCTGCTTATAGCTAACACGGCGAAGCCAGCTTGCTCATAAATGCTCGATTCGCGCTCTGGTTCGTGCCGTTGAGCGCGCGACAGAGCCAGTGACGGGATCCATTTGGAAATGGCGGTGGGATGTTCTGGCCGCCAGTTGTTGCGCAACCAATTTATGGTCAGCCTTTGCCAAACCGTGGTTAGTTCGTCCCGGAGGAAAAGTTAAGCTTGCATCGTCGGATGCCGTTGACGGCTCTGGCGCAAAATCAAGTAAAATGAAAACGATGAATTTATTAGCAACCCTGATCGCTGCATCTCTACCGCTAAGCGCCATTCCCGCCCAGGAGACTGGTCAGACGGGAACGACCGAAGCGAAGCAGGAAGAAAGCTTGGGCGCCACGGGGATGAAGTGTAAAATGATGTGCGACCGGACTCAGCAGGATGCCGAGCTCAACAAACTCGTGAGCGCGATGAATAGTTCACCTGCCGACAAGAAACTCGACGCTGTCGCGGCCGTATTGACCCTGCTGGTCGAACAGCGCGACGCGATGCACATGCAGATGCAGAAAATGATGTCGACCAAGGAAGGAATGGGTATGTGCCGGATGATGACGGCTACGGATGAAAAGGGCGACCACTCAGCTCATCACTGAGTGCGATTTTATGATTGCAGAACATCTCCGGCACTCAGGCTGCCACTCGCGTACTCGAAACCGCCCGGCAAATCGCGCCTCATGAGCGGGTCAGCGCGATGCTCGTCGCTGTCTTCGCTTCGCTACTCTTCCTCTACAGCCTCGTGTCCCGGCGGCTGGAGAGAACGATCGTTACCGCGCCGATCGTCTTCGCCGTGGCAGGAATGCTGACCTTTCTCATCGCGCCGGAGATCCTCGAGAGGAAGGTCGCCGCGCTCGACGCCGATGCGCCGGAGCATAAGGAGATGAACGAGTGAGGCTGCGCACGCGGCCGAACCATGCGGAGCACCACGCGCCAGCTGCCCGGGGTTATATTTGCTCCTTCGCGGAAGCTTGCGGGAAGCCGGGACTTGCGCTTCCATCGGTCCCAGCCGGCACGATACAATTGACCACAAGCCGAAGGCGCGTCTTTTCCCAACGAATCCAGTAGTCAACGAATCCTCAAACAAGAACCGCCAAATGCTGCATTTCGCTCTTGATAGGCCGGTTTCCCTTGATGAATTCCGCGATCTCCTGATTCGCTCCACCTTGTCCGAGAGGAGACCGATCGACGATTCCACGTGTCTGCAAGGCATGCTCGACAATTCAGACATCGTTGCGACCTGCTGGCTGGGCGAGCGCCTTATCGGAATCGCACGATCGGTCACGGATTATCATTACTGCTGCTACTTGTCAGATTTGGCCGTGGATCGAGACTTTCAAAGTCAAGGCGTCGGATCCGAACTGATTTCCCTGACACAAGGCAAACTTGGACCGAAATGCAAAATCGTTCTGCTTTCCGCACCTGCGGCTTCGCAGTATTATCCCCACGTTGGCTTTCAGCAGCATTCATCGGCTTGGGTGCTTCCCCGTGATCGAAAAATAGAGGGCCAGCCTTGAATGTTGCATTGCCCCGAAGCTCGCAATAGCTCTCAGGTCGGTGGAATCGAGGCAAAGCGAATTATGATCATAAGACGAGGACTTTCGAAGCCTGTCGTCGCTTTGTGCTTGTGCTTTATTTCGTTGCTGGGCGCGCGAATGGTACTAGGCTGTGATCCGCCAATGACAACCAGGGTGGCCTCCCCGGAAAAGATACGCGCCTTTTTCAAGAACAAGAAGATGAGAGTCCTCACCTTTCTTGGCTATTCTGGCGCCGACTACGAAAACAAGGCAGCGATGCTTGGTCAAGCCACTCGGATCCTGAGCCAGTTTGACCCGGCAAAGACGATCGTGAATATCGGTGCCACGGCCGAAGGAATCGGCGCAGTCTATGAGGTGGCGAAGCGCAAAGGGTTCCTAACGGTCGGGATCGTTTCGACCCAGGCGAAAGAAGGCAAAGTCGCGCTATCGCCTTGCGTCGACGTCGTCTTTTATGTGAAGGATACCACCTGGGGCGGGTTCATTCCCGGGACCGAGAATTTGTCTCCGACATCCAGGGCGATCGTGGAGAACAGTGACGTGATCGTCGCGATCGGTGGGGGAGAGGTGGCACGGGATGAGCTGATTTCCGCAAGGCGATTGGGTAAAGACGTTCAATTCATCCCGGCCGACATGAATCATCAGATCGCCCGCGACAAAGCCCGGAAGAAGGATAAGGCCGCTCCGACCGACTTTCGGGGTGCGGCGGCTGGCGCGTTCCAGATTGCCAAGTGAGCTCGGTGCTCCAAGTCATTCGACGGCTCGCCGGGAGGCTCGCCCTCCCGAGTTCGGGTCGGGCGTCGTCCGTCATCGATCGCGATCAGTTTGCAGCGGCGGCGGCTTTGGTTACCGGCTCGGTGATCAGGCGAAAGACTCCGTCGTCGTCACGGTAGAAGCCGCGAAGGAGCACTTGGGCGGAATCGCCAAGCTTGCTGAGCTTTTTTGACTTGCGGGCGTCTTTTTTGCTCCAGCCGCCCGAAATGACGCGGCCCCGCTTGTCGATGACTTCGTTCACGGGCTTTACGAGTTTCGCGTATTCCGCGTCACTCAACCGGACCCGCTGCAGCTCCTTGCGATTATACAGCGAAACCCACCACGCGCCGTAGGCATCCGGCGCGGTCTTTGGCGTGATCTCCAGAGTGAGGTTTCCCACCTGAGTGATGCCCTTGTCGAGGCTCAGAGAATAGAGCGCGCCAATTTCTTCGCGAGTGGTCAGAAAGCCCGCCAGGTACCCGCGAAGAGTCTTGCGCAGCTGTATATTTCCGGACTTTGGACCGTAAATTCCGAGTTCGACACCCGCAGGATTCTCGGGGTCGCCGTAGATGTTTAGTTCCACGTCGTTGTTTACTCGGAAGGACTTGTACGGGACGTTTACGAAGTCCCCGGTGTCGATGACGGTGGCGGGAATTTCCACGAGGGACTTGATGGCATCGTGCGTGCGGAGGTCATTGGCGATTGCGCGCCAGGACGGCAGCATGCCCTTTCGATTGAGGTCCGTGTACATGGCCTCGGTATCAGCGTTGTCATTGATGCGCACGATTTCACTCTTGGGATAGTCGACCTCCTTGAGCTTCTCCTGGATCAGCACAGAATCCCTGGTATTCTTGATGATCAGTCCGCGGACCATAGTCCCATCCTTGAGGACAAGGCTGTCGGGCGTATGAAAAGAGTCGTCGGCAGCACGCAGATAAGCAGAGCAAACCGAAAGAAAGATAACCGGAATAAATCTGCGCGCGGAATTCAGCATTGAAGAAATTGCCATGGCCTTGTAAGCGAACCATCTCCCGAACAGGTCTTCAACATGAATATTCCCAAATGGCTCGTAGCGGCTGCGATCCTCCTTTCCGCGCTGTCGGGATGCGTCCTGCCACCGTCTGCCTACCAAAAGCCCTCTACCAGCAAGCCGGTAAAGACGGGTAAATTCTGGTGGGGAACATCGACGGCCAGTTTCCAGAACGAAGATCGCGGGGTGCAGCCGGATTCTCCCTATTATTTCAAGACGGACTGGGACGTTTTCGCAGAGGAAGGACACATTCCCCCGCGCGGAGACGCGGCGACGTATTCATGGTCGGATTTCGACAAGGACCTTGCGGCTCTCAAGGCGCTCGGAGTCAACCATTATCGATTCGGAATCGAATGGGGCCGCGTTGAGCCCAAACCGGGCGTCTTCAATGAAGCAGCCATCCGCCACTACGCGGATATGGCCCGCAAACTCAAAGCGGCTGGCATCGAGCCCATTGTCACCCTCTGGCACTTCACGTTTCCGTCCTGGCTTTACGACAGTCACCGCAAGGGCCGCTCCGACTTCATGCATCCCGACGTGGAAACCGCGTGGCGAACATACGTCGAACGGATCGTCGGAGCACTCGCTCCCTACGTGCGCATTTACGTTCCTCAGAACGAGCCCAATGGCGATCTCTATATCGGGTATTTCGGCGGACACTGGCCGCCCGGTCTTTTGCTGACACCGGGCGCCCTAAAAGAGGCAACGAATGTCGCGGTGCGGATGTTTCGCGACGCCGCCGGCATCATCCGGCGAGATCGCCCCGACGCGATCATCATGGGAATTTACTCGATTCCAAATTGGCGGCGCAAACATTTCGTCGACCCCGGGGCGCTCGTTTACAACATGATGATGCATCAGAATTGGGATCACCTCGACCGCGTCGTGGACACGATGGATATGATCGGGGTGAACTATTATTACTCGCAGGATGCCACTCCCTTGCGTTTCATTTTTCGCGGCAAGGGCGAGCAAAGTTCGAGTTACACTCAGAACGGATGGGAGATCAATCCGGAGGGCTTTTATGATGTCTTGCGGGCAGTCAACAAACGCTATGGCAAACCGATTGTCGTCTCGGAGAATGGAATCGGGACGCAGAGCGAGCAAAAGAAAATCCGCTACTTCCGCGAGCACGTGAACCAGATGCGCCGCGCCATGGCTGACGGGGTGGATGTGCGCGGCTACTTTGCGTGGACACTGGTCGACAATTACGAGTGGGCGGAGGGCTACGCCGCGAACTTCGGTCTGACCAGCTTCGATCCAAAAACCAAGAAGCTCATCATAGGGCCGACGGGGATTTGGTTCAGCAAGTTTATCAAGGCCAACCCGGAGCCTTAGAGAGAAAATCCGGGCAAAATTTCGTCACCTGCTCTACCGGGCTTCGACGGCGATTTTCGGCCGGATCATCAGGCGTCTGCGTGCAATTGCCCGGCCGTGTGTCTCCGCGCGGCCGAACACGGCCTTGTAAACTTCGCAGTAGGGATCCTTGGCCATCATCGTGCCCAGGGCGCTGTAGGTTCGCACGGGACAGCCACCGTGGCAGATCGAGAGATAGCGGCAGGAGAGGCAGTCTTCGTCCTCCACGAGACGCTTCGGCCGCTCGACAAAGTCGCGTCGCGCCGGGCTGGTTCTCAGCATCCTGGTCAGGTCCGGCTCGCGAAAGATGTTTCCGAAAAAGCTCTCCGGATAGCTTGTCACCCAGCAATCACATTGGGCGACCGTTCCCTTCGAGTCGACCGAGATGAATTGGTTGGAACAATTTTCCTTCCAGATGCAAGGAAGGCGCGCCGGGCGGCCGGTGAAATGGTCGATCAACGCGTCGAACGGCCCGAGGGACACCCCGGAATCGTAGCCGCGCTCCATCCAGATATCGAAGAGGCCGGCGAGAAAGGCGGCCAACTCGTCAGTGGCGAGCTCAAACGCGCCCTCGACTTCCGCCGCCGGACCCCCCGGAAAGGGGGTATTCACCTGGAAATTGTCGAGACCGAGCTCCTCGGTGAAATACCGGTAGAACCTCTCAGGCCCCGCTTCGAGGCTTCCCTGATGCAGCACGGCGATAACGCCCACCTTGATGTCTGCCGCCTGCGGCCTCCCGGAGCTTTCGAGTCCACAACCGGGTGTAGGCCTCGGCGCCTCCCTTGAACAGTTTGCGGTGCAGATTGGGATAGTCCATCGAAGTCCCCAGCGAGCCCTGAAACATGGTTCGAATGACTTCGTTCCACGCTTCGGAGTAGCCGATAAGGTTCGTCTGGAGATAGTGGGTAAATCTGCGACCCCTCTCCGCGGCGGCGCGGTTCATGAGTTGGCCGGCGTCCACGAACCACGCCGGGCCCATGATCATGGCCTCTCCGCCCTGCCAGTAAATTTCGCATTCCTCAATGCCCTCATGCTCGAGGTGATCCAGAAGGCGACGAGTGAGCAAGGGGAGCAGGGTCAGCGAAAGACGATGCGGTTCCTTGCGTTCAAAGCAGTACTCGCAGGCGACGTTGCAGTCGGATGTTGGAAGAAGAATTACGCTGAATACACGGCCGCTCACGGTTTTGTTGGCTCCCGAGTCAGGTAGGTTGCGCCTCGCGAGCGGCGAGGTCTCGCTCGATCTCGTCCGCAGCCGCGCGCAAAGTTGCAAAAAGCTGCTTCACGCCGCGGCACGAATACGAGGGATCCGGCCATTTGAAATAGCCCTGGCACAACTGCTGCCAGGGGCAGGCGGCACACTCGGCCCCTTCGGCTGATCAAGTGTCGCGAGGTGCTTCCGCACAAAATCGTGCGGCAAGGGTCCCTCTGCGCGGTCGCGTCGAAAAACCGCCGGGTCCTCCTCGAAGATTGTCCACAGGGAACCGGTCTGCGCGCCTCGCATCCAGGCGAGCGCAGAATGAAAAAACTCAATGGGTGCCTCGACCATGGGATCATGGAGATAGAAGCGCCAATGCCTCGGCGAGTTCCTCGAAGCGCTTCGGGGACGGCTGACCGGGAAGCAGCCGAACTGGCAAACCCAGCGAGGCGGCGAGCCTGATCGCCTTGAGAAACCGCGGCGTCGCGGGCATGGTCACGCGAACATCCCGCACTGCGCGGACGTCCACGAGTCTGTAGAGATCCGCGAATTCCGTTCCAGGCGCAGAAAGGACAACATCGAGAGGAAGGTCGCCGGCGCCCTGAGCGGCTAGCGCCCACGCATCCGGGTCTGCCAACAGACCCTCGACTTGAAGCCATTGGAGAGCGGGCGGACGGTCGTCCAGCCACCGGCTCAATTCGTCCCGGCTCCTCACGATCGCAACAAACGGATCGTCGCCCGGAGGTTCCTCCGAGTCAGCCCGCAGGAAGACGAGGGGCTTATCAGTTTCCTGCGGCACGCAATTTATTTCGATAAAGCCGCCTACCAGCGATTGACCCAAGCGCCTCCGCCCCCGATGCGCCGGTTGATCCAACCGCCGCCGCCTCACCGCCGTCTGATTGATCCAACCGCCGCCACCGCCGCGATTGACCCATCCGCCTCCTCCAAAGCCCCTGCGATTGACCCAGCACCCGCACTGGCCTCTGGGGCGGAGGAAAGCCAAACACCCCCGGCAACCGCCGCGACGATCGCCGCACCCGACCATTTTCCGATGCTTCGAAGGAATAGCCGTCGATCGATCAATTCGCTCTCCGGGGTCTCCGTCTTTTCGATGGATGATTCGTCATTCATAAGCGAGGAGGATTTGAGTCATTAATTCGTTGCTGAGGCCTAGGCCCCAGCGCCTCCCGTGAGCGTCGAAAAATGCATCGCCGCGATGCGCCACTGGCCGGTGCTTTCGCGACGGTCAGCGAGATATTCACGGGGAAGCGAGCGCCTTTCCGTTCTTCTTTCCCGTCACGTTGCCGGACGCCATCAGCCAGCCCATGTCGGTGCCTACGCCACCGATCTTAAACTGATATTCAAAGTTCTGCTCTCCTTTGTCGAAGCCTTCGAAGAAGTGCTCGTAAGCCACTTTGATCTCCTCCGGACCAACCCAGATCTTCGCCGGGTCCGGTGCCCATGATCGCAGCTCTTTTCGGTCAGCACGCCATCACGCCCTTGAGATCATGGTTTGTCATGGCTTTGTCGTGCGCCTTCAAGAGAGCGCGAATTTTTTCCACCTCGGGATTTGCTTGTTTGGGGTCTTCCGCCCGCGCGGCGGGTGCGGCCATGGCCAGAGCGGAAAGGCCGGCCACGCCTGTGATGATAGCTTCTTTTCGGGTCATAACGATTGTTCTAGCCGAGCCTATTTGCGACTCCAGCAAATTCAATTGATCGGCTTCGGTTGATGTCTTCCTTAGAAGAATGGCTGGCCACCTCGCCCTTGACTCTCGCGTCGCACTGCAGCAAGTTCCGGTCGCGGCCGCGACTTTTGCTCGGCTCGCGACGCTGGCCGCAGAAAGCAAGGTGGTACCCTGAGCACGATGGCGTGTTTGCGGATGCGCGGCGTGACGATTTTCGGAATCCTCCTTACGCCCATTTTCCACGTGATCATCCGTAAAGTTCGCGGGCGGTCAAATCCAGCGCCGGCAAGGTTGCCTCGTAGAAGGATCTATCAAAGCAATACGGTCACCAGCCCCGAAACGATCAACGCGATGGCCCAGGCGAGATCGAAATTGAACCACGCGCGTTGCAGGATGCGGACACCCAGCTTTTCGTAGACGATCATCGCGACGAGACCCGCCACGACCAGGTGTCCGAACGTATGGACGAAGACGGCAGTTGAGGCGAGCCAGGGATGATTCAAGAGATTAAGATCCTGCCCGCGTGACTGGCGTGCGCTTCGTCGGAACCATCCCGAGGCATCGTGCCCAGGAACACGGGCACCAGCATCAGTCCTGCGCCGTGCGCGGAGGCCATCAGAAACGACCACAATGTGAGATCGCGGAAGCCGACCCGCATACCCACCCACCGGGGATGCCGCGCGCGGACGAGGCGATAGGCTCCGAAGCCGACGAGCATGGCCGCCGCCGACCAGCTTAGGGCCCGATGAGGGATGCTCGAGTGGACCAGCGCGACAATCGCGACAACAAGCCCCACCGAAAGCGCATGGCCGACAGCGATGGGGGGCAGCGCTTTCCATACCGCGGACCGCCGCTGCTCCTGCAATCCAAGAGCCACCGCAAAGAGCCAGCCCATCCCGGGATTGATGCCGTGGAAGGCGCCCAACCCGAGCAGCGCCAGCCACGGCCAGACTTCATTCACGGATAGCAGAATGAATCGGACGACGAGTCACCGCCTTCGAGACGGATTTGATGAACGCGGTAATTGTCGGGCTGCAGGAAAAATGTCTTTTCAAACTCGATTCCGCCCTCGGGACCGACATCGAGCTTCGCCATCCAGCTTCCGACGCCCGCCGGATAGAACTGTTCGTCCCACGCGGCGTAAAGGGAATTGGTGAAATACACGCGCTTGCCGTCGCGGCTCACCTCGACCATTTGCGGACCGCCGCGAAGCGGTTTGTCAGGCTCGGCGGGATGGGGCGTCCGGCGCACGATGCCGCCGATATGGACTGAGCCTGTTTTCTTCGGGTGAAATGGATCCGAGACGTCGTACTGGAGCATTTCCCCGGTACCCCAGCACGAGACGTAGAGAAATCGATCGTCCAGCGAGAGGTTGATGTCGGTGACGAGCGGTGGCACCGCTTTGAAGCCCTGAAGCAACGGAGGGAGTTGCTCCGGATCGGCCGGTTCGGCGGGGATCTCGATGATTTTCTCAATCTGCCACGCTCCGTTTTGCCTGTGCCAGAGCCAAATCGAGGCGCTCAAATCCTTCAGCGAGACGACGACACCGACGAATCCGTGCGTTTTCGTCGGATCATGCGCAGGCCGCATCTCGAGGACCATCTGGTGCTCTTTGCCGAGATCAAGCGCCTGGACGTGACGCCGCCTGCGCAAATCCCAAACATGCAACTGATGACCGTACCGGCTTTGCAAAAGATCCTCGGGCACGAGCCCGTTCTCGATCTGGCGCGGCGTTCCCCACTCGCTGGTCAGGAGCGTGTCCTGGGTGAGATGCCACCAGAAATCGTAACCCAGATATTGCGGTCCGCGGTCCATTTCCCACCTCCCCAAAATCTCGAAGTTGAAGTGATCGAGCAGAAAAATGCCGCCGGGCCCGCCGCCGTCAGGAGCGCCCAGGGCGCTGACATAGATGCCCTCCGGTCCGCAATGGACTGTATGAGGCCGTGAATAGCCGGCGCGCTTGAACACTTCTTCCGGCTCGATGATTTTCACGATCGACGGGCTCCGGGGATCGCGCTTGATATCGAGGATATAGATTCGCGAGGAGCGAATGCCTGGCACGACCAAATAGCGTCGCTCGATATGGGGATGCGGAGCGTAGGGACACAACGCCGAACTGCACGCGTTCCAGCCGAAATGGTGCAACTCGTCGCCGGCATATGGTAGAACGGCCTGCCCGACACGCCGGCCGTAGTCGGTTGATGCCGGGTCAACATCAATCACGAGGATCGCATCGTTCAATGAGCTTCCGGGCGGATTGAGCGCGGCAACGTAGGCGAGCCTTTCGGGCGGCGCCTGCATTGCCAAACGGGGTGAGGGATAAAAACTGGGGTCGGGCCTCAATAACGCCATAACGCGGGTTCCTCCGGATTTTGAAATTAGGGCACCACGAACGGTCGTCAAGCTCGCCGGAGCAGAGAAACTCAGAGAAACTCAGGGAATATCAAGGAACTCGAAGACTTTGAAAAATCGATTTTCGTAGACCAGGCGCAGGAAGGGCGGAGCAGCGTGTGCATGATCGTAGAGGATTTTTCCGATCGGCTTTTCTGGCGCTGGAAGGCCGAGAATCTGTGCGGAATTTGAGATCACGCGGTCGGGTTCATAGGCGATCACATAGTCGACCGATCGCTTCCGGAGAATTTCACGCCCCACTTCCGGAACGGTGGAGAGGAAAAACCGCGAAGTGTCCACGGTCCCCGGAAGGCTTTGGTGCGAACTGCCGCTGACACAACGCTGTCCGGACCAATACACGATTGCGGGGCTCAGCCACCACGGGGCAAGAATGATTTTGCGCTCTGGCGAGATGAGAGCCTGCGCGGCTTCGCGCAACAAGATGGCATCCTCGCGATCTTCCTCGCGAGCGATTTTTACTTGCTCATCCGGGTAGAGTTGGCGGTCCCACTCTCCGGCCATGGGCCAGAGGGAAATTCCAAAGACAAGCCATGCAACGGGTTTCCACGGGATGGCCGAAAGGGCCCAGGGGAGGCTGAGAGCAAAGGTGATCGCAAGAAAATATCCCCATCGCATGTGCCATAGCGGAAAGACCTGTCATCAGACACAACAAGGCGGCCAGCGCGGCGTACGAACGGTCTTTTGACTTTCCATAGCGCCACAAAAGCAGAAAAGGCGCCCCGATCAGAAGCCAGCCTGTCCAGGTGAAGAGCTGCGACAGCGTGGCGTGGCGCAATTCCCCGATGTTGAGCGCCCATCGAAAGAAATAGTCTTTCTCTTCGCCGGAAGGCGCCCGCACCCTCCAGCCGTCGAAGAGGAAGGCTCCGATCAAAAGCACGAGGAAAACAAGAGCGGCGATCCGGTCCGGGATGGCCTTTCCGCCGAGTACGCCCAGGCGCATGAGTGCTGTCGTTGCGAGAAGGATGAGAGGTTCGAAAAGCGAGGTCCAGAGGGCAAGCGCCCAAAGGGTTGCAGAAAGGATTTCCCATGCCCGGGACGGCCGCTTCCAGAGCGCAATCTCGGTCGCGAGGGCCGCTCCGATGAGCAAGATAATGAGCGATTGATGGTCGGGGCGCCCGAGCTCGAAACCGTGGGCAACCATGGGCGAAATGGACGCGATTGCCAGCACGGCGTTCCGGTTGGGAAGCGCAAGCCGGCGTCCCCACCACCAGAGGAAGGCAACAAGCGTCATGCCCAAAAGCGGCGACAGAAACGCGCCAGCGAGATCGAGGGGCGGGTAGGGGCTATGAAAACCCGAGATTCGAAAGCCGAGGTGGAAAGCTCCCGCGAGAGCGGCGAGCAAAAGGTCGAGCGGCGCCGTGGTGTGCGGCACAATGCCCGCAGGGGCGTTCTCAAAATCGTGAAACCTGATCGGCTGCCACGGCGCGGCGATGACGCTCTGTGCGCGCGTCATTCGGGAATAGCAGTCCGGATCGGCGAAATAGACCTGCCCTGCGACGAAAACCTGCCTCCAATTCCAGCAGCAAGCAGCCAGCGTGAGAGCCAGCCACATCGCCAGTCCTGCCCGCGCCAGCAAATTACGGAAAAGCTTCATCACCGTCGATAGGACCCAATATATTGTGGGAGCGGCAATGTGAAGTCCCTATATCCTGTGGATTTGAGCCCAATTTTGTGTAAAAAACGGTTGTGGGGACGGCCGCTTGCGCCTAGGATCAAGGGCAACAAAATCTCCTGCCCCAAATTCCCTGAATCTTGATGTCCGACGAACCGAATTCTTCGCCGAAATCCGAAAAGTACGACGCTTCCAAAATCGACAAGCTGGAGGGACTTGCGGGTGTCCGCCAGCGGCCCGGAATGTATATCGGTCCGACCGATGAACGGGGTCTGCACCACTGTGTTTTCGAGGTGCTTGATAATTCGATCGATGAACATCTTGCCGGCTATTGCTCGCGGATTGACCTTACGCTGCATGCTGACGGTTCGTGTTCGATCAAGGACAACGGGCGTGGCATTCCGGTGGACATCCATCCGAAGTTCAACGTACCGGCCCTCGAGTTGGTGCTGACAAATCTGCACGCGGGCGGAAAGTTTGGGCAGGGCGCCTACAAGTTTTCGGGGGGGCTGCATGGGGTGGGTGCGAAGTGTGTCAACGCGCTCTCGGACTGGTTCAAGGTGGAGGTGTCGCGCGACGGCAAGGTGTATCACATGGCATTTGCGCGGGGTGTGACGACGCAGAAGCTCACGGTGATTGGCGACCTGAAGAACAAGAAGCACACAGGGACGCTGATCACGTTTTTGCCGGATCCCACGATCTTCACGATCACCACCGAGTTCCAATTCGCAAAGCTGACCGGGCGCCTTCGCGAACTCGCCTTCCTCAATCCCGGACTCGAGATCAATCTCACCGACGAGCGAACCGACCCGCCCCGGCACGAGCAATATCTTTACAAGCTCGGCATTGAGGAGTTCGTCCGTCAACTCGGGGAGAACAAGCAGCTCTTGCACCCAAAGCCGATCGTGCTCGAAGGCAGGCGCCGCGTGAAGTTTCGCAACAAGGATCAGGTGGAAGTCGAGGACGACATGTTCGTGGACCTCGTGATGCAGTACAACGACAGCTACAACGACCAGATCCTTTGCTATACCAACGCCATCCCGAACCCCGACGGCGGCACGCATTCCACTGGTTTTCGCACCGCGTTGACGCGCACCATCAATCAATACGCCAAACAGAACAATCTGGTGAAGGAGAAGGATCCTCCCATTTCCGGCGACGACGTGCGCGAGGGGCTCATTGCTGTTCTCTCCGTAAAGCACCCCTGGCCGGGCTTTGAATCGCAAACGAAGGTAAAGCTCGTGACGCCGGAGGTGGAAGGCATCGTCTCCTCGATCACCTACGAGGGGCTGATGACGTTTTTCGACCAAACGCCTGCCATCGCCAAGAGAATCGTTGACAAGGGCCTCACTGCCGCGCGGGCCCGGGAAGCTGCCCGGAAGGCCCGCGAAACGGTACGCAAGGGGGCGTTGACCGGTGGCGGGCTGCCCGGGAAGCTCGCGGACTGCTCGGAGCGCGATCCCAGCCTGACCGAGCTCTACATTGTGGAAGGCGACTCGGCCGGCGGTTCGGCCAAGCAGGGGCGCGACCGGCGCTATCAGGCCATTCTGCCGATCCGCGGCAAGCTGATCAATGTCGAGAAGGCTCGCCTCGACAAGGTGCTTCAGAACACCGAAATCCAGACGATGATCACCGCGGTAGGCACGGGGATCGGCGGCGGCGAGCAGGAGGGCGCATTCAATATTGCCAAACTGCGCTACGGCCGCATCATCATCATGACGGACGCTGACGTGGACGGTTCCCACATCCGCACCCTCTTGCTGACGTTCTTTTACCGCCAAATGCCGGAACTCGTGAAACAGGGCAAGATTTTCATCGCCTGCCCGCCGCTTTACCTCATCAAACGCAAGAAGCGGGAAGAATATGTGGACGACGACGCCCAGCTCAATCGCATCCTTATTTCGCTGGGCGCGGAGGAGGTGAAGCTGAAGAATCTCGCGGACGGCAAAATCTTCACCGCCTCCCAGCTCAAGGATATTCTCGAATTGCTCGAGAGGCTGGCCAAGTTCAGCGAGGTCATCCGGAGACACGGTGGGGACTTCGAAGAGTATCTGCGCGAGCGCGATCCGAAGACGGGCAGTTTGCCCGCGTATCTCGTCAAGATTCGCGAGGGCAATATCGAGTGGGTCACATATTTTCCCGGAGAGGCGGAAATGCGCGCCTTTCATGAGGAGAACCGCGACCTTAATCTGTTTGACGACGAGGCGTCCGTCGAAGGCGGTGGAAACGGTGACGCGGAGCCGGCGGAAAAGCCGAAGAAACAGGAAGGCGCACTGCGCCGCCGCGCGAACCTCGTCGAACTGCACGAATCGAATGCCGTGCAAAAGCTCATCAGCGAACTGGCCAGAAAGGGACTCCAGGTCGAGCACTTTTCCGATAGCGACCACCCCATCTTTGAGCTGACGGAAGGCGAGGGGGAGAGGTCGGTGGTGCACGCGGTGTTCTCGATACCCGAAATCCTCGCGAAGGTTCTCGATATCGGGAAGAAGGGCATGCAAATCCAGCGCTTTAAGGGCCTGGGCGAGATGAACCCCAAGCAGCTTTTCGAAACCACGATGAACCCCGACAAGCGCAAGTTGATGAAGGTCGACCTCAATGACGACAATGCGGTCGAAGCCGACCGCATGTTCACGATCCTCATGGGCGACGTGGTCGAGCCACGGCGCCAATTCATCGAGGATAATGCGCTCAACGCACGACTTGATGTCTAAGGCGCCTGCCGGCTCGGATTCCCCATGAGGTCTTTCCAAGAAACCGGGTGCGCCATGGAAGGCGCCAGTCCAGGACGGCTGCCGAGGCCGCGCTTTGCGCGGTCCATGCGAATCTTTCTCACGAGATGCGTGAGAAGCCGGATCCTGTCCGGGGTCGCAGGCTGGGGATTCGGGGAACGCTGATACCATTCGCATGTACACCCTGAACGAACGTGTCGAAAAGGTCGATGTAGCCGACGAGATGTCGAAGTCGTTTCTCGACTACTCGATGTCCGTTATTATTTCGCGGGCGCTGCCGGATGCGCGCGACGGCCTCAAGCCGTCGCAGCGGCGGATCCTGTATGCCATGCACGAGCTGAGCCTGTATCCGCCGCGCAAGCACATGAAATGCGCGAAGATTTGCGGCGATACCTCGGGTAACTACCACCCTCATGGCGAGGCGGTGATCTATCCCACGCTGGTCCATATGGCACAGCCCTGGACCATGCGGGACACCATCGTGGATCCGCAAGGCAACTTTGGCTCGGTGGAAGGCGATCCGCCCGCGGCCATGCGTTACACCGAAGCCAGGTTCACTGCGCTTGGCGGAACCCTGCTCGATGATCTTGAGAAGGACACCGTGGACTTCGTCCCCAACTACGACGAAAGACTCACCGAACCGGTTGTGTTTCCGGCATCCTTTCCCAATTTGCTGATCAACGGGGGCACGGGGATTGCGGTTGGCATGGCGACCAACATTCCGCCGCACAATCTTAGCGAAACGATCGACGCCATCTGCGCGCAAATCGACGATCCCGACATCTCGATCGAGGGTCTCACCTCCTACGTCAAGGGGCCCGACTTTCCGACGGGGTGTCTGATTCAGGGCAATGCCGGAATCAAGTCATATTTCGAGACGGGGCGAGGCTCGGTGCGGGTGCGAGCCCGCGTGGGCATGGAGGAGGCGAAGGGCGGGCGCGAAAATATCATCATCACCGAGATTCCTTTCGGCGTGAACCGGGCCGAACTCGTGAAGCGCATTGCCGAACTCGTCAACGACAAGGTTCTCCAGGGAGTTAGCGATGTGCGCGACGAATCGGACGAAAACACCCGCGTGGTCATAGAACTCAAACGCGACGGCAGTCCTAAGGTACTGATCAATAATCTCTACAAGCACACCGCCCTGGAGTCTTCATTCAGTGTCAACATGCTGGCGATTGATCACGGGAAACCGAAGCTTCTCTCGCTCAAGAACGCCGTATCGTGTTACATCGAGCACAGACGCGAGGTCGTCTTGCGCCGCACCCGGTTCCTCCTCAGGCAGGCGGAGGTCGAGGCCGAGAAGCTGGAAGGCTACCTCATTGCGCTGGCCAATCTGGACGATTTCATCAAGATCATCCGCGATTCCCGCGACAGGGACGAAGCCAAGACGAGATTGCTCGCGCTCTCATGGCCACGCAAAGCCGTGGAGCAGCTTGGAGTCCTGATCCGCGATGACACAAGGATCGTGGACGGGGAGTACAAACTTACCGAGAAGCAGGTCGGCAGCATCCTGGATTTGCGCCTCTATCAACTGACCGGCCTCGAACGCGAAAGCATCAAGAAGGAATACGATGCGTTGATAGAGACGATCAAAGACCTTCTCGACATCATCGCCCGGGAGGCGCGGGTACTTACGATCATCAAATCCGAGTTGCGGGAAATCCAGAAAAAGCATGGAACCGAACGCCGCACGCAAATTGTGGCGGCTGAAGGAGAGATGGCGATCGAGGATCTGATCGCCAATGAAGGCGTCATCGTCACGCTCACGCACAACGGCTTCATCAAGCGCACGCTGGTCAGCGCCTACCGCGCCCAGAGACGTGGCGGCAAGGGGGTGATCGGCATGACGGCGCGGGAAGCGGAAAACGTGGAGGATAGCGATTTCGTCGAGCATCTGTTCACTGCTGCGACGCACGATTATCTGATGTTTTTCACAACGAGCGGCCGTTGTTATGTCGAGCGGGTTTTTGAGATTCCCGAAGGCTCCCGGACCAGCAGGGGTCGATCGATCGTCAACCTCCTGGAGCTTCGCAACGAGGAGAAGATCGCGGCGACGATCCGTATTCAAGGACAGAAGACGGACGAGGAAACCTGGAGCGACAAGCTGCACGTCGTCTTCTCCACGCGCAGCGGCATCGTGAAAAAATCGAATCTCAACGATTTCAAGAACATCCGCAAAGGCGGCATCATTGCCATCAAGATCGAGGAGGGTGACCGGCTCATCGATTGCAGGTTAACCGGCGGCCAGGATGAAATCGTGCTCATCACCCACGGCGGAATGAGCATCCGCTTCCATGAGGAGGAAATGCGCGACCAGGGACGCGACACCGTGGGTGTCTGGGGTATCCGCCCCGAAAAGCGCGACTTCGTTGTCGGCGCGGCCGTTGTGAGCAAAGACGCCCAGCTCCTCGTGGCGGGAGAGAACGGTCTCGGCAAACGCACGAGTTTTGAGGAATATCGGGTGCAAAGCCGGGGCGGCAAGGGGATCATCACGATGAAGACCAATGAGAAAACGGGCGGCGTCGCTGGCGCTCTCACTGTCCGGGACGCCGACGAAATCATGCTCATTACGAACAAGGGCAAGATGGTCCGCACCCGGGTGGCGGAGATCCGCGAAACCGGCCGGAATGCGCAAGGCGTGAAACTCATCGACCTCCGCGAGGGCGAGAATCTTCAGGATATCGCTCCCGTCGTGAGCGATGCCGAGGACATCGAATAAAGGCACGGACGCTTCGGAAGACCTTGCCCTGGGTCGCCAGGGCGCCCTCCAAACGAGCGATTCCGGCCCGGGATCACAGACTCCAGGGAGGCAGGCTTGAAAAAGGGGAGACGCAGGCAGTATGGAGGGTAAATCCCCCCCGTCTTCATCGAGCGCCCCGCTTCGCACACCTCTTCACGGCCCTTGCCGGCAAGGTTTACCTTGGTCCCAGCGGCGACCGATTTTCTCTTTTGCCCACGCTTTCGCCGTGACGAATCAACACGAGTTTGTGCATGGTATATGCGCCTTGTTTACCCGCGGGGGATTGTACAGGTTGCCAGCGCGCGTTGGCAAGGCACGGCAAGACGATGTTCAGCGCGCTGACTTTTAACATGCAGAATGGCCAGGTCTGGGATGAGGAAAATCCGGACGAGGGTACGGTCAGCCTCGCCCGGGCGATCGCCTTCCTTCGCGAGCAGGACGCGGATGTTCTCTTTCTGCAGGAGGTCGAGCGTGGATACGACGGGGGCAAGCAGATCGAGCCGCCGCCCCACTACGAAACCCTGAAGCAAAACCTCACCGGCTACGACTCGATTTTCGGCTATCCGCGACCGAACAGAGTGGAGATTCCCTTCGGTCTCGGCCTTGCGATATTTTCAAAGACTCCCTTGAGAAACTTTTTCCGCAAGGATCTTCCACCCGCGGAAATCGCATTTGAATTCGGGGGCGTAATGCGGAAGCCGTCGCACCGGCTGATGATCGGCGTGGAGACGGAAATTGGGGGCCGCTCGCTGCGCTTGATCAATACCCACCTTCAGGCTTTCTTCATGATCAACGCCTCGAGCAACGATCACCATACGCAGCGCGATCGCGTCGAGGTTGAGTTGAGGAGGTGCACCGATGCGACGCTGATGGGCGGCGATTTCAACTGTGCGCCGGGCGAGACCCTGATCGAGCAATTCAAACGCGCAGGCTTTTATCCGTCGCAAAGCAAGGAAGTGACCTGGCGGAGAATGCCATTTGTCATCGATCACATTTTCTACAACCACGCGTTGCGGCTCGAGACTTGCACCGTCATTCCCACCCAAGCCTCCGATCATCACGCGGTCCGCGCCGAGTTTTCCTTCGCCGCGTGACCTAAACGTCGCCGGGTCTTTACGAACCAGTGCCGACGTACTCCGCGGTATAAGTGTCAAACTTGGAAGTCTGTCCGACCTTCGGCGTGGATTTCAGGTCATAGACATTGTTTCCGACGATCTGGTTGCTTTGGGTATCGTAGATCATGACGGCGGACTTGCCCTTGTTGAAGGACTCGGCTTCCGTCTTGACTGCGATGTAGCGGGTTTCCTTGGGCGGCTTGGCTTTCTTCGTTCCGGAGGACTCCGCCGCGCAACCTTCCGGGCTTGCCGTTGTTGCTCAGCAGCCCGCTCCGCCATGTAGAGGCGCGCGCGCTGCTCGGCAATCTTTCGCTGGCGCTCAGTCGCCTGGTGCTTTGCGATCACGTAGGACACCCCTGCCGCAAGTGCGGCGGCTCCAAGCGCCGCGGGCACCGCGATCCGGGAATCGACGCCGGCCGCGGCGAGGGGAATGCCTGTCGCCAGCCCGGCGACTGTCCCGAAAACCGCCGCGTTTTCCCCGGGGCTAAGATTTTCACAGGCGGAGGAAATCATCGCCAGACAAACCGCCGCGGAAGTCACCGGAAGAACTTTCGAATTCATAGCCCGAAGCGCTATCGGATTCCGTCGGGCGTTGACAAGCACAAAACCCCGAGTTGTCAAGGGGAGGGGGCCACTTCGGCACGGGCAGCATTTCGGCGGCACCAGGCGGTGGCGGCGGCGTTGCCCCGTCTTGCCGCTTCGAGATACCATTGACGCGCCTCGACAGGTTGCGGGGGGCCTGTCAGCCCGCCTTCAAGCGCCATGGCGTAGAAGTACATGTTCAAGGCGTTTCCTTGCGCCGCGCCGTCCTTCCAGAGACGGAACGCCTGTTTCGGATCGGCCGGCACGCCGAGACCGTTAACGTACATGACGCCCAGATTCGCCTGGGCATCCAGGAAGCCCATGTCCCTCGCCCGCGCGAAGAGGTGGAAGGCTTCGCCTAAATTGGGTTCCAAAAGCCCCGGGACGCCCTTCTTCAAGAGATCGCCGAGCGTATTCATGGCGTTGGGGTGATTGAGTGCGGCGGCCGCGCGCAGCAGTTCGATGGCCTGAGCTTCGTTTTTCGCAATGCCCTTGCCGTGGAGCAGGCAGTCCGCGAGGGACACCATGGCATCGCTGTCTCCCGCGGCTGCTCCCTGTTGAAACCATGCCACCGCGGCGGAAAAATCAGGCGCGTTATTTCCGAGGCCGTTGGCCATCATCAGACCGGCCTGGGTCATGGCTTCGGTCTGTCCCTGAGCGGCAGCGGCTGCAAACCATTTGAGAGCGGTTTGTGGGTCGCTCTTGCGCAACCCCTCGCCCAGCAGCATTTGCGCGGAGA
This sequence comes from uncultured Verrucomicrobiae bacterium, assembly GCA_963763735.1. GTDB lineage: Bacteria > Verrucomicrobiota > Verrucomicrobiia > Chthoniobacterales > Terrimicrobiaceae > DASTFP01. Next base: position 46,998 of record CAVXQK010000004.1, on the reverse strand, counting down.
GCACATTGTGAGTGGCGGCCTGCTCGAGCGGACCTCGCAGGATGGCGAACTTCGCGGGCGTAATTTGCACGGCGTTCGAACGCAAGCGGGCCGCGATCATTTCCATCTCCTCCTTGGGCTCGTTATTTCCAGGAGAGGCGTCCAGGGCGCGCGAAAAATTTGCAAAAGCTCCAGCGTCGTCGTCTCTCTTTTTGGCCTCTTCGGCGGCAGCCAGAAAGGGGGCCGAGGGATCAGCCTTCTGCTCCGGCTTTTCGATAGCGGCTTCCCTCTGCGCGGGTCTGTCGAGGTCGGCCGGTCTTTCGGCGGTCGTCTCCCGGGAAGGAGTGGGCTCGGGGCTTCCATTTGGGATGGGAAGCGCCTTGGGACGCAGGAACCAGAATCCCGCCCCGACAACAAGCACAATGAAGAGGGCACTCAGTCCAATGACCGCATAGAGCGCTGCGAAATGAGGCTTCCCCGGAGGCTTCGCTATGGCCGGCGGCGGCCGATCGGGAGGCGTCTTCACGGGCTCCGCAGCGGCAGGCTGCTGAGGCGCCGCACGGCCGGGCGGTCTTCGGTTCGAAGGCTTTGCCTCGGGCCGCAGGGCGGCGACAAGTTCGGCTGCGCTTTGGAAGGCATCCTTCTGCTCGATCGCGCTGCGCAAGGCCGTATTGGCGTGAGCGGAAAGACTGGGGAGTGGCGTCCATTTGCCCGCGGTTTCCGTGCGCATGCCACCCAGCATCTCGTAGCAGAGCCTGGCCAGGATACGTGGTCCCGTTTGAGATTCCGGTTCGAAATCCGGCGGAGGAACGATGGTTGCATTCGGCGTTTTAACCATCGCGGCGCTGGTACGCTCTCCCGGAAAGGCGATATTTACGGTCTGGGACGCGTCGAGATGTTGATCGAAAAGCTCAGGGGGTTCGACAATCACGTCTCCCAGAGTCAGCGCCGGGCATGGCAGCGCCGCGCTCTCCAGGGCATCCAGCTTTGCGGCAATGAGCTCCAGGAGAACCAACGCTTCCTTCAAGGGCAGCGCCCGGCGTCGCTTCATAAGTTCGAGAAGCGTAAGCTCTGGGGCTTCGCTTTTACGAACCGATCCCGGCTGCACCGCAGCCGCGGCGGCTTCGGACTTCGCGGGCGACGAGTGATCCCGGGGAGGCCGGAGAGTCTGGCAGATCGCTTCGAGGGCGGAGCGCACCTCGGCAGGGGTCTGAAAACGATCTGCCGGATTTTTGGCCAGCATTCGCCCGACCAGCGCTCCAAGGTCCGGCGGCAGTTCCCGCAGGGCTTCCAGTGGTGGCGGCTTGGTCAGGTGCTGGGAAAGGACCTGTGCAAGGGAACCGGAGAACGGCACATGCCCGGAAAGCATCGTGAAGATGGTGGTTCCAAGCGAATAGATGTCGGATCGAATGTCGACCTCCTGGCCGTTGATCTGCTCCGGGCTGGCATAGTAGGGAGTGCCATGAAATCCTGCGGCGGAAGCCTGTGCGAGAGCGGGACTCGTGAAATTTCCGGCTAGGAACTTCGCAAGGCCAAAATCAACGAGCTTGACCCGGAAATCCTCCTCGCCTGCTCCCGTCAACATGATGTTGGTGGGTTTGATGTCGCGATGCACGAGACCTTGACGATGCAATGCGGCGAGCGCGCGACAAACCTGGAGGGCGATCTCGAGCGCTTTCGAAGGGGCGAGCCGGCTGTGCGTGCGGATTTCCTGATCCAGCGTGATGCCCTCCACAAATTCCATCGCATAGAAGATCTCCCCCGCTTCCTCGCCCAGGTAGGACACGGCGGCGACGTTTGGGTGGCGGATGGCCGCGGCGACGCGGGCTTCGCGTTCAAAGCGCTCTCGGGTCAATTGATCACCAAGAAGGTCAGGGGCGATGATCTTGAGTGCGACATGGCAATGCAGGTTGGTATCGAATGCCTTGTAAGTAACACCCATCGATCCGCGCCCGAGAACGCATGGTGTGCCGTCAGCCAGAAGCGTGATTTCGAAATGCCGATATCGGAGGTGTTTGGTCATCCCTCTCGCGTTAGAAGCATACCAAGGACAGTTTCAGCCCACAACCCGCCTTTCACGGCGGGCTGACCGTCGCTGCGGCTTTGCTAATCGTTGAAGCGAATCTCATAGCTTTCGTTGGCGCGCGGGCTCTTCGTGTTCGGAGAGGCGGGGCGGTTCGGTGAAGTCCAGAGGTCGCGCAGGCTGCTGAGGCGCCGAAGATTCCTCATCGCCCCAGTTGACAACTCGGGGGCCGGATCCCGTGGATGATTGGGCAGCGCCAGGAGGCGGGGGGGCGGCCGGTTCCTGGGCGCGCCGCCCGGTGTGGGATTGGCTCGCGGCGCGCGCGGAGGCCGCGGCCTGCATTTCCCGCAGCGCGGCCTGCCCCGGCATCTTCCAATCTCCGTCCACCGTCCCCTGCGCTTCGAAGGTAATTGGCGGAACCTCGGGTGTCAGGGCGGATGTCGAGTTGGGCCGCAGGCTTAGCTCGAGCAGGATCCGGTAAGGATCCTGCTCGTCAAAGACATATGCGAACTTCCCACGCCGGATCGACGCCGGACGGTAGCCGGGAAAAGTCGCAATGACATCCTGCTCGAAGCGTTTGGCGGCCTCTTCGAATTTCGTTTGAAGGGTTGAGACGGGCTGAATCTCGACACCCGCGGCGCGCTCTGGCTGTCGGCTCTTCTCCTGCATTGCCGAATCCCGTTCCTGCTCGGCGCGGCGGACTCTTTCCCGAAGCTCGGCGAGCTCGTTTTGCAGGCTGACATCCCGCCCCTCGCAGGATGCAAGCAAACACGCGGACAGCATGGCAAGACCCATCCACGCAAGCCGGAGAACCCGACCCGGCGAGTTTTTTGTTTTCATAGGAGAAAAAGTCCTTACAAACACAATGAGCTGTTCCCAATCTCATTCCGATGCAAGCGTCATCTTTTCCGCCCTTCCTCCTGGTTGCCCTTCTTCTATCGATCGGCCTCACCTGCCGGCTCAATGCCGAGGAGAAAGCCAAGCCCGAGGAGGCGCCGCCCAAAGCGCCCTTCGATACAAGCCAGGCCCAAAGCTCGCGACTGCCGCTGCCGAGCCCGTACGACAAGATGCTTGCCATCGAAATGGCCGCCAAAGGAAAGAAGATCCAATGGGGGAAGGTTTACGATGCCGTGGCAATCGACGTGGACGCCAATTCCTGTCCGGACAAGACCTCGGCCGCGCTGGCTTTGGGAGTTAAAATCGCGGACGGACTTGTTGCGGTGAAATCGCAGGATGTCGAGAAGCTGAATTCCTGCGCGACTCAGATCGAGTCCATCGCGAAGAAACTCGGCGCGGGCGACGAAGAGCTCAAGCGCGCGCGGCTCGTTCGCGAGGGCGCCAATAAGGGAAAGTGGCTCGACGTTTTTCTCGAGCTCGGATTCCTGCAAGCGGACATCATGAAAATCCTTAATCGCCAGGAAAACGCCAACGACCGAAAATTAATCATCGCTTCGGGTTGGATGCAAGGCGCGCGCCACATCACGTATTATCTAATCGAACACTATGATGCGGAGATTTCCAATGTTTTAAGGGAGCCGTTGCTGGTTGGAGAACTCAGCAAGGAAATCAAAGAGCTTCCTGCGCAGACGCTGGCACATCCACGCGTGAAGGCTCTGCCCCAGGCCTTCGAGCAGGCGTTGCCGCTGGTTTCGGTGGGCAAGGATCAGGCCGTTTCCAAAGAGAATGTGGCGAAGCTTAAGACCATTGCCGACGCGGCCACAAAATCCGCGCTCGACCAATAAGCGCGATCCGCGTTAAACAAGCAGGAAACAATAGAATATGAATACGAGGCTTTCGTACGCATTATGCTTGGTGGCCGTTGGTTTGTTGCGCATGGATTTGGCGTTTGCCGACCCCGCCGAAGCGGAGGACACCGCGTATCGGATGGCGAAGAAATACACGGAGAAGGGCTTCGCGATGGCCCCCACCGACCATTCGGGTGTCTGTGGCGGGGGCACCGCTATCGAGTTTCTCATCCCGGTGAACAAGGGACTCGACTACGTCTTCCTCGTTGGCACAGACCTGGCGGCCCGCGATGTCGATATCTATGTCTATGACGACGTCGGAGGGCTGATTCTTGATGATCGCAGGCCCGGCAGGCTCGCCGGCGTGCAATTCCGTTCGAGCTACAACGGCACGACCAAGGTTTACATGCATATGGCAAGCTCGATTGGCTTGGCGTCCTGGTATGTGCTGGTCGGCCGTCGCGGCTCGATCAAGCCGGAAACCTCACTGCCCGGCACCAACGTGACGGGCGGCCGCACCGAGTCCACGGGAGCCCAGCCCGAAGGCGGCCCGGTCACTCCCAATGTTGTGGGGCCCTGACTTATTTGCCAACTTTCAGCCATGAAATCCCGATTGATTCTCTTCACAATGGCCGCCGCGGGGATGTGTTTTTTTTCCTGCACAAAGACATATTACGTTGACCGGACGGTGTACGTGCAACCGACGCCCAGGCCAAAACCGGTGTCGCATGCGACTCCAAGACCCAAGCCCCGGGTGGACAATCCGGATTCGTTTGACGCGGTCACCAAGCCGACAACTTATAGCAACTGACACGTGGCCGCGCTCGTGTGCGCTTGAGACGCTGAAGCCCGCGCAAGTCCTTTGTCGATGCGCGGCCTTTTGATCGTTTTCGAAAGCGGGAAAGGCCGCGTAGAGGAACTGCCCAAGGACGTCCTTCATCTCGCGCTGGATCGGGACGAGCGCCTCATCGTCCAGCATGCGGGCTGTGTGTCCAATCCCCTCGCTGCTTTGGAGTGGAACGAGGCGCAGAGCACCTGGCTGCTGACGCCATCCGCAGGAACTGCCCCATCGATCGTCACGCTTCCCAACGGCAGCGCGGTGCCAAAGCATCTGCTCCTGAATGACGGCGACGGCCTGAAGGTCGGTTCGTCAACCGTTTTGTTTCGCCGGCTTCCCGCCGCACCGGTCTTTCGCGAGGAACCGTGTTCCGAGATTGCCTTGCGCACGGCGTCCCGTCTGTGTTTCGGTCGCGCGGCTGACGCCGCATCGCAGGGTGAGGAACTTGTGCTTCTCGATCCGGAGGACCGCCGCATTTCGCGGCGCCATTTGTTGCTCTGGCGCCAGGACGGGGACTTCCTTGTGCGCGACGAAAGCCCTACGGGTACGTTCCTCAACGGGCAGCGTTTTGAGAGTCACCGGCTTGTGGTTGGCGATCGTTTTCAGGTTGGCGGATACAGCTTTGAATTTACCGGAATATCTTTGCGCCGGACGCGGCCGAGGATAGGCGGCAAAGTGGAGGCCCTCGCCGTTGGGTTTCGCGCCGGCGGCCGCACGATTCTCAGCGATGTGACCCTGCACATCGAACAATGCTCGTTTTCAGGAATCCTTGGAGGAAGCGGCCAGGGGAAGTCCACTTTGCTCAACGCGCTTTGCGGCATAAATCCCGCGACCACAGGGACGGTGCTCATCGAGGGACGATCGATTGGGGATTCCGCAGGGATGGAGGTTTCGGGCATTGGCTTTGTGCCGCAAGATGACATCGTCCACCCCGAGTTGCGCGTCGAGGAGGCTGTGCTTTTCAGCGCGCGGCTGCGTCTGGATCCCAGGGTTCCCTCCCGGCCGATGCGCCTCCTGGTCGATGAAACCATCCAGCGCCTCGGTCTCGGCGAGCATCGTCGCAAGCGGATCTTCCAGCTTTCCGGAGGCCAGCGCAAACGGGTAAGCATCGCCACCGAGTTGCTTGACAAGCCCGCGGTGCTTTTCCTGGACGAACCGTCTTCCGGATTGGACCCCGCAACAGAGTTCGCGTTGATGAAGATCCTGCGTGGACTTGCGGCGCACGATTGCACGGTGATTTGCACCACGCACGTGCTGGGCAGAGCCTACTTGTTCGACAAGATCATTTTTATTCACGGCGGCCGGGTGATTTTTGACGGCGCGCCGGATCAGGCCTACGAGCATTTCCAGGTCGAGAGCCTCGATCAGGTCTATGTACGGCTTGCCGAGGAAGGGCGCACAGGCGATGAGTGGGCCGGGGATTTCAAATCGACGGAACCGGACCGACAGTCTGCCGATTTGGTCCTCCGCGCGCAGGAACTCTTCCGGGACGAGGGGATTCCTCTGGTGGGCCGGTCGCGTCCCGGGTTTCTCCATTCGCTGAGGATCTTGATCGAGCGGCAATGGAGCATTCTGGCGGCGGACAAATTGAATGTGCTTTTCCTGATCGCCCAACCGGTCCTTATCGCCATCCTCGTCGGGTGGGTGGCCGAGGACTATGTGCTGCGTATGTTTTTGTGCGTCGTGGCGGCTCTTTGGTTTGGATGCAGCAACGGAGCGCAGCAGATCATCAAGGAGTTGCCGATCTTTCGTCGCGAGCGGATTTGCGGTCTGGGACTGAACGCCTATCTCTTCAGCAAATATCTCTTCCTGGGTGTGATCACCGCGTTCCAGGCCCTCCTCCTGCTGATCATTGTACAAACCGCGTCGCATGTCGTTCGGCCGGCGAAGGTCACCCCGGGAGAGCTCTACGCAGAGTTTCGGTCCTCAACGGCTTCAAGAAGCGCGGCTCCCTCGCCCTCGGGTGAAGAAGACAGCTTCGAAGTCATCGACCTTAACCGGGCCGGCGCCAAGCCAGGACCAGCTGCCATGCCAGCCGGTTCGCCCAAAGCGCGGGTCGCGGGCCCGCGCTTCGATCTGTGGCCGGCTGCCTGGATCGGATGGTTTTTTGAATTGCGCTGGAACCTCCGCGACGCCGTGGAATCCGCGTCCAAATCCTTGACCGGGGTGCTTGGAATCACGATTTTTTTGAAGTTTCTTGCGCTCGGGGCCACGGCGCTTGTCGGTGTGGCCATCGGCCTGACGGTTTCCGGCCTGGTGCAAAATGGCGCCCAGGCGGTGATGTGGGTGCCGCTTTTGCTTATCCCGCAGATTCTCTTCGGAGGCGTGGTGCTCAGTCTGCCCGAACTATCACGCGGAGCGAGGGCTGTTTGCATGGTGATCCCCAGTTTCTCGTGCGAGCGACTCATGGATGTATCCAATGTCTATGGGCAGGCGCTGCCGCTCCTGAGCAATCGAACCAAGCTCCCGCTTTTCCTTACGCCGGGAGAAAAGGAGACCATTCGCTGGAGCATCTCAGGGCGGGACTATTCCGAATCCTACGACGAGCTTTCTCCCGCGAACACCTCCTGGCAGAATCTCGCTGTCTTTCCCTTCGCGGCAGGCCGCCACCTGCACGAATACACGGAGGTGCAGACCAGCGCCGGATCCCGGAAACGAATTTATAACGAAACGACCGAGTCGCGCGACGATGTGCGCTATTCCAAGGGGCGCGTCTTTCTGAGCCTTGCACCGGCCATTTCCTCGTGTCTCGTTCTCGGAGGCTGGATTGCCATCTGCTACGGCGCTACGCTCGCGGCGCTGGCCATCCGCCAAAAGGGAAAATAACCCGGGCGCCGCAGCGCAATGGCTTTGAACATCGATCAATTTCACCTCACCCCGCTGGCGCAGATTCTGGCGGGCCTCGCGCTGCTGCTTTTCGGAAGAAGGCTTTTTTGGGTGTTCGTCGGCGTCATCGGCTTTATCGCCGGAATGCGCTTCGGTGCGGAAGTCGTCAAGGGACAACCCGAGGTGGTGATACTGCTGATCGCCGTCGGAACGGGACTCCTCGCGGCCCTTTTGGCGGTCGTGCTGCAGCGCGTGGCGGTCGCGGTGGCGGGAGGCCTGGCCGGCGGGATGATTGCGATGGAGGTCGCCGCCATGCTCGGCTCAACGAGCGAGCCTGCCCGCTGGATCTTCTTTGTCGTCGGCGCGGTGCTCGCCGCAATTCTGGTCCTGGCCCTCTTCGACTGGGCTCTCATCCTGCTTTCGGCGCTCAGCGGTGCCAACCTCGTCAGCGGGGCGCTCCCATTCGATCACACCGCGCAGTTGATTATCCTCGCCATCCTTTTCCTCGTCGGCGTTCTTGCGCAGGCCAGGATGCTGGGGGGCAGCCGCCCGGTTCCTTGAGTTGCCGCCGGTTTCCAATTTTCATTTTGACACCCTCGGGGGCTTTGTTAGGTTGATCATCCCTACTATTTCAGGGAGAGAGACTCTAACCGTTTGCGCCAGTCGGTGAGACGGTCGGGGTCTTACACCCTTTTACAGGCGGGAATAAACGCATATGCGCCATGTTCTTCCACTCGGCTTCTCCACCAACGCCCATGTAGCTCAGTTGGTAGAGCACGTCCTTGGTAAGGACGAGGTCACCGGTTCAATCCCGGTCATGGGCTCCACCCGCAGAACAGGCGCCGCCCAAATCTAACGCAACCCATAAAAGATGGCTAAAGAACAGTTCAAGAGAAACAAACCGCACGTCAACATTGGCACGATTGGCCACGTTGATCACGGCAAGACGACGCTTACCGCAGCGATTACGACCGTGCTGGCTAAGTCCGGCAACGCGCAGGCTAAGAAATACGATGAAATCGACGCGGCTCCCGAAGAGAAGGAGCGCGGAATCACAATCAATACCGCGCACGTCGAGTACGAGACCGACAAGCGCCATTACGCACACGTTGATTGTCCCGGCCACGCCGACTACGTGAAGAACATGATTACCGGTGCGGCCCAGATGGACGGGGCGATCCTCGTGGTGAGCTCCGCCGATGGTCCGATGCCGCAGACCCGCGAGCATATTCTCTTGGCCCGGCAGGTTGGCGTGCCTTCGATCGTCGTCTTCATGAACAAGGTGGACATGGTTGATGACAAGGACCTTCTTGACCTTGTTGAAATGGAGGTTCGCGAGCTCCTTAGCAAGTATGAGTTTCCCGGAGAAACCATTCCGATCGTCAAGGGCAGCGCGTTGAAGGCACTCGAAGGCAGCGTCGAACACGAGAAGGCTATCACGGATCTTATGGACGCGGTGGATGAATACATCCCCACTCCCGAGCGGCCGAAGGATCAGCCGTTTCTCATGCCCATTGAGGACGTCTTCAACATTGAAGGTCGCGGTACCGTTGCCACCGGCCGCGTCGAGCGCGGCGTGCTCAAGAAGATGGAGGAAGTAGAGATCGTCGGAATCCGCCCGACTGCGAAAACGACCGTCACAGACATCGAGATGTTCCGCAAGCTGCTTGACACCGCGGAGGCTGGCGACAATGTCGGCGTGCTTTTGCGCGGTATTAAGAAGGATGACATCGAGCGCGGTCAGGTGATTGCCAAGCCGGGCACGATCAAGCCGCACAAGAAGTTCAAGGCGGAGGTGTACGTGCTGAGCAAGGACGAAGGGGGCCGCCATACTCCGTTTTTCTCAAACTATCGCCCGCAGTTCTATTTTCGCACCACGGATGTCACGGGCACGATCAAGCTGCCTGACGGCGTCGAGATGGTGATGCCAGGGGACAATGTTTCCATCGAAGTCGACTTGATCACTCCCATCGCGATGGAAAAAACGATCCGTTTCGCGATCCGCGAAGGCGGCCGCACGGTCGGCGCTGGACGCGTCGCCGACATCCTGGACTAAATTAACGTCTCTTTCCAAGAGGACAGTAGCTCAATTGGTAGAGCAGCGGTCTCCAAAACCGCCGGTTGGGGGTTCGAGTCCCTCCTGTCCTGGGGAAGGCGACAAGCATCTACGGAAGGATCATGATCGGCAAAGTGCGTAAGTTTATCGGTGAAGTGCGCACCGAACTCAGCAAGGCTCAATGGCCATGGGACCCGAATGAAAAGGGGGTCAAGCGTTACAAGGAGCTTGCGGATTCCACGATGGTGGTGCTCATCGCGATGCTGATCCTTGGGGGCTACATCGCCTTTTTTGACTTCATCCTTATTAACGTCGTCAGCTTTCTGACGAAATCGTAAAACTATGGCAATCGCACCACGGGACCAATGGTATGTCGTGCACGTTCTCTCTGGTCTGGAGCAGAAGGTGCAGGAAAACCTGATTCGTCGCATCAAACTGGAGGAGATGTCAGACTACGTTTACGAGGTCCTCATCCCCACGGAGCGGGTTCAGGAAATCAAGCGCGGAAAGAAGACCGAGACGACGCGCAAGTTTTTCCCCGGTTATCTCATCGTGAACATGAACCTCCTCGACGAGAACAACCAACTCGTCGAGAAGACGTGGTATTTTATCAAGGATACCGACGGGGTGATTGGATTTGCAGGGACCAAGGACCGGCCCATTCCGATGCGAAATAAGGAGGTGGACAACCTGCTCGCTCAGGTGAGAGAACGGGAGGATTCCGTCAAGCCGAAGATCAGCTTCGAGGTCGGCGACAAGGTCAAGGTGGCAGACGGCCCGTTCCAGAACCAGAATGGCATCGTCGAGGAGATCGATCCCGAGCGCGGCAAGCTTCGGGTTTCGGTGACCATTTTTGGTCGTGAGACGCCCGTTGACCTCGAGTATTGGCAGGTCGAAAGGGCTTGAGCATGCGATTTTGGGCTGGATTTCTGGCTTGCCTTTTGTAAGAGAACAGGCAGTTTAACTCGGCCATGCTCCCCCTACTTCTCGCTGGCGGTGCCTTTCTCGGGGCGATTACGCAACCCGAATCCGAACTTTACAATCATACGCTTCGCGGGGAGCGGATTCTTGCGAAGGAAGTTGTCTGTCGGAACCGGTGGGGCACGCCGATGCTGCCCGATGGCAAAGGAGGCTACAGTGTGATTGCTCCGATCAACCCGGAGTTTATCGCCCAAAGCCTTTTTCAGCCCCCCATGAGCGAAGGCCCGGCCTTCCGTCCCGCCGCGGGATCTCTGCTGGCCCGGCCTCAAAGTCCTTAGCGCATTTTACCTTTTGTTGCATTTGCCGACGAATCTCACGGTGTGAGGGCTCCTTGATGACTGTATCCACGCGGTTTCTCATCCTTCTCCCCTTGGGCGTGCTGCTTGCCGCCTGCGCGCATCGCGAGAGCCCGCCCGCCAACGATCGGATTCCTTTCGATCAGCGGCTCAGCCATTTCCAATCCTTGCACAACGGCGCGAAGTTCGAGGAACTGCGCGCCTACTTCACCAAGGATGCGACGATCCAGTCACCATTGACGCCTCGGCCGGTGGGCGTGGAAAAATACCTAACCGCCCTGAAGGCGGAGCCGTACCAGCTCTCGTTTAGCCGGACGGAGGTCGTGTATTCGCTGCCGACACGCGCGGCGACGCGCAGCGACGCGGTGGCGAGCGCTCCGGGACGTTTCGATCTCAAGGAGCGTGTGACAGTCGACTGGCTGGTGGAGAACGGATACTGGCGCATTTCGAGAATTCTCTTTCCGAATTGGTCGCCAATTGTGGGCACCTGGCGCCGTGGTGGCTTAAGAGGGGAGGGCTCCATCGAACTTCGTATCCTGCCCGATGGAAAATATCTCGTTGTCCTTGCCGCCGACGCCTCGACGCCCGAATTTCGCGGGATCTATCGCGTCGAGAGTAACAGGATCGTCTTTGCGGATACGTCGTCAAATGACCCGCACAATTTGCAAACCGGAGAGGGAACCTATGTCTTCCTGCGCACGGCAACGGGCATCGATTTGCGCAAGGTTCAGGACGAGAACTCCTGGCGGGCGGAACGATTCGAAGGCCCTTGGGTGGCGCCTCGCTGATTCCCCGCGGAAGGCGATTGGAAATCCCGGCGGCTTCGCGTAGTTTGCGGGAAAAGAGGGGCAGGTAGCTCAGCGGTAGAGCGGCAGTCTTACACACTGTTGGTCGGGGGTTCGATCCCCTCCCTGCCCACCATTTCTCGCCGAGGATCCGCTTTTGTGAGGCTTTCCGTTCAATGCCGCCGGCCTGCAATTGACATTGTCGTTCTTGGCGTGAGAATCACGATATGAGCAGACGGTGCGTCACCATCCAGCGCAGGGGAAGGTATTCCCGGCAAGAGGTCACGTCCGCGGCGCTGGAGCTCCGGGAGGTTGCGGGGCAACCCACTTCTCTCGCTTTTGCATTCGTTACTCCGGACTACCTGCCTCATATCGAGGAATTCAGCGAAATGGTCCGCGTCGACGGCCATGTCATCGAGTTGGTGGGAGCCACGGGAGCGGGGTTCACGGTGAATGGGGATGAGAATGAAGAAGGCGGAGGCTTCGTATTGCTCGCGCTTGGTTCACGCGATGGCGTTTTCGAAATCCGAACGTTCGGCCAGGCGCAGGTGGAGCAATCGACGGAAGCCGCCTTCTGGAGAAAACTTTGCGGAGTCAAGAGCCCGGGTGCGTGGATTGCTCTCGCCAATCCCTTTGGCTTCGATACAGAGCGCTGGCTTGCTGAATGGAATGCGGCGTGGCCTGATGTGCCGTGTGTCGGCGGACTGGCGTCGGGAACCGGCGACGGGGATAACGTGGGCGTCTTCCACAACGGACGACTTTCTGACGCCGTGCTCGTTTCCGTTCGTGGCGTGCGCGTGATGCCCATCGTCAGCCAGGGATGCCGTCCCATCGGAGAGCCTCTCACGGTGACACGCGCGGAGAGCAATGTCGTTTACTCGCTTGGTGCTCGTCCTGCCTACGAGGCTCTGGAGTCCGCCTTCGAGGGACTCTCGGAAGGTGAAAAGGCCGGAGCCAAAGGAAACTTGTTTGCCGGGCTCGCTGGCACCGAATATGTGGAGGATTTCAAGCCGGGCGACTTTTTGATTCGCAATATCCTGGGCGCTGATCCGAATTCCGGTGCGGTGGCCATAGGCGGGTTTCCGCGCGTTGGCCAGACTTTGCAGTACCAGCTCCGCGACAGGAATGCCGCCGATGCGGAATGGCGCTCCGTGCTGCGCGGCGCCGCCGCCGAGTCAGGTCACGCCCCCCTCGCTTCCCTTCTTTTTGCCTGTTCGGGAAGGGGGGCGCGATTGTTCGGTAGCAAAAGCCACGACGCCGGCTTGCTGGAGGAAATCCTCGGTTCGCATGCCAGCGCGGGATTTTTCTGCAATGGCGAGATCGGCCCCCTGGGCGGTCGCAACTACATTCATAGTTACAGCGCCACAGGTGCGCTTTTCTTTGATGAGGAACAGGGACGGTAAGGGGAATAGCGCATTCCCACCCATCAATTCGTTCGCAGTCCCGCTTGGCGCCGGCTAATTAGCGGGCCGCATTTTGCGCTCTCTATCGCCGGGACGCAGACTCGCAACGCAACGGAAACCCGGTTATCATGAGCCTTCCGGACTTTGCTTCGTCTCACGATTCGTCCTCTTCCTCTTCCTCTTCGTCAGAGCCGCGTCCGCTTTGCTGCTGCATTGTTTCCAGCACATCGGACATGTCCTCGACCTCGTCCCAAACGTCCCGGCTTACAAATATGGGGGCTTTCTGTTGCGTCGCCATGGCAAGGCAATCGCTGGGTCGCGAATCAAGTTCGATGATCTTGCGCTGCTGAAGTTCGTTCTCGGCTGTAATGATCAGGCGTCCGAAATAGGTGCCGCTTTTGAGATCGTTCACAATCACTCGATCCACCCGTGCGCCAACGGCTGCGAGAACAAGGGCCATCAGATCGTGTGTGAGGGGTCGTTCCTTGGCGGCACCATTCACGAACATGTTGATGGCGCTGCCAACGCTGGGATCGACGTAGATCACAAAGATCTTCTCTTCATTACCGATGAATACGGCCACTCCCGCATTTGTCGGAATGAGAGCTTTGATCTGAACTTGGACCACATCCTTGCTCATAAATCGAACCTATCAGTTAACGACACATCGGGCAACTAGTCGCTCCCCCCGGCACGCGCGAGGTAGGCGCGGGAGACCGTTACATAGCGCTCTGCCCATCTGCGAATGGAAGACTGCTCTTCTTCGCTCAGTGTTTTCTTGACCGTCGCAGGGGAGCCGAGGACCAGCGAGCCTGCCGGGATCTCAGCACGCATCGTCACGGTGGCATTCGCTCCGATGATACAGCGGGGGCCAACTTTCGCGCCGTCAAGTATGATCGCTCCCATGCCAATGAGCACTTCGTCCCCGATTTCGCAAGCATGCACGATGGCCTTGTGCCCGACAGTCACCCACTCGCCGACGATAGCCGGCAAATCATCGGCAACGTGGACAACCGACCCATCCTGAACATTGGAATGCGCCCCAATGACAATCGGTGCGATGTCGCCGCGCAACGAACAACCCGGCCAGATGCTCGCTTCCTCGCCAATGGTCACATCGCCTGCCACAAACGCGCCGGGCGCTATGAACGCCGACGGCGCCACGCGCGGCGAACGTCCCAGAAACATCGCAATTTGCTCTTCGAAAGTCATGCGAGCTATATATCCGCCTCAGCGACCGCCTGCAACTCCAGGCGGCTTCAGCCTCTGCAGACAATTCGGCCCGGACGATTTGTCACGCGAATTGTTGACAGCTGGAAACAATTCAGGGCATACTTCTTCTCGCCTCAGTGAACCCCCCATTTTTTTCTTTCCATTAGCCCAAATGAACAAAGTCGAACTCGTCTCCTCCGTCCAAAAAACACTCGGAACCAGCAAAGCTGACGCTGAGCGCGCCGTGAATGCGGTTATCGATGGCATCAAAGCAGGCGTCAAGAAATCCAAGACGGTTCAACTCATTGGATTCGGGACCTTCAAGGTGGCGTCCCGCAAGGCCCGTGTAGGAGTGAACCCCAAAACCGGCCAGAAGATCAAAATCAAGGCCTCGAAAACGGTCAAGTTCGTCACCGGCAAATCATTTAAGGAGCTCGTGTAGGGATTTCCCCCCCGCACCGAGAAAACCCGTTTCGCTGAAAGGCAAAACGGGTTTTCTCATTTTTATGGTGTTTTTACCATCGGAGATTGGATACTCATTGGTGACACAATCCCCTATGAAACCTCCCATCAAAATTGCTGTTACCGGCGCGGCCGGCCAGATCGGATATTCCCTGCTACCTAGAATCGCTTCGGGCGGCCTCTTTGGACCGGATCAGCCCGTGGAGCTGAATCTGATAGAGATCCCGCCGGCCCTCAAGCCACTGGAGGGAGTCGTGATGGAATTGCACGATTGTGCGTTTCCGCTTTTGCACAAGGTCATTGCCACCGCGGATACCAACGAGGGGTTTCGGGGTGTGAGTTGGGCGCTTCTGGTTGGGAGCGTGCCCCGCAGGGCCGGAATGGAGCGCAAGGACCTCCTTGGCATCAACGGGAAGATCTTTGTCGAGCAGGGGCGGGCGATCGCGCAAAACGCGGCGCCGGACGTCCGGGTGGTGGTCGTTGGCAATCCCTGCAATACGAACTGTCTTATCGCAATGAGCAACGCGAGAGAGGTTCCTACGGACCGTTGGTTCGCCATGACGCGTTTGGACGAGAATCGCGCGAAAACCCAGCTTGCGCTCAAGGCGGGCCAGCATTGGCGGCACGTGAGCAACGTCGCCATTTGGGGCAATCATTCCAGCACGCTGTATCCGGATTTCTACAACGCGCGGATAGAAGGAAAACCCGCGACCGACGTGATTACCGACCGTGAGTGGCTCGAAACAACGTTCATCAAGACCGTGCAACAGCGCGGCGCGGCGGTTATCCAGGCGCGTGGCGTCTCTTCAGCGAAATCGGCGGCGCACGGCGCGATCGAATCCGTCCAATCGATAGTCAATGCGACTCCGGGGGAGGATTGGCATAGCCTGGCGCTTTGTTCGGACGGCAGCTACGGCATTGAGAAAGGTCTCATTTGCTCATTCCCGACGCGATCGGACGGTGCGAAAATCCAGATCGTTCAGGATGTGCCTCTCAACGAGTTCGCCAGGTCGAAAGTGGAAGCAACCGTCAACGAATTGAAAGAAGAACGAGCGATGGTTGGAGAGTTGATCCCGCACTGAATCGGAAGGCGGAAAGCAAGTCGGACCGAGACGGGAATCGGTTTTCTGGCAGCCTTTCTCATCCCGCGGGGCTGGCTTTTTGCGCCATTTGCCTGGACAATTCGGCAATCTGAAGAATATCGGCGCTTCCGGGCGATCGGGGGGGGGGTATCGAGCGAGCTGCGAGGTGTTGGCGCCGAATCTCGCCACCCTGCCAGATCCACGCCTCCTCGCTGAATGGCCCGACCAACCGTGGGTCGCTCCAGGTGTGAATGGAAAGCATGCGCGGATTGATAGCCGCTGCGATGTGCATCGGCCCGCTGTCCACGCTGACCACAAAGGCCGCGGCGCCCACCAGCCAGATCATCTGCCGAATCGTGGTTTGATTGAGGAAATCGACCGCATTGTCGGGTAAATTTTCGCGCATCTTTGCGACGCCGGCCAGGACGACGGTTACCGGGCGCACGGCGCCGCAGAACTCCGCAACCTGCCTTTGGGAAAGTGACTTGGCTTCCCCCCGGGCAAACGGATGAAGGAGGATAAACGTACCCATTCGAGGGCACCCATCAGGCGGTGTCCCCTGGGGAAGCGGAAACATCGGTTTCATGACTTTTGGCAGGCCAAGAGTTTCCAGGGCTCGCAGGTATCTGAGCACTGCGTGTTCACCAGGACGCACAGACGTGACATCATGATAGAGCCACCTCGCGCCTTCGCGCGCGTCAGCCATGCCGACACTCCGCCGCGCGCGGCTGAGACGCGCCATCAATGCGCTTCGAAGCAAACCCTGGAGATCCAGCGCGACGTCGGGACGAAGGTCTTTGAGTTCAAACGCCCAGTGTATCGACTTGAGCATCCCGGCGGGACCGCGAAATCGCTCACGGGGAAACGTGATCGTGGCATCGACCACGGGGTTGTCGGTCAGGAGCGGCTTCCACCGTTCGTCAACGAGCCAGGTGATCCTTGTGCCGGGCAGGAATTCCTTGAGGGCGGCTGCACAGGGAAGGGCATGAATAATGTCGCCGAACGAACCCGGTTTGATGATCAGAAGATTCTTCAGTTGCGTCAAAACCGTGCGGCGTGCGCAGAATTACCGTCCGACGGCGAGACGCTCAGCGAGTCTCCGAGGCAGGCCCGCTTCGATGATGGCCTTCTGGGCGCCCGCCAGATCGTACTCGATACGGCGCAGCTGAACCTCATTGCTGCTGGTGTCGTATATGCAATAGGCTGCGCGCCAGTCTCCGTCGCGGGGTTGGCCGACGCTGCCGACATTGATGAGGTATTTCTTTCCTTGTTGCAGCGCGAGAACGTCGAACGGAATGATTCTCACACTCCCGTCGCGAACATACGCCTTGGGAGAGTGGGTGTGGCCGATGAAGCAGAGAGAGGTGTGCTGGTAATTGAAGCTGGCGGCAGCATCGAGTTGGTTGAAGACGTAGCCCCATTTGTGCGGGGTGTCCAAAGTGGCATGAACGATGGTAAAATCGCGCACCTGGCGTTGAAGGCGCAGGGAGCGCAGCCATTCCTTGTCGGCGTTCGAGAGCTGTTCGCGCGTCCAATTGATCGCCTCTTCGGCCAGGGCATTGAAGCCTTCCTGGTCGCCGAGCATGGAGGCTTGCTCGTCGTGGTTGCCTTTGACCACCGGGCACTCCAGCTTGCGCACGACTTCGATGCATTTGTTGGGAAAGGCGTTGTAGCCCACGATGTCGCCCATGCAGACGTAATGCGAGCACATGTTTGCCTTGGCGTCTGTCAGGATGACCTGCAACGCGTGATAGTTGGCATGAATGTCGCCAAAGATTGCGAAGCGCATGGAAGGGATTGGTAAAGCTCAGTGCTCCCCTGAATTTATGCGCTCCGCCTCGGGAACATCCAGTTTCTTTTCAAGTTCTTGAAGCGTTACCTTCAAGGTCGGTTTTCGGCCCTCGGGTCCCGCGTCATAAACTCTTCTCAGGAGATCGTAGGCGGCTTTCTCTTGGCCGGGGCACTTTGCGAGCTCGTAGCCCGCGAAACGTGTAAGATAGGGCGCGGCATCGGGGAGTTGAGAGGCCGTGAGGAAGGCCTTGCCCGCACCGCAATGATCCTCAAATTTGTCGCGAAGCAGGATCGCAAGGCTCCTGTAGAGAAAGGAGCTTTCCGGATTGTTCTTTATACCCCGCTCGAGGTAGTCGCGTCCGAGCTTGAAATATTGGCGCTGGTTGCGGACGCGCAGCGCTTCGCTGTGTTGAGAGGTATCCTGAAGGGCAGCATTGCTTGCGTTCCAGGCCATGTGCCATGCCGCCATGTCCCAATAAAGAACCGACCGTGGTTGAAGGGTGGTGACAGTGTCGAAGAGACCCGCCATGCGGCCCCACTCGGTGCGTTCCCAGGCGTTGTTCGCCTCAATCCAGAGATAAGCGGCCAGCGGAGACCGAAACCCGCTCAGGGCCGCGAGGAACCCCATTTGACCGACCCTTTCACGCAGCCCGAGATCAAGGGGAGAATTCCGCAGTCCGGCTTTCTCCTGCCTGACATCAAGGGACTTTTCCACAGGGGTCTTCAGAACCCCGAAAATCCCGATCAATGCGATGGCGATGGTCTTGCGGATCACAGCTCCCGTCCCGCAAAGATGAAGGCAGCAACGGCAAAATACACGGCGACATACAGCCACCCCAAGGCAAAGGTCTCCAGGAAAATGCCGAGGGGAATGGAAGCACCGGCAATGACGTCGTCCGCGAGATTGAAGGTTTGGAGGTCCGGAAAAAGAAGGGCGATCAGACCGACGACCACCCGGGTCCACCACTTGATCTCGACGCCCTGCAGCCAATAGGCGCGCGCCGTGGATTGCAGGTGGCCGATGAAGTAGACCGCTGCGGCGATCATGACCGTGAAAAGGGAGGAGGTTGCGAATGTGGAAATCAAGAGCGTGAGAGAGGCGAGCAGAGCGGACTTTACGAAAATGACAAGAATACCGGGCAGCAGGTTGATATTGAAGGTTGCGTCGGTGATCGCCTTCAGCGCGGCCGTCAGTTCCTCGGACGGTCCGCTGGTAAATTGCTCCCGGGTCTCGGCAAGCACGCTTCGCTCGCGCAGCCAAAGCACAAGGCAGAAGACCACGCTCATCAGAAGGGTGAACAGAAGGAGCAGCAAAATGATCCCCGCGAGCTTGCCCAGGAGGTAAACAAAGCGCGGAACCGGCTTGGACAGGAGGCTGTAGATCGTGCGTTCCTCGAGATCCTTGGGCAGAAAACCCGCCGTGGCGAGGATGGCGAGGAGCGAGGTAAAGATCGACATCGCGCCCAGGCAGACGTCTTTCAGCATTTGGAACTCCTCCTGAAATGTCAGCCGCGCCATGAGCGCCGAGCTGCCGATGGCACAGAGGGCAAAGACGAGGATGATGTAGAAGACCTTTTGGCGGACGAGTTCGGTGAATGTGTTGCGGGCGATGGCAGCGATCTGAATGGTCATGATGGCATTCAAATCCGGACCTTCCGTCTCGAGCCGCCTCTCCCGCGGACGAGAAATCTCGTGCCGACGTCCTTACCTTCCATGGCAGCCGCGATTTGGCCGGGCTTGCGGCCGTCCAGGATGCAGGTGGCGATTCCATGGGAAATCGCGAAATCCACGGCCTGGAGTTTTGCGCGCATTCCCCCGACCGACATCTCTCCTTTGTCGGGACGCACATATTGGAAAACCTCGGAAACGTCCCCGGCCTTGGCGATGCGCTGCCCCTCCGAGTCGTTCAATCCGTCGGAGGAGGTGAGAAGGAGGAGAACGTCCGCATTGACAAGATGAGCGACCTCGGCTGAGAGCCGGTCATTGTCGCCAAAGCGCAACTCTTCGACGGCGACCGTGTCGTTTTCATTGATGATCGGCACGATATTGCCGGCCGCGAGGATTCGTTCGATGGTGTTGAATGCATTCATGCGGCGCATCCGGCTGTCAATATCGTCATGAGTGAGCAAGAGTTGGGCGACGATCAAGCCGTGTCGCCGGAACGCAGCCGAATACATTCGCATGAGCTCCGGCTGGCCTGCGGCTGCGCAAGCCTGTTTGCCGGGAAGGTCGTCCGGCCGGCGGTCCAGCTTGAGCAAATGCACTCCCGCGGCGATGGCGGCGCTGCTAACGATCACGCAGGGATGTCCGGCCCGGACCAAAGCCGAAATCTCTGCAGCCACGCGGCGGAACTGGCCACTGTCGAGCGCGCGGCCCGCGGATCGGGAGAGTGTGCCGGTTCCAAATTTAAGAACAATACGGGACATGGGATGGGTTGGGATTCTCGGCGTTCGCTGCCAAACGTTCAACGCTCAATCGTAGAAAGCGGGCGCGCGAGATCTTCCCAGCCTTACGCGTCGACAAGGGAGTGCTCTGCGTTGTCCCGGCTGTCTGCGATCATTTCGAGGATACCGCTTTCCAGGGCGAGGGATTCCTGAACGCCAAGGGCAAGGCGGCGCCTCAGGGATTCGAGCGCATCCAGACGGCGCAGCAGATTTTGCGTCGAATTTGCCTTGGCCAGGGAATTCACGATCGGGTTTTCCGCGGGAAATCCATGTTGAACCCGCAGCGCCTCTCCCATCGTGTCAGCGACGATCTGCAGGATCCGGTCGCGCTCACGCAGGGCGCCGGCTTCGACAAGGGCTTTGATCTGCCCGGTTCGCTCTTCAAGCCAGGAAGAGTCCTCGCACGCCTGCTTATAGCGCGCCGTCTCCTTGCGCAGGATGGCTTCGTATTCGGAGGAGATTTTTTCCCGCAGCCCGGCGATAATGCTTTGAAGAGAGCGCGTGAAACGGAAGGCGGCGGCGACGCCGGGTTTTGCGTCGTTTACGAGGCAATCCTCCAGCGCCTTGAGAATGGCCAATTCCTCTTCGGTTGGTATTCGCCTCGCCGTGTCCATAAGCGGCGTTTCGGCGCAGCGCGAGCGAACGGTTTCCAGGATCGCATTCGGGCGCGTGCTCAAAAGGAGGATCAACGAGCCTTGGGGCGGTTCTTCCAGGGTTTTCAAGAAGGCATTGGCCGCCTGCGGCTGCAAGCGGTCGGCATCGTGGATGATCGCGACTTTGCTGCTGGCAACGAGGGGCTTGCGCTGGATGGAATGCTCGAGAACGCGGATCTGATCGATGACGATGCGTCGCGACTTCGACTCAGGCTGCACAATGTGCATGTCCGGATGGGCAAAAGCGCTCTCCGGCGCGCATTCCAGCACCAACGCGGCAAGACGGACCGCCAGCCAGGATTTTCCGCTTCCTGCGGGCCCGGTGAGCAGGTACGCGTGTGCGAGCCGGCCCGCCCGATGGGTCTCGCTCAGGTGTTCAAACGCCGATTCCTTTGAAAATGGCATGGTCACAAAGAGCCGCACGAACGTCGCGGGCAATTTCTCCTTGGGCTTTGGTTGCATCGAGCAAACGGATTCGATCGGGGTAAGCGGCGGCGAGTTCGAGATAACCGCCGCGAACGGCTTCATAAAAAGCAGGAGGCAGTTCTTCCATACGGTCACGATTCGCATCGGGACGGCGGATAAGCCTCCTGTGAGCCTCAGCCGAATCCATATCGAGAAGGAAGGTGACGTCCGGCAGTCTCGGCCCGGCCGCAAATCGATTGATTGTATCGACGATTTCCGTGGGGATCCTCCTGGCCACGCCCTGATACACGGTAGTCGAATCCAGAAAGCGATCGGAGATTACGATTTGTCCGGCTTCAAGGGCGGGAAGGATGACCTGTCGGACGAGTTGGGCACGACTGGCCGCGAAAAGAAGCAGTTCGGTCTCCGGCTCCATCGACCAACCTTCTGCGGAATGTTGCAAAAGGTGCCGGAGGCTCTCTCCGATTGGCGTACTGCCGGGCTCGCGGACCAGGAGGGGCGTTTTGCCAAGGGCGGACAAAGAATTGACAAGCAGGCGGATCTGGGTGCTTTTGCCGCACCCTTCAGAACCTTCGAAGCTTATGAAGAAACCTGTTTGACTCATGCGGGAGATCGCGGAGATCATGAATCTTGATGAGCAAGACCTCCGTGCAAAGCAGGAAAATGTGTTTCGTCGAAGTTGAAGAAGAGGCCCATGCCTTTTTTGAGGAGATGTTTGCCGGTCACGATCTTTTCTTCGTTAAACGCCTGGATGCGGTTCCGGCGGACACCGAAGTGCTCTCCATTTTCATCAGCGAAAGAATCGATGCCTCCTTTCTCGACGCTCATCCGAAAATTCGTCTGGTCGCGACCCGTTCGACCGGATGCGACCATATCGACCTCGATGCGTGTGCCGATCGGAACGTTGCCGTGGCCAATGTCGGCAACTACGGCGAGAACACGGTAGCCGAGCACACCTTCGCGCTTATCCTTGCGCTGTCTCGACGCCTGAGAGATTCGGAGCAGGCCGTGCGAACGGGACGTTTTAGTCGAGAGCGCCTGCGGGGTTTCGACTTGCGGGGCCATACGCTCGGCGTCGTCGGAGCCGGCCGCGTCGGGCTCCATGTCATTCGCATCGGAATTGGTTTTGGCATGCATGTCATAGCCTACGATGCGCAGCCGCACCCCTTCTACAGCGAGTTGCTTGATTTTCACTATGTGCCCTTCGAGCAATTGATGCGCGAATCTCACGTGATTACCCTGCATGTCCCTCTCAATCCCGCAACACGCCACATGATCAACCGCGGGACGCTCGCGCTCTGCCGTGGCGGGGTGCTCCTCATCAACACGGCGCGCGGCGGGCTGATAGACACCGACGCGGTCATTGAGGCCCTTGACTCCGGGCAGGTGGACGGCGTTGGACTCGATGTCCTCGAGGACGAACGGGTCTTCGGTGGTGGCGCAGCAAAGATCCTCGGCGAGAAGATCGCGGAACGGGTGCGAAGCGCGACCGCGCCCGTGGGCCGGGAGACATCTCCCCATCGCGTGGCGGAGTTTTCAAAGCTCGTGGCGAACAGCCGGCTGCTGCGGCGGCCAGAAGTCGTTCTTACCCCCCACGTCGCTTTCAACAGCCACGAAGCGATGGAGCGCCTCAGCACGTTGACGGTCGAAAATATCCGGAACTATCTTGAAGGCCGACCTCTCACGCACTGCTGCCCATGAACTACTGGCTTGTTAAACAGGAGCCCTCGGCTTACTCGTGGGACGACTTCGTCGCGGATGGTCGAACCGCATGGACCGGCGTCAGAAATTTTCAGGCGCGCAATAATCTGAGGTCAATGAGGTTGGGAGACCGCGTGTTCTTTTACCACAGCGTGAAAGACAAGGCCGTCATTGGTGAAGCAGAGCTCGTTCGCGAGTCGTATCCGGATCCGACGGCTGAAGAAGGGGATTGGATCGCCGTCGATCTCAAGCCGCTCAAGCCCTTGCCCCGCCCCGTACCGCTCGAGACGATCAAGGCCGAAAAGAAACTGGCCGGATTTGTGCTTTTGCGCAACTCGCGGCTCAGCGTCATGCCGGTTTCAGCGCAGGAATATCGGGCGATCGTGGACCTTGCTCAAGGCTGATTCCACTGGCGCTCACTGCCAAGAGGGACGAATTTCTCGCGATGATGACTTATCGGCGTGCGGGAGTTGCTTCCACATTTTCCCCGACGTTTGCGGCTGTTCTTGCAGAAGCCGGTTCCTTCGCGCGGCATTGCGGGGCGGAACTCGAGATCATCCATGCGGCGGAATTTGATGCGGAGAAGGAGAAGCGCTTTTTCGAAACGATGGGGCCGGGCGCGGCCATTCGCTGGATAAACAAAGAACCTCCCGCACAGGCAATTATCAGTGCCGCAGTGGATTACGATTACCAGCTCCTTATCGCCGGCGCTCTTCAATACGAGGACGCTGACAAACCATTCACAAGCAGCGTTGCGCGCGAACTGATGCGCGATGCGCCCTGCGACCTCCTGCTCGTGCCGCGCCCGCTCGATTCGCCCGATGTCGTGCGTCGTGTGGTCTTCGCCTTGCAACCCGGTGAAGACGTCTCCCGGTTTCTTCAGAATTCTATGGAACTCCTGAAACCCGAACACGTCACGATCGCGGTGACGAAGACTCCTTTTGCGGCGGCGATCGCCGCATCGCGAGGCGAAGAACCGCAGGACGTCGAGGCCTGGTTGGGAGAGATCGAGACCTTGCTATCGGGCGGCGGGGCGGAGGTCGAGACGCGCATTGTGACGTCAAATACCGGCTACGGCTTGCGTGACGTTATTGAAGGGCTTGATGCGGACCTGCTTGTGGTAAGAGCCCTGCCGGACAAGCAGGGAGGGGCTCTGCCTGCCCATTTGGACTGGTTGTATCAGGTGATCCCCACGCGCTTGCTGGTGGCGAAGGAAACCCTGCAAAAACGGAAATAGATCAAAACAAGGAGCTTCTCCGCTTTGGAGAGCCGATAGCGTTTCCGAAAGACCCGAAAGCCATCGGCTTCCATGCGCGAAAGGATTCTTTCGTAAATAGCGCGCATGATCTCGGCCGGCTTCAGGGCGTCCGCGTCATCCGGAGGGAGCGCGTGCGTGGCCTCGGAAAAAAGCACGCGGGCGCGCGCGGCTTCGAACGCCATGAGAGCACGGAAATTGCCGTCCGGGTTTCCTCCCAGGAGGCCGGCCTCGCTGACCCCGAATTTCCGAAGATCTTCGAGTGGGAGATAGATGCGTCCAACGGAAGCATCTTCGGCCACGTCCCGGAGAATGTTGGTCAATTGCAAGGCGTGGCCGAGGATTTCCGCGTAGATTCTGCTTTTGGGATTTCTGCAGCCGAAGATTTCGACGCTGACGAGGCCGACGGCGCTGGCCACGCGCCAGCAATAATGGCGCAACTCCTCGTGGGTCTGATAGCGGATCGGTTCGATATCCATTTCGACCCCAAGCACGATCTCCACGAGCAGTCGCCGGTCGATCTTGCGACGCGTCAGGACTTGAGCCAGCGCCGGAGGCAACCCCTCGCCGGCGGTGAGCGCGTGTTTCCAGAGATCGAGCAATTCCCGCTTTTCCGTCGGAGAACGCCCGGGTTCGTCGGCGATGTCGTCCACGGCGCGGCAGAAGTCGTAGAAGACGAGGGCGTCCATCCTGCGATCGGAAGGGAGGCATCCGAGGGCGATGGCGAGATTGGATTTCCGAGCATTCGCGCGGGCGGCGAGTTGTAGGGCGTGGTCACTCACAGCCATTTGTCCAAGGTGATCCGTCCTTCGCGTATTTGAATGAGGCGCTGCGCCCTTGCGCCGAGGCCGTCGTCATCCCGCGCCCGCGCCCAGAGTACGCAGAGTCCCAACTCCCTGGCCGTTCGAGCCGCGAGATCAAGAAGCTCATCGCTTCCCCGCGGTGATATGGCAATCAGAATGCTGGGCTGATGGACCAAGGAGCGCGCGAAGGCCGCGCGGCGCTGCGCGGACGGCACCAGGGATCCGGCGAGTTGATTTTCGAGGTGCGGGATTCCGCAGAATTCGAGAACTTCGAAGGTTCTCTGCCGGGCGGCGGCGGCGTCCGTGCCGCATATGCGGAAAAGCGGCATCGCCACGTTCTCCGCCACGGAGAAGGAGGGCAACAGGCAAGGGTTCTCAAAAAGAAAGCCGAAGGCCTGATTACGAAAACGTCGGAGTTGTTCTTCCGAAAGATGCGTCATGCTTTGCCCGTTCAAGCAGATCGTTCCGGAATCGGCGGGCTCGAGCAAACCGAGCACTCGCAGAAGGAGTCCTCTCCCGGACTCGTCGGGACCGTCGAACTCACAGAGCAGTCCCGCGTCGAAGGACGCATTGACGTTCTCGATGGAAGCCGCTCCCGTCTCGTTCCAATTCGTGCGGTGGCAAGTGAGAGCCTGGCAGGAAAGTACGGGATTCATTTCAGAAGGGGATGCTCCGCGTGCCGTCCTCGCAGCGTTTGTAAAAGCAGACCCAGGCGGCAAGGATCCATCCTCCCGAGATCGCGCCGAGAATTTCAAGAACGATCGTCCACACATCCCGCCAAAGGGCGGCGCCGAACCACGCGTTTCCGGCCTGTTGAAAGGCTTGCAAAAGAAAGAGCAGCGCGAACGCGGCCAGAAGGAAGACAAGGCTGGAAAATCCGTGCCGCTTGAGAAATCGTCCATGAGCGATAATGGCGCCGCGGAGAGAATCGTTGTGCAGCACGAGCCGGATCTGCACGGTGGCCAGACCGAGCATGGCGGCAGCCAGCAAAGGGCGGGCAATCGCTTCCGCGAGGGCCAAGGTCCTCCAACTCGCGGGCTCGCCGGTGATCCAGGCCTCGATAAAGAGCGGAACGTGTATCATGGTAAGCGTTGCAATGATAATCGCCAGGGCCCATTTGAGCACGAATCCCATGCGGCGCACGGCAAAATGCAGCACGCGCGCGCGTCGAAAATGCAGACCACGCACCCATCCGTAGGCGATGAGGAGCAAGTAGACCTGGAAGCATGTTCCGAGAAGGTACTCAAATGCGAAGGACAAAGCGTTGACAATGCTTGATGCGAGGAGAAGTTCGCTAAGAGAGAGAATATTAGCGATCTCCGGCAGTGCGAGAAGCGTGACGGGCTTTACGAGGGATGCCAGGGCGCATGTGGCGAGCCCGGCAAGTAGCAGCCACCCCCAAAGTCCGTATCGTCGCAAGAGGGCACGAGTGAGTTCACCCGCAAGACCGCGGTAGTTCGTAAGGAACAGGAACCCGCAGAGGACCGAGATGGGAAACGTCGCCACGAGACAATTGAGAGCCCCCGCCAGCGATTCGGATGCGGGAAGGAGTGCAGCCGAGGCAATTTGCAGCGGTCCTGGCGGCATCCCGACAAGCAAGGGACCGGTAGCCGGGATCCGCCCCAGCCTCCAATTAAGCAACAGGAAATCAACGAACTGAAAGATCCCGTAGGCCAGCATGAAGCCGGCAGGAAGCTTGCACAGAAGGGAATGACGCCGGACGCATCTCCAGCCGTTGACATAGGCGTCGCGCACAGTCGGCAGGCACAGCGCGAGCACCCATGCCGCGACGACGGGCAGGATGAGCCATTTGATATACGAATCCACCGCGCAACTTGAGTCAGAAATTTTCGCTGGGAACGAGTCTTTCCAGCGTCGAGAGTCTTCGCTTCATGACATTTGCCAACAAGATCACAATTGCGCGGATATTGCTGATCCCAGTATTCGTTCTCTTCGCTGTTTACTACGGCCGAAGCGTCGAACAGGAACGGCCGCAGGAGTGGCAACGGTGGGCGGCCGTCGGCGTTTTTCTTGTCGCGTCGGTCACGGATTGCCTGGACGGCTGGGTCGCAAGGCGGTTCGGGCAGCGAAGTCCTCTCGGCGCCGTGCTGGATCCCATTGCGGACAAAGGACTGCTCTTGACGGCGATCATTACGCTGAGTCTGAGCCAATGGACCTACGCATTTCCGCTTTGGTTTCCCGTTCTGGTCATCGCTCGCGATGCGGTAATCGTCGTGGGCTGTGTCCTGTTGAAACACCTCAACAATCATCTGGAAGTGCGGCCAAGCTCGTCGGGGAAAGCGGCGTCGGCTCTGCAAATGGTTGCGATCGCATGGGTGATGCTGCAATTGCCGCACTATCTTTATTCCGTCTACGCCGCGGGATTTTTCACACTCGTAAGCGGCGTCGGATACATGTTCGACGGAATCTCACAATTGCGACAACACGACACCCCCAATGCGTAGCGTCGCAATCGTTGGGCGGCCCAACGTCGGAAAGTCCGCACTCTTCAATCGTCTTGCAGGTCGCAAGATTTCGATCGTTCACGATCAGCCTGGCGTGACACGCGACCGCATTACCGCGGTCTGCCGCCTCGGCGACGCGCCGTTCGAAGTCGTCGATACCGGTGGAATCGGTGCCGATCCCGATCCCGATTTTGCGAGACAGACCCATGAAGCGGCGGAAATTGCCATTGAAAGCTCCGAGGTTCTGCTCTTCGTGGTCGATGGCCAGAAGGGGGCCATGCCGCTGGATCTCGAGCTTGCTGCCAAACTTCGCGGTTCGCAGCGCCCGACGATTCTCGTCGTCAACAAAGTGGATGCGCCCCAACACGACGACTTCCCGGCGGACTTCGCGCGCATGGGATTCTCGCAGACCCTCGGCGTCAGTGCGGCACACGGCCGCGGAATTGACGATCTGGTCGAGGCCATCGAGGCTCTTCTTCCCGCGGCGAAGGGCGATGCGGAGCTCGCGGAAGCGCCGAGACTGGCGTTTGTGGGCCGGCCGAACGTCGGGAAATCGTCCCTGGTAAACACCATCCTTCACGAGACCCGCGCTATCGTGAGCCCTATTCCGGGTACAACTCGGGATGCCGTCGATATGGCCTGCGAGCGGGATGGCCGGCGCTACATCCTTTGCGACACCGCGGGGATTCGCCATCGCTCCAGGCACAACGCATCCGTCGAGGTCTTTAGCGTGATGCGCGCAGAGGAAGCGATCGAACGAGCCGACCTCTGCGTGCTCGTCATCGACGCAACGAGCGGAGTGACAACGCAGGACAAGAAAATCGCGGGCCTGATCCAGAAGGCGCGAAAGGCTGCGCTGGTAGTGCTGAACAAATGGGACCTCGTCGCGCCTTCGGCAGATTCCGATTCCGAGCTTCTGACCAGCCATGTCACGCGCGTTCGAGAGAGGTTGTTCTTTCTCGACTATGCTCCGGTCGTGGTCCTGTCGGCCAAAACCGGAGGCAACGTGCGGCGGCTATTCTCGATGGTTGAGAAGATTCGCCAGCATGCGACGCGCCGGGCGGGCACCGGCGAGTTGAATCGTCTCCTGCGTGCCGTGATGGAGCGTCAACCAGCGCCCCTGCACGGCAAGCGGCGGTTCAAATTGCTCTATGCCACGCAACTTGTGCCGGCGAGGCCGAATCCCTTTCACGGTCCGCATTTTCTGCTTTTCGTCAATGATCCCCGCCTTCTGCCGGACAGCTACATGAACTTTCTGCAGTCGCGCCTGCGGGAAAAATGGGAGTATCCCGGCTTGCCGATCTTGTTGAGCCAGCGCGGACGAAAAAAGCGCGATGCGGCTTCGTGAATTATTGTGTCGAATGCTGCAACGCCGTCACCCCAATCTGGATTACCACATTGATGCCAATACTTAGCACTACGGCGACGATGGCGACCCAGACCGCATAGGGCTGCGGTTTAAAGTATCCGGCGCGATTCCGGAAATGCATGAAAAGGGGGTAGCAAATGGCTCCGCAGCAAATCAATCCGAGCAGGAACAGGGCGGGGTGCATCCTGCTGTAGTCGGAGGCCTGGAGGCTCCCTTCGGTGACGGCTTTTCGCGCGGCGTTGAACTCGAGAAAATGCATGACGATCAGAGCGATGTAAACAGCGAGACCGGCGCACGGGAGCAAAATTCCCAGAATTCCCCAGCATAAGAGATCGCCGTAATCGGGAAGAGGCGCCGCGGGTTGGCTGGTCAAGGTTGCGGGCTGCGTGGTCGTGGGTAAGGGGGTGGTCGTGGGGGCGGGCGCAACTCCCCTCCTGGTCTTCAGCAGAGTGGACAACTCGACCCAACTTGGCATCCCTTGCTGCCAGACGAGCGTATCCTCCCCGAGTTGGCCCTCGGAATACAGGCGTTCGATTTCGGAAAACGCTACTGGACCGACTTGCTGACCATCCTTGGCATAGAACCAGTTCATTCGTCTGGCCTGTAGCCTTTTGGTCGCGAAGTCGAGCCGAAAGAATCGTCACTGAACGGGAAAACGCTTTTGAACCGCACGGGCAATGGGGTTGCGCAGATCAACGAGCTCTGGCTTCGGCCCGCGCAGGGCATCCACGACATGCACAAGCCAATAAATACAAAGCAACACGACCATGACCGGCACGAACGAACGAAGTCTCCCGAAAAGAGCATCCCAATCGCCGAGTGAGCGGCCGAATAACGCCTCCCATCCGAGCACCAAGGCAACCGCCACGAACACGACGAGGGCAGGCAGTGCAGCCACGTTGAGATAAAGCGCTCGCGAGAGTTCTCCTCGCAGCAAGGCCTGTGCCGCTCGTGTTCCGCCGCAAAACGGACAGGGAAGGCCGGTCGCGCTCTTGAAAGCGCACGTCGGCAAGCCCGGAAGCGCGAATGGCGGCACGAGTGGCGGCACGAGTGGCAGGAGCGCCAAGCCGGCGAGCATGGCGATGATGACGGCGGCCATGACCGCGCGAGGCTTCCGCTGATCAAGCCGCAACGGCGGACTGCTCCTTGGCTTCCGCAAGGTGTTCGCTTGTTCTTCTTTTTCGCGCTCCGGATGATTCAAAATGGCGCCGGGAGATAAGTTTGCTCCTTGAGTAGACGCAGTCCCGACGAAAAGCGATTTCGTTCTTGCCGATCCCTGGCAAGATTTGCGACTGGGCCAGTGTCAGGTCTCATAGGATTCAGGGCGATATCACCAGTGTGATCTCGCCCTTGGGTTGGCGAGTTTCGAAGTGGGTGCGAAGTTCTCCGGCGCTACCGCGGCGGTATTCTTCAAATTTCTTCGTCAGTTCCCGCGCGACGCAGACCTTGGCCTCCGGAGCGATTTCAACAAGAACGTTGAGGGTTTTCAAAAGCCGGTGCGGAGACTCAAAGTAGACGCTCGTTTCCCGACGCGATGTGGCTCGTTCCAATTCGGTGCGGCGCCGGCCACTCTTCACCGGCAGAAATCCGCCGAAGAAGAAGGCGTCAGTCGGGAATCCGGATCCGACAAGCGCGGTGATTACGGCGCTCGGGCCGGGCAGCACGGTGACAGAGACGCCCCGTTCCCGGCAGGCACGGATCAGGCGAAATCCCGGATCAGATATTCCCGGAGTGCCAGCGTCAGTCACGAGCGCGACGGATTTTCCCGCGGCGATTTCCTCCACCAGGTCGGTCGCGCGGGTGGCTTCGTTGTGCTCATGCAGGCTAAGCATCGGTTTCTTGATGTTATGGTGTAGCAGGAGCACAGCCGAGTGGCGCGTATCCTCGGCCGCGACAAGATCCGCATCGCGCAAGGCCTGCAGGGCTCGCAGGGTAATGTCCTGCAAATTCCCAATCGGTGTCGGGACAATCGTTAGCAAGGAAGTTCTACCAGCCTTCGGCAACGTCGACCGTCAATTGGAGGGCCGCGTCCCTCGCGGCGACGGGAATCGCCTGGCGCGCGGTTGTCTGAAGATCGCTGTTGCTGAAAAACGACGTGCTGCCGCGGACCCGCCCCTTCTTCAGAATGCTGCCGGTCACACGATCGGCAACCTGATAGGAGATCTCGAGAAAGAGGCCGAATTCCGCCGTGGCGAGAACGTTGTTCTGGACGGAGCGGATCGATCGACGTTCGATCTTGTTCACTGTGCAATACAGTATGGCGTCCGCAGTGTCGTCGGAGGTGATGGTGTAGGTGCCATCCTGCTGAAGGGTCTTGATAAGCGTATCTGCAAGCAGAACCTCGATGCGGGGTAGATACGTCCTGTTCTTGAAGGTGGGGACGGCGAGAGTGCGAACCGACCGCATCGGCGTGGGTCGAATTTCGCCCAGCTTGTAACCGCACCCGCCGAGAAGCATGCAGGCAATCAGAGCTGCAAGGAGGCGGATCATTGGGTCGGGAGGAGAGGTTCAACGGGTTGGACATCCCTGGAGTCGGTTCGCAGGCGCGGCTTTTTCACCACGGGGAGTTCGTCGGGCACAATGTCGCGCTTGGGCGGGCCGCTATAGTCAGAAAGCGCGGAGGTTTCGACCTGAGCCTGCAGACGGCGGCGGAGAGCGAGCTTTTCTCCCGATTCCGCACGCTCCGATCCGACGCGAAGGACGTCTTCGCCGAATTGACTGCGAAGCTCCTCGATGCGCGTCTTCGCTATCTCGGCATCCGGCGACTTCGGTTGCTTGCGAATGATGTCGTTGTAATAAATGATGGCCGCCTTGGGATTCTTCGTCCAATCATAATACTTGGCGATCACCATAAGGTTCCCGGCTTCGGTGCGCCCAATGGTAGCGAGATTGTCTCGAGCTTGCGGCGCTTTTTCGCTCTTGGGATATTGAAGCAGAAAGTCTTCGAAGGTTTCCTTTGAAAGTATCAACGCGGAAAGATCCTGGGAACTCGAGGTCAACCCCAGCCGCATGTAGATATACGCGATCTGGTAAAGGGCGTCGTCGGCGACGTCGCTGTTGGGATACTTGTCGATCACCTTCTGGTAGGCATCGCGGGCTTCCTTGATCGCTTTCTGCCGCTGAAATGCGAGACCCAGATTAAATTGCGTGATGGGCGCGTAAATGCTGTAGGGCGCATTCTTGAGGATGGCCTCATACATCTTCTGGGCGCGCTCAGCACCGGTGATGCCAGGAACAGGGACCGAGTAACCTAAAAGCATCACCCGTCTCAGGTCCAAATACGAGTTTGCGATGAGAACCTGCCTGGCAACGGCTCCTTCAAATTCCGGCGTGTTCGGATAGCGCGTGATCAACGCCTGGTAGGCATCGAAGGACGAGCTCCATCTGCCCTGTATCAGGAGAAGATCGGCAATCCGGAGCTGCGCTTTGGGGGCCAATTTCGACTTCGGGTTGTTTTTCAAGAAGCGCTTGAACGCAGCGAGGGCGGCCTCATAGTCCTTCGCGCCGTACAAATCCTCTGCGGCCTGGAAAGCGCTCGCTTCATCGCGGTAATGAATTTCGCGAACCACTCCGCTCACCGCAGCACCGCCAGTCTGGGCAGGAGCCTGCGCCCTGAGCGGAGACGCAAATGTCAGAGCGAGAAGGAGGAGGACTAGCGCGAGAGTTCGAAAAAACATTCAGGGGGCGCAACCTAGAAAACATCTCGGCCTGCGTCAAGTCGCATACTCCTCGGGAACACGCTGGCATCTCCGCAGCACTCAACATACCTTCAACTCATGTGCCTTCTTCTTGTTGATGGTCACTACTATCTTTACCGATCCTTTTTCGCCATCCGAGGACTCACAAACTCCCGTGGGGAACCCACGAACGCCATTTATGGATTTCTGAAGGCCGTGCGGAAGATGCTGGTGGATTTGAAGCCCGATCTGGGCGCGGTGGTCTGGGATCACGGACTGCCCGACCGGCGCACAGACCTCCAAATCGCTTACAAGCAAAATCGCCCGGAAATGCCTCCGGACATGCGCTCTCAGGAGGCGTGGCTTCAGGCAAACGTGCCGCTGGCGGGGTTCGCGAGCCTCAGCGTCCCAAACACCGAAGCGGATGATCTCATCGCTTCGTATGCGCGCAAAGCCGTGGAGGAGGGTCATCGGGTCGTCATCGCAACCAACGACAAAGACATCCTTCAACTCACAAGCGAACAAATCGCGATTTATTCGACAGCCAAGGCGGACGCGGGAGCGAGTGGCTTTGCACTGTTGGGCCCGAAACAGGTCAAGGAGAAATGGGGCGTCGATCCCCGGCAAATCGCCGAAATCCTCGCGCTGACGGGCGACAGCTCAGACAATATTCCCGGAGTTCCCGGCGTCGGCGCAAAGACCGCCGCTCAACTGATCCGCACGCATCAAACCGTCGAAAACCTTCTCGAGCAGTTGGAAACTGTGGAGCCCCAAAAATTGAGGCAAAAGCTTGAGAGCGCAAAAGAACTCATTCAGATCAATCGCAGGATGGTGGCCCTCGACGAAGATCTTCCGCTGCCGAAGCCAATCCGTGAACTCACGATCGCGCCCCAATACGATCCGCTGATCGCGGCACTTCAAGCCTGTGAATTCAAGAGCCTTTTGAAAGAAATCGAAGCCGAAGCCAGCCGCGGAAAGGTTGTCCAGCAGGGGCAACTGCTCTAGTTGTCACCCAGGCTGGTCGCTGGAAAGGTGACTTTATCTTCATTTTGGCGCGAAAATTGCTTGCTCCCGTGGGTCGACTGCCCGATTTTCCGTTGGTAAATGGCGGGAATGGAGCAAATTCAAGGGCTGGCGTTACAGCAGACGCTATCGCCGCAAATGCAGCAGAGCTTGCATATTCTGCAGGCCCCGCTGATGGAGCTTCGGCAGCTTGTCACTGCGGAGCTGGAGACAAATCCGGCCCTTGAGGAGGAACCCCGGGAGATTGCCAGGGAGACGGACGGGGCGGAAGGTCCGGAATCGCAAAAGGGGGAACTGGCCGACCAGTGGAATGAGTATTACGCGCAGCGTGCGGCTTCGGAGCCGTGGACGGCGGATGCCCAGGCGAGACGTCAGCATTTCTTTGACTCCCAGACAAAGGCGCCCACTTTGCAACAGCACCTGCTTGAGCAGGTGAGCGGGTCGGACATGAGCGTTCGCCAGCGGGGCATTGCGCTGGTGATTATCGGCAATATCGATGATCGGGGATATCTGCGCTCGACGGCGGCAGAGATTGCCGCCCAGGCGGGCTGTCTTGAGGAAGAAGCGGAGCAGGTGATTGAGATCGTGCAAACCTTCGACCCCTCGGGCGTGGCTGCGCGCGATCTCTCCGAATGCCTTCTGATCCAGTTGTGCCGCAGCGGCCGGCAATACAGTTTGGAAAGCAGGATTGTGCAGCACCATCTTGAGGAATTGAGCCGGCGCAAGCTTCCCGAGATCGCGCGCCAGTTTCGCGTCTCGCTCGACGACGTTCAACATGCCGCGGAAGCTATCGCGCAGCTGGAGCCCCGGCCCGGGCGGCCTTTTTCCGCGGATGACGAGCAAACGATTCTTCCTGACGTGATCGTGGAGCGGGACGGAGATGCCTATATGGTGTCGCTCAATGACGATGAGGTTCCCTCGTTGCGCATCGGCGATGGTTACAAAGACATGCTTTCCCAATCGGCTGGGGACCGTGAGGTGCGCGACTACCTGCGAGAGAAGATTCGCGGCGGGAGGTTCT
Source organism: uncultured Verrucomicrobiae bacterium (assembly GCA_963763735.1). Classification (GTDB taxonomy): domain Bacteria; phylum Verrucomicrobiota; class Verrucomicrobiia; order Chthoniobacterales; family Terrimicrobiaceae; genus DASTFP01. Next base: position 12,682 of record CAVXQK010000004.1, on the reverse strand, counting down.
TCATCCGGTGCGTTCAGCAGCGCCAGCACACGCTCCTGAACATTGCGCGAGAAATCGTCGAACGGCAGCGCGATTTCTTCGATCTCGGTCCGGCCCACTTGCGGCCAATGACCATGAGCAAGGTCGCCCAGGCCGTGGGTGTGCACGAAACGACGGTGAGCCGCGCCGTGTCGGGCAAATACATGGCCACGCCACGCGGACTCTTCGAGTTGAAGTATTTCTTCACCTCCGGATACACGACGGACAATGGCGAGTCGGTAAGCAACGAAAGCGTTCGACAAGCCATCGCCGAGATCGTCCGCAGCGAGGATTCCCGCCATCCCCTTAGCGATCAGGATATCGTCGCGATGCTTTCCGAGCGCGGACTGCCCATCGCGCGCCGCACGGTGGCAAAATATCGGGAGCAACTGGGCGTGTTGCCAAGTCATTTGAGGAAGTCTTTTTGAGCTGAGTCCCGCGATGACTTCGCTTGTCGTCTTCCATTCGGCAAGCATATTGGATCTCCGATGTTGCCTCTTGACGAACAGACTCTTCGTGACGCCCTTCGGCGGGTGAAGTATCCTGGCTTTTCCCGGGACATCGTCTCTTTCGGGCTGGTCAAGGAGATCCGAATCGAGGGCGACGACATTGCCCTGCAGCTTGTTTTGACGACTGCGGAGCCTGCGGTAGCCCGTCAGATTCGCGAGGAAGCGCACGCGGCTCTTTCCGCGGTGAAGGGAGCCGGACGTGTTGAGGTCAAGGTTGACATTCAGGCGCCAGCCCAAGCCGCCGGTCTGCCTGGTCCGGCGAAGCTCGAAGGCGTCGGGCATGTCGTCGCCGTGGCAAGCGGAAAAGGGGGTGTCGGCAAGTCCACGGTCGCGGCAAATCTTGCTGTTGCGCTTGCGGCGGCCGGCAGCCGGGTCGGCCTTTGCGACTGTGATCTATATGGCCCAAGTATTGCCCTGATGTTCGGCAGCAACGAGCGGCCGATGGCCGATGAGGAGGATCGCATTCTTCCCATCGAGCGCGAGGGACTCAAGCTCATGTCCATGGGTTTCTTGCTCGACGATGCCTCGCCCGCGGTCCTTCGCGGCCCCATGGTGACCCGGTACACGCAACAGTTTCTCCGGCAGGTCGCCTGGGCTCCTCTCGATATCCTCGTGCTCGATCTTCCCCCTGGGACCGGAGACATTCAGCTCACGATTGTTCAAACGATCGCTTTGAGCGGAGCAGTGATTGTAACCACACCGCAGGAGGTTGCTCTCATCGATGCCCGGAAGGCTGCCGCGATGTTTCAGAAAACAAATGTTCCCGTTCTCGGCATTGTAGAAAACATGAGCTACTTTCTCTGTCCGAGTGATGGGAGGCGTTACGACATTTTTGGCTCCGGCGGTGGTGAACGTGAGGCCTCGCGCCTGCGCGTTCCGCTGCTCGGAAAGGTGCCGATTGAAATTGCGGTGCGCGAATCAGGAGATGTGGGCCGCCCCCTCGCTGCCAGTGATCCCGGCGGGGCCGTCGCCAAGGTGTTTAGACAGATAGGAGACCAGATCCTTCGCGCCGTTTTGGCTCGCTGAAGGTCTCGTATTTTAATCGCAAATAATGTATTATAAGTGCTTTGTGAATCTCAATTCCAAGGAGGAAACGAAAATGCGTTTGACAGGGACGACAAATGATTCCTTTAATATGAGCACGATGAATCCCCAGAGGAATGAGGGCTCGGAACTCGTAAAGAACTCCGTCTTGTACAAAGAATTTCTGGCTGAGAGAGAAGAAATTCTTCGCCACAAATGGATAGAGAGTGAGAAAGCGGGCCATGATATCGGTTTTGAGCGCGCGCTTCTGGATTGGATCGTGAAGTACCGCTCGGCCTGGCGGGACGAGCGCTCCAAGCAGCAACAGGCAAAAGCCGCTTAGGATTTCTGACCTTTAACGCAGCCCCGAGAGGTTGCGAAGGGAGATGACACAACAGCAAGATACGCTTCTGGTGATGGACGCGGAGGCCATTCGCAAGGCCATCCGGCGCATCGCTCACGAGATCATTGAGCGGAACGACGATCTTTCGCGGGTTGTCATAGCAGGGATCCCAACCCGCGGTGTTGAAATCGCCCGCAGGATCCTTGAGCACATCGCGGCGATTGAGGGCGTGCATCCGGGATTCGGTATCGTCGACGTCTCGATGCACCGCGACGATATTTCCACCCGTGGAAGGCCAACGACGGTTGTCCCGACCCAGCTTCCCCTTGAGCTCGAGGGACGAACAATTGTGCTGGTCGATGACGTGCTTTTCACCGGCCGGAGCTGCCGCGCGGCTCTGGACGCGATCTCTTCGTTTGGGCGGCCGGCTCGCATTCAATACGCCGTTCTTGTGGATCGAGGCCATCGGGAGTTGCCCATTCGCGCGGACTACGTCGGGAAGAATCTTCCGACGGCCCGGAACGAGCGAATTCGCGTTCGATTTGAAAGCCTCGACGGCACGCCGGACAGCGTCACCGTGGTGAAACCTTCATGAGCCGCTGGACACGCAAGGATCTGATCGGTCTTGACGACTTGAGCGCGGACGAAGTCTGGAACGTCCTGGAGACCGCGCGCGCGTTCAAAGGGGTTGGCGAACGAAGCTTGAAAAAGGTTCCTGCACTGCGCGGGCGCACTCTGGTGAACTTTTTCGTTGAGCCGAGCACGCGCACGCGCACTTCCTTTGAACTTGCCGCCATGCGCCTGAGCGCGGATGTGGTGAACATCTCGGCCGGCGCATCCAGTCTTCAGAAGGGCGAGACTCTCAAAGACACCGCGCTTAATCTTCAGGCGCTGCGGGCAGACATCATTGTGCTGCGGCACAGCTCGGCGGGCGCTTCGCGCTTTCTTGCGGACAGGCTCGGTGCCAGCATCATCAACGCCGGCGACGGTGCGCACGAACATCCCACCCAGGGCTTGCTGGATGCATTTACCATTCTTCAGAAGCGGGGAAAAATCGAGGGCCTCCATGTCGCCATCGTCGGCGACATCCTCTTCAGCCGCGTCGCGCGCTCAAACATCTATGCGCTGACAAAACTCGGCGCCAGGATTACGCTCGTCGGTCCTTCGACGCTGGTCCCGCGCGCGTTTGAGAAGCTTGGCGTCCACGTCGTTCATAAACTCGACGATGTCCTGGAGTCCGTCGACGTGATCAACGTTCTTCGCATTCAGCACGAACGGCAGCGCAAGGAGTATTTTCCGGGTCTCGGCGAATATATCGCGCTTTTTGGCCTGACGAAGCAGCGGGTTGCCCGGCTCAAGCCCGACTGTCTCATCATGCATCCCGGCCCGATCAACCGCGGCGTCGAGATAGACAGCGATGTGGCTGACGGACCCCGCAGCGTCATACTCGACCAGGTCACCAATGGACTCGCCGTGCGCATGGCTGTTCTCTATCTGTGTGCCGGCGGCGTGGGCCTTTCGTCATGAAAATCGTTCGCATCGCCAACGGCCGGGTCATCGATCCCTTTAACAGGCGCAACGAGATCGCCGACCTTTGGATTTGCGATGGCGTCCTGGCTGAGGCGCCGACAGACGGAAGCCGGGAATCTGAAGTTGAGGTTGAGGTTATAGACGCAACGGGTCTCGTGGTGGCGCCGGGGCTGATTGACATGCACGTGCATTTCCGGGAGCCGGGCCAGCCCCAAAAAGAGTCGATTGCCACCGGGTCTCGCGCCGCGGCGGCGGGTGGTTTCTCCAGTGTCCTTTGCATGCCGAATACGAATCCCGTAGCAGATAATTCCGGGACAATCGCCTTGATCCGCGAGAAGGCGCAAACGAGTGCCACGGTCAACATCTTCACAACGGGTGCGATCACCAAGGGTCTCGCCGGAGAGGAATTGGCTCCCTATGGATCGATGGTTGGAGCCGGTATTGTCGCGATCACGGATGACGGCCATTGTGTGCAGAACCACGAGGTCATGCGTCGCGCGGTGGAATACGCGCGCATGTTTGGCCTGCCCGTTCTCGATCACTGCCAGGACTATTCGCTGGTTGGCAACGGGGTGATGCACGAAGGCGAATGGAGCCTTCGCCTTGGCCTGCCGGGGTGGCCGCGCGTCGGAGAGGAAGTCATTGTCGCTCGCAATATCCTCCTTGCCGAACTCTGCGACTCTCCGATCCACTGCCAGCATATCAGCTCGGGCGGGAGCGTGCGCCTGCTTCGCGAAGCGGAGGCGAGGGGAGTCAAGATTTCAGGCGAGGTGTGTCCGCATCACATCGCGCTGACCGACGAATGCCTTCGGAGCTTTGACAGCAATTACAAGATGAATCCGCCCCTGCGCACGGCGCGGGATATCGAAGCGATCCTTGGAGGCCTGGCGGATGGCACGCTCGATATTTTATGCAGCGACCACGCTCCACATGCCTTCTACGAAAAGGAAGTCGAACTGGATCAGGCGCCGTTCGGAATCACCGGGCTTGAAACCGAGTTTGCCCTCTTTTGCGATATTCTCGTCCACAAGAGGAAGGTTCTTGCTCTTGACCGTCTCATCGAAATGTTCACCGCCAATCCCGCGCGTCTGCTGGCGTTGAATCGGGGAACATTGTCGATCGGCGCTCCGGCGGACGTTACGCTCATTGATGTCGATCGGGAGTGGACATTCGATAGCAGGACTTCGCAATCACTCTCTCGAAACACCCCCTTTCATGGCGCTGAACTCAAGGGCCGCGCGGTGCGGACCATCGTCGCGGGGAGAACGGTCTGGATGCTCGAAAATTGACGGCGGCCTACACCCTCCTTGCCACCGACCCAGCCTCCCGAGCCAGGGCGGGCGCGTTGCAAACGCGGCGCGGTCTCGTTGAAACGCCTGTGTTCATGCCTGTTGGCACGCAGGGCACCGTCAAGGCTGTGTCGCCGCTCGAACTCCAGGACCTCGGGGCGCAAATCATTCTCGGCAATACGTATCATCTCCATGTCCGGCCCGGAGAGAAACTAATCGCCCGGCAGGGCGGGCTGCACAAATTCATGGGATGGCAGGGGCCCCTACTCACTGATAGCGGGGGGTTTCAGGTGTTCTCTCTGGCCAAACTGAGGAAGATTACCGAAGAGGGGGTGCATTTTCAGAACCACCTGGACGGCACTCCGACCCTCATCGGTCCGGAACGTTCGATGGAAATACAAAGGGATTTGGATTCGGACATCGTCATGACTTTTGATGAGTGTCCTCCCCATCCATGTGCCTGCGAGGATGCCGCGCGCAGCCTGGATCTTACCCTTCGCTGGGCGGCGCGCTGCAAAGCTTGGTGGCGACGGGAAAGCGATGAGCGGCGACCCCTTCTGTTTGGGATCGTTCAGGGCTCGTCCTACGCCGATTTACGGGAGCGCAGCGCCCGGGGCCTGGTGGAAATTGAGTTCGACGGCTACGCCATTGGCGGTGTGAGCGTTGGCGAACCGGAAGCCGAGATGATGCGGGCCGTTGAAAGTGCGGAAGCGTTTCTCCCCGCCGGAAGCGCTCGCTACGCGATGGGCCTGGGAACGCCTCCCCAAATGATCGAGATGGTCGCACGGGGAGTGGACATGTTCGACTGCGTCCTGCCCACCCGCCTCGCGCGCAATGGGACCGCATTCACGCGGAACTGCACCCTGTCGCTCAAGAACGCGGGCTATGCGGAAGACCCGGGTCCGATCGAAGAGAATTGCGAATGCTATGCCTGCAGGAATTTTTCACGCGCTTACATTCGACATCTTATCAAGGCGGAAGAAATCCTCGGCCTCAGGCTCGTGACCCTGCACAACCTTCACTTCTATTTGAAACTGCTGCGGACGGCGAGGGCGGCAATTCTGGCGGGACGCTTCGCTGAATTTCGCAGAGACTTTGTCTCAAACTACCGCCCCAGCGAAAACCTCCAGAGGGGCGCGCCAGGTGCGCCTTACACTTACCAGGGATCGCGCTGATAATCGCGCACGTAGTTATAGCGGGTCTCGAAACCAAGCTCCGGCGGGAATTCCTGATAGCCCGAGTTGATCCAGGGGATGTCACTGCGGTAGGGCGGACGATACGAACCTCTCACTGTTGGGAACGGAAAGGTGACAATTTCGTAAATGCCGTATCCGAGTCGGGCGAAGGATCGGCCGATTCCCCGAACGACGCCGTAGCTCCACGCCGCTGAGTTGCCGTCCTCGTAGTTGACCGACGCCATGGAATCCAACAACTCGGATGGACCAAAGAGCACATTGCCCAGACCGCGCCCAAGCTTTCGCGTTGGACCGTAATCAGAGGCGGGCGGCTGTTGGATATCAGCAAACGCGGTTACGGTAACCGCGACAGCGGCAAGGAGGGACGCGGCAACTTTCCTCATATGAAGCTTCCCCTTAGCCGGGATTCCCCCCTGGTGGCAAGCAAAATCCTGGCTGACAACCCGCGATCTGTCGGGCTCGGAAGTATGCCGCTTGGGATGACGCATGCTGGAATGGCGACCACTCGCTGGTGTCGCTCGAGACTCTCGCCGTCAGAATTCATCCAGCGGGCGCGGATGATCCTGGGGCTATCCCCATCAGCTGCGAGAGATGGGATCTGACCGCAGCTCCCAGCCCTGAGAGATTGTAGCCCCCTTCCAGGACGGAGACCACTTTGCCTCCGCAAGGTCCCGCGGCAAAATCCAGAAGCATGCGGGTGAGATCCGCAAAATCCTGATCGCTCAAACGGAATTGTCCGAGAGGGTCGCCAGCGCGCGAATCAAATCCTGCGGAAATCAGGAGCAGTTGCGGACGGTAATTCTGAAGGGCTGGGAAAAGCTGGTCGCGAAAGGCGCCCAGGACTTCTTCCCGTCCTGAGCCGGCGGGGAGGGGACAATTGATCGTGAGTCCGGCGCCTTTGCCTGTTCCCGTTTCGGAGGCAAGGCCGGTCCCTGGATACCAGGGCCACTGATGCGTGGAGAAATAGAGAGCCGAATCGTCAGAGTAAAAAATTTCCTCGGTGCCATTTCCGTGGTGGACGTCCCAGTCAACGATTGCCACTCGTTCGACACCGTGCACCTTTTGAGCGTGTCGCGCGCCGATTGCGACGTTGTTGAAGAGGCAGAATCCCATCGCGGCGGCTGGACGGGCATGATGCCCCGGCGGTCGAACCGCGCAGAAGGCATTTTGCACGTCTCCGGCGAGTACCGCATCCACCGTCTCAATCACCCCACCCGCAGCGTGCAGGGCGACGTCACCGGACTCTTCGGAAACGCTGACATCGCCGCCGGACAAGTCAGTCTCGCCCGCCTTGATGAGATTGAGCACATCTTCGACATAGCGGGGGTCGTGGCAGAGAGTAATCTCCTCGAAACGAGCCTTTCGGGGGCTGATGGCGGTCAGGCCCTCAAGAGAGTCAAGGGCGTCTCTGATGACGGTGAGCCGTTCCGGGCATTCGGGATGCCCAACCTCCGTGTGATGATGCAAAAACAGATCGTCAAGGAGGAGAGCTGTGCGAGCCATCAATCAAGATGGCCCAATTCGCAGCTTGTTTAAAGGAGCGATGCTGGACGACCTCCTGCCGGAGGGGACCGAGGGCTTTTCGATTGTCGAAATGCAATCCGCGAAGAGCCGCGTATTTGACCGTTCGCCCGGACCCCATTTGTCCCGCTGCGAGATAACCCGGAGACCCCTGGCGTTCGCAACACGTGCAAAGAGACGCGCGCTCAACTTTGAGCGTCCGCCATGGAGCCGCTGCTCGCCGGTTGGCGTTCCGGGATGGTGAATCGAGCATCGGCCGCCTGGGCAGAGAACCCGCGCGAATTCGGCCACGTAGCTGTCGGTTATGTCAGGTTCGATGTGCACAAAGGAGTCGAACGACCAGATAAATTGGACAGACCCACTTGCAATCAATGAGATGGTGCGACCATCGGTAAGGCGAAAATCAACGTTGGCCAGGTCCCGAAAGCGTTCCCGGCAGAACTGGACACACGAGGGGCTAAAATCAACGCCGATGTAGCGGCGAGCGCGCTGAGCGAGGAACGGTGTCCACCGTCCATGCCCCATCGCAACTTCAAGCACCGTGGAATTCGCGTCAACGTTCGGAACAATGAACGCGTCGACGATGTCCTGCTTCCAGACGGGATACGCCATGCCACAAAATGCCGCTTGGTCAGTCCATTCATCTCCGTCCAGCGGCCACTCGTATTTGTCCCAAAAGCGATTTTCTTCCAGCGTAGGCATCGGGTCGAATCCCGCAATATATTGTTAAAAAATTACTTGCAAGTCCCGTCCGGGGCACGGGAGACAGCGCATCGGGCCTCCGGCTTCGGTTGCGCCGGCTGTTCGCGCTGGGTTGCGTCGGGAATGACAACGGAACGGATCAACCTCATGGACACCCAGCCAGAATGGGGTCCCTGGAGCGCGCGGGGCCGGGGGCCCGCAGATCAAGGCCTTCGCCGAGCGGATAGGGACACCGACGTCACGACGATGGGCGAGAGACCGGTTCTATTTCGCCACGGTCTGAATTTCTATAGGCGAAAAGATGCTCCAACTGCCATTAAGCGACATAGAAGATACGTCCTCGTCGCTAAGTTCAAACTCGACAGCGTCGCGCAACATAGGCTCACCAGGAGGGCATGGCACTATATAAGCCCTCAGGGGATCGTCAGAATAGAGCGTTGCCAAACAGGTCTCTCCATCCAGCGTTATTTGCACAACGAATCCCGAGCATGGTTTTAAATCTTCGCGTGTCATCTCTGGAGCCCGATGATATGCGGCGGCGAGAGTCCTCAGGAAACTTTCTGTGACCAGCGAATTATTTTTTATGTTGGGCGGGCATGGGAGGAGGACCAAAAGAGAACCCGTTGGGTTTCCCAGCGCAGACGTGCCTCATTGGCCGTTCCAGGGTGCTGTTAATCCGCCCGAAAGTCGACGGCGAGAGAGCCTGCATCCGGGCTGAAAAAGCCTTGTCACCGAGCGTCAAGACCCGGGGAGTGGATGGTACGGAAATTGAGCGGACCGGTGCAGGCCTCAAGGAGCCGCGAGCGTGGAGCGCGCCAATCGGGTCGACTGACCGGTTTAATTTGCTTCCGCAACCGGACAATCGAGCAAAATGGGTATGATGAGGAAGTCAAAGATGCGTTTTTTCCGGGCGCCGCCGCTGGAGATTGGTGGCAAAGTACGCTGGAGTTCGTTCAGCTAAATTGGGACTGGATCGGCGTTGCACTCGTGGTTATAGCCTGTGCCATAGCTGGCGGGGCTATTTACGGCGCGCTTAACGGTGGGGCCAGGGGCGGGCGCGATGAAATCTGACACGGCGTTTACCTCCTCGCGATCGGCAATTGCGGGGGTCCGCCTTGGGAATCCGGGCAATTTACGAACCGAGTCGTAGCTTCAGGCGCGGGACAGAGCACAACCGTCCGAGCGCCGGATTGCGCGTGCGCCGGCCGATCTTTGGGCCCGACCAACGAGGAAGCAAGAGAGATTGCCTGGTTGACTACGCCGCGTAGACTTGAAACGTCTGGCTATGGCCTACCTTGTCGCGCCGCCCCCGCGGTGAGTAGCCGATAAATACGCTGTATTCTGCGAACGTGCCGTCCGGCGAGCATGTTAATTGCGTGAATGTCTGGCAGTATCCGGATTTGCCATACCGCTTGCGAGCCGCTCGCTCGGCGAAAATCACGACCGCCGCCCTGATGCTGCATGCTTGAACACTTCTAAATCCCTGGCTGATGTATTTCATGCGTCACGGCCTTAAACACCTTGCTGACCGCAAAGTTGCCACGCCCTTGCAAAAGCTTGTCTAAAGAATCGCCAAGGGGTTAACCGGCGAACTGGTGGCGCCGCGAAACCGCTGTCACGAAAAATTCCCACCGGTGTTGTGCCGCGCACGCGCGGCCAATCTCCTCCAGATCGGTGTTATCGAGGATCGGCAGGCCCAGATAGGGAATGGCGATCATATGGACAGGCTCTCTCCAGCGCTTGAACCCGGGCAGCGGCGGATGCACGTCGCTGTCCGAATCGCTGCTCACAACAGCGATCCGGCGCTCGTGCAGCCAGGGGAGGCAATCGGGATGAAGTCCGGTGCCCGGCTCATAGGTGTTGGCCGCCCCGGCGCCGTTGCGAATGAACAGAATGTCCCCTTCGCCGGCGGACACAGCCTCGGCCCGTTCGGCGGCCTCGAGGTCGTCGGGCGTAATGACCGATCCGGGTGACAGCGGGCCGCCCTTAAGGGCTGCTACATCCAGGAGAACGCCGCGCCCTTCGATGCCATGCCGGCCGGCGTGCTCGATGCCCAGCCGATTGGCGCCCTCGGGCGTCACCTCGGAGATTGGGAAGCCGTTATACATGCCGTTCCTTCAAGAAACGTTCGCCGCGACGGATGGTCGCCTGCCTGCGTCATCGGGGGTCATGGGCTTAGGCGTTCGATCGCGCCATACTACTGATCTTCTTGGATAAAACGCGGAGAAATTTTGATCGAGAAAGATTTTCACGACGTCCTCGACAGGATCTCGACGGCATCCAAAACGAAAAAACCTGCCTCTTTGTCAGGGTAATGACGCTGCTGCACTCAACTGAACGGACGGGGCAGCGATTACTGAAGCCGGTCGAAGTGCACAGAGGGATCTGCCACGGGAGGACTGACCGATCCATAAGCACCTTCAAGCACGAGGAGCCTGCGTTTGATCTCAATCCCAAAGGCGAATCCCGTGAGCGATCCGTCGGCGCCGATCACCCGATGGCACGGTACGATGACGCAAATTGGATTGGTTGCGTTAGCGCGCCCTACCGCTCGGGCTGAGCTCCGCAGTTCCTTTGCCAGCGCGCCATAGCTGCGCGTCTGGCCGCGTGGAATCCCGCGCAGCGTCTTCCAGACACGCTGCTGAAATTCCGACCCCTTTCCTGCAAGGATGAGATCAAAACTGTTGCGCTTGCCCGCAAGATATTCGGTAATTTGCGCCCGCGGAATCGCAGTACGCTTTTCGTCCGCGATGAATTCGCCGATTTCGCGACACTGTCTCTTCAGCCCTTCAAGGCCACCGAAGGCCGAAACAACAACGGCGCCGGATTCGTCGACAGCGACCGAGAACAATCCGATATCGGTTTCGAAAGTGGAAAAATACGTATTCATGGAATTGATCGGTTGATTTGCCAAAGGTGAGCGGTCGCCAGGCTTCGGTGCGGCGAAAAAACAGTCATCAACGACCGCGTCGCATCGATGTCCGGCCGTTCTTCGAGGTGCATGAGCTTTTGCAGTCCGGTGGTCACGCCTGTGTCGCCCAGCGGCGAGCAATCAGCAAAGCCAAGCGAGCGCATCATCAAGTAGTTCACGGACCACGGTCCGAGTCCCCGAATCGCCAGCAACGTGCGTTCCACACGCGTGGCTGAGAGCGAACGCAGCGCGTCGAGATTCAATTTTCCGTCGGCGATCATTCTCGCGATGGCGATGAGATACCGAGCCTTCTGTCGCGAGAATTGAAGGGGGAGCAATTCTTCCGGCTCGATCCCCGCCAGTGCCTGCGGCGAGGGTGCGGCAATCAATCCCTCGCCGGCAGGCGTGCCACAGAGCTCAAAGAGTCGCCGCCTAAGACGCCCCGCAAAAGGAAAGTTGATCTGTTGTCCGATGACCGTCCAGAGCAATCCGTCGAAAACCGTGGGCGTCTGACTGATTCGAAGGCCCGTCCGCCCGGCCACCAGCCGCGCGAAGCCAAGTCGCTTCGACAACCGCGCAAATCCCGCTGCGTCCTGTCCAAGCCCAAGAAGTCCCATTGCGACATCGTGAGTTCCCACCGCCATGCCGTGTGGACATGCGACCGCGATCGAATCAGCCGCCAGGCGCAGTCTCAACAAAATCGTTTTCCCGCCAACGATCAGCGCCGTAGCGTAATCGTCGCCGATCAGACGTTTGCTGACGCTCTCGCCATCTCGCGACAGGGCGTAACGGAGATGGGGCAGCGAAAAATCCCTCGGCAGGGCTATCTCGAAATGACTCAGCCCAGGCAACTCGCGATAGGTCGCCGGCGTCAGCCCGGTGTGGCGTCTAAAGTTGTCGTGAAATGTTGAAAGCGATTCGAAGCCCGCCGCAAAAGCGGTATCGCTCACGCTGTCCTTGCCTTTAAGCAAAAGGGCTCGCGCCTTCGTGATCCGCGCCGCCTGCAAAACATCCGCGGGCGTCGCGTGATAGTGCCGGCGAAAGAGCTCAAACGCTCGCGTCGTGCCGTAGCCCGAGCGACGGACAACTGATCGAGCGTCGACGAACTTCGCAGGATCCTCGCGGATCTCACCGACAAGAGTTTCGATCGATTCCAGCACGGGATCCGCGCCCCGCGCGAAGTCGTCGGGATGACATTTGTGACACGGACGCAGACCCGCCTCCCGGGCGGCCTCGCACGTCGGAAAAAACCGCACACTCTCGCGCTTCGGTTTGCGAGCCTTGCACGAGGGAAGACAATAGATGCCCGTTGTCATCACGCCAGTGAAGAACCGTCCGTCGTAGTCCGAATCGCTCGCCAGCAAGCGGGAGTACATCTGGGCATCGGTCATCCTCATGAGATTACTTTAACGCGCGCCGCGCCCCTGTCGTCCGTGCGATTTCGGCGCAATCTCCGCCTGACGCGCCACCGTTCACTTGCTGCCGGCGAACCCGCGGGCGCGATAAATGCGCCCTTTCTCCATCGCCAGGGAGCACCGAGCCCCGGAGATTGGACCGTCCAAGTCTTGATTTTCGATCAATCAGAAAAACATAAAAAGTGTTTTTGATCGTCGAATCAATACCTACAACGATGGCTTTGT
>CAVXQK010000003.1:0-74879 GCA_963763735.1 uncultured Verrucomicrobiae bacterium | reverse complement strand
CCCTCTTTCGCCTCTTTCGTATTGTGAGATCCGTTCCTTTGTGGAGGCAACTTATTGCGCTAGATCGTATACCCGAAGAGTCTTTGCAGCGCCCAAAACTGTCGTATAGCTGAACGTCTCCTCCGTTTTCATTCCTTTTAGGTTTACTCGTTCTCCGTCTGCCCTGCCCCTCAAGCCTCGCAGGAATATCACCATTCCTGAATCGGCATTAACGATACAGCCAGTTTTCGTTACGCTTATTATCCTTCCGGAGATTGACACAATACCAAGTAGCTCAGCAGCTTTACGAATTTCAGCCTCTTGCTCAGCGTTCTCATTGGCCACGCCTTCGATGGCGAGAAGCTTCTGTCTCATTGGCTTTAATTTGAATTGCACTTCAGCATTCAGCTTGTTCCAAGGAATAACCTTGCCGCCCATTTCAACTTCCGATGATGATATAAATCTAACCATTGTTCTCGGATGGTCGAAAGTATCAATCATTACAAGATTCGGGTCTCCGGCAAAAGCAAATGATGTCGCAGCCAATAAAACCAATAAGGGTCTCTTCATAAGCGCCATTGTTGCATTTCTAGCTAAAAGCGTGAAGCGCCCTTTCCAGGCTCGCGATTGGGGGCGGAAGGAACTCCCCTTTTGCGGCAAACGTGCGGTTCGACCCACAATGTGGATTGCCCTTCCTTGCGCTCAGGACGGCCAGTAGAAAAACAAAGGGGTCAGCCATGTAATATTGCGGTGTTTGATATTGCTTCCATCTGCCTCCTCAGAGTCCGAAAAGGGGTCAGCCATGAATGGCACTAAGATAAGGGGGTTTTGGGATGTTTTTCTCCGCGGCGAGCGCTTTCTGACCCCTGGAACGGATTGCTGGAGTACGCGATCGCTGATCTCGCGCATTTGCTGCAGGATGGCTTGGAGTTTTCGGTGATCGGCAATGCCTGCTCTGTAGAGGGGGACTTGTTGTTCGGAGAGAGCCATGCTGACAGTCTTTGCTTTGACTTACGCGTCAGACGCCAAGCCCGAGGCGGCTGTGGCAGGACACTGCCCTGAGCGATCCAACCCAGTTCAAGCAATTGGTGTTTCAAGCGTAGGTAGCGCCGCTCCAACCCGCTGAGAGCTGCGGGAGTTAGAAGCGTGTTGAATCAATGAAAAAAGACACCGGGGACGAAAATAGATAGCGGTATGTTGGCTCAACGGAAAGGACACCTTGGATCAGGCTTGTTCACAAACGCCTGGAGGGGCGAGGTAGCGGCAGCCCGAGCCCCGCAGGGAAAGAGCTCGGGCGCTGGCGCTAAGCCAGAGCTACCGGTTGAGAAGCGGAAAAGGGGTCAACGGAAAAGGGGTCAGCCATTTAATATTGCGTTGTTGGATATTGCTTCGACTTTTCTCCGCAAGGCGCCATCGGTGGCGAGGCGTTTTCGGGCTTCGCCCGCCGGGCGGCAGACGCCCGCGCGGGTTCCCATGTTCAGCTGCTCGGTAATCCAGTCCAGTCTCATGGTCGTTTCTTTCTGAATCATCGCCGCAATCAGCCCTTTGCGCCAATCTCCCTTGCGAGCCCGTCGCAAGGTTGCCAGATCGATGCCAAGGTGTTCCAAGGCGGTTCGAATGAGCGTCCGCGCGCGCTTCTCGGCATAGTCGTTGAGCTACCGGCCGTGATAGCCGTTGGCCTTCTCCATTCGAGTCGGCCGCTTGGCGAGCCTCCTGAGCAGCTTTTCGCGGAAGTGCTCCGAACCGAACAACCAGCCCCGCCGCAAAACTTGAATACACCGCCAACTGCGGCTGGCCATCGCCCTCGGGAAAGGTTCTCCCAGCCCGACGGGGATTGCGCCAGTCCACCCGCCGTTCCAACAGGTGGAGAAACTCCCTCCGTCCGCTCCGCTCGCCGGCTTCTGCCAGTCTGCGCACAAAGCTCGCCCAGCCCGTCCGGGAATGCTTCATCATCGCGCCGCAGTTCACTATCCTCCAGCTGCACTGCTTTCCTCATCGAAATGACTTTTCTCCTTGGGCGGCTTCGTTTGAGCACTGCCATCAAACCAAACATTTAAGGGCATTTCGAGTCTTTTGCGTCGCCCTACGATTAAAATCGCGCTTCTTTAAGGACTGGGTGTCCTTACAATGTTATAGGAGATCTGCGAAGCCATGGATAAGAATTTCTGGATCTCTCCGCTGACCGGATTCAAGGCATTCAGCTGGGCGATAAGTTGGTGGATTGGAGCATTGATTCTGGAGAGTTGTTTTTGGCATATCCTTCAGCCAACACCCTTTCTCCTGTTCTTTGCGGTAACCGGAATCGTAGCTGCTCGAAGCGGTCCGATCTATGGAATGCTGACCGCTGTCGTGGCCCTTTTCGCCCTGCTCCATTCTGATCCATTCGTGTTAGTGATGCCGGGCCTTGGAATGTTTGTTGCTTGTGGCGTCATCAGCTATCTTGCACATTCAGCCCGACAAGCGACAAAGCTTGCTCTCGCCCAGGCGAAGAGCTGGGCGAAGGAACGTGAAAAGGTGCTTGAAACGGAACGCTCACTTCGCGCGGAAGCGGAAAAAGTGCGGGAAAAGGGGTCAGCCATTTAATATTGCGGTACTTGATATTGTTTCGATCTCCCTCCTCAGAGCGCGATCGGCCGCGAGACGTTTTCGAGCTTCGCCCGCGCGGCGGCAGACGCCCGCGCGGGTTCCCATGTTCAGCTGCTCCGTAATCCAATCCCGTCTCACGGTTGTTTCTTTCTGAATCATCGCTGCAAGAAGCCCCTTGCGCCAATCTCCCTTGCGAGCTCGCGGCAGGGTCGCGAGGTCGGTGCCAAAGTGTTCCAAGCCCGCCCGAATGAGTGCGCGAGCTCGCTTCTCGGCGTAGTCGTTGAGCTGCGGGCCGTGGTAGCCATTGGCCTTTTCGATTCGAGTCGGCCGCTTTGCGAGCCTCCTGAATAACTTTTCGCGGAAGTGCTCCGAACCAAAGAGCCATCCCCGCCGCAGGCTGGAGTACACCGCAAGCTGCGGCTGGCCATCGCCCTCGGGAAAGGTTGTCCCAGCCCGACGGGGATTGCGCCCGTCCACCCGCCGCTCCAACCGGTGGAGAAACTCCCTCCGTCCACTGGCCGTATCATCGCCTCCGCAGACCTCGAAACCCATCGCGGTTTCCAACCAGGAGGGTCGCTTGCGCGCAGGCCCAAGATAGTGAAGCAGACTGCTCCACACATACGACTCAAGGCCATCCCCCTGCTGACCCCTTTCTCCTCCCGCTTCGAAGATGCAACCTCAGCGGCGCGCCGCCTCGATTGCAGCGATGTCGATCTTTTTCATCTGCATCATCGCATCGAACGCGCGCTTGGCGGCAGCGGTATCAGCATCGGTTACCGCTTTGGTCAGAGCGATCGGCGTGATCTGCCAGGACAATCCCCATTTGTCCTTGCACCAGCCGCACGCACTCTCTTCGCCGCCGTTGCCGACAATCGCGTTCCAGTAACGATCAGTTTCCGCCTGGTCAGCGGTTGCGACCTGAAACGAGAATGCTTCGTTGTGCTTGAATGCAGGTCCGCCATTGAGCCCGAGGCAGGGAATCCCCATCACGGTAAACTCGACCGTCAAAACATCCCCTTTCTTCCCGGACGGAAAGTCTCCCGGTGCGCGATGCACCGCGCCGACGGATGAATCGGGGAAGGTCTTGGCGTAAAAACGCGCCGCCTCCTCGGCGTCGCCATCGTACCAAAGGCAAATCGTGTTCTTTGCTGGCTTCGTCATGTCACTTCTCCATCGTGGCGGGATAACGCTGGAATTGACCGGCGCGAGGCGAATGGCATTCAACCTTCGCCAGTCTCAAAGTCATTGACACTTCCCAGGCCAGGGAGATCGAGGGGGTTAACAGATAGTCGCTCAAAGTCTGGCGAGTTTATTTTTAACCGCAGACCTGGTAATTGCAGCTCGCTCGATATGTCTGGGGGCGTTACCCTCGCTAATCGCTTCGCGACAACGTTCTTGCGCTTCGCGACCACTCGGTAGGCGAAACTCACAGCGCTGGTACCGCCTTGTTGCTCACAAACTCGGAAACCAGTCGCATGGCGTTCCGCTACGAACAGGCCATTGGACTCCCCATACGGGGTCAGGAAAACGTGGTAGCCGTTCACCTCGACCAGGGCGGCGAAACCGGGTTCTAATCGCACCTCCACTTTTCCATTCACCAACTGCGCCTCCCCAAAATCTTCGAACCAACTCTCCGGGCTCTCCATGCAGTACAACTGCCTGTGTGAACCATCAGGGTGTGGTACGGCTGCGCTCTTGATGCCGCCGATAATCGTCAGGTCGCCCTCGATCGTCACCGGTCCTTTGAAATGCCCAGCTAAACCAGTCTTGCTTGAGCCGAAGACTCCCGTCCCTGAAGTGCTCATTCCGGCGACACCGACGCCAGAATTAGCCAAGCCGATGACACCGATGCCCTGGCCAGTAATCTGATCCGTCGGAACGCCCGCGCCTAAATTGGCCGTCCCAACGACACCCAGGCCCTTATCTGTATTGCCCAGTACGCCGATTACCGCTGCGCTACTGCCGATGACTCCAACGCTCTTATCGTTTAGGCCGAGTACGCCAGCCGGAGGACCGGGAACTTTGAATGGAGCGTCGCCAAAGCCGAAGACGCCGACCGAAGCAGCACTCCTACCCATGACGCCGGCTTGCTGCTCGCTGTCACCGTAGACGCCCGGCGCAGAAGTGCTCCGACCTGCTACGCCGGTTAGCTTCTCGCAAAATCCGAAGACTCCGGGCGCAGACGTGCCTCTGCTCCTACCCACGACACCGGATTGCTTTGCGCTATCGCCGAAGACGCCGAATCCCGAAGTCGACTCACCTCTGACGCCGCTGCCGCTGCCGGCAGTGCCACGCACGCCGTTCCCTGGCCCCCCGCTCACACCAACCAGGGCTTCCTTATCAAGACTGTTGAAAAAGCCGCCGACACCGTGCGCGCTCCTGCCTACTACGCCGGCCCCTGAATCGCTATCGCCCTCGACGCCGACACCGCTAAGATCGCTCTTGCCTAACACGGCAACGCCCGAATCGCTAATTCCGTGGACGCCTTCCCTGAAACCCACTCCCACGACTCCGGTTCCGCCTACACCGAAAACTCCCGTTGAGGTACCCAAAGCTCCCTTAGGGAAAATACCGGTCTCACCGTAAACTCCAGTACCGCCACCTAACTTTTGCCTAAATTCATTCGGGAGCATGGGCGTTCCTGTTTCTGGGTCGCGTTCGGGGCGTGGCAATTGTGTTGAATTGGTCAGGACAAGAGAATTGATACTGAGACCGACAACTCCAAAGCCTCGGAAACTCTCTGTCGCGCCCAGAACTCCGACGCCTGACGCATTTATATCGGGCGGTTTACGCTTATCCTTGCTAACTCCAACTACGCCGATAGCGGAAACATTTTGCGTCTCACCGTGGACGCCGGCAACAGCACGGCCCTTACCGAAGACGCCGGTGTCGTCTCCCACTCCAGTCACCCCGGTTCCGGCTTTTAGCGTTTTCCTATTGGTGCGGGGAGCTGTGTTCACGCTTTCACCATAGACTCCACACTGATTACCTTGAACGTTGACACCATAGTCAAGTTTGTCAGCATCAGTGTAAAACCCAGTTACGCCACGAACAGTGAATCCTTGGTTTGGTCCTGTGGCTACTACTCGTTTTTCCCTGTCTTCGTTTGGTAGGTTTGACATCGTCGTAATAATCTCCTCATCGAGTTTACCGGGTAATTGGCACACCAAGCAAGCAGCGCCGCGATGGATCCGTCCGCCACGAAACCACTTCGGTTCCGAACTGCAGAATGCCTCCGCGAACGGGATCCTTTTTGATAATTTCAACGCGCTGGCGGGCGGCCACTTCGAACCGCCAGTCGTGTTTCTTCGCCGTGGGGAACGAATTTCTCGAGAACTGCGAGGCGATCCTTCGGAGACTGAAAAACCTGGCCGATGAGGTAACGGGTCAGGTCGATGTTATCACGGCAGGCCGCCAGCAAAGCCAGGAGGTTGTCGGGTTTCACGGAGTCCGGCAAATCGAGCGCTGATCCGTGCTTGAGAAACTTCGTCGAAAAGCCCGCGATTCAATCCGCTGACTCTGTGGTTAAGATGGACACGCACTCCGTCCTGCTTTCCAAGCCAGTCCGTCAGCGCCCGAGTGAGGGAACCGAAATTCACGTCCGTGCCGATTACCGCCCGCGTCGCCGCAACCACTTCTCCCTTCTCGCGGCCCTCCTTCACAAGCGGCATCCATTCTGCAAGTTTTTGCGGTAGTTCTGCCCGTTGCCGCGTCTCGTCTAACGGTCCCCGTGAGGGTGTAAAGCCCGACGGGGCTAGGGCGACCAGTAGCAGATCGCCGCGAGCGCTGCGCAGACGAGGTTTATCAGGGAGGAAAGAATTCCGAGGGCTACAAATACCGTGCCTGCCGACCACCGGACGCCAAGAACGGAAAGCCCAACGGAGACGGGAAGAAGGACGAGGGATGGCAGCGCGGCCGATAGAGCTTCCTCGCTGGTGAAGCGCGGAACGGTCTTCATCCCCGCGGCAAACATCAGGAGCAGTGCCCATGCCGCGGCTAGCAGGGAGACCACCAGGACGGCGACGACCCCCCATCTGAGAAAGCTGACGCTCGAAATCATCGGCTGGGCCGGATGAGCACTGCTCGTCTCGCGGGTCGCAATTGATTTTCCGGACACCGCGAGCAAGACCCATCCTCCCAACAGCAAAGCCAGACCGAGGTAACGCAAGACGCCTGAGGACCACAACAGGAACGAGGCTTTTCCGGGATTCAAGGCGATCAAAAGAAACCAAAGCAAGTCAGCAATGGCTTGGATTCCGAGGCTTGCGCACAGGAGCGTCAGACCCGCGTGCGAGTAGCGGGTCGCGGCCTTGAGTGAAAAGCCGAACGCTGTCGCGGCTGCCACAAATCCCAGACCGAGTTGCCAAAAGGCGGAAGAATATTCCATCTCGTAACGCCATTACCCGAAAACCCGAGGGAAATACAGCGCACAGCACATTTCGCGAAATTTTACGGAACCTCATCGTTGCGCTCGCGTTGCACCGCCGAAAGCCGCAAAGAGGCGATGTCACTGGAACGACCCCGCTTCCGAGCAAGGCAGAGTTTCCTGGTGGGCAAGCCGGCCATTCCAAACTAAGTTAAGCAGGTGATCTTTGCGGAGAACAAGCAACTCTTTGGATTCGATGGGACGGAGCGAATAGTCGCTGTGGAATTCTCCGTCCCGAACCACGCGGAGGTCTTCGTGCGCGAGCCCGACGGTTCGACTTCCCTGCGAAAGGAGGAGTTCGCGCCTTTTCTTTGGACTTCGTCGGCTGGAACACCCCTGGATGGTGCGCTGACACTGGATCAACTGATGACGTTCCCGGATTGGCGGAGCTATCAGGACCTGCGCGCACGCCTCACCAAGGAGGGCACTCCCTTCTTCGCGTCCAACGATCCCGTCCAACAATACCTCACCTCGTCCGGACGCACGCTTTTCAAAGGGATGCGCTTCGAAGATCTGCGCCGCCTTCAGATCGACATCGAGACCACCCTCTCCGACGGCTTTGCATTCTCGAGCCCGGACCGCGACGCGGTGAGTGCCATCGCCTTGAGCGATGCCACAGGCTGGGAGGAAATCTTCGTCATCGAGCCGGACTCCGTGGAATCCGAGCGGGCCGCTCTGGAGGGCGCGACCCGCATCATCCAGGAGCGCGATCCCGATGTGATTGAAGGGCACAACCTTTTCAAGTTCGATTTGCCCTTCCTGGCGGCGCGTGCAAAGAGACTAAAGGTCCGGCTCGCCTGGGGACGAGACGGTTCGACGCTCGCTTCCCGTCCGTCACGCCTGCAGATCGCGGAAAAGACCATTCAGTACCCGAAATTCACGGCGCGGGGCCGCCACATTGTGGACACCTGGGTACTCGCGCAGTATTACGACGTCTCCTCGCGCGATCTCGATAGCTTCGGCCTGAAGAGCGTCGCCAGGCATTTCGGGGTCGCGGAGAAGAATCGTGTCCAGTTCGAAGGCGAAGCCATCCAGCGAGCTTACCGTGAAGACCAGGACGCTTTCCGGACGTACGCTCTGCAGGACGTCCGCGAGACAAGGGGGCTCGCCTCGATACTCAGCCGCAGCTACTTCACGCAGGCCCAGATATTTCCCTACAACTACCAGGACACGATAATACGCGGCAACGCGACAAAGATAGACGCGCTCTTCCTGCGGGAGTATCTGCGTCGCAGACATTCCATCCCCGATATCCAGAAGGCACGTCCGTTCGAGGGCGGTTATACCGACATCTTTGTCACGGGCGTCATCGAGAACGTATGGCACTGCGACGTCACCTCGCTGTATCCCTCCGTAATGCTCACCTTCGGCTACCTGCCGAAAAGCGACGCTCTCGGAGTATTTGGCGGAATGCTGCGGGACCTTCGGACGTTCCGTATCGAGGCGAAGAACGCTCTTCGGTCGGTCGAAGATCCCCTCGAACGCGGCACCCTCCTCGCGCTTCAGGGTACGTTCAAGATCCTCCTCAACTCCTTCTACGGCTATCTCGGGTTCGCCCAGGGGCATTTCGCTGATTTCGACGCCGCAGAAAAGGTGACCTCAAAGGGCCGGGAGATCCTCAGGCAAATGGTGGACTGGTTAAGCTCCCGTGGTGCGAAGGTCATCGAGATCGATACCGATGGCATCTATTTCCGCCCGCCGGACGGGGTGAAGGTCGAAGACCTCCAGGGCGGGCTCGCCGGGGAGCTGCCCGCGGGCATCGAGGTGGAATTCGACAAGCGCTATCCGGCGATGTTCAGCTACAAGGCGAAGAATTACGCGCTCCTGGAAGATTCCGGAGCAATCATCATCAAAGGCGCTGCGCTCAAGTCCCGCGGCATGGAACCCTATCTCCGCGATTACCTTGAAGCTTTTCTCCGCCTGTTGCTGGAGGGCGAGCCCGCCAAAGCCGCCGCGTTGCGTGAGGAACTGACGCTCAGGATCCGGCGGCGCGAACTGTCCATCGAGGAACTCGCAAAAACCGAAGCCCTTCAGGACTCCGTCGCCTCCTATATGAAGAAGATCACCACCTCGTCGCGCAATCGCTCCGCGGCATTCGAACTCGCCATCAAGAGCGGACGAAACCACCAGGCCGGAGATCAAATCAGCTACTATATAACGGGCGCGAGCAAGAAGGTTACCGCTTACGAAAACGCCCGGCTGGTTTCGGAGTGGAATCCCGAAGCGCGGGATGAAAATGTCGAGTATTACGTCGCAAAGCTCGACGAACTCGCGACGAAGTTTGAGCAGCACGCTTCCAACCGCCCGGTGCAGTCCGACCTTTTCGCCTCGTGAGCAATCACCACCGCGACGGGTCAGTGGCCCGGGCCCGGCAAATACCCATCATCGGCGAAATCAACGTTCGCCTTCTCGCATTTCGGCCTGGCGCATCGGCATCGCGTCCACGATGGCAAAGAGCTCCTTCGGCGAAAGGGGGGTGGCGCGACGAAGCTTTTCGCCACCGTCCTTTCCGATCAGGACCACAGAAAACGCGCTGGAATTCATCCTGGTACGGACCACAAAGTCCCGCTCTGCGAGTCCCTCCCACGCGGCAAGCAACTCGGCCGCCTGAGTCCGGTAAAGCGGATCCGTGAGTGACGGGGCGGCGATCATGAGAACGCGTTTTTTCCAGAGATATTCTTCCCGCTCGGAGGCCATCGTCACAAAAGGTAGCAGAATCAGAAGGATCACCGCGAGGCGCATGAGGGGAAAGTTACAACTTCGAGGGCAATTCCGCAATTCGACGGCAGGAAAAGTGGCGTCGCGGGGACCGGTCCTCGCGGCTCAGCACAGGTGGAGGACCTTAAACCGCGGATCAAACGGATGGAGCGGATGGGCTGGGAGGGAGGGTCGATCCCGCAGCTTTTCGCTGGGCAAGCTGCACTTAGCTATTGGACGGTCCCCTGGCTGTATAGAGCGCGACAAGGGCGCCGCCGATCGCCTGGGAGAGCTCGCCGAGGGTGGCAGGAACGATTTTCAGCGTTTGACGTTGGACAGGGAATAGCCAAGGCTCCGCGGCGGCGCGGATGGCACCCAGATATCGCTCGCGGAATTCTTCGGTGGTTGAATCGGGGTCGATGAGTCCGCCGCCGATAACAACAAATTCCGCATCGAGAGCGATCGAGAGATTGGCCACATGAAGTCCCAGGGCCCTCGCTTGATAGTCGAAAATCTCAAGCGCCAGCAGGTCGCCCTTTTGGGCACGACTGCGAAGGGAAAGGGATCTCTCCTTGGCGGACTCCACGGAATGCACGAGTTCATGGTCCGAGTACTTGGGAGCAAGATAATCAAGATACTGCGGCAATCCGGAAAGGGTGGTATAGGCCTCAAAGCAGCCCCAAGAGCGCCCGCAACCGCAGGTGAACGGCGGCAGACCCAACAGGTGGATCGGCGCAGGCATGTGGCCGGCTTCCATTCCAGCAAGCGTATCGCCCTCGAGCGGAAGACCCTGCGGGTTCATGTACGCCGCCCCCAAACCGGAGCCGGGAGCCAGCATAATCACCGAGGCCTTCTTGCCGCCCCGCACCTTGGCGGCTTCGGCCACGCCCCCATAGTTCCCATCGTTGCCCGCCACCAGCGGAATGGGGCGCCCCGCCTGCCGGGCCAGTGCGCGCGAATAGTCGGTATGAAAATCCCAACCGGCGAAGGCAGGAGGCAGGTTCGCCGAGCGGTCGAGAACCCCGTAACTCTGATAAGGTCCGGGTATCGCCAGGCCAACCCCGCGCACTTGATCCCAAACAAGCTGATTTTCCGTCAGAAATTTTTCAACTCCCTCGATCCATCCTTCAATGACGGCGCCCGTGCCAAGCTGTGAATTGGTGGAGCTTTGGGCAAGTTTCAGCGAAATCGGCTCGCCATCCGAAAAGACTCCGCATGTCTTTGAGGTGGTGGCGCCGCTGTCGGTTCCGAGATAAATATCTTTCATAGGAATGGGATGATTGGAGTGGTGGATCATCCTGTAGCTGCTTATCCGCCTGAGTGCGAGTTCTGAACGTTCCCATGCGACGCTCCCCCGGCGAAGAGCGATGAGACCGGACCGGACAAATGACGCTGTTAAAGGTGTGCCAGGGGGCTATAGTGAAAGGGCTATGCGGACAGCGTTCATTGAACTTCATGACTCCGCGCCCGGAGCGTTGCCGCCGCGCATCGCTCCGGCCCCCGACTTGCGGCAATTTTTCGGCCGCGCCAGCCGGGTTTCAAAGTTCCCGCGGTGCGAGATTTACCATGTTCAGCGAAAAAGAGCGCCAAGACTTTCTTGAGACGATCCCCATCTTCGCCGGGCTGAATCGCTCGGCTTTGGCGGTGATCGCCAAAGCGGTGGAACAATCCTCATTTCACGCTGCCGATACCATTCTCGGCGAAGAGGAAACCGGCAACCGCATGTTCATTATTCAGGCGGGACGAGTTGAAGTCGTGAAGCACGTGGGCGAAGAGCGGGAAACCATTCTCGCCGTGCTGGGACCCAGGGAATTCTTCGGCGAGATGTGCATTATCGAATGTCTGACTCGTTGCGCTTCAGTAAGGGCGATCGAAAAGACCCGCGTCTTTGCCCTTAAGAGCACCGACCTCCATCGTCTCTTCGAGAAACAGCCGGATCAGTACGCCATTATGATCTTGAACATCGCGCGGGATATATCCCGCCGCCTGCGAGCACTCGATGAGCTGTTTGCGGCGGTTTCTCACTGATTAAGCGCCAGAGCACTCCAAAGATTCTCTCGGTGCTTTCTAACCGAATCGCATAGCCAGTACCCCAGCGAGAAGCAAAGCGCCGATAAACCCGATCCCAAGGGCGCCTGCGCCACCCAGTCGGTGCGTTTTGAGAACCTCCGCTCTCGGAAGGGTCGAAATGAGGTAATGTCCCTGGGCCGGCTTCAAAAAATGGGCCCGCGCAAGTCGCCGCGCTTTTCCTTTGTCCCATTCCGCTTCTTCGTTGCCGAGCACGCTCGCCCCGGATTCTTCATCGCTCTCCGCAGCCTCGACCTCGACGGGAGTCTCGTCCGCTTCCCTGTCAGCGGAGGAATCTTCCGAAACTGCCGAATCCATCGGAGGCTCCGGAAACGAAACTGGACTGTATTGCGACAAGCGCGAAGAAGAATCGCAATCGCACAACGTCGACTCCCTCGATAAGAAATTGCTTGCGGAGGGAACCGCCAAAAGTGGAAAGACGATTCGCTTGAAATGCGATTCAATCAGGAGAACCGATTGACCGTCCGCACCTTGGCCCAGGCGAAGGCGTTCGTCTTGCGTGCGGGGATCTGTGGCATTTTCTCCGATGCCAGGGGCACGATACCGCGCCTTTGGGACGTGGTTGATCTGCCGGACAGAATGCAGGGCGAGAGGGGATGGGGACAAAAGATCACCGCGATCTGGAGTTGGAAGAACGAGCTGCCCGCGAAGTATCCGAGAGAGATTTTCTACGGAAAAATCAAGGGCGGCCACGCAGTTCTCATGAGTATGGACCACCTGCGCGAGGAGCACTATGCCGCGAATCACCGCCCTCTTGTTGACTGCAGCGCGTTGGCACGAAAACTCTATGAAGTCATCAGGTTGGATCCGATAATGACAGGTCCCTTGCGCAAAGAAATGAACATGACGAGGCCCCCGGAGCGAAATCAGCTCGACCGAGCCTTGCAGGAACTCCAGGTGACACTAAACGTTGCCAGGCGAAACAGCGCCCACGATGCAAATGACACATGGGTACCGTTCGCCGAACAGTACCTCGACGTCGTGCGCGCGATGGAACGCAGGACCGAGCCCTGAGCCGGCTCACAAAGAAGACTTCGGCGACACTACCTGGTCACCACTTGCTCCAGGAGCGAGTTCATTCGCTTAAGCATGGCCTGGGGATCGTCCAAAAGGCCGGCAGCGATGAGCGCGTTATCATAGATCTGCTCGGCGACCTGTTTGGACACTTCGGGATGCGATTGGCGGAAGCCTTCGAGTCCGATGAGCATCGGGTGGTTGGGATTGATCTCAAGATCGTGCTTGAATGGGCTTTCCGCGCCTCGATTCAAGTTCTTCAGGATGCGGCGCATGCTCGACGTCATGCCTTTGTCGCTCTCGACAACCACGGCGGGGCTGTCCACAAGGCGCGCGGAGACACGGACTTCGCCCACTTTGTCGCCGAGGCTTTCCTTGATGAAATTGCAAAGGAGACGGGCCGCGGTGTCATCAAGTTTTTTCTCTCCGGCCTCGAGCGCGATCTCTGCCCTTTCGGCAGCGACAAGCTTTTTGCCATCGAATTCCCGCAGGTGATCCATCACGAATTCATCCCACGGATCGAATTGAAAAAGCACCTCATGGTTTTTCGCATTCAGCCCTTCGTAGTACGGGCTCGCGAGACAGGCTTCCCGAGTCGGCGCGGAAATGTAATAGATTTCCTTCTGCTCCTCCGGCATCCGTCCGACGTAGTCGGCGATGCCGACCGGCGTTTCCGATTGCGAGGTCTCGTAGCGCAAAAGCTTTGCCAGGGCCTCGCGATGGGTGAAATCGCTGACGATTCCTTCCTTGAGAAAATGAGCGAACTCCTTGAAGAAGGTGACATACTTGTCGGCATCGCTCTTCGCTTCCTCCTCGAGGAACTTCAGGAATCGACCGGTCAGCACCTTGTTGAGTTTCTGAAGCAACACGGAGTCCTGCATCGTCTCGCGCGAGATGTTGAGGGGAAGATCCTCGCTGTCCACGACGCCTCTAAGAAACCGCAGCCAATCGGGAAGCAGGCCTTTGGACTTGGATTGGATAAGGATCTTTCGGCAATAGAGGTGCACTTCCGAGTCCGTCTTCGGCATGCCCAGCTTCTCCATGCTGTGCTTTGGAACGAACAAAAGCGCATTGATAGCCAGCGGCGCATCGGCACTGAAGTGAAACCTGTAGAGCGGCGGCTCGATGTCGTGGCCGATGAATTTGTAGAATTCCTCGTAGTCGACCGCGGTAAGCTCCGACTTGCTCCGCGTCCAGATCGCTCGAATGGTATTGACCGCGCTGCCGTTGAGCTCAATTGGGAATCCGACGAAGTTCGAGTAGCGCTTGATGATGGATTCGACGTGATGGGCGCGGGAAAACTCGCGATCCGCCTCCTTTAAGTTGATTACGATCTTCGTCCCGCGGGAAAGATCCTCTCCAGGCTCGAGGTCGTAAGAGTTCACGCCGTCCGAGATCCAGATCCATCCGGTCTCTTCGGGCCGGTACGAACGGGTGAAAACGGTCACCTTTGCGCCGACCATGAAGGAGGAATAAAATCCGACCCCGAACTGACCAATAAGGCTCGGGTTGCTTGCGTTCTCCTTGACCTGTTGCAGAAACGCCTTGGATCCGGAGTGTGCGATGGTTCCCAGATTCTCGATCAACTCGTCGCGGGTCATCCCCACACCGGAGTCGGCTATGGAAATCGTGTGACCTGTATCGTCGGTATTGATCGAAATGGTAAGGGGGCGGTCGGGCTGGAAAACCTCGGCGCCTGAAGTCTGCAGGAACCGGAGCTTTTCCGTGGCATCCGCTGCATTCGAGATGAGTTCGCGGATGAAGATCTCTTTATCGGTGTAGAGAGAGTGGATGACGATATCGAGGAGCTGGGTGATCTCCGCCTGAAACTCGTGCTTTTCAATGGTGCTCATGAGATGTGCTTGATTCTAAGAACCAGGCATTCTGTCAAGAACGTCTCCCGCAGAAAAGATCCCTTTTCGCCGATCCTGAAACGGATTCCAGACGCTTGACCGCGGATGACGCGGATTGAGCGGATTGTCTCAAAAAGAAGCTCATCCGCTTTATCCGCCGTTAAGAGCGTCTTACCCGCTGAAACTGAAGAAAAATCTAGCTCCGATTCAGCATTGCTTAATGAGCCGCCAGATACACGGTGAGCATGAATTCGCGTTCGAAACGACGTCAAGAAACCTGCTCTCCATGGAAAAACGCTTATCATTTGCACTGCTTCTTCTCGGGCTCTCGGTTGGCGCGCTCCGCGCGGAACCGGATAGCTCCCTGGAAAAATGGTGGGGCGGCAAACGCGGCTCCGGCGATTGGCTCGGCGCTCGCCCGGCCCTCGAAGACCGAGGCATCAACCTCTCCGGCAAATGGGTTGGCACTTTCTACGGAGTGGCGGCGGGCGGGCTCGATCAGCGAGGCGCGTTCGACCAGTCGCTGAACTTTGACCTCAAAATCGACTTCGCGAGGCTCACAGGCTGGAGCGCACTCGAGGGTCTTACGGCCGCGGCCGGCGTGCGCTACCGCGACGGGTTGAACGTCAATAACTTTGTGGGCGCTTCGACCACATTCAACCCCTCAACCTATCAGAGCGGCAAGCAATGGCGGGTGATGCCCTTCTACCTCACTTACACAACGCCGGAACTCTTCGGAGTAAAGGAATTCCTTACACTTTCTGGAGGGTGGGAGAATCCTTATGATATCTTCGCGCAGCAAGCCGAATCGAAGCTCTTCCGCAACAACGCGATCATCAGCAGCAAGGGAATCAGCGCCAATGGCGTTGGCTGGTCATCGGGTTATGCGGCGTGGGGCGGATACCTCAAGATCAAGCCGGTAAAATGGTACTACGTGCAGGCGGGGCTCTTTCTTGCAATTCCCAACGCCAACAATACCGCGAATCACGGGCTCGATTTTCAGGGAGCGCGGCCCGCAGGCCTCAACGGCCTCTACTTTATCGCCGAAACCGGAGTCACTCCGGAAATCGGACTTTCCAAGCTTCCCGGAAAATACGTCTTTGGCGGCTACTATTGGGGCCTCAGGAACACGTCCTATTTCGGCGAGCCGCTCGATGGCAAATATGGCTTCTACTTGCAGGCGGATCAGATGCTCTGGCGCGAACCTTCGCCACAGGCTGCGCGAGAGGAAGGCGCGGACGCGAAGGCTTTCAAGGCTCCAACGACCTCAAAGCCCAAACTCAACGACCAGGGACTGCGCTGGTTTTCGTTCTTCAATTTCGCGCCGGCATACAACAATGCCATGCCCTTCTACTTCCACACGGGCTTGGTTTACAAAGGGCTTATCCCCGGCCGCAACCAGGACCAGACGGGCGCCGCATTCGCCCTCGGAAACTATAGTTACGACAAGATTCTCGCGGATTACAACGCGGGCCGCACCATTCATCAAACCTACGAGGGCGTTCTCGAGTTCGATTACCGCGTCCAGGTCAATAAATGGGCCTTCGTCCAGCCGTTCCTCCAATACGTCATCCGTCCGTCCGGGACCGGCCTCGTGGAAAACGCGACCGTGCTCGGCCTTCACTTTGGCGCCGAGTTCTAACGAACGATCTGTCGCATTCGGTCGCGCAAAACCCTCTTCGCATGGGGGAAGGGCTATCTGGCCGTCATTCGACGCCGTTGACTGCCGGCATGCGGAAGACGTGTTGGCGGGTTTCGAGCGGCTGGCAGCCTTGCGCTTCCGATCGAGTCCGCCTCCAGCCGCGTTTTCGGCATGAATGGAAAAGCAAATGCATTTCGACTTTTTGTCTGCTGCAGGAATGCTAAGGCCCCAAGCGAAAAGAAAACGAAATGAATCTACAGAACCACCAACTCACCATGACGGTGTTGATGACTCCTGACATGGCAAACTTTGCCGGCAACGTGCATGGGGGCGCCATCCTTAAGCTCCTGGATCAGGTCGCCTATGCCTGCGCGAGCCGCTATGCGGGACGCTACGTTGTCACACTCTCCGTCGACCAGGTCACCTTCTGTCAGCCAATCCATGTCGGGGAGCTCGTCACCTTCCTCGCCTCCGTCAACTACACGGGAAACACCTCGTTGGAAGTTGGCATCAAGGTCATCACCGAAGACATCCTGCGCCAGAGCGTGCGCCATGCAAATAGCTGCTTCTTCACGATGGTCGCGGTGGACGAGGGAGGCAAGCCAACAGCCGTGCCGCCGCTAACGCCGTCCACTCCCGACCAGCACAGGCGCCTGGCCGGAGCACGGGTGCGCAAGGAACTGCGCCGGGAGCTTGAGTCAAGGCACCGAGCAATCAAACAAGGCTAGTTCAAGCCCCCGGCATGAAGAAGCGAAGCATGGCGCCCAATCAACCGCGCATACTCTGGCCGCTCGACTCGCGGTTGGTCCGCTGGATCTGCGTGCTGGTGCCGGGGCTCTTTCTGTATTTCGTTCCGCTCGGTGAGTTGACGGCGAATCAGCGGCACCTATTAGCTATCTTCTGCTTATCCGGTTGTTTCAGCTAACCACCACATATTGTGATCCGCATTCGGCTGGCAGCTTCGGAATGTCGTTTGCGTCTCGAATAAGTTCATAGGGTGTAGGTGTGTGGCCAGCTCCAAGGCCGAGTAGGGTCTGGAATGCGGCCATGGGTTGTTTCCGGCGATTATGGCGGAAGACGAATTCATTTTCCCTTTCTGCGCTGGCCCTGTGTTATTTTTACGCGAACTACGCATTCGCAAGTCTCACCGCTCACATCTCAGCGCTCTATCCGGGCTTCCTCGGCGCGGCGCTGGCACTGGGCGTTCCCGCTGCGCTCGCGGCGTGGACGCTGGCGTTTCTCTTGAATCTGAAGGCCGGACTCACACATTATGGGACGGGATCCGCTCCCGTGTACTTTGCCGGCGCCTATGTTTCGCAGAACCCATGGTGGGCTGTCGGTTTCGTCGTCTCAATCGTAAACATCGCCATTCGGCTCGGACTTGGATCGCTGTGGTGGAGCCTGATCTCCACATCGCTTGCCCGTTTCGGCGTGGATGACGCCATGGTGGAGCTCGATGATGCTCCGGCAAATGGCCAATCCCAAGCCGCTGCCCCATTTTACGGAAGATTCTGGATCAATTCGGACGAAACGCTCGAAAATTCATTTTTGCTGTTCCACAGCGACTCCCGGACCTCCGTCGCGCCAAGGTCCACGCCCTTGAGGCGATCTTGCACGGCATCGCGGGCGCTCAAATCAATACCGGCTCGTTGAATCCACTGCGGCGCCATTCACGCAGAACTCAAACCCGTCGCCATCGGGCAGGCCAAGGCCGAGGACGATGACGTCGTAGCCTGACTCGCAAAGCGTATCGCGGGCGGCCGCGCAACTCTGCACCCAAGTCGCGGTGCAGCCTTTTTCCAGCATTCCCTTTCTCAAGAATTGGCCCAAGCGCCGCTGGTCTTCGACAATGAGGATTTTCACAACGGGGGAAATCGGACTCTATCTGACTTGCCTCAAGCATATCGTATCCTGGCTTCCCATCGAGGAAAATAGCAGCCAGCCTGGCCGAAAAGAATCTTTTCCAGTCGCTTTCTGCGATTGCCGTCCGCCTTCAAACGTGGCAGTAACTTAGGGCACTACCATGTCGGCCACACCCACTCCCTCCCCGATCAAGAAAACGTCTCGCGACAGCAAATCCAAGAAATCAACCGCTGATGCCGATCCGGTCACTTCTCGGGATACCAGCAAACCTCTTGCGAAGAACAAGCACCTTATCAAGTGGATCGAGAAGATGGCCGCGCTCACGCAACCCGCTGCGATTCACTGGGTAGACGGCTCGCAGAGTGAATATGAAGCCCTCTGCAAACTGTTGGTTGCCGGCGGAACGTTTACCAAACTCAACCAGAAGCTCTGGCCTGGCTGCTATTACGCGAAGTCCGACCCGAGCGACGTTGCGCGGGTCGAGGACCGGACTTATATCTGCTCGCTCTCCAAGGACAACGCCGGTCCGACCAACAATTGGGTCGATCCCTTCGAAATGCGCCACAAGCTCAAAGGGATTTTTAGTGGCTGCATGCGGGGACGCACCATGTATGTGCTGCCGTTTTCCATGGGGCCAATCGGCTCGCCCATGGCACAAATCGGCGTCCAACTCACCGACTCCCCCTACGCCGTGGTCAACATGCGGATCATGGCGCGGATCGGGCTTCCGGTGTTCAAGGAAATCGATGCGCACTCCAAGCGGGTCGTTCCGTGCGTTCACTCCGTGGGCGCTCCGCTCAAGCCCGGTCAAAAGGACGTTCCTTGGCCGTGCAATCCTGACAAATACATCGTCCACTTTCCCGAGACCCGCGAGATTTGGAGTTATGGTTCCGGTTACGGTGGCAATGCCCTGCTCGGCAAAAAATGTTTCGCGCTGCGCATTGCGTCAAACATCGCCCGGGACGAGGGCTGGATGGCCGAGCACATGCTCATCCTCGGAGTCGAAGACCCGCACGGCGAGAAGACCTACGTGGCGGCGGCCTTCCCCAGCGCCTGCGGCAAAACCAACTTCGCGATGCTCATCCCGCCGCCTCACTTCCAAACGAACGGCTGGAAAATCTGGACCGTCGGAGACGACATCGCGTGGCTCCGGGCCGATTCGGAAGGCCGCCTTCGCGCCATCAATCCGGAAAAGGGTTTCTTCGGTGTGGCGCCTGGCACCTCCGCCAAGACCAATCCCAACGCCATGGTTAGCCTGGCAGAGAACACGATATTTACCAACGTGGCTCTCACGCCCGAAGGCGGCGTCTGGTGGGAAGGCATGACGGATACGCCTCCCGCCGAGTGCACCGATTGGCAGGGAAAGAAGTGGACACCTAAAATCGCCGCCGACACGGGAGCCAAGGCCGCTCACCCGAATGCCCGCTTCACGGCCCCTGCCGCACAATGTCCCACGATTGACCCCGACTGGGAGAATCCGGCAGGAGTGCCAATCAGTGCCATCATTTTTGGCGGACGCCGGGCTACGACGCTCTCTCTCGTTTGCCAATCCTTCAACTGGAGTGCCGGAGTTTACATGGGCGCAACGATGGGGTCCGAGATGACTGCCGCGGCGGCCGGGACCATCGGCAAGGTACGCCGCGATCCCATGGCAATGCTCCCCTTTTGCGGCTATCACATGGGCGACTATTTCCGCCACTGGATCAACATGCAGCGCTCGCTGAGCGAGACGCCGCGCGTCTTTCAGGTCAATTGGTTCCGCAAGGACTCCGAGGGAAAGTTTCTCTGGCCGGGTTTTGGAGAGAACATGCGCGTGCTTAAGTGGATTGTGGATCGCGTGCGCGGTCGCGCCCTGGCGAAAGAAACCCCTCTCGGCTGGCAACCCCATTACGAAGACATGGACTGGGAGGGGCTCGACTTCCCGAAGGCCGCGTTTGAGGAACTCCAACGCGTGGACGATCGCGCCTGGCGCCACGAAGTCATCGGCCACGAAGAACTCTTCCTCGACCTGCACGATCATCTTCCGAAGGAGCTGATCTATGAGCGGGAATTGTTGATCTGCCGCTTGTAGTCTCTGGGGCCGCGATGCTGGTTTGCCTGCATCGCGGCTCAACTCTCAACTCTCAACTCGACGGCTCGGCGGGAGCCTCGCCCTTCCGGCGTTGTTTCCTCACGTGGCGGGATACGCTACGAGGAATCCGAAATTTCGAATTTCGACGCCTGGACTTTGACAAAGCTGAGCACAACCGGAGCCAGAATGATCCCCGTGATGCCCAGCAGGCGCTCGCCGAAGAGAAGGGCAAGCAGGGTCAGCCACATCGGATGCCGGATGCGCCCTCCGATGATCTTGCTATTTAGGAAATATTCCAACTTGTGAATCGCAATCAAGAAGAGGAGCG
Source organism: uncultured Verrucomicrobiae bacterium (assembly GCA_963763735.1). Lineage (GTDB taxonomy): Bacteria > Verrucomicrobiota > Verrucomicrobiia > Chthoniobacterales > Terrimicrobiaceae > DASTFP01. The sequence goes on along the minus strand of CAVXQK010000003.1, from coordinate 54,332 downwards.
CCCCGCCGGCGAACTTGGGCGAGATGGTTAAGGCGATGCCAACGATGATGGTGTTGCTAATGATGTTCCCAACCACTGGCAACAGGCCGCACAGGAAAGTCAGGACGATTACGACCGTCGCGTATGGAAGGGAAGTTGCATAAACGAAAGCCGAAGTGAGCGCGGTATTGATTCCTGAAATGATTACCTGAGCGCTCATGACCTTTTCAAAGTTCTCGTAGAATGACCGGAAGAGCTCTGAAATACGCGCGCAATGCAGGGAATAAAGATTAAGCGGGCGCGGCGTCTGGTCAAAATCAAGCTTGGGGTTGATGAAGATACTCACCGCCACCACGACTCCCACGATAACGAAGACAAATTCCTTGGTTGCGACTTTCGCGTATCCTCCAAGATAAACAGCGGTCTGCTGAACACTCTCTAGCGCGAGAGATTTGAGGCTCTCGATATCGGTGAAAGGCAGCTCGATTCCGCGCTCAGTGGCATATTTGACGAAGACCGGAATCGCAGTCGAGGCAATCTCCGGCAGAGCGATGATGGCTTGCTTCCCAAAAAACGCGAACCCGTAGAAAAGCGCCGCAAGCAAAACCAGAAAGAACCCGATGGACCTCCATTTGTATCTTCCGAAGGAAAGGGCGCGAAGCGCAAGGTAGGCGAACAAGACCGTGACGAAGACCGTAGTCAGTTGCAGCACGCCGACGGCAAGAAAGATCAGGATGAAAAAGAGATAAGAGACGGTGAGCGACTTATCCTGGAAAGCAGACATCTCTGTGAAACCTTTAGAAGGAGAGCGCAAAAGCCACAACAAAAAGATTGCAGCCGCAGGCTGGGGGTAAGCTGCGTTTAGGATCGGCGCTCTCGCCCTTCCCTCAGGAATCCCCCTTCCGCCGAGATCTCAGGAGGCTTTGGTGAATGGCAAAGCCTGCGATCGCAACGGGCGGAAACGCCAGCCAGGGCCAGAAGGCAAGAGCCCGGGGCATGGGGGGACGAACCTCAAGGTCGCAAGAAAGCGATGCTTCGCGACCGCCCCGCTCGACCTTGATAACAAGTTCGGAAGGCCCCGAGGACTTCATCGGGACGATGGCGGAATAGAGAAACCTGTTATTCGAATGAGCGCGAACGGCAGGAATTCTCTGCGCGTCAGATTCCATGGCGCAGCACGGAGGGACCCACTCGGCCGAGGGGGTCGAGCCAGCCGACCACGTGACCTCTACATTGGCATCCAGAAGGGGTGTCTGGCCCTCCTGAACGAGCACGCTGACGTCCACGGGTCCCGCGCGCAACGGAGATGGAGAGGCGAAGACCGTCAATTCGAGACCGTTTATGGTTTGCCTGGCAAGGATCGCGCCGCCATCGCCATGGCAGCAAACCGCAGCCAGCAGGCTCAATGCGAAAAAGACAGGGAAGGATTTCGCAGATTGTCTTCGAGGAGCCCTCATCAAAGCACGAATATTCAGATCGAGATTGAGCACTGTTCGAAAGACCGCCAGGCCGCTAGTGCATCATCATTCCACGCATTTCCATCGGCTGAAAGATAATCCAAACTCCCGCCGCGTAAAGTGCCAGGGCGAGAGCTCCCCACGGAAAAAATGTGGCGAATCTCCGCTTGAGATTCGTCTGCCCGGCGATGCGCCAGCCTACGTACAGCGCGAGAAGGAGACCCAGATCAAGAAAGAGCAGTTCGAGGCCGGGAAGATTGTAAAATGCCAGTGAACTCACGGACCACGCCGGTTCGGCGACGCTAAGCCCGAGATCTTTCATGATGCGCTCGGCAACCGGAATCGGCGTCAGCGCCGCCGTGAACAAGTGGAAGATGAAATGCGCGAGCCACATTCCAAAGCCGAGCGGGGCCAACGACATCGAAAACCGGCAGAAGTTCTCCTGCAGCGAATTTCCGGCGATCGCGCTGCTCAAAGCCGCGGCCGTCGCCGCCAGCGCCGCCGGCAGAACGATGAGACACAGTACCCCAAGCAGCGTAACCACGCCGAAATTCGACGAGAGATTCATGGCCTTCCCGATCTGAGTGACGCCGCTCAAGACCGGCGCCACCATCCCGGCGGCATTTGCAAAGGCTCCGAAGGTCAATACCAGAACCATTGCGGCCAAGTCGGGCCGCCTGGCGTATCGCCTCACGGATGATCTGGGCAAATCGTCGATCAGGTCTTTCCCGGGGCGCACCGCAAGAATGCCCACGTTGTCGTGCGGACACGCCTTGATACAGTCGAGGCAGAATGTGCAATCCATGTTGCCCGCTTTGCGCGGTTGAAAGAGCTGAAGCTCGCATCCGCGTTGCGCGGCATTGCCCTTGATGCAATCAAATGTCCTGCAGGACGCGCAGACGTCGGGACTGCGAACCTTCACCTCAAAAGGCGAAGCGAGCGATTGCACGAAATGAAACTGCCCTATCGGGCACACGAACTTGCAAAAACTGGCCCCGCGAAAGAATCCGTCGACAAGGAGTGCGGCCAGAAAGTATCCAAGGATGACCAACGCGGTGATCGCAGGCTTGTCCCAGAGGGCGAAGGCCTCGTAGGCCCAAAGGTAAGTGACAACAAGTCCGACCGCGAGCCACTTTGAACTCAGCGCGCGGGGCCACCGGAGTCGAGCCGGCAGGATCCTTCGGCCCAGGTCCCGCACAAAGGTGAAAGGACACGCCATGCAAAACAGATTGCCGATGGCCAGCAGGCCAATGACCGTGAAGGCGCGCCAATGAGTCCAGGGAAGCACCCCGGCGAGGTTCATCGGACTGATCTCCGGGCCGAGCAGGCCATCGAGCACGATCGCCGCGGCAAGAAGCAATGTGATCACCTGCAGCGTTCGCCGAAAATAGCGGGAACGAATCATGGGGCCCAAAACCCGCACTTTCAGCAAGTCGAACGGCTCAGCACTTGCCCCGAGTGCCTCCATCCTTGGCTTCGCGATCCTAAGTTCGGCTCCCCGTCGCGAAGGCTGAAACAAATTTTTCGGTGAAAGAAACTGCACGGCGATGAGAGCCGCGGGGATAATGAACGCGATCGAACCCGGCACCCACATAATCGCGCCCGCCGAGGCCTGATCAGTCATCGGGTCCAGCCAAAGCCGCGGCGCGTTCGCATATGTCGGGTAAGCGACGCGGTCGTAGAACGAAAGAAACGCAGCCAAAGCCGTGTTTTGAATATCGGCGGAAAGGAGATACGGAACCATCGCCCAACGCGGCCAGTAAGGACGGCTGGGCCAGGGCTGGACGACATGCCACCAGAAGAGCAGCGCTGTCGCGAGAAAGCAGAAGTGCTCGAACTTATGCCAGGCCGGCGAACGAAGTGCCAGTTCGTAACAGCCGGGAAAATGCCAGATAATGTTGCTCAGGATGAAAAGGATCCAGCACACGGCTGGATGCATCAGCCGGTGAAGAAAGTTTTTCAGCAACGGCCATTGAAGGAATGGTCCAAGCACCTGGCTTGAAACGCGCCGCGGGAGGCCGCACAACAGCGGGAGCTGCGGGGCGCCCAGAAGCAGAAGCGGCGGAACGACCATGGTCAACAGCAGGTGCTGCACCATGTGGGCGGTCAGCAGGAAAGAGGCAAAAGCGTCCAGCGGGGAAGCGAGCGACAAATAAATCGCACCCAACCCCGCGAGAAAGGATGCCAGCCGCGAGGGAGGATATCGCGCGGGAACCTGACGGCGAAGCTTTCTCCATCCGCGGAAATAAATCAGCGCCGTCGCCATCAGGCCGAAGGCGGGCATGGGCAGAAAAGCCCAGGAGGCCAGGGCGGCGGATTCAGCGTTCACGGGAACCTACCTTACCGCAAGAACGCGGATGCGCAGGGAAATCCGAAGAAACTCCGCCTCAACCTTCGCCGTGCTTTTTTTGCGTCTCAGACGCCGCGGCTTTTTCCTTTGGCGGGACGGCCGGGAAAGTGGAATCGCGCGCGGGCGGCTCACCCTTCGGGCGCAACGACACCATATAACTAACGACAGCTTCGACCTCGTAAGGTGAGAGGGTTTTTCCGTAAGCCGGCATGTTGCCGCCGCCTTGAATAACCTGGCGAACAAGCTGATCCTTGGTCATGCGCGCGCCAACGTCGGCGAGATCGGGACCTCGATGGCCGCCCACCCCGTCGATCGCATGACAGTTGCGGCACTGCATGTTTTGCATCACAACAAGCCCCTGGAGTTCGAGAGGGGCTCGCCCTTTGACGCGATTCGCAGCAACTGGAGCGCCACTCCACGCATCCATCTGCGGCGACCATGGCGAGGTATAGCCCAGGTAAGTGAGAATGCCCATCACCAGATAAATGAGGACAACCGTAAGCACCGCGACTGGACGGCGACGCCAGCTCTTCTCTCCCGTGTTATTGAAGAATGGCAGCGCAAAAAGAATCAGAATAGCGATCGGCGGCACCACCAGGAGCCCGAAGGTCTCCATATATTCCGGCATGAGAGCGGCGACCGCGAAGATCCACATGAAAAAGAAGTCGGGGCGCGGCAGAGTGTTGATGTCGGAAGGGTAGGGAGGGCCGGTCGGGCCTTTGGGCCCAAAAACTGCCGAGCAAAAGAGGATTCCGCCAATGACGATTGCCGCAGCCGCGAGGTCCTTCCAAATCCCGTGAGGCGCAAAGGGAATGCCCTCCTTCTTGATGATCGTCTCGTATTCCTTGTCGTAGGTTTCACGACGCACGAGGTGCCCCGGCTTCGGATATTCGTTGATGCCCTTGGTGAGAACCATGCGCAGGTGCACGGCCACAAGCGCCAGGATGGTTCCGGGAATGATGAAGACGTGAAGTGAAAAGAAGCGCGAGAGGGTTTCCGAGGCGATAATCGGCCCGCCGAGCATCAGGCCGACAAGGCCTTCACCAATGAAGGGGACACGGCCCATAATGGCAGCGCCGATGCCGAGACCCCAGTAGGCGTCCTCGTCCCAGCGCAGAACCTGCCCCGTGAACGCCATGCCCAAAGTGCAGAGCATGAGCACGCACCCGGACATCCAGGTGATCTCTCGAGGATATTTGTAGGCGCCAAAGAGAAAAACCTGCGTCATGTGCAGGAGCATTATCCCGACCATGAAATTGGATCCCCAATAGTGCATGGCGCGCAGGAACCATCCAAGATCCTGCTCGTAGGTAAGATAGAGCAGGCTATTGTACGCCTCGGAAGCGGACGGAACGTAAGCGAAAGCGAGCAAGCTGCCGGTGACGATCTGAAGGATAAAGCAGAGCAGCGTGGCGCTGCCGAAAACGTAGAACCAGCTCGCGCTGCTTTTCGGGATCGGGTGGCCCGCCGTGTGCTCCCACAAATGCGAAATGTGAAGCCGATTATCAAGCCACAGAAAAACGCCCTGAGCGGCCTCAAAGGCAGACGTGGACAGCGATTTCTTCGGCGTTCCGTTCATACGTTCGGGGTCGCCAAGGTCGGCATCACGCCGGCTGCGATGAACAGTTCGTTGTTCTCCACCTTGTGTTGGTATGTGTAGAGACCTCGCGGAGGTGGCCCGGCCGCGTGCTCACCATCTTCATAAAAGACCCCGCCGTGACAGGGACACATGAAAAGCTTGGACTCTTCGAACCAGCGCACCGGGCAACCGAGATGAGTGCAGTTAATTGCAAAGATCTGGAATTCGTCCCCGCTCATCCGGCGGACCCAACAGGGAATGATGGCCGCTTCGCCGTCCCATGGGCGACGATAAGCGTTCTCGTATGTGGCGAGCCGGGTCGCGCCCTCGGGAAACTTGTCGACCGGACCCAGTGAGGTCCACTCCAACGGCAGCCTCTTGACGAAGCTCGACATGACATAGCCGATGATCGGCAAGGAAATCATCGCCCCCGCCACGACGTTGAGTCCGATTGCCATCTTGAGAAGAAAGTCGCGGCGGCTGGACTTGCCATTGGCGCCTTCAGAGGCGGGCTCCTTAGTGTCCTTGAGATCGTGTGTGCTCATGGCAAAATGCTCTTTTCTAGCGCTGGGTTAGGGGCAGAGGTTTCCCAAACTCATTTGTTCTATGGGAAACCATCCAGGCCACAACGTCGGAAATATCCTGTTCCGACATCGGCGTGCCAGGGACGCGGCTCTTAAAATCGGGGCATCCGAGATCGTTGCGTCCGGCAATAACGATGGTGCGCAAATACTGATTGGTAACGAGGCCCAAATAGGCGGGATGGACAACGGAACCGGCTTTCGCGCCCTTTCCGTCGGCGCCATGGCAACTTGCGCAGAAGGTCGAGAAGACGGTCGCGCCCTGAGCGGCATTCCCAAGCGGGCCGCTATAGGCCGGCAGTGTTCCGGAGGGCGGACCCTTCGCCCAAGCGCTGATCCCTTCGACAAGCACGTCGATCTGCTTCTCGGTGAGGGAACCTCCATGCTCCTCCGAGAAGGCGATCATTGCCGTGCCCGGCACGCCATTGGCAATAACCGTCCGCAGAGTTTCGCGGGGAACGACGGCAAGGTACGTGGGATTGTCCAGGGCGATGACTCCGGAAACCTCGCCCTGCGCGCCGTGGCAGCCGCGGCAGTTTTCCGCGTAAAGCTTGGTGAAGTCGACAACGGCGTGCGGCGCCTCCCATTGTTGAGCCCGTGTGGGCTTTCCGGGCATCCAATCGCAGCCGGGAAGCAACGCGGCAAAGGTCATTGCAAACGCACACCGAACAGGCAGGGTCTTCGAGCGCTGGCGCAGGTTCGCGAGCGGCCTCACGCTTTGTCCTCCGTCTTGTGTTGCGCTTCGACGCCGAGTCTCTCCGCGAGCGACCAGCTCTGTTGCGTTTCCACCTTTGCCGATTTAAAGACGACGAATCCACAAACCGCTCCAAAGGCGACCTGGCAAATTACGAACCATGGCCAATCGATGCCTGATTCGAGTTTGGGATTGATGACGTGCAAGGACGCAAAGATCAGCGCGGTCCAAATCAAGGGAGTCACGATGCCACCCCAAAGCCACTCGAAGCGCGCCGGCAACATGGGAAGAAGCACCACGTAAAGGAGACCGACGAGCACTGAGATGGAAATGTGGGCGACGGAGCCCACGAGCAAACCCGAGAGACTGAACTGCCGGAGAGTTTCCAGGCTCGCCTCAGCGAGTGACGGCACACCCGCTGCCGCCAGAAGGTTGATCGGGTACCAGACGCTGCCATACTTGAACACGCCGTAAAGGCACGCCAATACCGCCATGACGACCGCGCCGACGATGCCCCCAAAGGCGCCCGCTGTATACGGGTGCACTTCGACAGGGATGCGTGCGCGGTGGGGAACCTTTCCGACCTCAAGAATTTGAACCACGCGGCCCACTGTGCGAATTGGCGCGGGATGCTCCGACGGCGGACGGATGGGGACCGGCTCGTGCTTGGGATGAGGAAAGAGATCAAGGCACCAACCCACGGCGCCAACAAGCCCAACCAGCACCCCCACGATTGCGAAAATGATGTGCGTGACAAATCCGGCGAAGAGGAGCGTCAAGCCGAAAGCTGTAACGATCGGCCAGGCGGTGGGCGTCGGCAGCTCGACGGTGTCGTGGGACTTGGAGGAATCGTGCTTCATGGTCAATAGTGCGCGCTGATAAAGTAAACGAGAGTGAGCACGACGACCCAGATGCCATCGACAAAATGCCAATACCACGAAATCATCTCAACGTGCTCGGCGTGATCCTCAGGAATCTTGCCGAACAGCGTCAGCACCCAGACGATGCCGAGCAAAAGGAGTCCTACGATGACGTGGCTCAGATGCAGGCCGACCAGGGAATAGAAAGTCGTGCCGAAGACGTTAACGCTAATCGTGAGACCCTCGTGGTAGATGAGTTCCATCCACTCCTTTCCCGTGAAGTAGACAAAATAGATGCCGAGAGCCATCGTGATGCCCCACCAAATAAGGAACCCCTTGCGATGCAGCTTGTGCAGCATCTTTTCCGCGTAGATGATCGTGAAGCTCGAGCCGAACAGGGCGATGCTCGCCAGCCACGGGGTCTTTGTCGGGAACGGTATGACTTCGTGCGGAAACGGCGGATTCAGGCTCTTGCCCATGTAAAAGACATAGGCAACCACGAAGATGGAGAAGAGCGCGGATTCGGTGATGATCAGGCAAATGACACCCGCCTTGCGCTGCGAAGGCAGGATCCACGGACCGCTGGCTCCGGCGGGATCGTTGATGAAATGGGCGGGCTCGCCCACATGGAGTTTTTCAGCGCTCATTCGAATTTCCAATCGGGGTCTTCGGGATGCTTGCTATCCCACAAGGGCCGGCGGCTGCGCACCTCGGGAATTTTATCAAAATTGTATTCCGGGGGCGGCGAGGTCGTCGCCCATTCCAGAGTCCATGCGTCCCAAGGATCATCCCCTGCCTCCTTGCCCTTGATATATGAATAAATGAGGTTGATGACGAAAAAGATGATACCAGCGCCTTGGAAGAAGACGCCAATGGTCGACACCTGGTTCCAAAACTCCCAGCCGCGGCCCGCCTCGTAGGTGAAGATTCGCCGCGGCATTCCGAGGAATCCTGCAAAGTGCTGGGGATCGAAAGTCAGATGAAAGCCAATGAAGAACAGCCAGAAGTGCCAGTGACCGAGTTTGACATCGAGCATTTTCCCGAAAGCCTTCGGATACCAGTAATAGAAGGCGGCAAACATGCAGTAGACGATGCCCCCGACGATCACGTAATGAAAGTGCGCCACGACGAAGTACGAATCGCTAAGCTGCCAATCGAACGGCGTCACCGCGAGCATGACACCAGTAAGGCCCGCGAGCAGGAATTGAAAAAGGAAGCCGATACAGAAGAGCATCGGCACGTCGAGGCGGATTTTCCCCCCGTACATGGTCCCGAGCCAATTGAAGATCTTTATGCCCGTGGGCACGGCAATGATCATCGTTGAAATGGCGAAGAAGGTGTTGCCGATGGAAGTCATGCCCACCGTAAACATGTGGTGAGCCCAGACGCCCAAGCTGATAAACGCGATCGATACAGTCGCCGCAACCATCACCGGATAGCCGAAGATCGGCTTGCGTGAAAAGACCGGAATGACTTCCGAGGCCACCGCGAAGGCGGGGAGCACGAGGATGTAGACCTCCGGATGCCCGAAGATCCAGAAGAAGTGCTGCCAGAGCACCGCGGAGCCGCCCGCCTGCGTGTCAAAAAACTTCGCTCCCATATAGCGATCCAAAATGAGCATGATCTGACAGGCCGAGAAGGGCGGCATCGCAATCACAACGAGAAAGGATGTCACAACAAGCATCCAGACAAAGAGCGGCATCTTGCCCAGGGTCATGCCCTTGCATCGCAGGCAAAAAACGGTCACAAGGATGTTGATCGCGGTGGCGATGCTGCCGATTCCATTCAAGAGGAGACCGAGCGTCCAGTAATCCGTGCTATGCCCCTTGGAAAAGGCTTTCGCCGTCAAGGGCGAATACGCGAACCAGCCCACGTCCGGAGCCGAGCCCGCATTGTAAAGGCCGGGAGCCGTAAAGTAGCTCGAGAAAAGGAAGAGTCCGCTGAACAGGAAAACCCAGAACCCAAAGGCATTGAGCCGCGGAAAGGCCATGTCCCGCGTGCCGATCATTAACGGAACCAGATAGTTCGCAAGACCAAAGACCCACGGCATGGCCACGAGAAAAATCATCGCCGTGCCATGCATCGTAAAGAAGCGGTTGAAAACGTCCGGCTCGAGAAATCTGCTGCCCGGGAAAAAGAGCTGAATGCGCATCAGCGTGGCCATGATGCCCGCCACGACAAAAAAGATGAACCCGGCGCCAATGTACATGAGCCCAAGCTTCTTGTGGTCCACCGTGTAAACGAGCTCCTGTACGATCGCCGTTAATGAACCATGCTCTTCCCCCACGCGCTCCGGCGGCGGGATCTCGATCTCCTCCTCCTCTACTGTGGTGGTGCCGTTAGCCATAATATTTAAGCGCTAAGAAACGCAAGGATCGCTACCCTGGCGGCCGATTTCTGCGGTGTGCATGCGTTCATTGCGATCTCTGTTTCTATCTCAAGGTTTCCAGGTAGGCGACGACGGCGTTGATCTCCTTCTTCGTGAGCTGCATGTCCGGCATGTACGAGCCGGGCTTCAGAATCTGCGGATCGTGCACCCACGACCTAAGATTTTCCGTGTTGAGCGGTGCAACCCCCGCGCCAATTGTCTGGCGCATCATAAGCTTGCTGAGATCGGGCCCGAAAACGCCCACCGCGACGCTGTCACTCACCTTGTGACAGTTTACGCAGGAATTCGCAAAAAAGATGCGGTGCCCTTCGATTTGCTCCGCGGTTTCCAGCGGCGCGGTCGGCGCCTTTTGCTGCGCGACCCACTTTTGAAATCCCTCCGGAGTATGCACAATGACCCGCAGGAGCATGTTCGCGTGCTGGGTACCGCAATACTCCGCACAGTTGCCAAAATACACGCCCGTCTCGAAAGGATCGATCCAGGACTCATTGTCCTTGTTGGGGACGACGTCCGTCTTGCCGGCGAGTTGCGGCACCCAAAAGCTGTGAATGACATCCGCAGACTGAAGGGTCAAATGCGTCGGCGTGGCCTTGGCGGGATCGCGATCGCTAAGGGGAACATGTATTTCGTTTGCCGTAATAATCCCGAGGTCGGGATAGTCCACCTCCCACCACCACTGGTGGCCGACGACGCGCACCTTGAGCGCGTCCTCGGGCATTTTCATATTTTGAATTTCGCCAATGGTGCGGCTTGTTACCAATGCCAGCACCACCGTGATGAGGATCGGAATCACCGTCCACGCCAGCTCGATGTGCGTGCTCCCGTAGATCTGCGGCGGCTCGTTGCCGTCATCGTTCGCCGGGCGGCGAAACTTGATGACAATGTAAATGAGCAATCCGGTGACGATCACGAAGATGACCGCGCTGATGAGCAAAACGAGCATCGCCGTTACGTGAATCATCTCCGCCGGCCTCGAGAGCGGCTGAAACATGTCCGCCACGCGCCGCATCGGATACTCGCTTCCAGCCCCCTGTCCGAAGGCTGGCGCCACAACGCAGAACAATAAACCTAAGACGCGCAGATACATGGTTGAAATTCGTCCCGGCATCCTCAACACCTGCTTTGGTTAACCAACCGCGGGCTGGAAAGGAATCTTTTTTTCGCCAAGCAAGCCGATTCCACACGATTTTTCGGTCTCAATTTTGTTTGACTCTTGATCAAAAATTGGTTTGCAGATGCTCGATTTGTGCTTTGTTAGCGGGACTTGTGGAGAGAATGACGCCCGACAACGATCAAAGACCCTCCCTCCTGACGCGACGCGGCGCTCTGCGCTTGCTCGCGCTGACAGGCGCCAGCCTCGCCGCAGGCAGCACAACCTCCCAGGCCTTCATGGATTTCTTCTCGAGCTACGATGCCGCGCCCCGCGGCATCCTTACGAAGCTCGACATTCCAGCCACCTGGCTTCCGCAGCTTGGCTCTTTGCTTCCGAGCTATGCGGACTATCTCCAGCGAACCAATTTCCGCCAGATGACGATTCGCCAGGTGATCGCCCCTCACGCCAAATCGCACGGCAGCATCCACAACACACTCCCTCCGCGTTTCATGTGGAGGAATATCCGGTCCACGCTGAAGGTGGTCGATTCGCTGGCGGACCGTTTGGACATGCCCGTGCAGGAAGTCGTTTCCGTTTACCGCACGCCCGCCTACAACGCGCGCTGCCCCGGCGCCAGAAGCAATTCGTTCCATCTTTGCAACAACGCGATGGATCTTGTGTTCAAGTGTCCGCCGGGCAAGGTGGCGGCGATGGCCCGCGCGATGCGCTCCGCCGGCTTGTTCAAAGGCGGCGTGGGACGCTACGGAAGCTTTACCCATATTGACACACGCGGCACCAACGCAGATTGGTGAGCGCGCCGTCGCCCGTTCGGGCGCGCGCTTGAGGCCGAGTCCGTAAGGTTCTTGAGAAAAATGCCAGGCGCCTGGTTTTTTCCCTTGAAGGAAACTTAAAAAACGTTTACAGTTTCCGTGGTGAATACGGTGAGACCATTGGAAATGAGGGTTCGCATTGTGCGTGTCGCGGAGAGGGTTTTTCTGCGGTCGGGATTCAGCCGGGTGCTGATGGACGATCTGGCGCGGGAGCTGGGCATGAGCAAGAAGACGGTCTATTCGCACTTTGCGAGCAAGGAGGACCTCCTGAGGGCGGTGCTAGCGATCCGGGCGTCCGACGCGGATCAGGGGATGGAGGCGATCGTGAGTGCGAAGGATTCCTTTCCTGTGAAGCTGGGGCATCTTGTCCGCTTCATCCATGGAAAGGTTGCGGAAGTGAGCCCGCTTTTTCTTGAGGACATTCGGCGGTATGCGCCGGAGTGCTTTCGCGTGGTGGAAGAGTTTCGCGGCCGGGCGATTCCTCTCTACTTCGGCCGTCTTTTTGACGAGGGAACCCGCACCGGGCACGTGCGGGCGCAAGTGAACCCGGATCTCTTGATCAGGATGCTTCTCCTTTCCATTCAGGGCATCATCCGGCCGGATGTCGTTGGCGAGCTGCACTTGCATCCGCGGGAAGCCCTCGATCACATCCTCGCGATCCTGTTCGACGGAATTCTGACACCCAACGGGCGCAAGGCGCGCCGGGCACTTCCGCAATTATGAAAAAGCTCCGCCCGATCCTGTTTGTCATTGTGATCGCGGTTGCCGCGGCGGCTTGGTTCCGACTGGCGGGAAAAGAGACCGCGGTCCCTGTTTTTTTCTCCGGTTACGGCGAGGGAGAACTCGTTTACGTATCGTCCCCCATTGCGGGCCAGCTCCAGAAGCTGGCCGTCCAGCGGGGGGATCAGGTTGAAAAAGCGGCCTTTCTCTTCGAGTTGGAGCGCGGGGAGGAAAAGGCGGCTCGCTCGGAAGCCGAGGAGACTCTGAGTGAAAGCAAGGCGCATCTCGACAAGGCGGTTCTCGACTTCAATCGCGCCAAGAGCCTGAGCGAAAAGCGTGTGATCGCCCCCGAGAGTTACGACGCCGCTCAGCAAACCCTGCTTGCCGCCCAGCATACTGCCGCCGCCAGGCAGCGCGGCCTGGAGCAGGCCGACTGGCGCTTCACGCAGAAGCAGCAGGCTGCGCCTGCTTCCGGGCTCGTTTACGACACCTACTTTCGGCCCGGCGAGTGGGTGCCCGCCGGGACACCCATCCTTTCGTTGCTTCCCCCCGAATACATGAAAGTGCGTTTCTTCGTTCCCGAAAGCGAATTGGGGAAGGTGCAGGTCGGAACTCCCCTGGAGATCCGCATGGATGGCCTTGCGAAGCCCCTCGCGGGCAAAGTAAGCTTCGTATCCCCGCGGGCAGAATACACTTTGCCCATTATTTTCAGCCGTGAAAATCGCGGCAAACTGGTCTTTCTTGTCGAGGGATCGCTTTCAGCCGAGCAAGCCCGGCTTCTGCATCCGGGCGCACCCGTCGAAGTCCGGCTGCAAAGCGACTCCGAAACCGGGCGCATTGCGGAGGAGACCAAATGAGCGCATCGTTCCCCGCGCCGGGCAGCGATGCGAAGGACGAGCTGGCCGTCGACGTTCAAGGCATCACGAAACGGTTTGGCGGGCGGGTTGTGGTCGACGGACTCGCCCTGCAGGTGCGGCGCGGCGAAATTTACGGCTTCCTTGGTCCGAATGGCAGTGGAAAAACGACCTTCCTGCGGATTCTCTGCGGGCTCCTCAAACCCGACGCGGGGAGAGGGACCTGCCTTGGTTGCAACGTCCTGACGGAAAGCGACGCGATCAAGCGGCGTGTCGGCTATATGACCCAGCGCTTCAGCCTCTACGAAGACCTTTCGCTCGCTGAGAATCTGCGCTTTGTCGCCGATGTCTACGAAATCCCGGATGCGGCGCAGGCCGTGAAGAGCATGCTTGAGGGTCTCGGATTGGAACGCCGCGGCGGTCAGCTCGCCGGGCAGCTCTCCGGCGGATGGAAGCAGAGGCTGGCCCTGGCGGCTTGCCTTATCCATAAGCCGGAACTCCTCCTTTTGGACGAGCCCACGGCGGGTGTGGACCCCAAGGCCCGGCGTGACTTCTGGGAGGAAATCCACCGCCTCGCCGCGGGAGGTCTCACCGTACTCGTCACGACGCACTATATGGACGAGGCGGAGCGCTGCCACCGCCTGGCCTACATCGCTTACGGAAAACTCCTGGCCAAAGGAACCGTGGACGACGTCCTGGCGTCCGCGCGCCTGACGACCTGGGAAGTCTCCGGCCCGCAGCTCGGCCTGCTCGCGCCGAAGCTCCAGGCGTTGACAGGTGTCGAGCAGGTCACCGCATTCGGCACCAGGCTTCACGTCAGCGGACGGGACGCCGAGGCGATCGACCGGGCTGTCGTTCCCTTCCGCAAGGAACCCTATACCTGGGAAAAGATCGAGCCGGGTCTTGAAGACGCCTTCATCGGCCTTATGCAAGCCTCCCGCGACAATTTCGAATGAAACACTACCGAAAGCGGCAGACGCACGGAGCCCGGTTTCTGCCGATCCGTCCGCGCCCGCTTCACGGTCCAAGATCATGAGGCCTCTTCCTTTCAACTTTGCGCGCTTCGTGGCGATCATTCGCAAGGAATTCATTCAGATGCGGCGCGACCGACTCACCTTTGCGATGATGTTTGGCATTCCCATCATCCAGCTTGTTCTCTTCGGTTTCGCGATCAACTCGGACCCCAGGAACCTCCCTGTCGCCGTGCTTGCCGCGGACAACAGCCCCTTCGCGCGAAGGTTCATCCACGCAATGGAAAACAGCGGCTACTTCAAAATTGTCGACCATGTGGACACCGAGGAGGCCGCGCATCGTTTGCTGGCTCGCGGAGAGGTGCAATTCGTCCTGAGCCTGCCTTCGGACTTCTCGCGCCGGCTCGTTCGCGGAGACAGGCCGTCGATGCTCGTGGAGGCTGACGCCACCGACCCTTCCGCTGTCAATTCCGCCGTGCAGGTCATCAACGAAATCGCGCGTTCGGCTTTCGATCGCGACCTGGCGGGACCCCTGAAGAATCTCGCCGCGCAACCGGGACCCGTCGACCTGAGAATTCACCTGGAATACAATCCGGACCGCATCACGCAATACAACATCGTTCCCGGTTTGATGGGGGTCGTCCTGACCATGACCATGGTTATGATCACGTCGCTGGCCGTCACCCGGGAACGCGAACGGGGGACGATGGAAAGCCTTCTCGCGACACCCGTCCTGCCGCTGGAAGTCATGACGGGAAAAATCATCCCGTACATCCTTGTGGGCTACGTTCAGGTGACCCTCATTCTGATTGCCGCAAAGATGCTCTTTCGTGTCCCCATGGTCGGCAGCCTTCCGCTTCTCTACCTCGCGACACTGTGCTTCATTGCCGCCACGCTCGCAGTCGGGATCACCATCTCCACTCTGGCCACAAACCAGCTGCAGGCCATGCAGATGTCGTTCTTTTTCTTTCTGCCATCGCTCCTGCTCTCCGGCTTCATGTTTCCATTCAGAGGCATGCCGGAGTGGGCCCAGGCCATCGGCCAGGTGTTGCCCTTGACCCATTTTCTCCGCGTGTTACGAGGCATTCTGCTGAAGGGAAACGGATTCCGGGACGTTTGGCCCGAGACCTGGCCCATTATCGTTTTTGGCCTGCTTATCATGGCCTTCGGTGCAATGCGTTACCGGAGGACTCTGGATTGAGCGACCCAAAAGCCTAAGCTTCGTTTTCGTTTCGCGAACGGGTGAGATACTGCGAGATTTGCTCGCCGAGCCGGGAGCCTATGCCGGTGACCGAAGAAATTTCCTCGGCGGAGCTTTTCCGCATCCGTTCGACGGAACCGAAGGTTTCCAACAGGGCTTTCTTGCGAGACTCCGAAACGCCTGGAATTTCATCGAGGACGCTCTCGCTGATACGCTTCTTGAGGAGGAGGCTATGAAAACTGTTGGCGAAGCGGTGCGCCTCATCGCGAATCCGCTGAAGCAGCTTCAAAGCGCCGCTGTCCTCCGGCAATCGCAAAGGGAGTGGACGACCGGGCTTGTAGATCTCCTCGAATTCCTTCGCGAGGCCGATAATCGGCTGCCCGAAGAGCCCGAGGCGCTGAAGTTCCTTGCATGCGCTTGAAAGCTGACCTCTGCCGCCGTCGACAATGATCAAGTCCGGCAAGCCCGGAGCCTGCTGGTTGACCAGGGAGAGGTGCTGGAGGGACTCCGCGGGAGATTCCTGGCTGAACTCCGGCGAATACTCGACGGCGCTATCGCCTCGGTTCTCGATCGTCGCAGGCCTTTGTTGCGCCTCTCGTAACAACCGGGAGTAACGCCTTCTCACCACCTCTGCCATGCTGGCAAAGTCGTCCTGCGTCAGCGTCCCCCTGATTCGGTATCGCCGGTAATTGGCGCGATCCGGGACTCCATCCTTGAATCGGACCATGCTGGCCACGATGTGAGTGCTCGAGATGTTGGAAATGTCAAAGCACTCCATGATTCGCGGAGTCCGATCGAGTTGGAGCGCATCCGCAAGCGCAGCGAGATCCTCCCCGGGGTTGATCGCCCCGGGAAGAGCCTTGCGCGTGAAGCGCGTCATGGGTTTGGTGGTGCGCTTGAGATCGTCGAGAAGATTGCGCAATTGGGCCGCCTTCTCGAAATCAAGCTTCTCAGCCGCCGCCTTCATTTCCGTCTCCACCTGCTCGATCATCTGGCGCGACTCGCCGTCGAGAAATTCGCAGGCTTCTTCAACGCGGCGAAGGTAGTCCATTTGGGAGATCTTCCCGATGCAGGGAGCCGAACAATTCTTTATGATATGATCCAGACAGTGCCTGTAATCGCGCTCGCCTGGCTCCGCCGGGCGGCAGGAGCGGATCCCGAACTTCTTGCGAATCGCGCCGAGCGTCGCGCGCAAGGCGCCGCTGTGGGCGAAGGGCCCGAAGTAACGCGCTCCATCGTCCTTTCGCAGCCGGGTGAGTTGAAATCTCGGCCAGGGGTCGCCCGGATTGACGCGGACGAGGAGGAACCGCTTGTCGTCGCGGAAACTGACATTGTATTTCGGCCGGAATTCCTTGATCAAACGCCCTTCATAAAGCACAGCCTCCGCTTCGCTGCGGACGACGTGCCACTCGAATTCCCAGATGCTGTCAATGAGAGCGCGCGTTTTCGGGTCGGACTGCATCTGGCGCGAGGGTGTAAAATAGTGAGACAGCCGCTTCCGCAAATCGCGCGCCTTGCCGACATAGATCACCCGCTTAAGCCGGTCCCGCATCACGTAGACGCCCGGCTTGTGGGGCACATCACGCAGTTTGGCTTGAAGGTCTTCGGGCATGCCAAGAGTGTACTATGAAGCTAATCAAGAGCATGGAGAAATTCGTAGGTCAGCCATCCGGGGTCCATGGACGGGCTTGCGCCGCCGCTGGAAGGCACTATTCTATCGCGATTCAATGAAAATTGCTATCATGGGGCTGGCGTCCTTCCCCGTGGGCGCAACGCTCATGGCGCAGACCGCCGAGCAACCGCCCGCAGCCGAAGTCGTGAAGACGTCGAATCTCTGGCAGATCATTCTGGCGGGCGGCCCCGCAATGATTCCGCTTGGCATTCTTTCCATCATCACCCTCACGCTAATCATAGGCTTCCTTTTCTCACTTCGCCGGGGAAGCGTGGTCACGAGGCGCTATATGCAAACCGCCGACGCACTCATCCGAAAGAGGGACTACCTTGGGTTGCTGGCCATTTCGAACCGGCACAGCGAGGGAGTCGCCCGCGTCATCCAGCGCACCATGGATTTTATCACAAAGAACCCCAAGGCCAGCTTTGCCGAAGTTCGGGAAATCGCCCAGACCGAAGGACTCCGCCAAGCCAGCGCGCTCAACCAGTGGGTCGCGTATCTCGCTGATATCGGGACCATTGCGCCAATGATCGGGCTTCTGGGAACGGTCGTCGGCATCGTCAGATCCTTCGGCGTGATTGCGATTGACGCGGCGGCCACGCGCCCGACCATGCTGGCACAGGGCATCGGCGAGGCACTCATTGCCACGGCGACGGGCCTCCTCATCGGCATCCCCGCGATGGCGGCCTATTCCTACTTTCGCGGCCGCGTGCACGCACTCATTTCCGAGTTGGAGACCGCCAGCACCCAGCTTCTCGCTCTGCTGAGCACGAGCTTTAAGACCAGCTCGTCCGGCGTCCAGACCGAGAATGTCGAAGTGCAATGAATTTCCGAACACATGTCCATCCCGAGCGCGTCGCCTTTCAGATCGCGCCCATGGTGGACATCCTGCTGTTCTTGTTGGTCTTTTTCATGCTGACGTGGAACTTCTCGCGAAACGAGGCCGAGCTCGACGTGAAGGTCCCCGCGGCTCGCGAGGGGCGGGAAACCCGGCGTCCGGCGGGCGAGGTCATCCTCAATGTCAAAAAGGATGGATCGATTGTGATGAATCGCAGGGTCATGACCTCCGACGAGCTCAGGGAGACGCTCACCCGCATCGCGAAGCTGTATCCCGATCAACCGGTCGTCTTGCGCGGTGACGAGAACGTGAACTACCGCTACGTCGTTGACGCGCTTGATATTTGCAGGGCCGCAAATATCTGGAATGTGGCGTTTGCCACCAGCAAGCCCGAGTGATGCGCGTCAGGATCGGAGTCCTCCTGCTGGGATCTGCCGGCATGATGTTTGGCCAACAGCGGCCGGTTTGGCAGCCCGAGGTGCGCAGGGCTATTCCGGTCGAGAAGCCTACGCCGACCCCCGAGGAAGACGTGCCCAAGGCTCTCCCCGTGCAGGCGCCCAGGGCCATCCCTGTGGAAAAGCCTCTGCCACCCCCGCAGTCTGTGCCTCAGGGGACCTCCTATCAGAACCCGGCATGGATGCAACGCGTCCAGCCTTCGCCGCCCCCGGCTTCCACTCCCGGGCCGGAACCCGGCTTCACTCCCTTCCGTCCCCCGGGCCGCGTCGAAGTCGCTCCCAAGGCGCCGCCTCAGCCCTCCGCAACTCCGGCCCCAAAGTCTTCCCCTGAAGGCGAGAGCGGCGACATCCGCCTGAGTCCCTCGAATCCAACCGGAGATGCCGCCGCAGAAGAACAACTCAAAACCGCAAACAGCATCTACTCCCGGAAGATGTATGACTACGCGATCATGGAATACGAAAAATTCCTGATCACGTATCCCTCAGCCAAAGGGCGTGACATCGCAATGTTCAGGCTTGCGGAGAGTCATCGCATGCTCGGCAACGAGGGCGCGGCGCACGCCGGATACGAAAAGCTCTTGCAGGCGTTTCGTCAGGGCGAATTTGCGGGCGCCAGCGCCTACCGGCTTGGTGAATATCTCTACGCTGACAAGAAATACGATCCCGCCCTGATTCAATTCCAGCTTGCCGCCGCGGAGGCCGGCGACGACGAAGTGCGCATTTCGGCAAAGTACAACATCGCGCGTTGCCTCGAGCGCCTCAAACGCCCGGAAGAAGCCGTGAAATTCTACGGGGAGGTCGCCGCAGTCCAAAAAAACAACCCCTATCTTTACTATGCCCGCGTTTCGCTCGCGGAAAACGCCGCCGCCACGGGAAGAAAAAAAGAGGCGCTGGAGAACTTCTCCGAAATCGCAAACGGCTCAGGCCCGCCAGCCGTTCGCGCCGAAGCCGCCGTGAAGGCGGCCGCCCTTGCTGCGGAACTCGGTGACAAACAGCGGGCGCTCAAGCTTTTCAACGATGCCTTCGCGTCCGCGGAAGGCGGCGATTGGAAGCCGATGGCCTTCCTCGGCGCGATGCGGCTCAGTTTTGAGCTTGGCGCTTATAGAAAGGTCATCGAATTGTCCGAAAAATCCCCCGAGGGCCTCCCAGACGATGAACGGGCCGAGATCCTGTTGCTTACCGGAGACTCGCACCGCCAGCTGGGCAACGCCCGCGCGGCGCGGGCCGTCTATGATCGGCTTCTTCTTCAATTCCCAAACGCCGCCTCCTCGCAGGATGCGCGTTTCCACCGCCTGCTCAGCATGTATCAATTGGATGATCCCAAGCTGATTCCAGAGACCGACGATTTTCTCAAACTCGCGACGGATCCCCGCGAGCGCGCACAAGTGAGCCTCCTGAAAACCGAAGTGCTATTCAAACAGAAGAAGTATGCCGAGGCGGGACCGATCTACGCAAAGCTCGGCGAGGCCGACCTCCCGGAGGAGCTAAAGACCAAGGCCCTCTACAAGCTCGGATGGTGCCAGTCGCAAACCGGCGACTACGCCGGCGCCATCAAGACCTACACCCAATACATCGATAAAAACGCCGGCAGTCCCACCCTTCCCTCCGCCATCGTTCAACGCGGATTGGCCTCGCAGCAGAACAAGGACTACGACGCGGCGCTCAAAGATTTCGATCAAATCATCGACACCTATCCAACCGCTTCGGAACGCGAACTTGCCCTCCAGCAAAAGGCGCTCGTGCTTGGCCAGCAGCGCGACTACAAAGGCATGACCGCCATATTTGGCAAGCTTCTCGAGGCTTATCCAAAGAGCTCCGCGGCCGGCCAGGCAAACTTCTGGATCGGCTGGGCCGCCTTCGAGGACAAAGACTACAAGGGCGCCATCGAGCATCTCGAGGCCGCGCGCAAACTCGACGCCGCGCAATACGGAGAGCGCGCCTCCTTGCGCATCATCCTTTGCTATTATTATCTCCAGGACCGTCCCGCACTTCGCCGCACGATCGCGGAAAACAAAGGTCTCAACATTCCCGTCGAGATCACGCGCTGGCTGGGCCGCAAAAGCTTCGAAGAGGGGGACTTCTCCGCCGCGGAGCAATATCTGCTTCCCGTCGTCAAGGATGCAAAAAATGTCGATCCCGACGTCTTGATCGAACTTGCGGAGGCGGAGATCCAGCTCGGGAAGACCCGGGATGCAGCCCCGCTTGTCGCCCAGTATCTGGAAACGGCTCGCGAACCCTTCAACCGTGCTCGGGGCTTGCAGGCCAAGGCTGCCGTCTCGCTGGGCAGGAAGGACTTCGATGATGCGGCCAAGCTCTGTGACGAATCGCTTTTGCTGCAACCCGAGGGCCGGCTCAACGCCGAGGGCCGCCTGTTGTCCGGTGAGATCTCTTTTGCTCGTGGAGACTACGACGGCGCGGCACGCGCATTCATGACTGTCGCGGTCCTCTACGATGATTCTTCGGTCACGCCGCGCGCGCTGCGCAGGGCCGCAGACGCCTATCGCAAGGCCAACAACGAACACGAAGCCGAAAAAGCGCTGCAGGAGCTGCAGCAACGCTTTCCAGATTTCGTAAAATCCCCCAAAATTTCCAAGGAGTATTGATGAAACATCTCCTGCTTATCCTCTTGACGGCCACCACTCTCTTCGCGCAGCAGCCTGCTCTCAAGGAGCAGGCTCTCTCCGCAATCAAGGCGAAAATGCTAGTTCCAGATGGCTGGTTTACGAAAGAGGAGTCCGACGACGGAGTGATCGTCTACCAAATCAGCCGCGAAAAAGCGGAGACCGAAGGGGACACCTACAGCGCAGGCCTCATCGTCAGCGTCACGACCAAGGTTCCGGACCGTGCCTCGATGAAACCCAGCGAATATGCAAGCGACCTCCTTTCCTCGGCCCAGGATGAAGGCGATGGCGCCAAGCTGCAGAAAACCCAGGAAGGGCCATTTCAATGCATGCGGCTTGAATACACGATCGAAAGCGACGAGGGGAATATCAAGGTAATCAACCTGGCAAAGGCCAACGACGGCACTGGCACTTTGTACTTTGCGACCTGGCAATCCCCTGAAAAGGAGGAGCCCCAGCTCAAGGAATTGCGCGAAGCTGTCCTCTCTTCCCTGGCATTCGATCCCACCTTCTGACTCAGTTTATTCTTCGTCACGCTCGCCGTTGGAGGCACTGATTGGCGGATGGTTTCGATTCTCAAGCTCAACTGCCCCGATGCCGTCGGTCTGCTCGCGCAGATCACCGGCGCGATTTCAAACCATGGCGGCAATTTGCTCGAAGTCAGCCAATACACCGATGTGAATACCGGGTGGTTCTTCGCCCGGCTTGCCATTGAAAAAGGCCGCGAACACTGGAACGCGGACACCTTCGCGCGTTCGTTTGCGCCCCTTGCCTCCGGGCTGAGCGCCGCATGGACCATCCGATCCGCCGAATGCAAGACGCGGACAGTAATCCTCGTCAGCAAGCAGGATCACTGCCTTGTGGATCTGCTCTGGCGCTGGCGCTCCGGCGAGCTTGGCATCGAGGTACCGCTGGTCATTTCCAATCACGAGGCCTGCCGGTCGCTGGTTGAGCGCGAGCAAATTCCCTTCGCATTCGTGGCCTTCGAAGAAGGAAAGTCCGCCGCATTCGAGACGGTGGGCAAACTGCTGCGTGAAGCCGCGGCGGAGTTGGTGGTTCTTGCGCGCTTCATGCAGATTCTCCCTGGCCGGCTCTGTAACGAATATGCGGGCCGCCTCATCAATATTCACCACTCCTTCCTCCCTGCCTTTGTCGGAGCAAACCCCTACCAGCGCGCGTTCGAGCGCGGCGTGAAGCTCATCGGCGCCACCTGCCACTATGCCACGGAAGACCTCGACGCGGGGCCCATCATCGAACAAGAGGTCGCGCGCGTTGAACATTACCACGACCCCGAAGACTTGATTCGCCTCGGGCGGGACTGTGAACGCCTCGCGCTGGCCCGGGGCGTACGCTATCACGTCGAAGACCGCGTCCTTGTTCACGGCGCAAAGGCCATCGTTTTTCGGGATTGACCCCCACGGAGGAAGCGCGCAATGAAAGATCTGGAGTCCTTCGGCCTGCCTCACCGCAAGCCATTTCTCTTCGTTGACGAGGTCATGGCCGCGACCAAGGGAGAAGCGCAATGCCTGAAAATCTTTTCCTCTGATGATCCCATGTTTAGAGGCCACTTTCCGCATGACCCGATCGTTCCGGGCGTGATTCTAACCGAAGCTTTGGCGCAGACGGCGGGAATCGCTGGAGCCTGGGGATCGCACGATCTGCGTTTCCTGCTCTCCGCGATCCGAAATATGAAATTTCCCAGGCTGGCGCGACCCGAAGAACGCGTCATTCTGAATGCCAGGAAGACCGGGGAAATCGGCGGCTTGTGGATGTTCGAGGTGCGCGCGGATGTCGACGGGAGGACCGTCGCCACGGGCCAGATCGTCTTGAACGAGACGAGCAAGTCTGAGCATGGACGAACTGGTTTTTGACGCTCTCGTGGCGATTGGTTCGTTCCTGGCGGGAATCATTGGCGCGCTGATCGGCCTTGGCGGTGGCGTCATTGTTACTCCGCTGCTGGTGCTGGCGTTCGGCGTCGACATCCGCTACGCGATGGGGGCTGCGCTGTCCTCGGTGATCGCGACCTCCTCGGGAGCTGCGGCCGCGTATCTGCGCGACGGCATTTCGAACATGCGCATCGGACTGTTCCTCTGCATGGCGACCACGACCGGCGCGGTGTCTGGCGCCATGCTGGCGGTGGTTCTGGACCCGGCGATGCTCTCCGTCATCTTTGGCGCCGCGCTGCTCGCAACGGTCCTGATTTCTCTGAAGAAAAAGAAGGATCTGTCCGCAAAGGACATCTCGGATCCTCTGGCAGTGAAGTTACGGCTTCCCGGCACGGTTCCAACGCCTGCTGGATCCTTGCCGTACACAGTTCATCACGTTTTGCCAGGCCTTGGCGTTATGTGGGTGGCCGGCGTTCTCTCCGGATTGCTCGGCATCGGCTCGGGAGCCTTCAAGGTCGTCGCCATGGATCAGATCATGCGGATTCCTTTCAAGGTCACTACAGCGACGAGCAATTTCATGATTGGAGTAACCGCCGCGGCAAGCGTGGGCGTCTATCTCAAGCGTGGGTATCTCGATCCCGCGCTCGTCGCTCCCGTGGCACTTGGCGTGCTGGCCGGGGCATTTGTCGGCGCGAAACTCCTGCCGGTTGCACCGGTCAAATTGCTGAGGGTGATCTTTCTCACCGCCGTTTCCGTCATCGCCGTGCAGATGATCGCTCGCGGACTCCCTGTCTTTTTTAGCCACGGATGGACACAGATCAAACACGGATAGGGCGCCTGGTTCATGCTGAAACGACCTCGCGAATCATTGGCGCTGCGTTTGAAGTGCATCGCATGCTCGGCTACGGGTTTCTTGAGAAGGTCCATCAGCGCGCAATGCAGGTCGAACTCATCAAGCGCGGCAGCACGGCGGAGATGGAAACCCCGATCAAGGTTCTCTATAAACACACCGTTGTCGGACTACTATGCGGATCTCTTTGTAGACGCCTGCGTAATCGTCGAGATCAAGGTGGCGAAATGTTACAATCGCGAAGACGAGGCGCAGCTCCTGAACGAACTCAAAGCGACCGGTGCGAAGGTCGGCGAGCTTGTCAACTTCGGCCGCCAACGTGTCGAATACAAACGAATGATCTTATGATCCGTGTTTCATCCGTGTCCATCCGCGGCTAGAAAATGAAAGACCGGCAGATCCAAAATGCGCTTGCTCGCGTGATGTTGGGCGGGGTCCTGGCGGCGGCGGCATTCATGGCTGCGGGTCTGATCTGGTTTCTTTTAATCCGCCATGGATCGACGCCCGGCGACCACATCTTCAGCGGCGAGCCCAAGTATTTTGAGAATCCGGTTTCGATGATCCTGCGCGCATTTGATGCCGACGATGTGGGGCATCGGCGCAGCGTGATCATGATCGGCGTTGTCTTACTCCTCGTCAATCCGGTCATACGCGTGGCCTTCGCCGCGTTCGGCTTTGCCGTGCAACGCGACTGGCTGTACACTGCATTCAGCACGCTTGTCCTCGCCGTCCTCCTCCTCAGCTTTTTCTGGTGATGACACCAGACTGCCGAACATCGAACGTCCGGCGTGCCGCGCGGCTCGGCTCCGTTCTTGTGTGATCTTATGAGTGACGAGCCGACGCCGGAACAGGCCAGGCAGGATGCAGCGAATTCCCTGCTGGCCCCGCTCGCTTTGCCGGCATTTCGCGCGATCTGGGCGGCAAACATCGTTTCGAATGTCGGCACATTGATGCAGTCGGTTGGCGCGGCCTGGTTGATGACGGGGCTCACCTCATCCACCACGCTGGTCGGCCTGGTGCAGACCGCTTCAACGCTACCCGTCTTCCTCGTCGGCTTGCTGGCCGGAGCCCTGGCAGACCTGGCCGACAGGAAGTCGCTGCTTTTCTGGTCCCAAGCCTGGATGCTGATCATGGCCGCCCTGCTTGGCCTGTTGACGCTGGGCGGATATGCCTCTCCCTGGGTTCTGCTCGGCCTGACTTTCAGTCTGGGGTTGGGCGGGGCCATCAGTCTTCCAGCCTGGCAGGCCACCGTACAGGACATCGTGCCCCGTGTTTGGGTGGCCTCCGCCGTTGCGCTGAACAGCATCTCCTTTAACGTCGCGCGGGCGGTCGGGCCGGCTCTGGGCGGATTCGTCGTCGCGGCATTCGGCGCCGCCTTCGCGTTTTTCGCCAACGCGGCATCTTTCCTCGCCGTCCTGGCCGCGCTCGCCTTCTGGAAAAAACCGCCTGTTGCGGCGTCGCGACTCACCGAGGATGTTTTTGGAGCAATCCGCGCCGGCTTCCGGTATTTGCTTCATGCTCCCCGGTTGCAAGCTCCGATCATTCGGGCGATCGCCTTCAATCTCTGCGCCGCGGCAGTGTGGCCGCTGCTTCCGCTCTTCGCGCGGGACGTGCTGAAGACGTCCGCGACAGGCTACGGCCTTCTCCTGGGAGCGTTCGGATTGGGCTCGATTACTTCCGCGATGGTCCTGCCCAAACTGCGAAGCCGCTTCGCGCTGGATCGCATCCTTGGCATGGGCGCCGTCCTCGGCGGGCTGGCATTCTTCGGACTGAGCCTCTGCACGCATCCCCTGGCAGCCGGCGCGCTTTTGTTTTTCGCCGGGGCAGCCTGGGTCGGTGTGCTGGTGAATTTCAACGTTGCCGTGCAGACGTCGGTCCCCGATTGGGTGCGCGGCCGGGCTCTGGCGTTCTATCTGCTGGCCTTTCAGGGTGTGCTCGCCTTCGACGGCGCCTTGTGGGGCTGGCTGGCCGGCGTCATCGGCACTCCGGAATGCTTCGCCGTCGCGGGGGCCGGTCTCATTGCCGGCCTGGCGCTCATTCGCTTCTTTCCGCTCGTCATCGACGAGACGATCGACCTCAGACCCTCCTCCCATTGGCCGGAAGCTCACGCTGACCTTCAGGCGGATCTTGACGATGGTCCCGTGCTCGTGACCATCGAATACACGGTGGCCACGGAAAACTTCGAGCGTTTTCGGCTCGTGATGCACCAGATTCGAGAGCGGCGCCTGCGGGACGGAGCCAGGCGGTGGCGGCTCTACCAGGACGCGCAGCAGGTCGAGCGATTCCTCGAGTTGTTCCGCCTGGATTCCTGGGGCGAGCATCTCCGGCAGCACGAAAGGACCACCATGGCCGACAAAGAGGTGGAGGCCGTCGCTCTGCAATTGCACCGCGGTCCGGGACGTCCGAAGGTGACTCACTATTTCGGTCTCGAAGAGTGAACGATGCGACCCCTCGTGAGGACGTGCCGACAGTGCGCGCTGTTTAAAATCGGCATTCCGCCAGCGGCGCTTTGCGATTGGTGCGGGAATTGCGCTCGATATCCGCACGCATCGCTTGACGGCGAGCCGCTAAAGAGAGAGGAAGAGAAACGACGATGAGTGCAACGGCTACCGGAGTTCCCATGTTGAATGTGCAGGTGGAGGGCGAATGGAAACAGTTCCCCAAGGGCACGCGCCTCATCGAAGCCTGCATGAAGAGCGGGCACTTCATTCCGCACTATTGTTACCATCCCAAGCTGAGCTCGCCAGGAAACTGCCGGATGTGCCTCGTCGAGTTGGGGATGCCCAAGATGACCCCCGAGCGAAAATTGGTGCTGGGCGCCGATGGCCGCCCGGAAATTGCCTGGAGCCCCCGGCCGGCCATATCCTGCGCCACGGAGGTCACCGAGGGGATGGCCGTCCGGACCAGTTCGCCTCTTGTCGAGGAATGCCGCAAGGGCGTGATGGAATTCCTCCTCATCAACCACCCTCTCGATTGCCCCATCTGCGACCAGGCCGGCGAGTGCCGGCTGCAGGAGTTTTCCGTCGAGTACGGCAAGGGAGAATCCCGCTTTCTTGAGGAAAAGGTTAAGAAACCCAAGCGTGTCGACATCGGTCCGCGCATCGTTCTGGACGACGAGCGCTGCATCATGTGTTCGCGCTGCGTGCGTTTCATGCAGGAGATCGCCCACGATGATGTGCTCGGCTTCGTCAACCGTGGGAGCCATACCACGCTGACCGTTTATCCGGGCAGATCGCTCGACAACAATTACTCGCTCAATACCGTGGATATTTGTCCGGTGGGCGCCCTGACCTCCAAGGATTTTCGCTTTGGCATGCGGGTCTGGTTTCTGAGGGAGACGAAAAGCATCGACGTCAATTGCGGGAACGGAACGAACATTCTCATCGCGAGCCGCCAAAACGTCGTTTACCGCATTACTCCGCGCGAAAACGATTTCGTCAATTCGTGCTGGATGCCCGACAACCACAGACTGAATTTCCACTACGTCAACGGCGCGGAAAGGCTCAAGGAACCAATCATCAGAGACGATCAGCTTCCCGCCAGTTGGCCGAAAGCCATCCAGGCGGCCGCCGAACAATTGCAGCGCAATCCGACGGCGACCGCGATGATCGCTTCCGCGAGGATGACCAACGAGGAGCTCTTCCTGGCCCGGCGGCTGGCGAAGACGCTCGGCATTGAACTTTTTGATGTGTTGTCCCGTCCCCAAAAAGGCGATGGATTCCTTATTTCCGAGGATGGGAATCCCAATACCACGGGGGCGAAGCTGATCGGGCTAGCCACGGGAAGGATGCAGGAAATCGCGTCCGGAGTTGCCAGCGGAGCAATCAAGTCTCTGCTCGTCCTCGGCGAGGATGCCCTGGACTGCGGAATAGCGGAACCTGATCTCGAAAAGCTCGATTCGCTGATTGTGGCAGCCGTTCTGCCCGACACGACCACTGCGCACGCCTCAGTCCTGCTTCCGTCCGCAAGCTGGGCAGAAAAGCGGGGCTCGATGATCAACCTCAAAGGCCGCCTCCAGCGCCTTAATCAGGCCATTTCCTCTCCTGGCATGGCCCGCGACGACTGGGAAATTCTTCGTGACCTTATCCAGGCGGTCAGCGGTTCAAATGGCATTTACACCGTCGACGAACTCTTCAAACAAATTGCCGCCGAATTTTCGCCGCTCGAGGGACTTTCGCTGAGCCGCATTGGCGACCTCGGGGTGGATTTGTCTGACAAACTCGGAGCGGCAACCAAATGAATCGTTCCACCTCCACAGGCCGTGCAAGCGTCCGAAATCGAAACGCCCTTCGCCTGTGAGTGAGATCTCTTCCTACGCGTTCAAGCCGGAGGTGTTCCTGGTTTGGACCTCGCTCCTCAAGACGATCGGCCTGCTCGCTATCATCCTGGGCTTCGTTTCCTATACCGTTTACGCCGAACGCAAGGTCTGCGCCTTTATCCAAGACCGGGTGGGACCCAATCGTGTCGGAATTCCGATGACCCTGTTGGGATTCAAGAAGGATATCCCATTTCTCGGACTCGGTCAGCCCATCGCCGACGCGCTCAAACTCCTGCTCAAGGAGAACTTCATCCCGAATAGCGTCAACAAGTTCTACTATTACATAGCGCCCAAGCTCACGATGATCCCTCCCATCCTCGTGCTCGCGGTGTTGCCCTTCGGTTCCACCCTTTTCGGAGTGCCAATGGTCATCGCCGACGTCAACATCGGCGTGCTTTACGTCTTTGCTGTCTCCTCGCTGGGCGTCTACGGCATCGTTCTCGCCGGCTGGGCCTCGAATTCGAAGTATCCCTTCCTCGGAGGTATTCGCTCCAGTTCGCAAATGATCTCCTACGAACTGGCACTCGGGCTCTCGGTGATTCCCGTGTTTCTTCTCTGCGGCACCTTGAGGCTGCCCGACATCGTCCTCTGGCAACGCGAGAATGGCTGGCTTATCGCGCCGTGGTGGCCCAAGGGCTTCGCCGTTCAGCAAATCGCCAGCGGGGACTGGCACGCGGTGCTCGCGTCATTTGTCGCCGGCTTCTCTCTGCAGCGCATTCTGATCTGGATACCGATGGTTCTCTCTTTCGTGGTCTTTCTCGTTGCCATGTTCGCCGAAACGAACCGCCTTCCCTTCGATCTTCCGGAAGCGGAACAGGAGCTCGTTGGCGGGTATCACACCGAATATTCTTCGATGGGATTCGCCCTCTTCTTCCTGGGAGAGTACGCGGCTATGATTGCGGGTTCCGGGGTCATTGTGACGCTATTTCTCGGCGGATGGAGCCTGCCATTCATTCCCGACGGATCCTGCACGTCATTCCTGGGCCTGGCCTTCGTCCCTCCCTGGCTCGCAAGTCTGATTTGGGGCCTGGTGAATATAGGCATCTTTTTTGGCAAGGTTTCCGCCCTGCTCTTTGTCTTTATCTGGGTGCGGTGGACGCTGCCACGTTTCCGCTACGACCAACTCATGAAGCTGGGCTGGTACTTCTTCTTCGAGCTTGCCCTGGTGAATATCTTCATCACAGCCGTCGTGCTCGCCTACGTGAAGGTTTGACAACGCCCGGGCAAGACAGCGGCGTTGCGGGCTCGTCGCTGGCAAGCCTTTGCACCCGGTCTGCTATCCGATGAACTCTGAGGCGATCAGCGTGGCGTTGTGGCCGCCGAAGCCGAAAGAATTGCTCATGGCGACCTTGACCTTTGCCTCGCGAGCCGTGTTGGGGACGTAGTCGAGGTCGCACTCGGGATCGGGATGGTCGAGATTGATGGTCGGCGGCACGATCCCGTGTTTGATGGCCAGGGCGCACACCGCGAACTCCACCCCGCCGGCGGCTCCGAGCAAATGCCCCGTCATCGACTTGGTCGAACTCACCATCGTTTTCCTCGCGGAATCACCGAGCGCCTGCTTGATCGCCTTGGTCTCGCAGACGTCGCCGATGGGCGTCGATGTGCCATGCGCGTTGATGTAATCAATCTGGTCCTCGTTGACGCATGCATGCTTCATCGCTATGCGCATGCATCGCGCCGCGCCTTCGCCTTCGGGAAGCGGCTGCGTCATGTGATAGGCGTCGGCGCTCAACCCGTAACCGGAGAGCTCGCAGTACACGTGCGCTCCGCGCTTTTTCGCGTGCTCCAATTCTTCAAGAACCACGAGTCCCGCGCCTTCGCCCATCACGAACCCGTCACGGTCCTTGTCGAACGGGCGCGAAGCGCGTTCGGGCTCGTCGTTTCGTAGCGAAAGGGCGCGCATTGCCGAAAATCCGCCAATTCCGAGCTGGGTGATCGTGGCCTCCGTTCCGCCCGCCACAAAGTAGTCCGCATCGTCGAATTTAATCATCCGCCACGCTTCCCCGATCGAGTGGTTGGCGGTGGCGCACGCCGTGACGATGGACATGTTGGGTCCCCTGAGATCGTACTCCATCGAAACCAGCCCGCTCGCCATATTGCTGATCATCATGGCGATCGTGAACGGAGAGACGCGCGAAGGGCCTCGATCAAACAGCCGGCGACACTCTTCCTCCATGCTCTTGAGCCCCCCGATCCCGCTGCCGACCATCACGCCAAAACGCTCGTGATTCACGTTCTCGAGGTCGATTCCCGAGTCGGTCAACGCGGTCTTCGCGGCGGCCATCGCGAACTGCGCGAAGCGGTCCGCGCGCCGTGCGTCTTTCGGCGATTTGAAATACTTGGTGGGGTCGAAGTCGCTCACCTCCCCGGCGATCTTGCAATCATAATTGGCAGAGTCGAAAACCTTGTAGCGAGAGATGCCACTGCGGCCTTCGGTCAGATTCTTCCAGAAGGTCTGCAGGTCGTTACCGACCGGGCTCATGACACCGATTCCGGTGACGACTACTCTGCGTTCGCTCATCGAATTTTTACCTGTCTCAATTGGGGAATCTCCAGCTCAGCGCGTTGGCAATCAAAAACCTACTTTGTTCCCATTCCCACGTTTTGCACAACTTGAAAGAGCTTTCCTTCCGTTTTTATCGATGGCGCAATAATGATCTCGGTCTCCTGAAACTCCCGGATGCTCGCCGCGCCGACGCTGCCCATGCAGGTGGTGATCGCACCGACCAGATTCTGGCTGCCGTCATCGACTTCAGCGGGTCCGAAGAGAATTTGCTTGAGGCTGCCGGTGACTCCCACTTTGATGCGAGTGCCGCGCGGCAGGTTCGCGTGCGGCGTTGCCATTCCCCAGTGCGTTCCCCTTCCTGGCGCCTCCTCGGCCTTCGCGAACGCGCTGCCGACCATCACGGCGTCCGATCCGCAGGCAAGCGCCTTGCAAACGTCGCCTCCCTTGCTCATGCCGCCGTCCGTGATGATCGGAACATAGCGGCCGGTCTTCTTGAAATGCTGATCGCGCGCCGCGGCGCAATCGACCGTTGCCGTTACCTGGGGAACGCCCAGCCCCAGCACTCCGCGCGACGTGCATGCAGCGCCCGGCCCGACCCCGATCAATAGGGCCGCAGCGCCGGTCTGCATCAATTCGCGCGTCGCATTGTAGGTCACCGTGTTGCCAACGATCACAGGCACCTTCATCGCCTTGCAAAAGCTCGCCAGCTCAAGGGTCTTATACTCCGTGGAAATGTGCCGAACCGTCGAAACCGTGGACTGGACGACAAAGACATCCACGCCTGCTTCCTGGGCGATGGCGCCGTAGCGCTCGGCCTTCTGCGGAATCGAGCTGACCGCCGAGATGACGCCCGCCTTCTTGATCTCCTCAACTCGCCGCGCGATCAACTCTTCGCGCACCGGCGCCAGGTAGAGCTTCTGAATGAGGGCCGTCACGTTCTCCTTGTCGGCGCTGACAACTTCGGCCAGCACCTCGCTGGGGTTTTCATAGCGGGTCTGCACGCCTTCCAGATTAAGCACCCCAAGACCACCAAGCTTTCCCATCGCGATCGCCATCCTGACGTCCACAACTCCGTCCATCGCGCTCGCAAGGATGGGGATGCTCAGCTTGATGGGCTCCGCATCGCGGCGAGGAAGACGGAACGAGATATCCACCTCGTTCGGGTTGATCGTGACATCTCCCGGCACAAGCGCGATTTCGTCGAAACCGTAGGTCACGCGCGCTTTGCGGTTCCTTCCAATCCACATTCCCATGTTAGTACACTTTCAATTTATCTCGTTCGTTGAGGCTGCCGCAACGCGGACAGCGAGGTAGAATCGCAGGCGTGCGATCCTCAAACTCCATCCCGCAAACTGCGCAGCGAGTGCGGTATCGGCGGGACCGGATTTCGCGAGCTCTCCGAACCATCTCGTAGGCTATCCAAACGGCCAAAATGGCCGCAAGAAAAACCAGCAAATAGACGCAGACTAATTCGGCGAGGTTGATGCGGATCATTGCCGGCTGTCCTGCCTGACGTCTGCCCCCCATACAAAGGTTGCTGTCCCCCAAGCAGGCTCACGCTCGGCCGGGGCCGCCGCGAAGCGACACCCAGCCAAGTACTTAAGGGCTGCCCGGTCAAGGTTTTCATCGCCCGACGATCGTTGGGGAAAAAAGTGCATCGGGAGGCCGTCGGGCGAAACCGCAATGAGGAACTCCGCCGGCAAAAGCCCCTGCCGCGGCAAAACTCCCACCGCGGCAAAGTCAAAGTTTTGCGGAGGAGTCCATCCGCGCCGTTCCAGGGATCCGCCAAACCGTACGGCGGTGGGGACCGCCGGCTCCGGGCTCGGCGACGTCCTCGCAACGGCGGCGCCCGCGGAAACCGGCGTCGTTCCGGCATCGGGCGGGAGGAATTGCGAAGG
This sequence comes from uncultured Verrucomicrobiae bacterium, assembly GCA_963763735.1. Taxonomy (GTDB): domain Bacteria; phylum Verrucomicrobiota; class Verrucomicrobiia; order Chthoniobacterales; family Terrimicrobiaceae; genus DASTFP01. Next base: position 21,727 of record CAVXQK010000003.1, on the reverse strand, counting down.
AAGGGGAGCCGGCAAGGTTGCAAGAGAAGGGACTTCCTCATCGAAACTCGCGACGTAGGCCGTCTGCGGCAACTTCCACACGTTGCGGCCGAAAACCTTTGTGGAAGAGAACAAGGCCGGATCGGAAGCCGCCAGCATCGGTTCGATCCTCGCCGCCTCCGGAGAGCCCGGCAGAAGATTATAGACAGTCACGGAACGCTCGCGACTGCCCTGCAAAGAGGGAAAGGTCGCGTGAAAGATGAACATGCACGCCGCATGCAGGAAAAACGAAAGGACCAGCATCACCGGAAGCGCGAGATGCACATTGTGGCGCGAAGGCCATTCGAACAGGTGAATTCGAAGTTTCAAAGATCGCCGCCCTCCTCGGCGGTGGCAAGTACCACGGGGAAACCCGTCTCCAGCGCCGCGTTCATAACCGCGCTGATGTTCTCGTAGGGGGCGCGCTTGTCCGCCTTGATGATAAGCGTCTGCGACCGGCCCTGGATCTTTTGCAACATCTCACGCAAGCGCGGCAGACTGACCTCCTCGTTCTCAAAGAAAATGGCGGGAAGTGGCGGCGCTGTGACGCTGATGATGCGCGGATTGCGCTGGGGCGGCAGCAGGAACGGCGATCGCGGCACTTCCACGGCGACGCCGGGCTGAAGCAGGAACGTCGAGCTCAGCAAGAGAAAAAAAATCAGGATCAGTCCCAGGCCGAACGCCGGAGCGAACACCATCAGGACGGGATGCGGAGTCGGTGAGCGCCGAAGTTTCACGATGCCGGTTTGTTGCGCCCGCGCACCTCATCAAGGATGGCGAGTATCTCGATGCCGGCCCTTTCCATGTCGTGGATGATCGTGTTGACGCGCGCTGAGAGATAACTGTAGGCGACAAACGCAGGTATCGCCACGGCAAGCGAAGCAATCGAAGTGAGCAGGCTTTCGTAGACGCCATTCGCAATATCAGTCGCCGTGGCATATCCGCCGTGGGCGGCAATCTCCTGAAATGCCACAAGCAAACCCAGCAAGGTTCCCAGCAACCCGACCAGCGGCGTGGCGTAGGCAATGGTCCCGAGAAGCGGGAGATTCTGCTCGAGCCGCGGCACTTCCAGTTGGCCCGCCTCCTGAGCCACCTCACGCAGTTCGGAGCGCGGCGCGCCATGGTGCAGAATCACGGCATGCGCGACACGCGCGACCGGCCCGGGCGTGCCCGCGCACTCCTCCAAAGCTTCCGCGTAATTCTCCTTGCGCAAAACATTTGCGAGCCCCCGCAGCAAGTCGCCGACCGGAATTGATGCCCTGTGGAGGTGAAGCAGCCTCTCAAAAAAAATGCCGGCCGCTGTAACGCTGCAGAGAATAATGAGCCACATGAGCGGCCCGCCTTTTTGCACAAGATCCAACATGCCGGAGAGGTTTCAGGGTTCAGAGTGTGGGTGGCACCGGCGAGCGTTCTTCAAAACGTGAAACAACCTAAAACGTCGCCTCCCTTGGCGCCAACGCCGGTCGTGACGCCCCCACAGGGAGAACAAGGCTCGCCTCGGACAGACGCGCGACGACCTGCTGGAGCTTTTCACGGACGCCAGGGACGAAGCCCCGGTCCTTGTGCAATACCAGCAGGCATAAATCATCCTGATGAAAAAACGTAATCGGCCCCTTTTCAGAATGAATGGTCACCGCGGGCACCGCGCCGATGCCCATTCGCGCGGCGCTCTGCCGCATGGCCGCGAGCATCTCGAGCGCATGGGCGCTCAGCGAGACCAGATCGATCGACTCGGGCACATTGTGCGAAGCGAGCACCGCCGACCCGTGCGCAAGCACGCAGGACGTGATGCCCGGCAAACCGCCGCACAACTCGACCACGCGATCGACCGAAAGGAACTCCTCCGTCATGAACACGGCCTGCAGCGCATCCTGGTCGGGAATCTCGCCCGCTCGCTTGGACTCTGACTTCGGCAGGGGCTCGATTTCGACGAGAACGGCTTCCCGCGCAGGCGCCGCAAGCACGAGTTCCTCCGCCCGCTGCCTCTCGGTCCCAAGCTCCGCCTTCAGGGGTGTGGCTTCGGCTGGCGCCGGCTGCTCCGGTCTTGAAGAGAGCTCCAACGGGACAAAGCGCGTCCGAGGCTCCCCGGCTTCCGCATCGGGCGGTGCAACCGAAGGATTCGCCGTCTTGCGTCGAAAGATAGGAAAGATGGAAATCGCACGCCACGTCTCGTGTGCTGGAGGCTTCGACGACGCTGCGGGCGGGGAGACTTCATCCGCCGGGCGCGCGCTTTCCTGTGCGAGCGACGCTCCCGGCACTGGCGAAAGCGGAACGCCCGACTCCGTCGCTTCAAGGGGCACTTCCGCGGGAGTGGACACGGCGGTCGCGAGAGGAGGGTCCGCTGGCGGATGATTGTCGGGTGCGGGAGATCCCGCGACAGGGTCTGCAACGGCAGGCCGCCTCTCGTCCTCTTCCGCTCGAACCTCGGATTCGGGAAGGGAATCTCTCGCACTCTGGACGGAATCCCCTCCGGAGCTTTCCACCTTTGGAGCGAAATCCTCGGGCGCCTGGAAAGATTTCTCCGGATCGGCGCTCCCGCTCGCGGGTTGAATCTCCTCCTCGATCAGTTCGCGCCCGTTGACGAAACGATAGGCCAGCGCGAGCCGGGCCGCCGGAAGCCGGATGGAATAATCCGGAACGCCCTCCAGACGAACCCGCTCACCCGCAATTTCAGCCAGTCGCGAAAGCAGCAACTTCGGAGCCGGGCCTGCAAACACGTCTTCGCAGGGAAGCTCGATACTGTGCTCGACATCGAAAGCCGGCAAGCGGGCCGATTCCGGAATTTGGGGAGCAATGTCCGCCAAACACAGCGAGACAGTGGCGGGTGGGGTCGAAAAATAGCGATAACGGGCGCCCAGTGGGGCACCGGGAGCCACTTTGGAATTCTCTGATTCTTTCACGCGACGTTTCCGATTAACCGACAGTCTGCTATTCTGCAACAGTGGAACTCGATTTCAAATACACCTCCGAAGGTCTCATTCCAGCAATCGTTCAGCAAGCTTCGGCAGAAGATGCCCCTGGGGGCCGCGTGCTGATGTTTGCCTGGATGAATCGTGAAGCGCTCCAAAAGTCCCTCGAAACCGGCCTGATGCACTATTGGAGCCGCTCCCGAAAAACCCTCTGGCTCAAAGGTGAGACCAGTGGTCATACCCAGAAAATCCGTCGCTGGTTTGCGGATTGCGACCGCGATGTGCTTCTCTTTGAGGTCGAACAAACCGGCGGCGCCTGCCACACGGGGTACCTGAGCTGCTTCTTCCAGGAATTCGACAAAACTGGCGCTCCGTTGCCCATCCGCGAACCGAAGTCCTTCGACGAGGCCAGCGTCTATAAGAAATCGCAGGCTTGAAATTTCGACGGAGTGCCGCCAAGAGTCCGCGCACCGGCGATCCGCCTCGCATGCTTTCGCGTTTCCTCCTGCCGCCGGGCGGGCCGTCTGCCAGCCTGACAGCCCGAAGCTGGTTACTGGCTGCCCTCCTTTTCGCAACGGGCGCCTGGCTTTACAACCGAAACAACGAGTTCCCTAGCTTCTATCATCCGGATGAGTCCGGCAAGGCCCGGCAATTGATTACGGGCCGATTCAATTTCAACCATCCCTTGCTCCTCCTTCAAGCGTCCCGCGTGATCGGCGGGATCAGGCAGACCCCGCAGACACCGCAACCGGTGACCGAAACCGGCCGAATGGCCTCGGCGATTTTTGCCGCCGGCGCGGTAGCGTGCCTGGCCCTGCTGGCTGCTCACTTGTACGGAACGCTGGCCGCGGCGTGTGTGGGCGTGCTCCTGCTCGCGAGTTCGCATTTGTACGAGTTGGCGCACTATATGAAGGAGGATACTGCCCTGGCTTTTGGAATCGCGGCGTTTTTCCTCGCTTTGACACGATGCTGGCTTCAGCCTTCCGTGGCGCGATTTGCCTTTCTTGGCGTTGCGGCGGCTCTCGCCGTGTCGGGAAAATACATTGGCGCCCTTGTCCTTCCGCTGGCCTTGGCCCCGGTCTTCTGGTTCCCGGAGAAGCGTAGCCGCAATTTGGCGGTTCTCTCTGTTGCTTTTTCCGGCGTTCTGGTCGCCGTCAATTTCCCAATTTTCGCCTCCCTGGGCCACTTCTCAGGGAGTCTCGGACGCGAGGTCGATTTCACCGTCCACGGTCACAAGGGCCTGACCCGCAGCGTCCCGCATGGCGTTTACACCGCCGTGTTTCGCGGGGCCACAAACCCACCCATTTGGATTCTGCTGGGCGTCTACTATGCCAGGTTCTTCGCGTTTTTCCGGCGGATCCATCCCGTGGAATGGAGCCTGGCTTTGTTCCCGATTGTCTATGTGCTGATTCTCTCCTTTTCGCCTAAGACCCACCACCGCTATTTTTTGCCGGACACCCTGATTCTCTGCACGCTCGCGGTCTTTGGCCTCTTCTGCCTCAACCTTCCGGGCTCTGTCTGGCTGACTCGTGCTGCCCAGGTCGCGGCCTTTCTGGCAGCATTAGGCATGTCGGGAGCCCGCCTTGTCGCCTGTGACTCCGCGTTCAAGATCGATTCCCGGCAGCAACTTTTCGCCTTCCTTCGACGATATGTTCCGGCCGATGCGACCATCGCGCAGGACGGGCGCGTCAACCTTCCGAATCGCGAGGACCCCCGGTATTTGGACTCCCCTTATTTTCTGGAGCAAAAGGTTGTCAGCGACGTTTTTGCCGTCAGTGCAGGAAGCCTTGATCAACTTCGCGCACGGGGCATTCGCTACGTCGCGGTGTCCGAAGCGGAATACGGACGCTACTTTCTCGAGACGCACAAGCCAACGGAGGGCCAGCGGGCCGATTATGATCGCGGGAGGGAATTTTACGGCCAGCTCTTCCGCGAGGGCAAGCTTCTCTGGGAATGCAAGGCGGGGCTTTTGCCCTATCTTCAACCGCAAATCCGCCTCTACCATTTGCCGTCAGAGAATCCCGACGGTTGAGGACCTGCGTGAATTACGCTTTCACGAGGCAATTTCTGCGCGCGCTCCCTTAGTCCGAACTCTATTCCAAACCGCCGATCCACTCCCACAAAGGCCGCAGATCTTCGACGTCGAGCGCCAATCGCCGGACACCCTTATTAAGATCGATCGCGCGTCGCAACCGGTCCTTGGCCTCCTCAAGCCGGCCGGTGACGCTCGCATAGCTGGCGAGGTTGAGGAGAATTATGACATTCTTTGGATGAATCTCGTGGGCCCGGAGCAGGATGGCCTCGGCTTTCTCGATGGTCTCGGACCGCCTGACCGCATACGCCATTTGAATCCACCAAGTGGGGTTCTCTGGCGTAACCTTCACAAGGTGACCGGCGACGGCCGCCGCCATTTGCCATTTCCTGCCCGCCAGGTAGAGGGCAAGGCGCGCCCCCAGGACCTCCATGCGTCGCCTGTCTTGAGGGGGTATCTCCTGGAGCGAACGCGCCGCATCATCGAACATTCCCAGCTCGAGATATCCGCTCGAAGCAAGGACTTGCTTCTGCCAATTGCTGTTCAAGAGATCGGAAGCGCGTGGTAATTTCCCTTGGTTGAGCATGCCGTGCCCTCTGGATTGATTTGATGAAGCCAGCCGTCGCTGTGACACCTGCCGCTCACGTAGTGACATTGAGTTTGCAGTGACCCTGTGCAGGAAAGCACGACCGATAGTGTCCGAAGATAATTCTCATCAATTCTCGTATTAGCGGATATACGCCCAGCTTCGCGTTACTTGCTGGAGAGTGCGTTAGTTTTATTGCGATCGCGCCGCAATCTCATCGCTCTCGAGGCGCGCGCACGAACGCCTCGACTCCGGTCGGAGCGGGGCGGCCAGTCCTTTTTCCGTCGAAGAGAGCTAATCCAGGCTGGTGATCCAGCCCCACAAGGGCTTGAGGTCGTCATCATCGAGCGCCAATCGCCGAATGGCCTTGTCGAGTTCGATGGCATGCCGCAGCCGAACTTTCGCCTCCTCCATGCGCCCCGCGACACTCGCGTAGCATGCGAGGTTGAAAGCAATCAGGGCGTTCCTGGGATGAAGCTCTCGTGCCCGCAGGAGGATTGCCTCAGCTTGCTCGATACTTCGTGAACGCCGGACTGAATAGGCGTGATTGATCCAGGCCGCCTGATTCTCCGGTTCGGCCTTCACTAGCAGTTGGGCCGCCGTGGCTGCCAAGTCCCACTTCCTGGCCGCCAAGTAGATATCAAGGCGCGCGGCCAGGACTTCGTTACGGTTCTTGTCCTGTGGCTCAATGGCTTCGAGTGCGAGCACCGCATAGTCGAACATTCCCAACTCCCGGTAGCCGATCGACGCAAGGACATGCTTTTGCCATTCACCGCTCAAGGCGCTCATCTCAGCAGATTGGCCTGCTTTGATCAACCTTGCATAACGTGAGTCTGATTCGGACAAGCCGATCGGGACGCGGAATGCGAACCCCGTTGCTGTCTAGCTCTCCCACCTATCCCCCCTTCGGCGCGCCTGAGGGTACGGTCTTTCGAGGCCGTTAGGCGCCAAGTCGGACAATTTCGCTTCCTTTGTCTGATTTCCGTATCGCGTCCAATTGTCGCGTCAATTGCCGCATCGCCGGCGCGTCCGGGCCATACCTCTGCTCACAGAGCTTCAGCAGTTTTTTCACCCAATCGTCCTCTCTCATCATACTATTATGTATCATTGGACGGCCATTAAAGGCTTGCATGTTTTGTTCGGATTCGGGCTTATCACAATCACACTTTTGCTAGAGATCTAAGCCGACCAAATGGCAGCTCGCTCGGAAGGGGTTGATCGTATAATCATCTATTGTTACGCGGGAACGCTTCGAACTTGCGCCGACGCAATTCCACGCGGATCTTTCCTTCCCCTTTAAGGCCCGGTGGCCGTTTTCGGGCGATGAGTCGCATCTCACAGAGTTCACCCGAAGAAGAATCGGATCGGGATTCCTGAGGAAGGCGTCCGGCGGTTCGCTGGTTTTCCACAGCGTCTGGAGAGCACGGAATCGCCCGGCGGACCGCCGCCGAAAAGCCGGAAGACGCTCCTCCACAACACCTCACTGACCGTCGCCCCGTGCGCTTGCTTCCGTGGTTCGCGCGGTTCTCTCAACGAAGGACACGGTAAAGTCAGGCGGGCTGCCGATCGAAAATCCGGCGACTAAGTGCAATTCAAGGCTGTTTGCTCGTAATCGATTAGAATGAAAGCCTCCTCTTCCGTGCCGGATCAAAGCACCCGGCGCGGGGCGCGAATGACGTGTCAGCTCATCGCAGAAGACGTCGACCGGATTCCGCTGGAAAGGGCAAATACTATGAAACGCAAATCACCTCTTAAATACGACGATGCCTTCGGATGCGTCCTGCTATGGAGCGCTGTGATAAAGCCCGACGGACGGACAGCAATGAAATGGCTGCGCGCCGCGCTTCGGGAGCGTAGCCGCAAGACGCGACTCGTGTAGTAGTCGGCGTCTGGCACCGGCAGGGAAGTTCCGGCGGGACGACAAGCGCTCGTCGGTAGAAGATTTTGAGATCCCTCAGACTGTAGCCGGACGAGCCACAAGCAATCCGTGGGTTGAGCGTGGCGTTTAGGTTAGGTATTCCCGGGAGACGGCGTTAAGGCTTTCTGACGTTCCTTTGATCAATTCAAGCTCGCTGGCGCCAAAGACGTCGCGAAGGGTGTCAAGATACTGGCAGAACTTCTCCGCGGCAGGAATCGCCCCGCGCAGAAAATCTTTGTACGACACTTTCTGATCCCCGGAATTGAGCGTGGCGTGGGTCAGATGCGCGATCTGCTTGTTGATTTCGTCCCGCTGCTCCCTCGTCAGGAACGGTGAATTGAAATGAAAGCCCGGAAAGTCGCTCTGATGCAGGTCGTCAGGGTACCTGCGCCTACGGGCGAAGACCTCATAAAGCGTGCGGATATTTATCAGGCTCGATTCGATGGTGGCGTTCTCAATGGGGGCGTACGCAGGCTGAGCGCCTTCGCGCTCGGGCATGCGCCGCTCTATTCGGGTCTTCCAGAGGTGGTGACAGAGCATCTGATTGATCACGGTAAGCACACGCACTGCCGCCGCCCGCAGATCAATAGCGGGGGGCGCGTCCATAGATGCCACAATCGGGGTCACATTTAACTGATACCCCGCGAAAAGCGTCACGGGGAATGAAATAGGGAGCAGCGAGTGATTTTCCCTGTCGGGTGGCCCTGTGGAAAGATAATCTCTGCGTGCTCGGCGCTATCGGTGCGGCTCAGGAACCAACATCGGCCCGCAATCCTGCAACCGATAGACTTGTTGTTGGACGGCGAACCCTCTGCAGCGAGCCGACTGGAAGGCCGCCACGGGCTTATTTTGCCTTGAAACTATCAACGTGCTTGCGAAGGGTTTCGCCAACTGAACTCCACTGAGATTCCTTTGCGGTTGCAGTAATCAGATACACCCTCCCATCCTTGGCGACGGCGCGGGCGTAGAAATGGATGTCGATGCCTTGCGCCGGGCCCTTATACTCGACGGCCCATTCGGCATCTCCAGTCTGTTTCTCTTCGACAATATTCAACTTCATCTGCTGAAACTGCCCTTTCGACTGGGTGATATAATCCTTGATGGAACCCGGATACGGTTGAATATTGACGCTTACATTCGGCGCGAAACCGTCCGACACAGGCAGGAACATCATCAACGCGGTGGTTGGTCCGGCCCCCGGCGCGGCATCAATGGCGTCAATCAGGAATCCATATTCGGGAAGCTCGATTGTCGCCGCTGTGAGTGATGATAGGATTGCGGCGCAATAGAGCGAGGCGCTTGCGATCAAGAGTGTGGCTTTGTTCATTTGAGAGGTTGCGAGATATTGGACGCTTCTGATCCTAACGTGATCCAGAAAAATACACTTCATTTTTTGCACAGGTGACATCGCCATCTTCGGATTCACAGGCGACCTTTAGAGCAGAGGCCCTGCGAGGTGGATGCGCCCGAAGGGCGATGGCGAGATTAAGCGATGTCAGTCACGTCGAACTCCAGGACCGCCGAACCGCCGCACTCCGGGCTGCAACCGAATCTCACGTTGAAGGTGCTGCTGGGCGGGTTGAGTTCACTGAATGCCTGGCCGGATCGCAGCACATAACACCCAATGAAGGTCCCCGATTGGTCGTAATAGAGAACATATCCCTCACACGTCCCGATGTTCTTTGGGCGTTTCAACCGAAATCCATTGCAGCCTTCGCCAAGGCAAAGCGAAACGGTATTATCCTCTCTGCCGGGACACGGTGCTTCGATCCGCCCGCGCAATCCGAATACTCCCATTGGAGCCAAATCCGCCTCGAAGGTCGTCTGAAAAAAGATGCCTTTAACGTCCATATTTTGCTCTCGCTGGATTTATGACGATCGTATCGGGTGCAGTGGGGAACTTCAAACTTAAAAGAGGCCTTGCCACATCGCCCGCAAAGCGGGGATGCAGGGCCGCGCAGAGGGTTGCTTCACTTCCCTCCTCGGTCCTCTCAAATGGAAAGGCCCGGATCCGGAGCGGGGCGCGGGTGCCGGCCGTCGCTATCTTCAAGGAGACACGATAGCCGATAACCCTGCGAGGCCTGGAACTTAAGCGAAAACGGAGAAAAAACATGCTAAGAGCGCTTGAATCTTAGGCGTGTCCAGATTCTCCTTGGTGATAACCGCGGAACCGCTATCGATGACCGTGGGCACGGTTTCCCCCTTCATTTTGGCGACCAATGCCTTCACAGCCTCCTGGCCCATCCTCTTGGGGTTTTGGGCGACGAGTGCTTGAATCTCGCCTTTTCTCAAGCCTTCCATAAGCCCTTGCGACATGTCGAAGCCGACGAGCTTCTTTCGGCCCGCCAGGTTATTCCGCTTGAGCGCAAGCAACATTCCCAGAGTGCTTGGTTCGGTTGGACAGAAAATTCCGTCGGTTTCCTTAAGCTTGTCCAGCATGCTCAGCGCGGTCGATTGAGCTTCCTTGGCAGTGGTGCCGGAGTAGCGATTTGCGAGAATAACGTGAATGTCGGGAAATCTCTTGATGGCTTCGAGGAAGCCCGCTTCCCGTTGGCCGGTGCTCGCCGAACCTTCCTTGAAGCGAAAGATCAGTACCTTGCCCTTGCCCTCTAAAAGCCTTCCCAACTGCTCGCCAGCCATGCCCCCACCGCGCTGGTTGTTGGTCGATACGGTGCTGAAAAAGTCCTTGAGGGGTTCGCCCTTGAGCGCCGAATCCATAATTACCACCGGGATTCCCTTCTGCATGGCAGCGGCAACCGGCCGCCTGAGCAGCGTGTCATCAATCGGCGCAAGGACAATGCCGCCCACGTCCTCGGAGACGAATTGCTCCACGATTTGGATCTGCTGCGCGGGGTCGTCTTCCTTAAGGGACCCCTTCCATACCATCTCCACACCGGCCTCCTTGGCGCCCTCCCGCGCTCCCGCTTCGACCGCCTTCCAAAACACCTGTGTCGTGCTCTTTGGAATTACAACGATTGATTTCATGGGATGCGGATTTATCAATGAGAGGGCCGGGCTGAGCGACTGTCTATATTCCTGTTCGCCAAGCATTGTCTATCTGTTTGATTGACCTGAAATCGCGCGAGCGGACAACCCAAGACCAGTGCGGGAACAATCTCGCCGCTGTCCGGAGCCCCGAAGGAGCCATGAGCAAAATCCGTCGGCGGGCGTCTCGCCAAGGTCAGCGAGAGTTTCTTTCCATGAAAGCCATCCCAATTGCTTCAAACAAACGACGAATTCCGCAAAATCTCTGTCCGCCTTACGCCAGACTTCTGCAGCCTTTTCTTATTTCGCTGCTTTCGCTCTGGCCTTCCTATCCAGCGCCAAAGGTCAGGCGCCGACAATAGTCCAGGACGATATCGCTTCATCGAAGAGATTCTTCGTCACGGGGTCCAGATGTATTCGAGCACAAATCCTGAGGCTCCGCCTTGCTCCAGCGTTCTCGGCACAGTCTTCGCGTCGAATGTTATAAGCGAACTGGTGATGCCCACCTTCGATTCCAGCCTTTTGGTGCTCATGGGGATCAGCTCCGGAACCTACCTCGGCTTCAACCTTCCCGCTGACGCCAAGCAATGAACATCCGGCGGAGGAAGCCGCGCTCATTATGATTCGCGCGTCCTGGTCGTCCGTCGAAACGAAATGAAAAAGTCAGACCACTCCGCCGCCCGGGTTGTTGCGAAAGACCTGCAATGTCCTGATACCAGCCTGTCTCAGGGGAGAGGAGCCAGTTTTACTGTATCAGCCTTGCGGATGTTGTCGCGATTGACCTCGAAGACGGCCCTCGGCTTGAGCGGGCGAATGAATACCATCCAATTCTTGTGCAAGCCCTGGCTGATGCCGTTCCTTTTTTCTCCCGCGGACTCAACCGTTTGCAAGGCTGGGTTTCCAATCATGTTGTCGTTTGCGCGAGTGAGATCCATGCTGCTGTAGGAAGGGTTGAATTGCCCGGGGTCGGTGAGCGCGATATGGCCCACAGGATTAGGCCCAGGGATGACACGGCCACTTTGATCCGTTCGGACGATCATGTAGGTCTTTTGAGGATCCAGGTCGTCCAGATCTTCAACTGCCAGGCTTTCATCCTTCATGGCGGCCCAGGCGAAGAGTTTGTCTATCGTCTGCGACGGGCCGGGCTCATCCCCGCCGCTTAGCGACCACCATGGATTCCCAATCAGCGCATGAAAGATGTAATTTCCCGCGAATCCGTTGCAATCCAGACCGAGGTTGTCGTTTGCCCACTTTTGCAGATTCAGGGCGGTGGCCAGATTGAAGAACAGGGCCAACTGAAGCACCACCTGGCAATCTTCGGGCGAGCCTTTGCCCCAAAATGGCCGCGCTGACGGCATGCGAATCTGCTCGCGACTACCCACCGAAAACGGCGCATTGTTCACCGTGAGAGCGAGTTCGTAACCAGGATTCTTCTTCTTTTGTTGGGAAAAGTGATCCCCGAGCGCCGACCACAGTTGCTGCTGCGCCGGGGTGCTTGGCGGACCGAGATGATAGCGGTCGATCCTCACCGGTATGAAAGATGCGCCGTTGGGAACATGGACGGGGAGGTATCGCGATGCATACGAGGAAGGCGTCGGCATGGGCACGGATTTCTCCGCCCAGAAACGTGGAGCAACACGTCAATTTTGACAAATACTTGTTCGGCCCTGAACTTCTGCGCGACACCGCGCCCGGATCAGTGACTTCGTTCGACCTGGGCAACCCTATTGCGCGTAATGCGCTGAACTCCCAATTCGTGGAGAGGAAGCGTAATCGCGCCGACGAACTCCGGATCTGCAACATCCACGACCGGCAGCCGGGAGGTCACGAGGCAGAGCCCGATATTGAAGGCAGCCAGATTGCGTAGAAGGGCCTTGAGCGCGGGTTCGAACACCCGGCCTCGCTGCAGACCCAGGGGATGTTGGAACGGATCGAAACCGTCCAGCACGAGTAAAGTTCGGCGGTTCGCGATGAAGTTCGCGAGTCTTTCGCCCCTCTCCCGCGCCGTTCCAATCCGCGGATCGGGATCCCCGAACCAGGAAAGAGCAACGTCCAGAAATTTCTCCACGGTCGAAGTTCCCCCGGTACTTTCCTGCCCGTTGAAGGACCACGTAAAAACGAACTCAGCCCGCTGGTGCGGCCAACGCCATCGCTGCGACCGTGGGTTTCGTCGCGGCGAATCGAGCCCTGCAGACCAGCGAGCAAGGCCCGGCTGAAGTCGAAACCCCGTAGGACCCGAATCCGGCGCCCGTGTTCAATTCGCATCCCGATGCCATCCCCCCGGATGCCAGCGAACTCAGCATCACGGGCGACGGCTTCAGCGAAGCGACAGAGATTTATTTCGACGACCAGCCTAATCTAAGGCCAAAAGTTCGCTTCTCGAGGTCACCGATAAGAGCTTGCGGATACGATTTGATCCTGCGGAGTTATTTGACAAGACGCAGATCGTCGTAAAGGCCAGGAACCCTGCGCCTGGTGGCGGGGAATCGCGGCTGGCGATTCCCGTTTTGGAGCCCGGTGGTTAGGACTGCGCAGACATCTTGTCCAGCGGCTGACCCGGACGCTCATGGCAACAAGGCCGAACAGGACATCGCCACAGCCCTGAATCTGAGGGGGGAAGATCGGGAACTCGCTGGGGCGCTGGTGGTCGGGCGCTTCGAGGATGGCACGCCTGTCACCCTGACACCAAAGGATGGACTCATCGGCAGCGGCGCGGCGAACAACTTCACTTACAACGCCGACAAAGCCGGACTGCGCTGCCCGTTTCAAGCTCATATTCGCAAAAGCAATCCCCGCGGCACGGGCGGGAGAAAAGGCGCACATCATCGCCAGGCGCGGCATTCCCTACGGGCAACGCGCAGTGACGCCCGCAATTGAAAGCCAGCCCGAGCAGTTTCCAAGTGGTGGTGGTGCCGGCCTGCTGTTCCAGAGTTTTTCAAGCTGATCTGAGCGCGCAATTCGAATTCATCCAGAAGGCGTGGGTGAATAATGCCACATTCCCATTCTCCAATCCGGCGGGCCATACCGGCGTCGATCCGATTATCGGCCAAAGCGCAACGCCCCCCGACCCGGCCGATCGCTCCTACCAATGGCCGGCGAAATATGGCAAACCCGGCACTCCGGTTACGGCGGGTTTCGCTTCCTTCGTCAAATTGAAGGGCGGTCAATACTTCTTCGCCCCGAGCATCGAGGGACTCAAAGCGCTATAAAATCCCGGTGACTATCGGCGCTTCGACCACAAATCAAAGGGTTCCTTAAAATCGACGGCGAACAATCGTCGCGGAGCAAAATTGCTATCGATCAACCCGCAGCCACCTGAGAAGACGCATTCGCTGGGTGTAATACCGATTACACGTCCCGCGAACAGAACCCTTCCAAGTCCATGCGCTGCGTCGGCCAATCGCAGGGTCCATACACAACGGGCCGCTCTTCGCCACCGTTCGTCCGGCAGTCTTTTTTTGTAACGATAGGCTAAATTTGTAGTTGATGCGGGTAATTGGGTTCGGTAGGAAAAGCGCCCGTGCATGCCTTCCTCCTGGGCGTCGAGGGGATTTACAACCGTGCAGCCGCCGTCCTGTCGGTAGCGGGACTTTGGCTTTTGGTCCCCTCGGGCCTGGCCGAGTTTTCAAACCTCACTCTCACCGATTTCCTGGCCGGGCGCATCGCGCCGGAGTTTCAGAATTTGGCGAAATTCGAATGACCAGGAAGGACGTTGCTACCTGGATGGAAAGAGCGCGTACGGCGCGCCAACCACGGGATCGCGGCATCGCGATCGCCAACCTGCAGAACTGTGCATGGGTTCTTCTGAGCGTTCCCGATGCGAAGCCCGCGGCTCTTGAACTGCTCAATCAATGGGTGTTGCCCAATGTGACGCTCCTGCGAAGCCAGCCACGCACCAGCGCCTGCTCCTATGAGAATGTCGTCCTGGGCGCTTACGCCTCTTACAGGCAAGCGGGCGACGCGCAAGGGGAGAGGCGCGTCCTCGAGTTGCTCACGACGCAGGCTCGCGACCCCGGGCTTCGCGATCTCGCCTTGCTCCGCCTCGCCGGGTTGAAGGCTGCCGAGGGCAATCTCACGGACGCAATCGAGATTGCTCGCAAAGCCGACTCGCACGGAGAACTTGCGCAGCCCCGCGCCAAGCTGATGGAAAACTTGCGCAACAGGCTCAAGGAGAAGAAGGTCCGCCGATGAGAGCCACGGTCCTCATCCCGTGGATTGTGATCGGCTCGTTCCTTTCTGGGCATTTCACGAGCCTTTTTGCCCAGAACGTGGCAACCCTTATCTACGACGTGAGCGACATGGCGGACGGCTCGATCACTCAGGCAAGGCTCGAGGCGCAGCGGCAAGCAACGGGCGCAGGCCCTGCTTTCCGAAGCTTCAAGAAGGTTGAATACAGATCGTTCTCCGGGAAATTCATCCCGCCGGAACTCCCGGAGGACAAGAAAGGCCGCTTTGTCTATGGACTCGCCGTTTTCTCGGACGACGGTGTAAATGTGACGGTCCAAGGCAGCCTGATTCATCAACGGTTCGGACAAGGACAGCACCTGCCGAGTATCGGGGAATCTTTTCATCTGCTTCCGGTCATCCTCGCGCCGGGAGAGCCCATTGACATCACCGTCGACTACTTGAACACCATCTACGACAATGACCCCGAGAGTCCCGGCTACCCCGACATCGATGGCTGCACCCTGTTTCTCTATCTCATTCCCGCTGCAATCGCAGTCGATGCCAACCGCGATGGAACCATCGCATTTTCAGGTGAAGCCCGGGATACAACTTCCCCGGACGCACCCTTCAGGTTTTGGTGCAATGATGACAACGACGGACTGCCAAATTCGGAACGAGAAGAAGTCGAATCTTCATTTCCCGACCATGAAGATGGTGTCATCCAGACCGCGCGCGATCTGGAAGATTTCACGCGGCTGTGGGTACACTTCGACGCATTTCAGAAGGAGATCGCGGATGGCAGCTACCGCCTTGGACTGAAATGGAAAAGCACGCCAGGAGGCCCGTCGATCAATGTCTATAAATCGACGGATGGGAACGGATCGGACTCCTATTTGAGAGACGAGGGGACCGCGCTGCGGCAGATTAGTGCGAACGACGCCGAGAGAATCGGAACGGTTAGCGGCACAACGACCCTAATCCTGCCCGCCGCCCTTTGGAGCGGTCAGAATCCCATGCGCTGTCTTCTGTTTGAAGGGTCGCAAGAAGGCAACGGACAACTTGTCTTTACAATTCAGAAATCCGACGGGACGGAGATTGGGGAAGGCCCGGGTGTCTGGTTAGACCTGAAGAATATCAAACAGATGTATGCGCGAGCCACGGCGACCCCTGACACGGTGATCAAGCAGTATGAATCCGATACTCCAAATTTTGACGATTCCGACTTCAATTTTAGTGTTGAGAGCTACACGCCCCCCCCGGATGAGGAAAAGAAGGTGCTGGTCTTTGTTCATGGATGGAACCAACCGTATGAAGATTCTGTCAATTTCGCCGAAACAATGTTCAAGCGCCTTTGGCACCAAGGCTTTAGGGGACGGTTTTGTGCGTTCCGGTGGGCGACGCTGACCGGAACGATCACATACAACACAAGCGAATATCGGGCATGGAAATACGGCACGTCGCTCGCAAACTACATAGCTAGTTTGCCATGGGACTACGTCAAGAACGTGGCAGCGCATAGCCTGGGCAATGTTGTAACGGGTTCCGCTTTGCAGCGCGGTATCGCCATAAACCGTTACTTCTTAATGCAGGCAGCTATACCGGGAGGTTGTTATAGCGACGCTGTAAACAATTACTCGCTTTTCGCGACGGCTGAACTGACACGCCACACTCCTGATGCCGTTGCGGATCTGGGTTACCGGCTATCTCTTCAAGAGGCCTATGCCCGCGTGGGTAAGGCCGTCAATTTTTATAATCAATTAGATTTTGCATTAGCAACAGGCAGCTATCCGATCATAGGCAGCACCCACTGGGAGCAAAATCAACTCCTGTTCAAACCGAATGCCAATCTCGGAGTGCGGCTCGGGGATAGAACATACGCCTATGACTCCGGGCCGCCGAGTAATCCTTACCCTACCGGCCAGCGGTGCTTTTTAAGGGACAGCTATCCGCCATTCAATCAGCGACGCGTGACAGACATTCACGAATCGATGGCTTACATCGCGCGGCCCCGTTCCAAGGCGCTGGGAGCAGAGCCCAACAGTTCGAGCCTCGTTCCCGACTCTGTTAATCTTGAAGAATATGGCTTTGGTGGTGTCAGAAGTGACCACAGCGGCCAGTTCAACAGACGCATACAGGAAGTAAGCGACTTCTATAAGAAACTCTTTGATGAAATGAAATGATTCTATGTCGAAAGCTAAAGTTGTATTGGCTTCCGCGGTTCTGCTTTCAATCATTGCCACGCTACGTTGGTGGAGCGACCCGCCTTCTGAGGGGCTTGTGCGACACCAACCGGCTGAATCTCCGTCCAAGCAGGTGCCTGCCACTGCTCCTCCTATGGTTCAGGCAATGAACGCCCCGCATAACGAATATCCTGCCCCATCTCTTAAAACGCAGTCGCGGGAGGCTGCTATCAGTGCGTATATAGAGAATATTCGGCGTGATCCACAGTATGAATGGAAGATTCCGATTCGCTTTTATGGTAAAGTTATCGACCAATACGGCTATCCAGTCGCGGGAGCTTTCGTTCAGCTGCAGTGGACGAATTTGAAGGGTGTCGAAGGCGTGGGCACGGCAAAGACGACAACCGATGCTAGCGGGTTGTTTTCCTTGGAGGGAGCCAAGGGAAAGACTCTAAGCGCCAAGATCACAAAAGAAGGATACTACGATGTCTCAAGGCGGGAGAACCAAATGAGCTTCGAGTACGCAAACCCTGCAGAGTCTATCTTCTACGAACCAGATATTAGTGCTCCTGCAATTTTTCGAATGCAAAAAAAAGGCATCCCAGAGCCACTGATCGTTAAGCACCTGGAACTTAAGCTAGGCGGGCAAGGCGCAACAGCAACCGTGGATTTGGCGACGGGCGGAGTGTCACCCTCCGGCGGACAACTTGAAGTGACCGTGTGGAAACCAACAATCACCACGGTACAGATCAATACGGGCAAGGTATTCCCGTATGACTGGCGCATTCAGGTTAAAGTCAGCGGTGGCGGACTCGTCGAACACAAGGATGCTTTTGCCTTTGAAGCGCCTGAATCGGGCTACATCTCTGAGTTCAACGCGATTTTGCACGCGACCAACGGGATGAGTCCCGATGTGACGGTGGAAAAGCAATTCTACTTTTGTTTTGGACAACCCAGGAGATTTGGACGCATGCACCTTCGGACGGATGGTGACCGTCCTAGGGTAGCCATTGACTATTGGCTCAATCCCAAGCCCGAAAGTCGCAACCTGGAATTTGATCCGACCAAAGTTGTTCAATCCCCATAGATTCAATCGCAGAATTCAGCAGGTGGATGACCTTTATCTGGATATCCTGAACGTCGCGCAGTCGCCTACGCAATGAGACGCGGCATTCTAACCGGACTTTCTCAACTCGAATATATAGCGGACAGCGGAGGGGCATAAAATGGAGATCGTGCTTAAAAGGTCTTCACTACATGGGGCGCGGCGGAATCAATGATGGAGAGGGCCTTTTGAGGTAATTCGGGGAGGAGGCTGTGCGGGGAGTTGGAGACGCAGTTGCTCGAGGAGGATTTTCTGGTCGGCCTCGGGCTGGGTGTAACGGCTCAAGATCAGGGTGCGTCCATCGGTGGTTGGGAAGTGAACGTCGAGCATTTGGATTGCAGCGAACTTGTCGAGGACGGCGCGTGGGGTCAGCCCGGGAGCCAAAGCACGCAAACGGGCACGCAGGGTCACCTGCAGGCAGTAGGCCAAAAACGCGACAAAGATGTGAGCTTCGATGCGATCCTCGCGCCGATGGAAGAAGGGACGTAAAGAAAGATCGTCCTTAAGGTTTTTGAAGACGGCTTCAATTTCCACCAGTTGGATGTAGAAGCTCCAGAGTTCGACAGGATCGCGTTTGCAGAGATTGGTGCGCAGCAGGTAACGACCTTCGCGGCGGCGGGCTTCTCGGAGTCTTTTTCGGTTGAGCCGAAAGCCAAAGGTGGCGGCTTTGTCAGGGGATTGAGCTTCGGGAAGATCGAAATCAAAGAGGCGCCAGGCGGCGCGGTAGCGTGCTTTGGCTTCGCCGAGTTTGAGTAAGAGATTCTTAGAGGAGAGCTTCATGATTTGAAGAGCCTTCAACCGGTGCAGCAGGCCGCGGAGCTGGCGCACACGCATCGAGCGTTCCTTGGCGACGCGGTCACGGCTTTGGGCGAAGACGTAAAGCTCGCCCTCCTGGCTCTGGAGCTTGACATCGACGCCTTCGCGCACGTTTTTCCAAGGCTGGCCGAGCAGATCGGCTTCAAACTTCTTTAACCGGGCCTTGGGCGTGCCCACCAGATAGTAAACCGGCGGATCACGGCCGCGCATTTCTTGGAGGACCTCTTCGGTCGGGATTCCCCGGTCCATCACCCAGATGCGCTGAGCCTTGCCGTATTGGTCCTCGATCTTCTTGAGAAAGTCCTTCAGCGTGGTTTTGTCGCTGGTGTTGCCGGCCAGCACCTCATAAGCCAGCGGAAAGCCTTCCGGAGTGACGATGAGGGCAATGACAACCTGCACGCAATCCGGGCGCTTGTCGCGCGAGTAGCCAAACTGCCTCTTGTCGCCTTGAGGGAAGGGCGGATCGCTTTCAAAATACGTACTCGTTAAATCATAGAGCAGCACGTCGAACTTCGCCCCGAAGAGGTCCTTCCAGCGCTCGCTGAGATGAGCGAAGAGCGCCGATTTGTGAAAGAGCAGCTTGTCCAGACTGCGGTAAAGAGCGTTCTTCTCTACCAGCGAATAGTCCTCGCCCAGCAGATCACCCATCGCGCTTTGCTCAAACCACTGCCGGTGCAAACGCCATTCGCTCCCCGGCTCAATGAGCCGATAACACACCAGGGTTTGCAAGATATGGCGCCAGCAGGTGCCTTCCCGGCTATCGGGCAACCGCGCCGCCCAGAACCCATCGAGCCCAAGCTGCTCGTAGAGTTCGCATGCCAGCCAGCACGCCCCCCACTGCCGAGCTCGATGCAGCCCAAACTCCTTAAGCCGCACCTGAACCCCGTATTCGGTGGCATGATCGGGAACCTTCCGATCCCAAGCAAATAGGGCCAAAGATCTCTGCTGGCCGCGATCCTCGTCGAACCCTTCAATGACTCTGCACCACCCCTCACGCTGGCTGTCATTGACCTCGCCAAGATACAACACTGGACGCTGCACGATCCTGCCTCCCGCACAGCGACGATTCTCCACGATCGACCAGTAGCGATGTTCCTTGCCGTCTTTCTTGCGCTGCGTGCATCTCAAAAACATGACCGCCCTCAAGCATAGTCAAAAAAACTGCCTTGAGAAGAGACTAGGTCTTCACTACAACGCCTCCGGCGACCCTCATGTCCATTTTATGCGCCTCCGCGGGCCATTCTCGCCAAAAACTCGTTACTTTTCGCCGCGAGTTGAGAAAGTCGGGCTAATCTTGGCTTCGGTTGTTCTCGTCTCGCTCGTGGCGATCTTGTGGCGGCTGACGCGTCCCATTCCCGCGCCTTGGATTACGGCGGCAAGCTCCACTCCGGCGGCAATCAAAACTATTCCGTCAACGCCGGCTTCCCAGCCGCTAATTTACGAGGTCCCCGGCACAGGCAAATACCAAGGTTTAAGCGATTCGCGCTGGAGGTGGTGGAATGATCTGGAGAGGCGAGACCGGCGTTTGAATGGAAAATGCCGATCAATTTTTATGGCAAAGTCGTTGATGGCAGCGGCCAGCCCGTAGCAGGTGCCGCTGTGCGCTATGGATGGAATGATACGACGCGACGGCAGGAATATTACCGGATGCTCAAGTCGAGATGCCTTCGAACACAATTTCCACGCGACAAACCTGTTGGCTCCGCGCCATTGTCGGCGGTCGAATTAAAATGCACCACCTTGGACGACGGTTTTTTAGGTGGATTTCGGTAGTGGTTGCGCAACAGGCGCATGTTGTGGCCGAACCAGTGCCTCGTAGGTAGTCGCGCGATCTGGACAGCGTGTTGGGCAAGTCGATAGAAGAGCTTTCCTCTCGACGCCGACTTACGCCGATTGAAGCGGAAGACGAATTCGTTGAGGTAATCGTCGAGGTGTTGATGCCGGATAGCCCCTTGGTGCGTTCCGAGCATCCAGCGCTTGAGCAGGGAGACTGCTCGATGGACTTTCGGGAGCAGATGTTGCCCGTTCTGAACCCGGCGTTGGATTTCGCGCTGATGGAGGTATCCCTTCATCGCGCGGCAGGAGTTGAGCCTATCGGTGCAAACCGTGCTTCCCGGTTCGATGGAGGATCGGATGAAGCCGTGAAGCGTTGCCCGGTCGAAATCCGGGACTCGCGCCGTGCGGATGCGACCGATCCCTTTGCCGTCCTGCTCGGCTGCGACAACCGATCAAGGCCTTGCTGTAAATCAGGCGTCCGGTAGCTCCTCAGGATTCTGTTGTGCCCCAGTAGGTTTCGTCGATTTCCACCACTCCTTGCATACGATCGCGGCCGGGGCGCACCATCGTCTGGCGCAGCTTGTGAAGGATCAGCCACGTCGTTTTGTAGCTGCCCAGTCCCAGAACCCGCTGGAGACCGAGGGCGCTCATTCCGTTCTTTTGGCTGGTCATTTGCCACATTGCTCGAAACCAAACCCTCAGGGGAAGATGGGTGTCTTGAAACACGGTTCCCGCCAGAACCGAAACCTGTCTTCGACACCCCGTGCAAAGCCAGAGCCCACGCGAAATCGGCCATGCGTTTTCCTTGCTGGCATCGAGGACAGCGAAAGCCGTCCGGCCAGCGCAACCCGAAGAGATATTGCCGACATACGTCCTCATCAGAAAACCGCCGCTCAAGGAGGCGTCACGGGTGATCGCGGCGCGCATCAGCGCGTTCGCTCGACCGCACGGCTCGCATTTTCCGTCATTTCGTAGAGCCGCTCGGGGGCGATATCTGCTCCGTTCGGCCAGGCGAGTGTTCCTCCCTCCAAGGTAAATTGCTTAAAGTACGACAGTTCGGCCAAGGGAGCAAAAATCGGCCCCTTCCCGAGGTACGATGAAAGATCGACGTCCCCTTCGAGGCCGTCGTCAAACTCGAGGTGCACTACGTAATCCCGAACGTATCGGGCACTGCGAATATCATTCATCCTCCACATGCGGGCATTCTATTCCATCGGCGCCACCTTCTCAAGGGT
>CAVXQK010000002.1:0-462817 GCA_963763735.1 uncultured Verrucomicrobiae bacterium | reverse complement strand
TTATCCCTGCTTGTCGTGGAGGACAGCGTCCCGCCGGAGGTAAGTCTTCCGATGAAGGAGAAAATGGTTCTCGTAACTAGCGTCAAGCGTCTTGATTACCCGTCCTACGCTCTGGATTCCGGTATCGCTGAACGTTTTTGGCAGCTTACCCGCCACCACGGCTGGTGGGGGCTTGCTTTCGTCGAAACGGTGCTCCGTCTTGCAGATCAAACGGCGAGCGCCATTCCCTACACCACTGCAAAACCATGAGTGCTCAATTTGACGAACTTCCGCTCTCAGCTCTCCGCGGTTCGAGCCTGCTGGGATTTCTGGCCGCTTTGGGCGCATTCAGGACTCTCGCCACACTCCCCGAAATGAGGAACACCCGTCTGAAA
Source organism: uncultured Verrucomicrobiae bacterium (assembly GCA_963763735.1). Classification (GTDB taxonomy): domain Bacteria; phylum Verrucomicrobiota; class Verrucomicrobiia; order Chthoniobacterales; family Terrimicrobiaceae; genus DASTFP01. Next base: position 462,443 of record CAVXQK010000002.1, on the reverse strand, counting down.
TGGATTCCTCAAGGCGGTTCATATTGCCCGGTGCTCCGGCTGCCATTGTCACTGGATGTCGACACGATATTGCAGAAGCTACATTCTTCCTTGCATGGCATCGCTGGGCATTACGTGATCACCGTAGCCAAGGACCTAAAGATCGACCGCCGTGCCTTCCGCGATCTTGCCATTAAAGCGGTGGATGACTTCCTCGCTCAGACAGATACGATGGCCGCGGGTATGAGCGCGGCGTTTGGTTGTGACGCTATAGGCGACGAGGACGGCACGATCGAAGATACCGCCTTCCGCACTATGAGCGGTGCAGGCCACCAGCACTTTCTCGATTTCATGAATGTGCTAGCCAAGGTGACAACGGTGGACCAACTTCGCGAAGCTCTTTTTGGTCCGTGGCGCTACCGCGATTCCAGCCCCATAATGCGCTGGGATTCCGAGGACGATCGACGCTATGCTCTGCGCTGGGATGAGCCGTCAAAAGATCCCGTTCGCACTGTGCGCGGAGCAAATCTCCTCGCGGTTGCGGCCCTTCCGCTTTTCCCCGTCGTCCCAATCTCTACGCATGAGATTGCTACAACTGCCTTCAAAGGCAAAGGCAGTCGCGACACCTTTATCACATGGCCGCTTTGGCAGGGCTGGCTAACGCTCGATGCGGCTCGTTCCCTGCTGCTTCTTAAGGAGTTGCAAGCCAGTGATATTACACTGAGCGCCCTCGCACCGCGTGGTATCTCCGCCATTTACCGAAGCCAACGGATCACATTGGGTAAGTATCGCAACTTTACCCCGGCTCGCGCACTTTGAATCTGCCTTTGCACCTCGCTTCGAATTAGGATTGTCCATTCCCGTCGAATCGCCTACACGAGCGGAGACACGTTCTTTGACATTTCAAATTGCCGCGAGCGGAGAGGTGACGAGCAATCACCCTCTGACCGCTCGCACGTTGATATTGAGAAAGATATGACTCGATTCTGGCGGAGGCGGGATAGTATTCGGGAGTAAAAGGAAGCCCCTCGCAATCTCGAGATTTGAGTGCTGGAATCGAGCCACTTGCGTAAGCACCCTCTCCGCGTTTGGAAGAACGCGGCCCCATTGAAGCTAGTTCCTGTCGCTCTATCGGATCACGATGTCGAAATCCTAGAAGTTCTCTCCGCTGAAGGACAACCTCGGGCTGACAGACGAAAGCAGATCCGTTGGTGACTTGCTGGCCGTCTCTCGTGTTTCCCGCGATTTTCTTTTCTCCGTATCCCAAAAACCTCCCCCTCCGCTGGGTCTACTGATGAGGCTCGTCATTTCGGATTCTGCCGCACTCGCCTCCTTTCGATCGGCGCATCAGGATGTCGACTCGAGGGCCTCCCCCGAAGTATCTAAAGGTAACAGACTCCTTCGACCGCGATGGCGAGAGAGCAGCACGGGCATGATCACCCGCCGCCCGCGTCCTTGGACTCCGTATTCACCTTCAATCTCGCCGCCCGCCCCCTGCGCTTAAAAGGTCGCGGGTGGCCTTTATGGCTTGCTTCCCCTATACCGGTCGGCCACTCGCCGCCTGAAGGCCAGCAACTCCTCTTTCGGTGAAGGTAATCAAAGCTTTGCGCCTGACCGCAATCGGAGCTTTGCACCCGGCGTATACCTCCGCCGCCCGCGCCCTCAAGGTGATCCGCCACGGGCATGGCTCTGGTGCGCGGGGCTTGGAGGTTTTGGAGGTTATCGGCACGTAGCGTGATACTCCGTGTTGGATCTAACCCCCTTCCTGTCTGCGGTCTCTTGCCCGCTCTACGGATCACGATGCCGACGATGGGGACCATTCCTCCCCTCGTGGCTGCGCTGCCCGCCTCCTCATGCGCCGGTGAGGCTTCTGAACGGCTTGTGTCGTCTGAGCAATGATGAAGCGGAAATCTTCGTAACTAAAGAGTCGCGAGGCCAGCAACCACCCAAGTCTTGCCAAAAGAAGGGAGTTTCGACTATCCCGATGACGTGAGAAGGAACGCAAACTCCGTAGGCAGTGCTTCTTTGCGAAATTTGCCTCACTCCCGACGCACTATGGTCGCATATCCTATTCCAATATTCGCCCACGTCATTCTACATTACTGTTGGGCGGCACCGAGGGAGCAATAGACGTGGCGACTCTCCACCTGATGGTCGGACTTCCTTGTTCAGGGAAAACAACGCTGGCGCGAAAGCTTGAATATGAGCGCTCGGCGCTTCGACTCACGCCCGATGAATGGCAATTGCGTCTCTTCGGGCAAGATGCAGAAGCGCCAGAGCATGACGCCCGGCATGGTCTCATTGAAGCCCTGCTTTGGGAGTTGGCTAGTCGGGCGCTTGTGCTGGGAACCAATGTGATACTTGATTTTGGCTTTTGGGCACGGGAAGAACGAGAAGACTATCGCTCGCGAGCGAAGCTGCTTGGGGCGAGTAGCGAAGTCCATTTCCTCGATGTGCCCGGGGATGAATTGCTTCGGCGGTTGGTGCTAAGAAATTCGCAACTTTCGCCAACGGCTTTCCATATCTCCGAAGAGATGATGAAACCTTGGATTGCATTCTTCCAGAAACCGACACCCGACGAACTAGAGCGCAGAGAATGACCACGAAGCTCGGCGGCGGAAAATGGAACGAAACCATCGCAAGATGCCGCTCAACTCAGACGTTAGGATCTACCAAAAGCTCGGAGGGTTGACGTTTCGCTAGATGAACGATGACTGACCGGATGCTGTCGTCGAGTTGCCATCCTGCAGTATTATCATTCGATAGGCGCACAAGGAGGGCTCGGACTTCTAAAGGCGTCCAGTCGCCGTATATGTTGCGCGACATCTTCACCAATTCAGCGGCTGCGGTTTCTGCCTCTGCGACAGGCCAGAGCTCTGGATGGATGCGAAGCACCGCTCGGCGACGTGCCGCCACAGTGCTCTTTTCGGCGACATCCAGCAATCGAACGTCGGCGTAATTGAGCACCTTTTCGGGGCTGCTCTGGGGATCGGCAGGCGCGCCGGGCAAATGTCCCAGAGCCTGCCATCCGCCGCACTGGGCTCGGAGCACGATTGTATCGCCGGGATGAATATCAGAGGTTCCTTTCATGAAGGAGCTTTCATCGGGACCACGCCAGACAAATGCGGCAATGCCCCTGCTTTCCTCTTTCCTTCCCTTGTCCGCAAGTCCCAAGATTTCGACGACATCGCTCGACAAATCCTCAAACACGCCCTTCGAACTCATCCAATCACGAAAGACGTGCAACGGAACCGGCAGGCATTCGAGTGTAGTCGGCGGGCACAGACTGAGAATATCGACCCAAGCTTCCTCGTCGCCTCCTTCGGGCAGATCGCCACGCCAGCAAACTTGCACTTCTGCCATTTCGCGCTGCGGGCCGTGCAAGAAAATCGCAACATCGGGATCGGCTGCAGGCGAGGGGTTCGTCTGCACCCAGCAGTCCAGATAGGCTGGGAGCATCACCGGAGCATCAAGTGTCGGCGATAGCATCGCAAAGAGAGTCTTGTCGTCAGGGCCTGCTGCGCGAAGTGAATTGAGAGCGGAGTCTATCGCGGTGATTCCGAAGTCTACTACCCCATCTTGAGCCAATCCCTGCAACCAGTGCCATGTCCGCGGTATCGCATTGCCGTAGATGGGATCGCATGGAGCAGTCTCGTCGAGTTTGTCCGTGGGCAAATCCTGATCGCCCGAAAGGACAACCGCAGCGTGGGCTGTGATGTCGCGACCACCGCGGTTCAAGCGCCCGAACCGTTGCCTAAGTGCGTCAAGGCTGGCGGCCTCTCATCGATAGAATTCCCGCTCAAACAATCGCCGACAGTCAAGCATTTGAGGCCGGAGCTGTGGCGGGCCGTTCGCTACTGTCCTTCTTGGGCATTCGGTATGATCGAAAAGCTCGCCGGATCAAAGAGGATTTAGACTATTTGATAGAGAAAGACAACCTAACAGATGAGGTTAAGGTGACGGACCTTGGTGGCCGATTCGTTGAGATCGATGAACTCACACGTGATCAGAAAGCTGTTCTCGCACGTTTTATTCAGGGCGTGCGCAAGGCGTGTGCTCACGTGACTTTGAATTCGCATCATTCTCTGGATGTGGAGAATTACAAGGCTGCCGCCGCCCTGATCCTTAAACTATACGAGAAACAGTTGAAAGGTGTCTCACCGCATTCTGCGCCAGAATCGCTGTGAGGGAAGCGCGCAAATCATTCTTCGATCCGCAGAGAGATGCTCCACTTGGCGAAGTTCGCCCCTGCAACAAAGCCGCTTGAATGCTTGAATGAGCGGTTCGATCAAGCTGGGCTTAACCCGGCACGCCGAAGCAATGGGCGTTGCTTTTGACACGAGTTCTGCAAGACCGGGATCGGCACGGGGGACAGCTTCGGAGGATCGGCTCTTGCTAGGGCGCTGAGCCACAGAGAATTTGAAAAGAGGGTTGATACGGAGGCGGATTATTCCCGCAAGCCATCACCCGTGAGGCCGGGTTCAAGCGAGGGGTCGAAACTTCAAGGATAGGTTTTATTTATACTTTATGGCAATCGCGCTGGTCTTGGGATAGTCCCAATAATTATTTACGGATTGTGACTGAACTACTGTAACACCATTTCCAGAGTGAACCGTCGTGCCAGAGCCTCTGACGATAATCGCGTCTGCACCAAGCGCTGCGGCAGCCATCTGCATCTTCCGATACATATCGCCTTCGCTTGCAAAAACCCCGCCAAGTGAACTAACGACACCGATCTGATCGTATGGGCGCGGCGGCGGCTCAAATAGAATTACAACATGCTCAATCGGGACTTTCGGGTATCGCTTATCTCCCATTGGGACTCGGGTTCCCCAAGTCGAACATCCAGCTAAGACGATCGCGATGGCAGTGAAACGAATAACGAATTTCATAATTTTGTTGACGTAACGATCCCAAGCTCAGCGAGCGCGGAGGGCGGCGCGATCTATGCGCGGGCGCAGGCGGCAGGGGAGAAGGTGGTCGGAAGCATGGGCCGCGACGCCCACAGCGGTTCGCTGCAGCGCATGATCAGATGAGTTCACGGAACTTGTCTTCTGGAAGTCCTGTTTGGCGCAGTGCGTCTCTGAGATCGTCTACGATGCGTTGTCTGCGGGCGGCAAAGAGAAAAGTTGCATGCGACACATAGTAGAAGCCTACTACATCTCTTGCCGCCAAATACTTAAGTTTCCGTTCAATCTGGTCTTCTCTCCTGACGCCACGCTCGAATGCCTGATCGAAAACGACGCAGTAAACAACGGAGGGGTCATCGAGAAAGTTAGTGATGTATCGCGTGCTGGCGTATTTCCTGCTTATGAGCGGACGGTCGCTCACATGAATACCTGTGTGTGGATCAAGCAGCACTCCGATAAGGCCGGAACCGGCGGGGGTATCAGAACGAAGGGGGATGCCAGTTGCCCGCTCGTAATCGGACCATGAGAGAGACGACTCGAGAAAATAGGGATCGGATGTGAGTGGAGCAATCCGCGATAAAGTATCTCTAAAAAATCGCTTCACAATGTCATATGAGTCACCAAGCTTGGATTTAGTCATAGCGCGTCTGGAGTCGCCTAACGTAAGAGATCACCTAACCCACCGAACAGAAGGAAAAGACCAATGAGCGAAAGTGGAACGAAGAGGCAACGAACTTCCAGAAGGTTGACGATTAGCTCCATCTCGCTTTGCTCGAACCCGGTGGCATTTCTCTCTCTTCGGCCTGAGAGCCTGTCCAAAAAGTCGGCGGGAGGGTCTACTTTGCAAGTTTGGCGAGCATGATTTTGCAGGAGGCAACGTAAATGGTGGCTTGGGAATGTTGAGTTTTGCGTTCATAATCTTTGGCCAGACGGCGGTAGCGGCCCAGCCAGGCAAAGGTTCGCTCGACCACCCAGCGCTTTGGCAGGATTTTGAAGCCGGAGACGGTCCGTTTGATGATTTGGAGGGTAAGGCCCCGGCCTGGAATCAAGTCGGCAACCCAGTGGAGGAGTTCGCCAGCATATCCTGCGTCGGCGAAGATTATGCGCACCCAACCAAAGTTGAGAAGGGCGGGGAGTAGAAGTTTCGCCCCCTCGCGGTCTTGCACTCCGGCGCTGTGAACGACCACGGCAAGGATGAGTCCGAGGGTGTCTACCAGAAGGTGTCGTTTTCTTCCGTTGATCTTCTTGCCAGCGTCATAGCCACGTTCTCCGGGTTGCTCAGCCACTTTAACGCTCTGGCTGTCGATGATCGCAGCGCTTGGGGCTTTTTTTTTCCGCTGGCAACCCTCACCCGATCCCTCAACGCATGATTGATGCGCTCCCACACTCCCTCTTGCTGCCACTTGGCGAAATAATAGAAGACTATGCGGTAGGGTGGAAAATCGTGCGGCAACCCCCGCCAAGTGCAACCTTGGCGAACCAGATAGAGGATCGCATTGAGGATGTCTCGCTTTTCGTAGCGCGGAGGTCGTCCAAGCTTGCCTCCCGCTGGAAGCAGTTTGCTTATGATGTTCCACTCCTGTTCTTTCAGATCGCTCGGGTAAGGTTCGTCTTGTGCCATCCCAAGCTTTCCATCTTAGATGGCTGTTTTTGTACAGCAAAATCTTCGGGCGCTTGTTGCTTTTTAGCCAATCGGACTTTTTAGACAGGCTCTGAGCCTTGTTGAACCCGGCGAGATCATGGATGTGACGAACGACGGTAACGTGCATGACCGGTCGTTACACCACTTTGGTCACGACAATCAATGCAGTTCACCGATGAAAAGACGTCTGCAAAACGGTAGGGGAGATCGGCGTGCCCAGAATGAAAGGCAATGAGATTCTGATGATTCAAATCTCGAATTTCACCCGCCGAAGCACCCGAAATCGCGCATAACTCCGACTACCTGTGCAATCGCTCCGACTCCACCAACAATAATGCTACCAATCGCCAAAACCCATAAACCAGAACTGCGTCTTCTTGTTTCGCGCCTCTAACAAGGAGATCAGCCGCGTCGTCTGTATGTAGTGTATGGTGATTCCTCTGAGTAGCTCTCTGTGCCTCACGAATTCGTTTGGGACGTGATCGCTGCAAAGCGATTTGAGGTAGCTGAGAAGTGTTTGTTCATCGGCATCAAACACTGACCCATCCTCGAACGCAGTCATTATTTCATCACGCCGCTTCGCTCTTTCGTGCTCCGTCATTGGGAGAATGCAGCATTTCTAGGTTGCAGAGGTAAAGATATTATCAATTTGCTAAGCCCCGCCTCTTCGAGTTGGTCAATTTTGGCAATGGCGACTACGTTCATTGCCCAATCGATCTCCCAATTAGCCCGCGAATCTTCCATTTACGGGACTTCGGTTGCCGGACTTGCCAGCCGTTTCGCCGGTTCGGCGATACTCCCGCGCGGGCCTGATAGAGATGGGAAACGAACGGTCGCGCTCGACCGGTCCGGCTTGAAGGAGATTCGGCAACCTTTCGAGGGTCTCCCTCGCCACCTGTGTTTGCTCGATTTGCTCGATCAGGTCGTTCGATTCACAGGTATCGTGAAATATCACGATATTCGTTAAGCCAAGAAATCCAGTTACGAACACCGACGGGTTTCGTGGATTTAGACCTGCGGATCGAGAATGGCATTGCGGCCGTAGTTGTCGTAGTGCGAGGGCCCGCCGGGCGGGCAACCTAGCCCCCGCAAAGATGCGATTTCTACCAACGTCGGATGTCGATGGACAAGCGTGGACGGACTCTAACTGTGACTCTAACTTTAGTGGCATCAATACGTAAGTCGTTGATTATAAACCAGTGGAGGTATGGGGATTCGAACCCCAGACCTTCTCATTGCGAACGAGACGCTCTACCAGCTGAGCTATACCCCCAACTTGATTCATTTCAGCGAGTTACATGGCAATCTCCGGAGCAAGAAAGACGCTTGTCTATACCGGCACAGACCGATGAGGCAACGGTATCGACAGCGCTACCAATCGGAACAACGGCCAACTTGTTCGAAGTATTCCGAATTTCCCTTGTCTGAAACGTCATGAGATCAACTGGAACTATACTATAGAGAAAATCCACAGCAAGATCAAAACCCACGCTCTCCGCTCGGAAAGCCGCATTGCTACTGCATAGAAAGCTCGTGGGCGGAAACTGCGCGAGTGGCTCGTTTTGGGGAGCGGGAAGACCAGCTTTGAACCTTGCGAGCGTTCTTCCAGATAGTCGGCCAACCCATCTGCCGCAGATTCCTTGCCAGTTCTTCCTGTGTCCAACAGAAGCGTCCGCGCAGACTTTGATCTTCGTTCATCATGGGAGCGAACCATAGCGCGACGCGCGAACCACGCCGCTCCACAGACGGAGCAACGTGGAGGAGACAGCCTCCGAAACCCAGAGATCCTGGATGTATCCGTCCTCTGCTGGATCAAGACTCTCGACCAGGTCCGCAAGAAGGGCTCTTGCCTCGCTTGGGTAGGGCAAGCAGCGCCTCCTTAGTGATATCTTCCACCTTAATGCCCGACATCCTATCGGAAGGCGCGGCAAGCGAGCCTGCTCACGAAGCACTCTGGTGCAGAGCGCCTTACAGCCGAGCGACTGAGCGGAAGGTGGGTCCGCATCATAACGGCAGCTGCTTAGGACTCGAAGCCGCGGTGCGCCAGGGGCAGGAGGCCCTGCCGAGAGATGGCAACGATTCGGCCCTCGTGGCCTCGCCTATAGAGCGCCACTGCGAGGTCGACCGTTGTTTGGCCAGAACCGATCAGGATGACGTTATCGCCGCGCGAGAGAGGAGCGAGCACCCCCTGGGCCCATGGATCCCGCACTTACCGCCCGCTCTGAAGAGCCATGCTGTTCTCGATGAGCGGATGACGCGGTGGGAAGTTGCCCAGTGCGAGAATTCCCCTGTCCACGACGAACGATTCCTCGGGCCTCCTGTCAAGCGGCAGTTATTTTTTCCCATTCGCATTGACTCAGCGGTTTTGTTGCCGAGAGCCGTCCGTTGCCTCATCAGGTCATCAGGAATGTTACCGAAAACCTGGAGGCAAACGAATGCAGAGAGTCAGCAAACAATTACGAAACGAGCTGGTGGAAGCCCTCCGCGAGCGCTACAAGGTCGCGGGCAAAACGGAAAAGAGTCGGATACTCAAGGAGTTCACCGCCGTATCCGGTTACCACCGCAAACATGCTATCCGGCTCTTGAACGTCCGGATGCCAATGGCAGATCGAGCGGTGATCGTTGGCAGGCGAGTCTTAATCCGTCCTCTGCTGGATCAATACTCTCGACCGGCGGGCAACCGACAAGCGGCCTGCTTCCAAAACACTCCAGAGGACCTTCTCCTTGCCTTGCCGCCAAATGCCATCACACCTGCCAACAATCGCTCTCCAAACTTACGCCCAGATTACAAATGCGGTATTATTGTAACGCCTTAAGGAGCGTCTGATCTTTCGTCAAAGGGGAAGTTGTTCGATCCGATTAATCCAGAATGACGGATCAGTCGCCTTGGCGATCAGTTCCAAGTCTCTGATCATCTCACCAAAACTCACCCTTCTCTGATGGGCAAAACCAAACCGGCAAAACTGCGGCGTGTGCGCTGCCAGTCTTCAGCCAGCACCCGGAAACGAATGTCTTGCGTCACCATTACACGACTTGAGGCGGTTGAGATATCCAGTAATTCTTCATCGCTTTTGCGCTCGTGCCCCTCTTCAGTCGCCGCGGCAATTTCACTCCGCGCAGGCGCAATTGCAGGATTACCGGACCGGGTACATGCACATCTGCATAGAGAGCCGTGGCCATGTCGCCGTTTACGCTGCGGCCTGCTTCAATCGAACTAACTCTGATGCAGTGGGGTGCGACTTGCGCCAGGCGTCTGCACCACGGCTTTCCTCCAGCAATTCCGTGTCAATTTCTTCGCGGTGATCGAAGTAATAGCCGAGGGCGGCATGCACCTCGGCGAGAGTCAAATAAGGATAGTGGCGCACGATTTCCTCCGCCGACCAGCCGCGCCAAAGGTAATCGGCCACGAGCATGGCTACTCGCGTTCGCGGATGACTCTCCAGCCGTGCCGGTTCGTCGGCCTTTTTGACAATGTGCGGATAAGCCACTTCCCCCATCTTCATGTATGGCAACACTGCCACAATCAGACTGCCGCCTCAAGCCTTGTCATCACTCTTTGCGCTGTCGCCTTGCTATATCTTGGAATGCAGAAGGCAATCCGAGGCGAGGGCGCCGTAATCGCTGGCCAAACATCGAGGACTTTGAGCAGATGGAGGCAGCTTTGTGAGTGAGTTGCGATTGCTCCGCTGTTCTGGTTGAATCAATGGATCCGGTTCGGCAAACGGCGAACGGCTGAGCGACCGCACCGCAGCGCACAGTCGCAACATTCGACTTCACGGTTTTGAGCGATAAGCTTGTCAGTAGCTTCTGATTCAAAGCCCTGCCAATCTGAATCCTCGTCTACGGCGTCAACAAAGTGCGCGGCAAGATAAGAACCATCACTCTCCGACTCGGAATCTGGCGCCCTGATCACCGACCTGAAAGCCGCTCAGTGAAAGCTCCGCGAGTGGAGGGTCTGGATCGGCCTCCTCAGAAGCGAGGTCTGTGCGATAAGCAGAAGTCGAGGGTTTCGCCGCCCTTCCGGTGTCATCGATCCGCACGCGTCAGCGCGCCAGTTGCTGTCTCCCGCTACGGACCGCCTCGACGACCTCGCGGATTGCTTCGATAACCAGTCGGGGTTGCTCCATCTGGATGGCGTGGCCGCTGTTCGTGTCGCTGACGTGCTTCGCGGCGAGAAGCTTCGCGAGGCGCTCCTGAGCGGTTCGCCACGCCGGCCATGTCTCCGCCCCTCCGGCGCCAAAGTCAAATCGCTTGTCCGAGGTGAGCACGACAACAGGGATCGCGCGTACTTGCGGGGCGGTATGGAGTAGATCGAGGCTGCGCTCGTGGTCGGGCGCTTCCAGGCCGTTGGATTCAATCAGCTTCTTCGTGGCTTCGATGTACGTCGTCCACTGCGCAAGCGTCAGCGAGCGCTTCAGAAACTCCGAGGCGGGGTCAACCAGCACCAGACCGGACACCTCATCGGGGTAGGTGCTCGCGAAGAGCCTGGCAATCAAACCGCCCCAAGAGTGTCCCACAAGAACGTAGGGCCCTGGTTCCCTGGCTGCGATCAGCAGGGCATGCAGATCCGCGACTCCCTGCTGTGCCGTGGTCGGCTGTCGTACCGGCGTGGAATCGGTTGGTGTGTCATCGAGCCGGGCGGTTCCGGGACGGTCGTAGGCACACACCCGGGTCAACCTGCCGACCTGGGGGAACACGGCCGACTCACTTGGCTTCCCAGCCCCGGCGGGGCCGGTGGGATCAATCAGATCGGTCCAGTCATCGTGGGCGCCTCGGGTGCCCGATACGAGCACCACCGTGGGAGAACCGGCACCGCGGCATTCGAGATACATCCTGCGGCCACCACCGATGTCGACCAACCCGGCAAAGTCTCCACACACCGCAGCATGGGCGGCCGCTGAGTCTGGCGCAACTTTGCGCCGGAACTCATAAGCCTGGCCGTCCTCAGTGGAGAGGCGCAGCAGATTGAGCGCGCCGTCCTTGTCCATTTGAAACTGGACAAATCCTTTTGTCATGTAGCCCAAATCGACGATAGGCCCGAATTGACCGGTTGGCATGAGCCTGGCGATAAAGACGTCGCCGTCCCAAGGCGCGAGCTTGAACTTGGCGCCGGTAGCCTGGAACTCCATAACCAGCGCATCACCCTCAAGCGCCACCGCCGCCTCGCCGAAGCTCGGGTTGACGAAATTGCCGGCGAGCGGTGCGAGCTGCGGGAACGGTCGCGGATTGGCAGACTTGGCAAACCTCCTGGCCGTCGCCTCAAAGTCGATTTTCGCTTGTCTGAGCTTGTCCGCCACGTAGTCGCGCTCGGGGTTGCCGAGAATCCGGTCCAACAACCATAGCCCGAGCGCATCCGGAAGACCCACATTCGTTTCGTTGGTGAGGATGATGATGCCGATATTTCTGTCAGGCACCAAGCCGACAAAGGAGCCGAAGCTCAGCGCGTCTCCATCGTGCCAAACGATGGTGCCATTCGGCGTCGGGTAGATATACCAACCCAAGGCGTAGGATAACTGGTCGTTGACTGCCACCTTTGGCGTGCGCGTGAAGGCGAGATTCTCGGGCGAGATGATGCGGCGCCCCTCGAATGTGCCGTTGCCGAGCTGCAAGCGGACCCAGCGCGCCATATCCTCGACCGTTGAGTTGATGTCGCCGGCCCCAGCCAAGTGGTAAGGGAAAATCGATGTGAAAGGCCCCTCGATGGTCCCCTCCGGTGTCCAGCGGTGCCCCGTTGCATGATTGGCCGCCGCTTCGATGGCTTCGGCCGCGTAGGACGAGTCCTTCATGCTCAGGGGATCGAGCAATTCCTTCCGAAGGACCGTATTCCAATCCGCAGCGCCCGCGGCTTTTGCCACGATGCGGCTCGCCAAAAGATGCGTGATGTTGGTATAGGCGAAGGTCGTGCGGAAACTGGACACCGGTTCGACGTAGCGGAGGGACCGGATCAACCCCGCCTCGTTGAAGTCAAGCATGGCGAGCATGTCGTTGACCAAGGGTGGAAGTCCGGAGCGCTGAGCGAGCAAGTCGAAGACGCGAAACTCGCGCGTGACCCAGGGATCCTTCAACTGAAACTCCGGATTGAGATCGACAACGCGGTCGTCCCACCCCAGTTTGCCGCGATCGACCATGATGGTCAGGGTCGCGGCGAGAAATGCCTTCGTGGTTGAGCCGATCTGAAAGATCGTGCGCGTATCAACCGGCCCGCCTCCGCTCTTGCTGCGCACCCCAAGGCCCTTGGCATAAACGAGCCTGTCCTTGGCAACAATTCCAATGGCCAGGCCCGGCACGTCGAACTCCTTCATGCCGCCGGCAATGTATGCTTCGAGTTCTGGGATCAACGCCTGGACGCGATCCTCAACGGCACCGTCTGTCTTCGGCTGTTCCGCCGCCCATGCCACGTCCTCAAGGCTAAAGCTGGCGAGTGCCACGACCGTCAGGAATGATAAACAAACACGCCGAACACAGCGGTAAGATGGCGGTCTCGCGGCGGACGCGATACTGTCGCTTTGGCTTGCAACGATCATCATAACAACACGCTCCCTTGAGAATTAGTCGGCTCTCTCATCATTTCAGGCGGCGTGATCGCATCAACAAATTTTTGCGCGCGGGGTCCCATCCGAAAAGAATTACAGAGCACCGCGTCGGGCCTTCGAAATAAATGTAGGTACATTAGCCGCGGTAAAACACGCGAACGAATCATCGTCTGCTTGCCACGCTGCTTTGCGGTTGCGGATTGCGATTCTCGGAGTTTGTGGGGTAAGAATCCATGATCGGAGGCTCGGGCATCCGACATCTCGGTTGAGTCCTGATGGGTAAGGCCGAGGTTTGGGTAACGCGCGCAGCCGGAATTCCCCAGTCTATACCGCCGTCTATACCGGCATCGAAAATTCGGGCCTTTGAGGTCCTCAAACGCCTTCTAAGAAACTCAATGTGCAAGGTTTTGGATAGGAACGAGTTCGAAACCAAGAGAAGCGGCGTATTTGCGCAGGGAGTTTTGACGGCGGCAGAGATGTTTTTCGTTGAGGATTCCCAGCAGTTTAGGGTCGAAAGAACGGCGATCCCGAAGCATGGCAAAGAGGATGCGAGCCAGTGGAAGAGAGGATTTTGCCGCCACTGATGCGGTTATCCGGACAAAGCCCCAGCCAGGAGGCAAAGTGCCGTGAGGAAGGGAAACGGGTGATTTGCGGGCCGACTTCGCAGAAGAAGGTGAGCACACCTTGGGCGCTCATGCCGGGAATGGCCGTCAGGTCCACTCCAAGGATTCGGTGTATCTCGGAGGGAACATCGAAGGCGGGCTGATTGCCTTTGGCTTTGTATTTGGTTGAGGGAGCCTCTGCGGGTTGCTCTTGGGAATCAAAACGCGCAAGCATTGTCTCGATGTGCTCGTCGCAAGCAGCCATCTGGCGCTGAAAATGCCGGTAGCTTTCCAAGGCCTGTTGCAAGCAAAGGAGATGTTCCGGTCGGTAATCGCCCACCAGACTTTTTGCCACGACCTGGTGGCTGGCTTTGATGCGCGCGTCGCACAGGCCGCAGAGCTTGGAGGGTTCGCGTTCTCCCGAGAGGATGGCATCGATAATGGCCAACCCGCTGACCCCGGTAATGTCGCTGATCACATTGTGCAACTGGAGGTTCATTTGAGTAAGGGCCTTTTGCATGAGCAGCACCTGGCCCGAGGCAGCCTTGAGCTGGTTGTCGCGATGGCGCAAGATGCTGCGAAGCGCACAAACCGCTTCCACGGGCCGGAAGGAACCCCGCAGCAATCCCACCGTGTGGAGGTATTGCAGCCACTGGCAATCCTGGATGTCGGTTTTGCGCCCCGGCACCCCTTTGACATGGCGGGCGTTGACCAGGCAAACTTCCAAGCCCCGACGCTCCAGAATCTGGAAAAGAGCGATCCAGTAAACTCCTGTGGATTCCATGGCCACCGTTTTGATTGAACAAGCAACGAGCCAGTCGGCCAAGGCGTGCAAGTCCTCGGTAAAGGTGGCAAACTTCCGCACCGGGCGAATGTCTCGTTCCTCAGGCACGGCCACATAAATCTCAGTGGCTCCAATGTCGAAAGTAACCACAGCCTGAAACCGCATTAGGTAGAAGGATGTGTCCCACTTTGTCCAGACAAGACCCCTTGGGTCCAGAATCGCCCAAACTTTTTGCGAACGAGACGCTCTACCAACTGAGCTATACCCCCAAATTATTTGATTTCAATGAGTTACATGACAGTCCCCACAACACAAAAAGATGCTTGTCTATACCGGAACTGACCGACGAAGGCAAACGGTATCGACGGCACCACTACGCGCAGCAGCGGCCAGCTTCCTCGAAGCATTCCGAATATCCCTTGTGTGAAACGTCACGAGATTAACGGCAATCACTATGCTACAAAGAAAATCCGCAGCAACATCAAAACCGACGCTCTCCGCTCGGAAAGCCGCATTGCCATCGGCTTGGGCATCTGCCCCGGATTCCTCGCCAGTTCTTCCTTCGGTCCCACAGTTCATATGTCGTTTGTCCATGATGGGACCAAACTGTAATGCGAGGCGAACCGTGCCGCGCCACGGACGGAGCAATCTGGAGCGCACAGCCTCCGAAAGCCTGAGATCATGGATGTATCCGTCCTCTGCTGGATCAAGACTCTCGACCCGCGGCTGTCGACCCACGGTCCGCCGCTTCAAAGACCACGTGGCAACCAAGCCATCGTCACACCCAACGCGCGAAAATCCAGGAAGTCCTTCTCTGTGTTGCCCTGGCGGGCGGCTTGCCACGGTTGAGGCAAGCGCCTAGATTACTCCCGTGAGCGAGATCATCTTCGAAGTGCAGGAAGACGAGGTTGATGGCGGCTATGTGGCAACGGCCTTGGGCCACGGCATTGTTACCCAAGGCGATACTCTCAACGAGTTGCGCGAGATGGTCAAAGATGCGGTGCACTGTCATTTTGGCGATGGCGTGCCCGGTCCCATGCCCAAGATCATCCGGCTTCACTTCGTTCGTGACGAAGTGATGGCGGCGTGAAGACGCCGCGCAATGTCTCCGGGCCGGAACTGCTGAAGGCCACTCGATGGAACTGCTTTGGGAGACTCCACCATGTTTGCTTCTACTACACCTCCGTGCAGCACCTCTTCGATGTGGCGGAACTGGCAAAGGAAGCTGATATCGCCGTCGAGCACGGACCCGCCCGGCATGGCATCGGCGGGGCGTCGTTTCTCTACATGCTGGAGCCAGGGGGCAATCGCATCGAGCTCATGGGCGATCCCGGCTATATGATTTTCGATCCGGCGTGGAGGACTATAGTCTGGAAGGGATCCGAGGTCGCCAATGTTGGCGGAGTCTGGACGGGCTCGCCGGTGCCCGAATCGTTCTGGATTTATGGGACGCCCGTGGCTGAGGAGAAGCCGGCTACTCTGAAAGCGGCCGCGGCCTGAGCGACAGATACCCTTCGGATCCGCCAGAGTCCTTTGTAAGAGTTGAGCTCCAGTCACAATAACCAGCCATGAGCTGTATGAGGTGCTGAGCGGCCGGGAGTGAAGGAGCTGCAAACCTTTTCCCGCAACGAGCCTCCACTCCACGATAACCGGAACCTGGTTTAAACATCTCTGCCAGTTTTGCGACGTCCCAATTGACAAGGCGGATGCATCCGTGAATCGCATCGCACCTGATGGACTCGGGCTCGTCCGCGCCATGAATGCCAATGCCATTCTCGTTAGAGCGATCTCCATCCTTCTGTTGGCATGGCAACTGGCGTAGCCAGAATCTTCCAGTCTATACCCTCGTCTATACCGGTATGGAAAATTCAGGCCATTTAGGTCCTCGTAGCGTCGGCGAGGCCTCAAATTTTCGAAGAACTCCAGCTGCGCGATCATGGTGCGGATAAGCAGATCAAGGGCAGGATCCTGGCGGCGGGCAGCCACGCTTTGCTTTGCCGATTCTCGGAGCGCTTTGGCTTTCTCTGCGCCGAGCCGTCCGCGACTCGAGCCGATGAGCAGGCCCTCGAGCCGTCGCAGGGAAAGTCGAGCGATAGTGGATAAGCCTGTCCCCTACGACGAACTTGTAGGAAGCTCTTACAGCCCTGCCGGCTTACCCAGAACCGGTTGCTGTTCCTTATACAAGTCTGGCGACTAATAACGCACCACTGCCTGCCCCCGGAATGGAATTGGGCCCAGGGAACCGGCCACCGGAAGCAGATCCGAACCCCACGTGCGCCATGGGCCGGACCAGCCGACCGCCGGCAGCAGTGTACGTCCAAGATCGAGGAACGAAGCCAACCGCTTATCCGTGCGCGGTGGCACATCGGCGCCGATGATCAGCAACGGCACGTACTCGCGCTGCACACCGCCGTCGCGTTCGATGGTGCTGCTCGGTAGCCCCGCCGCATGGTCGCCGAACAGCAGCACCAGCCCACGCGGAGAGCGGTCGAGGAAGCCAGTCAGCAGACGATCGAGCTGGGCATCGACGCAGGCCATCGCGTCGCAGTAGTCATCGCCGCTGATCGGACCCGACCACCAGGCTACGCTGTTGCGTAAACGGCGAGTGGCTCGTCATGGTCACCACGTGCAGCACGTACGGCGATGGCAGAGATAGCATGCGCGCGATCACCGCATCGACCAGTTCGACATCGCGGGCGCCGAATTCGCCGGGATGCTGCACCAGACCCAGGCAGTCGAGATCCCACAGCTCGTAACCGAGGCGCGGCATGATCTGGGCGAAATTGAAGTACGCCCCGGGCAGGCCGTGGGCCAACGCCGTCGACCAGCCGGCTTCGCGGAGGCGGCGCACCCACGAATTGGGCCATGGGTATCCAGGTTGGTCGAAGGACACCGCGTCCCACAGTGGTTCGCAGCCTTCGACCACCGCCACGTCGCAATCAGCCGAGCCGCCGGGCCCATGGTAGGCGAGGCAGCGCGGGTAGTACACGCCCGTCGGGATGCGCGCGGCGAGCCGTGGCATGGCGCGTTCGATGGCCCCGACGTCGAGGGATTCGACCTGCACCAGCAGCACATCCCGACGCTCGGCCGAAGTGGCGCTGATCATGGCTTCAGGACCATAACGGAAATCCGCGAAGCGGTCTCGCGCCCGGGCCTGGGCCAGTTGGACCGGCAGCAGACCGAACTCGGGAATGAACAGAGTCGGCGCGGTGTAGCGGTTATCGCGTTCGGCGGCGGCCCATTCCAACGCATGATGGGCCCGCACGCCCAGCCAGGCGAGCAGCGCGAGTTGCGCGACGCCCGCCACCGCTGACCACCGCCAGCGTCCGCGATCTGCGACACACCACGCGAAGACAAACGGCAGATCGATCAGCAGCCACAGCATGCCGACGATCAGCGGGACGGCGCCATGACTGACCGCGGTCATGCCCTCCGCGCCGACGCTCACAGCGGTGGCGAACATCAGGTGCAGACCGAAGTAGGCGAAATAGCTCCAGCACACCGTGAGGTAGAGACTCTGCAGCAGCCAAGCTCCAAGCACCCCGGCGATGCCCAGTCCGCGGGCCATCCACCACCACAGGCCGGCCTGGACGACGCTGACCGCGAGCCCGAGCCCTACCTTCCCATCCACGTACCCAAACGACAGGGCATGGGCGAAGGCGGCGAACTTGGCGGTCGTCGCCAGGACGAGGAGCGCGAGCAGTGCCCATGAACTGACAGGAAATCGCTTTTGGCCCTCCGGGGCGTTGGCCGGGCGTCTGATGCCGAAAACGTGCGTTTCTATGGAGCACAAAGTGACAAAAAGTGAGCCTGGAAGTCAAACAGGAGCTTTTCGCGCGCCCGCCCGCTGAGGAAAGTCGCGTCAGGAGCATGCTACGGGGAGGCAAATAGCGAAATCCGTAGACGACACGCAGCACCAAGGACTGTCGTCTCTACCCAAGTCTATACCGGCGTCGAAAATTCGGGCCATTTAAGTCCTGGTACGCCGGAGCGGCCTCAACCTAATACCGCGTCAATTAGAAACGCTTGTCCCGCTTTGTCCACATAAGACCTTTTGAGTCCACAACCGCCCAAACTTTTTGCGAACGAGACGCTCCACCAACTGAGCTATACCCCCAAAAGGTCAACGGGAAGGACTATGCGACAAAGAAAATCCCCGGCAAGATCAAAACCCATACTGAAGTGCCGCTGCGCGGATCAATTGCCATGCGGTTGACTTAAGAGTTCACTCAACGCGCCAGCTGCAGCCAGGCCAGAGAGGGCCGCTCCTTCCACACGCGGACCGCCAAAGGCATCGCCGGCAAGGACGAGAGGCGCACGCGACTGCAACGTCAGGCAGCGCTCAGGATAAGTCGAGAGGGGTTGACTGTAACGCCAGTGATGCAATTGGGTTTGAACGGGCGAGGTCCCCAACCAGGGTGCCGCCACCGCGAGCAATTTTTCGGTCACCTCCTGTTCCGGAGTATCCCAATTCTGGCGGGAATAATCCGGCCCAGCCTGGATGGTTAGTGCGCCATGGGATCCCGAAGATATTCCTTTGCGGTGGTTGTCGGCAATCCAGCGAATGGGCTCGCCGGGGAACCATAGCCCTCCCGGATCAGGGACAAGGCTTTCCCCAGAGAGATAAACCAGCAGCGCGAGGCACGGGGCATACTCTATTTGCTCCAATTCATTTCTGATGCGGTCTGACAAAGGCACGTTTCCAGTTGCCAGGAGCTGGAGGCTCTGCGGAACAGGAGGCGTTAAAAGCAGGGCCCGGCTCGTAAAACTCTCGGCGTTTTCCGTGGTGACCTTCCAGCCATCACCTTCGGCTGCGAAGCCCACAACTCTGGCATTGAGGTGAACATCAAGTTCTCGGGCCAAATGCTTGGCTATGGCAGTCATTCCAGAAACGCCACAGAACCGCTCTTGTCCATCGCGCTTTATGCTGCCATCCGTCAGGGCGAATCCCGTGGTCCAGGGCCGAACTATCCCCCTTTCCCGCCATTCGTGAACAATGACATCGAAACCCGGGTCCAGGACCGTGAAATATTGCGCGCCGTGGTCGAACACCCCTTTGTCCATCCGGCGCGTGGCGAGACGCCCCCCCACTCCGCGCCCTTTATCCAAAACGATGACGCGATAATCGCTTGCGTTCAGCCTGCCAGCGGCGAGTAGGCCGCTGATTCCTGCTCCGATCACAATAACGTCCGCTTTAAGGGTGGAAGTGATCCTTCTCATGGTAAATCAGAATAAACCCCTCGGAGAGAGTTGCGAGTGGCGGCCTGAAATATCGATGTCGAAGAGAAGCAAACACGAGGTACGGATTGTGGCAAGAAACACACACTTCGTCGAAATAACCGAGTCGACGTCGGACTCGTGGGAACAAACCCAAGAGTGATGTTCCCTATGCGATCCGGATTTACGACTCCTTTAGTTTCACTCGACAGTCCTTGCAACACCAGGCATCTCCCCCTGGTGAACATTCGGTTTGCGCTGCTTTTATTTATCCTCGGCTTAGCGGGACACGAGTTCGCGAAGTCCAGTCCGCCCGTCGGACAGGTCACGCTCGATCTCGATCGCCCAGCGTGCAAGATCGACTTCACCCTGGGTGCCGTGTTGCACACCGTCCACGGAACGTTTGGGGTGAAGCAGGGGATGCTTCGGCTGGACGTTGCCTCCGGCAAGATTAGCGGCCGGATCGTGGTCGATGTGAAGAGCGGGAACACAGGCGACGATGAACGTGATCGCCGCATGCATCGGGAGGTTCTGGAAAGTACGCGGTTCCCGGAGGCGGTTTTCTCACCGGATCGTCTCGCCGGTCAGTTGGCGTTGGCGGGTCAGAGCGAGGTAGGTGTTCATGGGGTCTTGCGAATTCACGGCCAGGATCATGACGTCACCTTGCCCGCGAAGATATCCGTCGAGAACGGTCGCTTCACCGCGACTTCGCATTTGTCCATCCCCTACGTCAAGTGGAGCATGAAAGACCCGAGCACCTTCCTTCTCCATGTGAGCGAAACGGTCGAGGTCGAGATGCGTGTCGCGGGAACGATCAGCCAGCAATCATGGTGACCGCCTCTAAAGAACCGTGTAGGGGTTCGGTTCTCCCAACAGGCGTGCGACCAGGCCGATTTAGGTCCTCGTGCGTCGGAGCGGCCTCAACTGAACCGCATCTCCGGCAAGATCAAAACCCACGCTCTCCTCTCGGAAAGCGATCTGCTCTTGGCTTGGCCGCGTCTGAGGCGGGCAATGCGTTCCTGATTCGCCGCGTCGCAGGCTTCCATGGCTGAGACGTATCTATCGGTCATGAGCCCGCCGTGACCAGATCCACGAACGGCACCGGCACCAGCAAAGTCTTGCCAATCACCGTTGTCATCCCGTCCAGACCATCGAGCATCGCGCTCCTAGCCAGCGGCAGGTTGCGTAATTCCCACAGCAACTGCGAGTTGTTCCATGCCGCCTCGCGAGCCGCGCGAACGCTGAATGCAGGGATCGTATCCTCCAGGTGCGTCAACGGCGGCAACGTATCCCCCAGCAGCCGCACGTGGAGCGTTCGCTTTGCGCTCTCCACAAGACTATCCAATGTTGTATTCAGCGCCGTGTAATCGTTGTAACGCACGTCGCCGTGCCGTGGAGCGACTCCGGTATTCACAATCGCACTCGGCAGATCGTAGTTGATGTGCGCGTTGATTCCCGCCAGTGCAAATTGAATCCGCGCAATCGCCGTCTGGTTTCGCCGCTGAAAGACGGCCCGCCACGAACCCGGCGCCCTCCCACCCGAAAGCGCCGTCTTCAGCGCACCAAAGTAGAGCCGCGCAAACTGCACGTCCAGCGCCGCAAGCCACGCCGGATCGTTGAACCCGCCGGAAGCTACACGAGCGCACACAGCCTCCGTCACCTGCAGATAGAGCCAGTTGAACCACTTCAAACCGTCACCATTCACGCACGTTGCCTGGATGGTCCGCATCGTCCGCACCGCATCCGCAATCGATTCCGGCGGCGTCTGAACGGCTGCCAACAGCACAGGGTCGTAAGGAAACATAGGCTTCTATAACTAAGCCAACGGATTCTGTCTCGGGAGAACGGGTGAGAGCCGTGTCTGACCTCCGGGTCAGGTCACCGGAGGATGAATTGGCACGACGCTCAATGCTCGCTATTTCGCGGCATTCCCGGACGGAGAAGTTCGCTTCCCCGCTCTCGCGGTCCGCAGTTTTTTTCCCGACTGAATGTTGTGAGCCTTTACGATCGCAGTAATCAGTCCGGGAAAGCGCTTGTCGATTTCCGCGCATCGAGACGTGTTGTGCATCTCGATGCCTCGTCGTTCGCCACGAATCAACCCCGCCTCTCTGAGCGCCTTGAAATGCTGGGAGAGGGTCGACTTCGGAACGGTCCTCTCACTCATATTCAGAAAATTCGAACAACTCTGGGAACATTCCGAGCCGTCGATTTGCGCGAAAATGGCCACACGCACGGGGTCGGAGAGCGCGTGGAGGATGGCCTCGACGGTCACGTCTTCGATCGAGGGGTGAAACAACGGCTTCATTTATTTTTTATCATACCACGACTTGACAACAGTTCAATGATTCTTAAGTTCCGAACAACAGAACTATACTGGCATTTTTGATCTCAATTCAAACACCAACAAGAACACTAAACATGAGCAAACTCACAGGTAAGGTAGCAGTTGTCACAGGGGCATCCAAGGGAATTGGAGCCGCCATCGCCAAGTCACTCGCCGCGGAAGGCGCTTCCGTCGTCGTCAACTACGCTTCAAGCAAAGCCGGTGCGGACGCCGTTGTTGCTGCGATCTCGGCGGGCGGCGGCAAATCCGTTGCCGTGCAGGGCGACGTCTCCAAAGCCGCGGAGGCGCAGGGAATCATCGACGCCGCCATCAAAAACTATGGTCGTCTCGACGTCCTCGTCAACAATTCGGGGGTCTACGAGTTCGCACCGATCGAAGCCGTCACGGAAGAGCAGTTCCACAGGATCTTCAACATTAACGTCCTGGGCGTTATTCTCACGACACAAGCCGCAGTGAAGCACCTCGGCGAGGGGGGCAGCATAATCAACATCGGTTCTGTTGTCAGCCGAATCACACCTCCAGGCAGTTCGGTTTACTCCGGCACCAAGGGCGCGGTCGACGCAATCACCGGCGTGCTCTCCCGTGAACTCGGCCCGAAAAAGATCCGCGTCAACGCGCTGAATCCCGGCATGATCGAGACCGAAGGCACACACAGTGCCGGCATTATCGGTTCGGAACTTGAAGCGGGAACGATCGCCCAGACCCCGCTGGGACGCGTCGGCCGGGCTGGTGATATCGCCTCCATCGCGGTATTCCTTGCTTCGGACGACTCCGCGTGGATTACCGGCGAGCAAATCCTCGCGAGCGGCGGTCTCCGCTGATCCCTATTAACCGAATCCCGCCGCGCCGGGAGCCCGACTCGACTACGATCATAGTCGCAGGTCGAGGAGGGCTTCTCGTGCGGCGGGACTCAAGGCGAGCGGCCGGGAAGCCTTGAAGTGCTCTTTTCACGTTCTTGCCGTGGTCAGAACACCACGCTCAAAAATCGGGTCGAGCAATTCAGTCAACGGAATCATGGTCAGGAGGAGAGGCGCCAGCGGCAGAAGCGTCATCACCACTAGTTGAAGCACCGTTTCCTGCTGAACGGCACCCACTTCATGCTTTTCACTACCTCGAAGCCATCGCACAGGGGCGCGTTCAGTGGCAGTGCTTTTTGCGGTTGGAGGATGAAAAGGCTAAGGCAAAGCCAAAGGCTTAGCGAATCTTGCTGATCAGAAGCTGGTGCATGAGATTGACGGTCGGTTTTGGCGGGAAGCTCAGAGCAGATCCTCGATCGGCAGCCAGCTCAGGACGAGGACCTTGATGCGCTTCCACGGACTGGCCCCGGGCTCGGAGTCGAAGCGGACTTGCTTTTCATCCTCGCGAGTCACCCACCTTAGGCGGTTTCCCACAAGTTCGACGCGATACGTGTTGCGGTCGATATCGCGCCCGGTCGCCTCGGCCAGACGCTTCACCAGCTCCGGACAATCGAAGAGCAAACCCATCTCGGTGTTCAGTTTGCTTGAGCGCGGATCGAGATTGTATGAGCCGATAAAACCAATCCGGCGGTCGAAGGCGAACGTCTTCGCATGCAAGCCCGCACTGCCCGATCCGCTCGGTCCGCGGAAGCCTCCCGGTCGCCGCTCGCGTTGGGCGCCAGCACTCGGCTTAAGTTCGTAGAGTTCGACGCCGGCCTGGAGTAGTTGCTTGCGGTAGTGCTGGTATTTGGAGTGGACTGGAAGCCCGTCCGTGGAAGCCAGTGAATTGGTGATCACGACCACCCGGGCGCCGCGTTGGCGCACGCTCGCCAGGAGGTCCACGCCCTGCTTCCCCGGCACGAAGTAAGGCGAGACGAGGATCAGCTCCCGTTTCGTGGCATCGACGACCTGGCGAAGCTTGGGGGCGAGATGCGTCTCCGTCCTGGCGGCGGAGGTGAGCACCTTGTCGGGATGATCAGACACGATCGTGGCGCGGCCCCAGGAATACGAAACCGCGCGGTTCTTGAGTTGCCGGGCAAACTCGCTGTCGCGCACGCTTTCCGCATAGGCAGAACGCTCCGCCGTCGAGTTGAATGCTGTAAGCGTAGCGCGCTTTGCGGCGAACTCCCCGGGCGTCGTGTTTTGTCGCGAAAGAGCCGCAATGGGAATCGAAGCCTGATGATTCCAGTAAAGGTCGAATTCGGCGGACACCTCGGGCACCACCGGCCCAATGACCGCCACGTCGAGATCGACAAAATTCGCCTTCTCATGAGCCCCAAAATATTCGTCGCCGATATTGCGGCCGCCAACGATGGCGACCTCCCCGTCGGCAATGAAGGACTTGTTGTGCATCCGCTTGTTGACGCGTCCGAAGTCGGCGATCATGCCGAGCAAGCGGGGCGAGCGCAGGGCCACGGGGTTGAACATCCGCACCTCGATGTTCGGATGACTGTCTATGGTGAGCAGAGTGGCGTCGGAGGGCATCGTGCCGAGATCGTCGAGCAACAAACGCACGCGCACGCCGCGGTCGGCCGCACGGAACAGATGTTCGAGAAGAACCTTGCCCGCCAGGTCCTTGGTCCAGATGAAATACTGCACATCGAGGCTGCGCCGCGCCGCATCGGCCAGAGCCAGCCGCGCGGCCAGAGCGTCGCGCCCTTCCGGGAGCGCGTGGAGACCGGACTGGCCTGGATGCGCGGCGACGCGTAGACGCACCGCGGCAGCCAGCGCGGTGCCGCCGCTGCTTTTCATGGCCGCGGAAGGTGCGCGTTCGCCGCCCTTGGGAAGACCGCTGCACGCGCCGAGTGAGAGCATTAATGACAAGATGCCGCAGCGTTGAATCAAGCGTTGGGGAAGCATAGGGTTTGCGGGGGATGGTACTTAGGCTACTGACTGCGTCTCCGTCTTTCCAGGAGTCTTCTCCCCGTTGAAGCGCGGGTTGAGCCACACAGGCGGTGTGCACGAGGGGTCATTTTTGCTTCCAACGGCTCCCCGTGCAACCTTCTGCAGCCGGGCTGAGCGCTCACTGAGCTGTCGGTGCTTTCCGCCGCAGCCAAGTCGCGGCAGGGAGGAGCAAGATTAGCATCACTATAGTGCAGGCCACGAGCATGATGATGACCTTTGGATCCGAAAAACTTTGCGAGGCTGGCACGAGGGCTGCGCCCACATTGCGCGCCGCGGTCCCGAGCCCGAGCACCCCTTTTATCTCCACCCGTGATCCACCGAGCAGGTATCCCGCCACATAAAGCCCGGCAAAGAAGACCGCGCAGGCCGCTATTGCTCCGCTGCCCAGAACGCTTCTCAGATCACGGAAGTGCAGGATGACCAGCAGCGCGAGCAATACGAGGACAGAAATGTTTCCAAGCTTCGCGAAGATTGGTCGGGCAGCATTGGAAAAGGCCGGCTTTTGGCTTCGCAACAGCATCCCCACCGCAAGCGGCGTGAGAATGAATACGATAAGCGGTCGCGCAATGCTCCACGGGCTGGCCTGAAGACCGGGTATAAGCAGCGGCAGCGCGAGCGGCATGAACAGCGTCGTGCCAATCGTCAGCAGCGTCATAAGCGCCACCGCGAAGCCGAGATCGCCGTGGGCACGTTCCGCGAGCTTTGGAATAAAGGGCGCCCCCGCAGCGCCGCCAAGTAGAAGCAGTCCAATGGCATATGGACGCTCAATGGGGATCAAAATGGTTAGCACGAACGCAAAGACAGGCGCCGCCAAAAAGTTCAGAGCAAGCGCCGCCAACACGAGCCGCACGTTTCGCAACGGCGCGAGGATTGCGCTTGGCGTAAGGTTGAGACCCGCGGCGAGCATACTGCTGACAAGGAACGTCAGCAGTGCCAACCGCGCGGCAACGCGAACCGCTTCAGTCATGTGCGGACTACCGGCTTTATGTCAAAGGGCGGCGCGCGCACCGTCGTCCCGAATCAAGCGGTCCGCGAAGCTTAGAATCAATTGGGAGCACGGCGCGCTCAGTCGGACGCGTCTCGAAGAGATTTCCCGCAGCAACGCCGAAGAATTATCGCTCTCCGACAATTTCCTTCATGATTTTCAGTCCCCTGGCCTTCAAGGGGCCGGCGCCTCCTCGTCGAAGAAACCACATACCTCTTTCCTTGGCGGGGCAGTAGATGATTTCAACTGAGCGGGACCATTGCGCCGTTCTTGTTTTTCACAAAGAACTGCCCGACCTGGTCGATGTTTCTGCGGTAGTCGCCCTCGGCCTGCACGAAGACCTGCCACTGGCGGCCGAAGCGGTTGAAGTAGTTCACGAAGTAGCTGCCCATGAAGGTCTGCAGCGTCTGATACACGGCGCTCACATCGATGTTCTGCTTGAGCACCTTGTTGCGGTCCACATTCAGGAAAATCTGCGGCACGCCGGGGGAAAACATCGGCGTCACTTCCGTGAGTTCCTTCTTTTCGCGTGCGGCAGCGACGAACTTCGCGACGTTCTCGGCGAGGAAAGCGACGTCCTTGCCGGATCGACCCTGCAGCATGAAAGTGACGCCCCCGCTGGAGCCGGTGACCGAACTGACGTACTCGACTCCGGGCGTGGCCTTGAGGATCCCTCACACTCAGCCATCACGGCGTCGGGCAGGATAACTTGGACCAAGAAGTAACCCTGATCTTCCTCCGGCAGGAAGCTGCCCGGGATGCGCTTGCCGAGCAAGGATCAGCGCGATGGCGATGACCGGACCGGTCACTTCCTGCATCGCCTTGAATGTCGCATCTTTCGGCGAAAGCCCGTACTCGATGTGATGTTCGACGGCTTCGACGACGACGATCGCATCATCGACCACGAGACCGATGGAGCGCACGAGGCCGAAGAGCGAGAGCGTGTTCACCGTGAACCCGAAAAGCGGGAACAGCGCAAACGTGACGGCGGGCGTGGTGTCCAGGCAGACGACGTATTCGAGGTCCGCCGGGAATTTCTCCGACAGCTTCTTCATCGTCTTCTTCGCGCCATCAGCAGAGGCGATGGCGTTGGAGCCGGGGAGTTGGTAGAGCGCGATCAGCGCGGCGGGCTTGCCGTTAAGCTGGCCTGAAATCGCGTAGTTCTGCGCGCCGAGTTCGATGCGGGCCACGTCCTTCACGCGCAGCATGGAGCCGTCGGGATTCGCGCGGACGACGATTTCGCCAAAGAGATTACGCGCCTCCGCTCTGCTAACTTCCGCCCAGCCCGGCTTCCGGCGTCGCCGCATTCTGAAAATCGCTGTTGACAGGGCTGAGCGCCTGCGCGAGTGACGCGTTGTCATCCATGCACCAAAAAGACAAGCCCGCCGCGTTTTTGGCGGTCATAGCCGTGGCACTTCTTGCGGCGCAGCTCACGCTCGTTGCAATGGCTGCTTCTCCGTCTTTTCACAAATGGTTGCACCACGATGCCGACGAGCCCGCACATCAGTGCGCGGTTAACACTGTCGTCGACGGGCAGATTGACATTCCCGTCGCGACCTCGGTGACTCTGCTCCCGCTCGCTTTTGGACTTCTCTCAACGGAGTCGCCGGACCGCAGGCAACGGCCCCTTTTCCGCTATTACATTCTCGAGCACGCTCCGCCCGCCGAAGTCTAGTGCTTAGCTAAGCTAGACAAAGTCAATTCACTGGACCCCGTCTGCGGGAAGGACCGCGGACGACCCGTAGCCTACCGTTTTTGGAATATTCAGGATCAGAGCCGTGCAATGGTTTAGTTTCAATCTGCAGGATTTTTCCGTCTCCTTCCTGAGCATCCTCTTCGAAGGGGCCCCCTTCATGTTTATCGGAACTTTGATCGCGGGATTCGTGGACGCATTCGTTCCTCCGCAAACGATGGAACGAATGCTCCCTCGCAATACCAGTGTCGCCATTGGCCTCAGTGCCCTCCTGGGCGTAATCTTTCCGATGTGCGAATGCGGTTTGGTGCCGGTGATCCGCCGAATGATCAGCAAGGGAATGCCCGTGTCTTGCGCACTCACCTACCTGCTGTCGGCGCCGATTGTGAACCCTATTGTTGCCGTGAGCACCATTGCCGCATTCCGCGGACAGCGTCCGGTAATGACCGCCTCTCTCCGGCTGGGAATCGGCTTTCTCGTCGCGTGCATCGCGGGACTCATCGTTGCCCGCCTTTCATCAAAATCGATTCTCAACGGCGATATGCAAGCTTTGTCGCCGAACCCGCGGATTCAATCCTTATCGGGATCGTTTGGCAGTTCCGGCACCTCAAACCTCCTTCGGAGCAGTTTGCCTTCCCTGGGCTTCCAGCAAAGAGCGCTCGCCGCCATTCGTTGCGGAGGCCACGATTTCCTGGACGTCGCATTCTATCTGATTATCGGGGCGGCTATCGCGAGCATCTTCAATACGGCAATTAACCGCGAACTCTTACTCCCGCTGTCTTCTCACGCGGTATTCGCCACCACCGCGATG
This sequence comes from uncultured Verrucomicrobiae bacterium, assembly GCA_963763735.1. Classification (GTDB taxonomy): domain Bacteria; phylum Verrucomicrobiota; class Verrucomicrobiia; order Chthoniobacterales; family Terrimicrobiaceae; genus DASTFP01. The sequence continues at coordinate 434,082 of CAVXQK010000002.1, read as the reverse complement.
ATGGGCCTGGCTTTCCTGCTGTCCCTTTGCAGCACAAGCGATGCGTTTATCGCGGCAAACTTCATCACGTTTCCTTTGGTCTCGAAACTGGCCTTCATGGTCTTCGGGCCGATGATGGATGCGAAGCTTTTGCTGATGTATGGACTGGTGTTCCGAAAGCGGTTCACGCTCTTTCTGACCCTTGGTTTATTCGGGCTCATCGCCCTGATCTGCCTAACGTTCGGAGCAATGAAAATATGAGAGGCGCCCTATCCAAATACGCATCGTCTCTGCTGCTGTTGGAATGGGGTGCGATCATGCTGTATTTCCATCTAAGCGGACGCGTTGCAGCCTTTCTCCATCCCCATTTCCGCCCGTTGCTCTGGGTTGTTGGCGTATCTTTGACCCTGACTGCAGTCGTCATCGCCTTCGCACAAACATCGGAATGCTGCGCGGAGAATCATCACGAACATTCGCACCACGAAAGTCATTCGCACGGAGGTCTCACAGCCGCGGGCGCAATGAGCTTCCTTGTTCTTTGCGTTCCCATTGCGTTAGCCGCAATGGTCTCTCCCGACAGGTTCGGAGAAACCTTCCTCCGCAATCGCGGCACAATCGAAACCGCCCGGTTGCTACCCGGATCGAATGCCACTTCCTCCCCTCGCCCAGTGATGGATGCTTCCGCCCCGCTGGCTCGGAAGACTCCGATAAGCGATCAATCCGTCACGGGCTCAAATGTGCCAAAAAGCCCGATCAACGATCAGATCGAGACGGCATTTGTCGAACCGGCTTCCGTGGAACCGAATCTTCCCACGCAAGACGAAACCCCGGACCCATCGAGCACTGCCGCGACCGGGCAGGATGAGGAATATCAGAACCCCGCTCTTCGCCCCGACCGAGAAGGGAACATCCACGCGGAGGTGATCGATCTTCTGTACGCCTCGGAAGAGGCGTCCATGCGAAAGGATTTCGAGGGAAAGCAGGTCGCGATGATCGGGCAGGTCGCACACAGGAACAAAGCGCGGCATGAACGCGGTCCGTTTCAACTCGTCCGCTTCGTCATGGTCTGCTGCGCGGCGGACGTTCAGCCCGCCGCCGTGATGGTACAATACCCCAAGACGTCGCCAGACTTTGAATTGATGAGCTGGGTGAGGGTCGTCGGAAAAATTCGCTTTGATCCCGCCGGTGACCATCTGGAGCCCGTCGTCGACGCCTTGAAAGTGACCTCGATCCCCCAACCCGCGGATCAATACCTCTACTAAGACGAAACCTTTGCCAAATGAAAATAATCTCCATTCCAGCCTTTTTGCTTTGCAGCCTCTGTTCCGGTCACCTGCTGCTCGCGCAGACAAAAACCGGCTCTCCTCTGATACCGCTCAAGGACTTCTTCGACAATCCGAAGATCAGCAGCGCGACGATCTCGCCCGACGGAAAGCGCCTGGCCTTTCTTGCGCCGGAGAATAACCGCCTCAATGTTTGGGTATGCGATACGGGGAATGACCTCGCATCGGCGAAAGCAATCACCCATGACGCGGCACGTGGAATCATGAATTTCACATGGACGCGTGACGGCAAATACATCCTCTTTGAGCAGGACAGTGGTGGCGATGAGAACTTTCACCTCTACCGCGCCGATCCTGCCGATCCTGGCGCAACACCGCTCGACCTGACCCCGATGGAAGGGGCGAAGGCGCAGGTCGTCGATCTGCCACGGGGTCGCCCCAACGAAGCCCTGGTGGCCATCAACGCTCGCGACAAGAGATATTTCGATGTCTACTCAGTCGACATTGCCAGCGGAAAGTCGGAGTTGATCGAAAGGAACCCGGGCGATGTGGACGATTGGTATCCCGACCGTCAAGGCGTTATTCGCGCGTGCGCCGCCCAGGTGGGAACGAAGACGGAAATCCGCGTGCGCGATTCGGGAAGCGGTCCATTTCGTTTGCTGGCAACCTATACCGATGAGGAAAGCCCGAGCATTCGCGGCTTCGGCCGTGACGGAACGTTCCTCTACCTGTCGAGCGCGCGCGATTCGAACACGGAGCGGTTGGTAAAGCTCGACCTCAAGACCGGAAGAGAAAGCGTGGTCGATGAAGATCCGGAGTACGATCTGAGTGAGGTCCTCATCAGCGATCGAACGGATGAATTGCTGGGCGTCGGTTACAACAGGGATCGTCTTACGTACAAGGCGTTCGACGAGCAGTTTGCCCGTGATTTGCAGGCGCTCCAAAAGATCCACGACGGGGAGATTCTTTTTCGCAGTGCTACGGATGACGAGATGCTATGGATCGTCGCTTACAACTCTCCGAACGATCCGGGGGCAACCTATCTCTACAATCGCCAGACCGGAGAGGCGCGGTTTCTTTACCGCCCCCGGCCCTGGCTGCCGCGTGACGCGATGGCGGACGTCAAACCCGTAAGCTTCCAGAGCCGGGACGGCCTGACGATCCACGGATACCTGACACTTCCGAAAGGCGTTGAGGCAAAAAATCTTCCCACGGTGCTCGTCGTCCACGGCGGGCCTTGGGCGCGCGACGATTGGGGATACGATCCCGAGTCGCAGTTCCTCGCCAATCGCGGGTTCGCGGTCTTGCAAATCAACTACCGGGGATCAACCGGTTACGGAAAGAAATTCCTTCACGCAGGCGACCTGGAATGGGGCGGCAAAATGCTCGACGATCTTGTGGACGGAGCCGATTGGGCGGTCTCGCAAGGCTTCGCCGACAAAGGCAGACTGGCAATCTATGGCGGAAGCTACGGCGGCTATGCGACGCTGGCGGCCCTCGCTTTTCGCCCGAAAGTCTTCGCCTGCGGGGTAGACTATGTGGGCATCTCCAACCTGCTCACGTTCATGAATACGATCCCCCCCTATTGGGAAACATTCCGGGACGTCATGTACAAGCGCGTCGGCAATCCCGAGACCGATCGCGAATTGCTCCGCTCTCGTTCTCCGCTCTTCGCAGCTGACAAAATCGAGGCGCCGCTTCTTGTTGCGCAAGGCTACAACGACCCGCGGGTGAACCACGCCGAGGCTGAACAAATCGTCAACGCGCTCAAGGCCAAGGGACGCCCGGTCGAGTATCTGGTCAAAATGGACGAGGGACACGGGTTCCAGAACCCCGAAAATCGCATGGACTTCTACCGGAGAATGGAAGCGTTTCTCAAGGCCCATCTGCAATGAAGATGTCGTGAAGGGATGACCGGCGCGCCCACTGCATCACAAAAGGCGCGTCGCGCGTCTGTCATTCAGGGGTTACACGCGACCCGGAGCGGCAGCCAGAACCGCAGGAAAGTTTCAGAAAAGCACCTTGCCGCCGCGCGATAGATATGATAGTGATTGCTCGTTATCATTATGAAGGAGCTCATCGGCGTTCTTTTCCTCTCCCTCGCTTCGCTCTCCGGCGCACGCGCTGAGCTGAGAGTCGCGTCGCTTTCGACCATCACGACCGAGATTGCGCGGAGCGTTGGCGGCGACAAAGTGGAGGTTATCCCGATCATCAAGCCGGGCATTGATCCGCACGAGTTCCAGCCTTCCCCTCTGGACGTCAAACAGATTGAAAGCGCCGATCTGGTTCTGATCACCGGCAAGGGCATCGAGGGCTATCTGACGAAACTGGAAGAGGCCGTTGGCAACAAGGCTAAATTCGTTGATACCGGGAGCACCATTCCTTCCTTGAAGCTGGAGGAGGAGGGCAGGATGGTCGAAGACCCGCATTGGTGGCACAGCATCGAAAACATGAAAAAGGCAACGATCGTGGTGAGGAAGCACTTCATCGATGCCGATCCGGGCAATCAGGCCGTGTATGAGAAAAACGCGGGCGCCTACCTCGCCAGGCTCACTGACCTGGAAAAGTGGGCTAGGCAGGAGGTATCAAAGCTGCCCCGAGAGAAGCGCAAACTGGTTACCTCCCATGATGCGTTTCAGTACTTTGCGCGGGACTTTGGCTTTAAAATTTATGCCATAGAAGGTGTGAGCACTGACGATCAGCCCTCGTCCAAGAAAGTCACCGAACTGATCAACACAATTCGAAGCGAGGGCGTGAAGGCAGTGTTTTTCGAAAGCATCGAAAATCCCAAAGTGGTGGGTGAGATCACCAGGGAAACGGGGGCGAAAGTAGGCGGCGAACTTTACGCAGACGGATTGGGCGACAAAGAGGCGTCAACCTACCCGGACATGGTTCGCTACAATATCACCGCAATCGTGGAGAGCCTGAAATAGATTCTTGGCGGCAGCGCGGACACACCGCACGTTTCGCCGGGCTGCGCTCGATTTCGCCGGCGAACTGATAAAGCCTTGGACGGCAACATCGTTCGCCTTGTCTTTTTCGGGAGAAACGATCACGACATTGAACTCACCGCCGCGCTCCCTTATTCTTTGAGCCGTGGAAAGACGCACGCGACAGAAGCGGGCCATCGAGGCCGTGCTTGAGAAGCACAAGAATCCGCTGACTGCGCCGGAAATTCTGCGCCTGGCGCTCAAGGAAATTCCGACGCTTGGAATAGCAACGGTCTATCGCTTCCTCAAGTCGCTTTCCAAGGACGGCCGCGTGGTTTCCGTGGAAATCCCCGGCCAAATGCCGCGATATGAGCGGGCGGACAAAGGGCATCATCATCACTTTCTTTGCCGCGCCTGCGGCGGAGTCTTCGAGCTGGAAAGATGCCTGGCGGGCATCAAAACCATGGCGCCTCCACGCTTTCGCGTCGAAGACCACGAAATCATCCTGTATGGCTCCTGTGAGACCTGCCTGCGAAAAGAGAAGCGCGCCAGCCAACCGTTGGTTGCGTAGACCCTTTGCCGGGATACCGGCCTGGCTCAACGGGCGACGCCAAATTCACAAGGCCAGGTGATCGCCCCAATCGGTAGTCAACCGGCCTGAGCCTTTTCGACCCATTTGATAAACGCCTCGGGACCGCCGGGGAGGTAACCGACGTGACGTGCGACTTCCTTACCGGTGGCGTCCACCAAAACCAGCGTGGGAAAGCCTTCGACGCCAAACTTGGTCGCGAGCGCGGTGTTCTGCGCTTTCAATTCATCGGGCAGCGCCTTGCGGGAGGGAAAATCCAACTCGACCAAAATGAGTTTGCCGGCGGCAAATTCCTTGAACTGGGGCTGCGAAAAGGTGTCCTTTCTCAGCTTAATGCACCAGCCACACCAGTCCGAGCCAGTGAAGTCGAGCAGCACCAACTTGTTATCTTTGCCGGCCTGGGCGAGCGCCGCGTTGTAGTCGGTCTGCCAGTCTTCGGCGGCACGAGAAGACAGGAGCAAAACCGCGTGAAAGATGATCACCGCCGCGAAAAACGAAAACTTCCTCATGGATGAGTTAATGTTCTCCAGACTGGGAAGAATTCAAATCGAAGGTGCTATGATTTCACGCGCTCTCCCCCTAGCAGGACGAGCGGGTCGAAGTTCGGAAGCACGTCCGAGTCAATGGGAGATGGTCGCTCGACGCGATGTGAAGCCGCATACGCGATCATCAGGGCATTGTCGGTGCGCAACACCGGCTGGGGCGTTCGCCAGTCAAGCCCGGATTCCGAGCACCTTCGCGCAACCCTTTCCCCGAGCCGGGCGTTAGCGCTCACGCCCCCGCTCAGCGCAAGCAGCGATCGACCGCACACTTTGGCGGCCTTCGCGAGTTTCGCCACCAGCACATCGACCACGGCCTCCTGAAAGGAGGCGCAAATGTCCGGCAGGTCCTGGGCATCGAATCCATCCTCCAAAAAATACTTCACCGCGGTTTTCAAGCCGCTGAAGCTGAAATTGAAATCCCCCGAGGTGATCATGCTGCGGGGAAAAGAAAACCTCCCGGGATCGCCTTTTCGCGCGAGGCGGTCCACTTCCAGACCGCCCGGGTAGCCGAGTCCGAGGATCTTGGCGATCTTGTCAAAGGCTTCTCCGGCGGCGTCGTCCAACGTGCGTCCAAGCAAGCGATATCGCCCGTAGCCTTCCACATCAAAGAGAAGGGTGTGCCCCCCGCTGACGATCAAGGACACGTGGGCAGGGATTACGCTCTCACCAAAGAAGGGAGAGAGCAGGTGGCCTTCCAGGTGGTTGACAGCAAGAAAAGGGCGCCCCGCGCCGAGGGCCAGTCCCTTTGCCGCGGAAGCCCCTACGAGGAGGGCGGCAGCCAACCCGGGCCCGGTCGTCGCGGCAAAGGCGTCGATTTGAGCAATCGAGAGCTTCCCTTCGTCCAGAGCGCTCTCGATAAGCGCGGGAAGCAGCGCAAGGTGGTTTCTTGAAGCCACCTCGGGTACCACGCCCCCGTACTCCGCATGAATCCCGGCCTGGGATGCGACGCGATGCGCGAGCACCTCACGGAACCCGTGCAAAATGGCGACTGACGTTTCGTCGCAGGACGTCTCGATCGCGAGGATGGCGCGACTCAAGAGCCTTTTCCCGCAGGGTTCTTTTTCTTGATTTGATGGCGGTCCGCGAAAATGAGCGTTCCGCGCAACATATCCACTGCCCGCGCCAATTGCGGATCGCCATCCGGGGAAACCTTTCTTGCGCCGCCGTTCTCGGGATCCCGCCGCGATTCGAGGAGGTCGAATTCCTGCTGCTGGGTGAGGCCCACACGGATATTTGGCGCAACACCGACCTGGTGAATCACCTGGCGTCCGGGAGTAAAGTATTTTGCCGTTGTCAGGCGCAGCGCGGACCCGTCGGGCAGCGAAATCACGCTCTGCACCGAGCCTTTGCCGAACGTGGTTTCTCCGACGAGAATCGCGCGCTTGAGATCCTTCAAAGCGCCCGCCAGAACTTCCGACCCGCTGGCGCTGGCGTAATTGACGAGAAGAGCGACGGGATAGGTCCGCGTCTTGCCTCCGCGCGTCGTCGTCCGATATTCCCGGCCCGGCAACCGGCCCTCCGTCGAGACCACCTTGGTCCCCTGCGGGAGGAAGAGTCCGCTGACGTCCACCGCGCTGCTCAGCAGGCCGCCGGGATTGTAGCGAAGATCGAGCACGAGCGCTTGCATACCTTCCTTCTCCAGCTTGTCGAGCGCCTTGGCCAATTCGCCAGCCGTTGGCTCGTTGAACTGCGTAATCCGGACGTAGCCGACCTTCAGGTCCTGTGGATCGTCGGAAGAAAGGATCTGCGCGTCTTTCACGCTCTTGACTTTGATTACCACCCGCGTGAGATCGTAGTCCTTGATCTCCTTGGTGACGGGGCGCTGAATGGTCAATGTCACTTTTTCTCCCGCCTCACCGCGCAGCTTGTCCACCGCCTGCATCAAGGTAAGCTTTTCTGTCGACGTTCCGTTGATGCGCAGAATGCGGTCGCCGGGTTTGAGTCCCGCTTCGAAGCCCGGGCTGTCCTCCATGGGGTTGACGATCGTAAGAGCACCTTCCTCCATCGTAACGACGACGCCAAGACCGCCGAACTCGCTCTTGGTATCCTCCTGCATGCCGCGAAAATCGCGCGGTTCCATGAACTGGCTGTGCGGATCGAGTTCCGCAAGCATGCCACGAAGGGCACTGTAGGTCAGATCGCGGTATGATGTTTTTCCGTCGTCCACGTAGTCCTGCCGGATGAGTTGCATCGCGCGGGCCAAAACCTGGACGTTGTCGTACGGCGACTCCGGATTCATCTCCTGCGCCTGTTCTCCATCTTCCGCACGCAAACCGCTCACGGCAACGGCGATCCAAGCGGTCGCGACGAGTTTTCTAAGCATCGGAGAAGTTATCATACTTTTCGAGCCTGCAAGTCCTCCGAACTCTCCGAATCATCGGCAGAAATCTCGAGAGAGAGATCCACGGCTCGCGCAGAGTGGGTCAATTCGCCAACGGAAATGAAGTCGACGCCCGTTTGGGCGATCTGGGCGACGGTCTGCAACGTGACGCCGCCGCTGGCCTCGAACGCAGTGCCGGGTCTCCGCAAAGCGACGGCCTCGCGCAATTGGGAAAGCGTCATATTGTCGAGGAGAATCACGTCCACGCCTTCCAGCGTCAAAAACTGGCGCACCTGGTCCAGCGTGTCGGCCTCTAGCTCGACACGGATCGCCGGCCGATCAGATTTCACCCTGGAAATCGAGGCCTGCAGTTCCTCCAGGCTCGTCTGCGCCGCGAGATGATTATCTTTCACCATGACCATGTCATAAAGACCGAGACGGTGATTAACGCCGCCGGCAGCCGCGACGGCGGCCTTCTCGAGGAGACGCATCCCGGGAGTTGTCTTCCGGGTGTCGAGGATACGGGCGGAGGTGCCCCGCACCGCCGCAACGAATTTCCCGGCGAGAGTGGCAACACCGGAAAGTCGCTGGAGAAAATTGAGCGCAACGCGTTCCGCCGTCAGCAGCGATGCCGTGCGCCCGCGCAATTCCATTACCGGGGCTCCGGCGTGCAGAGGCGCACCGCTCTCAACGAGTTTCTTGACGCGCACTTCGGCATCGACCCGCCTGAAAACTTCTTCTGCGACGTCCAGGCCGGCTACAATGCAAGCCTCGCGCGCCACAATTTTCGCGGCGCTCCGACGGTGGGGATCCGTGAAATATTTCGTCGTCACGTCACCCCCGCCGATGTCCTCGGCGAGCGCCAGGGAGATGAGATCCGGTTCAGGGGGCATCGACGGTCTGCGGGAGAGGGTCGAGGTCGAGCAGCCGCCTTTGCCAGCGCATGAGAAGCGGAGTCTGAGGATCGATCGAAGCGGCTTCCAACGCACCTCGCGGCGCAACGATCGAGGAGTCAAGCCCCAGCTCGGCTGCGACCTTGTCCCGGGTGCTTTTCAAGTGCTCAAAGCGCTCAGTCTGCTCCCGGCTGGGACGCCGCCGCCCGGATCTCGTCGGAACCGGCCACTCGCCTTCCGGAATGTAAAGCGCCAGCGCCAGGATGATCTCGAAGCTTTTGCGGCGGCGGTTGCTCATTCTGGGGGTCGAGAAGGCCTCCCCCTCGACGGCCCGTTCCGCGATTCGCACGATATCGTCATTGCTCATGACGTGAAACGGCGGCCGATCCCAGGCGCGCGCCTCGGCGTCGCGCCAATGCCACAGGACTCGCAGAACCGATTGCGCGCGGGGTCGGAGCGCGGCGCTGCCTGGAATTCGCCAGGCCTTGCTTTCGTCTCTTTCACGCGGCTCGCGGGCCGAGGCGATCATTCTTTCGCACGATTCGGAAAACCAATCCAAACGATTCAAGCGCCGAAGCTCCCTCTCGAGGATTTCGGAAAGAGGGAGCAGATATTTCGTGTCGTTGAGGGCGTATTCAATCATCTGGTTCGACAGGGGGCGCAACGCCCAGTTTGCCTTCTGCGAAGCCTTGGAAAGCTTCACACCAAAGTGCCTGGCCACCAAAGCCGCCAGGCCAAGTTCCTGATAGCCGCAAAGCCGCGCGGCGATCATCGTGTCAAAAATATTTGCCGCCGCGAATTGGCCGCCACGGTGCAGCATGCGCAGATCGTAATCCGCTCCGTGGAGGATGAGCTGCCTCTGAGCGAGAGCCTCATAAAGCGGCTGGAGGGGACATCCCGCGAGGGGATCCACCAGGATATTCTCCTGTTCCGTGCTGATCTGGATGAGGCACAGCTTTTCAAAGTAGCTGTGCAAGCTGTCGGCCTCCGTATCCAAAGCAATCCTGGAGAGAGGAGTGAACCTGGCGATGAGTTCCGCCAAGCTCTGGGGGTCTGCGATCAAGGTTCGGCAATAAATTTTTCGCGCGGGAGATCGTCTCCTCCGTGGCGCGCGCGGGGTTCGCGCACCTGTGTGGTGCCATCGGTGGGAATCGTGACAAACGGTCCACCTGCCAGTGGCGCCACGTCGGTAAATGCCACTTCAGGAACGTCGCTTGGTTTGCCCTCGAGTGGAAAATCCTTACGCAGCGGAAAAAAAGGATAGCCGTCCCACATCAGGATTCGGCGCAGATCAGGATGGCCGTCGAACCGGATGCCCATCATGTCATAAACTTCCCGCTCGTGCCAGTTGGCGGTTGGCCAGAGATCGGAGACGGTGGGTGCGACGGGGTTGTCTTCGTCGGGTACCAACGTCTTCAGGCGGAGGTGGAGGCCACTCGCCATGGAATAGAGTTCGTACACGATCTCGTAGCGCGGATAGTCGCCGAAATGATCGATGCTCGTAATATCGAGCAGGTAATCGAAGCCGAGTTCATCGCGGCAGGATTTGCAGAGGTCGCGCAAGGATTCGATTTTTACGGAAAGCGATTTCTCGCCGCGAAATTCCGCCTCGGAAAGAATCGCGCCCGCGTGGAACTCCCTCAGGCGTGCCAAGGCTTCCTCGAGGATCATACGGCTTCGGCAAGGGCCTTCTTTTGGTCTCTCGTGGAGTGCTCGGTCATGATCTTCTTCTGCAGTTTGATCAGTCCATCGAGCAAGGCTTCAGGCCGCGGAGGACAACCGGAGATATAGACATCGACTGGCACCAGGTGATCGATTCCCTGGAGCACGGCGTAGCTGCGATACATGCCGCCGCTCGAGGCGCAGGCTCCCATCGCGATGCACCATTTTGGCTCCGGCATTTGTTCCCAGATGCGCTTGACCGCAAGGGCCATCTTGTAGGTCACCGTGCCCGCCACGATCATTACGTCGCTCTGCCGGGGTGAAAACCGCATGACCTCCGCACCAAACCGGGAAATGTCATAGCGCGAGGAGGAAGCCGCCATCAATTCGATGGCGCAACACGCCAATCCCATCGGCATCGGCCAAAGGGAATTGCTCCGCATCCAATTGATCGCGGCATCGAGCCGGGTGAAGATCACATTGCCCTCGATTTTTGAATCGTAGGCGACCGGACTCATCTGGCTCATATAACGAACGTATTTTTCCTCACGCAACCGGCAAGAGCAAATTTCCGAAATCGTCCCTGTCTGCCGACTTGAGTTTCCGGGCTATTCGTGGCACGCATCCCGCATGGATCTTGCGAAGGGAAGCCGCCAACTGGCGCGATGGACATGTGCCGCTGTGCTGGTTCTGAGTTCTTGCGCGCACCAAACGCCACTCGGCCAAACCAAATCGGCGGTTCCGGCGGGTCCTCCTGCGATCGCGGCGGCAGATCAACCGCGGAAGGCGCCCACAGCGGTAGCGGCTCCGGTCGAGAGAAGACCGACGCTTCAGGCGCTCGTCCCCAGGCCGGCGCCGACGAGAGCCGAACAGATTATCACGCTTGTCCGCGAGGGATACCTCGTGGACGAAACCAAGGGATCGCTGGTGTTCTCGAAAAACAGGCCCGGGGGCGTTTTAGGATCGGGGCTCTACGAAGATGCCATCCTTCTTGGACGCCTTCGCCGGACATTGAAGGAAACCTATGGCGTTCCCGACGCTCTCTCCGCCACTGCAACCGTCCGCGATGCCAGGGCTTTTCTTAACATTGACGACACCCTTCCGGCGCCTATCGCGGCCCGGGCTATTGACGCGGCGCTGCGAACGCCGGGCGTGAGCGCCGTTCAGGCGAGGATCGCCGGATAGCTCAATCCTCCGCCGTCAAAGTCTTCGTGACGCGCTCTGCAACGGATTTGACCAATTTTACGCGCGTATACCACTTGTAATTCGCGGGGATGACGATCCATGGCGCATGTTCCATGGATGTCTTCTCGAAGAGGTCCTCCGCCGCTTCGTTGTGCTGATCCCAATGTTTTCGGTTCCGCCAGTCCTCGTCGCTGATCTTCCAATGCTTGTAGGGGTCGGCCTCGCGGCGCTTGAAGCGGTCGAGCTGCTCGTCCTTTGTGACGTGAAGGTAGAATTTCAGGATGATCGCCCCGTCATCCGCAAGCTGGCGCTCAAACTCATTGATCTCGCGATAGGCGCGCTTCCACTCGGCCTCCGTGCAAAACTTTTCAACGCGCTCGACGAGCACGCGTCCATACCATGACCGGTCGAAGATGGTTGTCTGACCATGAGGCGGCAGCTTCATCCAAAACCGCCACATGTAATGATGCTGGTATTCCTCCGGAGTGGGCTTGACGATCGAATAGACGCGCACCAGGCGCGGATCCAACCGCTCGGTCACGCGCCGGATCGCGCCGCCTTTGCCGGCCGCATCAGGGCCTTCCATCACAATGATCAGCGATTTCTTGCTTTCCCGCAGGACGAGCTGGGCGTTGAGAAGCTCCAACTGATATTTCTTCAGAAGCTTCTTGTACTCGTTCGGGTCGAGAGATTTCGACTGGTCAAGCTCGTCGAGCCGGATTCGGTCTTTGGCCATAGCGGTGGGGATCTACGGCGCTTTAGCGGGATTGTCGGGGAAAGGGAAGCCCCGAAAAACGAAACCTGCCGAGGCTGAGCTCCAAATCGGCTTGGGCACTGCGCATGTTCGCCGGTTCGGCGATTCCCGCATTTCGCTCGAAGCTTCCGAGCGAGTCGTCCCGCTCAGTATTTGACCGAACAACCGTAAGGTTTCGTCGATGGCACGGAAACCGCCTTCCCTGCCGTTGCCTCATCGAGAGCCGCCCTGACGTAATTATTCGCGCCTGCAACCGTCGAAGGATCAGGCGTCGGCTTGTCATCGATCGCCCCTGCGTAAATCAGCACGCCCTCGGGGTTGACCACGAACATATCCGGCGTCGTCTTCGCCTGGTAGAGTTTGCCCACTGTGCCGTCTTCATCGACAAGATAGGCGGTGGCTGCGGAGCCGAACTCGGAAAGACCGCTCTTGGCAGCGTCCGGCGTTTCGTTTCCCTGCTTACCCGGCGCGGAAGAACAGATCGAGAGCCAGACAACGCCCCTGTCGACGAACTCCTTTTGCAGTTTTTGCATGTTCTTCGAACCGTAATGCTTTTTCACAAACGGACACCCGAAATTAACCCATTCCAGCACGACGTACTTGCCCTTGAAATCCGATAACCCGTGGCTCTGACCCGAGAGATCCTTGAGTGTGAAATTCGGCGCCGGTTTGCCGACTTGAGGGCTGGCGTAAACTGAGGCTGCGAGAGCAACTGCGAAGAGTATGGACAAAATTCTCATGGTCAAAAACCGTATCCACTCCGACGAGCCGCGCAAGTGGCAATGGCCTCCACCCATCTTTCGCGATCCGCAGGGGCCACCCGCTACCGCGCTTTGGCAAGGGCCTCGAGAACGAGTTTTTCAGTGAGAATTTCGGGGAGGATGATCGGCTGATCGGATGCTCCGCGAGGATAAAGCACGTAGAACGGGACACCGACCCGTCCGAACTTTTTCAAGGCGGCTGTGATCTCCGGATTGGCATTGGTCCAGTCTGCTTTCATGGGAACGATCCCGCCTTTGGCAAAGGCCTCGCGCACTGCGGGGACATCGATCGCCGTGCGTTCGTTGAACTTGCAGGAAATACACCAGTCCGCCGTGAAATCGACGAAGACTGGCTGGCCCGCGGCGAGCAAATCGTCGAGCGCCTTTTGAGTGAAAGGCTTCCATGGAATGCCATCGCTGGGCTGGCTCTTTGCGCCCAGCGGGGCCGGTTGCGCGAAGCTTCCGCTGAGAAAGAGCCTTGCGCCGCCGAAAACAATCAAAACGATCGCCACGAGCGACGCGACGCGCGTCCTCACGGAAGAGAGCGGCCCGCAAAACGCGCCGTAGATCCAGCAGGCAATCGCAAGACACAGGAGGAAGGCAGCGCTCCGGATGACGGCATCGAGCCCTCCCTGATTGCCGAGGATGTAGAGGAGCCAGATCAGCGTTGCCAGGAGTGGGAATCCCATGAATTGCTTGACACGCTCCATCCATGCGCCTGGTTTCGGAAGAAACTTCATCCATCCCGGCTGGGCGGATAAAAGGAAGTATGGCGCGCTCATCCCAAGCGCCACAGACGCAAACATCGCGAGAATTACAAGGGGGGACTGGCTGAAGGCGAACCCGAGAGCCGTACCCAGGAATGGCGCCGTGCAGGGCGTCGCCAGCAAGGTCGCAAAAATTCCGTGAAAGAACGAACCCGTATAGCCCCCCTGCGAAGACGCCTCGGTCAAGGCTGTGCTCGCGCGCCCGGGGAGAACAATTTCGAAGACGCCGAAAAGATTGAGCGCAAAGACAAAAACGATGCAGGCGATGACGAGGTTGAACCAGGGATTCTGGAACTGAAAAGCCCACGTCACTTCGCTTCCGGCCGACTTCAGCCCGAGAATGACAAGGCCCAGACCCAGAAACCAGGCGAAGATTCCCGCAACAAAAGCCAGGCCGTGGCTCAGGATCCTTTCGGGGTGGTCACCCGCCTGGCGGATGAAACCGAAGATCTTCAGCGAGATCACCGGCAGCACGCACGGCATGAGATTCAGGATGAAGCCGCCCAATAATCCAAAAATCAAGGCCTGCCACAGGCTCGGTGGTTTGGCGCCTTGCAGTGAAGCCTTGGAAGAACCGGGCGCGCCAGAGCCAGATTGCTCACTCGAAGAAACGAGCCATCCCTGGCGCCCGCTTTTCGTTTCCACGACAAGCACCCCCCGTAAGTCGCCTGAATTCTTCACCGTTATCGTCGCACGGCCGTCTTGAATTGGACCATCCTGCGGGTGCTCAACTTGCTGGCCCTTCTCAGGAAGCGGGAAAAGGTCCACCGCTTTCGCGTCCGTCAGGCCGTTGACGGTCAGTGAAAGCGCGTCGCCGTCCCTTGCCCACGTGAGCTGATAAGGAGGGGCTGTGGCGGCGGGAAGACGTCCGCGAAAAGCGGAGAAAAGTTCGGCATTGGCGCCAGCCGCTTGACGGACTACAGGAAGAGAAAGCTCCAAATTCGCCGAACCGGGGATGCAGATTTCCTCGCAAACGAGCCAATCCACCTTGGCGCGGAGTGTAATCGTCTTTTCGGCAATCTCCGCTGGAGGAACGATGGTGGTCAGCAGGAGAACCTTTTCCTCGTAGGCGTAGGTTTCGATTTCTCCGGGTTCAATCACCCGATCGGGCAAAGGCCATTGAGTCGGCCCCGCGACAAACCCTTCGGGAAGCGTCCAGGTCGTTGAGGTCGGAAGCCCGGCATCGCCCGGATATTCCCAGTAGGTGTGCCATCGAGGGGCCATCTCCAGGAGCACGCCAACCTCGAACGGCTTGCCGGGAACGACACCCGTCGTGTCCGACACCAGAGAAGCTGTAACGAGCGTCTTGCCTTGATAGACCTGCGCATGCGCCGCCATGACCAGCAGGGGAAGGAAAATCCAGCGGAGCATTCCTTCGCTTAACACAGCGGCGCTCAGAGCGCAAATGACGCGCAGGCGCCGTCCTACGCTGCCTGGCGGGCTTGCCTAAAGAGAGAGCGCGAATTTGCGCTCTGGCGTCCGCGGCGCCCTCGGCAAGAATTGAGCCCTAATCTCCGTAACCGCCCGGGTTCTTGACGTGCCAGGCCCAGGCGCTTTCGACAATCGCTCGAATGTTCTCGAATTTTGGCTTCCATCCAAGCGCATTGCGGATTCTTTCCGAGGAAGCAATCAGGCGCGGGGGATCGCCGGGCCGGCGCGGCTTTTCGACGGCCTTGATTTCCTTGCCGGTGACTTCACGGCAGGTCTGGATGACTTCTTTTACAGACGTTCCGCCCCCGGTTCCGAGATTGAACCGATCGCTCTTTTCGGCTTTGAGCGCAAGGATATGCGCCTGCGCAAGGTCAAGAATATGGATGAAGTCTCGAATGCACGAACCGTCCGGGGTGGGATAATCGGTTCCATAAATATCCACCGATTCGCGCTGGCCAAGGGCCACCTTGAGAACATTCGGAATCACGTGCGTCTCGATCCGGTGGTCCTCACCGTACTTTTCCGTCGCACCGGCGGCATTAAAGTAGCGGAGGGCAACATACTTGAGACCGTGGACTTCGTCGTACCACCGAAGGACTTTTTCGAACAGGAGCTTGGATTCGCCGTAGGGATTGATCGGGATTTGCGGAAGCGATTCATCGATCGGAACGCGCTCAGGAACACCAAACGTTGCGCAGGTGGAGGAAAATACAAACGTCTTCACCCCGTGCTCGACTGCGGCATCAAGCAAGTTCACACCATTTGCCACATTGTTACGAAAATACTTCGACGGATTCTGCATGGACTCGCCGACGAGCGCGTTCGCGGCAAAATGCATCACGGCATCGGGTTTCACTTCGCCAATCGCATGACTGATGACCGTCCTGTCAGCCAGGTCGCCCTGGAAAAACTCGGCGCGAGGTTCGACCGCCTTGCGATGTCCTTCGGTCAAGTTATCGAAGACCGCCACTTCATAGCCTTCATTAAGCAACTGCTCAACGCAAATGCTGCCAATGTAACCTGCTCCGCCCGTGACAAAAATGGTTTTCATGGAGGCCTGATTCTACCTTGGGCATTTGCGGCAATCAATAACGGAGAATCTCGATCGGGGGATTTTTCGCAGCAAATTGAAGAACAGCGCTTTGCAGTCCGCTTTCGTCACCGACCGCCAGGGTGTCCGAGGCGCGGAACTCAAACGAGAGTCCCTCGTCGCTCACGATCTCGATGACGAGCGGTCTCTTGCCGGGAAATCGCCTGATCGTGTCGCGGATTTCGGACAGGGCGTCTTCGGAGAGCTTGGCTCGAGCCAGCCGAAGATGGACGGGCCTCGCAGAAGTCTTCGGCTTCAGAGCGGATAATGTGCTGGCGGCAAGTCGGACGCCATCGTCCCGACGCGTAAGGCGCGCAGAAATGGCGATCACCGCCCCAGGAGTAAGCAACCCCTGGTGCTCCGTGAAGACATCGTCCCAGGCCGTAAGCTCAATCTGTCCGGTGAAATCCTCCAGCACGATCACCCCGAAGGGCCTGCCGTCCTTTTTGGTGAACTTCTTCTCGACCGAGCAGACGATGCCAGCGACGCGAACCGTCGAAGGCTGCTCGATTTGTCGCGCGGCGGCGATCGATGTGATCTTCGGATTGTCGAAATGCCCGGCGTAGGCCTCCAAGGGGTGCCCCGTGAGGTAGAAGCCGAGCAACTCCCGCTCGTAAGCCAGCATTTCATTGCGGGACCATGGCTCGACGGAGGGCAGCGGTGTGGCTTGCAAAGGATGAGACTCCAGCCCGTCAAACAGGGCGCCCTGCCCCATCTCCCGATCACGCTGAACGAACGCGGCGGAAGACATCGCTTGATCGAGATTCGCAAAAAGCTGTGCCCGGGATTGCCGGAAACAATCGAATACACCGCATTTGACAAGGCTCTCCAAAATTTTCCGGTTTACGGTGTGGGAGTCAAGACGAGCGCAGAAGTCCTCCAGCGAACGGTAGGGGCCCGACCTGCCGCGCTCTTCGATGACGCACCGCATTGCCGCGGAGCCAACATTCTTGATCGAGCCGAGACCAAAGCGGATCGCCATGCCCTGGCCGGAATATTCCGGTGTAAAATACAGGCTGCTGAAATTGACATCGGGAGCAAGGATCTTGATTCCCATTCGCGAACACTCCCCAATCACCTCGGCCAGGCGATCAGTTGTTGAGGCATCGTGCGTCAACAGCGCCGCCATAAACTCGACCGGGTAATGGGCCTTCAAGTAGGCCGTTTGATAGGAAAGCCAGCCGTAGGCGGCGCTGTGTGACTTGTTGAACCCATACTCCGCGAAGCGCGCGATGAAATCGAAGATCGCGTTGGCGGTGGCTTCCGCGATGCCGTTGACGCGCGCGCAACCCTCGACGAAGCGACTGCGCTCCTTGGCCATCTTTTCCCTGTCCTTCTTGCCCATCGCGCGCCGGAGAAGATCGGCTTCGCCGAGCGAGTAGCCCGCGAGCACATTCGCGGCGCGTTGTACTTGTTCCTGATAGACCATGATCCCGTACGTCTCCGCGCAAACCTGCTCCAACAGGGGATGCGCATACTCGATGCTCTTCAATCCCCTCTTGCGCGCGATATAATCGTCAATGAACCTCATCGGTCCCGGCCGGTAAAGCGCGCCAATGGCAATAATGTCTTCGATCGAGTGCACGTCAAAGCGCTTGCAACAGCTTGTGATGCCTCCGCCCTCCATCTGGAAGATACCAAGGGTTTCCCCTCGATTGTACACATCGAACGCCGGCTGATCGCTCGTCGGAATCGCGGTGAGATCGAATTTTGGTTCCGTCTCGCGGATCTTCCGAACAGTCTCTTCAAGAACGGTGAGCGTCTTTAGGCCCAGGAAGTCCATCTTGAGCATGCCGAGCTCCGTGAGCGCATTCATCTCGTATTGCGTGATGACTTCGTTATCCTTCCCGCGGCATAGCGGGATGTATTCGTCCAGCGGACGGTCTCCAATGACCACGCCCGCCGCATGAATCCCTGTGTTGCGGCTCAAACCTTCGAGAACGAGCGCATGGTCCCAGAGCTGGCGCGTGGAGGACTCGCTATCAAGGGCCGCTCGAAGCTCGGGATTTTTCTCCGCTGCGCTGGAAAGAGTGATGTTCAGTTCGTTCGGAATCATCTTGGCCAGCCGGTCGGCGTCCGTGTAACTCCAGCCCAGAACGCGGCCGACGTCGCGCACCACGCTCTTCGCGCCAAGTGTGCCAAACGTTACAATCTGTGAAACGCAACGTTCGCCATATTTCTGGCGGACGTAGTCAATGACTTCGCCGCGCCGTTCCATGCAGAAATCCACATCGATATCGGGCGGGCTGATGCGTTCGGGATTGAGAAAACGCTCGAAGATCAATCCATAGTGCAGCGGATCGATATCGGTAATGCGCAGGACGTAAGCGATCAGTGAGCCCGCGGCGGAACCGCGGCCCGGCCCAACGGGAATTCCCTGCAGTCTGGCATGATTGATAAAATCCCAAACGATCAGGAAATAGCTGACGAATCCGGTCTTTTCTATGACGCTGAGTTCGTATTCAAGGCGGTGACGCAGCTCTCGATCGGTCTCCGCTCTTTGCCCGTAGCGCTCCTCGAGGCCGCGCCAGCAGAGTTCGCTGAGATATTCCTCTCGCGCCATCCCGTCTGGCACCTCAAAAGCGGGATACTTTGGTTGTCCAAATTCCAGCTTGAGCTCGCACCTCTCGGCAATGCGCACCGTATTGGCCAGAGCTTCCGGAAGCTCCTGGAACAGCACTGCCATCTCCTCGGGGCTCTTGAAGTAGAGTTCGGGCCCATAGCGCATCCGCTTTTCGTCAAGCACCATCGCACCTGTGCCGATGCAAAGCATGACGTCGTGCGAATCATGATGCTCCCGCTCCAGAAAATGGACGTCATTTGCGGCAACCAGCCCCAAATCGAGCTCGCGGGCAATCCGCACGAGCTCGGGATTGCAGCGCCGCTGGGCGTCGAGGCTGTGATCGTGCAGCTCGATGAAAAATTCGTTTCGCCCGAAGATCTCCCGATACTGGCCCGCGACCCTTCTCGCGCCGGCGGAATCGCCCGCGAGCAGTCTGCTGTTGATTTCGCCCTTGAGGCAGCCGCTCAGCGCGATGAGTCCGCGGGAATGCTTCGCCAATAGTTCCTTGTCGACGCGCGGCTTATAATAAAAGCCTTCGAGGTGCGCGGCGGTGATGAGTTTGACGAGATTGCGATAACCCTCCGCATTGACGGCAAGCAGCGTCAGATGAAAAGCGGCCTCCTTTCCGGAAGGCGCGTTGCGATCGCGCAGTGAGCCGGGTGCGACGTACGCCTCGCAACCCACAATCGGGCGGATCCCCGCTTTTGCCGCAGCCTGGTAGAATTCGATTGCGCCGAAGAGATTGCCATGATCGGTAATGGCGACTGCCGGCATGCCGTATTCAGCGGCTTTCCTGACGAGATCCTGCGTCCGAATCGCCCCGTCGAGCAAGGAGTATTCCGTGTGGCAATGCAGGTGAATGAAGGAAGCCGCAGCCATTAGGGAATTAGTATCAATCGGCGATAAGACGCAAATAACAGCGCCGGAAAGGCCGCCTTTGTCCGTTCATAATTCAGTCCTGGCGCTTTGCAAAAAGGCCGATCACCACTCGGCAATCGCGAGCGACGACAATTCAAGCGCCTCGCCTCTCCCAGCCGAAGCAATCCCCAACTACGCTAAAGCCTGAAGTCGACGGATGATTTCTGCCTTCCCAAGGACGCCGACCGTTTGATCCCGTTTCTCCCCGGCTTTGAAAAAAAGCAATGTCGGAATACTGCGAATTCCAAACTTCTCAGCGACGAGGGGCGCCTCGTCCACATTGACCTTGGTGACGGTAAACTTCCCGGTGTTTTCCCCGGCGATTTCTTCGACCACCGGGGTGAGCATTCGGCATGGCGCGCACCAGGGCGCCCAAAAATCAACCAGCAACGGTTCTGAGGCTTTCGAAACAACGCTCTCGAAATTCGTATCGTTCAACTCTACCACGTTTTCACTAGCCATAAGCTTCACACATAGCAGACGCGGGCAAAAAAGCCAGATTGGACGGGGGAATCTGACTCGCCTCGGCCGAATTAGAGGAACATCCAGATTTGGACGCCAACCGCAGCGAGAGAGACGATGAGAGCAACGATACCGACCAACAGGCCACCTCCCGCTTCCGTGTGAACCTGAGGCGTCACGGTTATGGCGGAACTCGAAGACGTGGATGCCGATGCACCCGGTCTCCGTTGCAAATGCACAGACGCCTGGGGCAACCCCGACCTGGGACCCGAGACGCTCGGCGGAACCTTCGCTGTCTCCTTCTTACTCTCCGCCGAGAGAGAAGCCGGGGCGATTCCGGATACGCCCGAGACGGATGGCGCCTTTGGCGCGGAGGGAGGAATCGACGCTGAAGGCATTACCGTGCCGGGCGGCCTCGAAACAAGCGGCGGAGCTCCGGCGAACGAAGAGGGTTTGGGAGCGCCCGGAGAGACCACCGACGGCGGCTTCGGGGCGAAGGGCACTGCGGGAGGCGCTTTGGGAGCGGGAGGAGCCACTCCTGCAATCGAAGGCGGCTTGGGCGCCGCAGGTGGGGCGACCAACGGAATCCCAGGTGGCTTCGGAGGCGGCGGAAACTCCGACGCGGCTCCCAAGGAAGGCGGCACCGAAACCGATCCCGGCGCGACGGGCTTCTGAATGGGCTTGGGCGGCAGGTTTATCATCGCGGTTTCGCGGGGATTGGATGCCAGCGGCTGACCGTCCCTGCGCGGCGGAAGGACGATGCGCACGGTTTCCTTCTTGGGTTCAGACATAGGACTTATTCGGTTCGAACGGCGCTATCGCACGCTCCTCACCCTTACGTTCACAAATTGGTGCCTCGCTGTCAACAAATCCGTTTCCGTTCCAAACGGGACGCCGATGTTCTAAAGCGGATTATCCTTTTGAATGCTGGCGGTCTTGGTTTGCTGGGTCAGTTCAACGAGATCTCGCATGATCCGCAGCGCTTCGTTGCGAATGGGGTCCGGCTCAGGGCTGGCCTTCTTGGCGTCCGCCTCGTCGTCGTCTGAATCCAGGAGGTTCTTGTCCTGTTTCCGGTCAAAGGCAACCGAACGCAATTTTGGAGCTGCAAGATCGTCGAGGGTGAGTTCGTAGGCTTGAGCTTCGAGCGCAGGGCCGCGTGATTGTCTCTCAGTGTCCCGCTCTTCCTTGCGTTTCTTGTCTTCGGCGAGTTCCTTCCGCCGAGCCTTTTCATTCAGCGAGATCGTATTCTGGGTAATCTTTTCACGGACGCGGCGCATATCCTCTGTCGTGTAGCCAAACTCAGGATCGGCCGCGACACGCGCGGTCGATCGCGCCTTGAGCTGGCTGAGGAAAAGCGGCGTCGCTGCCATGGAATCAGCAATCTTCACCGGCGCGACCTCATCGTAAGCAAGCCTGTTCTTCAAGGAGCCTTCGCCGATCTCGGAGTTGTCGGTAAGAGATGGCAGAACGATGTCGGACTCCACCCCTTTGAGCTGCGTCGAACCACCCCGGACGCGGTAGAATTTTTGTATGGTCAATTTCAGCGCACCCGCATCGACCGTACCCAGGCTAAAAGGTGACATGAGACGGCCGAGGTCGAGAACGGTCTGCACGGTGCCTTTGCCGAATGTTCGCTCGTCCCCCACGATGACGGCCCGGCCGTAATCCTGCAGCGCGGCGGCAAAGATCTCGCTCGCGGAGGCGCTCAGGCGATTGGTAAGCACAATGAGCGGACCGCTGTAGGCGACCTCGGGATTGGTGTCCTGCGAGACGGTGATTTTTCCGTTGGAATCCTTGGCTTGAACCACCGGCCCCCTGGGTATGAACAAGCCCGTGAGATTGATAGCCTCCTCCAGAGAGCCTCCTCCATCGCGACGAAGGTCAATGACCAGGCCCTGAACGCCTTCGCGCTTCAGACGGGTAAGGAGCGCCGCGACGTCCTGAGTGGTGCTCTTCGGGGTGCCGCGATTCTCCATGTTTGCGTAAAACGAAGGAAGGGTAATCCAACCAATGCGGGTTGGACGTCCTCCATGCTCTTCAAGATCGAGCACTTCAGCCTTGGCCTCCTGATCCTTCAGTTTGACCTCGTCCCGGCGAATCTCGACGATTTTGCGTTTGGAGGGATCGGTGGCATCACTGGGAATGACGAGGAGACGCACAAGCGTTCCCTTCTTGCCGCGGATTTTCTCGACAACCTTGTCGAGCTTCATATCGACGACGTCCTCGAACTCTGCGTCTCCTTGCGCAACGGCGGCGATGCGATCGCTTACCACGAGGCGGCCATCGCGGTCAGCCGGCCCGCCAGGGACGATCTCCTTGACCTTTGCATATCCATCCTCGGAAGACAGCACGGCGCCCACACCGACCAGCGAGAGTTTCATCGAGATCTGGAAGTTTTCCAGATCCGACGGGCTCAGATATTCTGAATGCGGATCGTAAGTCTGCGCCAGAGCGCTGAGGAAGGTCTTGACCACGTCGTCATCCTCCATCTCGCGGACATTGCGCAGGACCTGATCGTAGCGCCGGGTCACCGTTTCCTGCGGAGGTCTGAGTTTGAGTTCCGCAAGGTCTTCCTTGAGAAGCTCCGCTTCGATGCGATTCTGCCAGATCCGATCCGCCTCCTCCTGATTCTTGGGCCACGAGGCGTCCTGCCGGTTGATTTCGACGGTGCGGTTGCTGTCGAACGTGTATTTCTTTTGAGCCAGCTTCTTGTTTCTGGCCACGCGATCCTCGACGCGCTGCCTGAAACGGGCGAAGATCTCGCGCGCCGGCCCAAGTTCCCCCCGCAAAACGCTGTCCCCGAGCGTCGTCGCGTACTTTCCCTCGAATTCGTCGACGTCCTGCTGCGTGAAGTAGAGTTTATTATAATCCAGCGTTGTCAGGTAGGTCTGGAGAAACCTGCGAGCCATCTTGTCGTCCAGCTTCTCACGCGTGTAGTGGCCCTGTTCAAGCCACCGTGCCACGGAGATCGCCACCTGGCCGGGATCGACCGAACTGCGAGAGGCCGCCGGTGCGGGAACGAGCCCCGCGAATGCAATCAATCCCGCACAAACCAAACCTGATAACGCTCGCCTCATGGATTAGGAAACGTGAAAAGCTTGCAGAGCGAGCTACCAAAATCAAACTTCGACATCACTTTTCTCTGACCATTTTCTTATGAATCGGTTCAAAACGTTTACCGGAGGCGTGTTCGACACCAACTGTTTCCACTACCAAGCCCCGGCTGGCACGATCCTTTTCGACGCGCCGCAAGGGGCGGATTCTGCGTTCGCCGGCGAACGGGTCGATCTCCTGGTGCTCACTCATGGCCACTTTGACCACATCGCCGATGCCGCGGCAATAATCAAGCGTCATGGCTGCAAGACCGCGATGCACCCCGACACCGCGCCCATGGTGAAAGATCGGGATTTTTTCCGCCGGTTGGGATTCGAATTGGAAATCGAGCCGTTCGCGGCCGATCTCATGCTTGACGAAAACGAACCCACCGAACTGCTCGGCGCGCCCGTGCGGATTTACCACGTGCCCGGGCATTGTCCCGGAAGCCTGTGCTTTCATCTCCTCGACGAGAAGGTCGTTGTCGGCGGAGATGTTCTGTTCCGGGGTGGCGTGGGCCGCTGGGATCTGCCTGGGGGAGACAGGGACTTGCTTCTTGAAGGGATCAAGCGAAAATTGCTTCCCCTTGAGGACGCCGTCGTGGTGCTACCCGGCCACGGGCCGCCTACCACGATCGGATGGGAGCGGCGTGAGAATCCCTTCCTCGCGAATTGAAGGAATCTTTACTCGACAGCGCGAGGAACCGTTTTAAACTGTTTTGGTACATTAACTCCTCCTCTAAAACCTTTCATGCCTCGATACACGTACGTTGCCCTTGACGCCAGGGGCCAGGAAGCTTCCGGGGTGATAGAGGCGGACTCGCAAAACGATGCCGTGGGGCAACTGCGGCAGGCTGGCTACTTTCCGAAGGCTATCGCTGAGGAAGGCAAGGGTGGAAAAATGGCCAAGGCGGTAAAGGCCGCCGCCAGGCAGCCGGCCTCCGAGAAAAAGCAGATTTCGATCTCTCTGCCCTTTCTGGAGCGAAAGACGATCAAGGGAAAAACTCTCATGATCTTCACACGGCAGATCGCCACGCTCATCGACGCGGGGCTTCCGCTCTTGCGTGGGTTGACCGTTCTCGCCAAACAGGAGCCGGACCCGCTCCTCCGAAAGGTTATTGTGAGCCTCGCTGAAGGGGTTCAAGGAGGCGGGACATTTTCCGAAAGCCTCGCCGCCCATCCGAGGATTTTTAACAAGCTCTATGTCAATATGGTGAAGGCAGGCGAGCTTGGCGGCGTGCTCGAGCTGGTCTTGCTGCGCCTTGCCGAGTTTCAGGAAAAGGCGCAAAGGATCAAAAACAAGGTCGTTTCGGCAATGTTTTACCCGATCATTGTTCTCCTCATCGCCATCCTGATCATGGGATTCCTGCTCGTGTTTATTGTGCCAAAGTTTCAGGCGATTTTTGCGGACATGCTGGGCGGGAAGCCCTTGCCCGCGCTCACCCAGTTTGTCATCGGCGCGAGTTCCGCGGTGAAAAGCAACATTTTCCTAATCATCGGGGCCATCGTGGGACTTGCGATTCTGCTTAGATTCGTTGGAAGGACCACGAAGGGTGCTCTGATCATTGACAATCTCAAGCTGAAGGCGCCTCTTTTCGGCGATCTTACCCGCAAAAGCGCCATCTCACGATTCAGCCGCACGCTTGGCACTCTGGTTACCAGCGGCGTTCCGATTCTTCAGGCCCTCAATATCACGCGGGAAACAGCCGGAAACACCATAGTCGCAAACGCCATCCTGAAGGTGCACGATAGCGTTAAGGAAGGCGAATCCATCGTCAACCCGCTTGAGGCAAGCGGGGTCTTTCCACCGATGGTCATTAGCATGATCGACGTGGGTGAGGAAACCGGACAACTTCCGGAGATGCTTCTGAAAATCGCGGAAGTCTACGATGACGAAGTGGATAACGCAGTGTCCGGACTGACTTCGTTGCTAGAGCCCATCATGATTGTCTTTCTCGCCGTGGTCGTGGGTACCATCGTGATTGCTCTCTTCCTTCCCCTGATCGGCATCATTAGTGGCATGCAGCAGCAGCAATAGGAAATCGTATGCAACGGTGTCCGTCGCCGACACGTGCCTTCACGCTTATCGAGCTCCTGGTGGTCATCGCAATCATAGCGATCCTCGCCGGCCTGATCTTGAATACGGCGGGCTATGTCCAGAGGAAGGGCGCGTCGTCGCGTGCGGAGACCGAGATGGCGGCCCTCGCCGTGGCGCTGGAGAACTATAAGGCTGATAACGGAACTTACCCGGTGGGAAGCAACGTCAATGGAGTTAACGCGCCGGCGGACAACGGCTTCCTGCTGACCAATCTGGCGCCGGCAACAGGCAAGGTCTATTTTGAATTCAACAAGGCCATGGCCAATTCGGGGAGAGTTGTTGACCCATTTGGCGACAACTACGGATATCAGTATCCGGGGGACCCAAATCGGAATGGCAAGAATTTCTTCGATCTTTTCTCACGGTGCGCCTCAACAAATCTCAACGATTGGAAGGTCAATTGGTAATTCGCTCGAAGGCGAACGATCGCGCTCTCTAGCGCGCTTGGGAGAACCGGCCACTAGTTCGCGCTTGCTCCGGGCTCGATCGGCGACGTCGCCGTGTCGAATGAGATCGGCAAAGTGACCTGCGGGGCGTCTTTGAGTGTCAGCACAAAGAGAACGCCATAATCGGGCTTCGACTGATCCTGACTATTGCGGACTTGCGTTCCAAGAGAGGCAACCCAGCTGGAGAAATCGCGGTGAATCATGTAGCGCTGATACTGCCAGACATTCGAGAAAAATTCGTATTGCTCGTAAGCGCTGACGCCCCAGTTTTCGTTGATACGCCAATATGCGTAGGCATCGACCTGGCTATTATCCGCGAAGAACGGGTTGTCAGCGATATACTGCCAGCCCACCCGAAAGGTGACGTTCGAAGTCGGCATGATGCTAAAGCCCGCGTTCAATTCGGTAAAGCCCTGATTGTCGATCGGAAGCTGCGATGCGGCGTTGATCGAAAACCAGGGAACCGGGCGGAACGTGTAGACATTGAACAGATTGGTAACATTTGAGTCCGAATAAGGATCGTTGAAGTTTATCCCAACGAAGGTATCCAGCGTCATCCATTGATACGTGCTCTGATCCCGCCGGGTTTGCAGACGATTGCGCACTCCGATGCGCAGAATGTTCCAAGTGTCAAGCGAGTCGATGGCTGTAAACTGCGGAAATTCGACCGGGAGCAACTCGGTCGAGGGAACGACGCGGTCGAATTGCAGAATTTGGTCAGGAGATGGCCCGAAATTGCCGACGAGAGAATAGTTCGCGTACGGCTGAATCACGTGGCGAAGTCCATCGAGACCAAGCCATCGGGACTGAACCTGCTCGTAGGCCCTGGACAATTTAGCCGACACCTCGAGGCCAAAGTTGGCCGCGGGCCGAAAGACAGACCCCGCCGTCTTGAGCACCGGCGTTGGCGAATTGAGCGGCGTACTCTCGATTGACGCCGTGTTCACGACCTGGGGAAGCCCGGTAACCGGATCGATCTCCACGACATTGCCGCCAAAACTTTGGAATGTGCCGCTGTCGCTGTAATAGGTAAGGCGAAAACCCGCGCGAGGAATGACGTTCAGCCAGCCAAAAAATTGGGTCGGAAACGAAATCTGATTGAAGGTGTCGAAGCGGTTGGCACTGTAGTCGGGAAACGGATTTCCATTGAACTCCGAGTCCGAACCTGTTCCGAAGGTCCTCCTGTACTGGCCAACGCTTGTTTCGCCGTCATAATAAACGGGCAAGCCGAAAAGGCGATGCTGCTTAAAATCGAACACGAGTTCGGGCAGGCGCTCGGTGGTATCCTGGAAATCGTTGATTTGCCAGCGCCCGAGAAGAGTCAGCGTATAAAATTCATCCCATTTCGTGAGCGAGAGATAGGTGTCGGGCTGCGGATCGACCCTGAACAAGCCTGGATAAAAGGTTTCAAGAAAGTTGGAGTCGCTAAGAAGATTGATGTCCGCAGTGGCATAAATGTCGTCGGTCAAGAAAAGGCGGTGCTGGAAGCTTACGCGATAGCGCCCGTCTTTGCCATTGTCCGGGTTCTGATCAAAGGCATAGTACGAAACAAAATCCCCGTAGCTGCGATCCTCCTTCCCATATTTGAATTTGGCATCGAACCCAAAGGCCGCGCCGAGCTTCTCGCGAATGTCAGAATGCACCTTTCCGATCATGTTGTCGCCCGATCCGATGGGAAAACTGTAGGCGGAGAGCAAATAGGCCCCCCAAGGTGAATAAAATCCCGGCAGAAATTCGAAGCCCGTGTTGGTGATGCTGGCAAAGATATACGGAAACCAGAAAATTGGCGTCTGACCGATATAGACTGTCGAGTTGGAAAAGATAACCCTGTCGTTAGGATAGATGCGAACGCTTTTCGATCGGACGTGAAAATCAGGACTCGACGAATCATCGGTCGTGAAAATCGCGTCCCTGACGCGAAATTCGCGCGTCGAAGGGGCGCGCAGGCTGAACGCATGAAAGAGCAGCGGGAAATGAGCGCCGGAAAACTCCAGCGCGCGCATCTGCTTTGTCTCAAGATTGAAGAGGGCGCGCTGCCCCGTCAGCACTTCTTTCGGCGTGTAGAGCCGAATGTTACCGATAAGGAGCACATCGCGAGTGTCCGGGTTATACTCCGCGTAATCGCAGTAGATACTGTAATCGCCATAGTGGATCTGAACATTGTCTTCGGCTATGGCCACGCCGCCCTCGAATCGCGTGTTGCCGTCGGCGGTTATCGATACGGGCACGTCGCCAAAGCTCCCGAACTGCGCAAAGGCACAGGACGCAAGGGCTAGCCAGGCAAGAGCCGCCGAAAAAAACCATCTTCTCATTCGATCTCGGGAGGCTATTTTGCCGTCCTGCGCTGGCAAGAGAAAAACACCTCGTCACTCGCCACAGGTTAGATATTCGGAAGCCGAGGCGAACGATCGCCCTACCATCGAGGCCGCCAGACCTTCAATACCTTTCTCCCAGAAAGACGACTCCCACCCCTCCAAGGATCAGCAGACCGCCGAGAAGAGTCGGCCAGCTGAATTGTGCGTCACGGAAAAAAAGCCACGCAAAGATTGCCACGAAAAACGGGTAGGAAATCTCGATCAAGGAAGCGAGTGTGGCATTCTTCTCCCCTATGGCGATGTAAATGAGGAGCGCGCCGGCGGCCGAAGAGACGACCGCCACAACAAGCCATACCCAATCAGCCCCCAAGGCGCGCAACTCGGAAAACAACGCTCCAGCCTTCCCCGAGAGCGCCAGTGCCGTCGCAGCCGACAACGCGCCGAAAAGAGTATACAGGAAGAAAAAGACGAGCGGCGTCATGCCACGCTCGATCACCCTGCCGCTGGCTGCATAGCTGATTCCCCAGATGATCGCCGCGGCGAGTGCGTAGACAATCCACATAGCGCCCGATTAAACCCTGCAACCTCCCGAACCAAAATTAAAATTGACCGGATTCACGAAGGACGCCAGGTCTCCTGCTCCCAGCCAGCAAAGAGGCTGCCGTCCTTTGTTGCACCTTCGCGTCTGCCGCGCACATTTTCCTCCTCCACTTTTTGATACGGACCCTTCTTGCGCATGGGCCAGTAATACTGGCGCGCGAGGTACGATTGCACGATCCCAATTCGCAGATACCTGTGTCGTGTCCGCCGGGGCAGATCCTTAAAGTCGCCAATTTTTCCCCGGCACAGACTGCTTCGGCAAAGGCAGGCAAGAGTCCAATGATTTTCGTTCATCGTCGTCGAGTAATCGTAAAAGATCTCGTCTCCATCCCTTATCTCGGTAATGGCGACCAGCCTGACGTCATCGCGTATGCCGGCGTTCGGCGCGCACGAGTGATTAACGAAAACCCCGGGCGGCCCGATATCCACGTAAAGCTCCGAGCCGATCTGGAGCGGATCGCACTGGCGGACTCCCTTGGCGTCCACCGTTTCGGGGTCAATCAACGGCCCGGCAAAGCGAAGAATTTCCTCGCCTTCCCGAATCATTGAACGGGCGAAGACGCCTTTGCCGAAGCGACAATCGCCGACGCGGATTTTGTCACTCATCGCGCGCTGTGACGTCCGACATCTCGCGCACACCTTCCACAGAGTAGACCACCATGGGTTCGGCATGGCCTTTCACATTGACCTGCCCAAGCTGCTTCACGTTGAACTGCCCGCGCACAGCGTTGTAGGTATACTGGCTGATGAGAATATTGACGCGGAACTGCTTGGTCGCGGATTCGAGATAATGCGCGGTGTTCACCGTCTCACCGATGGCCGTGTACTCCATGTGCCGGCTCGATCCCATGCTCCCCACCACGGCATATCCGGAATGGACCCCGATCCCGACATTGATTGCGGGCCAATTTTCGCCTTCGCATTTCGCGGACAACTCACTGAGTCTTTTCTGAAGATCGAGCGCGGCTTTGACCGCGCGCTCCTCCTGATACGGATCGTCAGATGGTGAGCCGAAAGTGGCCATCATTCCATCACCGACGAACTTATCAAGCGTACCGCCGTGATGCTCGATCACATCGCTCATGACCTCGCAACAGCGATTCAAAACAGCCACAACCTCCTCAGGTTGCCTGCTTTCTGCGATCTTGCAAAAGCCGCGCAGATCGGAAACGAGCACGGTCAACTTGCGACGCTGCCCCTTGAGGGTCGGCGACTCGGGCGAGTGAAGAATCGAATCGACCACCTTGTAGGGAACGTAGCGTTCAATCGATGACAAGAGTGTCTTCCTCTCCTGCAAGCCCTCCGCCATCGAGTTGATCGCTTCGCCCACCATGCCGAATTCATCCCGCGAATTCAGATTGGTGCGCGCCGTGAGATCGCCCCGGCCAATCGCCTCGGCCGTTCGGCGCAGTTCATACAGCGGCTTGCTCACGCGATTCGCCAGAACGATCGCGACGCCAAGAGCCGTAAGCAGCGAAGCGCCGAGCGCTATCAATGCGACGTTCAAAATGTTGGCGGTTCTGCGGTTGACCTGGCTCGAGTCCACATCCATTCCAAGAGCCGCGACGACATTGCCCTGCTTATCCTTTATCGGCGCATTCGCTGTAAGAAATTCTCCCCAATCGTCTTTGGTGAAAACCTTGTCATACTGGTATTGATCGAGATTGAAGGGATTGTTAAGCTTGGAGCGATAGGCCTCGCCGACCGGGGAGACTTTTTCGGGATCTTCTTCCGAATCGACGCCAAACTGAATAAAGCCAGGGTTCAACGGATCCACCGTTAGCGTGTAGGCATAGGTGACGTAGAAGTCATCACGGCGATTGGCATCGCGCGCGCGTCGAATCGCGTCCCGCAGCGCAATATAGCCGGTGGATTTCTCATCGCCTGGCGCCTTAATCCCCTTATGGAGATCTCCATCAAGAAATGCGGCTGTCGTCGCAGCGGCGCTTAGTATCTGGCTGCCCATTTGGTCGCGCAGCAGACGTTCAAAGTTCCAATACAAGATTCCCACCGAGATCCCAGTCGTCAAAAAGACCATCGCCATTAACAGGATGATCACTTTGGTACGATATTTCATTAAGCCCGGTCAGAGAATCGTGTTTTCGAGTAGCCGCTTGACAATCCCACTTCGGATGATAGGAGGGCGTTCCGCGAAGACAATCAAAAAGCTCGGGGCAGGCTTCCCGACGGGACTCCCCTTGCCGGGACAGCGAAAGGTGGATGACCTTCCTCAGCCGGCGATGAGCGGCGATCGCCTGCGAGGGGGCAAGAACTTTTCACTCGTCACTTGTCACCTGCCAGACTTCTCTTCAGCATCACCTCTGGTCTCGTCCTCTTCATGAGAATCCAACGCGCACTGATCTCCGTTTCCGATAAGATTGGCATCGTCGATTTTGCTCGCGAATTGCACCACTTAGGGATCGAGATCTTGTCGACAGGGGGAACGGCACGCAGCCTCCAGGCCGAGGGCATCCCGACCGTCGAGGTCTCGAAGTTCACAGGCTTTCCCGAAATCCTTGAGGGGCGCGTCAAGACCCTGCATCCGAAAATCCACGGCGCCCTTCTGTACCTGCGCGGCGACGAAGAACACGAAAAGCAGGCCGAGGCGCACGGCCTTCTCCCGATCGACCTCGTCGTCGTAAACCTCTACCCGTTTGAGGCAACCATCGCTCGCGATGTCACCCTGGCGGAGGCCATTGAGCAAATTGACGTCGGAGGGCCCTCGATGATTCGAAGCGCCGCCAAGAATTACCAGTCCGTAACCGTGGTCACCGATCCCGCTGATTACGCCATCGTGCTCGAGGATATCAAAAAAGAGGGCGGAGGAACGAACCGGGGCCTTCGCGAACGTCTTGCAATCAAGGCCTTCACAACGACCGCCGCCTACGATCGGGCGATTGCCGGCTTTCTCAACCGCGAGCAGGAAGCCCTCGCCGCTTTCCGCCTGGACCTTTCCCTTGAACTCCGGCTCCGCTATGGCGAGAATCCCCACCAGCACGCCGAGCTCTATGGCGAGTTTGGATCTTATTTTGAGAAGCTTCAGGGCAAGGAACTCTCGTACAACAACATCCTCGATATCAGCGCCGCTGCCGGCCTCATCTCGGAATTCACAAAACCCACGGCGGCAATCCTCAAACACACGAACCCTTGCGGCGTGGGGAGCCACGCGGATCTGCGGGAGGCTTGGGACAAAGCCTTTGCGACGGACAAGCGAGCCCCCTTTGGCGGAATCATCGTCTGCAACCGCCCCATTACCCTTGCCCTGGCCAAAGCCATCTCGGAAATCTTCAGCGAGGTGATCATCGCTCCGGAGTTCAACGCCGACGCACGCTCCCTGCTCTCGAAAAAGAAAAACCTCCGGCTGATGAAAATGCTTAAACCGCCGCCGGAGCGTGTCCGCGACGCACGCTCCGTGGTCGGCGGCCTTCTTGTGCAAGATTCGGACTCCGCGAACCTGGCTGAACTCGAACATAAAGTGGTCACCAAGCGGCCACCGACCAAGGACGAAATTGAAGCCATGGAATTCGGGTGGAAGGTCGTCAAGCACGTCAAATCCAACGCGATCGTTTACTCCAGCAGGGACCGTACGCTCGGAATCGGCGCAGGCCAGATGTCCCGCGTGGACTCCTCCCGCATCGCTGTCTGGAAAGCCCAGGAAGCCGGCCTTTCGCTCAAGGGCAGCGCACTGTGCAGCGACGCCTTCTTCCCCTTCGCCGACGGACTCATCGCCGCGGCGGACGCCGGTGCCACCTGCGTCGTCCAGCCGGGTGGTTCCATCCGTGACGACGAGGTGATTGCCGCCGCCGACGAGCGGGGCCTGGCGATGGCTTTCACCGGTGTCCGTCACTTCCGGCACTAAGCGGGAATCGTCCGCGCGAGCCGGGCCCGTCGACAGTTCCAGGATTGAGAACCGACCGAAGGCGCGCGGCTCGCAGCTTCCACGCGCTTCCTCTTTTCCTTGCCGGCACGCGGCTGCGGTGGTGGAATGTCCGCAACTTCTCGGTCGGAAGAGTGTTTCTCTATTATGGACGATTTCAAGGAGAACGATGCCCTATGGGATCTTCTGGGCCGCGCTCCGCGCGTCGAAGCCTCTCCCTATTTTGCGCGCAAGGTTCTGGCTGCCATCCGCGAAGAGAAACAGCCGCGTTTCTCCGTATTCGCTCTCCTGCGCTGGGTCGTTCCGACCGGCGTCTTCGCCGCTTTCGTCATTGGATGGGCCGCTTACCAGCATCAGCAGCAGGATACCTTCGACGCCTCTTTCGACAGCGCCGCCGATCTACAGTCCCTCATCGCATCCGAAGATACCTCCGTCTGGATGGATGAGACCAAGCTTTAGTGTCCCAGGCACTTCGAAACGTCATGCATTACCCGCAACGATGCCAATGTTTGCGCTGAGACTATCTTTCGAACAATGCGATGATCTTCGGATAGACGAGAGCCGTTTTTTGGTTAGGCTGGTTCGGGTCGATAAAGTCATGCGGCACGTTATCGGCGGCGGGAAATTCAAAAGTCTCAAGGGAGCCTTGTCCAAGTCGCCTCCAGTTTGCAACAAGACGGCTCGTAAACTGATTGTTGGCCGCGTGATCGGACGCCGAAGTCACGACCAAAATCGAAGCGCATTGGTGCGCGCGGCGGCGTGATTCGCGTAAGACCTCCCGCCCGAGAAGCATGGTTTCGCCGATCACCCGAGTCGGAAAGCGCGGATACGCATAGGGCGGTCCCTCGATGCTTTCCTTCAGGTTCGAGTCCCACCATAGGAAGAGGTTCGGCAGGCGAAGAAGCAGGCGCTCAACGGGCGCCGCCGCCCATTCGGGCAAACCCGCGGGAGCCAGGAAGGGAGCCAGAAGAACGGCCCGATCGAGATCGCCCCGGTTCTGAGCCATCCACGCCACAGTTGCCCCACTGATGGAAAGGCCCGCTGCAGTGACTTTCCCGCCAAGGCTTCGCGCAAGGTCAACCGCCTGATTTCCGCCGTCGACCATGTCCCCTGCAGTGAGCCGAACCCAGTCCGTGGCAAGCCTGTTCTTTTCGCCGTGGTAAGGCACACGCGGGATGACGACATTGTGTCCGCGCTCGAAAAGCAACCGCCCAAGCTCCGCAAACTGCGCGGGACAACTCGAAAGGCCATGTATGAGGACGAAGACCCGTTCTGTGGGATGACCATGCTCAAGAAGCTGAACCGCGCATTCCGAGCGAAGAGTGCCCGGCGAAGCGGCGATGAGGTCCCGAATCTCCCTTACCGCCTCGTCATACGGAAGCGGCTTTGCGGTAGAATTATATGCGAATTGCCGGTGGCTCACAGGCAGGAAAATCATCGACAAGAGGGCTCCCGCGCCCAAGGCCGAACCAGCCAGCAAAATTCGCCGGACCGGCCACTTGGTCTGTCGTCTGCGCATCGAAAGCCCCAAAGTCTCTGAACCTCAGTTTAAACGCCGCGAGCGCGCGGCTCCCAAATGAACTTGTGAATCTGCAGTTGAAACCTCGCGGGCAGCCGGTCCTCCAGCATCCATTCGACGATCTGGCGCGGTTCGATACGCCCGAAAACGGGACTGAGAAGCACCGCTCTGACACGCTCCGAAAGCTCATGGCGTTCGATCTGTTCCCGGGACCACTCGTAATCCTCTCGCGATCCGATGACAAACTTCACTTCATCGCGTTGATTCAGGAGGGCCAAATTCGAATAGAGATTGCCGCCAAGCTCCCCGCTCGAGGGTGTCTTCAGATCCATGATGCGGTGGACGCGCGGATCAATTTTCGAGATGTCATGCGCGCCGCTGGTTTCGACGAGCACGGTTCGGTCGGCATCGCAAAGCGCGGTCATAAGCGGCAGGACATTCTTCTGGAGCAGGGGCTCGCCTCCGGTGATTTCAACGAGCGGACACCCGAGGGCCAGCACGTCGGCAAACACTTCGTGAAGCGATTTCCTGGCGCCCTCGTAAAAGGCGTACTCCGTGTCGCAGTAGGTGCATCGGGAATCGCAGCCCGTCAGGCGCACGAAAACACACGGCAAGCCCGCCCATGTGCTCTCTCCTTGAACAGAGAGATAGATCTCATTGATCTTGAGCTGGAGCTTTCCGTCCACCTCAAAAAAGCCGGTGTGGCAGGCTGGCAGACCGGGAGTCCGGAGTGACATTTGTCTTCGACGACCCTTTAGCGCAAAGACTGCCAGCGGCTCCCCATCCTGCCAGGATCATTCCTTCGTGCCACAAAAATTCGTTTTGCTTCATTTGAAATCACCGCAAGCTCCTTCATCCGGAGGTCGAAGCCAAACACTTTCCGGCATCACGCCAAAGTGTGCGGGCCTGGCGTTCGACACTGTGCGGGAATCCACCGGGACGTTTTTGTGATGAGGGGACGCAATCACACCGCGACACCGAGCACCTCAAGCGCTTCGCCGACAAGAAACAGCGAACCCGTGACGAGGGTCCTTCCTTGCGACGCTTTCAGCGCTTCCGTCACCGATTTTAAAATTCGATGCCGGACTGCGCAGGCTGCCGCAAGAGCCTCGGGAGCGGCAGACCGCTCGCTGCGGATGGGGACGATGAGGACCTCTCTGCTGATTGTTTCGAGTATCCTCAACATCGCAGCGTAGTCCTTATCGCCCAGTGCCCCAAAAATCACCGTCGCCTTCTCCGGGCCAAAGGCCTCGATCCAGTTGACCAACAAATGCTCCGCGGCGTGAGGATTGTGACAGCCATCAAGGACGATGCGCTCATTGACAACCTGAAAGCGCCCGGGCCAGCGGACATCGCGCAATCCGTGCCGAACGGCTTCGTCGGAAACGTCCAGGCCGGCTGCCGTCAACGCGGCAACCGCCAAAGCCGCATTTTCCCTTTGATGAATACCGCGCAGCCCCACTTCCTCCCGCTCGAAGGGCACCCCAATGAACTCAAGCGGCGACCCGGCAGATGCGGCGCGCTGCGCCAGTGCCGCCGCCGCCTCCGGCGCCTGCCTGGCACTGACGACCGGCACGCCCGCCTTGATGATTCCCGCCTTCTCCCCCGCGATCTCGGCCAGCGTGCCCCCAAGCCATCGCGTATGGTCGAGGGCAATCGGTGTGATGACCGATACTAGAGGAAGCACAGCGTTGGTGGCATCCAGTGCGCCTCCCATTCCGGTTTCGAGAACGACCAGTTCGCAGCGTTCCTCGGCGAAATGATACAAGGCGAGGGCGGTCGCAATCTCGAAATAGGTCGGGGAGTGTCTCCAGCCGGCAGACATCTCGCGAAGCATCGTCAAACCGCTTGCAACAGCCGGGGGCGGGATTTTCTCGCCATCTACGCGAACGCGTTCTCGAAAGTCCACCAGATGGGGCGAAGTGTAGAGTCCCGTTCTGCGGCCCGAGGCCCGAAGGATCGCATCCAACATCGCGCACACCGAGCCCTTCCCGTTGGTGCCCGCAACGTGGAGAAAAGCCAGACGCTCCCGCGGATCGCCGAGCCCCTCCAACAGGCTTCGAATATTCTCCAGCCCGAGCTTGATGCCGAATTGCTGCGTGGAATATAGCCAGGCCAGCGACTCTTCGTAGATCACTTTCGGGACGGCACCAGATAGTCCAGGAGTTGGCCAATTACCGCGCGCAACTTTGAACGAGGCGTGACAATGTCGATCAGGCCGTGCTTTTCGAGAAATTCCGCCGTCTGAAACCCGGCCGGCAAATCCTGATGGGTCGTTTCCTTGATGACTCGAGGCCCGGCGAATCCGATCATGCTCTTCGGCTCAGCAATGATGATATTGCCCAGAGTGGCATAGCTGGCCATAACGCCCGCCGTGGTGGGATGGGTGAGCACCGGGAAATAGGGAAGTCCCGCCTCGCTGTGCAACGCGAGAGCGCCGCTTGTCTTCGCCATCTGCATCAGGCTGAGCATGCCCTCATACATTCGCGCGCCTCCGGAAGCGCACACGATGATGACCGCCCATTTTTTCTTTGTCGAAAGCTCGATAGTGCGTGTGATCTTCTCTCCGACTACGGATCCCATCGTGGCCGCGAGAAAATTAAAATCCATCACCGCAAGCCCGACGGGATGACCGAGAATTTTTGCGGTTCCCGTGGTGACGGCGTCCTTGAGGCCGGTCTCTTCCTGATAGCTTTTCAGGCGATCTCCGTAGGTCGCGACTCCCTTGAATTCCAGAGTGTCCACGGACGTCATACTGGCATTTGTTTCTTCGAACGAATCCGGATCGACCAGGCTCGCAATGCGCTCGCTCGCGCTCATTGTGAAGTGGTGCTCGCATTTCGGGCAGACACGAAGGTTCTCGGCGAGAGCCAGGTTGTGGATCACTTCTCCGCAGGAAGGGCATTTCGTCCAGAGCCCTTCCGGCATTTCGCGAGTCTTGTCCCCTATGGCTTTGAGAATGGGTTTTCGAAAGATCGGCATAATGAAAAGCAATGATCGCCGGAAGGGGACAGCCTGACCCAAGGCAGTCGGAAGCGCAAGGCGAAGCCGCGGCAAAATCGCCTAGCCTCTGGCCACCGTAAGCCCCCGCACGGATTGTGCGCCCGCCTCCAGCAGCACGCGGGCGCACTCATCGAGCGTCGAACCCGTCGTAAGCACATCATCGACGAGAAGCAGGTCTTTTCCCTGCACCGCCGCATTCCGGCGAACTTTGAAGGCGTTTTGCAGGTTTTGCATGCGGCGGCGCCGATCGAAATGCGTCTGCGTGACAGTGTAGCGAAGACGCTCAAGAGCCTCACAAAAGGCCAGCCCACTTTTTCGCGCCAGCTCGCGACCGAGGACTTCAGCCTGGTTGAACTCGCGCTCGCGTTTTCGCAAGGGGTGCAAAGGCACGGAGACCACAGCGTCAAAGGAACGGCCCCTCAATCGGGGGTCGCGAAGCCCCTGGGCAAGGAAATCGCCCAGGAGAGAACCAAGCCAGACCTCGCCCCCGTACTTGAACCGGTGGATGAGGTCGCGCACAATCCCGCGGGACTGCATGACCGCCACCGCGCAAACGAAATGGAAGGCTCTGCCACGGCAATTCGAGCAAACGAAGGAATCCAGCAGGCCTGAATACGGTTGGGAGCACGCTTCACATCGCGGCGGCCGGACGGGCGTGAGTGAATCCGCGCACGTTCGGCAGAGCCAGCCCGAACGTATCGCTTCGCTGCACCCGGCGCAGTGCGAGGGAAAAAACAATCCACCGAGGGTCTCAAAAACGACGCGAGTGCGCGGAGGCATTCCGCAGGTAAATCCAGACCCCCGCGCCGGTCAATAAAAGGACGCCCAGCGGCACCAACCCGGTCGGAACAGCTCCGCTCACCACGTTCGGCCCGATCCAGGGAAAGAGCGCCTCTGGCGGCTTCACGCGGTATTTCGCCAGCCAGAGCAACGCCTGTTGGCAAAATATCCATCCGGCGTGGAGCCCGATCGACAACCAAAGCGAGCGTGTGCGAAGCGTGGCAAAGGCCAG
The DNA here is from genome assembly GCA_963763735.1 of uncultured Verrucomicrobiae bacterium. Classification (GTDB taxonomy): domain Bacteria; phylum Verrucomicrobiota; class Verrucomicrobiia; order Chthoniobacterales; family Terrimicrobiaceae; genus DASTFP01. The sequence goes on along the minus strand of CAVXQK010000002.1, from coordinate 395,991 downwards.
GATGAGGCCGGCCGTCAACAGGGACAGAAACCCGGCGATCCACAGTGACGGCGGAAGCGCGGCGTCGAAAACTCTCACGATCTGGGCCAGGCCGCCCCACCACTCCACGCTGGAATCGGCCCCTTTGCCGGGTCTCAAGAAATGCACTCCTGCAAAAACAACCGACACTCCCAGCGCCGCCGGCCACCGCCCGAACGACCTCGCCGCCAGGCCGAGCAGGACACCGCGAAAGAGAAACTCCTCGACCACGGCGACACATCCCGCCGTCACCACGATGCGCAGGAGCAGGAGCGGCGCCAGGTCCTCTTTGATGCGATACACATCGAACAGCAAACAGGCGCCTGCAAGCAGCGCTCCTGGTGCCAGCGCGAGCGACAATCCAGCCATCGCGTCGCGCGCGGCACGGGGATTTCGCTCCAGACCAAACTCGCGCGGGCTCCGAATCCCCAGCCAAAGCAAGAGGGGACCAAGGAGGACAAGCGCCGTCACCTGTATCGTGCGACTGAGGTATCGATTAAATGGGTATTCCAGGGTCTGTTGCAGCATCCAGTAAATCGGCGGGGCCAGCAGCGTGCCGAGAAGCACGACTACCGCCAGATAAAGAACAATTTTCCCCAGGGCCGGCACCTCAGAAGAAAATGTTGTCGAGCCGCTCGTGTCAACCGCCTCATTATTTCCGCACGTGAAAATTGACCTGCTCATCGCCGCCGAAAAACGACACCTCTGGCATCCCTTTACGCAAATGAAGGCATGGTGCGCCCCGGAGCACGACCCGCTCGTGCTCGTCGAGGGCAGCGGCGCAATCCTCCGGGACAGCCATGGCCGCGAATACGTCGATGGCAATTCCTCCATCTGGACAAACATTCATGGTCACCGCCATCCCGCGATCGATGCCGCCATCAAACGCCAGCTCGACAAGGTCGCTCACGTCTCCTTCCTTGGCTCAGCCAACGTCCCGGCGATCGAACTCGCGGAAAAACTCACCGCGTGCTTCCCCCCGCAAACTCTCACGCGCCTCTTCTATTCCGACGACGGCTCAACGGCCGTGGAGGTGGCGGTGAAAATGTCGCTTCAATACTGGCAGCTGTGCCGACGCCCGGCGAAGGCGCGATTCGTCGCTTTCGAAAACGCATACCATGGCGACACAACCGGCGCGTCCAGTTTGGGAGGGCTTGGAACATTCACCAGCCGGTTTTCCGCGATCCATTTCCCGGTCGAGCGCGTGGCGGATCTTGATGCCCTCTCCACGCGGGATCCTGAACAGATCGCCGCGGTCATCATAGAGCCCCTCGTCCAGGGCGCCGCAGGAATCCGGCTCTGGCCGCAAGGCATGCTCAAGGTCCTCCGCGCATGGTGCGACGCGCATGATGTGCTTCTCGTTTTCGATGAGGTCCTGACCGCGTTCGGACGAACCGGGCGCTTGTTTGCGTGCGAGCACGAAGGCATCCTGCCTGATTTTCTCTGCCTTGCCAAGGGGCTCACCGGCGGCTATCTGCCGCTTGCCGCCACGCTGACAACCGAGCGGATCTATGAAGCCTTCCTCGGCGAATACCATGAGCTGAAGACCTTTTTTTACGGTCACAGCTATTGCGGAAACCCGCTCGGCTGCGCTGCGGCCCTCGCAAGCCTGAAGATTTTCCAAGAGGAAAACACCCTGGAAACCTTGAAAGGAAAAATTCTCCTTCTCGGCGAGTTATTGGCCGGCTTGCGTGATCTTCCAAACGTCGGCGAGATTCGGCAATGCGGTTTCATCACCGGCATCGAAATCCGGAGAGACTCCGGCGAAGCGTTTCCCTGGCAGGAGCAAACCGGCGCGCGTGTGTGTGTCGCCGCACGCAGGCACGGTCTTCTCACCCGGCCGATTCTCGACACGATTGTTCTCATGCCTCCGCTCTGCACCACGCATGGACAGCTGGCGCGCGCAATCGACGCGATCCGGCGCGCCATTTGCGAAGTATGCGAAGGGCCCTTCGGATGAGCCGGAACCGCATTCGGATCAGTAGGTAAATGTCACTCCAGCGCTCGCCCACACTTCGTTGCCCTGGTCGATCTCCTCCAACGCGGTCAGCGCCACGCTATAGTTGACACTGCCAAAGATCGAAACGATGCGATTGATCTTCCAGGTGCTTTTAAGACCAAACTGAAAGTTGTTCCAGCCGTAGCAGGCATCCGTGTTGTAGCCGAAGTTCAGACCCAGCAATGCGTAGGGCTGCAGCTTGAGAACGTCGCGATAGAGCGGAATCGCTCCATCGAGACGGACCTCCATGTATGAACCGGGCGTGTTATTGAGATCACAGACAAAGAGCGCGCTCGGGGTTACGTACGGGATGGCCGTCGTGCCGAGCACGAAGAAGAGTTCGTTGCCATAAGTGTTGTGCGAGTGACCCGAATGACTATGTCCCGCATCGTCATGAGGCTCGCTTTCTTCATGATGTTTGTGATCGTCGTGGGCGGGTTCGTCATGATCTTCTTCAACGATGCCCGGTTGATAGCGGAAATTGTAACCGGGAACAAAGAAGACCGGCCCCAGTTGCTGGAAGTAAGCGATCGTGAAATCCCATTCCTGATACTCGTTGCCCGTTCCAAAGCCGGACCACACGCTGAGCGTGAGACCCTTGATGCGGAGATCGAGCTGTGTCGTGTAGGCGCCAAAATTTCCCGTCTCGTCGACGCCATAGTGCATTTCCCGGCTGGTCCATCCTGTGGAAAGGGTGGCGCCCCACCAGCGGACATCCTGCTCCAGAGCAGACCCCTCGAAGGACTTGCTGTTGGGGGACGTGCGCTGTGCTTGTGAGATGTCGCTTTCGTCTTCCGGTTCATAGGTATCTCCGCCTAGACCGTGAGGAACGGCGGAATTCATCCAAACGAGGGAGACAGTTAAAAGGATTAGTAAATTTTTCATTAATTCGGATAGGGAAGTGAGGCCAGACTGCGACCTGGTTGAGAGAGTGGACGCGCACCGGCGCGGCAAATCAGAGTTCTCGCCGGCAGGTTGTTGAAAAAGTCTCCGAGTAGGAGACAAGTCTTCAGGGCGGATTCCTAACCCGCCGAAAACACTGCGTGAGAGCAGTGCAGCCGGGGCAGGCGCCTTGGCGACTTTACGCGATCAGGCGACGATGGGAACGGGAACTGGCGGAGCTTCGGATCGCTCAACGGCGGAAATTTCGCGCGGGGCAGGATAGGAAAAATCCCTGATTGCCGGCTTTCCAGGCAAATCGCGTTCAGCCAGGAGAAAAACTTCCGTCTTCTTGGCCAGCTTTACGGTCGAAGGAGACTTCTCTTCGTTTTGTTGCCCCTCGGCAATCCTCGTGCACATCGTGCACGGATAGTCACCACTAAATGTCTTTTCGACGGCCTCCGAGATCGGAGCGCTCCTCGAGTATTCGCGCACCATCTGCACCCAGGCGATCGTCTGCAAGACGAACCAGTGCCCGCCCGCGAGGGAAAAGAAAGCCAGGCACGTTAGCGGCAGGCCGACGGTTCGAAGCAGTTTGAATCTGCGGATAGGCACAAGGCGACGACACCTCAATTTCGCGCCGGGGTCAATAGGTTCCGCTCGGGTTGGCCCCTGATCCGCCCAATTCCGCGGCACCTCCGCGAGTTAAATATTCTACGCCGCCACAGTGTCCGGCAGCAGGGCGACCAGGGCTTCGTGCCATTTTACCAGCGCGCCTTCGAAATCGATATCGTTATCCACGCGATCGAGCAGGCGCGTGGCGCCGCGTTCTTCGAACATCCGGTCGAGATCCCTGCCGCATTGGCAGAAGTTGTCGTAGCTCGTATCGCCCAGCGCAAAGACCGCAAAGCGAAGTTTGCAAAGCGATGCAGGTTCCAGGCTCTTGACGTAGTCTACAAAATGGACGCCGTCGTCCGGAGGCTCCCCTTCCCCCCATGTGCTAATGGGAAGCAGCACGGTCGTTTCCTCAAGCAAACCGCGCGGATCGTAGTGCGCGAGGTCGTGCAGGCGGGCCGGCAAGCCGGCTTTGCCCAACGAGGCGGCGGTCCGCTCGGCACACTCCCGGGCATTGCCTGTCATGGTGGCGTATAGAATGGCGATGTCTCTGTTCATCATTGGCTCGTCGAAAAGTCTTCCGCGAGCGCGCAAAGCCTGGCATTCCAGCTCCCGCGATCCCCGTCATCTGGCGGCGTTATCGCGCAAACGAAACGTCCCTCGGGATCGCATCCCTTGAGCAAAAGGAATTCTCCGACCTCGTGAAGAAAAAGTTCCCCCAACTTCTCGACGCGCACATGGACTCCGGAGGTTTCGTCGCCGGCGAAAAACCACTGTCCATTTCTCGAAAAAGCCGTCGGGGTTACTTGAGCCGCTTGCACGGCGCCGGCGTTTCCCACGATGGCCCGAAACGCCCACCGTTCGGCAGTGGCCATCTGTACGAAGACGCGCAGCGCGTCGTTGCGAAGCGGTTCAGCGCCGGACGCACTCAATACAACCGTATTCTCCAGCCACGCACCGTGACGCATGCTCGTGTGTTCAAGCGGGCCGCCCGACGCGGTTTGGTTCAACTCGATCCAGCTGCGAAACGTCTCGAAATCCGATTGCTCTGTCAGACAGATCTTGTGGATGACATCGCCGCTGAAATCCGAAAATTCGATTGAGTAGAGCCATCCACCCGGACGCGCCTCAACAATGGCAACTGCCCGCTGCCAGGAAGTGAAATCGAAATCGAGGGAACCATCCACGGCGCGACCGCACTGTCCGCACGGCACCGAGGCCACCTCGGGATAGCCGGAAATCCTGCCGAGCACGGCCTGCGAATTCCGGGTGATCGCAAGCACTTTGCCAAACGCGGGAATCCCGGAAAGAAGCGCGGCCCAGTTTCCCCAAAGCCCTATGGTGGCACGCCCATCCGCAAGGCGGACGTTCTCGCGCAGGACCGAAGCGACGAGCGGATTCCCCGCAAGTGACTGCCCCCGGTCGTTCGAATCGGCGCCATAACGCATGCGTCCACTAAGCCACAACCCGGCGGGACGCGCTCCCGGTGGATTGCTAAAAATTAGCGCCTTCTTGCGCGCCGGAGCTGGCCTGCATCAACTGCCCTGGCGCGAAACGCTCCGAGAGATCCTGCGTACGGGACGCGTTCTCGGATCCTGTCAGGGGCTACAATGTCTCCCACGCATCCAGGACGATTTGCGACCAGGATTCCAGCCTGTCCCGGCGCCTTCTAAGTTCTTGGAGCGTCAGGAACTGCAATTCTGCGATCGCCCTCTCGCCCGCGCGCACCCCGTCTTCGTTAAGCGCAACCAGGTGAACGACCCCGAGGTGCACCCGTCCGACCTCGGTCGAATCGTCGTTGATCAGCGCGGCCACACGGTCCTCGTAGGCGCCCTTCAGCGTCAGCTCTTCCTCAATCTCGCGATGTACCGCAACCCGATAGGCATCCAAATCGAAGGAAAACAGGCTTTCGTCACTGTCGTTGATGTGGCCTCCGATTCCGATCGATCCCTTTGCCACGAGCCGTTTCTCTCCGGACTTCGCGCCACGCACATAGTGCAGGACCTTCTCGCCAAAGGTAAAGACAGTGTACGGGATGATTTGCTTGTAAGCGGGATCCTCTTCCGCCCGCGAGCGGGCCAGAAAAAAGTTGTTTTCGCGCTTGAGGAACGCCGCGAGGTAGCGATCCACATCGGGCTGAAGTCCTTGAAATGCGCCGAGCTCATCGAAGAGAGCCCGCCGAACCACCAGGACGTTTTCATCGGTCTTTGCCATGGCTCGCGCATGCTGCCCCCGGAGAAGAGCGCCGCCAAGTCCTAATCCGCTCCCCTACGCCGGAAAGCCCTCAGGGACCACACGGCTCAACCCGCAGTCTTGCGCGGCGACTTGAACTCGCCGAGATTCCGCGGATGCGCCTTGTCGTGATCGTCCTCCTCTTCTCATCCGCCCATTGCCTCGCCCAGCAGGGAAGCGATAAGGAGCCAACCGGTCGGACGGTTTTTCCCCGCGCAGTCGCGCAGCCTGCCGGTTCGCCGATTGCGATTCCGGTCCCACGCGAGCCCGCCGATCCGTCCGAAGTAGTCGACGCATTCTTCCTCGCGCTGAAAGGCGAACAGATCGACGCGGCATACACAGGTCTCGTGAAGGGCAGCATCATCGCAGATCGCCCGGAGGATGTCGCCGCACTCAAGAAGCGAACCCAGGACGCGCTCGACCACTATGGCCCCGTCTCCGGCTACGAAACGGTGGACGAAAAGGTCGTCGGAACCACCCTTCTGCGGCGCACCTGCGTTTCTCTGAATACCGACTTGCCCCTGCGCTGGCGATTTTACTTCTACAAGTTCGAGGGCGCGTGGAAGCTCGTCGACCTGCGTGTGGACGATGGCCTGGTGGAGCTTTTCGAGGAGGGCGGTCGAGCACGAAAATGATCAGGGGCTTTCTGACTTTCATCCGGTTTTCGCACACGATCTTCGCTCTTCCGTTCGCGCTGGGCTCAATGTTTGTGGCGGCTCACGGGCTTCCGCCCTTCCGCGTCTTCGCGCTGGTCGTGCTTGCAATGGTCTTCGCGCGCACCGCGGCGATGACGTTCAACCGTCTCGCCGATTGGGACATCGACAAGCGCAACCCGCGCACGGCCGGGAGACATAAACTCGTCTCGAAGCGCTTCGCGATTGCGGCGTGTGCGAGCTCCGCGGTCCTCTTCATCGCGACGACACGTTTCATCAACCCTCTCTGCTTTGCACTCGCGCCGGTCGCATTGATTGTTGTCTTCTTCTATTCTCTTACAAAGCGTTTCACTCATGCAGCTCAGTTCTTTTTGGGCCTCGCGCTGGCTATTGCTCCGATCGGGGCCTGGCTCGCTGTCACCGGAAGTTTCGCCTTCCCTCCGCTCGTGCTCGGAGCGTCCGTTCTTTGCTGGGTCGCGGGATTTGACATCATTTACGCCTCACAGGATTTGGAAGTGGACGAGCGCGAAGGGCTGCGTTCGATGGTGGTCTGGCTGGGATTCTCGCGATCGCTCGCCGTCGCCACTTTGCTCCATAGCGCCGCCCTCGCGGGCTTTCTGCTTTTTGGAGCGTCGGCGCGGCTGGGGCCAATTTACTTCGTCGGACTCGCCATCGTCGGCGCCGGTCTGGTCTATGAACACGTTCTGGCAGGAAAGGGCACCATTGCCGCGATTAATAAGGCATTCTTTCAGGTAAACGCTACCGTTAGCGCCATCTTCGTCCTAAGCACCCTTGCCGACCAACTCCTCCACCCCTAGGCCCGCGCCACGGCGTTCTCGCCGCTGGCTGCGCACGCTCCTGGGTGTGTTCCTTGGTGCCGCACTCATCCTGGTTGCCGGGATTTGTTTCGCGATGCTGCAGCTCCCTCGACTCGCCAAATGGGCGCTGGAACGAACGTTCCCGGGCGCGACCGTCGATATCCGCAAGCTCGAGATCGTCTTCCCAAACCGGCTCACGGCGGAGTCCGTCATCCTTAAGTCGCGCAAGGACGGCGCGACACTTCTCACCCTCGGCGGAGGGAGCATCACTTTCAATTTCGACGATCTCCGCCACAGGCAAATCGGTGAGGTGCGCCTCGTTGAGCCGGTGATAAACGCTTCGCCACGATTGATGGACGCCTTCGCCGGGGAACCGAACACGAAGGGTCCCGGAGCAACCGGCATCCCCTGGGCCGTGCGCAGGGTCGTTTGCGACTACGGCGAACTGAACATCGCGGAGTATGGACCATCCGGACTGGCCGTTCATACGAAGTTTTGCTTTGATCTCAAGAACTTCTCCCCTGCGACGGCGCCCATCGAACCCCATGAATTGGCCCTTTGGGACCTTACCGCGGCTACTCACTCTGATACCCCGTTCCTGAGGCTCGATCTTGTTCGCGCGAAATTTGATCTCGAAGGTCTGATCAAAAACCAAACCGTCGGCTCCCTCGCTCTCGAGGGCGGATCGCTTGTCTTTGGCAAATCGCTTAGGGAAATCTTCGCCGGCCCGAAAGATCCGGATGATTCGGCCAAGGACCCTTCGGCACAGGACTCTTGGATTCTCGGAACACTCGATATCCGGCGAATAGCGGTCCGCCTGGACGACGAGCGACCCGAAGTATCCGATATCACTTTCGCGCTCAACACTTCGCTCAAGAATCTTCCCCTCTCGAAGAGCGCCTCGAGCCTGGGTTCCGAACAACAACTCGTCGAGATCGCCAACCTGGAAATTCTCTCCCCCCTCGACCCGTTTACGAAAGTTCTCACGCTCGACAGCATTTTTCTGCGATTCACGCTCGCTGGACTCCTACGACGCGAAATCGACAGCCTCACCATTCTCGGGCCCACTATTTTTGTCGGAGCAGACCTTTTCTGGTACATGGACGACATGCAGAAACGGCTTGGGACCGACGGCGGCGGCGACTCCGGGCCCGGATGGCAAATCAAAACTCTGGGCATCGAATACGGGCGGCTCACCCTCGGCAGCGGTGGACGAAAACAGTACCGGCCTTCCCTTGAGCTTCCGAACAACGGCGCAGGACGTCGCCCTTGACAACCTCGCCGCTCTCAAACTTCAGGCCGTTCTCGAGATTCCCCCTCAACGATACGTTTTCGATTCCTACCAGCTCGAGTTCACCAGTGAAAAGGGCGAACTGCGTTTCGCCTATCCGCCGGAAAAGAAGGTCAACAATCTTGTGGGAACGGTCCGGCTCAAAGCGATTCGCTGGCGGCAGTACAAGGCTTCGGACTCCTATGTCTCGGTGACATTCGATCGCAGCGGAATCAACGGAACCTTCGGTGGCAAGGTTTATCGCGGCGAGACCTGGGGCGGGTTTAGCTTCTTTTTCTCTCCGGACTCACCCTGGATCGGCTGGCTGTCCGGCAGAGGCGTCAGTCTCCGTGAGGTGACCAACATCATCTCGCCCCAGAATTTCCAATTAACCGGTCCGATGGACTTTCGCCTGCAAATGGATGCCAGGGCCCGCAACATTGAGAGAGTCCTGGGCGAGTTGCGAGCAACCAAGCCCGGTAAGATGGTGATCGGCAAAATCGACGACCTTCTGGCCAGGATTCCTCCGACATGGAACCTCATCAAACAAAGCAGCACGCGCATTGCTCTCCAGACGCTACGGGACTTTGAATACAGCAAAGCCGACGGAGACTTCTGGTTCGTGGAGTCGCAGGGCCGTGTGCGGTTGACATTGCAAGGCCCGACGGGATCGCGCAATTTCGAGGTCGTACTGCACGCTGAAGATTCACCGCAAGGACGATGGAAAAAAAGCTCCGCCAATCGCTGACTCTCCTGGGCGCCTGCTTGACGCTCGGAGGCTGCAAAGCCCCGACCGTAAACCTCGCGACTTCCGAACCGATCAAGGTGGACATCAACATGCGGTTGGACGTTTACCAGTATTCCTCAACGAGCGCGAAGAAGCCGGCACAAGGACAAGCCCCGACCACAACGCAAACACCCGAAGCCCGCCGGCGGAACCGAATGGCGGACATCCAGCAATTCAAGAACGAACGTCTCGTCGGTGAAGGACATGAGGGATTGCTCGTTATCCGCTCGAAGCCGGAAGGCGAATACGGCGACTACGTTCGCGTCGCGGTCGAGGAGGAGAATGCCGATCGCATGGATCTCATGAAATCCCTCGCCGAGAGCCAGAAGACATCCCTTCCAGAAATTCAGGGAAAACAGGCAGAACTTTGGCGCAACCGTTCCTTCAAGGGCGAATGGATTGAAACCCCAGGCGCCGACGGCACGTGGAATTGGGTGCAAAAGGAAGGCTGACCAACTGCGCGACGACCTGTAGCGGCGGTGTCCCCACCGTCGCCCGCGAACGTCACATTTCGCCACGAACGCGCCTTCCCAGGGAAATTCGTTTATTCACTTGTTCGAAGGCCCGGGCGCACCGAAATTCCGGTTGTGTGTAGGAACATCAAGCCTTTATTCAACTTCGAGCCACCCGTAACTGAGGAGGAGATTCGTGACGCCTCACTGCAGTTCGTAAGAAAGATCAGCGGTTTTACCAGGCCATCGAAAGCGAACGAAGCCGCGTTCTTTGCCGCCGTGACCCAGATAGCAGCGGTCGCAGGCACCCTTCTGCGGTCGCTCGCGACGAACGCACCCCCGAGGGACCGTACGGAAGAGGCTATCAAGGCGCGAGAGCGCGCGTCTCGGAGGTTCCCAACTGAAAAAGATCAAACAAATTTAGACGCGCTTGAGAAAACAACGCACCCTGGCGATCCGCGGAGCCGAAGCCCGCGACACGCGGCCTTGCCGTGAGTTCGAAGCAAGGTCAGAGAAGACGATGTAAACGAGAAATAGTACCAGATGCACTGATCCCTCGAGAACGGTTGTACGCGGTCCGGAAAAAGTGAGTGTGCTGAGCAGAAGCGTCATGCCGGTCGGATCAAGACCCAGAATCATGGCTTGCCTGTCACGATCCCGACGCCGAGTATTGCGGGCACCGTGAGACCGATGGTAGACGCGGTGGCTCCAAGACACAGATTGACCAGGTGCCGGTGTTCCGCGATCATCCCTGTAATCGCGGCGGCCAGCCAATCTAAAAATCGCCTTTTCTCACGTTCCGTTCCTTATCGCAGCGGAAGTGGCAACACGTCAATCGGTACGGGACATTCACTCTGAACATACAAGAGCGTCCGCCGCTTGAGCAGTGGCGCAACTCCCTCGCGCTACTTTGCCGAAATTTGGGGGTTCGCTACCTTATGGCCCTGAAGGAAGTCGAGGCGGGGAACGGCCCTGAACTATCGTAGCTTCGCCGAACGCGGGGCTAGGGTACCTGACTCATTCACTTGCTCTCAAGCAGCGCCTCCCTTGCCGCTGACAACTCGTCCTGCTTAGAGGCGGTCACCTTCGGGTAGTGAAGATCCATCGAACCAAGAGCGTCGATCACAGCCGACGCCACGATCACGCGCGTGAACCACTTGTGATCCGCCGGCACCACATACCACGGCGAATCCTCCGTCGCCGTCTCGCGGATAGTCTCTTCATAAGCCTCCATATACTTGTCCCAGAATCCGCGTTCCTTCGCGTCGTTGGCCGAGAACTTCCAATTCTTGTCCGGGTTATCAAAGCAGCGACCAGCGGTCCTGCGCGTAAAGAACGTCCTGCAACTCCGCGAGGGTCTGCACACCGGTTTCCAACGCCTCCTTCGCCCGAGGCTTGTCTTCGGATTTGAGTTCGCCCGTATCGCCGGGATCCATGGCGGTGAGCGGGAATTTCTTCCCGCACGTGATGCGATACGGTTTCGAGAACCCTTGGGCGGCCTCGATGACTTCGGCAATTTTCATATTTGTGGGCGATGAGTCGAGATGATTGTTCCGCAACTTGAAACACCTTGCACGACCGTGCAGCAAGCTTCAATCGGCTTTCGATCCTAATGGGAGCGGGCGCTCTCCCTCGCAGCCAGCTGACGGCAGGGAGAAGCGCATCTGCATCACGATCGTAAACGCAACAAGCATGTCAATGATCTTCGGATCGGAAAAGCTCGGCGAGGCGGAGACGAAGGGCTGTGCCGGCATTGCGCGCCGCAGTCCCCTAGGCCTAGGCTCTGTTTCCGCACCTCAATGTCTTTGATAACATTGCTTTTGGCCTGCAGTTGCATGGTGTTTCGAAGCAAGAGATTCGACAACGAGTCGAGCGCGTCGCGGCCCTTCTGCAAGAGCGGAAAAAAATCATCCAGATCAACGTCAGGATCTACGAGTTCCGGAAACTTCTTCTTCAATTCCTCCACCGGAACGACCCAGCCGGACTCGGCGTCCCGCCGGGACCTTCAGGATATCGGGGATTTCCCGGCGTTCATCCCGGTCTGCGAAGACCGTTCCGATGGGAAGCATGGCTACTCCTGCCAATGCCAGGTGCTTCACGAAGGATCGGCGTCCCAAGCCGCCCTTGCTCGAGCCGCTCGCCTCTTGGTTTGACGCCATCGGGCATCCGGCGTCGCCCGAACAAAATGGGCCTGAACGCTGTGATGAGCTTCTTTCCCGTTTCATTGTCTCCTCCGGCGCCGTATTTTGTAAGCGGAAAGTAATATTCCTTACCAGCCCGCGCAGATTAACGCCAGCGCAGAGTCAGTTTCGCCCGACACCACGATGAGTTGGCTCAATACCGACACTTTTGCGACTCACTGCATCGCCGCATTGCCAGAGCAAATTTCCAAGAAACCCTGAAACTCGGCGCTTCAAATGCCTTTGTAATGGGATGAAGCCGATCATGGGCACGACGTCACAGCAATATTCAAAAAAAACCGGCAAACGGGGCGAGCATCTCGATGCCGCCGCGTGTCCCGGTCTCGGGACAGGCGGTCGGGTCGGGTCAGCGCCGGGGCGTCGAGGTCCGGAAACCAATCCTGTTCCACGAAGCTATCCGTCAGCGAGAAACAGGAAGCCAAACGGGACGAGGAGAGATTTTCGCGTTCTCGCTTGTTCAGGATTTGTTTGCGACGTCGTAGCCCCTGGCGGCTTCAAGCAACAACGAGGGAATCCACGTGATAGCCCAGAGACCCGCGCGACGGAAGAGGCTTGCGAACCAAACGTTTCTTTGCAACCTGCCTCTGAATGACGATTTTGCCGATCTCCTTCGAATCGCTTTTCAACAAGCCACGTTGCTCAGCAATTACCCCAGCGAACTTGACGCGCTGGTTCGAATCCTTGTCATCCTCCGCACCCTCCAGCATGCGGGCCAGTTCACCCACGGTCCCAGCGGACCTCTCACCGACGATTCCAACCTCGCCGACGTCCTGCGAGTTATGAAGGCAGCGTTTCGACCCTAATCAATACGTTTCGGGCACCCTTGGGCGATTCCGATGACGACCCCGTGAACCAAAGAAGCGAAGCGTTCCCTAATCCTTAAACAGCCTCTCGAACGATTCGCATTAACGTCGCTCTCCTCCCCAATTCAATGAGATCGAAGCGGGGGGCTGAATCGCTCCGGCGCCCGATGCTCAATCCGGCGGCGTTTCTCCGGTTCGCAGAGCCGCGCGTTGTTGAAGTTCGTCCGCGTTTGCCCTCTTCATTTGCTCGAGGCTGGGAAGCATGCCGGCTTGAAACAACTCGACGGCGTCTGTTGCGCCGTTGACAGCTTCATACAGAAGCGCTCCCTCAACCGTCAGAACATTGCTCGGCACCACAGGAGACCGGCCGGCACGAACCTTAAAGTAAGCATTCTCGGCCACTGAGATCTTTGCAACCGCCTGCTCGTAGGCTACGGCCCGGGCGCTTGTGTCGAAGATCCCTCCCACTTGAGGCATGACAGCGCTGCCAAAGGCCATGCCCGCCACCACGGTCGCGCCGGCGGTGAAAGCCGCGGATATCCCGGCGGTGCCCGCAAGGAGGACCTGCATCGTGGAGGAGGTCTCCCGAGCAATGCGGGAGATGTGAAAGCGCTTGCGCAGAATATCCCGCACTCGGTCCGCGTAGGAAACGACCGCCGCGTCGGTCATGTCGCCGAGATCCTTGCCCTCCCGGGAGACACCGCTGTACTCGACCGGCGTCGGACGAAAGCGATGATAACTTGCACAACCGGACCAGGCAAATGTGGTTGCAACTAGCAGGAGGGTCGTCAGGGTGGTGACCCGGCGGCTTCCGTTTTGTCGAGTCTTCTCTTCATCGCCTGGCGGACCGGCGGGCACGTGTATCATGAATAAGAGCCCCTTTCGGGGCCCGGATGATAGGGTTCGTGCCACACGATCATTCTGTTTTGTTTTCATTTTTGTGAATCCAGAACGCTTACTATGTCTGATGCTGACCAGGAAAACGGCGGGTTAACCTCGCCTTGTATGAACGAAGAAGATCGCTGACAAGCCAAACCTTCCGACAAACGAAAGTCAGCGAAAATCTGGCCGAACCACGGTCTTGCGGAATATGCAAACTTTCAAAATCCTCGTGGCCCCTTTAAGGCAACTGTCGATTTGAAAAGTCCGCTCAACTCGCGCGGCTGAGCCAGCATAGGTTCAAGGCGCTTGACACGCATCCCTCTTGACGAATTTCGACCGTGTATCAGGTGCTCTTGAAGAAGACAAAGCCGCGGTTTATGCTGGAGATGGACCGGCCCGAGCGGCGATAGACGCCAATGCCATTGCGGGAACCCGAGTCGTTGGTGTTGCCTTCGATAGTTACTAACTTTCCGCCCTGCACGCTTTCAACGAGACCGGCGTGGCCAAAGCCCCCGCCAGTGGCCAAGATGAAGATCATGCCTGGTTCCACTTTGCTCGGATCATCCAAGGCATCGTCGTGAGTTAGCGTTGGAATGCCTGCGCCCCGCGCCCGGACCCAGAGTTCAAGCACGCCGCCGGTTCTAAACTTGGGCTTCATGGGGTTAACCACACCCAATTTTTTCGCCGCTTGCTCAAAGCAAAAATAGACGAACGCAACACACCAAAAATCGCCCGGGTCGATGCCGACGCTTTTCTGATACTCCTCGACGCGCGGCCCCTCGTTGCTGCCGGGCGGTTGTTCAAGCACACCGATCTCGTCGGCGGCGAAGTCCAGCACCGCTCCCAGCAAGCTGTCACTTGTGCTGGGAGGCGAGGCGTGAACGGTTTTCCTTCCGAAAAGCGCGCCCCATGTCTCTGACCCGACCTCGCCGTCCACCTCCAAAGGATCGCCATCCAGATCGGTATGCCGAAGTTGGAAAAGCTGCACCGCTTCGAAAGTAGCGTTGTCAAACACGCCGTCGACCGTGAGCGGCTTGACGCCGCCACCGGGGGCAACCGCCTCCGTGTAGCCGAGATCGCGCAATCGCTTTTGGACGAGACCAACCGGAATCAGATCGCCGCTATTCACTTTAAGAATCCGGCCGGGATACACCATGGGCTCGCCCTTTAGTGGTGCGAAAGGTTCCACGCGGGGAGCCTCGATACTGGGCGTCGTCACGCCCACGGCGTCCAGCACCAGGATGCCCGGATCGCCATTGCTGTGTTCAGCGGAAAAATCCGTGTCAAGATCGAGACCGCGGGCTATGGCTTCCAGATCGGATTGATTGAAGAAGAAAAGCCGGTTCGGGTTGGAACCGGGGAAATAGCGGACCACGATTTCCTCCTTCGTTTCTCCAGACTTGCCGTTCTCAAATGGATAGCCAAGGCGCTGCAGCAGAGCCAGCGAGCCCTCCGCGCCACTCTCGTTGCCGCTGTCACCGACAATTGCGTACACGGTGCGCCGTGTGCGCTTGCTATGCACCACACAGAAATCGCCCAGCTTAACATCGCCGTCGCGGGCCTTCCTGGCCCAGAGCGTATAGTTGATCTCCGCGGCATTCACATAACGGCGCGGGTCGGATTCTCGCGGATTGTTCTTATCAAAGTATGCCGTCGTTGAAATGAAGTATCCGGGACACGGATCGCCGAGGGACTTATCCTGAACAACAGGTGTGCGCTTGTCGGCGGCAGTGAGGTAGCCGACGATTGACTTTTCCTTCTTTGCGCCGACGTGGGCGTTTAACTCAAAATCCAGTGCCTGATCGTCATCCGGACCATAGGCATTGGGCGAGCCGTCCACGTTAATCCTCATCCCGACGGTGATTTCAATAGCACTCATATTATTTTGCGTGAAATTAGCTAACGGCGCCGGACGGCGTGCTGCGGGAGCGCGGCGGTAATGCTAAGATGTTGCGGGGCGCAGCCATTATCGTTGCGAGGCCTGCCCGTGTACCTTTCTTTCAAGATCGGCGAGCAGGGGATCCTCTGCGTCCTTAGCCATTTCGCCGAGTCGTATGCGAGCGGTCGCGTCATCGAGAGGCGGAACGCCGGCGGGCTGGAGGATCCGGGCCGCGGCTCCCTCGGGCAACTGATCGATCTCCTGGGCCAGCTTTTCACGACGAGAAGCAAGGGTCGAGTCGGATCGCTGATCTGGAAGGATGGTCGCGCTTTCGCTCAACTGCTCCTGCACCTTTTGCTCGAGACCTTTCAGAAGAGGATCGTTGGCATGCTCGATTAAGCCCTGAAGATATCCTCGCGCGGTTGCGTCCCCCATTGTCGGTTGCTGGATGACAATGGCCGCAGCACCACGCGGGAGCTTGTCCACTTGCGGACTCAGCTTGTCGCGCCGCATCTTCAACGAATCCGATTCCGAGCTGGCATTGGAGTTCTTTCGGGGGGTCGCGCTGAGCTTTGGCTTGCCGATGTCGCTAGCGCGGTTGCTTCCGCCGCCACCGATCGGTCCGGCGCTCCCGCTCGCTTCTCCCGTCCTAACGGCTGCCCGCCGCCTCAACTCGAGCGCTTCCGCTCTCTGCAATTGGTCGAGGGTGGGAAGCATACCGGCTTGAAACAACTCGACGGCATCCGTTGCGCCGTTGACAGCTTCATACAGAAGCGCGCCCTCGACCGTCAGAACATTGCTCGGCACGACCGGAGACCGTCCGGCGCGAATTCTAAAGTAAGCATTCTCAGCGGCAGAGATCTTTGCGACCGCCTGCTGGTAGGCTGCGGCCCGAGCGCCTGTGTCGAAGACCCCTCCCAGTTGCGGCATGACAGCGCTGCCAAACGCCATGCCCGCCACCGCGGTCGCGCCAGCAGTGAAAGCCGCGGATATCCCGGCGGCCCCTGCAAGGAGAACTTGCATCGTGGAGGAGGTCTCCCGGGCGATGCGGGAAATGTGAAAGCGCTTGCGCAGGGTGTCCTGCACCCGGTCCGCGTACGAAACCACCGCCGCGTCGGTCATGTCGCCGAGATCCTTGCCCTCTCGGGAGACGCCGCTGTACTCCACCGGCGTCGGACGAAAGCGATGATAACTTGCACAACCGGACCAGGCGAACGTCGCCGCAACCAGCAGGAGGGTCGTCAGGATAGTGGCTCGAGGGCTTCCCACTTCCGAAACTTTCTCATTATAGCCAAGAGGACGGTCACGCGGGAGTATCATGGGAGGCTCCCTTCAAAAAAGCGGGACAGTGAAACCGCCCATTGGTTTCTACTCGATTGCGCGCGAAGCGTGTCGCAAATCCGCGAGCGCCCCAGCGGCATCGAAACGGCAACCCGTTGCAGTCTTCCCATCGGCTCGGCGATAAGGAGAGCCTTGGGATTGCCAGATGATAATGCGCTTCGTGATTTTCGCTGCAAGAGTTGAGCTGTTCCACCGTATTATGCTTAATCAAACCGGCGAGTGATGGATAGCGAGAATTCACGCCGTCGCAGGCACGCCTGTGGGTTGGCGGGGTTGGTTGCTGCGACTATGACTTCCCAACTGAAGCTTTATCAGAAAGACCGCGGATCTCTCTATAGTCCAAAAGGATTATCAAATTGCCTGTGTTATATGCAGGCGTCCCGAGCGCGGAACTCTGCGTTCGGAGAGGAAAGTATGCACAAAGGATGATTGGACGGGGGATATGGCCCGGAAGATCTCAAGGAGCCCGAGGGCTGACACTACTTTTGGCTTTGTTTGGTTCGCCGGGACCCGTGCGATTGCTCGGGACAGAATGAGTCTCACTTGTACAAAGGAGCGCGGGGAGGCAGGTAACCCGAACCGGCTTTCGGCGCTGCCCATTCCGATTTGCAAACCCGCCCGGCGCGTATCGCTCTTGAAATTGTTTCCTGGTTTGTAGCACGCTCAATGGGCGGCTACGCTCACGGCGATACAGAACTCGAAAAGCGAAAATGGAATCGAACAGTAACGACGAGATCAGGGTGGTGATTTACGGATGCCGCGGCTCCATTCCGGTCAGCGGGCCCGAGTACGACCAGTTCGGGGGGAGCACCAGCTGCGTCCTCATCACCTCGGACGACGCGATAAATATCGGGATTATCGATGCCGGCACAGGAATAAGGCGCCTCGGTCAGGAGATCATGAAGGACGAGAATCTCCGGGAGAAGCCCATAGTCATCGCGTTTACCCACTTCCACTGGGACCACATTCAAGGCCTGCCATTTTTCGAACCCGCCTACGTCAAAGGAAAGAAGATCTCGCTCCTCGCGCTGGGTCGCGAGCGACCGATCTCGGACTTGGAACGGGTTTTCTCCGTACCAATGCAGCACGAGTATTTCCCCGTGCAACTGTGCGATATGGGAGCCGATTTCGAATTCCTGCTCCCCGACGCGACCATCCATCCCTTCCCAAAAGCCGTCGTGACCGCGCAAAAACACCGGCATCCCGGGAGCGCTTACAGCTATCGGGTCGTCAGGGGTAGGAAATCCATCGTGATTTGCACCGACATCGAGCACGGCGAAGCTCTCGACCCTGCTACGGTCGAGTTCTGCCGCGGGGCCGATCTTCTCCTCCACGATGCGCAGTTCACCCCGGAGGAACTCATCAACCACCGCGGTTGGGGCCATTCCAGCTATGAGCAGGCCGTCGAATGCGCCCGGCTTGCCGGAGTCAAAAAACTGGTCTTGACCCACCATGATCCCAACCATGACGACGCTTTGCTCGCCAAAATCGAGAAACACTGCCAGGAGCTTTTTCCGAACTGCCTTCTCGCTCGGGAGCACATGACGGTCGTCGTCTGAGCGCGTCGACGCTTTCTGGCGAGGACCAGGTCGTGAACTTCGATCGCCGCCGGGCTCGGCGCCTGCGAGTTTTCGGTTTTCGAGCCATGGAGTTTCTTGGCAATTTCGATCGAGTGTGCAATGAATAGCCATCCACGATGAACACGGCACTGACTCCACAGCGAAGACCCTGGAGCGTTTATTCCAGCCACGCGATATTTCAAAGCGACGTCAACCTGATCTGGCCACTGCTTGCGGACTTCAAGACTCTGGCCTCCCTGGTCCCGGACGTCGCGTCCTGTGTCGTAAACGGCAAGGGTGTGGGCTTGACGCGCGAACTTACGTTCAAGGATGGCAAAACGGTGCATGAGGTGCTGATTGTAAACCACCCGCAGCTTTATAGGCTTTCCTACTCGCAGTCCGACCCGACACCGTTCCCGTGGAACCACTATTTTTGCACCCAGCAGTTGCAATCGCTGGGAGCTGGCCAGACTCACTTTCTCTACACCGGCTATTTTCATCCGAATGGAACGACCGAGGCAGAGGTCCAGGCAAGCTTGCGCGATTTTTATCACGCCGTCTTCACGGGAATCGGCCGCGTCTTGAACGCCACCTTCACGATTCAACAATAAAACCGGGTCCCCGTTCGCGCGAAACGCCGGGCAGAGGAAAACCCCTTTTCCAGAACCTGGGGCAAGTGGAGGGGGTCGCAGCGCCTCTTCACGCGAACTGTGCTCGGCGCTCCGGGCGAATTCTTCGTGCCACAAACAGCCCGATCCGGGCTTTTTTCCGCGAAAACTTAAAAAAATAATCGTGAGCTTGCGCGATTTGCATTGACTTCAGTGATTGGCAGTGGTGAAAAGTGGGGCGTTGTGGCGAGAAATGTCACACAAACCTCGAATGAGTCAGGAAGCAAAAACGCTCTATTCAGGGACCTTCGAGCGTT
This sequence comes from uncultured Verrucomicrobiae bacterium, assembly GCA_963763735.1. GTDB lineage: Bacteria > Verrucomicrobiota > Verrucomicrobiia > Chthoniobacterales > Terrimicrobiaceae > DASTFP01. Next base: position 376,678 of record CAVXQK010000002.1, on the reverse strand, counting down.
CTATGGACGCGAAGAAGCGAGTTGCCATCCCCGCGTCCTGGCTCTCAAAGGACGAGGGGGAGGTGTTTCACATTATTCCGCACCCTGCAGAGGGTTATCTGATGGTAATGCCTTCAGAGGAGTTCGATCGATGGGAACAACGAATCCAGGACTCCCAAGCCACCGCCGCGGAAAAGCGGATGGCGATCCGGAAATTTTACAGCGAGGCCCATACGGCGACGACCGACAAGCAGGGGCGCATTCTTTTGAGCGACAAGCATTGCGACCGCGCGGCGCTCGCCGGCGAAGTGGTATTTGCCGGCGGCCGAAGGCGCTTCGAGATCTGGAGCCACGAACGCTACACCGCAGCCGATGCCGGCCACTCCGATGCTTACAAGCGTGTGGCTGACGCCATCGGCCTCTGATTTTTCACCGCCAACGCACACTCTCACGACATGAACGAAACCTACTGATGACCAGGCGCGGCCGGCTGTTTTGCTTCGGATTCAGTCCCGCAAGAGGCTCCGACGGAAAAGCCCAAGGCCACGCCGCCATCAAAATTCGCCCCCGCAACGCTTATGAACTCTTGGGACTTCGACGACCTGTCGCTCCAAACCTTGGAAAAGCCTGACGAGGCCTACCATATCCCGGTAATGACCGAGGAGGTGTCGGCGCTCTTGCGCCCTGCCCCGGGGCTCATTTTCCTGGACGGCACAGCCGGAGGCGGCGGCCACTCCGAAATGCTTCTCCAGCATGGTGCGGAGGTCATCGCGATCGACCAGGACGCCGACGCCGTTGCAACGTGCCGTGCGCGACTCGCGCCCTACGCGCACCGGCTCCATCTTTGGGAGGGGAACTACGAGGACTCGCCCTCGGTGCTCGAAGAATTTGGCATCGCGGCGCTCGGAGGAGCGCTCCTCGATCTTGGACTTTCGTCCTATCAGGTCGACACAGCCAGCCGGGGCTTTGCCATGATGAAGAATGGTCCCCTGGACATGCGGATGAGTCGCAAGAATCCGCACACGGCGGCCGACCTCGTGAATACGGCCAGCCCGGCCGAGTTGGCTCGCATCTTTCGTGAGTACGGCGAGGAACCGCGCGCGATGCACATCGCCGCGCGAATCGCCGCGCTGCGCGAGGACCGCCTGTTCCGCACAACCTTTGACCTCGCAGCAGCCGTTACCGCGGTGGTTCCCCGGACGGGAGCACGGCATCCCGCCACCCGGGTCTTTCAGGCCCTTCGCATCGCCGTCAATGACGAGCTCGGCGTACTGACACGTGGACTGGAAGCCATCAGTGGCCGGTTGGCGCACGGTGCCCGCTTCGCTGTCATCAGCTTCCATTCGCTGGAGGATCGAATCGTCAAAACCTTTTTCCGCGAGCGGAGCGCCGAATGGATCGATCGGCCCGAATGGCCCGAGCCCCGTCGCAACCCCGCCCGAATTTTCCGTCTCCTTACACCACGCCCGATGGACGCATCGGTCGAAGAAACCCAGTCCAACCCCCGCGCGCGCAGCGCAAAGCTGCGCGTCGTCGAACGCATCTGATTTGCTGCCATGACCCCCATCGAAAACCACCGCAAATATGCCAACCCGATCCAGATCGCTCCGCTCTTCAGATGGCTGATGCTGGCCGCTTTCGTAGCGTGCTGCGGTCTGCTCTTTGTCTTCATCAAGAACCAGCAGCACTTCCTCGGTGAGCAAACCCGCGAGGTCGAGCGCCAGATCCGCGACGTACGAGCACAAAATGAAGTGCTGCTGGCCAGGATTTCCGCGCTCTCTTCGCGTGCGGAGCTCCAGCGCAAGCTTAACCAGGGACTCATCGCGCTCCAACCGATTCAGGATCACGCCATCGCCCGCATCGGACAGCCCATGACCGCTGAGAGGGATGGCGTGCTGCGCACCGCGGCAAACGAAAGGTTTCGCCCGTGAGATGGAAGGCGAGCCGGCGAGCTGCCGTCACCTGCGGGTTGATGGGAATCGTTTTCACAGGATTTTCGGCGCGCCTCATCGATTTGCAGGTCACCAAGCATGACGAGTACACAACGCTTGCCGCTCAGAAGCACTCGATCCGCCTGACGGTTCCCGCGCATCGCGGAATGATTCTGGATCGCAACGGGGAACTCCTCGCGGCCAACATCCCCGTCCGCAAGGTGGTCGTGGACGGCTCCCATATCAAGAATCCGGAAGCGCTGGCCACCCTCGCCGCGCCGTATCTGGATATTCCGAAAGCCGCGCTCTTCAAGGAGCTTCAAACACGCAGCAAATACAAAGTCCTTCTCCCCGATCTCGCGGAAGAAAAGGCGATCGCCCTGCAGCGTGCCATGGAAGAAAAATCACTGCGCGGCATCTATTTCCACCAGAATACCACGCGCACCTATCCGAACGGACCCTTGCTGAGTCACGTGCTCGGCTTTCTCGCCCGCAAGAATCCCAATGACGAAAATGTCGTCGGCGTGGAGGGAATTGAAAGAAGCATGGAAGGCTATCTCCGCGGAATCGACGGCTTTCGACACATCGAACGCGACCGCACAGGACGTGAGATCGTGATTTATCGGGGTCAGGAAGAGGCTCCCCGCCACGGAATGAACGTCCAGCTGACGATCGATATGGGTCTGCAAGCCATCCTGGAAGCAGAACTCGATAACGCCTTCCGGGAGCTGAAGCCCGAAACTGCCACGGCCATCATCGCGGATCCCAAAACCGGTGAGATCCTGGCCATGACGAGCCGGCCGACCTTCGATCTGAATCAGATCAACGCCGCCAAGCACGAGGAAATGAAAAACCGGGCGATCTTCGATATGGTCGAGCCGGGATCCACGTTCAAGATCGTTGTGGCCTCGGCGGCTCTTAACGAACGCGTGGTCAACGAAAAGACCCTCATATATTGCGAGAATGGCGCTTTTTCTTACGCGGGCCGGATCCTGCGGGATCACCACGGTTACGGTCAAATGACCGTCCACGACATCCTGATGAAATCCTCGAACATCGGCTCGGCCAAAATGGCTCTGATGATGGGCGACGACAAGTTCTACGAATACGTGCGGCGCTTCGGATTCGGCGAGCGCACAGGCGTCGCCCTTCCCGGCGAAATTCCGGGTCTTGTTCATCCTCCTTCCCGGTGGGACAGGCTTACGATTACGCGCATGCCCATGGGTCAATCCGTGGCGGTCACCCCGCTGCAACTCGTCATGGGCATGTCGGTGATTGCGAACGGCGGGAAACTGATGCGTCCGCAAATCATCAAGTCGATCAAGGATAGTGAGGGACAGGAGATTCTCTCCATGAAGCCGGAAGTCGTGCGCGAGGTGATCCCGCCGGAGACCGCGCGCTTCGTGAGCGACGCGCTCACCGAAGTCGTCAGCGAACGCGGGACGGCCGCGCTTGCACGCGTGAGCGGTTTCACCGTGGCGGGCAAGACTGGCACGGCCCAGAAGGTCGATTTAAAGGGCGGCTACGCTCCGGGCAAATATGTCGTATCTTTCGTCGGATATATTCCGGCCGAAGATCCCCGATTTGTGTGCCTGATTCTCATCGACGATGCCAAGCTGAGTTCGGGCCTGAACTACGGCGGACTCGTTGCGGCTCCCATTTTTTCACGCGTCGCCGAAAAGGCCGCCCGCTACCTGGATCTCGTGCCGGTGCCCAGCGCGGCGGGCAGTGTCCCGGTTGCCTTGGGACAAAGCGATGCAAGGGAATTCCAGCAGTGAGCGAATCTCTCTTGAAACTTCTCGATGCCACCGAAGTTATTGAGTCGAACGCCGATCCGGTGACGCGCGTCGAATCGCTTAGCTGCGATTCGCGGCGAGTCACTCCGGGCACGCTTTTCTTTGCGTTGCGCGGCGCACGGACCGATGGCGCCCAGTTTGTCGCGCAGGCCACCGAAAAAGGAGCGATTGCCATCGTTTCTGACGCTGCCTTACCGGCCTGCGCGCCCTCTCCGATTCGTGTGCCCGATGCGCGGGCCGCGATGGCTGACATCGCAGCGGCGTTCTACGGCCACCCCGCCAATAAACTCAAGGTCATGGGGGTAACCGGCACGAATGGCAAGACGACGACAGCTTTCCTCGTAAAGCACCTTCTTGACGCCGATCAGCGTCGTTGCGGTCTCATCGGGACCGTCAAATATTGCATTGGGGAAAGTGAGATAGATGCTCCGCGGACCACCCCGGAATCCCTGGATCTCCAGGAACTTCTCGCCCAGATGGTTCAGGCGGGAAACAAAGCTGTCGCCATGGAGGTATCGAGCCATGCGCTTGTCCAGCATCGCGCTCGCTCGATCAATTTCGATACGGCCGTCTTTACCAATCTCACGCAGGACCATCTCGATTACCACCAGACGATGGAACAATACTTTGAGGCCAAGGCGATGCTTTTCAAAGGCCTTGCCCTTCAAAGCAGGAAGAAAGGGCGCGCTGTCATCAACATCGACGACCGCTATGGCCACCTGCTCAGCGAGCGTTTTAAGAGGAAAGTCCCGGTGATCACCTATGGCCAGCGCGTCGGTTCCGATTTCCGGGCGAGCGATGTGCGCTTCGACTCCACAGGCAGCGTCTACCATCTCGAAGCCAGGGGCCGAAGCTATCTCGTGCGGTTGCCCCTTATCGGCTCATTCAATATCTACAACTCGCTCGCCGCCATTGCCGCGGCGGCCTCGATGGGCATGGAACTTCGGGCCGCCGTCGCCGCAATGGCCAACGCCCCCCAGGTTCCCGGTCGCCTGGAACGCGTCCGCGCCAAGCGCAACTTCCAGGTCTTTGTCGACTACGCGCACACCGAAGACGCATTGCGAAATGTGCTCCGAACCTTGAGAGAACTCGCGCCGAACCGTCTCATCACCGTGTTCGGGTGCGGCGGCGACCGCGACCGCACCAAGCGTCCGCTCATGGCCGCCGCCTCCGAGGAATTCTCCGACTGGTCGATCCTTACATCGGACAATCCCCGCACCGAGGACCCCGCCCAGATACTCTCCGAAGTGCGAGCCGGGCTTCGAACCAACCGCTACGAGGAAATTCCCGACAGGACCGAAGCCATCCGCAAAGCCGTGACACTTGCCCTGCCCGGGGATATCGTGCTCATCGCGGGAAAGGGACACGAAACCTACCAGGAATTCGCCGACGGAAGAATTCCCTTCGACGATTCTGCCGTCGCCCGCCGCGCCATCGAGGAAAAGCGCGTGGAGATCGAGGAGGAGGACGAAGGCGGAGACCATTCCCCATCCAATCGGCGGAGGGAGCCTTGATCGTGGACGCGCTCACGCTCTTTGAGATTGCCGACATGTGCGGAGGCATTCTGCAGGCTGCGAGTTCCGGAGGAACCGTCCGACGGATTTCCAAGGACACGCGCACGCTCGTTCCCGGCGACCTGTATCTCGCTCTGCATGGAGAAAGCCACGACGGCAACATTTATGCGAAGACCGCAGCGGAACGAGGCGCAGCCGGCGCCATCCTCGACGCCCTGCCCGTTGATCTTCCCGCGGGATTCCCGGTCATCCGCGTGGATGACACCCTTGCCGCGCTGCACCGGCTGGCTGCGGCGTGGCGCGATCGGCTCGCCCTGAAGGTCGCCTGCGTGACGGGAAGCAGCGGTAAAACCAGCACAAAAGAGTTCACCGCCGCAGTTCTTTCCGCGCGCTACCGCGTGGTCAAAACCGAGGGCAACCTTAACAATCACATCGGCCTCCCCCTTTCGATTCTTTCCGCATCGATCACCGACGACGCCGCCGTCTGGGAGATCGGCATGAACCACCCGGGGGAAATCGCGCCCTTGGCCCGGCTTGCGCGACCCGACATCGCAATCATTACCAACATCGGCGTCGCTCATATCGAATACATGGGCTCGCGCGAAGCGATCGCCGCAGAAAAAGGCGCCTTGGCGGAGGAGATCGGTCCCTCCGGCTCGGTGATCCTGCCTGCCGACGACGATTTTGCGCAGAATATAGCCAGTCGATCCACCGCACGAGTGGTGCGTGTCGGCCTCTCCTCGGGTGCTGTCACGGCATCGGACATCGAGATGAGCGCTGACGGCTGTCGCTTCACCGTTCACGCGGGGAGTGAATCCGCCCGCGCCAGCGTGTCCGCCCCCGGCGAACACATGGTGCGCAATGCCCTGCTCGCAGTCGCCGCGGGACTCGAACTCGGCCTGCGATTGGAGGAATGTGTCGAGGGCCTCGCCGCCGCCCGCCTGACAGGCGGACGACTCACGCGCCGGGTCCTGCGCGGCGTCACAGTGCTCGACGACACCTACAACGCGAATCCGGATTCGATGGATGCCGCGCTGGACACCCTCGGCGCCCTCCCCGTCGCCGGCCGGCGCATTGCCGTGCTGGGACGCATGGGTGAACTCGGCGAGCATGCCGTCGCCGGTTACCAGCGTGTCGGGCGCAATGCCGCAAGGATCGTGGACGCCCTTATCGCCGTCGGCCCGGAAACCGTCCCGCTTTCGGAAACAGCCCGCGCCGCCGGGCTCAAGGAAGTGCACGCGACGGTGAGCACGGACGAGGCGGCCGGTGTGCTGAGACAACTCGCCCACGAAGGCGACATCGTCCTTGTCAAAGGCAGTCGAGCCGCCCGGATGGAACGCGTCATCGAAGCCTTCTGATGCTCTACTATCTCTACGAGGTTGGCGAGTTGGCGCGAAAGGCCGGCTACGAAAGCGACTTTTTCAAGGCGCTGAACGTCTTTGGTTACATCACGTTCCGCTCGATCTGCGCGGCTGCGACGGCCTTCCTTCTTTCCATTATCTTTGGAAACTGGACGATCCGGCGACTCATCTCTCTCAAGTTTGGCCAGCCGATTCGAACCAAAGATGAAGTCGACAAGCTTTTTGAGTTGCACGGAGCGAAGGAGGGAACCCCGACCATGGGAGGCATCCTGATCATCGGCACGATCCTCATATCCACTCTTTTGTGGGCGAGACTGGAGAATCCCTTTGTGTGGCTCGTGCTCTTCAGCACGCTCTTCCTTGGCGGCATCGGCCTCTACGACGACTGGCTCAAGGTCACCAAGAAAAGCTCCAAGGGAATCAACAGCCGGCTGAAGTTTGGTCTTCAGTGTGTGCTTGCGGCCACCTTCACCGTCTATTTTCTCACCAACCCCAAACTCGCCGAGATTGCCAAGCAGCTTTACATTCCGTTTTTCAAGGAGCCTGTGATCTTCAGCCTGGGCTGGCTGACCTTTATATTTTACCTCGTGGTGATCGTCGGCACGTCAAACGCGGTGAATCTCACCGACGGCCTTGACGGCCTGGCCACCGGTTGCACGGCTACCGTGGCCGCTGCCTACGCCTCGCTTGCCTATCTTGCAGGCAACGCTCGCGCAGCCGAATATCTTCAGATCCCTTATGTGCCCTTTTCGGCGGAGCTTGCCGTCGTTTGCAGCGCGCTGCTCGGCTCCTGTCTGGGCTTCCTTTGGTGGAACGCGCACCCGGCTCGCGTCTTCATGGGAGACACCGGTTCGCTCGCCATCGGGGGAATGCTCGGCGCGGTGGCCATCTGCTGCAAGCAGGAGATCCTTCTCGTTATCGTGGGCGGGGTATTCGTCATGGAAGCCATGTCCGTCATCCTGCAGGTCGCAAGCTTCAAGCTCACCGGCAGACGCATCATAAAGATGTCTCCGATCCATCACCATTTTGAACTAAGCGGCTGGAAGGAAAACACCGTGATCGTCCGATTCTGGATCATGTCAATCCTCTTCGCCCTGCTGGGCCTGGCGACCCTGAAACTGCGATGATCTACTCCGGAAAAAAAGCGGTCGTTCTCGGCCTTGGCCACAGCGGCGAGGCGGCCGGACTCCTTTTGCGTGAGGAAGGGGCTGACGTCACGATCTGCGAGAGCAGCGACAATCCCGCGTTGCGCGATAAGTCGTCCCGGCTCAGGGCGCAGGGCATCGAGGTTCTCCTGGGTCCCGCCGCAGACTGCGATCCCTCCCATTACGATATCTGCATCCTGAGCCCTGGAATCGATCCGTCCGTTCCGCTCGTGCAGAACGTCCTTCGCAAGAAAATCCCCGTCATTGGCGAGCTGGAGCTTGCCTTCGAGGAATGCATTTGCCCCGTGGTCGCCATCACGGGAACGAACGGCAAAACGACCACCACCGAGCTGACCACCGCCATGTTGCAATCTTCGGGGGTCCGCACCATTGCCAGCGGAAACATTGGCCTGCCGTTCGCAACCGCGGTGCGGCAAAGCAACGAACTCGACGTGATGGTCCTCGAAGTGAGCTCCTTCCAACTTGAGAGCATCGACGCCTTTCACCCGCATGTTTCCGTATGGCTCAACTTAAGCCCCAACCACCTCGATCGTTACAGGGATTTGGAGGAATACCGCGCGGCAAAGCTCAGGATCTTCATGAATCAGGCCCCGGAGGACTTCGCCGTGATCAATTTCCGCTCGAGCCTCCCGCCGCTCGCCGCCCGCAAGATCACCTTCAGCGCCTATGTGCCCGATGCCGACTTTTCGCTGAGCGACAGCGTCATTCACTACAGGAAGGAGCCCGTGCTCGATCAGCGCGCCACGCGGCTTACCGGCATTCACAACGCGGAAAATCTCATGGCCGCGCTGGGCGTCGGGCTCGCCCTGGGTTTGGACTTCGAGCGAATGGCGGCCGCAGTCGGCGAATATACCGCTCCCGTTCACCGTTGCGAATTCGTGCGCGAACTCGGTGGCGTGCGCTGGATCAACGACTCCAAGTCGACGAACCTGGATTCTCTCGAAAAGGCGATCCTCTCCCAGCCCCGTCCGATCGTGCTCATCGCGGGCGGAAAGGACAAGGGCTTCGAATTCGATTCCATCGCGCCGCTTGTCCGCGACCGTGTCCGCGTCGCGGTCCTGATCGGCGAAATGAAAGAGCGGATCGCCCGTTCCTGGAGCGGCGTGGACTGTCGCCTTTCAGCGTCCCTCGAGGAAGCCGTGGAATTGGCCCGCGGAGCCGCCGAAAACGGCGATACCCTTCTCTTTTCACCCGGAACGTCGTCCTTCGACATGTTCCGCAACTACGGCGAGCGCGGCAACCGCTTCAAGGATGCCGTAAACGCTCTCAAATAGCCAACGACTGCCAACCCAACCGCCTCATCAAATGAAGAAAATCCTGAAGCTACCCCTCCGGCGGATGCCACGCCGCCCGCCCCCCGCGGAACCGCTCCGCGCGAAAGGCGCCGCCGACGCGGGCACTTACGACAATGACGACTACGAGGCCGAAGAGGAGCCGAACATGAAGTTCTCGCACGCCCTCATCGTTGTTCTTGCGCTCCACATCATCGCCGTCGGCGGTGTCTTCGCCTTCAACTCGATCAAGGCTGGGCAAAGCACTTCGAACAAGGCCTCCGCCAAGGACGAAAGTGCTCCCCTCACCGCGCAGGCGAGCTCACCGCCGAAGCCAACCCCCGCGCAGCAACCTGTCGACCGGGCGGGCAAGACTCATACCGTCCAGGCAGGGGACACGCTCGGCCGCATCGCCTCGCTCTACAAGATCAGCGTCGAGGCGATCGAGAAGGAAAACGGGATCACGACCTATTCGATGATTCGCGTCGGCCAGGTGTTGAAAATTCCCGCATCCGAGAGCTCCACGAAGCCGGAAGTCGCCCGGACGGCGACGGACAGTGCAAAGCACGCCTCTCTCGCCGGCAAAACCGACGCCGCAAAGCCGCCGGCTGCCCTCGCCAAAGCGGACGCAGCAAAACCACCCGCAATCGCCGCCAAAACCGACGTTGCAAAACCGCCCGTGGCCACCGCCAAGGCGGAAGCCCCCAAGGCGGATGCCGCGAAAGCGTCCGCGAACGCCGCTGCGACCCCGAAGCCCGCGGGCGCGCAACCTTCTCCAAAAAAGCCGGAAACGCCGGCTCCAGCGGCAGACAGCGACGTTTATGTCGTTGCCAAGGGTGACAACCCCTACAACATCGCGAAGAAGCTTCACGTGAGCTACAACGAGCTGATCGCCTTAAACGAGATCAAAGACCCCACACGGGTTCAGATAGGACAGAAATTGAAGATTCCCGCAAAAAAGAATTGACGCCCCGGGAGGCGCTACGAATGGGGGCTTGCCATACGTGACGTTAACTTTCCAAAATGCAGCGCAACGCCATCTACGCTCTTCTTCTGACGGTGCTCGGCCTTACCGCCATCGGCATCGTGATGCTTTTCAGCACGAGCGCGTTCGCTCAGGAGAGCCACGGCGACATCTATTTCTTCGTGAAGCGCCAGGCCTTCTGGCTGATGATCTCCGTGCTCTGTGCGTTGGTCGGCGCGATGGTCGACTATCATTGGTGGAAGAAAACGTGGTGGGTCTTCTTCGCCGTCGCCCTTGTTTTGCTCATTCTTTGCTTCGTTCCCCCGATTGGTTTGAAACTAAACGGCTCGCGCCGCTGGATCACCGTGGGCATTGGAACCTTTCAGCCGAGCGAACTCGCGAAGCTCGCCGTCTTGTTCTTTGTCGCATGGTGGTTCGAAAAATTCGAAAAAGACTCCGGGCGCTTTTTCAAGGGCCTTGTCTTTCCGATGGCTATCGTTTGCATCATCCTATTTCCAATCTCCCGCCAGGAGGATCTCGGCTACACGGCCCTGATTGGAGCTGTGGCTCTTTGCATGATGTTCATGGCGGGGATGAAGTTGCGCTGGATCGCGCCCATTGTCATCGTCGGTATCTCGGGCATCCTTTATCTGGCCACGCACATTGATGAACGTCGCGCCCGTCTTCTGGCATTTCTCAACCCGGAGGAATATCAGGCCAGCGGCGGTTACCAGCAACTGCAGGGCCTGATTGCGATTGGTTCAGGGGGGGTTGACGGCCTTGGCCTTGGTGAGGGCCGTCAAAAGATGCTTTATCTTCCCTATGCGCACACCGACTTCATCTTTCCAATGATCGGAGAGGAATTGGGTTTGCGCGTCACCCTGCTCATCGTTTTTTGTTATCTGCTCATGTGTATTTGTGGAACGCTGGTTGCCATCAACGCCCGCGACCGTTTCGGCATGTTGCTTGGCTTCGGTTGCATTGTGATGATCACCCTGCAGGCAATCGTGAATATCGGCGTGACCACCTCGCTGCTGCCCAATAAGGGGATGCCTCTGCCCTTCATTAGCTTCGGAGGATCGAACCTTGCCGTCTGTTACTTCATGGTCGGAATTCTTGTGAATATCCACCGGTCGGGAATCCCGGTTATCGAAGCCGCATCGCCGGTGCTGCGCAGAGTACGAAACTTCTGCAGGCTATGAAGCCGTTTCGTGTTGTCATTGCCTGCGGGGGAACGGGCGGGCACCTCTTTCCCGGTCTCGCCGTGGCGGAAGCATTGAGCGAACGCGGACACGAGGTGCTGCTCATCGTCTCCGAAAAAGAGATCGACACGATTGCCCTCAAGGCGCACCCCGAGTTTCGTGCGGAGAAGCTCCCCTCCATCGGCATGCCGAGTGTGCTTTCGCCCGCCTTTGTGCGTTTCCTGCGCCTTACTTGGGAAAGCATCGGCTACTGCAAGCACACTTACAGGAGATTTCGTCCCTCGGTCGTGCTTGGGATGGGAGGCTTCACTTCGACCGCGCCTATTCTGGCTGGACGGCAGCAGAAGCTGCCGACCTTTATCCATGAATCCAATGCGATCCCCGGCCGCGCAAACAAGCTGACCGCGCGGTTCGCGACCCGAATGCTGCTCGGCTTTAGCGCCTGCGCCCCTTATTTTCCCAACAGGGAGTGTATTGTCACGGGCACGCCGGTGCGAAGGGATCTTGGTTCGCCTCTTGATCGGAAAGCCGCTCTCAACGCGTTCCGCCTCGAGGAGAATCGCAGCACTCTGCTGGTAATGGGCGGAAGCCAGGGAGCTTCCGGCGTGAACCAGGTGCTCTTCAAATGCGCGCCCATGCTCAAGGACAAACCGCTGCAAATCATTCACCTCACGGGAGATCGCGATGATCGGCTTGCTGCCGCCAACTACCAGCGGGAAGAGATCCCTTACTACGTGGCCCCCTTTCATCATCGCATGGCGGAAGCCTATTCCGCGGCGGACCTCGTGATTTCGCGCGCCGGCGCGGCCAGCCTGAGCGAACTCTCGCAATTCGGGCTCGCATCCGTTCTCATCCCCTATCCCTACGCGACGGACGACCATCAGACCTTCAATGCCAAAGTTTTCGTCGAGGCCGGAGCGGCTGAACTGCAGCCCGAACGGCAGGTGAATCCGGAATCTTTCTCCGCGCTCATTGCAAACCTGCTCTCCGAGAATCGCAGGCGCGAAGAGATGTCCGCCGCCGCCCGGGCAATCCTTCCCCGCAACGCCGCAGACAACGTCGCCAACGAAATAGAACGCGCCGCCGCCATGGCGTCTTGAAAGTCTCCCGATGAATCTTGCGACTCTTACGGAATTCTTGACCGGCTCGTCGCGCCGGGTCCATCTCATCGGCGTCGCGGGCTCCGGAATGAGCGGCATCGCCGGGCTTCTGCTCGCGCTCGGGCATCGAGTGAGCGGCTCCGATAAAGTGATCACTATCGAAGTCGGGCGGTTGGAGAAAAAGGGGCTCCATTTTCATGTTCCCCACAAGCCCAAAGAGGTCCATGGAGCCGATCTTGTCGTCTACTCCTCGGCCATCAAGGCGGGAAATGTCGCCTACGACGAGGCCCGAAAACTTGGTTTGCCCATGGTGCGCCGGGCGGACGCGCTGGCCGCCGTCATGAACTTCAAAAAGGGCATCGTTGTCTGTGGCATGCACGGCAAGACAACCGCATCGTCGATGGCTGCTCATGTTCTTCGAAGCTGCGGACTCAAACCTTCGCACTACGTGGGGGCGGAGATTCCCATCCTCGGAGCGAATGCCCGCTGGGACTCCGAGGGCGAATACTTCGTCGCGGAGGGAGACGAGAGCGACGGAACACTTATCAACTATCACCCTGAGCACGCCATTGTGCTCAACATCGAGCCCGAGCATCTCGACTTTTACAAGGATATCGCCGCCATCGACGCCGTCTATGCCAAGCTCGTCGGGCAAACACACGGAAAAGTCGTCTACTGCGGAGACGACCCCGGGGCCACACGCGTCTGCTCTTCGCGCTCCGGCGCCGTCAGCTACGGACAACTCGAAGGCAACCGCTACCGCATTGTCGACCTCGTGACCGAAAACTTCCGCTCCCGCTTTCGGGTCATGAAGGAAGACCAGTCGCTCGGAGCAGCGAGCCTGAACATCCCCGGTACGCACAACGCCATCAATGCCCTGGCCGTGATCGCTCTTTCCGTCGAAATCGGCCTCCCCTTTGAGACGATCGTCGCCGCGCTCGAAAACTTCCGCGGCGCAAAACGCCGATTTGAAATTTGCTACGAAACCCCGCTCAACCTCGTGGTCGATGACTACGGGCACCATCCCACAGAGGTCGCCGCAACGATCGCCACCGCTCGTACCGGCGGCTGGAAGCGTGTGCTCGTCATGTTTCAACCGCATCGCTATACGCGCACGCTTGCTCTCAAGGAGCAATTCGGCACGGCCTTTGACCGGGCCGATGCCGTGTTCGTTACCGATGTCTATCCGGCCAGCGAAAAGCCGATTCCCGGGGTTTCAGGACAGATGATTGTGGACGCCATGCGCGCCCACGGACATCCCCACGCAGAGTTTCAACCCAGTGTCAGGCACGTTCATCAAAACGCCGGAGTGGTAATCGAAGAAGGCGATCTCGTCCTGAGTCTCGGCGCTGGAAACATTCACGAAGCCGGCGCGCGGCTCGTTGGCGACCTGATCGTGCGTGACAAACTGCTTGCGGCGATGGGACCCGGAACGATCCGGCTCTATGAACCGCTTTCCCGCCACACCACCCTGCGCGTGGGTGGCCCGGCCCAATTCTGGGCGGAACCCGAAACCGAAGAGGGCTTCGCCGATCTCGTGCAATTCTGCTTCGATGAAGACATTCCGTTCATGGTGATGGGCCGCGGCTCGAACCTGCTCGTGCGCGATGGGGGCGTAGCCGGGGTGGTGGCCCATCTTTCCAAAGGCGAATTCGCGCGCTATGTCGTCAACGGAAACGAAATAACCGCAGGCGTTGGCCTGAAGCTCAAGCAACTCACCGCCATCGCGCGCAACGCGGGGATCGGCGGCTTCGAATGGATGGAGGGAATCCCAGGCAACCTCGGTGGAGGCTTGAGAATGAACGCCGGCGCGATGGGTGCCGAGACGTTCGGCCAGGTCGTCAGCGTGCGTTATTGCGACCAGGACGGAAATATTTTCACGCGGCCCCCCGCCGAAATGGAAGTCCGTTACCGTGACGTTCCCACTCTCCACCAAAACTATGCCCTGTCCGCCACCCTGCGCGGGACCTTGGCCGACCCGAAAGATATTGAAACCCGAATCGCCGAATCGGAACGCAAACGCCGCGAATCCCAGCCTGTTGCCGCAAGCGCAGGTTGCATTTTTAAGAATCCGGACCAAACTCCCGCTGGAAGATTGATCGAGGAGCTCGGCTTCAAGAACTTCACCGTGGGCAGGGCGCGCGTTTCCGAAGTGCATGGCAACTTCATCGTCAATGACGGCGGAGCGACCGCAGAGGAAATTCTCACTCTCATCGAGGAAATTAAAGCCGCCGCCGCGCGCGAGCGCGGTATCGATCTCGAAACCGAAGTGCAGATCGTTGGAGTTGACGGATGAATGGAATTCTCAAAGGCAGGAAAGTCGTGGTGCTGCTCGGCGGGCCGGGCTCGGAGCGCGAGGTATCCTTGCGCTCGGGTGCCGCCGTTGGCCGTGCCCTGCAATCCCTTGGCGCAGTTGTCGAGGAGGTCGATGTCAAGGACCCCGCCTTTCCGCTCCCTCCCGATGTCGATCTCGCTTATATCATGCTTCATGGAACATTCGGCGAGGATGGCCAGATCCAGGCAATTCTGGAGCAACGCGGTGTGCCATACACCGGGGAAGGGGTAAAGGGCAGCCTTCTTGCGTTCGACAAGATTCTCAGTAAAACAAGATTTGATGAGGAAGGCGTTCCCACCGGACGATGGCACGTTATCAGTGCCGGAAAACCCCCGCGATTCGAGCCGCCGTTCGTGGTCAAGGCTCCCCGCCAGGGTTCCAGCGTCGGCGTGCACATCATCAAGGATCCCGCCGACCTCCCCGCCGCCTTGGAGGACTGCTTTCGCTTTGGAAAAGAGGTGCTCGTCGAAGAGTATTTCCCCGGGCGCGAATTAACCGTTGGTATTCTTGGCGATGAAGCCCTGCCGATTATCGAAATCGTTCCCCGCGAAGGGTTCTACGATTATGAGCACAAGTATACCAAAGGAGCCTCGGAATACTTCGTTCCCGCCGGGATCAGCGGCGAAGCCACTCGCGCTGTCCAGCAAGCCGCTCTTTCCGCCAAGCACGCCCTTGGACTCGAAGTCTATTCGCGCGTCGATGTGCTTCTCGCCCCAGACGGCCGCCTGAACGTTCTTGAAATAAACACCATTCCCGGCATGACTGAGACCAGCCTCCTCCCTAAAGCCGCCGCGGCAGCGGGGATC
The DNA here is from genome assembly GCA_963763735.1 of uncultured Verrucomicrobiae bacterium. GTDB lineage: Bacteria > Verrucomicrobiota > Verrucomicrobiia > Chthoniobacterales > Terrimicrobiaceae > DASTFP01. Next base: position 361,253 of record CAVXQK010000002.1, on the reverse strand, counting down.
GATTTTCCTGCTCTTTGCGAACGCATTGCCTCACTCTCCCTTCAACGCTCCCCGAACTGAATGGCCAACCCGCGCCCACCCCCCAAGGTCAATCGCAGACTGCGCAATTCCCTTTCACGCGCCCACCTGCTCGACGTGCGCATGCGCACCTCGACAACGCGGCGCCGGCGCCAACAGACCATCGCCCGCTGGGTCACCAAGCTGTTCCTTATCGCCACAATCAGCGCCGCGGCCTTCTTCGGCCTTCGAACGGCGCTGGACAGGTTTTTCTTCAGGAATGCCGAATACACCCTGCGCCGCATTTCCTTCGACCTCGATGGAATCCTCACGCGCGAGGAAGCTCTCGCGGCAACCGGCTTGCACGAAGGTGTCAATATCTTTACGGTTGACCTTGCGAAGGTGGAGGCCGCGCTTCGGGAGATCCCCCAGGTGCAGGATGTGCGTCTCGACCGAAAGCTTCCGGATCAAATCGACGTCAGTGTCACCGCGCGACGTCCCGTCGCGTGGGTCGCCGCGCCCGATGAAAAAGGAGATCCCTCCGCGTCCGAAAAGTCGCTCCTCGTGGACGCAAGCGGCTTTCTGCTGCGTCCGCGCCGCGTCCTGCCTGAGTATTTTCATCTCCCCGCCATCTATGGTGTGAAAAGCGATAACGTTCGTAACGGGGAAACGCTTCCCGGTGAGGATTTGCGCCTTGCGCTTCAACTGATCGAGACTCTTGCCCGACACCCGGAGTCGTTGTTGCACATCCGCACAATAGACATCTCGCGCGGATATTGCATCGAGGTGGTGAACGACGCCAACGCGCGCATTCTCTTTGCCACCTCGGATTTCGAAGAGCAACTTGCCCGCTTGCAGCAACTCCTCGAACATTGTGACGAGTCGGGCCGCGCTCTCGAAAGCGTGAACTTGATGGTCAAGCGCAACACACCGGTGACTTTCGTCGCCTCCGCGACAACGCCGCCGGAAGTGCCGCCTGCTGCCGCTGTCGCCGTACCGCAGCAACCGGCACCGAAAACCCGGAGAAACTGATGGCCCGTCCTGACATTCTGGTAGGTGTCGAAGTGGGCACGTCGAAGGTCTGCGCAGTCGTGGGCGAGATCGGGCGCGAAGGCACACTTCGCGTCCTGGGAGTTGGACTGGCTCCCTCGCGCGGCGTGCGGAAAGGCGAAATCGTCGATCTTGCCATTGCGACCGAGTGCGTGCATGACGCCCTCGCGGACGCGGAGACCAATAGCGACGCGGAAATCGGCAGTGTCTTCGTCGCCACGACAGGGAGTCATATTCGCAGCTTCAACAGTCGCGGCGCAATCGTCATCGCCTCCGACCGCTACGAAATCGACGACGGCGACGTGCAGGAGGTCGCCGTAAAGGCCCGCGAGGTCAATATCCCGACCGAGAATCATTTTCTTCACTCCATCATTCAGCATTACTACGTGGACGGCCAACAGGGCGTTCTCAACCCCATCGGGATGGTCGGACGCAAGCTCGAGGCGGACTTTCACATCATCCATGGCGTTCGAACGCGCATGCAGAACACGTTGCGTTGCATCCGCGAAAGCGGCGTCGAGATCGATGAAATTGTCGTCAACTCCCTTGCCTCCGCACAGGCCGTGCTCGACGAACACCAAAAGGAACTCGGCGCAGTGGTCATCGACATCGGAGGAGGGGTCACCGACTACATCGTCTATGAAGGCGGCGTGGTCCGGCACAGTGGCGTGCTTGCCGTGGGTGGCGACCATATCACCAATGACATTTCGCTGGGGTTGCGCATTCCGCTCACGCGCGCCGAAAAGCTCAAGGTTGACGAAGGTTCTGCCAAGCTCGGAACCGGCACTCCGGGGGAAAAAATCATCCTCAAAAACGATGCCGGATTTGCGGGAAAGGAGGTGGAGCGCGAAATGCTCAACGCCATCATCCACGCCCGCGTGCGCGAGAATTTCGAACTCATCAAGAAGCAGATCGAGCCCGAGGCCTCCCTGCGCATGCTCGGCGGCGGCGTCGTTCTCACCGGCGGTTGCAGCTTGATGCGCGGAATCAAGGAGGTCGCCGAGTCAATTTTTGAGCTTCCGGTCCATCTCGCGCGGGATACCGGCGTTTCCGGCCCCAAATCGGTACTGAATAATCCCCAGTATTCCACCGCCATTGGCCTTATCAAATTCGCTCAGGCGTTGCGTGCGGAGGTGGAAAAGCCCGGACTCATCGGCTCCGTGCTTGAGAAAATCGGAGGCATTTTTCGCAAAAGAGGCTAGAGCATCCGGTCGCGCTTGCGATAACGTGACGCGTTTCATTAACCTCCTTCCTTACAAATCCGACAAACTGCAAGCGTCATGATTGCCTATCCACGGTCTGATACATCTTCCGAGAGCCCAGAACCGGCGAGCGTCCGCATCATCGGGCTCGGAAACGCCGGGGCCCAACTTGCCGACCGTCTGCAAATGAATGGGCATGCTGACGTGGTCGTGATGAACACCGATGCCCAATCCCTCCTTTCGTCCATCGCCGCCAAAAAAATCGCCCTGGGCCCCAAGACGACGTACGGTCTCGGAGCGGGAGGCGACCCGGAAGTCGGCTTCGAAGCGGCCCAGGAGTCCCGTAACGAGATCCGCTCCGCAGTCGAAGGGGTGAATATCGTTTTCCTGTGCGCAGGCCTGGGCGGCGGGACCGCCTCCGGCGTCATTCCAATTCTTGCGCAGACGGCACGGGAAACAGGAGCCGTGGTCTTCTCCATTGTCACTTCCCCGTTCAGCTTCGAGGGACGCCGCCGCTCCAAACAGGCCGCTGAGGCCCTCGGTCTTCTGGCCCGGCAATCCAGCGCGCTTATCCATTTTGAGAACGACCGGATGGCGGAACTCTCATCCGCCCGCACGGGCATCGAGGAGACGTTTGCCACGGCGAACTCCATGCTCTGCGCCTGTGTTGGCTCGCTGATTGCCATTCTTCGCGGGGGCAGCCCCATGCCCATTGGGCTTGCCGATCTTCTTGCCGCCGTGGGAGGAGGCGGTCCCGCCGGTCTCTTCGGACGCGGAGAGGCGACCGGGGACAACAGGGCTCATGTAGCTCTCGAGCGCGCCTTGAAGAGCCCTCTTCTCGATCGCGGACGCCTCATCGGCGAATGCCACGCTGTCATCGCACAACTGGTCGGTCCGGTTTCGCTCTCGTTTTCGGAAGTTGCTGCCGTGATGCGCGAGGTGCGAAGGCATACGGCCGACGACGCCAAGTTGTTTCTGGGTGTCACCACAGTGAGCGATCCCGATGCACCCCTGAGCGTTACTCTCTTCGGCAACTATTCCACGATTCCGTCTGCGGAACCCGCGAGGGATCACGCAGTTGGCGTGGGCACTGTTTCGAGCGCGATTTCCAACGTCCCCGCAGAATCCTCACCACCCGGCGAGAATGAACCCGCTCTGGAGACAGGCGGCCAAAAACCCGCTGAGGAGGCGGTCGCTCCGGGCGATTCGGCCGATTCTCCGCAAGCGAATGCCAAGACGAAAGCCAAACAGGAAACCCTCCAATTTGAATCCACGACGCGCGGACGCTTCGACAAGAGCGAACCGACCATCGTCGAGGGAGAAGATCTCGACGTCCCCACTTTCCTGAGAGTCGGCAAGCCCAATTGACGGACGGGGCGTTGCGGGATGCCCGGCGCAAAGGACTTTTGGCACTCGACTCCCCTCGCAAAGCGGTTCGCTTCGCTAAGATTGAAGTTTGCCGCATAGAATTCCCTTGCTCCACGAAGGGATCGTTCTAAGGTCGCATTCGAAAACGAGCCCCCCTATGAGCCTTACCGTAACGAAAGTAGATATCTGGAGTTCCAAAATTGAGGACAAGCCCGGCGGCCTGGCGAAAGTCCTCTCGGCGCTCGGAAACGCCGGCGCGAATCTTGACTGCGTCATAGCCCGACGCGATCCGGCGAAGTCCGGCGGCGGTGTCGTGTTTCTCACGCCCGCACAAGGAGCTGCAGTCCGAAAGGCCGCGAAAGCAGAAGGCGTGGCGCCGGCAAAAAACCTGGCGACGCTGAAAGTCGAAGGGGACGACGCGCCGGGTCTGGCAGGCCGCATCACCACAGCAATAGCCGCTGCCGGGGTGAATTTGCGCGGCGTTTCCGCCGCGGCGGTCGGCAAAAAGTTTGTGGGGTATTTTGGTTTCGACAACGCGGCCGACGCGACAAAAGCGGCTCGTACGCTTAGGGCCTTGGCGAGTTCGAAGAAACCCGGGAAAGCCGGGCGCTGACAGCCGCCGTTTGCCAGGAAGGGTATCAGGGAGCCTCAGTGCCTCTTGCGCGAGAGCATGAACTCGTTGCCTTCGGTGTCCACGCACATGGCAAGATGCGGAGGTTCCCCGGGCGCATCCGACGCGGGTTCTCTGAGAAGTTGTCCTCCGGCAGCCGTTACTTCGCGGGCGCCCTCAATAACGTCCGCCACTTGGAAACTGAGCCCCGTCCATGTCCGCTTTCCCTCGCCCCCGCCGTGAATGCCGATGACCGCTCCGGCAACTTCCACTTCACTGATGACATCACTCTGACGAACCACCCGGGCCTCAAACGAGTCACGATAGAAATTTACCGCTCGCTGCATGTCCTCCGCCCAGATGATATATTTTGCGCGCTCGACCTTCACGGAAAGAAACACTAGCTGAGTAACCTGTCACATTTCGATAAATTCCTGCGCCGGACGCGAAATGTAAAAACCCCGGCAATCACCGAGTTCGCAATTGACACGTCTGTTGCGCGGGAGCAGCCTGCGTAAACACTCTGGATACCGTGGTCAGAAGCTTCCTTCTCTGCCTGGCCGCATCGCTGATGATCTCTGTAGCGGTGGCTGCGGAAGACGCCCCGAACGAAAAATTGACCTCGGTTCGGTGGAATATCTGGACTCTCTCGCCGGCTTTCGCGGCGTAAAATTCGGAACGGCTTTTTCCGAGTTCAAGGATCTGACGGTGGATCAGGATCACGGCTTTGGCCAGGGCGAAAAGCTCGATCCCCAAAATACGATCTGGCAGGGGCAACGGCGGCTGGCGCAAATGGCATAACTGGCACAATGGGGGCAATTGGTAAGGCCCGACGTTCCAAGCCAAGCAAGAAGCCCCGCTTCCGGCGGCTTCCTGGGATTCGATGAAATCGGACAACGAGTTTGCTCCGAAGCCGGAAATTCATCCGTGGGCAACCCTGCTGGTATTGCAGGCATCGCCATTCTGCAACATCGACTGCGACTATTGCTATCTGCCGAACCGGACATCGACGCATCGCATGACGATGCATGTGCTCGAAAGCGCGATCGAAAAGCATCGTGATCCGCGAATTCGCCGCGGCCGAACAAAAGATCCGCGCCGGGGTTTCTCTCAGAGAGTTCGATTTTCCGTGGTTCAACGAACGGGTTCGCCCCTTTGGGATCGTCAGCGTGGGCTGGGAGGGAAACCTTTCCACCTATTCCCCGGAATTGCTGGGGATGACGCTCGACCCTTACGGGCAATTCTCCTTCGGAAACGTCACGCGCAACCACTTTGCCGACGCGCTGGAAACCCCCAAGTTTCGCCAGGTTCTCTCGGACATCCAGCTGGGCATCAGGCGCTGCGCCGAAACCTGCGCCTACTACGGCTACTGCGGCGGCGGCGCCCCGGCCAACAAGTATTACGAAAACGGCTCCTTCGCCTCCACACAGACACGCTATTGCCGCTACTCCGTGCAAATGCCATTGGATATCGTCCTCGCGGACATCGAGCGGACTTTGAATATTTCCGGCTAGGCCCGGCTGGAGCGAAATGCGTCGTTATCTTCGACCCGGGGGCGGGCTCGTCCCCGCGTCTTTTGCCTCGTTGTGCCTCGGGAAGCTGCTAAAATTACTTCATGCGCCCCGACAAGTTCACCGCGAAGATGCAGGAGGCCTTAAACTCGTCGCTCGATCTGGCCTCCAAGAGCAATCATTCCGAGATTTCCAACGAGCACTTTCTGCTGACTTTGCTTCGACAGGCCGAAGGTCTTGCCCGCCCCCTGCTCGAACGGCTCGGTATCCAGTCGGCAGAACTTGAAAAACAACTCGAGTCCGAGCTTTCCCGTCGCGCAAGCGTCCACGGAGGCACTTCTCCAAGTCTGGGGGCCGAACTCCGCAAGACTCTGGACGCTGCCGAGGCCGAGATGGGGAAGCTCAAGGACGAATATCTGAGCGCCGAGCATTTCCTGCTCGCCTTGTTGGATTCCGGCACGGCGGGAGCCAGGTTCCTTAAGAACGCGGGGGTGACGCGCGACAAGCTCATGCAGACCCTCCAGAGCATCCGCGGCAACCAGCGCGTGACCGATCAGGATCCCGAGGGCAAATACCAGACTCTTGAAAAATATGGCCGCGACCTCACCGAGCTTGCCCGCAAGGGCAAGATAGATCCCGTGATCGGCCGCGACAACGAGATCCGCCGCACCATGCAGGTGCTCTCGCGTCGAACCAAGAATAATCCGGTCCTCATTGGTGAGCCCGGAGTCGGCAAGACCGCCATCGTCGAGGGGCTCGCGCGTCGCATCGTCGCGGGCGATGTGCCCGAATCCCTCAAGAACAAGCGCGTGATCGCGATGGATATCGGCGCGATGATCGCGGGCGCCAAGTTCCGCGGCGAGTTCGAGGACAGGCTGAAGGCCTTTCTCAAGGAGGTGACCTCCTCGGAAGGCAAGATCATCCTCTTCATCGACGAACTTCATACCATTGTCGGAGCGGGCGCCGCGGAGGGCTCCGCCGACGCCTCCAACATGCTCAAGCCCCAACTTGCCCGCGGCGAACTGCGCGCCATCGGCGCAACCACACTCGATGAATATCGCAAATACATCGAGAAGGACCCCGCCCTCGAGCGCCGCTTCCAGCCTGTGATGGTCCAGGAACCAAGCGTCGAAGACACCATTGCGATCCTGCGTGGCCTCAAGGAACGCTACGAAGTCCATCACGGCGTGCGCATTCAAGACGCGGCGCTGATCGCCGCCGCCACCCTCTCCCACCGCTACATCAGCGACCGCTTCTTGCCCGACAAGGCCGTGGATCTCGTTGACGAGGCCGCCTCGCGCCTCAAGATCGAACTCGATTCGATGCCGACGGAGATCGACCAGCTCGATCGCCAGATCATGCAGCTGGAAATGGAAAAGCAGGCCCTCAAGAAGGAAAAGGATGCGGCAAGCAAGGAGCGCCTCGCCAAGATCGAGAAAGACCTTGCCGACATCAAGGAACAATCAAGCCGCCTCAAGGCCCAATGGCAGAAGGAAAAGGAGGAAATCGCCAAATCCCAAAAGATCGCTGAGCAGATCGAACAACTCAGAACAGAGCTCGAGCAGGCCCAGCGAAAAGGAGACCTCCAGCGCGCCTCGGAGATTCAATACGGAAAACTTCCCGAGCTCCAAAGGCAACTCGATGCCCTCAAGGACAAACAGGCGGAAGGCACTCACATCTTGCTCAAGGAGGAAGTCACCGAAGAGGATATTGCAAAGGTCGTATCGAGCTGGACGGGCATTCCCGTATCCCGCCTCCAGGAAGGCGAACGCCACAAGCTCGTCACCATGGAAGAGCGGCTCATGGAGCGCGTCGTCGGACAGGAGCAGGCCATCAAGGCCGTTTCGAACGCCGTGCGTCGCGCCCGCGCAGGCCTTCAGGACGAAAATCGCCCGATCGGTTCCTTCATGTTCCTCGGACCCACAGGTGTCGGAAAAACAGAACTTTCGAAGGCGCTGGCCGAATTCCTCTTCGACGACGAGCACGCCATCATCCGGCTGGACATGAGCGAATACATGGAGAAGCACACTGTGGCCAGGCTCATCGGCGCGCCGCCGGGATATGTCGGCTACGAGGAAGGAGGCCAACTCAGTGAGGCCGTCCGGCGCAAGCCCTATTCCGTCGTTCTCTTTGACGAAGTCGAAAAAGCCCACCACGACGTCTTCAACGTCCTGCTCCAGGTCCTCGACGACGGGCGCATTACCGATGGTCAGGGGCGCACGGTCGATTTCAAGAACACGGTGATTATCCTCACCTCCAATATCGGCAGCCAATTTATCATGGAGGATTTGCCCAGGGAAGAGCGCAACCGCCGCGTTATCGAGGCGCTGCGCGGTCATTTCCGCCCCGAGTTCCTCAACCGCATCGACGAAATCATCGTCTTTGACCGGCTCGATGACCGCCAGATCACCCGCATTGTCGACATCCAGCTCAAGCGGCTTGTCGAGCGCATCGAAAGCAAAAACATTTCCCTGCAAGTGACCGACGCCGCGAAAGCCTTCCTTGCCAGAGAGGGCTACGATCCTGCCTACGGAGCCCGCCCCCTCAGGCGCGTCATCCAAAGAGAAATGCTCGATTCCCTCAGTCTGGAAATCCTGGACGGAAAATTCCACGAGGGAGACCGCATCACCGTGGACGTGAAGGGGGATCATCTCGCTTTCAAAAAGCTTTGATCGCTTCGCACGCCTCGATCGTGTAACACACGGACTGCCCAGAGGGCGTTTGACCTCAGTGGCGCGCAGGAACAATCCCTTCAAGTGACCGCTTCCAGTGCGCCGAATTTCTTAACTTTTCTCTTGATTCACTCTGGATAGTATCTATTTTCTCACTTCCCGCACCATGTCGGGGGAACTGTGAGAAGCACCTCAGCGTGCTTTTTTTGTCCCCTGATCTCAACGGACTCACACGGCAGCCAATCGAAGACAATGACACCATGGACTTCATCCGCGAATGAAGCGCTTCACAAAGTGCTCGCGCGTCATTGCTGTCGAAAACGACTGCCTTAAGCTTTCATAAAAGGGTCAACCCTCAACCGTTCTTTATTAAATAATGTCCACTCCCGCCGGCCAACGCATACGCATCCGCCTCAAGGCCTTCGACTATCGTATTCTGGATGCCTCCGCCGCCGAGATCGTCGAGACAGCCAAGCGAACCGGCTCGAAAGTCACGGGCCCGATTCCGCTCCCCACCCGCATCGAAAAGTTCACCGTGAACCGCTCTCCCCACGTGGACAAGAAGTCGATGGACCAGTTCGAGATCCGCACTCACAAGCGCCTGCTGGACATCGTCGAACCCACCGCGAAAACCGTGGATGAACTCCGCAAGCTGAACCTTCCAGCGGGCGTAGATATCACCATCAAGATCTAACACGCGCGCCATGAGCATAGGACTTTTAGGCAAAAAGCTCGGGATGACCCGCCTTTACGATGAGAAAGGGCGCCTCACCACCGCAACCGTTATCGAAACCGGCGGCAACCGCGTTCTTCAGGTCAAGAATCCGGACAAGGAAGGCTACAGCGCGATCCAGGTTGGCTTCGGTGATCAAAAGCCTCAACGCGTGAGCAAGGCACAAGCCGGTCATTTCGCGAAAACTTCCTCGGCCCCGAAGAAATTCGTCCGCGAATTCCGCCTCGCCGAAGGGGAAGCGGCTCCCGAGAACGCTGACATCGCTGTCACGGTGTTCGAAGTGGGTCAGTTTGTGGATGTCATCGGACAGTCAAAGGGCAAGGGGTTCCAGGGTGTCGTAAAGAAGCACAATTTCGACGGCCAGCCAGCCAGCCACGGATCAATGATGCACCGCAGAAACGGTGCGATCGGAAATCGTTCAACTCCCGGCCGCGTCTGGAAGAACATGGGGATGCCCGGGCATATGGGGGACGAGCGCGTCACCGTTCAAAATCTGCGTGTCATTCAAATCCGCGAGGACGACGGAGTCATCCTGGTCAGCGGCGCTGTCCCAGGCGCCAAGGGTTCAAACGTCATTGTCCGTCCCGCCATAAAGAAACCCGCCAAGGCGGACAAAAAATAAGCCATGAGCGCGACCGTCTTCACTGCTGACGAGGCAAAGAACGCCCGAATCGAATTGATCACCGATCCCGAAAAGGGACGCCAGGCTGTTCATGACGTCGTGGTCGCCATGCGCGCCAACCGCCGCCGGGGCACCGCAAGCACCAAGACCAAGGCCGACGTCAACCTGAGCGGCGCCAAGCCGTGGCGCCAAAAGGGCACCGGACGTGCCCGCGCCGGCTACAAATCCTCGCCGGTTTGGGTCGGCGGAGGCGTTGCTTTTGGACCCCATCCGCGCGATTACTCCAAGAAGACCCCCAAGAAAGTCAAGGTCCTCGCCTTTCGCAAGGCTCTCAGCGAACGCGTACTGGCCGGCGACGTCCTCCTGGTGGATTCCTTCGCTGTCAAGGAGCCGAAGACCAAGCAATTCCTCGCACTCGTCTCAGAGACCGCAACGAACGCGCGCAAGATCCTCATCATCGGCGAGGGTTTCGACGAGACAACCTATCTGGCTGCCCGCAACGTGAAAGATACCCTCCTGACGCGTGCCGCGGACGTCAATACCGAGCAACTTCTGGCCTTCGAAAAGGTCGTTCTGACGAAGGATGCCCTTGTCACGCTCTCCGAAAGGCTCGCCCGATGAAAGAATCCTTTGACCATATTCAAACCGTAATTCTTACGGAGAAGGCGACTCTGCTTTCCGAAAAGCACAATCAATACGTTTTTCGCGTCAGCCCGAAGGCCAACAAGATTGAGATCAAACGTGCCGTCGAGCAACTCTTCAAGAAGACCGTTGTCGGCGTGAGAACCGCCAACTTTGCCGGGAAAAAGAAGCGCGAACGCACGGCGAGTTTCGGCCGGCGACCCCACTGGAAAAAGGCCGTCGTCACGCTCAAGAAGGGCGAAAAAATCGACCTGGTCTAAGCATTATGGGACTCAAACATTTTCGACCCATCACCCCGTCGAACCGCTTCAAGGCGCTTCCCGACTTTTCCGAGATTACCAAGGACAAGCCGGAGAAATCGCTTACTTCGACTCGGAACAGGACCGGCGGCCGCAACAACAACGGCCGGCTCACCATGCGGCATCGCGGCGGTGGCCATAAGAGAAAATACCGGATCATCGATTTCAAACGCAAGAAGCAGGGTATTCTCGCTGAAGTCCTGGCGATCGAATACGACCCGAATCGCTCGGCTCGCATCGCCCTCCTGGAATACAAGGACGGCGAGAAGGCTTACATCCTCGCACCGGTCGGCCTCGCAGTGGGTGCCAAAGTGAGCGCCGGGGACACTGCGGAGCCTTCCGTGGGCAACGCTCTCCCTCTCAGGGTGATACCCCTCGGCACCGCGATTCACAATATCGAGATCATCCCGGGCAGGGGCGCCCAGATGATCCGCAGCGCCGGCTCCCAGGCCACCCTCGCCAACCGTGAAGGCGGCTATGCCCTTATCAAGCTCGCTTCAGGCGAAATCCGCAAGGTCAACGAGCAATGTTACGCCACGATCGGCCAGGTCGGAAACACCGACCATATGAACGTTTCCAGCGGCAAAGCAGGGCGAACGCGCTGGCTGGGTCGACGCCCCCACGTCCGGGGCATGGTCATGAATCCTGTCGACCACCCCATGGGTGGCGGCCAGGGAAAGAGCAAGGGCGGCGGCGGACGCCACCATCCAGTGAGCCCCTGGGGTCAGCTTGCCAAGGGATTCAAAACCCGCCGAAAACATAAGCCGTCCGAACGCTTCATCGTCCAGCGGCGCAAGAGCAAAGTTCAAAAATAACCATGGCACGTTCGTTAAAAAAGGGTCCGTTCGTCGAATGGAAACTTCTCGACAAGATCGACCGGATGAACGAATCCGGTGTGAAAAAGCCGATCAAGACTTGGTCGCGCCGCAGCACAGTAACCCCCGACTTTGTCGGCCATACCTTTAACGTGCATAATGGCAAGACCTTCATTCCGGTCTTCGTCACCGAAAACATGGTAGGCCATAAGCTTGGCGAGTTTTCTCCGACTCGGATCTTTAAGAAGCACGGTTCTCACACCGCAAAAGTGACCAAATAAAACCATGAAGCTCGCTGCGATGGCGGCGGGACTTTTCGCTCTCCTCCCGGTTGCAAGACTGGGAGCGCAGGGTGACCGATCTTTGACAGACTCTGAAAATAGAATCCTCCTCGCGCAGGGGGCAACGATTAGCGTGCCCCAACCCGGCGAGGACAGCGACGCCGATAGTCAAGCGCTGCAGGAGCAGATCCTCCTGCTCCGCTCCGCCATCAAATCGTTGACCGAAAGCCTTGCGATCTCCAATAGCGAAGCGGAAACCTTCAAACGCCAGGCTAGCGATCTGACCCTCAAGATCGAGGCCCTCGGAATTCCGGGTGTGGAAAAGGACCAGAGCAAGCTCGAGCAAAGGCTGCTTGCCGCGGTGCGAGACCTTCGGCTCTTGAAGAAGCAGCAGGAAAGCGCGATCAACCAGCTCGTGCGTCTTGCCGAGGCCGTGCAGGTCATGATCAAGAGCGCCGAGAGCGTCGATCCCCAGGCCCGGCTCGCTGTGGAAACGGAACTTCGCAAGACGAACGAAATTCTTGGCGCGCCGAATGCCGCAAAAGCCGGTTCCGTGGAAGCCACGCTCGACGACGGAATGGTCGTTGACGTGAAGGAGGATCTCGCGCTGGTGATCGCCAATATCGGCGAAAAGCAGGGCGTTCGCATCGGGATGCCCTTCCAGATCTGGCGCGAAGACAAACGCATCGGCGAGGTGCGCGTTGTGGACGTGCGCGAGAGCATCAGCGGCGCTGTAATTCAGAGTCTCGAATCGGAAAAAGTGCCGGTCAAAACCGGCGACCGCCTCAAAGTGGACGCCCGGCGATGACCAGCCGCAACCAGTAAAAAAGAATATAACAATGCAGGTTCGATCGACATACCGTTTTGCGCGGATCTCCGCCTTCAAGGCGCGCGAGGTCACCCGCGAAATTCAGGGTCTTCCGGCTTCGGACGCCCTGGATTTGCTCCGCTTTGTACCCAAAAAGGCCGCCGGCCTCGTCCGCAAAACGCTCGCCAGCGCCATTGCAAATGCCGAGAATAACAACAACCTGAACGTTTCCAATCTGGTTGTCCAGGAGGCCATTGTCGGGGAAGGTGCCACCTCCAAGCGCTTTCAACCAAAGGCCCGCGGAAGCGCCGGCCCGATCCGGAAAAGAACCAGCCATATCCGGATCGTTCTGACCGACGAAATTGAGATCAAGCGCCGCGAAAAGAGCGGTGCGAAAAAATCAAAGAAAGCCGGCTCGAAGGCCGCACCAACCAAACCCGCCAGGAAAATCACGAAGGACCGACCGGCCGCCCAGGCCGCCCCTTCCCAGCCTGCGACCGCAGCGCCTGAGGGGGAATCCAAGGAGTAAATCATGGGACAGAAAGTCAACCCAATCGGCTTCCGCCTTCCGATCAGCCGCGACTGGTCGTCAAAGTGGTACGCGTCACGCAAGGACTTTGCCGAGTATTTGCTCGCTGACGGACAGATTCGCTCATTCCTGCATAAGAAACTCAGGCAGGCCGCTGTCTCCCGGGTAGTCATTGAGCGCGCCTGGAACAGTCTGCGAGTGACCATCCATACGGCGCGGCCCGGAGTCGTCATCGGACGCAAGGGTTCCGAGATCGAGAAAATGACGGATGAAATCTCCCGTCTGGCAGGCGGCAAACAGGTGAAGATCGACATCATCGAGATCAAGGTGCCCGATATCGAAGCCCAACTCGTCGCGGAAAACGTGGCATCCCAGCTGGAGCGCCGCATTTCCTTTCGCCGTGCGATGAAGCGGGCGGTCCAGCTCGCCATGGAGCAAGGCGCCCTCGGAATCAAGATTCGTTGCTCCGGCCGCCTTGGCGGCGCGGAAATCGCCCGCACCGAGAAGTATCACGAGGGGAAAGTTCCCCTCCATACGCTGCGCCAGCCGATCGACTATGGCTTCACAGAAGCGTCCACCGTGGCCGGGAAGATCGGCGTGAAGTGCTGGATTTGCAAAAAGCCATCCAGCCCCGAGAGCGAGGAGCAAAAGCAGCAGCCGAGGGATCGCCATCGCGCTCCGAGAGCAGAGAGCGCAAGCGCTTGAATAGGAGGAACCAGCCATGCCATTGATGCCCAAACGCGTGAAGTATCGCAAAACCCAGCGCGGCAGCCGCGCCGGGAACGCTTCGCGCACTCTCACGATAGACTTCGGCGAGTTCGGGCTGCAGACGCTCGACCGCGCCTGGATCACCAATATTCAAATCGAGGCGGCCCGCGTCGCCATGACGCGCAACATGAAGCGCAAAGGCAAGCTCTGGATCCGCATCTTTCCCGACAAGTCGGTAACCGCCCGCCCGCCCGAAACCCGCATGGGCAAAGGCAAAGGAAATCCCGAACATTGGGTTGCTGTGGTCCGTCCGGGCAATGTGCTCTTTGAGCTCGACGGCGTCTCTGAATCCGTCGCCCGCGAATCCCTGCGTCTCGCGGCCAACAAACTCCCGGTGCGCACGCGCTTCATCTCGCGTCACCACGCGGTAAAATAACGCCATGAAGATCGCCGAAATTCGGGAATTCACACTCAAGGAACTCGCCGCCCGCAAACGCGAGATCCGTCAGGAGATATTCAACTTGCGCATTCAGCAGCAGGGCGGACAGCTTGAGAAGCCTCACATGCTTCGCTCCCTGCGCCGGGACGCCGCCCGTGTCGAGAGCGTTTTTACGCAAAAGCGGAAGGCGGCGCAAGGCGCTGCCAGCCCCGCGGAATCCCGGGCCGACGATAAGTAAGCCATGAACGAAGCCATCACAGACTCTCCCTCTCCCGCGAAGCCGGCACCCCCTGACCCGGCTTCAGCGGCCGTTACCAGACGAAACCTGCGCAAGACCCGCGTCGGCGAAGTGGTTTCCAACACAATGGACAAGACCATTGTCGTGCGCTCCGTCACCCGCGTGCCACACCTCAAATTCGGGAAAATCGTCAAGCACGTGAAGAAATTCTACGTGCACGACGAAAAGAACGAGGCCAAAGTGGGCGATCGCGTCTCCATCATGGAGAGCCGGCCGATTTCCCGTCTTAAGCGCTGGCGGCTCGTTGAGGTGCTCAAGCACTAGTTCTTGAATGAAAAAACTTACCCGATCCGAAATCTCGACTCTTTCATCCTATGATCCAGCTCCGCTCACGTCTCGATGTCGCCGATAACACCGGCGCCCGCATGGCCACGATGATCGGCGTCATTGGCAAGCCGTCCATGAGCGCTGGCGTTGGCGACGTCATCACCGCGAATGTCAAGGAAGCCTCGTCCGGGGGCACCGTAAAAAAGGGCGAGGTCGTGCGCGCGGTCGTCGTCCGAACCAAGCAACCGATCAGGCGCCAGGACGGCTCCTATCTTCGCTTCGACAACAATGCCATTGTGATCATTGACAAGGATCTCAATCCCCGGGGCACGCGCATCTTCGGCCCGGTGGCCCGCGAACTGCGCGAAAAGAACTTCATGAAGATCATTTCCCTCGCGCCCGAAGTCTTATGAGCAAGCCAAGATTTCATGTGAAACGTGGCGATACCGTTCAGGTAATTTCCGGCAATCACCGCGGCACCTCGGGCAAGATTCTTCAAGTCCTTCCGGACAAGGCCCAGGTCATTATCGAGGGCGTCCGCCTCATCAAGAAGCATCAGCGCAAGACCCAGGACAATCCCAATGGCGCCATCGTTGAACGCGAAGGTCCGATTCACATCTCCAACGTGAAACTCCTTGAAGGCGCCCGTACGGAAAAAGACAAGGCGAAAAAGAAGGCCGCCTAACATCATTTAACCTATGGCTACAGAACGAGACCCGGAGCTCCTTGCCGAATACAAGAGCCGAGTCGTGCCCGCCCTGCAGGAGAAGCACGGCTACAAGAACATTCACGAGATTCCAAGAGTCGCGAAAGTTGTCGTAAACTGTTCCATTGGAGCCGGGGCGGACAGCAAGGAGGCCCTCGAGGTGGCCCGGTCTGAGATCGCCATGATCACCGGCCAACGCCCTATCACCACCCTTTCCAAGAAGAGCATCGCAAACTTCAAGCTGCGACAGGGTCAGGCCATTGGCGCGAAGGTCACGCTCAGAGGGCGGGTGATGTACGAATTTCTCGAGCGCCTGATCAAAATGTCGCTTCCGCGCATTCGCGATTTTCGGGGAGTCTCTACCAAGGCTTTCGACGGAAACGGCAATTACACCCTGGGCGTTTCCGATCAGTCCATCTTTCCTGAAATCGAACTCGACAAAATCAAACGAAACATTGGTTTTGACATTACGATCGTCACGACCGCACGCACGAATGACGAAGCCAAGTCGCTCCTGAGCGAGCTTGGCATGCCCTTCGCCGACAAGGCGAAAAAAACCGCCGTGCCGAAAACCGAGGAGCAGCAAGAGGAGGCCGCAGGGGCGCCCGCCTAACTACTGCCAAACAGTAAATGACCGATCCCATTGCAGACATGCTCACCCGGCTGCGCAACGCGTCCCGCGCGCGCAAACCGGAATTCACCGTGCCGTACTCGAGGCTTAAAAGCGAAATCGCCCGAATCCTGGAGAAGGAAGGCTACATCACCGGTTTTGAACTCGAAACCCCGGAAAAAGGCCGCCCGAATCTCAAGATCAAGAATAAGTTCGTGAACAAAGCCTGCGCCATCGCCGGCCTCAAACGCGTCAGCAAGCCCGGCCTGCGCCGCTATGTGGGGGCCAACGAAATCCCCCGCGTTCTGGGCGGCATGGGCATCGCCGTGCTTTCCACCTCCCGCGGCGTTCTCAGCGGTCACGAGGCGCGCAAACAAAACTTAGGCGGAGAACTCCTCGCTTACATTTGGTAACACGTCCATGTCACGAATCGGCAAAAAACCCATCGAAGTGCCGCCCAAGGTAAAGGTGACCGTCGACACAGAAGGTACCGTCACGGTGCAAGGACCGAAAGGCACTCTCTCCTGGAGTCTTCCCAAGGTCGTCCGCGCCCGCGTGGAAGGCAGCACCGTTTCCTTTGATCGCGACGGCGAAACACGCCAGATAAAGGCCCTTCACGGTCTCTCGCGCGCGCTGGTCGCCAACATGGTCGCCGGTGTCAACGAAGGCTTCAAGAAGGAGCTCGAAATTCAGGGCGTCGGATTCAAGGCGGCTGTCCAAGGCCAAAAGCTCAATCTGAGCCTCGGCAAGTCCCATCCCATTCTCTTTCAAATTCCGACGACTGTAAAAATCACGGTCGCGGAAAGCACCAAGATCGCGATCGAAGGCGTCGACAAGCACCTTGTCGGCCAAACCGCCGCCGATATTCGCGCCTTCTACCCGCCGGAGCCCTACAAAGGCAAGGGAATCCGCTATGCCGGGGAACAGGTCCGCCGCAAGGAAGGCAAAACCGTCCAGTAGCCCATGTCCGCATCCAACAACAAACGCCAATTCCGTCATCGCCGCCTTCGCAAGAAGCTCGCTGGGACAAACGAGCGCCCGCGTCTCGCCGTCCATTTTTCGGAACGCCACATTACCGCGCAGGTCATTGACGACACAGCGGGCAAGACACTTGCTTCCGTTCATACCACGGAGTCTGAACTGCGCTCGGACAAGAAAACCGGCGCCAATGTCGCCACGGCAGTCAAGGTCGGAAAGCTCATCGCAGAACGCGGCACCTCAAAGAAAGTGAAGCGGGTCGTTTTCGACCGGGGCGGCTACAAATACCATGGCAAGGTAAAAGCCCTTGCCGACGCCGCTCGCGAAGGGGGCTTTGAATTTTAAACCGCGTATGCCCATTCAACGAAAATCCCAAAACAGATCCTCCCATCAGGACGATAAATCCGAACCCAAGGAAACGACGGAGAAGGTCGTCTTCATCAACCGCTGCGCAAAAGTCGTAAAGGGAGGCCGGCGCTTCAGCTTCAGCGCCCTTATCGTTTCGGGAAATCACAATGGCCGCGTCGGAATCGGTTTCGGCAAGGCCAACGAAGTGAGCGAGGCCATCCGCAAGGCCACCGAATCCGCAAAGAAACGGATGGTTAACGTGGCCGTCCACGAGAACACCATTCCGCACGAAGTGCTCGGCGAATTTGGCGGCGGTCGCGTGCTGCTCAAGCCCGCATCGCCAGGAACAGGCGTCATCGCGGGTGGCGGAGTCCGTGCCGTCATTGAGGCCGCCGGGATCCGCGATGTCCTCGCGAAATCCCTCGGTTCCAGCAACCCGGCCAACGTTGTGAAAGCGACACTCGACGCGCTGACAACCCTTCGGCCAAGGGACGAAATCTTCAAGCTCCGCGGGAAGCCGATCAGGGTCAAAGCCCCGGCGGCGATCGCGGCCTAAGTTATGAGACTGCATGATTTGAAACCGAATCCCGGTGCCAAGCACCGCCGCAAGCGCCTGGGCAGTGGCGAGAGCTCCGGTCACGGCAAGACCTCCGGCAAAGGCCATAAGGGTCAGAAAGCCCGCTCCGGCGGGAGCATTCGCCCGGGATTCGAAGGCGGTCAGATGCCTTTGCACCGCCGTCTGCCAAAACGGGGATTCAACAACACGGAATTCAAGACCGTATACGGCGTCGTCAACCTCGACGATCTCGAGAGACGCTTCGAAGACGGCACCGCCATCAATGAAAAGCTGCTCCGCGGGGCCGGCCTCGTCCGTGGCTCGCTCGAAGGCATCAAGATCCTGGGTCGCGGCGACGTGAACAAGAAGTTCCACCTCGAAGTGGACAGCGTGAGCGCTTCGGCAAGGGAGAAAATTGAGAAGGCGGGCGGAACGATCACCATCCTAGCGCGCAAGTCCGACGGCGGAACGCGGAAATAGAATCTCTTCTCTTTTTCCGAGTTCGCACTTCCCGCCCCGAATGATCTCCGCATTCACGAACATTTTCAAGATTCCGGAGCTGCGCCAGCGTGTTCTCTTCACGCTGGCAATGATCGTTATCATCCGCGCGGGATCCGCGATCACCACGCCTGGAGTGAATGCGGAAATCCTGCGCGAATGGTTCCGCAATGTCGCCGACGCCCAATCCGCCGGCGGTGTCGCCTCGCTCTTCAATCTCTTCAGCGGAGGAGCCCTCGCACATTGCGCGATCTTCTCGCTCGGCATAATGCCCTACATCAGCGCGTCCATCATGCTGCAATTGCTCACGGCGGTCGTCCCGCAACTTGGCAAGCTGGCGCGCGAGGACGGCGGCCGCCGCAAGATCATGCAGTACACGCGCTATTCGACCATCGGACTGTGCGTCTTTCAAGGTTACCTGCTCGCCAGGTCTTTTGAGAATCCCCAGGCGAATCCGTTCCTGCCTGGAATCATGGACACCATCAACCGTTTGGGGTTGGATCTGGTCCCTGAACCGGGTCTCGGCTTTCAGCTCATGACCATTATGACGATGACGGCCGGGACGATGTTCCTGATGTGGCTGGGCGATCAGATCACGGAGCGCGGGATCGGCAACGGTGTCTCCCTCATCATCACCGTCGGCATTCTCGCCCAGCTTCCGGCCGGTCTGATCCAGGCGTGGCGCACCTTTGTGCCAAGCGCCGCCGGCGCCCAGGCCAGCGTCAGCCCGATTGTTCTCGTCTTGCTGTGCCTCTTCCTGGTCTTCGTCATCGCGGCCGTCATTGCCGTGACACAGGCGCAGCGTAAGATCAGCATCCAGTACGCCAAACGCGTTGTGGGGCGCAAGGTCTACGGCGGGCAGACGCAATACATGCCGCTCAAGATCAACTATGCCGGCGTGATGCCGATCATTTTCGCCCAGGCCATTCTCCTCTTTCCGTCCACGATCATCAACATGGCCTTCCCGCAGAACCGCACGGCGCAGGAAATCGCGAGCCTCCTCGCGGTAGGCTGGCTGCACTACGTGCTCTACGCCGTGATGATCTTCTTCTTCAGCTATTTCTGGGTGGCGACACAGTTTCAACCGGTTCAGATTGCCGACGATCTCAAGAAGTATGGCGGCTTTATTCCCGGCGTTCGTCCCGGAAAGCCGACCGCAGACTTCCTTGATTTCACCATGTCGCGTCTCACATTCGCCGGCGCGATCTTTCTTACGATCATCGCCGTCATGCCGCAATTGCTGGCCCAGGCACTGAAGGTCCCCTATATGACCGCGCAGTTCTTCGGTGGCACGGGCGTGCTGATCATCGTGGGCGTGGTGCTCGACACGATGCGCCAGGTCGAGACGCACTTGCTCCAGCGGCACTACGACGGCTTCCTTCGCAAAGGCAAGATCCGCGGGGCGCGCGAACAGCGTCCCCGTCTCAGTTCCGGCCAGGTGCTCGACGACAGCTCTCTCGTGCTCATCTATGCCAGCCTCGGAATTTTGGTGATCGCCGGCGTCACAATCTTCTTTGCCACTCGCAGATAGGAACATGAGAAACCGCATCGTTCTACTCGGTCCTCCGGCTTCTGGAAAGGGCACCCAGGCGGCCCTTCTCTCCGCGACCTTTGGAATTCCCGCGGCCTCTACAGGAGCCATGCTCCGCGAAGAAAAGACCCGCGGCAGCGAGATCGGCCTCGAAGCCGGGCGCTGGACCGTTGAAGGAGAACTCTTCCCCGATGAGCTTGCGCTTCGCGTCGTGTGGAAATGGCTGGACGGTCACCAAAGATTTATCCTCGACGGATTTCCTCGAACTCTCGGGCAAGCCGAATTTTTCGATCAAGGCCTCGTAGAACGCAGCCTTCCCCTCGACGTTGTCTACTTCCTCGAACTGTCCGAGGAATTGATCCGGGAACGCATGACAAGCCGCCTCACATGCCAGGACTGCGCTTCGGTCTTTAATGAGAAATTTCACGACGTCACGACCGGCACTCCCTGCCCGAAATGCGGGGGCAAACTGGCGCGCCGCGACGACGATACCGAGGAGGCTTTGGAGCGCCGCCTCGCGCAGTTCCGCAGATACACCCTGCCGGTTGCCCATCACTATAAAGGCAAGGGCCTGCTCAAGGAAGTGGATGTGAGGGCGGGGCGCGATGCGGTCTTCAACCGCCTCTATCACGACATTCGCGGGGAGGTGCTCGAATGATTCCAATCAAACGCGGCCCGGAAATCGACAAAATGCGGCGTGCCGGCGAAATGGCGGCTGAAATTCTCAACCGATTATCCGAACTCGCCGCCCCTGGGGTGACCACCGGGGAAATCGATCGCGCGGCCGCTCAATTCATGAGCGAAGCCGGTGTCCAAAGCGCCTTCCTCGGCTACAAGAAATTCCCCGGGAATATCTGCGTCTCGATCAACGAAGAGGTCGTCCACGGAATCGGCGGCCAGAGAAAAATCCGGTACGGCGACGTCGTCAAAATGGATGTCGGGATCGTCCGGGACGGCTGGATCGGCGACACCGCAATGAGCGTTCCGGTCGGAATCATCGAACCAGAGACCGAACGCCTTCTCACCGTGACTGAGCAAATTCTGGAAGGCGCCGTTCAACTCGTCCACGCCGGCCGGCGACTCGGCGACGTGAGCGCCTTTGTGGAAGAGCAGGCAATAAATAATGGCTACTCTGTGGTCCGGGAATTTGTCGGCCACGGCGTCGGGCGGCACCTCCACGAGGAACCGCAAATACCCAATTTCGGGAAGCGTGGCACCGGTCCCATCCTCAAGCCGGGCATGACACTCGCGATCGAGCCCATGATCAACATGGGCAAGTCCAAGGTGCGCGTCCTCGAAGACAAATGGACCGTCGTCACCGCCGACGGTCTTCCCTCCGCCCATTCTGAACACACCGTGCTCGTCACCGACGGCGCCCCTGAGATCTTGACATGGCCAAGAAAGACGCTATTGAAGTAGAGGGTAAGGTCGTTGAGCTGCTGCCTAACACCATGTTCCGCGTCGAACTGGGAAATGGGCACCGCATACTCACGCACATTTCCGGAAAAATGCGGCTGCATTTTATCCGCATCCTTCCCGGTGACAAAGTGATGGTGGAAATGTCTCCATACGATCTCACAAAAGGACGCATCACATTCCGCCACAAGACCGACACGCCGAAACCGCAAACAGTAAAATGAAAGTCCGAGCCTCCGTCAAACGCATGTGCGAAAGCTGCAAGATCGTGCGGCGCAAGAACGTCGTGCGCGTAATCTGCAAGAACCCGCGTCACAAACAGAAGCAGGGCTGAAGCCCTGCACTCAAACTTGAAGTCTCAAAATCCTAAATCTTAAAAAACCATGCCCCGCCTTCTCGGAGTAGAAATTCCCGGTGACAAACGCATAGAGGCTTCGCTGCCCTACATTTTCGGTGTTGGCCAAAGCAACACAAGGCGCATTCTGGAAACCGCGAATATTGACCCCAATATCCGCGCCAAGGATTTGTCGCCCGAGCAGTTGAACGCCATTATTCACGCGATCAACTCGCTGAAGATCGTCATTGAAGGCGACCTCCGCCGCGAGGTGCAGAGCAATCTTAAGCGCCTCCAGGCCATCAATTGCTACCGCGGCATCCGTCACCGGCGTGGATTGCCCGTCCGTGGCCAGCGTACCTCGACCAACGCCAGGACCCGGAAGGGCCCGCGCAAAACGGTCGGCGTGCAGCGCAACCCAGACGCCAAAGCCGGCAAAGTGTAACGAACGCATATGGCTGACGAAATCAAAAACGACCCGGGGACTCCCGAAAGCGAAGCGACCCACCCTGCCGAAAAGAAGCCGAAAGTGGCTCCCAGGAAGAAGGATTCCGAAGGAGACGCTCCCGCCGTCGCGAGTACGCCGATTGCCGCCGCGGAAACTCCCGCGAAGGAAAGCAAACCAGCGACTGCGTCCAGGAAGCCGGCAAAAAAAGACGAAAAGAAGGAAGCGGCTCCCGCGAACGTCGCGCTGTCGCTTGACGACAGCATCGAGCCGTTGAAGATCGTCAAGGCCAAGGGCAGCAAGAACATCACTCACGGCATTGCCCACGTTCAGGCCAGTTTTAACAACACGATCGTCAGCATCACGGACCAGAAAGGCGCCGTCATTGGTTGGTCCAGCGCCGGCAAGTGCGGCTTTAAGGGCTCTCGCAAAAGCACCGCCTACGCCGCCCAGATGGTCGCGCAGGATGCCTGCAAGCAGGCAATGAGCCACGGTCTCCGCGAGCTCGAAGTTCGCGTAAAAGGCCCCGGTGCGGGTCGCGAATCCGCAGTGCGTGCCATGCAGGCTGTGGGTCTCGAGATCACCGTCATCCGCGATGTCACCCCTGTGCCGCACAATGGCTGCCGCCCCCCCAAACAGCGCCGCGTGTGATCCGAATACCCTGAACTTCCAAAAACACCGAAATTAATGGCTCGATATACCGGACCCAAAACCAAAGTAAGCCGCCGCTACGGCGTGCTCATTCACGGATCACCGAAGGCGTTCGAAAACAAGAACTATCCCCCTGGTCAGCACGGGCCCAAGGGATCCCGCCGCAAACTGTCCGACTACGCCCTCGCCCTGGCCGAGAAGCAGAAGCTTCGCTACCAGTACGGAGTGCTCGAGCGCCAGTTTCGCCGCTATTTTCAGCTTGCATCGAAAAAGCGCGGCGTGACCGGCGAGATCCTCCTTCAACTCCTGGAGACACGGCTGGACAACGTGGTGCAAAAGCTTGGGTTCGCGAAGACGCTGCGCGCCGCGCGGCAGATGGTTTCGCATGGTCACATCACCGTCAATGGCTGCAAGACAAACACTTCCTCGATGAATGTGAAAGCGGGCGACAAGATCGCTGTCCGAATCGGCGATCGCTCCAAGCGTCTCGCCTTGAAGTCCGTCGATCAGACCTCGGCCATTTCAACGCCCGAGTGGCTCGTCGCGGACAAGGAGAATCTTAGCGGCACCGTCACGCGAATC
Source organism: uncultured Verrucomicrobiae bacterium (assembly GCA_963763735.1). Lineage (GTDB taxonomy): Bacteria > Verrucomicrobiota > Verrucomicrobiia > Chthoniobacterales > Terrimicrobiaceae > DASTFP01. The sequence goes on along the minus strand of CAVXQK010000002.1, from coordinate 337,747 downwards.
CCGACGAGAAGCGATATCAACCCCATCGTGAACGAGCAACTCGTTGTCGAATTGTACTCCCGGTAACCGGCGCATTGAACCCCGAAGCGAAGATCAAATGATCGCTTAGACTAAACGCCCGCCGACCGGCGGGCGTTCTTTTTGGTGGCGCTCTTGTCATTGGGCGCGATCCCGTTTAATTCCTCGAAGATTATGCCGAAGACTGAAGATGCCCCCGCTGCCGCTGACGATAAGGCGGCTGCGATTCGCTCAAAAAACCTCGACCTGGCCATCCAGCAGATCGAAAAGGATTATGGCAGCGAAGCAATTCGCAGACTCGGCGACGCGACGGTCTCGGCCGTTGAGGTCATTCCCACGGGAAATATCCTGATCGATCGTGCCCTGGGGGTGGGAGGGTTTCCGCGCGGCCGCGTGGTTGAAATCTTTGGACCGGAGAGCTCCGGAAAGACAACACTCACGCTGACTGTGATCGCCCAGGCGCAAAAGCGGGGCGGCCTGGCGGGATTCATAGATGTCGAGCATGCCCTGGATCCTGGCTATGCGAGGAAACTCGGAGTCAATCTGGACGAACTCCTGGTTTCCCAGCCTAGCTCCGGGGAGGAAGCGCTGCGCATTTGTGAGACGCTTGTTCGATCCAATGCGCTCGACGTGATCGTCGTGGATTCGGTTGCCGCTTTGGTGACCAAATCCGAGCTGGAGGGCGAAATCGGCGACGCCGTTGTCGGAGCGCAGGCGAGGCTCATGAGCAACGCCCTGCGCAAGCTCACATCGTTTATTTCCAAGGCCCGCACGGTTTGCATTTTCACCAATCAAATCCGCGAGAAGATTGGCGTGATGTTTGGGAACCCCGAGACGACCCCTGGCGGAAAAGCGCTCAAATTCTACGCCAGCGTGCGTGTGGACATTCGCCGCATCGGCGCCATCAAGAGCAGCGATGGCGTGGTGACAGGCAGCCGCACCAAGGTCAAGATGGTCAAAAACAAGGTCGCCCCGCCATTTACGGAGGCGGAATTTGACATCATGTACAACGAAGGAATATCCCTAACGGGTTCGCTGCTCGATCTTGCGTTGGAAAAGGGCGTGCTTGAAAAGCGGGGCTCCTGGCTCAGCTACAAGGGAACACAGCTCGCTCAAGGCCGCGACGCGGCCAAGGAGGTCTTGAAGGCCGACCCGGCACTCTTCGAACAGATCAATCAGGAGGTCCGCGCCGCGCTCGATGCGGCAAGGAAAGCGTAGCGCGAGCTGACTGCTCTCATGCGAATGGGCCATACACCGCGAATCCTGCTCTTCGGCAGTTCCAATACCGACCTTGTCATCGTCTGCGACCGCCTTCCCGCACCCGGAGAAACCTTGCTGGGAGGAAAGTTCCAGCGGACCGCCGGCGGCAAGGGAGCGAATCAAGCCGTGGCGGCCGCGCGCGCCGGAGCTCGCGTTGTCTTCGTCGGCGCTCGCGGGGAGGACGATTTTGGTGCTGTTGCGGCGGCGGGGTTGCGGAGGGAAAAAATCGACCTCCGCCATTTCAAAGCGCACAAGGGCGTTTCGAGTGGCATTGCCCTGATTCTGCTGGGAGGGAAATCCCGCGAAAATCTCATCGCCGTGGCCCGCTCGGCCAATGATCTGGTTTCCGGGGAAACGGTTCGGTCCGTCCGCTCCGAATTTGCCAAAAGCGACGTAGTCGTCACTCAGTTGGAGATTCCGCTGGCAGCGGTGAAGGAAGCCGCCAGGCTGGCAAGTGAGCAACAAATCCCTTTTCTCCTGAATCCCGCGCCGGCGCGCGCGCTGCCGAAGTCTCTGCTGCGTCTTGTGCACACCTTGACCCCCAACGAACATGAGGCCGCCATCCTGACCGGCGAAAGCAACCCCGAGCGCGCGGGTGAAAAGCTTTTGAAGGCGGGTTGCCGCAATGTGGTCATCACCCTCGGCGCGAAAGGCGCCCTGCTTGTCGACGGCTCCGGTGCTCATCGCTTTCCCGCTCCCAAAGTGAAGCCGGTCGACACGGTTGGCGCTGGGGATTGCTTTACAGGCTGGCTCGCCACGGGCATCGCGGAATCCCTGACAATGGGACAGGCCGTGGAGCGCGCCGTTCGCGCCGCAGGCATTGCCATCACGCGCGCGGGTGCGCAGGATGCCATGCCCCGCCGCGAAGAGGTTTGTTAACAAGCCCGGTCGCCCAAGCGTCTCAGCGATACCGCGCCGGCTGGCCCGTAGATTCGAGAACAGAAAGCCAGAGGTCACCGCCCGGGTCGACGGTCCGGCGCGCGGAGGTTGCGACGCCCACCGGAAGATGCACGTAGCTGCTGTGCCAGCGAGCAACGACCAAACCGGTCTTGCCCGCCATACCGGCATGAACGGCGGCCTGGCCAAGACGCATGCAATAGATCCGATCCTGCGATGAAGCCGGAACGCTGCGGATCATATAACTCGGATCGATGTACTTGAGCGTGAGATCCGTCTTGCACTGGCGAAAGTAGTCTTCAATCTTCCCCTTGAGAACGACGCCGATATCTCCAAGACGCTTGTTCCCTGACGCGTCGGTGCCCGAGGTTTCGGTCAAGTTTTGACCGGCCCCCTCCGCGACAATGACCAAAGCGTGACCGCGCTGGACGATTCGTTGCCGAAGCTGCTCGAGAAAACCATGATCGCCTTCCAGCGCGAAGGGCACCTCCGGGATAAGCACACAGTTTGCCTCGCCGCTGGCAATGGCCGCCGAACAGGCGATGAACCCGGAATGACGTCCCATGAGCTTGACCAGGCCAATGCCATTGCGCGCGCTCCTCGCTTCAGTATGCGCCGCGTGAATGGCCTCGACCGCGGCGGCGCAGGCCGTTTCGTACCCGAAGCTCTTGTCCATGTAGATCATATCGTTGTCGATCGTCTTCGGGACCCCGACGACGGCGATTTTGTAACCGCGCCGCCAGGCTTCCTCTCCAATGTCACGCCCGCCACGTTGGGTGCCATCGCCACCCACGACGAAAAGAATGTTCACCTTCAACTCGATAAGGCGGTCCACCATGCGCACGGTGTCCTGCGGACCGCGCGACGTGCCAATATCCGTGCCTCCAAACCGATGAATCGTGGTGACGTAGCCGGGAGTCAGATTGATGAGTCTGTGCCCGTAATCCGGAATCAGGCCTTCGAAACCGTAGGGAATCCCCAGCGTGCGCGGAACCCCGTAACGGTAGTAGGCCTGCATGACGATCGAGCGAATGACGTCATTGAGGCCGGGACAGAGCCCTCCGCAGGTGACAATTGCACAGATCGTATTCTCGGGTTGAAAGAAAATCTTCCTGCGTGGACCGGCGGCCTCGAAACACAGCGGCTCCGCGCCAGTCTCAAAGGTATGTCGAATGGTGGCCAGATCGTGATCCAAAAGCACGCGCGCGTCGTCGCCGTAGAATGCGTGCTTCTTTCCGACTTCCCGAAAGTATGCGTCGAGCGGTGAGTCGATCGTTCGCTCTCCGAGAGCCTTGATTGCCAGGTCTTCTGATGTGAATTCAGCCATGAATTGATGCCTCCCCTTCCCCCGCCGATGCGCTACACGAAAGCTGCGCGCCTTGCGAGAGATTTTTCATCATTCTCGCCAGCCTTCGCGGGAAATCCTCACATTCTTTCCGGGCACTTGATTCCCAACAACCCGAGTCCCGTGCTGAGCACGCGCGCCGCGACGTCGCACAAGACCAGCCGCGAGCCGCGGCTCTCCGCGCCTTCGGCCTTCAGCACCGGACACGCCTCGTAGAAGGCATGAAAGGTGATCGCCAGATCGTAGAGGTAATTCGCCAGCAGATTGGGGCGAAAATCATCGAGCACCAGGGGAACGACCTCGCCAAACTGGAGCAATCTGATTGCCAGCGCGCGTTCCTCGGGAGCTTCAACCGTCGGGATCTCGGGCGCATCTAACCCTCCGTCCAATTTGCGAAAGATCGAGCGGATACGGACGTAGGCGTTTTGCAGGTAGGGTGCGGTGTTGCCCTGAAAGGAAAGCATCTTGTCCCAAGCGAACACATAATCCGTCATTCGATGCTGGGACAGTTCGGCGTATTTGACCGCGCCGAGACCGATCGCGAGCGCGATCTCCGCCGCCTCCTGCCGATCAAGCGCGGGATTCTTTTCCGCAACGACGGCCCTGGCGCGTTCGATCGCTTCCTCAAGAAGCTCGGCAAGCCCGATGGTTTCCCCGGCGCGTGTCCGCATGATCTTGCGGTCCTCCCCCAGGATGCTCCCGAACGCGATGTGCTGAAGCTTTGCCGTCACGCCCATGCGGCGGGCGGCGGCGAAAATCTGTTGAAAATGCAGGGATTGCGGAGCGCCGACGACGTACCATATTGCGAACGGGTTCCATTTCTTGACACGGAATTCGATGGTTGCGAGGTCGGTTGTCGCGTAAAGAAAGCCGCCGTCGCTCTTGCGAATGATGAGCGGTTTATCCGCAAGGGAGGGAATGTCGCGAAAGAAGATGCAGAGGGCTCCCTCGCTCATCTCGGCAACCCCCTCCGCCGCCAGCCTGTCGCAAAGGCACGCCAACGCTTCGTTGTAGAAGCTTTCGCCCAGCCGCTCGTCGAAACGAATTTCGAGAAGATCATACAACTTCTGAAACTCCCGCCAGGACAGCTCGACGGCGCGCATCCAGATTCCCCTGTTTTCCGGGTCCCCTTGCTGCAGCTTAACAAGCTCTTCCCGCGCGGCTTTCCGGGTTTCGTCGTCGGTCTCCTCCAAGGTGTTGACCTTGCGATAGAGCCGGACCAACTCCGCGATGGCGTTTCTTTCGAGGGCGGCCTCGTCAAGAAAATGCTTCCATCCGTAAATGACCTTGCCGAACTGGGTGCCCCAATCACCGATATGGTTGTCCGTGATCACTTCATGCCCAAGAAACCGCGCGGTTCGAGCCAGGCAATCGCCAAGGATCGTGCTTCGAATGTGTCCGACGTGCATCGGCTTGGCCACATTCGGCGAGCTGAAATCGATGACGACTATCTCTTTTTCCCTGGCAGCGCCAACGCCCAGCCGGTCATCCCGGAAGATCGCTGTCAGCCCCCGGGAAATAAACCCGGTCGCCAGCCGGAAATTGATGAATCCGGCCCCCGCCACTTCAGGGGGATCGCAAATATCCTGGACATCCACGTCGCGCGAGATCTGCTCGGCAAGGTTCCTTGGCGAGGTTTTGTGCCTTTTGGCGAGGACCATCGCCACGTTGCTTTGGTAATCGCCGAACCGGGGGTCGGCGGCGGGCACGACCTCGGGCGACACCCCGGGGTGGTTTTTCTCCAGAGCCAGTTTGAGACGTTCAGCGAGGACCTCTCGAGGAGTCGCCATCAGCTTCGCGGCGAGCGGCTCTCGAAAACCCGAAGGATCTGCCCTGCATCCTGCGCTTTGCTCAACTCATCCCGCACCGACTTGTCGTTGAGAAATTTCGCAATGGCAGCCAGCGTCCGAAGGTGGGTTTGAAACTGATCCTTCGGAACGACGAAGAGCACGATAAAGAAGACCGGTTGCCCGTCGAGGGAATCAAACTCGATGCCGACCGTGGAGCGTCCGAAAGCGGCCACCACCTCCTCCACCTTGTCCGAGGAAGCATGCGGGATCGCGATGCCAAATCCGATGCCGGTGCTCATCGTCTGCTCGCGCTGCTTGATGGACTCCAGCACGAGTTCGCGTTCGTCCTCACGGATCTTTCCGGCGTCCACGAGCACGCCCACCAATTCCCCTATGGCCTCCCAACGGGCCGTCGTCTTCATGTTCGGCACGATCTGCCCGGCCGATAAAAGATTTGCCAACGTCATGATCTGAAGCCGGCAAGGCTACAAATCGGACGGGCGATGACAAGTGGGATTATCTGTCGCCTGCTTCCCGCCGGACACCAGCACCCGGGCGCCGGTTCTGCTTTGGAAGGCGGGCGGACAGGAAGAACGCGGTCGTCGAACGGAACGGTGCTCATCTCAATCTCGAAAATGTCGAGAAGGGATGAATCGCCCAACGAACGCCCTCGTTCAAGCAGGATAGGAGAGCGGCGCCTCACAGGGCCACCGGGGTTCCCACCTAAACCCAAAATATACTGCCGGCAGCGGCCGCGAGGGCACATCCCCCGGCCTGCCCAAGCGGCCCGCTGCCAAACGGACTATACGCTGGCGTCGTCTATCGCGCGACGGATCTCCTCTTTCGTTTTGCCCAGCTTCTTTTGAAGGCGACCGACGAGTTCGTCTTCGCCGCCCTCGCTATAAACGAGATCGTCGTCGGTAAGCTCCCCGTAAGCTTGTTTCAGTTTGCCTTTGACGACGTTCCAATTTCCTTTGACTTGTAGTTCATTCATACTCCTTGGGTTCGAAGGACGTCGACCCTGTGGATGCATTCGCCAAGGAACACGGCGCGATATCAACTTGACCATTTGAACGGGAAAACGTGCGCGATGCGCTATATTTGGGAATGTGAAGAATCCACTCGTTAGCCGGCGGCGCGTACGCTGAATTCCGAGAGCATCATGAAAATGGCGCGATTCGCTAAACGACTGATCGTGTTCGCCGCCTTTGCCGGCGCGGTCCTCGTTGTCGCCGCCTCCTCTTTCGTTTATCCAAAGTATCGCGAATACAAGCGGATTGCCGACAGCTTCGATCTCGCCGAACTCGATAAGATTCCGGCGATTTCCGAAGTCTTTGACTACGACGGCATGCGTTACAGCAGACTCGAGGGCGAAGTTCGCTATGTCGTGCCCTTGTCACAGATCTCTCCGAATTTTATCAAGGCTTTGCTGGCCCGGGAGGATTCGCGGTTCTACAAGCATCATGGCGTCGACGCTCCGGGCATCGCCAGGGCGGCGATTCGTAATCTTTACGCAGGAGACGTCAAGGAGGGCGCAAGCACAATCACCCAGCAACTTGCCCGGAACACCTTCGCCCTTGGCGAAGACCGCTGGCGAAAAAAGTTCGTGGAAGCCTTGCTTGCCCTTCGCATCGAGAAAAATCTCAGCAAGGAGAAGATTCTCGAGGCGTATGCCAATCGCATTTACTACGGCGTGGGACTCTACGGCGTTGAAACCGCCTCGCGGGCATGCTTTGGGAAATCCGCGAGTGATCTCACACTCTCCGAGGCGGCCATTCTCGCTGGGTTGATCCGAAGCCCAAACCGCTTGAGCCCTCTCGAGGATACCCGCAACGCTCTCGTACAGCGTGACCAGGTTCTTGCGCGGATGGAGGAACTCCAGATGGTTAGCCCCGCTGAGGCCAAAGCGGCGCTCGCTGAGCCGATGCCGCTCGCCAAGCGGTTGCTCCCCCATACGCAGGAAAACTACGCCATGGATGCCGTGATCCGTGATCTTGCGATTCTTATCCCCAAAGAGATCATCGATCGAGGCGGGCTGAAGATCTACACGACCATCGACCGGCGCCTGCAGATGGTCGCAGAGGACGCTGTGGAAACAAAACTTGCACAGCTCGAAAGCCAGAAGGACTGGCCGCATCCCAAACGGCTTCCCTCGCTTCCGGCGCCTTCGCAGGGTGATCCCGCCAAGGAAACGGAATCTCCTTACGTCCAGGGAGCCCTGGTAGCAATTGACAATGAGACAGGCGGCATCCGGGCCATTGTCGGCGGCCGCGACTTCAAGGAGAGTCCCTATAACCGGGCCCTGCTCGCCAAGCGCCAGATCGGTTCCACATTCAAGCCGTTCGTGTATGCGGCGGCGTTCGGTCACGGGATGGCGCCGGGAACGCTCGTTGACGACGCACCGATCCGGCAAGGCGACGTCGCGGGCGTCTCGACCTGGTCGCCGGAGAATTCCGACGGTCAAAACCAGGGACTGCAACCCGCCGCACTCGGACTCATCCGTTCGCGGAATACCATGACCGTGCGCGTCGGCGAGTATGCGACGCGGAGCGTCGTAAGGGCACTTGCCCTGAACGCCGGCTTCGAAAACATCCCCGATATGCCCGCAATCTATCTGGGCGCTTTCGAAACGACTCTCAAGAATCTAACGGCCGCCTACACGATGTATCCAAACAACGGAGTAAGAAGGCAGCCTTACATCATCGAATCCATCGAGGACCGCTACGGTCAAACGATTTACAAGGCTTCACGGGCCGAGCTTCGTTGCATCACTCCCGGGGTGAATTACGTGATGAACGAACTGCTTCGCGACGTCATTCGAAAGGGCACCGCCACGGCCGCGGCGTCCTTTGGCCTCACCGTTCCAGCGGCTGGGAAGACGGGAACCACGGATGATTACAAAGACGCCTGGTTTGTGGGCTACACGACCCGATTGACTTGCGGCGTGTGGGTTGGGATGGATCGTCCGGAACGGATTGCGGATCGTGGCTATGGAAGCAAACTCGCGCTGCCGATCTGGGTGGACTTCATTCAGAACGCTTCGGCGTGGAAATATGTGGCACAGAATTTCGCGGTCCCGGACAAACTCAGGACCGTTGAGCTTTGTCGCACCTCCGGAGCGATCGCGACCCCGGGCTGCAGGGCGGCCGGAACGATATACAGTGCCCAGCTTCCGGAGATGATGATCCCGCAGAGGTTTTGCCCTGTCCACGGCGGCGCCTTGGCGGGACTCCCCACCGATGGCTCCGCAATACCGGAAGGCGGCGCTTCTGTCGCAAGGACAGAAGATGCTCCCGTCGTTCGCGCCGCTCCCACTGAGCCGGAAGCCCCGGAGCAGGAACCCGACGCAAGCTATCGTATGATCCGCAAGCAGAACGGATTTATCTTTGAGCATTCCCGTTAGCAGCCGCGGCGGCGCAATCGAGCCCGCGTTTTATGAAGAGATTCCGGCCGGGAAGCACAGCTTCGGATGAAAGGCCGCTGAAATTCGCCTCCTGCGAAAGCACGGAAAAAATTGCGTGTAGCGGTCGGTCTGGCGCCAGGGGAAATGCGCGCTAGATTGGGGCCAGGCCAATGCAGTCGTTCCAATTCCATCCCGCGGTCAGCGAGTGGTTCGAAAAGGAGTTCGGCACTCCAAGCGAACCGCAGCAGCGCGGCTGGCCGGCGATTCAATCCGGCGCTCACACGCTTATTTCCGCGCCGACGGGCTCGGGCAAGACTCTTGCCGCTTTCCTGGCTTCCCTCGACCAGTTGTTTCGCGAGGGCCTTGCAGGCGATTTGCCGGACGAGACACGAGTCCTCTATGTGTCCCCCCTCAAGGCGCTCAGCAACGACATTCACAAAAATCTCGAGCAGCCGCTGGCGGCCATTCGCGACGCGCTTCGTTCCGCCCACGGTCGTGACGTAGATGTTCGCGCCGAAGTGCGAACCGGCGACACTCCCGCGGCGAAGCGGCAATCCCTCATTCGGAAACCGCCGCACGTCCTGGTAACGACACCGGAGTCCTTCTATCTGTTGCTGACCTCGGAGTCCGGGCGAAGGCTGCTGGCACCCGTTCGCACTTTGATTGTGGACGAAATTCACGCCGTGGTCGGCAACCGCCGGGGCTCGCATCTCGCTTTGAGTATCGAGCGGCTGGCTGCTCTGGTGCGACATCCCTTGCAACGCATCGGTCTCTCGGCAACGCAAAAGCCGATCGAAGAGGTCGCGCGGTTCCTCACCGGAACGCCTGGACGGCTCGGCGCGGGCCACTGCGCGATCATAGACTGCGGTTACAAGCGTAAACTTGATCTGGCGATTGAGTTGCCCGGTTCGCCCCTGGAAGCCGTAATGTCCAACGAGGTCTGGGAGGAAGTCTACGGCCGGCTCGCGGATCTGATTGACGATCATCAGACGACTCTCGTCTTCGTAAATACGCGCCGCCTCGCCGAACGTGTCGCCCATAATCTCGGCAACCGGTTGGGCCAGGATAAGGTCATGTCTCACCACGGAAGCCTCTCCGCCAAACTGAGGCTGGAAGCGGAGAATCGCTTGAAGCGCGGTGAGCTCAGAGCACTCGTGGCCACCGCATCGCTCGAACTCGGCATCGACATTGGCTCGGTTGACCTGGTTTGCCAGTTGGGACCGACGCATTCCATAGCGACTTTTCTTCAACGTGTCGGCCGTGCCGAGCACCGGCGCGGCGGCCTGCCGAAGGGACGCCTTTTCCCGCTGAGCAGGGACCAACTGGTTGAAGGCGTGGCCATGCTGCGCAGTGTCCGCGACGGAGAACTTGATATTCTCGTGATGCCGCAAAAGCCGCTCGACGTGCTCGCCCAGCAGATGGTCGCCTGCGTCGCCTGCGAGGACTGGAATGAACAGGAGCTTTTCGAGCTCATGCGCTCCGCCTATCCCTATCGCGAGCTCACTCGCAAGGAGTTCGATGATGTCCTGCGCATGCTGACGGAGGGATTTAGCACCAAGCGCGGCCGCCGCGGCGCGCTCGTTCATCGGGACGCGGTGAATCAACGTGTTCGCGCGCGGCGCGGAACGCGCCTCGTCGCGTTGACTTCCGGCGGCGCCATCGCGGATAACGCGGACTACAGGGTGTTGCTCGAACCTGGCGAGACCTTCATCGGCACTGTCAACGAGGACTTCGCGGTCGAAAGCATGGCGGGTGACGTTTTCCAGCTCGGCAACGCGTCCTGGCGAATCCTTCGCGTCAATTCCGGCACCGTCCGCGTGGAGGATGCCCACGGGCAACCTCCTGGGATTCCCTTCTGGCTGGGCGAAGCGCCCGGACGCACGAACGAGTTGTCTCAAGCCGTCTCGCGCCTGCGCCTGGAGGTTGAAAGCCGAACCGAGAGTGCCCTGAGCCGGGACGGAGCGCGACCCGAAGAGACCCTCGCAGACTGGCTCGCGATTGAAGCTGGCCTGTCAGCCTCGGGCGCCCGGCAGTTGTCGGACTATTTCGTTGCAATCTACCGGGCTCTGGGTGTCATCCCTTCCCAGGAGAAGCTCGTCCTGGAACGTTTTTTTGATGAATCCGGAGGGATGCAACTGGTGATGCATTCCCCGTTCGGGATTCGGGTGAATCGGGCATGGGGACTCGCATTGCGCAAGCGATTCTGCCGCTCGTTCAATTTCGAGTTGCAAGCGGCTGCCACCGATGACGCCATCGTGCTCTCACTGGGCACTCAACACTCGTTCGCCCTCGATGACGTCTTTCAATACCTGCACAGCAACACGGTGCAAGATCTCCTCGTGCAGTCGCTGCTGGACGCGCCGATGTTTCCGATCCGCTGGCGATGGAATGCAGCTCGCGCGCTTGCATTGCCGCGCCAGCGCGGAGGGCGCAAAATTCCGGCCCCGCTGCAACGCATGGAATCGGAGAACCTGCTCGCCGCCGTCTTCCCCGACCAGCTCGCCTGCCTGGAGAACATCGCCGGCGACCGCGTGGTCCCCGAGCATCCGCTCGTGCAACAGACGATCGCTGATTGTCTTACGGAGGCCATGGACGTTGGTGGTCTGATCGACATCCTCAGACGAATTGAGGCCGGTTCCGTGCAATGTATCGCGCACGACCTGCCCGAACCGTCCCCGCTGGCACATGAAATCCTTAACGCCAAGCCCTACGCGTTTCTGGACAACGCACCGCTCGAGGAGCGCCGGACACAGGCAGTTTACCTGAGGCGCACCACGTCCTTGGCAGAGGACGGGCTGGGAATTCTCGACCCTTTGGCCATCGAAAAGGTCTGCACCCAGGCGTGGCCGCGCGCCACGAATGCCGATGAACTTCACGAAGCCCTCCTGCTAACGGGCGCGATGACAGAAAGCGAGATTCGAAGGACCACAGGCGGTTCGACGGAATGGCTGGATATGCTCGTAAGCGAAAAGCGCGTTGGCAGTCTTCCCAACGCCTTCTTTGCCGCAGCGGAAAGACTGCCGATGCTCCGCGCCATCTACGGCGATTCCGTGCCCCTCCTGCCCTTACACGCCCTCGACCGCCCGGAGCCTTGGGAACGCGCCAACGCCGTGCGAGAACTGGTGCGCGGTCGAATCGAAGTGATCGGCCCATCTGCTGCCGCCGCCCTTGCAAGTCTCTACGAGCTCCCCGTCTCCGAAATCGATGCTGCCCTTCTCGCTCTGGAGTCCGAAGGCTTCGTCTTGCGGGGGAAATTCCATGCGGGTGCAGCCGAAATCGAATGGTGCGACCGTCGCCTGCTTGCGCGAATTCATCGCCTGACACTCAACCGCCTTCGCGCGGAGATCCAACCCGTCTCGCTCGCGGAGTTTCAGCGCTTTCTGCTCGCCTGGCAGAGAGTGGAACCCGAGCATCGCGCCGAAGGACCGGAGGGCGTGAAGGCCGTACTGGAATTGCTCGATGGTTACGAATTGCCGGCGGGCGCCTGGGAACCTGAAGTGCTGGCCCTTCGCGTCAAGGACTACACTCCCGCCTGGCTGGACCAGCTCTGCTTCACCGGCCGGTTCGGCTGGGGTCGCCTCAACTCACCGCGAACCGTCAACGGCCGCCTCGCGACACCCGTGCGATCCAGTCCGATATCCGTTTTTGCTCGGGAAAACCTTCCTCACTGGCTCGCACTCTCCGCGCCGGCGAGCTCACCCGAGTTTCCACCCGATGCGGCAAAGGTCTTCGAATTGCTCGATCGCGGAGGGGCTCTTTTCTTCGGAGAAATCGCGAAACAGACGAATCTATTGCCCTCGCGGGTTGAGCATGCGCTCGCGGAGCTTGCGGCCCAAGGCTGGGTCACCGCCGACAGTTTCGAGGGCCTGCGCGCGCTCCTCGTTCCGGAAGAAAAGCGCCAGTCCTTTTCGCCCTCAGAGCGGCGAAGACACCGAGCCGTTACCAGTGTCGAGTTCGCGGGACGATGGTCGGTGCTCCGAACATCGAGCCCCCTCACGGAAAGCGCGCGCGACGCGGCGCTGGAGGTTTACGCGAGGGTGCTCCTGCGGCGCCACGGAGTGGTATTCCGGCGGCTGATCGAACGGGAATCGTTCCGAGTTTCTTGGTTGGAACTCCTGCGGATCTATCGGCGGCTCGAGGCGAGAGGCGAGATTCGTGGCGGCTACTTCGTGAGCGGCGTAAGCGGGGAGCAATTTGCGCTGCCCGAGGCCATTGGTTCGCTTCGTTCCCTGCGGAGGAAAGCCGTAACAAGGGAGGCGCGGGCGCTCGAAGGCGGCTTGATAGTGATCAGTGGCGCCGATCCGCTAAATCTTGCAGGCATTGTCACGCCCGGCCCCCGCGTCGCCGCCATCACCGCGCATCGGATCCTCCTGCGAGACGGAGAGCCGGTGGCAGCACTCAAGGCCGGACAAGTGATCTCTTTCCAACGAGAGACACACGAGGCGAACCCCCAAATCGAAAGGACACTCCGCGTCGGAACCTTGTCACCAGCTCTCCGACCGTACTATGCGTAGGGCCTTTGCGTGTTGCGCCGTGTTGGGAGCGCTTGCTTGGACAGGTTGCGCTACCCGGCAGCCGGCTTCGCCCGCCCGACCTTCGCACCTCTCCCTGCGAGACGGCTGGGAAGCAGCCCGTATCGTTTATATTGGCGAAAAGCACGACGAGGCCTCCCACCATCGATTCGAGGAGAAGGTTCTCCACACGATCCACGGGCGGAAAAAGACCGTTACCGTGGGAATGGAAATGGTGGATGTCACGCAGCAGGCCGCATTGGATGAGTATCTTGGGAAGCGGATCTCCTGGAACAAATTCGTCAATCGCACGGCATTCGATCGCGGCTGGGGAAAAACCTCGCCTGCTTACAAGCGCATTCTCTCGTGGTGCCGGAACAACGCGGTTCCCGTCCTTGCGTTGAATGCACCTCCGGCGGTGACACGGAAGCTTGCCCGCAACGAGCCGCTCTCCGCCGAGGAGGCAAAATTTATTCCCACCGATCCCGGACCACCCGGGGGCTTCAAGCGTTTCACGGAGGAAATGGCCGGCCACGGCGCCGGTGCTTCGCTACGACTTTACTACAAGGCGCAGCGAGCGTGGGATCAAACCATGGCGGGGCGGATTCTCGACTGGCTTCCTGAACACCCAGGAACCCTGGTCGTGCTTCTCGGCCGCTTTCACGCCGATCCGCGCACCGGCGTGCCTTGGTATGTGGCGAAAAAGTCTCGCGTCAAACAGATTGTTCTCTACCCGGAGCAAAAGCAGGAACAATGACTCACGTCCGGCTACTTTTCCCGGGCTCAGCCAGGTTCCGTCCGCGGTGAAAAAACCTATACGCTCGGCCCGGCAGCCTTCACCTCGGCGCTCACGCCGCTTTCGTAAGTCGCAAAATTCTTTGTGAAAAGACCGGCAAGCTTCCGCGCGGTCGCGTCGAAGGCGGCCGGATCCGCCCAGCTCTCGCGTGGCAAGAGGATCTCCCGGGAAACTCCCGGGCATTCTGTGACCACATCGAAGCCGAAGACAGGATCGCGGACGGTCTTCGCCCCGGCCAGCGCGCCGCTGTGGATGGCGTCCACGATCGCGCGAGTATTCGCCAGTTTCATGCGTTTGCCGACCCCGTAAGCGCCGCCGCTCCATCCGGTGTTGACCAGCCACACTCGCGAACCGTGCTCGCCCATCTTCGCGGCCAGCAGTTCGGCGTATTTGCTCGGATGCCAGACAAGGAACGGTCCGCCAAAGCATGGCGAGAATGTCGCCTGCGGTTCGGTCACTCCCATTTCGGTGCCGGCAACCTTGGCCGTGTAGCCGCTGATGAAGTGATACATGGCGTGCGCGGGCGAAAGCGAGCTAACGGGCGGCAGCACACCGAAGGCGTCGCACGTCAGGAAAATCACGTCGCTTGGATGTCCTGCCACGCAGGGAATTTTTGCGTTCTGAATGAACTCAATCGGATACGCGCCGCGGGTATTTTCCGTGATGCTGGTATCCTTAAAGTCCACGCGCTGGTCTTCATCCAGAACGACATTCTCCAGCACCGCACCGAAACGAAGTGCCTGGAAAATTTCGGGTTCGCTCTCGGGCGTGAGGTTGATGGCTTTGGCGTAGCACCCTCCTTCGATATTGAAGATGCCCGTTTCGCTCCAGCAATGCTCGTCGTCCCCGATGAGATGGCGCTTCGGATCGGCGGAAAGGGTGGTCTTGCCCGTGCCGCTCAGACCGAAAAGCAGCGACGAGCGGCCTGTCGCCTTGTCCGCCGTCGCGGAGCAGTGCATGGAGAGCACGCCTCGCTTCGGAGCGAAATAGTTCATCACGGTAAAGACGCCTTTCTTCATCTCCCCGGCGTATTCGGTGCCTAAAATCACGAGCTCCTTGTCCTCCAGGCTCAGGTCGACGCTCGTCGTCGAGCCCATGCCCGTGGTCAGGCGGTTTGCGGGGAAGGCCCCTGCGTTGTAAATGACGAAATCCGGCGCGCCAAAGGCGGCAAGCTCCTCGTGCGTCGGCCGAATGAGCATGGTGTGCATGAACAGCGCGTGATACGGGCGCGAGCAAATGACTCGGACCTTGACACGATACTTCTGATCCCAGCCCGCGAAGCCGTCGAAACAATAGATGCGTTCGCGCGTGTTCAGGTAATCCTGCGCGCGCTGGCGATTGATATCGAAGGTATGAGCATCCAGCGGAATGTTCACAGCGCCCCACCAGATATCTTTCTCCGAAGCGGTATTCTTTACGACGCGCTTGTCCTTCGGTGATCGGCCGGTCTTCACGCCTGAGTATGCGACGAGCGCGCCGTTCGCGGCGATGCTTGCGTCCTTCTCGTATCGAATCGCATGCTCGTAAAGCGCGCCAGGCGAAAGGTTGCGATGAATCTCAGAAACAGTGATGCCGTGTCCGGCGAGGTCGAATGCAGTCATAGTGAAAAACGTGGACGTGACCAACGTAGTCCATCGGACTTCGATAACTATCCAAATTTTGCGAAGTTCAGGCCATTTGTTGCGGTCCTCGCGACGACCGAGGAGATTCGGGAAGATCCGTTGAGTTCCCCTCTCCGCTCAGAACCAACTTTTCAATCGCGGGTAAAGATCCACGAAGCGACCATAAAGCGAGTCGTAGATCTCGGCATTTTGCGCGTTTGGAGCGGTGAAAGCGTCGAATTTCGGGGCGAATCTCCGCGCCTCACCGTACCCGTCAATCGCTCCGATTCCGATGCCTGCGATCAGAGCGGCGCCAAAGCCCGCCCTTTCCGCGGCGTGCTTGTCAGTGCCCTGGTAAAGCGGCCGGTTCAACACATCCGCCACGATTTGGCGCCACAGCGGACTCCCCAATCCGTTGCCAGAAGCAACCAGCCGGCTCAGCTCCGCACCGCAGCCCGCCATCGCGTCGGTGATTTGCCGAAGAGCGAAGGCAACGCCTTCCAGCAGGGCCCGAACCAGGTGCCCCGGACCGTGCCGCAGGGTCAGACCGACAAAACACCCTCTGGCTTGCGGATCCATCAGGGGAGAACGTTCGCCGACCAGGTAAGGCAGGAAGACCAGCCCTTCCGCCCCGGGCTCCACGTGAGCTGCACTTTGATCCAACTCGGCGTAGGACCAGCGTTGGCTGCCCAGCGTTTCGCGCAGCCAGCGCAAGGCCATTCCGGCGGAGAGCATCGCGCCGAGCAGATACCACCTCTCTTCGGGCGCATGGCAAAAAGTGTGCAGCCTGAGCTTCGGGTCGAACAAGGGCGCAGCCAGCGGCGCGAAGACCTGGCCGCCCGTGCCGATCGTCACCGAGCCAAGCGGAGGATCGATCAGACCGTTACCGACCGCCTGCGCCGGTTGATCAGCGCACCCGGCAGAGACAGGAATTCCCGCAGCCAGTCCCAACTCCTCGGCGGCGCCTTCGCTCAGCACACCAACGATCTCCGCCGAGCGATGCACCCGGGGGAAGATCGATCTTGGAAACTCGAGCCGTTCAATCACCTCATCAGCCCAAACCCGCGCTGGCACGTCAAAGATTCCCGTGGCCGCTGCGTCGCTTTCATCCGTGCCGATTTCGCCGGTTAACTTGAAGCGAATATAGTCCTTTGGCATCAGCAGCGCCTCAGTGCGATCGAGCAGGCGAGGATCGTGCTTCCGGAGCCAGAGCAGGGTGGAAATCAGGAAGCCCGCCGCAGGCGCCGTGCCACAGGTGGTGGCCAGCACTTCCTCTCCCACCCGTTCTCGAATTTCGGGCAGCAACGGCGCGCTGCGCTGATCCGCCCAAATGATGGCCCGGCCCAATGCGGCTTTCTCCGGCCCCATCGGCACAAAACCGTGCATTTGACCGGAAAACCCGATCCCGAGTACTTTGGGCGCACCCGCCTGCTCCAAAGCCTGCCGCACGGCGCTCACCGTAGCCCTCCACCAGTCGCCGGGCTCCTGCTCGGCATGGCCGGGAAACGGAGTGAGAATCGGATACTCCCCTGAGCCCAGACCCTCGATGGCACCTTCC
This sequence comes from uncultured Verrucomicrobiae bacterium, assembly GCA_963763735.1. Lineage (GTDB taxonomy): Bacteria > Verrucomicrobiota > Verrucomicrobiia > Chthoniobacterales > Terrimicrobiaceae > DASTFP01. The sequence continues at coordinate 320,568 of CAVXQK010000002.1, read as the reverse complement.
ATCGAGGACACCACCACCTTCACACTCGACGTCCCCAAGTCGATGCCAAGCAATGCACTCATATCAGGCGGACCCTCGCGCCGTTATCCTCCACGCAGTGGTGTGCTCCGTATTTAGGCATCGGGGGGGGCGGTTTCTGTGAATCGAGCCGAAAATTAGCCCTGCAAGAGTTGGTTCCTGTACGGCTCGAGCGCTTTCAAGAACGCCTCCTCGTCCTTCACATCCGGGAGGCGGACCTTTGAAAATACGACCCACGACTCGTTGTGCACGAGGGTCTCGCCGTCGGAAATTCGCCTCAGCGGCCCGAGGGTCTCAAGTTCAAGAAACTCCGCGTTCGTAAAGGTCTCAAAGTTCGAGCCAAAGTCGGGGTAATTCTCTCCGTCGACAAAGGGAACGCTCTTCATAAACAAATGATCGCCGAGAATATACGCCGCCCATCCTTGCGAATGGCGCAGCCCGATCTTGAACGGTTGGCCTTGATTTTGGTGCAGGCGGATCACCCGCGGTCCGACGCGAAATCTCTCATCCGAGAGATCGGTGAATGGCCAGGCGACGAGAGCGCGATCCGGCAAATAAGCCTGCGGATGCGTGCCTCGCGGCGGGTGAGAAAGAACCGCATAACCACCCTCCGCCATCACCGAAAGCGCCCAGGGCGCAATCTCAAGCGATCCGCCACCCTCGTTGGTGATTCGATGCTCGACGCTAACTTTCGGATGCGTCTTTTCCAACCGCACGACCATCTCCCGGCGCAGCTTCACCGGCCTTTCGATCCGGTTGGAAACCCGGACCGTAAAATCCTCTTCGATCGCGTGCTCCACTTCCGAATTATCGAGCGCATAGCACAAGCTATCTTCCTTGCCGAAGTCCTCCGGGGCGGTCCATAGCCGATGCCCGCCACGAATCTTCCAATCGTCCTCCTTCGAGTTCCCCGCCTCCTCGCGCATCAATTTGAACACGCTGCGGCCCTCGATGGGCCGATACGAGATGATGCGCGGCCCCACCTCCAGGGTGATGATGACTTCCACGAGATCGTTCGAGAGCCTCAGGTTTCTCTCCCATCCAGCAAAAGATGAATATTCAGCAGCCATAAGTTTATTGGGGATGTTTCACGAAACGGTTACCGCCTTGCTTCGAAATCGCTTCACTGTTTCCGGCTGCGCAATCCTGCAGCTCAAAGGCGGCAAGCCACGCAACAGCAACTCCACGTCGCTCACAACCATGTTTCCGATTTCCGTGAAGGCTTCCTGGATGCCCCCTGAGCGGTGGGCGGAGAGGACAACGTTCGGGAGCTCCCTGATCACATGGTCTTTCGAAAACGGTTCCTCTGGAAAAACGTCCGTCGCGACCTTGAGACGACCGGATTGGGCCGCGGACGTCAACGCTTCGAAATCGACGACGCCAGCCCGGCTCATGAGAATAAAAAGACCTCCCGGCCGAATGAGGGAAAACTCGCGCGCACCCAGAAATCCCTGGTTCTCCGACGTGACGCTCGCGAAAACGAAGACCGCGTCCGAAGTGGAAAGCACCTCCTCCAGACTGGCCGGGGTGCAGTCGTTCTTGAAAAGCTCCCGCTCGGGCAGCCACGGATCATAGACTTTCACCGGACAGCGAAACGGTCGCAGCATCGGACGAAATGCCCGAGCCAGATCTCCAAATCCAATAATGCCAACGCGAGCGTCCATGAAAAGGAAACTGTCCCTGTTGCTCTCGAAGCCATACGTCTCGTTCCTGGCGCGAAAAGCCCGATCGCTTCTGCTCACTCCTCTCGCGAGATCGAGAGCGAGCGCAAGAGCCATTTCAGCCACCGGGACGGCAAAGGCCGGGCTGGCATTCAGCACGCGAATGTTGCGCGCGAAGCAATAGTCGTAGTCGATGTTCGGAAAATAATTGCCCTCGACGTTAAAAATGGCCCGCATTTTTGTGCAGCGCTCCAATCTTTCTCGAGGCAGGTCGCTTTGACCAATGATAATCTCGGCCTCCGGCAGCGCCTCCTCAAGCATCCCGGCCGGCATGGGGCCGCTGTCAAATACGGTAAGCTCTGCCAGACTGGCCAGCCGGGCCTGCGCCTTCGCATCGAAGATCAAATCGACGGTGCGAGGTTGCGGATCGATGATGATTCTGGGTTTGCTCATAAGCTCGCGTGACCGTTCAGTTACTAAGCTTGATAGCCACGGCGATCTTTAGTTCCGACACGGGGATTGCTCCTTGTCGCTCATTAACGAGGGTTGGGGTTTGACTGGAACGCTTCAACTTTCGCGGGTGCGAACCACGACAACAAGAGAAAAAGTGCTCCATTTCTCTTTGCACTTTCACGGCGATCTCCTCCACGGTGCCGGCGTTCCAATGATGCGGGCCCCGCCGCGACTTTGGCCCCCTCCGCCGGGACAGAGCCTCGGACAAAACCTTGCGAGAGCTCATACAAATGGTATCGCCATGAGATTGTCATTTGCGGAGAGTGCGCGGCATGCGGAAAAACCGCCACTTAACTCAGTCGTGTGTGCTGTGGCGCTGCCTCGATCTCCGATCTTCCGCGTGCGAAAATTGCGCACGGCTTCAGGCAAATTTCCAAGCGCAATTCTTGAGAAGAGCCGATAGACTTTATGCTGTTTTATGTCCTCCGCCGTACCTTCCGATCCCGAGCCCTCCGTGCGTTCAGAAGAGTTCTTCGACTTTCTGCTCGAGAAAACACCTGACCAGGTTTACTTCAAGGATCGGCAAGGGCGGTTCCTGCGAGCGAGCCGCGCCGTCGCGGAGTATCTCGACGTCGGAGATCCCGAGGAACTCATCGGCAAGACCGATTTTGACCTGTGGTCTCCCGAGACGGCGAAAGAGGCCGCCGCGGACGAGCAAAGGATCATGGAAACGAAGGAGCCGCTCGTTGGAAAAGTCGAGAGGCTGGTCCATCCCGATGGCAGGGTCACCTGGGACTACACGACAAAGATGCCCCTTCTGGATTCCAGCGGGAAAGTCATCGGGATCTGTGGGATCAACAAAGATTTCACGGCGATGAAGCAGATGCAGGATGCGCTGGCCGAGGAACGCAATCGGCTCCAGGCCACGACGGCGGAGTTGGAAGCCAAGAACGCCGTTCTTCAGGCCGATCTTCAACTCGCCCGGGAGGTTCAGGAGGCGCTTCTTCCGCGCGAATATCCGACATTCAAGGGATTCGGCATTTCCGGCCAAAACGCCCTTTCCTTCGCGCATTGCTACCTTCCGACAGCAACCGTCGGCGGCGACTTCTTTGACATCTTCGCTCTTTCTCAAACCCGGGCGGGCGTCCTTGTATGCGATGTCATGGGACACGGACTCCGCGCGGCGCTTATCACAGCAATCATACGCGCGCTGCTCGAAGAACTGCGGCCGATGATGCACCAGGCAGGCCGCTTCCTGGAGGCCCTGAATCTCCGCCTGCGCGCCGTCCTCGAACGCGTGGAAGAACCCTTCGTCGCCACAGCCTTCTACTTGATCGCGGACACCTCCGCGAACGAAATTTCCTATGCCAACGCGGGACACCCCGGCCCGTTCCGCATTTGCCGCAACACCGGCACGGTTGAGCCATTGTGCACGGATCGAAAGAAAAACGGTCCCGCCCTGGGGATCTTCGATTCCGCGTCGTTTCCGACCACTCGCGGACCTTTCGAAAGTGGCGATTGCGTCGTGCTTTTCACAGACGGAATCTTTGAGGTGTACAATCCGGAAGGAAAGGAGTTCGGCAAGGAAGCTCTTCTCTCCACGTTCCATCGCCACGCGACCCTTCCTGCCGATCAGCTCTTCGACACCGTCCTGAAGGAGGTGCTTGCGTTCTCTTCCAGGCCGGACTTCGATGACGATGTCTGCCTTGTCGCCGTCGAGCGTGCACGAGAGTAGCGCGCGAGCCATCGATCGAAACCCGCAATGACCGTTCCGCAGATCCAGGGAGGGCGAGGCTCCCGCCGAGCCGTAGCAGGACTCGGGGCGCCCGCGAAACCACCGGCGACCCAGAGCGCCGATTCATTGACCGCCAAAAGATTGATCGCGCCGCGATGGTCGCAATCGCGCCGCCTTTCCAGTCTATCCACGGCCAATCCAAATCGAGTCCGTCTATTTTTGCTCGTAGGCCTGCTTTAATTTTCCAATATCGATCTTGTCCATCTGGAGCATGGCCTCCATGACTCTTTTTGCTTTTCCAGCGTCTTCATCGCTCAGCATCTCGCCCAAAACGCCTGGGTTTATCTGCCATGAGAGTCCATACCTGTCTTTGAGCCAGCCACATCTCCCTTTCTCTCCGCCCTCGGAGAGCTTCTCCCAGAGCTCATCGACTTCTTCCTGTGTTTCGCAGTTCACGGATAGGGATATGGCTTCAGTGAATTTGAACAACGGGCCGCCGTTTAATGCCAGGAACTCCTCTCCTTCCAGCTGGAAGCTGACGACCATGACCGATCCTTCAGGCCCGGGCCCTGCCTCTCCGTAGCGGGAGATCTTCCCGATCTTCGAATTTTTGAAAACGGAGGCATAAAAATTCGCGGCCTCTTCGGCCTGGTTTTCGAACCACAGAAATGGAGTGATCTTTTGCATAGCTTATCTCGTTTCTCAACAACTCGACGAACGGACCGCCTCGCTTCGGACAAAGCGGATACGTTTTTGAGGGGCGCCACGATCGTCCTTCGGAACCCTGGGCCACGACAACCGGCAAGAAATTCGTCCCTCGCGTTCTTCAAGACGCGACTGCACTTGCCTCTTAGCTACGGCTCGGCGGGAGCCTCGCCCTCCCCCGCCCTCCCCTACGAACCGCTGGTCACAGCGTGGCGACCAAGGCTTCGAGTTGGTCCGTGGCGACTCCCCAGCCCTGATGGAACCCCATGTTCTCGTGTGCCTGCCTGTCTTCGACTGTCCAATGGCGGACACGGGCTGTATATCTCGTCTTGTCATCCTCCTCCTCGAAGGTGATGATCGCGGTCATGAACGGCTTGTCCGAGGGCTCCCAAGCCGCGACGTAAGCGTCCGTGAGGACCAACCGCTCGTTCTTCACAACTTCGAGATAGACACCCCGGTTCGGAAACTCATTGCCGTCCGGGCCGCGCATGACGATCAAGCTCGCGCCCCCTGGACGGACATCGGCCTCGATCAACGGCGTCGTATAGGGACGGGGAGTGAACCATTGTTTGAGCAGTTCGGGTTCGGTCCAGGCGCGAAAAAGCTTTTCACGTGGCGCATTGATGACACGCGTCAAGACGAGTTCCCGATCCGAAGCGTGAGATGGATGATTTGCGTTACTCATAAGTTATCTTTCGGCCTCGGGTTGGCCGTTACCCTGGCGCTTCTGGTGCGAGCATCGCGTCCTAAACTGCGTCGCGCCTGGCATTGGGGATCGTGGCGAAATGGAGAGGCTGATGGTGAAGTTCTCGGTGGCATTCCATGGCTCGACGAACGGCCTGGCTCATTTGGGACATCGTCACAGCGATTTTCACGGGATGCGAGCAGCGGTTCGGGCGGAGTCGGGATGAGAGGCGGCGTAAGAGCAGAATGTCCGGTCGATAACCGCCTTCGTCCGGGCTGACAAGCATTACCAATAAACCAGCGGCCGTTGGCGATCACTCGCGCCCCACGTACGGCTGGCACGCAACCTTCCCAATGGAAACAGTGGTTGTCCCAGGACAGAGGGACACTGTGCTCGGCGTCACCGATTATCGGCACAGGGCGATGACCCGAACAGGAGATTCCCGATAGTCACGAAACCCCATTCGCTCGTACATCCGGTGGGCAATACTGTTGTCGCGCATGACATGCAGAAAGGGAGTCTCTGCGCGTTGCATCTCACGGCGAACTCGTTTCGCGACCAACCGGCGCGCAAACCCGCGCCCTTGAAAGTCTGGGTGAGTGCATACGCCGCTGACCTCTCGGAACCCGCCGGCGCACAGGCGCTCGCCAGCCATAGCCACCAGGCGCTGTCCGTCGAAAAAGCCGAAGTAATCGCCAAGTTCTATCGTCCTCGGACCGAACGGTCCCGGGCGGGTCAGGTTGGCCAGCTCGAGTGCTCGGGACGTGTGTTCCAGACCGAGTTCTACAGCCTCCGGTAATTCGTCGATCGCAGGCATTGAGGATTCCCAGACCATTTTGTACATGCGGGACTCGAAATCAATCCGCCAGCCCGCCGGAGCGGTCCCTGCCCAGCCATCGCAGGAGAAGTGCTCATCAGTTTCGCAGTAGGGCGCCCAGCTTTAAGACCGTGGACCAATTGCGTGCGGTAGCGTTCTCACCCAACGCGCGGTTCACGGCTTGTGCCACCTTGCTTTCGACGATGCCACCTGGGCACCACATGTAGGCTGCGTTCCTGCCGACTGCCAGCGCTTCAGGAAACCACGTTGCCTTGCTAAGCGGCGCCAAGGCGGCCAACGTCGAGCTTTGCTGGGTAAAGACGACGAGAAAGCGCGAAGGATCTTTTTCGCCCTGGAGCATCGGGATCTCCGCGACCGCGCGGGCAAACTCAGTTGCAGATTTGGCAACGACTTTAGCATCAACGTCGAGTTCGTTGAAAAGCGCGGCCCGTATATTTTGAGCATGCGCCTCGGGACTGCCCGTCCGTGCATCAAAGACTGCGTTGCCGCTATTCAGCAGAGTACGAACATTCAGGTAGCCGAGCCCAGCGAGTATCTTGCGCAGGTCAGCCATGGCGATGCGCTTGGCTCGACCCACGTTGACACCACGTAGCAGGGCAACATGACGCGTCATACTCGGCGGCTAACGATCGAGTCCACGGAATGTGCAAATAGCAGCGTGGCGGCTGGCGGTTGGCAAACTTTTAGTCCGCGTGAGCCTGTCTCTTCTGTCCATAAACCGGCAAATCATCAGCGAGAGGAATCCAGGGCAGACGGTCATCAACCCAGACGTGGTCAGCTGGCGTCACCGTCGCTGGCTGGTCGAAGCTGCAAACTGTAACATCGATCTCGTCCGCATCTGGTCCGTCCATGAACGTTAATGGGGTGCCGCAATGCGGGCAGAACGAACGCAGCCGCCCCGCCCATCGCAATTCTCGTGGCCGTCCGGTCGTGAACCGAAAGTCGCTGCAGCGGAATGAAGCCCACGTTACGAACGCCGCGGCGCTACTTCGGCGACAATCTGAACAATGGCAGTGAGTGACGTTGTAAGGATGCCCGGTCGCTTCATAGCGCACCGAGCCGCACAAACAACCGCCGCAGATGGTTTCTCGGTTCATAGGCAGGGACTGATCCCCATTCTCCAATTCTATCCTCGGGGGACGTACGGAGTCGCCTGACGACCGGCAACTGCCTTCCCTCTTCCTGAGCCAAACAAGTCGTCGAGCCAACCAAAGACTGTTTCCTCCCACAGTGTTTGGCCGAGCCCACAGCAATGCCCGCCAGCCCCCTGGGCTTCCATAAAGTGCACGAGTTTCTTCTCGCACGTGAGAAGGTCGAAGAGTCTTTGGCTCTGCGAAGCGAAGTCGCCTTCGCCGTCCGTGATGAGAGTGGAACATTGGATTTCGCGCGCCATTGTCTCGACGGAGTAGGCGGGCTGCTGGCGCAGAAAATCTCCCACGGTTTTCGCGCCCAAGGTCGCCATGCGGGCCCCATACCACTCGCGCTTTTGAGGACTGCCGAGCACGTCTTCCAGCTGCTTGTCGAGTGCCGCGTCGCCCGCAAGCACGCGCCGCCAAGTCGCCTCGTCGAACATCTTTGGCACGATCCGGGAGACAAATTCCACCTGGCCCGGATCGCACACGAGCGCCGCGAGCCGTTTCTCAAAGGCCGCCGCGCGGGGCGCAAGATATCCGCCAAAGCTCCGGCCAACGAGCGCCAGCCGAGTGGCGTCCACGCCCGGTTGCCGCAGCGCCCAATCGATCACGGGCGCGACTACTGCCTCGAAATCCGGCCGCATCGGCACACGCTGCTCGTAGAGCATGCCGCCTTGGCCCGGACCATCCCAGAGCAACACGTTGTAACCCCGTGGGAGGGCCATGTAAGCGGCAATGGAGTATCCCGCCTCAGCCGTGGAGTCGTAACCGCATGGGATCAGAAGGGTGGGCCGCGCAGTGCGAAAATCTTCATCGGGCCGGAGCAGATAGGCCCCCATTCGCGCACCTTCAAGCGGGATTTCCGCAGTCGTGACCGACCATGGCAGGAAAGGGATCGCCGAGCGGAAGGCTTCGCGATGCTCTCGGTAGCCATGTTGCAGTCGCGCGTCATTGAGGTCGTGCCGGATAAAAAAAATGCTCTGCCGCCAGTATTCCGTCGCGCGAAGATAAGCCTTTCCAGCAGTCACCCAATACCCAGCTTTCGCCGCTGCGTCAGCTTTCCCGCCAGTCGTCCCGGCCAGAGCGGACCACTTGGCGAACCAATCGTCAAGATCGCCCGGAGCCACACGGCTTGCCGTGGCCAGCATCTCACCGAGATCAGCCGAACCGCAAAGTACCGCGGTCGCCGTGCGTTGCAGTTGCGCGTCAAACTCAGAATCGTCGAGGAACAGTTTCATGGACAGGCACTATCGGGACGCAAATCGCGCACTTCAATACCATCATCGGCAGCGGAGTGAAGGCTGCCGAGACGGGTCTTCCCGCGATGAGCTTCCCCGTCCGCTGTCGAACCCTCGCAAGGTGATTTTTCTGACCGCCATTCCCGCTTAGCGATCCGGCCGGGGGATTGCAGCCGAGGGTTTCCCCTTTCATCTCCGCGGATTGAACGCGGACTTTTTGAGGATTAAGGAACGTTGCTCAAATTTTCCGAACATCAAAAAATTAATTTGCATTCGCCTTTCCTTCATTTCACATTCAACCGTATGGTTGAATATCACTCAAAGGTGCTGGACCGGACTTTTGGGGCGTTGGCGGATCCGACGCGGCGGCGGATTTTGGCGCAACTGGCGAAGGGCGAAGGGTGCGTGACGGCACTGGCGCGGCCGCATGCGATGTCGCTGGCGGCGGTTTCGAAGCATTTGATTGTTTTGGAGAAGGCCGGGTTGGTGAAGCGGAGGCGCAACGGGCGGGTGCATTCGCTGGCGCTGGAGGCAAGGCCGATGAAGGAGGCACAGGAGTGGATCGACCGGTATAGGAAATTCTGGGAGGGCAACCTCGATCAGTTCGAAAAATATTTGGACAAACTACAAACGAAGGAAACCAAACACGATGATGATAAATAGTGAAGTTCAGAAGCCGGATGACGCCACGTTAGTCTTAAGGCGGGTGTTGAACGCGACGCCGGAACTGGCGTTCGAGGCGTGGACATCGGCAGAGCATATCCAGCAATGGATGCGGCCGGAACCAGGAATGGAAGTGCCGCGGGCGAGCATGGATTTGCGGGTCGGCGGAAAATTCCGCATTCAGATGAAGACGCCGGACGGGGAATTTTTTACTGCCGTGGGGGTCTTCAAGGAGGTGAAGGCGCCGACGCGGCTGGTTTACACGTGGGATTTCGAGAAGGATGGCAGTGGCGCGGAGTTTGGCGAGGTGGAGGGGAAGACGTCGCTGGTCACGGTGGAATTCTTGCAACGGGGCGAACGCACGGAGTTCATCCTGACGCATAGTCGTTTCGCCACGGTGGAGAGCCGGGATAGTCACGCGGGTGGGTGGGAGAAACTGGTGGAGAGTTTTGCGAAGTTGGTTGAGAAAGAATGACGCTTCGTATTTTCAAGCGGCATTGTTTTAGCCCTGTCCGAAATACGACTGCTCGTTCGTCGTATGACTAAACAAATCGATCGGTTGATCAGGCGAGCGGTCAACCCAAACTAAGAAATCGCAGATATTATACTGCCAATCGCGAAAGGTAATTATGAGCACAAATGCAATTATGTCTGAACCGCAGAATCTGCGGCGGGAACACAGCATCGTATCGCAAGAGGAATGGATTGCGGCCCGCAAGGAGCTGCTGAAAAGGGAGAAGGAATCCGTCCGGCTCCTGGACCAGTTGAGCGCCGAACGGCGCAAACTGCCCTGGGTGAATGTCAGGAAGAATTACGTTTTCGATGCGCCCGGCGGCAAGGTAACGCTTGCGGATCTGTTCGTTGGGCGCGACCAACTGGTCATCTACCACTTTATGTTCGGACCCGATTGGGTGGAGGGCTGCCCAAGCTGCTCGTTCCTGTCCGACCATCTCGACGGCGCGCTCCCCCACCTGGCAGCCCGCGACGTCACGATGGTGGCGGTTTCACGAGCGCCGCTGGCGAAAATCGAGGCGTTCAAGAAACGTATGGGGTGGCGCTTCACGTGGGTGTCGTCCTACGACGGTGATTTCAACGCTGACTTCCACGTGTCGTTCACCAAGGAGGAGATAGCGCGAGGCAAGGTAAACTATAACTACACGATGCAGGAGTTCCCGAGCGCGGAGGCGCCGGGACTGAGCGTCTTCTACAAGGACGCCGCCGGCGATCTCTTCCATACGTATTCCACCTACGGACGCGGCCTCGAACTGCTCATCGGCACCTACAGGATCCTTGACGTGGTGCCCAAGGGCCGCGACGAAGACCACCTGGGCTTCCCGATGGAATGGGTTCGCTACCATGACCGTTATGGCACCAACGAGTTTGCCGATGCGGACAAACCCTATTGGCCGGAGACGGCGTCGCTGTCCTCCGCGACCTGCGGCTGCGGATCGGCCAACAAATAGTCTATGAGCGAAATAACCACACCCTTTTCCGGCGGATGCGCTTGCGGCGCGATTCGCTACGAATGCACTGCCGAACCCGTGATGATGCTGCACTGTCACTGCCGGGATTGCCAGCGATCCAGCGGAGGGCCGTTCTCCTCTCTCGTCATCGTGCCGGCCGCAGCTTTTAAGCTTCGGCAAGGCGCACTGCGCTTCCATGCCTCGCCCAGCGAAATGGGCGGCCAGACGCGTCGAGGCTTCTGCCCGGAATGCGGCTCGCCGATACAAGGTGGGCCCGACGCAGTCCCTGATATCGTCGCGATCAGAACGGCAAGTTTGGACGATCCGAGCTGGTTCAATCCGCAAATGGATGTCTGGACCTCAGACACGCACCCCTGGGATCAAATGAATCCCGCGCTGCCAAAGTTCGAAAAGTATCCCTCCTCGGGAGACTAGATACCGTTTGGCGGTGCCAAGCTTTCGAGGATTTAGCTTCGCAATGGGACGTGCCCCCGTGAATGTTTGCTCCTGCTGCCAGATCAAGACGCGAGCCGGCGACAACGCGCGTCGGCCCGCGTCGCGGTTGCGCCGTGCCGGGGAGATCGCTGGCTGGCTCGTTCCGAGCGCTGCGCTGGCACTGGTTCCCAAGTGTCCCGCATGCGTGGCGGCGTATGTGGCCCTCGCGACCGGCATCGGGATCTCTTTGCCGACCGCCACGTACCTGCGGGCGATGCTTCTGGTATTGTGCGTGGCGTCATTGCTTTTCATTGCTGCGAGACGCCTGCGGAGTTTAATTGCTCGGGGAGTCATCCAGCAGCGGTCATTCGTGTCAGAGAGTGACAACGCTGACAAAAAGGTGAGTAATGACGAAGCTCAAGCTCGACATTACGATGTCGCTCGCCCGTGGCGCTATGGTGAGGGCGCGTGAGAAGAAGCGGCGCCGCATCATGCCAATCTGTCGTCCTCTACAATGTCTTGCGGCCTGGAAAATCCATCTCACTGGGGCCGAATGACGAAGCCAACCATCCTGTCACTATCAGTCGTTTCCGAGAAAGTCTTCAACTGACTGTGTCTTCATTTTCTCAGCCTTCTGCTTTTTAAGTTCGTGATGCTTGGCCCAAGCGCGGTCGAGAATTGCCTTCTTGAAGGCCTTGCGAAGCCCTTCGGATGACGGATACGTCAATAGGGGTTTGAGCACCCAATCGTATTTCTTAAGGTCGTCCAGCATCGCGAACGGCGTCTCACCTTCCTGAATAATCGTCACGAACGGAATTTGGTAATCAGGCACCGTGGCTTGCAATTCAAGAGGAGAGGATTTTGGATTACTCACGTCGGCTATCACAAACAGACTCATACCGGCGAGGATTTTAATTGTCTCTGTCAGGTCTCTCTCGGTCGAGCCCTCAAAGTCGAATATTATCGGCAGCAGGTGATGACGGCGCAGTTCCTCTGCAATGGCGTCCAGGATTGCTTTTCGTTCGGGGGTGAATCGACCCAGAATAAGCACAGCTCTCGAGGTGATCGTGTCGATCACGTTTCGCAGCTTCTCGCGTGTAAGCAAGAGGTAAACGAACTGCGCTACCTCTATGTCGTCCACCGTGATGGATGCCTGCCCGTCACGTGGCGTGATCGTCAAATCCAGCTGCTCACAGTCGGCCAGCCGCAGGTCCCAGGCAGCGATCCCGTACACGCGGCAGCGTGAGAGCCGCGCCCGCTCCAGGATCGTTCGGACCATGATGGCCTGTTCCAAGTTGGCGCCTTCGAGCATGGCATCCGATAGGTCCGCATAGCTGAGCGTGGCCAGTGTGAGGCTCGCGTCCGTCAGAGTCGCTCGCGCTAGCCGGGCCGAGGAAAGGTCGGCCTCGTTCAGCGTGGCGCCGGTGAACACGGCCCCTTCCATCCGCGCCTGATTGAGATCCGCCTGGCGAAGTACTGCCTTGGTGAGATCCGCGTCGTCGAAATAGGTGTATCCCGGCGCGCTGTCCTGGAACTCCGACGTACGACAATTGTCCAAACGAGCAGCACGCATTCGCGCGCGCCGGAACGAACTTGTCGTGAGGTTCGCTCCTATGAGCCAGGTCTCGTCGAAAGACGCTTGTTCGAAGTTGCTGAATCGCAAGTCGGCGTTGATGGCCCACGCCTTCGAAAAGTCAGCGCCGGTGGCGCGCGCCCAGCAGATGGACGCACCCGACAGACGTGCGCCGCACAGATTGGCGCCGACCAGGGTGGTCTCACAGAGGTCAGCGCCATCGAGGTTCGCCTCGTGCAGGTCGCAACCCGAGAGATCGAGGCCACGGAGCGAAACATCCTTGAGCCAGACCGACTCAGATGGGTTTTCGCGCCGCCAACGGTTCCACGCGCCGGATCCCTGCCGCAGGATGGGGAGGAGTTCATGCATGGGCGATTATCCTCCCACGGAGAAACGTCCCGCGAAAAGGGTGTTAGGCCTGATCAAAGCTTTCCTTTATCACTCCGGCCAAGTCGGTGAGTAACCTGCCGCTCTTGCCGATGTAGGATGAGCCATGCATGACGGCCAGCGTTTCCGGTTCAAGGACGGCGAGTCCGCGCAGCACGCCTTCCGTCTGACTGGTGTAAGGCATGTATTCGGCGAGTGGTCCCTGCTGCATTTGTTGCATCGCCTTGCGTGCCGGAGCGATCAGGTCCGACGAAGTTACGGCGGCGACGTCGCCGAAGTGATGAAAAAGGTCGGAGCAGAACAGCGTCTTGCGCGTCTCCTCGAACAGCACACCCGCGTCCCACCCGTGCGGCAGATGCGGTGAACGATGAAACCGGTAGCGATACTTGCCCGTGTTCAGGACATCGTCAGCCGTCATGCCACGGGCGGGGCGGATGGCGAAATCATCCACGCTCACCAGCTTGCCCACGAGGGTGCAGACGGGCTGGGCCAGGGGCGCGAGTTCCAGCCAATGGTTGAGCGCGCCGACTTCGTCGGATTCAAAGTGACTCCAGGCAATGTGCCGGAGTTTCGTGGGATCGATCAACGTGGCGACGGCCTCGCGCAAGACCGGGAACATTCTCCTGAAACCTGCGTGAAACAGCAGCGGCTCCTCGTCGCGCACGAGGAAATGATTAAACTGCATGTCAAAGTCAGGAACGTAAACGGACAGCCGAAAAAGGTCCGGGGCGATTTCATCAATGGCGGTCATGGATCGGAATCAATGGGTTCGAGAGAATTTGAAAGCACTGCGCAGTTAGCATGGCGCAAGCTGGCCAGACTACACTTAGACTAAGCTCACCGGCCGGCCCGGATCAAGCAAAAACTCCAGTGGGCTCATTCGCGGTCTGTCGGCAGCTGCTTGCGCGCGGCGGTCGTTTTGACCCTGATCACTTGCGACATGCTTGGCCGAATTTGGACTACTTTCGGCGTCATCAACAACACGCTGCCCGCGGATTCTATCGGGACCCTAATCGCGCGCGAATCCACGCTGCCGGCTGGCGAGATGTGGACCCGTGAGACCAAGTTCGACGGCTTAAGGCTCTGATGGCCGGCGCGCAGGCTCGGCTACAGCAAAAGCTAAAACTATCAGTGCGGGATCATCGCAATCGTCAGGTATGCTGGCGAACTGCCGACGGCGTAAGGTCGGGGATTGTGGAAAGCTTCCCGAAGTCCCAAAACCGCTGAGGTATTTTTACGTTCCCTCGACCCTGGCCTCCTTTTAAAGCGAAATTTTAGAGCGCTGAGGTCCGGTCAATGCAGCGTGACTTTATTATTGACATAGGTCACGCACCTCTTCCATGTATCGCCGTCACGAAGATAGATCACCACTGTCTGGGCCTTCCACCCTGAGACATCCGAGTCCGCAATCTCGCAGATGGCGCTACCGATCGGATAGAGCTGAACAAGCTTGTTGACCATCTTGCCAGCACCTCTTGCGAAGTCGGCTGCAAACATTTCCTCGATCACTCGACGACCGGAAAATGGCGCCACCACCCAGGAGCGGACTTCAATAGCGTCTTGAGTGTATAACGCTGCAACCGCAGCTGCGTCGCGGTTATTATACGCCTCCTCAAACTTCATAAACACCGCTTCAATCTGCTGACGGACTTGTGGATCGACCGTATTTTGGTCTTGGGCGATGCTGGGCAAAGGGAAGCTCATTGCAAGCCCTACAAGGGCACCTATTAAGCGTATTTTCATTTTTTCTCCTCCAGCGGTTCAAGATGATTTGTCATCTACCGTTTCCCCTCGGCCACGTTACGGAAGCAATCCCCGGCAGGCTGCTCAGATCTTGTCAATTGCTGAGCCGTTATTGCTCCTTATCCGCATAGGCGCAAAGGTACCGATGCTGGACGGGTGAAGAGAAGCATGCCTGTCCAAAATAGGTTGAGGCAGCCGCCCTGAACGGGCATGGAATTGGGTGAGGTAAACAAAGGGGTCAGCCATCGGGTCAGCCATTTAATATCGTGGTGTTTGATACCGTTTCGATCTGTTCCCTCAGGACGCGATCCGGTGGCAAGGCGTTTTCGGGCTTCGCCCGCTAGGCGGCAAACGCCCGCGCGGGTTCCCATGTTCAGCTGCTCCGTAATCCAATCCAGTCTCATGGTTGTTTCTTTCTGAATCATCGCCGCAAGCAGCCCTTTGCGCCAATCTCCCTTGCGGGACCGCCGCAGGGTCGCCAGATCGATGCCAAAGTGTTCCAGGCCCGCCCGAATCAGTGGCCGAGCGCGCTTTTCCGCGTAGTCGTTGAGCTGCGGGCCGTGGTAGCCGTTGGCCTTCTCAATTTGGGTCGGTCGGTTGGCGAGCATCCTGAGTAACTTTTCGCGCGCAGCAGGCCGAAGATACCCTTCAGCCAAACTATAGTTGATGGCACGGGAAGTGGCCAGCTAATCGGCGAAGAGCCTTGTCAGTGAGCGGAGGCACGGCTCCGAAAAATCCGGGACAAATCTAGCTAATTAAACAACTTGCCTCTGAAAACGAAGAGTCAAGCTCGATGCGATTAATACCAGTCCAAACCGCAGTCTTACCACTATTTCCCGTCTAACCATTCCACGCTCCGCACTCTCCCTTGCTAACGTCCCCTGAATTCGTCATTCCTTTCCAGAAAGCCGTGCAATGTGATCTATGACCGTCAGGCACTGTGGAAAAAAGTGATCCCGCTTCCCATTCGTCCATATAGTCATCAGTGGAGTCAGTGTCAAAATCTCGATGGAGCACATTGCAGGTATTCGAGCTTCCGCCAAAGACCCCATACTTCGAGTCGATACGAGCCGTGCTGAAAACCGAGTTCCATGTTTCGATTTCAGCGCCCATGCTCCAATAAAACCCCAGATTGGTTCGCCATGCGCGAAACTTCATGTGCGCGCCGCCAGAAGCATAGAAATTTAATACACTTGGGTTGCGCGATGCGAAAGCTACGACTTCGGAGGTGCATTCGAGCAACGCAAAATCGCGCGGCTCCAGCACAGCTTTGGCCAGTTGCACTCGCTTGATATCATCGATGTAAGAACTAAGATCGATAGTATGCACTCCTCCCCGAATACCATCCATCCTTAACGCGCTGTTGCGCACATCATACACCTCTCCTTTGATGATTGTGATTCCGTACCTATTGGTTACAAGATCCACAATAGGGTCTCCAAAGGTAAATATCGGATTGTCCTTTTCATCGACGCGCTGGTATTTGCCTTTCCGCGAGATTCGCCAGCGCGATCCTTCTTTGGATGGCAGTTGAAATGTGCTGGTTAAGTAGTCCAGCAAATCGTCCTGATCCTTAAATTCAAACCTTCCATGTTGCATGAAGCCACCCTTCGGGAAACGAATCTCTGTTTTCCCGAAACCTGACCCTCGAAGCGAGCAGTTGGATTTCGAAGGCAGGCTGAAGGAGGGAGAGCCACTCTTTTTTCTGCTTTTGGTTCGTGCTGGCTGGGGAATCTCTACTCCCTTGAGCAGGAGAAGATCGAGTACGAATCCCAAAGTATCAGCGGAACCGTCATCATGGTCGCGTTGTGTCCAAATCTCGAGAAGCTGTTCTTTGGACATCGATTTTAACGAGTCTTGCAGATTTTCGTTCATACCGTTCTCTTTATTTCCATGATTTGCGGGCGTCGGCAGTGACCTGCCGGATATCGGAAGCGCGGTAGGTCATGCGTGTAACTTGAGAAATCGTCTCAAGTAAATCAAGGCGAATCGGGTGTTTTTGAATAAGAAGGGAGAGCATAGAGGGTGCTTATGCCGCCTTCTTAGTTTCGTCTTCCCCGGGTTTGCGCCGAATTTCCGGATACCAGTCACGAAAGGTCTCTTCTCTTCCAGGCGCTCATCGAGCACCCGAGTGCGCATTTGCAGCACCAGATGTGCCCGCTTTTCTGCTTAGTCACTAAGCTGCGGGCCGCGGTAGGTGTTCGCTTGGCGAGCATCCTGAGTAACTTTTCGCGAAAGTGCTCCGAACCGAACAGCCATCCCCGACGCAGACTGGAATACACCGCAAGCTGCGGCTGGCCGCTGCCTCGGGAAACGTTGTGCCGACCAGTCGGGGGTTGCGCCAGTCCACTCGCTGCTCCAACAAGCCGAGAAACTCCCTGCGTCCACGAGCGGTATAGTCCCATCCGCAGACTTCAAAACCCGCCGCCGTTTCCAACCAGGGCGGCCGCTTGCGCGCAGGCCCAAGATAGTGGGTTAAACTGCTCCAAAGATACGATTCGAGGCCATCCTTCTCTGCAGCAATTCCCGCTCGCAACGGATTGAGGTCGATGTAATCCAGAAGCGCCCAGAAGCAGTTTCCCGGCTCCACCAGGATCGCCTTGTACCGCCCGCCAAAGAGATGACCTCAAAGTCCGTGCCGCGTGTTGATCCGCCGCGTGAAGGATTCTGCAGCCTTCCTACCCCCCGGGACAGATTGGCTTGCGGAGCTTCCAAGACAAGATGGTAGTGGTTGCTCATCGGCGCGAAGGCATGAACCCGAAACCCGCTCCGCTCGCTGACCTCCGCCAGGGTGCGGACAAAGCTCGCCCGGTCCGCGTTGTCCCGCACGATCGCCTCTCGACGATCTCCGCGCGGCATTGTTCCTTTTCCAACGCTCGTTCAAGTCAGATTACCACATCCCTCTTCCTGAGCGATTATTTTGGACAGCAATGCTCCCCCCTTCCGTTCCCCCCGCGATCCCCACGTCACGTAAGATCGTTGACCTCCTTCTTCAGGTTTTCTAACTCTTCGAGCTGCTTAAGGATCTCCGCTTGCTCGGAATCAGTTAAATCTCCTCGGTCAATCGTCTTGTTCAGGTCCTTGATGACTTCCTGCGCATCGTCAATCTCCTTCGCCGCCATCTTGAAGAAGAGGTCAACATCGCTGCCAACATCGTAATTTCCCCCCTGGCGCGCGGCCTGGGTCTTGGCGGCATACTCCTTGATCAGTTTGAGCTTCGCACGCAGGTATCTGAGCCACTGATCGGCGTCCCCGATGTTCATGTCCTGCGGTGGCTGGGACTGAGGGCGGGCGACGGGCGGTTCGGGTGGATCCGGGTTTGGGGGAAGCGCCTTGGCCGCCGAGTAGAGCCAGACCTGCTTGCCCGACGGATGAACCCATTTCTCCACGCCGCCTGCATTGTCTTTGAAGCGATAGCCTGCGGACTGTAGCTGCGCCGGGGTGACCTTGTCCCGTCGGACCATTTCGATCGTAGCGTCCGGCCGCGGGCTGCGGGTCACCCCGGCCTTGAACTGCTTCGTGAATTCCTCACCGTAGTACGTCTTGAGTTGCGACTCCACGGTCACCTTTTCCGGCTCGGAGAGACTTCTCCACCGCTTCAGTGCCTCCGTCGGATCCCGGGCCAACCTCCTCAAGAGAGCGGTTCGATCTCGATCTGGAGCCTGTGGATCAGACATAGTGTTTTTGAGCTTTCACTAAAATTGGTTGCGTAACCAAGTCATTTCAGCTTCGCGTCACCAGGAGGGGTGCAGGACAAGAAAGTAAAAGGCGGGGACGAACGGGCATTTTTTTGAGCTTGAAAAGTGTCTAGTTACTATCCTGATTTTCCACCCCGGCGCAACCCGCGTGAAGGCATTCTGCAGCCATCCCATCCCCCGGGACAGATTGGCTTGCGGAGTTTCCAAGAGAAGATGGTAGGGGTTGCTCACCAGCGCGAAGGCATGAACCCGAAACCCGCTTCGCTCGCTGGCCTCCGCCAGGGTGCGGACAAAGCTCGCCCGGTCCGCGTCGTCCCGCACGATCGCCTCTCGACGATCTCCGCGCGCCATCACGTGATAGAAGGCTTCTGGAAATTCCCCCCGCACCGCTCGCGCCATTCTCAGTTCTCCAGCGCTTTGAGCAGTGATGACGCGCGACAGTTATAATTCCTGAACCCGTTGCCCCCCGCGCTTGCGCCCGCTACCCAAGATCGCTCGCTTACCGCCCATCACCTTGATGGCATACTTGCGCTCATATTCGCATAACTCACACACCTCGTCCAACAGTCGGCTCCTGCCCTCTCGCCCTCGTTTGCCATACCGCTGCAGGGCCTGTTCCAAAACTTCTTTCCGACTTCTCGCGCTCATTCTTAAGGACACTCACCAATGGTGTCCTTTTCGCTGAGGCAACGTATCTCTTACCGCTCTCTAAAGTACTCCCCTCCGGTGTCTTTTCATTTGATTCAATTCGCACCGTGCAGTTGAAAAAGATGGGGGCTGCCGGCGAAACGGCATTACCGTTGCCTTGGGCAAGCTGCGCAATTTTGCAATCCGGAAAGGAGGTGCGGGCGTCTCTTCCAAGCCGGGATTCGAGGACGCTGTTTGCCCCTGTCCCGGTCGAGGTGCGCGGGAGGAGCTTTCAAGCGTGGTCGGCAGAAGCGGCGCAACTCCGGTCAGGGTTCGTCCGGCGAATCCTGGAGGAATTTGAGAAGAATCGGGAAGAGAATATCGGGCGCCTCGATTTGCGGGACGTGCCCGACTCCCTCGAGGATTTCAAGCCGGCACCCGGCAATCTCGGAGGCCGCGCTTTTCGCAAGGTTTGGATAGTCGCCGAGCGTCTCCTTGACGTCGTCAGGCGCCCATTGCCTGCCGAGGGCGGTGCGGTCCAGGGAGCCGACAACAAGAAGCGTCGGCACATCCAGATCGCCGAACTCGTAGAAGACAGGCTGCGTGAAGATCATGTCATAGGTCAGTGCCGAGTTCCACGCCACGTTCGGGTAGTCCGGGCTCGAGAGCCAGCCCGTCGCCAGGCGCACCCACTGTTCGTATTCCGGTTTCCATTGGCCGTGGTAATAGCTTTCGTTTTGATACTTCTTCTGGCCGTCAGGGGTTATCTTGAGCTCGCTGGCATACCATTCGTCGACGGTTCGATAGGGCACCACGCGCTTCCAATCCTCGAGTCCGATCGGGTCGATTAAGGCAAGCTTCTCAACCCGATCGGGAAACATGAGGGCAAAGCGAACGGCGAGCATGCCACCCATGGAATGGCCGACGACGCTCACATTGTCGATTCCGAGGTGATCGAGGAGGGCGCGCGTATTGGTGGCCAGTTGTTGGAAGCTGTATTGGTAACGCTGGGGCTTTGAAGATTTGCCAAAACCAATCTGGTCGGGAACGACGACGCGGAAGCCAGCCGCCGTAAGAGCCCTGATCGTCGATTCCCAATAGTATCCGTTGAAGTTCTTGCCGTGGAGCAGCAGGACGGCGCGGCCGTTCGGCTTTTCAGGGGCGACGTCCATGTAAGCCATTTCCAGCGTCTCGCGCTGGGACTCGAAGCCGAAGACATCCACAGGAAACGGGTAGCGAACTTCCTCGAGACGGCTTCCGAATCGCTCGGGAATTTCCTCGGCCCCGCGCGCGCAGGCCGCGACGATAAGCAGAAAAAGAAGGCCATGCCTCACGCTCAGAAACGGTTCCTCCAGGGCTTTCACAAAAAGGTTTTCGCAACCTCATTCATGCCGGAGGAAACGCAAGCAATCCCTGTCGCTGAGAGTGACAAGTCGTGATAGCACTTGGGAAAAAGGAAGCGTCCCCTCCATGAAAATTCCCATTGTTCATCCGGAAGTCTTTGTATGAATGACGGAAAATCCGGGGCTCGCCTGCTGCGGCTGCGAGTTCCGATGATTGCGACACTGCTTGTAGGCCTCCTCATTGGCGCGCGCGGCGCGCTCGAACGCAAACCGCCGAAAGAGGCTCCCGTGTCTGAACCGTCCCACGGCCGGTCCCTGCTGCCGTTCACCCCTGTTGAAGTGGTGAATTACTTTTCGTCGGTGCTGGGTCAGCAACCGGCCCGCGCGCCGGGCGAAGCCTTCGTCTTCCAGGACTCCAAAGCGATCAAGCCTGATCACCGCTATCGCGTCGTCATCATCAAGGAACATAACGATCTGGTAATCACGTTCACCGTCTACGGCGAGACCGGAATGAATCTAGCGCGCGCGTTCTTTGATGCGCCGCTCTTCAAAGCGGATGAGACCCAACGATTCCACGCGATGCTCGACCATGCCAAAAGCGGACCGTCCGAGCGATTGCGCCGGTTCACCCTGACGATGAAAATGCTGGCCTATCCCCAGAACACACGCCTGACGGTGCGTTTATCCCCATAGCAACTCGTCGGAGAGCGGCGCTTTCACGTCAAGATTGCGCGCGAAGAGGAAGTTCCCCCTTGCATGGCAAAGGCGCTGGGTGAGTTGCCCGGGGCTTGGCGATGAAGTCGCCAAGGTAGTCAGCTTTGAGGCGTAGCCAGAGCCACTTGCGTCTTTGATCTGCGCCGCCATCTGCGGATTCAGGCAGCTCCGGGATGCTTGTGGTCGACAAATTCAAACGAGGCGGTTTATCCGCAGATTGCAGGCAGATAAACGCAGATGGAGAAAAGGACAAGCAGACTCACGTTATAATCGGGGGCCGCCATGGCTTCGCATCACGAATGGAAGAAATTGAGGCCGGAGTTTCGCGCAAAGGACGCTGAGGACGCAAAGGAAAAGCTGTGGAGATCCTCGAAGGAATCCGCAGTGGCTCAGATTGTCGCAGATGAGGAATCCCCGGACGAAGGCAATCGCCCCCCCCATTTTGGGGAGATCGACACCGAGGCGACAGCAAGACTGAAAAAACTAACAAGCTGGCGAGTTCAGGTGTCGAATTGCCGAAAGAAGCGACCACGACGATTTTCTGCTTTCCCTTGTTCTTTCGAAAGTCTTTGCGTCCCTGGCGTCCTTTGCGCGAGAAGCAATTACCTAAAGCTACGGCTCGGCGGGCCCTGTGAACCGCGTTGCGGCAATGTGCCGCTCACGCGGAGCCTCGCCCTCCCCTCATTCTTCGATGTCGCCGTTTCGGAGATTTTTTTCGGCAGTTGCTCCAGCATTGCACGGCCAGGGCGGGCTGCCGCCTGCGTTGACACGAGGCACTCGCTATTCTAACAGGTGTTCAAGGGTTACTTCATGCAAGATCTTCGCTTGGGAATCATCGGCCTCGGAAACATGGGAAAAGTGCACGCCGATTCGATCACGGGCGGCAGAGTCTCGAGATGCCGGTTGACGGCCGTCTGTGATCCGCACTCTTCTCACAAGCAGATCGGAATTCGAGGCGCTCGAGGCGGGCTTGCACCTCCTCGTCGAAAAGCCTCTCTGTGTTCACAAGGCCGACTGTGAGCGGTTGATCGCGGCGCATCGCTCGAGCAAGCAGGTCTTTGCGACGATGTTCGTCGGCCTTCCCATTCATGCCGACGCTTACAGGCGCTTGCTGGAAGAGCGGATCGCCTCGTCGACAGTCAGAAAAAAGGTTGCCAACCTTGCGATTGATCAAGAGGACGACTTCAGGAAGTCTTTCAAGCTTTAATCACCACCGAACACTTAGCGATGTCTCTTTCGGACAGAATGAACTATGCACCGGAAGGCAAGCCCTCACCGGTTTGCCAGCCGGGCGATTTTCCCTTTGCGGCGGCGCACCTCGATCACGGGCATATCTACGGGCAATGCAATGGCCTGGTGGAGGCCGGAGGAGATCTGAAATGGGTCTACGACCCCGATGAGTCAAAGGTCGAAGCCTTCCGCGCGAGGTTCCCGCAAGCAAAGCCTGCCGCAAACCTTGAGGAGATCCTCGAGGATACCTCAATCAAGCTCGTTGCGGCGGCGGCCGTCCCCAGCAAGCGAGTTCCGCTCGGATGCCGCGTCATGGACTCCGGCAAGGACTATTTCACCGACAAGTCTCCGTTTACGACTCTCGAACAGCTCAGCCAGGCCAGAGAGACCGCGTCACGGACCCGCAAAAAATACATGGTCTACTACAGCGAGCGGCTTCACGTGGAGTGCGCCGTTCTCGCCGGTCAACTCGTTCAGCGCGGCGCGATCGGGCGGGTCTTCCAGACGATTGGTTCGGGTCCTCACCGGCTGAGCGCTGCCTCGCGACCGCCCTGGTTCTTTGAAAGAGCCCACTATGGGGGAATCCTCTGTGACATTGGAAGCCACCAGAGCGAGCAGTTCCTTTTCTTCACAGGGGCCGGGGATGCGAGGGTCAATTACAGCGCGGCGGCGAACTTCAACAACCCGGAATATCCCGAGCTGGAGGATTTTGGAGAAGCCTCACTCACGGCGGACAACGGTGCGTCATGTTACTTCGTGTCGATTGGTTTACTCCGGACGGGCTCCGCAACTGGGGCGATGGCCACACGTTTATCTTCGGACCGAAGAAGCCATGACGCAGGAGCACGCGTTCAAAGCGGCCGAGCTCTGCCTCAAGGCCCAGGCTGTCCGTTTGCAGTAGCCTGCCTCAAACGCTTCTTCCGCCCCTCGGTCGCAGCCGGCTCCAGACAACGGCAAGCGCCGCGAAAGTTCCCGCGAAATACCACGGCAGCCAGCCGAGCGAACGCACGAAGACCGCGTCCGGCGGGCTGTGTTCGCCCAGCAGATGAGTAAGCCCCGCGAAGAGCAGGCCCACGCCGCCGTAGGCCAGATTGAATGCCAGTCCTCGAAAACTGAGCACCGTCGCCCGCTGCCGGGAATCGGTCACAATCTTGTTGAGATAGTGAGAGACGAAAAACTGGGTGAGCGACATCGCCACACCCAGCGGCACCAGCCAAATCAGCCCGTAAACGGGCCAGACGAAGGCAACCCCCGCCAACCCGGCAATCGTCAAGACCGCGACAAGTGTGAAGTTGCTCTCGATCTTCGACCGCGACACGAGCCGCTTCGCGAGCGCCGGCACGAAAAATCCGATGATCGCAAAACCTGAGCCGATCAGTCCGAAGACAGCGTCGGGCAGCGCAATCACCCGGTAGTAGCTGCTGGCCATCGTGAGGAACAGCCGCACGATGCTGTCGAAACACATCCCGGCGAGAATGACTCCCAGCGCCAACGGGCTGTGCAAAATCCAGCGGCCGGTCGCGAACGTTACGCGCCAGGTTGTGTGCGCGGAAACAGCCTCCTTCGGCTCGGCCGGGCCGCGCGCCGTCGCGGCAGGCGTTGGCTCACGCATATTCACGGTCACCAGCAGGGCAAGCAAGGCATTCGCCAGGGTAAGGTAAATAGGAAAGCGCATCGTCACCTCGTGAGTTACCTTCCACGGCAGCCTTAGTGCGTCGAGAATTCTCTGCACAAACCCCGCGTCATAGACTGCCGCGCCCAGCATCATCGCAAGAAAGAACGCGACCGACTGCCACCGCATCAGAGTCTCGAGCACCCGGGGCCATTCGCTGGCGCGTCCTTCCGCGACGAGCGAATCGTATGCCAGCGCTTCATCCGCTCCGCTCGCGCTCGCCTCCGCAGCGCCACTGAGCACGCGGTTCAACAGAAAAAGCCCGAAGAGCAGCGAAGGATTTCCGAGCGGCGCGAAAGCGAAGACCGCCATCTCCACCACCATCAAGAGCGCCGCAAAGACGACCATCCTTTTCCGGCCCAACTGATCCGCCAGCGCGCCCGACGGCACTTCCAGACCCACGATCGCCACGGCCCAGGCCACATTGAGCAGCGCGTACTGCTCGATGCTTAGCCCGAAATCGAGAAACAGCACCGCCAGCACCGGATAGTACCAGCGCGCGTTGAATAGAACGCGGAAGGCAATGAAGAGCGGAATATTGCGGCTGAAGGCGCTGCGGTTCACGGAAGGGACGATGTTTTGGAGAGGACATCGAAAATCACTTTTTCTTATCACCGTGATGAAAAGAGGCCAATGGAACAATTGCAAAGTCTCCATAAGGTTGCGTGAATGAATCAACCCATCGCGGCGCGAGCCGGTCTTTTGGCTGCAAACCGATGCCCTCCCCAATCCGGTGTGGACGCCCGGGCGCGCCGCGCGACTTCGACGCTCTTTCTCATCGATGGGATGACCTTTGGCACGTGGGCGGCGTTGATTCCCTCCTTCCAGCAAAGATTTGGTCTTTCCCACGGGCAGCTTGGCTGGGTGTTGTTTGGCCTGGTTCTCGGCGCTTTGATCTCGATGCCGGTGAGCGGCCAGGTGATTACGCGAACGGGGAGCCGCGCCATTGCGTTTCCCGCTGTGCTGGTATTCTGCGCCACGCTGCCTTTGCTGGCCCTGGCTCCGAGCTACGCCACCCTGATCGCGGCGGCTGTTCTGTTTGGCGCCGTGAAGGGAGCGGTTGACGTCTCGATCAATGCGCAGGCTATCACAGTGGAAAATGCGCTCAAGAAGCCGATCAATTCGTCCTTTCAGGCCTTTTGGAGCCTCGGAGGGCTGAGCGTCGCTTTTTTGCTCAGCGTCGCCATGAACCAGGGTTTTTCGGCGACCTTTCTCATGCTTTCGATGGCGGGGTTTCTTTTCCTGCTTGGGCTTTCCACTTTCGATCGCCTGCTCCCGGATCGTTCGCTCGCGGCAAAAAGCGAACACCGGGGACTTTCCTGGCCCAATTCCAAGTTGCTTCGGCTGGGCGGATTGGCCTTCCTCGCGCTCTTCAGTGAAGGCGTCCTCCTGGATTGGAGTGCTGTTTACGCGAGCAATGTTGCAAACGTCTCGTTGGCGGTGGCGCCGATGGCGTTTGCCGCCTTTGCTCTCTGCATGGCGGCTGGCCGGTTTGCCGGTGATATGCTGATCGCCCGGTTCGGCCCGATTGTCATGCTGCGCGTCAGCGGAGTCCTCATGGCGCTTGGCGTGGCGGTTGCCGTGTTGATTCCGATCTGGCCGGCGGTGCTGGTGGGTTTCGCGACGGTGGGTTTTGGCATTTCCAATCTCGTGCCGATTCTTTTCGGCGTCGCCGGCCGGGTGCACGAAAACGGTGCCGGTCCGGGCCTCGCGACCGTGACCACCCTGGGCTATTTCGGGTTTCTTTCGGGCCCGCCGGTCATTGGCGCCCTGGCGGCTTTCGCCGGTCTGCCTCTCGCCTTCGTGACGGTTGTCGTTTTCGGAGCGGTCATCGCCACCCTTGGCGTATCGGTGGTTCGACCTTCGCTCCGAGGAATTGCTTTTAAGCGCGACTCGAAATAAGCTCCGCGCGGGTCGTGGATTCGGCGTCCACGCAACCCACTGCGTGCGCCGGGGTGCGCCGGCTGCGGTTTGGCGTCATCGAGAGGAGCGCGTATTTCCCGTTCCGCGCGATCCATTGAGCGCAACGAAAAGTCCCTGAAACTCAACGGCGACGAACCCATCCTCTTCGATCGTGACGTCCAGGCCGATTCGCGCCTTGCCATGTTCCGCGAAGGCGGCTTTGAACGCGCTCAAAGCCTCTTCGTTGGGCCGGCGGCAGATTGCGACGATCTCCTTGCGGACAGGCCGGCAGAACGAGAGAGAACTCCGGCGAATCACCAGATGGCACGTGCGATCGCTCAGTTCGAGCCAAAGAAAACCGTATCCTGTCAGCGTTGCAATGGCGCTCAAGCTGCCTCCGAAGGCGGTGCCTAGATGATTGTGATTGGGCGCAATGGGCGCGACGAGGGTTAATTGCCTCCCGTCGTAAGCGGCAACCCGCACCCCCATGGCGCGCGTGATTGGTATTTGCTCATAAAGGAACTCTTCCGTTTCACGAAGCTGCTGCGAGTCCGTCACGAAAGCAAAAATAGGCCGCAATCCGGCCGCCTCCAATCACCATTTTCGAGGCCATTTCGTCGCCACGATCGCCCGCATCGGCGACGACACCGGCCGCTGCGCCGCAAGCCGGCATCCATGGACCCTGAAAGAAACTGAGCAAGTTCGGACGTTTCGAACGTCTCTATAGAAATGATCAACGCGTCCCCTAAAGAGAACGAAACGGGATTTCAGCTCTACCTGCGAGAGATTGCTCACATACCTTTGCTGACCCCCGAGCAGGAAGTCAAACTGGCGTGCAGAATCAAAAGCGGGGATCAGCAGGCGCATGCGGAAATGGTTCGCGCCAATCTCAGGCTCGTGGTGAAAATCGCGCGCGACTACGCGAATGTCGGGCTCCCGCTGCTCGATCTCATTTCCGAAGGCAATATCGGTCTCATAAAGGCCATCGAACGTTTCGACCCCGCGAAGGGTGGCAAGCTGAGCACCTACGCCGCGTGGTGGATCAAGCAATCGATCAAGCGCGCTCTGGCCAACCAAACCAAAACGATCCGTCTACCCATTCATCTGATCGAGAAGATCGGCAAGATGCGTCGCGTCTCCTCGCAGATGACCGAGGAGCTTGGACGCGAACCCACCGATGAAGAACTGGCAGACGAAATTGGCTTGTCCTCGTCCAAAGTCACGGCTCTCAAGATCGCAGCGCTTCGCCCGGCTTCGCTCGACCAACCGGTTCAAGACGGCGAGTCCTTCCAAATCGGAGACATCGTCGGCGACGAGGAGTCGGAGAATCCATTCGAGTCCCTGCGCGACAAGGACACGCTCGAGGAAATCGCCGAGGTGCTCATCCTGCTCGATGACCGTGAACGCATGATCATCAACTCGCGTTTCGGCCTCGATGGCCATGAGCCAAAGACACTGGAAGAGATCGGCAGAAAGCTCGGCGTGACCCGCGAACGCGTTCGCCAGTTGCAGAATGTCGCCCTCAACAGGCTTCGCGGAGCGCTCCACAAAAGGGAGGATCCCGCCTTGACGCCGCTTCTTGGCTGATAGCTCCGAAAGCAAAGTCCGTCCCTGTCGGACCGTGGAGCGAAAATAAAATGCAAAGATTCTCAGGCTGCGCGTAACTTCAAGAGAGGTTCGGATCCCCCCGGTAACGTTTTTTTGGTGCGTTGGATTGGCAGGTCAACCCTGGTGTAGAGAAAGCGGAAGTCTCGCTTTTGGGGATTGACCTGCCCCTTCGCGTCATCAGTTCGTTGAGAGATGCAGATTTCTTTCGGCATTTCCCTGAAAGCCGTCATTGTCTTGTGCATGAATATTTTTCGCTCCGCCGCGCTCTTGTGTGGCGTTGGCATGGCAGGCATGGGGTCACTTCCCGCGGCCCGAGGCGCCGATCTGGCGCAGGAATATAATCAGGTGAGAATCATCGCGATGAAGGATCCCGGCGTGCGCAAGGCGTTTGATCGAGCCAATGA
Organism: uncultured Verrucomicrobiae bacterium; assembly: GCA_963763735.1. GTDB lineage: Bacteria > Verrucomicrobiota > Verrucomicrobiia > Chthoniobacterales > Terrimicrobiaceae > DASTFP01. Next base: position 292,640 of record CAVXQK010000002.1, on the reverse strand, counting down.
AAAGCTCAACAAGAGGATCATCGCGATTGATCCCGCACTCAAACCCTTCGTCGAAAAGAAAGATGCAGCAAAAGCGCCGAACGAACTGGTCAAACAATCTCCCCACCTCTCGGCGAGCACGACCCACCTCGTCGCCAAAGGGGAAACGCTCACATCCATCGCAAGGCAATACAAAGTGAGCGTGAACAGCCTGACGAGGGCCAACAATATCGCAAAAGACGCAACCCTCCGGGTCGGCCAAAAACTCATCATTCCCTCTGCGCCCCGAGGGTGAGGCGGCGCTTCGGCGCAACTCTCAACTCTCAACCTTGCCTCCGTGTCCCACGGTCGTTGCGGCGATGTCGGGAACTGCATAACCCAAAGTTATCACTGCGATGAATAGTTAGCATTGGAAGTATACGCCCATTCCCATCATAATGCTCCCATGAAGCAAGTGATCGGGACATTGGGCATGATGATGCTTCCTCCAGTTCATCGGAGTTGACGGCTCTCATCGCGCAAAGTTTACGCTTTTCCGCCGGGTGGCAGGGCCCTCGGTATTCGTTCCCCGCCACTCTGGGATTGCTGAAAAAATTATACATCCCGGGACGGACCGCTCTGAACGCGATCGGCACAAAGCGCTCGAAAATTCAAAGCGAGCTTTTAATCGATGAATCCTAACCTTACGACGTTCATTGTCCTTGTGGGCCTTGTCCTGTCGCTCTTTGCCGGAGATTTGTTTGAGTATCTCATGAACAAGTTCATCGCGCGAAAAGGTCCTGCCAGGTGTCGCGGAGAGCGATGCGGCGAATCCGGATGGACCGTTGCGCGGAAGGACTCCGAGTCGTGTCATGCGATATGTGTTAAGTGCGGATGGATGAGCCATTTTGATATCAAGCAATGGCAGGAGTTGAACAAGCGATAGCCGATGCAACTCCGCCTTCCGCGGCTTGAGCGCGAGTGGTCGGCCAATTTGTGGGGCCTTGGCGTCCGGCAAAGTGTGGACCGCGGCGTCGATTTCGAACGAGACGCCGAGCCCGAGAGGCACGCTACTTGCCAAGTGGCTGAAAATTCCCTTTGGTCGCTAGGTGGCCGAGATTGAGCTGATCTGTCTGTTGCTGATGGTCGTCGCGGCGCTCGACATCGTCGCACGAAAGGTCGGTCTGCCCTACCCGGTACTGCTCGTTTTGAGCGGCCTTGCCTTGAGCTTCGTGCCGTACCTGCCGCACGTGGGCTTCGACCCCGAACTGGCGCTACTAGTCTTCCTGCCACCACTGCTTTATCCCGCGGCGCTGTTTACATCCTGGCGGGATTTCCGGCGCAACTTGCAACCTATAACGCTCCTCGCCTTTGGCCTGGTGCTTACAACAACGGTCGCGGTGGCGTGGGTGGCGCATGCAACCATTCCCGGCCTTCCCTGGGCGTCGGCGTTCATTCTCGGCGCAATTGTTTCGCCGCCCGACGCCATCGCCGCGACAGCGGTGCTTCAGCGCATGAAGATTCCCCGCCGGATCGTTGCCATCCTGGAAGGAGAAAGCCTGGTCAACGACTCGATCGCGCTCGTTGCTTACCGCTTTGGCATTGCGGCGGTTGTCACGGGCTCGTTTTCCCTGCCCGTCGCGGTGCTGAAGCTTCCTGTCGTCGGGGTCGGAGGAATCCTTTTGGGGTGGGTTGTCGCCATCGGGGTGCATTGGATCCAGCGCAGGCTGGACGACCCGCCTGTGCAGATCACGATCTCGCTGCTCACGCCCTTCGTGGCCTATCTGGGCGCGGAACAACTCGGCCTTTCCGGCGTGCTCGCGGTCGTCACCGCCGGTCTCTATATCGGCTGGCGTTCCCCCTTGATCCTCACAGCCCGCACGCGTCTTGAAGCTTTCGCCTTTTGGCGCATGGTGGTCTTTCTCCTCAATGGGCTTATTTTTATTTTGATCGGGCTGCAGCTTCCCGCCGTTGTCAGCGGATTGCGCAGCGCGAGCTGGCTGGCCCTCCTGCTCAATGCGGCGGCGGTCAGCGCAACCGTCGTGCTAACGCGCATTCTCTGGGTCTTCCCGGCAACCTACCTCCCGCGATTGATCAGCAAGAGGATCCGCGAAAGCGACCCCCACCCAGCCTGGCAGAATGTCGCGATCATCGCGTGGTCGGGTATGCGTGGTGTCGTATCCCTCGCCGCCGCTCTCGCGTTGCCGCTTTCCACCGGCGCCGGAGCGCCGTTTCCCGGACGCAATGAGATTATCTTTCTCTCGTTCTGCGTCATTCTTGTCACCCTGGTCTTCCAAGGTCTTACACTGCCCATCCTCGTCCGTGCGCTGCGCGTCGAAGACGACGGTGAATCGCACCGCGAAGAGCGCATCGCCCGCCAGAAAGCGAACCAGGCGGGCCTCGCCTTCGTCGAGACGCTCGTCGGCAAGAACGGCAACGACGCGGAACGCATTGCCAGGCTGAGGGACGAATATCGCGAGCGGATCGAGCAGCTCGAGTATTGCAACGAGCTCACGACCGAACCCGATCCCGCGAAGCTGCCAGCCTCGCACTTCAACCACCTGGTTCGCGAGGCGCTGCAAGTGGAGCGCCAGAAGCTGATCGAGCTGCGGAACCAGCATCACATCAACGACGATACGCTACGCGTGGTTCAACGCGACATTGACCTCGCCGAAGCCCGGCTTATCGAAGCGGACTCCTGAGCCGGAAAGCGTTTTTTATGAGACAGGTTGTCCGACTGGCGGGCGATCTCTATCCTTTCCGGAGTGAGCAACGCGGTGACATGGCTGTTCCTGGGCGGGCTCGCGACCGCAACTGCCGCTCAGCTGTGGCTCGCGAAGCGCCAGATCCGCCATGTACGGGCGCACCGCGGCGTGGTGCCCGATGTTTTCGCCGAGGCGATCCCGCTCGAGGCGCACCAGAAAGCGGCCGACTATACGATTGCCAAGTCACGGCTGGGGATGCTGGAAATTGCGTTCGGCGCTCTTGCGCTGCTCGCGCTCACCTTCGGCGGATTGATCGATAGGATCAGCGCATCGTGGGCACGGGTCTTTGAACCGCAGGGGCTCGCACACGGAGTGGCCCTTTGCGCAAGCGTCGCGGCCCTGCTCGGTGCGCTGGACGTGCCCTTCTCCATCTATCGTACTTTCGTCCTCGAGACTCGCTTCGGGTTTAACCGCATGACGCCGCGGCTCTTTTTCGCCGACCTGATCAAACAGGCAATGCTTGCAGCGGTGTTCGGCCTCCCTCTCCTGCTTCTTGTCCTCTGGCTCGTGGAGGCGATGGGCCAGCTCTGGTGGCTGTACGCCTGGATCGTCTGGATGGCGTTCAACCTGCTCCTGCTCCTCATTTTTCCGACGTTCATCGCGCCTCTCTTCAACCGTTTCACGCCGCTCCAGGATCCGGACCTCGCCAGCCGCATCGAGGCGCTGCTCCGGCGCTGCGGTTTCCGTGCGAGCAGCCTCTACGTCATGGACGGCTCCAGGCGTTCGAGCCACGGTAACGCCTACTTTACGGGCTTCGGCGCGGCGAAGCGCATCGTGTTCTTCGATACTTTGCTCGCGCGCCTCGCGCCGGCCGAGGTCGAGGCTGTTCTTGCCCATGAGATCGGACACTACAAGCTGCGTCACATCCTGAAGCGCGCGACCCTTCTGTTCGCGGTCTCGCTCGGGATGCTGTGGGGGATTGGCCAGCTGATCGGCGCGAGCTGGTTTTCCGAGGGCCTGGGCGTCTCGTCCCCGAGTACCGCCGCCGCGCTTCTGCTCTTCCTGCTTGTCGCGCCGGTGTTCAGTTTTTTCCTTCAGCCGCTTTCGAGCCTCTACTCTCGCCGCCACGAGTTTGAGGCCGATGCCTACGCCGCGAGACACGCGAACGCCGCCGAACTGGGAAGCGCTCTCACCAAGCTCTACAAGGACAATGCCGCAACGCTCACGCCCGACCCGCTGCACTCCGCGTTTTACGATTCGCATCCGCCCGCGGCGATGCGAATCGCCCGCCTCCGAACGGCGTGAAAGCGACGTCCCAAGACGCTGCGCGGCGGCGGGAGCGCTTCCGCGTTTTCCTCATTGAGCTCTTCGCTGTGTATCCGGCTGCCTCCGCAGAACGTCGAGAGCTTCATCGTACAGGAGCTCCACGGCCAGCGTGTCGTATGAAACAGGATAGTCCCGCTTGCGCGTCTGCACCGCTCTCGTGAGTTCAGGAGAATCGCGCAGTTTGCGCATCCAGTCCCACGCTTCGCTGCGGCGGTTCAGTCGCGCATTGGCCATCGCGAGGAAGGCCCAATCCTGCGCGCGCCCCTCGGGAGTTCGTGAGATCGGGATGCGGATAAGACGGTCGTAATATTGTGAGAGTGTGTCGACGCGCTCAGCGAGATTGGCGGCGCGCGCCGCTTCTAGCTCCTTGATTGCCTCCTCGTAGCGTCCGGCTCGATACAACGCCGCGCCCAGCGTATTGCGCCGAAAAAAATTCGATGGCGCTTCGTCGGACAACTCTCGAGCCAAGCGCACGAGTTCCTCCCGAAACGCCCTGTCCTGGTCATCCTTTTCAAAGGCATTCGTGATAACGCTCGGCCAAAGCAACGATAAGGACATCGCTTTGCGGCTCTTTTTCGAGGGATCATTGAGGGCCAGGCATAAATCGCGATACCTCTTTCTCCCTTGCTCATCGCCCATGATCCAGCTGATGAAGGCGAGCCGGGCGGGCGCGGCGGGGCTGCCGAGAGCGAGCGCCTGCTGGAACGCCTCTTCCGCCTGTGCGAAGTCTCGCTTGCCCGCGAATGCTTCTCCGAGCAGGATGAAATTCCGCGAATCGGCGGGGTTCAATCCGACGCCTTCGCGGAGCGCTTCGATGGCAAGGTCCCATTGTTCGGGCTTTCCGGAGGCGTTCCCGTAGTCAATGCAGGCTTCGGCCAATGCGCGATAGTCACTGGCGCTGTTGTGGCCCAGTGCGATCACCGTTTTGCGATCCGCGATGCATCGAGGCAGGCTATCGGCCCAGTTGTCCGCGGCAGCATAGGCCTCCGCACGTCGAAGCAGCAGGCTCGCGCGCGACGCGTCGTCTTGCGTCAACTCCAACAACTTTGTGAGATGCCAAGCGGCCGCAGACCACTGCTTGGTGGTTTCGCATTCGCGGGCTGCAGCGCGGTGATACTGCGTGGGATCCGGCTCCCGATCAAACAGTGCCTGGTATCCCGGTCCCTCCAAACGCCAAATTTCCGGCAGCTCTTCGGTCACCGCCTTTTCGAGCGACTTCTCCTCGATCTGCCTTGCGGCAAGGAGTACACCGCGCTCCCCGGCATGCGCAAGATCGCCTTGCAGCGGCGCGAAGCTCCAGGTCAGGGGCCGCACTTCTCGCAGCCGCGGTCCGGAGGCCGACTGGTCGCCCGTTCCCGTTTCGGCTTGTCCGGACCGTCTGGCAAAATTCTGTCCGATTGCGAAAACGCTGTTATCATCGGGCGCGAAGCCGATCTCAAACACCTCGCCTGCGGGGGTGAAACGCGCGAGCAACTCGCCCGTGTCGGCGCTCCACGCGCGCAGTTTCGGCTCGCCACTTGATGTCAGGATCAGATCCCCGCGGCCGGAAAATTTGATGTCGCTTACATACGCGGAATGGCGCAACACGGCGATCCGCCTCCCGTTGGTTACGTCCCAAAGGATTGCCGTCTGGTCCTTGCTGGCCGTAAGCGCCCTGCGCCCATCCGGGCTGAAAAGCACACGAGTAAGATCAGCGGTGTGCGTGTGTTCAGAGCCTTGTTCGCGCAGCACTTCGCCGGGAGCGACGCCGCCGTCGGCGATTGACCAGAGTCTCGCATCGTCGTCCGTGCTCCCCGTCAAGAGCAAGCGTTCGTCCGGACTGAAGGCGGCAGTCGTGATCCCCGTAGCATGATGCAACTCCGACGGCGTGGCCGAATTGCTATCGAGTTTCCACAGCCGGGCGCGGCCTTCAGGCTCGCCGGCCTTGGAGAAACAGGCGAGGAGATACCGCCCGCTTGGACTGAGCTGGATCGCGCTGACGAGCGAAGGGTCTTGTCCCGGCAGGATGCGCACCGTGCCTGCTGCAACATCACAAATCCCAACCCGGCTTTCCTCCTCGCCAGGTTTGCGCAAGAGGACGGCGAGTTGCCCACCGTCGCGATCGAACGCTGCGGAGACAACATCGCTTCCGGAAAGTATCTCGCCCTGCAGCTGGCTCGTCTCCTTGAAGCGCCCGCCGCCATTTTGCCCGCCCCCGTCCACCACCTCGAAGATACGCAATACCGGCTGCGTCCCGGAGGAATCCCGGCTCGCCACCGCGAGCCGATTGCCGTTCGCATCGAGAGCCACGCATCGGATGGGCTCCGAGCCATTGAGCTTGACCGAGGCGATCGGATTACCCGTGTCCGTTTCCCAGAGCTCAAGTGTACTTTTTTTGTCGTCAGGTTTGCTCACGGTAAGCACGCGCTGACCATCGCCGCTCACAGCCGTGAGAATGGAATCACTCGCTTCCAGAATCGGCGCCTTCGGTTCGTCCTGGTCCGCCGTCCAAATCCGGCCAAGATGCTTTGAGCTTGTGAGAAGCGAACGTCCGTCACGGCTATAGGCGAGCTCGTTCACGGTTTCCGAATGGTTCAAGGGCGGATGCACCATTCGACCGGTGGCCACTTCCCAGATCCGCGCGGTGCGGTCGCGGCCGGCGGTGGCGAGGTGGCGGCCATCGGGGCTGAAAACGACATCATTGACGTCCCCATCGTGCTCGAAGCTAAGCGCCTGTTTCTGCGTTCGAACGTGCCACAGCCGCGCCGTGCGATCGCTGCTCGCGGTGGCGACCCAGAGCCCATTGGGGGAGAAGTGCGCGCGATTGACTGCGCCCCGGTGGCTCAGCGGTGCGGTGAGCGCGCTGATCTGGAGAAAAGGCTCATTATCCCGCCGTAGGACGCTCCAGACGCGCGCTGCGCCCCGGCCGCCATCGTTGGCGCCTTCGGCAGTGAGTACATGGTCACAATTGTCGTCAAACACGCCGGAGGCGAATTCCGCATAGCGGATCGGTCCGCCGTCGTGCTGCAAGGGTGCGGAACGATCGTTTTTCCAATCCCACACCCGCGCCTCACCCCTTTCGCCTCCATCAAGGTCGCCTGCAGCCGTCACGACAAGCATGCCGTCGCGCGAAAACGACGCCCAATTGACCGGCAAAGTATGGTCACGCAGGACGGCCTCTTGCCGGGCGTTGTGCAAATTCCAAATACTGACCTCGCCGCTGCGGGCTCCTGCCGGCTGGCTCACGACCAACAGCCGGTCACTGTCGCCGCCTTCCGGGCCGAACCACGCTTTCTGCGGCACACCGTCTGCGAAGCGGATCGGTTCACCGACAAACTGATTGCTTTTGGCATCGAAGATGACGATCTGTCCGTGTCCGGCTGGCTTTCCGTCCAAATCGGGGTCTGCCATGGCGATTGCGATCAACGGTTGCTCGGGATCGGGATGAAACGACGCCCACATCACCCTCCCGTGGGGATGATTGCCCAGCGGGTCTGTCCCCTGCGCCGAATCGCTTTCGCTCAGGCGCCAAACTCTCACAGCGTCCCTGGATGTGCCCAGGAGGTATTCGCCGCTGGGCGATAGCTCACTGTGCGAGAGATCCTTCAGATTCAGGAAGTGCTTGACGCGAGGAATCTGTCGCCACGTCGCGCCGAGCCGGCGCCGATGCACCAAATCATTGCCCTCGGGATCGCCGGCGGCCACTTGAGGAAAAATGAAGAAACGCCAGAGTCGGTACGGCCAGTCGCTCCTCGCTTTGGGATCGTCGACGGCCGCCTGATGGAAAAAGAGAAACGCGCCGGCGGGGTCGCCGCCCTCGAGCCGCCGCTCGCCACGCTCGAGATTCAATGCCGCCTTGGTCTCCCGTCCCGAAAAGCGTTCCTGGAGCGTCCGGCGCATCTCCCGGAGAAGGCCCAAGGCGAGGAGCACAATTACGATGGTGAGCAGTGTGCGGTTGCGGTTGCGACGCCGATCGGCAGCGCGCCGGCTTGCTTCGACGAATTCCAGTTCGGTCGGCGAAAGCTGCTCACGTATTGAGAGGGCCGCGGTAAGCAACACTCCGCTCCACAGTGTGCTCGGGTCGCGGCCTTGTTCGCGCCATTGAGCGGCCGCCACGCCGATCCGCTGGCGCTGGAGCAACTCGATCCGCGAATCCTCGAGCCACTGCAAGAGCCGCGGCCACCTCCGTAGGAGCGCCCCATGCGTGACTTCAACAAGCCGCTCGCCGCGCGCGTTGGTCTGGACCTTCAGCAGTTGCTCCTTTTCAAAGCGCTCGACGATCTTTCGCACCCGCTCCCGAGCTTCCGGGCCATCGGCCAGCGCGGCCTCCGGAACGCCGCTTGCAACAAGTTCGCGCGTGAGACTTGGCCGCACCAAGCGCAAAAAAATCCTTCGCGTCAGGTCGCGATCCTCCTCGTCGAAATCCTGTGCGCCATACGCCGCCTCCGCGCTCATCTCAACCGCTCCCTGGCCGCCACCGATGGCACGATACGACGCCCAGGTGATGTGATTGCGTTCCCGCTTGTCCCAGAGCTTGATCAATGTAAACTGCAGCAAGGCGAGCGCCGCTGGATCGCCGAGAAACTCGTTGATCAGCATGTCGACGATCCCCTCCTCAAATCGAAGCCCGATTTGCGCCGCCGGCTCCTCAATTACAGCCCGCAATTCCCTCGCCCCGAAAGGCGGAATAAATGTCTCTTTGCCCAGACTCGCAAGCTTGCCCTCGCGCAGCCATTGCGTCAGCAAACCGGCCGATTCCAGCCGCGCTGCCATCACCGCGCGCCGATCCGTCCTCGGCTTTGCGGCCCAGTCGGCTATCGCTGTAATCAGCTCGCGCTGCGTCTTCCGGTCGCAATGCACAAAGATTTCGTCGAAACGGTGAACGACAAGGAACGCGCGGGGGCACTCCGTTGCAGAGGCAAGGACCGCTCGGAGCGCGGACGACGGGTGCTCCCCCGTGAGGGTCCTATCGATTACTTCCCACGTCTCGCTGCCGGGCAGCCTGCCCGCACGCAACGCCGGCAGAAGACCCGCCCGAATGAGGGAGGTCTTCCCTGAACCGCTCGGACCGAGCACCACGAGCAGGCGTTTGTCGCGCAAAAGGCCAAGCCAATCCTCGATGACCTGCTTGCGTCCGAAAAAAAGGTGCGCCGTCGATTCCGAATACGCACCAAGCCCCCTGTAAGGGCACTGGCTGTCATCCAGATTCCGGCCTGCGCTTTCATCGAGTTCGGCGAGCGACGTCCTCGGAATCTGCTCTTCAGCCACACCTCCGCGAAAAAGCACCGTCACCCAGTAGTTGAGGAGGGTCTGCGCGATGCCGCGCTCCTTGTCGTCGTCGAGAATCCGTCCTGTTGCACTCGCGCGCAGCATGAAGTCCCGCACATCCTCGAGAAAGGCCGGGGTAAGCGAGGCGGATTCCTGCTCGAGTAGCTTCAAGTGCGCGGCTTTGAGGACAGCGAGCGAGGGAAATTCGTAAGCTGCGGCTTCCTCGCGCCCCGATTCGATCTGGGACTCGTTCATAACAGTTTCTGAAGAATCTTTACCAGCGCAGCCTGGAGATCACGGAGTTGGTCGCAGAGGCGCTTCAGCGAAAGGTCCACCTGGTAGAATCGCGTACCGCCATCAATCGAGCAGCTTGTGTAGCTCTGCCGTACTCTCATCTGCCAGCGTTGCAATTCCTTCGCGTCGCTGGGCGGCGGGGCCTTCAGGAAGGCGTCGAGCTTCCCCGCCTCTTCAAGAATCGATATCGCCCACGGCGCGCGCTTGCCGTCGCAGATTTTGATGAGCCGATCCCTCACTTGCGGCCAGCCATCCCGAAGCGCGACGAGATCCCGACCGGCCAGCGCATCGATGCTCCAGAACCTGGTTTCTATTACCTGCCACCGCGTGTGCTCGGTCGTGAGCGCCTGGAGGTTCTCGCTCAGCTCCGGCAATGCGTCAACTCCCGCGCAAAAACTCACTCCCGCGTCACTCTCGAGCGAGCCCGGACTGAGCTTGGCACGAATCGCACAGAGAGTTTTCCGCAAATCCTCAAGAGGCAAGGTTCGCGCCGCCGCGCACAGCTTCGTGTCGAAGATTGTCGGCCGCATCTGAAGGATTGTCTTGATCAAATCCCTCGCCTCCTTCAGCGGAGCCAGGCTCAATTGATCACACCCCGCGCTCAGCCGCTCTTGCGCCGCGCGCAATTGCTCGAGCCACGAAAAGTCCTCGTCCGCCATCGTCTCCTGAGCAGCAGCCGCCTCCAGCGACCACGCAATCGCCGCCAGGTCCTTCTCCGGCTGAACCAGCAGCGGCCAGTCGATCTGATCCTCGAGCTTTCGTCCTTCCTGGAAAATGTAATTGTAGCATTTGAATTGCAGATCGTGCAGCATGTCGTGCACGTTCTTGTAATCCACCAGCACCTGCAGCGCCTGGTCGGCAACGATCAATTGCTCTTGGTGTTCGGCCACAAACGCCTTGATTTTTGGGTTGCCCATCAGCTCGCCAAGACCTTGAAACGCTCTCGTCGAAGTTTCCGCCAGCGCGCGATTCTTTTCCTGTGCCTCATTGAGACCATCCGCCGGCGCCGCTGGAGGCTGTGCTTCGGCCGTGGCCACGGGCTCCGTCGAAGGGCTGCTGGAAGCTTGTAAAGGAACCACGACCGCCTGGCGCGCCTCTCGCTCTTTCTCGAAGAGAAGCCCGAGCCCCTTTGCAACGTCGGTCCACGCCTCATCCTGATTCGGCCATGTGGTCACGGCCTTCATTCCCGTGGGCAATCCCTGCAACTTGCTGAAAACTTCGCCCGTAAAATCGCAGGGCCTCAACATGATGGGAATCACCCGCGCCTCTTTCGCCTGGTGCCGCCGCATCGCGTTCTCGACCTCAACCGTGCGGATGTAGGCGGAAGCCAGGAAATCCGCGCTTATCAACAGCAGGATGAAATCGGCCGATCTTAACTTGTCCTTGATCTCCTCATCCCATTCATCGCCGGCAACCAGCTCGCCGTCATACCAATCCCGGCAAATCCCGCGAAAACGAAAGGAAGACAAGTGCTTGCCAAGTTCCTCGCGCAATGTCTTGTCGTTGTGAGCGTAAGAATAGAAGACTTTAACCGGTTCCATTGCGAGGCAAGCTCAAACCCGCCGTCAAGTCGCGTTCAATTTGCCCGGAAGTGCACGCCGATGTTTTCTTCTACCGTTTCCAGGGTGGGACGGGATGGATGCATGCAAAAAAAGGCCTGGGTAGTTCCACGAGCCCTGGGGATTCATTTCCCCCGGTTTCCCCTCGTCAGTTAACGACTACTTGTTAGACATTGTGCTAACATTCCACCGCACAATGTTCAAGTCCCGAATCTTCGCGCCACGGCGGCCCGGACCCCTCCGCCCGCGGTGCTCTTCCCGCTCTTTTCGGCTCGTCCTTGCAAATGCATTCCATAGCCTTGCGGTCCATGGCTCGCCGCAAGGTCTCCAAGAACTCGCAAAAGGCAAATCCGCTCGCGCGCGGGTTGTTTTGCTTCGCTTCGGGCCGGGCATGCCCTAACGTTGACCCATCGAATCAAGCAAATGACTAAGCCGCTCTGCTTCGTATTGATGCCCTTCGGCGAGAAGGCGGACGCCGATGGCCGGAAGATCGATTTCAACGCTGTTTACAAGAAGTTCCTCAAGCCGGCGATCGAGAGTGCAGGCCTCGAAGCCATCCGCGCGGATGAAGAAGTCGTCGGAGGGATCATCCACAAGCCAATGTTCGAACGGCTCCTCCTCTGCGAGTTTGCCGTGGCGGACCTGACGACGGCCAACGCGAATGTTTTCTACGAGCTCGGTGTCCGCCACGCGGTGCTGCCCAACACAACCGTGCTGGTCTATGCGGGCGCCACCCGCCTTCCCTTCGACGTGGCGCTGCTTCGCGCCATGCCCTACCAAATCGAGGCGTCCGGCAAACCCGCCGATCCGGAATCCTCGGCCCGGGTCCTCACCAAACTCCTGAAACAGTCACGCGAGCAGTCGGCGAGCGACAGTCCGATTTTCCAGCTTCTTGAAGGCTATCCGGACATCAAGCGGCTCAAGACGGATGTGTTCCGTGAACGGGTCGACTACTCGATAAAGGTCAAGGATCGGCTCGGCGAGGCGAGGCGAGGGGGCCTCGACGCGATTCGCGCCATTGAAGCGGAGTTCCCGAAAATTGCCGACCTTGAATCTTCTGTCGTCATCGATCTCTTCCTCTCGTACCGGGCGGTCAAGGCGTGGAAAGAAATGATCGAGCTTACCCGGAGGATGTCACGTCCGCTCGCGGAAACAACAATGGTGCAGGAGCAGCTGGCCCTTGCGCTCAACCGGTTTGGCAGTGGCGAACAGGCGGAGAAGATCCTCCTCGACCTGATCGAGCGCCGCGGTCCCAATAGCGAAACCTACGGAATCCTCGGCCGCGTCTACAAAGACCGATGGGAATCCGCGAAAACGGCCGGCAGCACCGCGTTCGCGCGGGGCCTGCTTGACAAGGCGATCGGTGCTTACATCAAGGGCTTTGAAGCGGACTGGCGCGACGCGTATCCTGGCGTTAACGCAGTGACGCTTATGACGCTGCGTGAGCCGCCCGATCCGCGCAAAAACGAGCTCATTCCCGTCGTCACATACGCAACGAAGCGGCGAATCGCTTCGGGCAAGCCGGATTACTGGGACTATGCCACGCTGCTCGAACTCGCCGTCATCGCCGCGGATGAAGCCGCGGCCGTTGACGCGCTGGGAAACGCTCTCGCCGCCATTCGGGAAATTTGGGAACCCGAAACCACCGTGCGCAATCTGCGCCTCATTCGTGAAGCCCGCGAGCGGAGGGGAGAGGCCGCAGCCTGGATGCTCGAAATTGAAACCGAGCTCGAAAAAAGGCCTGCCCCGCCTTCGAGGAAAGAGAACACCTGACGAAGTCGCAAACCTCTGGCGGCGGTGTCCCCACCGCCGACCGCAGAACAGGAAACAGCGATTCGCCCGTGGGACACGCCGTTACAGCCCGGTCTCGTCGAACGATTCAAACAGCGTCCAAAACCACCGGCTCCCGATTCTTTTCCGCGGGCACAAAAGGCCGCCGGTTCAACGGGGGCCCGGCGCCCTTCTTCCGGCCAAACTTCATGACCGTTACGTAGAAGACGGGCGTGAGAAAAAGACCGAAGAGCGTGACGCCCATCATGCCCGCGAAGACGGCGACACCCATCGCCTGGCGCATCTCGGATCCGGCGCCCGTCGATATGACGAGCGGGAAAACGCCGGCGATGAACGCTATGGAAGTCATCAGAATGGGACGAAGCCGCAGGCTGCAGGCTTCGACGGTCGCCTGGACCAGCGGCATCCCCTCGTCCTGCTTTTGCTTGGCGAACTCGACAATCAGAATCGCATTTTTGCACGCGAGGCCCACGAGCACGATCAAGCCGATCTGGGTGAATATGTTGTTGTCGCCCCCTTTGAGCCACACGCCCGTAATGGCGAAGAGCAGGCACATCGGCACAATAAGGATGATGGCAAAGGGCAGTCGAAAGCTTTCGTATTGCGCGGCTAGCACAAGAAAAACGAGCAGGATGCAGAGCGGATAGATATAGACCGCCGTATTGCCTGCCAGGATTCGCTGAAAGGTCAACTCGGTCCATTCCATCGTCAGGCCTTTGGGCAGGTTCTCGCTGGCGAGCTTCGCCATCAACCCTTCGGCCTGACCCGAACTATAGCCGGGAGCAGGGCCTCCGTTGATCTCCGCGGCCGGATACCCGTTGTAGCGCATCGCGCGGTCGGGACCATGGGTTTCCTTGACGGTTGCCAACGCGCCGAGGGGAACCATCTGACCAGCCGCATTGCGCGTCTTCAGCCGCGTGATGTCTTCGGGATGCCCGCGGAATTCGGAGTCGGCCTGCGCGACGACTTGGTAGGTGCGCCCAAAACGGTTGAAGTCATTCACGTAGAGCGAACCGAGATAGATCTGCATCGTCTCGAAAAGATTCTGCAGCGGCACGCCTTGCGTCTTGGCCTTCACCCGGTCAATATCCGCATCGAGCTGCGGCACGTTGACGGTGAATGTGGAAAAGAGCCCGTCAAGACCGGACGTCTTGCCACCCGTGCCGATGAGCGTCTGTATGCTCTGGTAAAGCGTGTCGTAGCCGAGATCCGCGCGATCTTCAACGTAGGTCTTGAATCCGCCGATCGTGCCAAGCCCCATGACGGGCGGCGGAGGCACGGTGAGCACGAACGCCTCCTGGATTGCACCAAACTCCTTATTCAGCGCTGCCGCGATCGCGGGACCACTCAAATCGGCCGTCTTCCGCTCTTCGAAAGGCTTCAAAGTAAAGAATACGATGCCGGAGTTCGGAGCGACGCTGAATCCACTGATGCTCAGACCCGGAAACGCGACAGCCGATTCCACCCCCGGCAGCTTGAGACCCAAGTCGGTCATCCGGCGGATCACAGCCTCCGTTCGACTGAGCGAAGCGCCTTCCGGCAGCTGCGCAAACGAAACAAGATATTGTTTGTCCTGCGTGGGAACGAAGCCTGTCGGCATCTTGTGAAAGCTCCACCCGGTGAGAAAGACCAGTCCGCCATAGATTACCAGGGCGATCGCGCTCTTGCGGATAACACGGTTGACGCCTGCGGAATATTTCCTGCCGGACCATTCGAAGAAAATGTTGAACGGTCGGAAGAACCAACCGAACAGCTTGTCCATCACCCGGGAGAGGATGTCCTTGGGCGCGTGATGGTCCTTCAGCAGGAGCGCGCTCAGTGCAGGCGAGAGCGTAAGCGAGTTGAACGCGGAGATGACCGTCGAAATGGCAATCGTAATGGCGAATTGCTTGTAGAACTGACCGGTCAACCCGCTGATAAACGCCGTGGGAATGAACACCGCGCAGAGCACCAAGGCCGTGGCAATAATCGGGCCGGTGACTTCATTCATGGCGCGTTGCGTGGCTTCCATCGGTGAGTATCCGAGAGCGATATTCCGCTCGACGTTCTCGACGACGACAATCGCGTCGTCCACGACGATTCCGATCGCGAGCACCAGTCCGAAAAGCGAGAGCGCGTTGATGCTGAAGCCGAGCCCCAGCATGATGGCGAACGTGCCGATCAAGGACACGGGCACGGCCGCCAGCGGAATGATCGACGCGCGCCAGGTTTGCAGGAAGAGGATCACGACAAGGACGACGAGCACGAGGGCTTCGACGAGCGTATGCACGACGGCTTCGATGGAGTGCCGAACAAAAATCGTCGGATCATACACCACCGAGTAATCGAGCCCGTCCGGGAAGCTCCGCTTCAGTTCCTCCATCTTGCTGCGGACATCCTCGGAAAGCTGGATCGCGTTTGCACCGGGCGACTGGAAGATGGGAATCGCGACCGCGGTCTTGTTGTTGAGAAGCGAACGGAGCGCATAGGAGGACGCGCCCAGCTCGACGCGCGCAACGTCCTTGAGCAACGTCTTCTCACCGTTCGGGCCGATCTTCACGATGATGTTGTCGAACTCTTCCTCTTGGATTAACCGCCCCTTGGCATTGATCTGAAGCTCCAGGGCCACCGGGGTGCTTACCGGTTGCTGGCCGACGCTCCCGGCTGCGACCTGAACATTCTGCTCCCGAATGGCGGCGACCACGTCGCTCGCCGTCAGCCCCCGTGCGGCCACCTTGTTGGGATCCAGCCAGACCCGCATGGCGTAGTCGCCCGATCCGAACAACTGCACAGACCCCGCGCCCGGAATGCGCGCAAGCACATCCTTGACCTGGAGCGTCGCGTAGTTGCGAAGGTAAATTTCGTCGTATCGGCCGTTCGGCGAGATCAGGTGCACGACCATGGTAAGATCTGGGGACTGTTTGGTGGTCGTGACGCCAAGTTGCCGCACTTCCTCGGGCAGTTTCGGCAAAGCTTGTGCCACGCGGTTCTGGACTTGCACCTGCGCCTTGTCGATGTCGGTGCCGAGTTTGAACGTCACCGTCAGGGTCATCACGCCGTCCGTCGTGGACTGCGAGAACATGTAGAGCGAATCCTCGACGCCGTTGATGGCCTGTTCCAGGGGCGCCGCAACGGTCTCGGAAATCGTCTTGGGATTTGCGCCGGGGTACGTGGCCTGAACGACCACCGTCGGCGGAACCACGTCCGGATACTCGCTGATTGGCAACCGCCACATGGCGATCAAACCCACGAGGAAAATGATGATCGAGAGCACGCCGGCAAAAATCGGACGGCGGATAAAGAAATGCGTGAATCTCATGGTCCTTCGCGAGATCTCTTGTCTTCGCGGATCAGCGCTGCACCGTTTTCGGCTCCGGGCCGGAAAGGCTCACCGTGCTTTCCTCCGGATTCACCGGCAGCCCGGGCCGCGCGCGCTGCAACCCGTTGACCACGATTTTCTCCCCGGGCCGCAACCCCTCGCGCACAATGCGTTTCCCTTCAAAGGTCGGACCGAGCTTCACCTTTCGATACTCCACGGTGTTGCCGTCGCCCAATGTGAGCACAAACTTCTGCGATTGATCGGTCCCGATGGCGCTTTCCTCCACGAGAAAAGCCATGTGCTTTCCACTCGTCGGCACGCGGATGCGCGCAAATAACCCGGGTACAATGCGGCCTTCGGAATTGGAAAATATCGCCCGCAGCAGGATCGTGCCGGTATTCGGATCGAGACGATTGTCGAACGATTCGATCGAGCCCCGGTGAGGGAACCCTTCCTCGTTTGCGAGCTCAAGCTCCACGGGAATTGTCTGCTCGCCCGCCGCCCTCCGCTCGCCGGCCAGCGCGTTGAACTTCAGAAGCGAATTCTCATCCACATCCGCATAGACGTAAATCGGATCCACGGACACGATCGTCGTGAGCAAAGACGCCCCGCCCGCGACACCGCTCACATAGTTGCCAGCCGTCATCAAGGCACGGCTCACGCGACCATCAATCGGTGCGCGAATCTCGGTAAATTCCAGGTCGAGGCGCGCGGACTCCAGCAGAGACTTCGCGGCCAGCAACGCCGCCTTGTCCTCCTGGGATTGCGACTCGCTGGTATCAGCCGTTTCGCTGGAAATGGCCCTGCTCGCCAACAGACGCGCGGCGCGGGCGGCCATGCGCTCCGTGTTCTCCACACGCACCCTGGCCTGCTCATATTCGGCCTGACGCCGATCGAACTCCGCCTGGTACCAACGCGGATCGATCACAAAGAGCACGTCGCCTTTTTTTACCAACTGGCCCGACTGAAAGCGCACCTCCTGGATATGACCAGATACCCGCGGGCGCACCTCGACGGCTTCCACGGCATCCGTGCGGCCCGTGAACTGCTCCCACTCCGTGATCTCCCTCTGCTCGACCGTCGCGACCGTCACGAGCGGCGGCTGCGGCTGCCGGGCCTTTGCGGCAGCCCGCCCGCAACTACTGAACAAGGCAGATAGCAAACTTGCGGCGACAGCCAGAGCACCAAGACAAAATAGCGGTTTTCGCGACATAGATCTGAGATTCCTGATTTCGTTGATTCCCGCGCCTTCGACAGCTCAGACCAGATTCGCGAAAGAAGCTGTTTCATCTCTCAACTCCGAAGTCGCGGATCCCGCGCGCCGCGTAATCGCCTCCTCAGCCAGATCCGGCAGGAACAAGTGCGGAAACGGTGTGCGCCACGCCGCAATCTCGGCTTCCTTGATGGCCTTTCGAATCGGACCACTCTCCCCGGGAAAGCGCCGCTCGTACTGCGCGCGCAACCGAACCTTCAGGTCGCGGAGCGCCATCCTTAGTTTCTTGCAGGACACGCCGAGCGCATCCGGCTCGTCATCGGTTGTCATCAATCCATTCACAGTTTCAAATTTGGCTGTTTATATTTGACTGGACGTCTATTAACTGGGACAAAAAAAGGGATTAGGGAGCCGCGGGAACTTTTGTTGCTCCCAGGAGGTCAAGGGCATTGGGATAAAGGTCCCGCAAAACTTCGACGTTATTTTGAATCCGAGCCTGGGTGAGCGCCCCCTGGATAAACATAAACAGCGTCTTCGCCTTGGCCTTCGCGTCAGGCGCTTCAATCAAGCCCTGGGCATGCGCGTCACGGATTGCCGATTCGAAGTAGGTGGCCTTCCGATCGAGGATCTCCTCGATCTTATTGCGAAGAACGGTGTCCTGCGTGCAGACCTCGCTTCCCAGCGTATACAGTGGACATCCGAGAACGGCGCCGCATTCCTTTTTGATCTCAACCAACCGTTCGTAAGTAAATTCAAAGTAGCGCATCAACCGCTCCAAGGGCGGAACCGTGGGAGAAAAAATACCATCGAGCTGCACCTGATGTTTCTTCCAATCAGCGTCCAGCGCCGCGGCAGCCAAATCCGACTTGGACTTGAAGAAGTAATAAAAGCTCCCCTTCTTCACGCCCGCCTCTTCGCAGATGGCGTCGACCGATGTTGCCCCGTAGCTATTCGCCCAGATCATCCTCAGGACCGCATCCGTCAGGCGCTCTTTCGCTGTGCTCGTCCTTGGCATGAATCGAAAATGCTTGTTGTTTACTAAACAGTCAACTACTCTTTTCAGCGAATTACATTGAGATCGGGGGCGACTTCGTGTGAAGGGAGTGGAGACCCTGCATGAGCGATGGCTACAAGTTGTAGTCGGGCCGGTGACCCCGAGGTTAATCCGTTTCGCCCGGCCGGTATTGGGCGAAGCGAAGATTGACGAAGAAATTATTACATGAATCATATTGTATGCTAAAAATCATACTCCCCGTCAGGGACATCCCTTGGAGGAAGTGACGCCAATGAACAAGCGAGTTGTAATTACAGGGATGGGAGCGGTGACGCCGCTTGGAAATACGGTGGATTCTTTTTGGACCAATCTTGTCCTGGGAAAAAGCGGGATCGGCCGCATTTCGGCATTCGATGCGTCGGATCTGGCATCACAGATCGCGGGCGAAGTTAAGGCATTCGAGGCCAAGGAGCACTTTCGGACACCGCGGGATGCTCGCCGTTGCGACCGCTACACTCAACTCGCTGTCGCTGCCGCCAGGGAAGCGTTCGCGCATTCCGGCCTGGACGAGAAAGCAATCGACCCGATTCGAGCGGGTGTTGTCATCGGGTCATCGATTGGGGGGTTGATAACGCTCTCGGAGCAATTCCTCGTGATTCATGAAAAAGGCGCAAACCGTCTGTCACCTTTTGTCATCCCGATGCTTCTGAACAACATGGCTGCCGGAACCGTGGCAATCGAACTGGGATTGCAGGGTCCGAGCTACTCGGTGGGAGCTGCCTGCGCCACGGCAAACCAATCCATTGGAGAAGCATGGCGGTCAATTCGCACCGGCGAGGCCGATGTCATTCTCGCCGGAGGGAGCGAGGCGCCGATTTGTCTGCTCAGTGTTGGCGGTTTCTCCGCCATGAAGGCTTTGAGCAGGCGAAACGACGCTCCCGAGCAGGCGTCGCGTCCCTTTGATCTCGGCCGGGATGGCTTCGTAATTGCCGAAGGCGCGGGCGTTCTCGTGCTGGAAGAGGAATACCACGCCCGGCGGCGCGGAGCCCCCATATTGGCGGAACTGGCTGGAAACGGCGTCACGTCCGACGCGCATCATATGACCCATCCTCTTCCCGACGGACGGGCGGCAGCCCTGGCCATGATCATGGCGCTGGAGCATGCATCGATTCATCCCAGCGAAGTTTCCTACATCAATGCGCACGCCACATCGACGCCGGTCGGGGATCGATGCGAGGTTCGCGCCATTCAAGCCGTCTTTGGAGCGCATCGCGTCGCGGTGAGTTCCACCAAATCCATGACGGGTCATCTATGCGGAGCCACGGGAGCCATCGAGCTCATCGCGTCCGTCAAATCCATTCAGCACGGGTTGATCCCGCCGACGATCAATCTGGTCGATCCCGATCCGGAATGTGATCTCGACCATGTGGCCAACGTGGCAAGGGAAACGGTTGTCGACGTCGTGCTCAGCAATTCCTTTGGCTTCGGCGGTCATAATTCGGCCTTGGTCGTCAAACGATACAGAGGGTGAGGTTTGAATCATCCCGTCAGCCACCGAACGATCGACGGTTCGAAAAAGTGCAGCAAGAAGATCGCGGCGAGGGCATGAGTAAGAGGGGTGGCTTGTCCGCCTTTCCCTGATCCGATGGAGAGTGCTGAGAGCACGATCAGTCCGATGCCGATGCCTGTGCTGATGCTGAAGCTCAGCGGCATCATGAGGATCGTAAGGACGGCCGGGGCGGCCATTCCGAAATCGCGCAAGTCGAGATCCACAACACCCTGGAACATCGAGAGACCCACAACAACCAGCGCCGGGGCGACAGCCACGGCGGGAATCATGAGGATCAGCGGAGTAAGAAACAGGGCCAGCATAAAACACGCCGCCGTCGTCAACGCAGTCAGGCCGGTGCGCCCGCCGGCCTGGATGCCCGCGGCGCTTTCAATATAGCTGACGACGGTGGATGTCCCCAACAGCGCGCTGATAATTGCGGCGGTGGAGTCCGCCACGAGGGCGCGGCCGACACGCGGAACGTTGCCCTGAGCGTCCATGAGACCCGCGCGGCGCGTCACGCCGATCAGCGTCCCGATGTTGTCGAACATGTCCACGAGCAAGAGAGTCAGGATGATCGGCAGGGCCTTGAGATGATCTTTCAAAACGAGATCGAAGTTGAGCTTGAGAAAGATCGGCTCGATGGACGCAGGCCACGAGACCCAGGCAGCCGGCAGATTCGTCACCATGCCGCCCTTGCCATCGGGTACGAACAACCCGACGGCGGTTACCGCAGCCATCGAGAGGATTATCGCTCCCGGAATACCGCGCGCGACGAAAAGACATGTCAGCAAAATTCCCCCGGCAAACAAGGTGACATCCGGCTTTGAGAGCTCGGCCATGCTCACCAGCGTCGCCGGATTGGCCACGATCAGACCTCCATTTTCCAGTCCGATGAACGCGATGAACAGTCCGATGCCCGCCGAAACGGCAATCTTCATCGAAAAAGGAATGGCAGCCAGGATCTGTTCCCGCACGCCTGTTACAGAGAGAAGCAGAAAAATGCATCCATTGATGAAGACCAGGCCCAGCGCGCTTTGCCACGGAATCCCCATGCCGATGCAAACGCTAAAAGCGAAAAAGGCGTTGATTCCCATCCCCGGCGCGAGCGCGAGCGGAAAGTTCGTCAAGAGCGCCATCAACGCGGTCGCGATGGCGGCGCTCAACGCGGTCGCCGTCACGAGAGCGGGTTGGGGCATCCCCGCATTCCTTAAGATATCCGGATTCACCGCCAGGATGTAGGCCATCGCGGCGAAGGTCGTCAGCCCGGCCACAACCTCGCGGCCGGCCGTCGTGCCGCTTTGCTTGAGACGAAAAAACCTATCCAGCATCGGCCAGAGGGAATACGTGATTCTCAACCCAAAGCCACGTTGATTGTGACGTCAGTTGAGGCAGGGACGGAGCCCCCTTTTGCGTGATCCCTCGACCGCGACGCGCGCAGCGGATCCGGCCGGGTAAAAAATTAGTGACGCCGAGGGGGCGGGAATTTCAATACCGATAGTGGTCCGGTTTGTAGGGGCCTTCGAGAGGCACGCCGATGTACTCGGCCTGCTTCGCGGTGAGCTTGGTCAGCTTCACGCCGATCTTTTCCAGATGCAGACGGGCCACTTCCTCGTCGAGCTTTTTGGGCAGAACAAAGACCGCCGGCCGATAGACATCCCTGTTTTTCCAGAGGTCCAGCTGCGCAAGAGTCTGGTTCGAGAAGCTGTTGCTCATCACGAAGCTCGGGTGGCCGGTGGCGCAACCAAGGTTCACCAGGCGGCCTTCCGCAAGAAGGAAGATTTCGCGTCCGTCCGGGAACGAATATTTGTCCACCTGGGGTTTGATGTTGAGCCTCTTCACGCCAGGAAAGGTGTTCAGTCGATCCACCTGGATCTCGTTATCGAAGTGGCCGATATTACAAACCACAGCCTGGTCCTTCATTTTCGTCAGGTGATCGATCGTTATGACATCCACGTTTCCCGTCGTGGTCACGTAGATATCGCCGCGGCCCAGCGTGTCTTCGATGGTGGTGACTTCGTAGCCTTCCATGGCCGCCTGAAGCGCATTGATGGGGTCGATCTCCGTAATGACGACACGGGCGCCCTGGCCTTTGAGGGATTGCGCGCAACCTTTTCCCACGTCGCCGTAGCCGCATACAACGGCAACCTTGCCGGAAATCATCACATCAATGGCGCGATTGATGCCATCCACGAGCGAATGGCGGCAGCCGTAGAGGTTGTCGAACTTCGACTTGGTTACGGAGTCGTTGACGTTGAAAGCGGGAACAAGCAGTTTGCCGAGCTCCTGGAGTTTGTAAAGGCGATGCACGCCGGTGGTCGTCTCTTCGGAGACTCCGCGCCAATCCCGTACGATCTCATGGAAAATGAAGGGATTCGCAGAGTGGATTTTTTTGAGCAGATCCTTGATGACCTTCTCCTCATGGCTTCCGCTAGGGCTGTTTACCCAATCTTCGCCTGCTTCCAGCTCATAACCTTTGTGAAGAAGCAGCGTCACATCGCCTCCATCATCAACCACGAGCTGAGGGCCCTTCCCTTCCCCATTCAAAATCGCCCTCCACGTGCAATCCCAGTATTCCTCGAGGGTTTCGCCCTTCCACGCGAAGACCGGCACGCCGGACTTCGCGATGGCCGCGGCGGCGTGATCCTGCGTCGAGAAAATGTTACAACTCGCCCAACGCACTGTGGCGCCGAGTTCGGCCAGCGTCTCAATGAGCACTGCCGTCTGAATGGTCATGTGAAGCGATCCGGTGATCCGGACGCCCGCAAGCGGCTTGTCCGAAGCGTATTTTTCGCGAATGGCCATCAGGCCGGGCATTTCCTTCTCGGCGATCGAGATTTCCTTGCGTCCCCAATCGGCAAGCGAAATGTCGCGGACTTTGAAGTCGGAGGTCTCGGGAAGTGTAGCAGTAGTCATAGTCGTCAATCTTCGTGAATTCGTGTCAATCTCCGGCTGAACCCTATTTCATCGCCTTGCGCAGCGCGCTCGCCTGGTCGGAGCGCTCCCACGTCAAATCGGGGTCGTCCTTTCCAAAGTGGCCGTAGTTCGTGCTTTTGGAATAAATCGGGCGCAGGAGATTAAGCTGCTCGACGATGTCGGCAGGTTTGAAGCTGAAGGACCGCAGTACAGCCGCTTCGATCTTCTCTTCGGGAAAGCTATTCGTGCCAAACGTGTCGACGTGGACACTCACAGGCTCGGGATGCCCGATTGCGTAGGCAAATTGCACCTCGCATTTTGCTGCGAGACCCGCTGCCACAACATTCTTGGCCACATAGCGGCCCATGTAAGCGGCGCTGCGATCAACCTTGGACGGATCCTTCCCCGAAAACGCCCCGCCGCCGTGCCGGCCCATCCCCCCGTAGCTGTCGACGATGATCTTGCGCCCTGTCAAGCCGGTGTCTCCCTGCGGCCCTCCGACGACGAACCGTCCGGTGGGATTGATGAGATACTCCGTCTCCGGAGTCAGAAGGGATTTGGGGAGGACTTTCTTGATGACCTTCTCGATCACAAATTTTTCGATCTCCGCATGCTCGACGTCAGCGGAGTGTTGCGTGGAAACGACAACGTTCATGATGGCGGTGGGCTTGCCATCCTCATAGAGCACGGAAACCTGGCTTTTCGCATCGGGGCGCAACCAGTTGACCTTCCCGCTCTTGCGCAGTCGCGTCAGTTCCCGCCCGAGACGATGCGCAAACATGATGGGAGCCGGCATCAGCTCCGGAGTCTCGTCGCAGGCGTAGCCGAACATGAGACCCTGATCGCCCGCGCCCTGTTCTGCGGTTTTCTTGCCCTTGACCCTCCGCGCGTCAACACCCTGGGCAATATCCGGACTTTGCGCGGTGATGTAGTTGTTTACGAAGACATGGTCCGCGTGAAAAATATCGTCCTTGTTCACGTACCCGATTTCGCGGATTGCCTGCCGGATGATCGCGTTGTAGTCGAACTGCGCCTTCGTGGTGATCTCACCTCCGACGACGACGACATTGCTCTTCACAAACGTTTCGCATGCAACGCGGCTCAACCTGTCCTGCGCGAGACAGGCGTCCAGAATCGCGTCGGATATTGTGTCGCAAACCTTGTCCGGATGGCCTTCACCCACGGATTCTGAGGAAAAAATATAACGGCGGGGCATTTACTTATTAAAATATCAGAATACTTTCATAGGTCGGATGGCGTCAATTGTCAAATCTCTGCGCGCGATCTCCGATCCGACGCGTCTGAGGTTGCTCCTGTTGCTTCTCGAAGAGGAGCTCACGGTGGCCGAGTTGCAGGAGATTCTGGGCATGGGCCAGTCGAGAATCTCCGCCAGCCTCGCTTTGCTCAAGCGGGAAGGGATAGCCATCAACCGCCGTGTCGGAAAGAACATTTTCTATTCGGTGCGTCCGGAAACGGTTTCCTCGCTTCGGTCGATTCTTGACGCGGCGAGCCGCGAGCTTCCGGAAGCGCAGCAGGACAACGCCGCGCTGGGTCTCGCGCTGCGCAAGCGGAAGGACAAGGCGGCCGAGTATTTCAACAAGCTGGCCGGAAAATTCGGACGCGCCTACATTCCCGGCCGATCCTGGCAGGCCCTGGCCCATGCATTGCTGGGGCTGCTTCCGCCGATGGTCATTGCGGACCTCGGTGCGGGCGAGGGCACTCTCTCGCAGTTGCTGGCGCGCAGGGCAAAAAAGGTCATCGCCATCGACAACTCGGAAAAGATGGTGGAATTCGGCGGAAACCTTGCGCGCGAGCATGGATTCAAGAACCTTGAGTACCGTCTCGGTGATATCGAAGACCCGCCGATAGAAAAAGAGAGCGTCGACCTGGCGCTTTTCAGCCAGGCGCTTCGTCATGCCTCGAGTCCACAAAAAGCCGTGAAGGCCGCTCATCGCATCCTTCGCGACGGAGGCAGGATCGTCATTCTCGATCTCGCCAAGCACGGGCACGAGCAGGCGCGCGAACTCTACGCCCACGTCTGGCTCGGATTCTCTGAAGTCGAACTGCAACAAATTCTGAAGCGGACGGGCTTTTCCCGAATCGAAGTCAGCGTCGTTTCGCGGGAGACCCAGCCCCCGAATTTTCGGACGCTGCTGGCGACCGCGACGAAATGACAGCCACTTTGGAAGGAGCAACGTGTGAGCGTCAACGGCGCTTGACTGCCTGCAGCGTGTAAGTCAAAGGCAGGCGCTCGGGCGCCGTCACGAGTCGCCACTCCTTGTCGCCACCGAGCACCATTTCGTCGCCGAGCGGGTTCCACGGCACGCTCTGGTGCTCGACGAGTTCGGTCAACTCCATTCCTTCAGCGAGCAGCGCGGTGACAATTTCGCCGAGGCCATGGTTGAACCCCACCGTCGTCGGTTGCTCCAACTCGCCCTCGTGGCCAACGTAGGTCTTTGGCTCGTGGAACACTGTGCCGCCGGCGACCTCGAAGTAGGGGTGCTCGACCACCAGCAGTCCGTCCTGGCAGGGGTCGCTCAGCGTCCACAGCATCGGGTGGCCCTCGCGCATGAAGAGTCGGCCCGCTGGTCGCAGCAACGACGCGACGACGCCGGCCCACGTGCGGATATCCGGGAGCCAGCAAAGCGCCCCGATGCCCGTGTACACGAGGTCGAATCGAGCGTGGCCGAGCACCGCCGGCGCGTGCTCGACGTCGGCCTCGACGAAGTCGACGTCGACACCCGCCCGCATGGCGATATCACGGGCTCCGGCCAGCGCGGACGGTGAGAAGTCGAGTCCGGTCACGCGGGCGCCGAGACGGGCCAGCGAGATGGTATCGGTGCCGATGTGGCACTGCAGGTGCACCGTTTCCAGCCCCCGAATGTCGCCGAGGCGAGGGCGGTCGAAGGCGACGACCCCGGAGACGGCGTCGGGCCGCGCCAGCAAGGCATCGATCGCATAACCAGCCAGATGAAGGGGGACGCGGCTCTCCCAGTTTGACAGGTTGAGAGCTCGATGGTCGGGCTTGCTCATCTTTGCGTCCCTGGCATGACGTTGAGCCGGGCCGAAGCGCACATCAGACGAGATCGAAAACGCCCTGGACCAAAGTGTGGCCGATCACGGGAATCTCCTCTCCGGTGCGGATTGCGATCAAACTGGAACTAATTTTCTCCTCCGGCAGACCCACAAGGAAGCCAAGGCTCTTCCGGTAAAGGCTCATTTGACCCCTGTAGGTTGCCGCGATCTCGCCTTCGCCGGTTTTGAAGTCATAGATCGCGGCGTTCCGCGCCTTGCCGGAGTCGTCGAGAGAAATGACGACTCGATCGAAAACTCCGCTGATCCACTGCCCATCGATAATGACGTCGAACGCCTTTTCCCGCCAGAGGGAATGGGGCGTCGATGGCCGGGTCAAGAGCCGCCTTGCTGTTTGCGTCTCGAGAAAACCGGAAACCAGCAGCGCAACGCTCGCCGGCAGGTCTTTAACATCGGGCAGGCCATCCTCGACCCACGAGATTTTCGCGAGGGCGCGATGCACCTCCGACCCGGCGGCGAGAGCGCTGGTTTCGCTGAACAGCGAAGCCGCGTTGATCGACCAGGCGCTCGCCGATGGCTGCAAGGCGAGAGCCCCGGGCGGGCGGGCGCCTCCAAGGGGCGCAAGAGGCAGGGCTTCTGCGGCGGGAGTTCGCTTCTCGATCTTTTCATGCCAGTTCGGATTTCCCGCTATCGCTCCCGCGCGGGGAAATGTTTCGTGCAGGAGGCGATTAAAGTCGTGGCAATCACTTTCCTGGCTGAGTTTTCTCGTTAGCAAATAGAGTCCGCGCCTCGCCCGAGTGACGGCGACATAGCTGAGGCTGAGGCTTTCATAGGAATCCTCGGCGGCATCGCCTTCCCAGGCTTGTCGAAGCACGGGGTCGGCAAGACAGATTCCCTTGGACGGGAGTTCCAGCCCCCATTCCACCAGCCCGTCGGGTCCGCAATGAAGATGCACAGAGTCGTGTCGGCCCGGGAACGCGGGCGCGTCGATATCGGGCAGGACGACCATGTCAAAATCGAGCCCCTTCGAGGCATGAATGGTCAAAACCCGGATCATTCGTCCCGTGGGATCCTCCGATGAGACAAACCCCCGCGCGAAGGATACAAACTCATCCAGGCGCGCGCGGCCCTGCCACGTAGCGTCGAAGTCGGCGGCTCCTTTCAGAAGCTCCTCTGCCCTGCCCTTTGCGAAAGGCCTGTCCTCGATATTCACCTTTGACAACCAGTCCGCCAGCACTCCATGGAAGCCGTCCTCCCGGATCTTCGCCAGCGCAGCGTGCCGGAATGCCTCCGCGTCGCCCTCCAGAAGCTTCGCCAGGGGAGTCATCTGCGCGTGCCCGAACGAAAGCGAATCATCCGGATGGGCGACGAAGCTGAGCAGCGCAAGGAGGGCTGCGGGGAGGTCGCTATCCTTGCAGGGAAAGAATCGGCCCTCCGAAGCCGCCGGCAATCCGAGCCTGCGAAGGGCGTCGATTACCGTGAGGATGCGGGCATTTGAGCGGACGAGCACCGCACAGGACAGTCCCTTGGCGAGCGGATCAATGGTGGCAATAAGCCGCGCGGCCTCCTCGTCAAGACTCGCTTTCCTTTCGTCGGCGGCCAACTCCAGAGGTCGCCATTCGAAGCAACCCCCGTTTCGCAGGGCGTCATGCGGCTGATGGTCGCGCCACGCGGAGCGCCAGCGCTCGAGGACCTGGGGGGAGAAACCAAGTTCTTGAGCCAATCGCCGAAGGTGGTCAGGCGAGAAGATCGCATTGACCGCATCGAGGATCTCCGGGCAGGAACGAAAGGAAACGTCGAGCGCTTCGCTGGTGTCGATGCGTTGCGTTCCCGAAGCGTTGTAGAAGCCGGCGACTTCGTCGAAGAGCCGCGGATCGCCGCCGCGCCATGCGTAGATCGCCTGCTTGGTGTCGCCCACGTAGAAGAACGAGCGCTGCCGACTGTCGCTTTGGATGACCTCATCGACCAGGTCGCGCAGCGCCTGCCATTGCAGCCGGCTGGTATCCTGAAATTCGTCGAGGAGCCAGTGATCATAGGAGGAATCGAGCCGAAAATCGAGTTCCTGGCGACCGAACGGCCGGAGCGATTTCGCGCCCCAGTTCGCGCCGGCTGCCGCTGCGAGAAGCCCGGCGACGTCGAGAAAAGTAAGCTTCCCGGTGTCGCGAACCTGCGTTTGATACCGGCTTTCGAAGTGGGCCACGAGCTCATAAAGCGAACGCGAGCGGGCAAGTCTGCCGCCCAGTTCGGCCGCAATAAGGGCATGCCCCAGCGCCGCCACCATTTCGCGATAAGCGTCGGGAAAAAGGAACCCCTTTCCACCGAGGCCCTTCAACACGAACTGCCCGGGTCTTTTTCCGGCCGGGGCCGGACTGAGGGCCCGGAGCGCAAATCTCACGAGCTTTTCCGAAGCGGTCGAGCCGCTGCATAAGGCCCGCATTTCTCGAAGACGCGCCTCCCAATCGGCGCGATGCTTGTCCTCCATATCCGCGTGGAACTCGAAAAGAGCGCGCTCAAAATCCTGCACGAGACGGGAGAGGTCTGCGCCCCCAACGAATGGGTGCTTCCCCCGCCAGATGGTCGACGGATCGCCCCAGGCCTTGCCGCTGGGCGTCAGCAGGAACCGTTCGTGCAAATCCTCGATTTCCCGGTCCAGCGCCCCGGAAACGTCACGCCCCTCGCGATTGCGGCTTTGCTTGCGGATGAGTTCGAGAAACTCTGCGAAGCCCTTTTCATCGCGCCCCTGGCTGCGAAAGACATCGGCGAGCACCTGGCGGCGGAGAACCCCTTGCAATTGATCGTCAAGGATCGTCACCTCGCCTGCCAGCCCGCATTCGAAGGGAAACGCTCGAAGGATCCGTCCGAAAAAACTGTCGAGCGTGCCCAGCGAGAGAAGGGGAAGTTTCTCGATGAGCTGTCGGAGATGAGCCAGACACCCCGCCGATGAAAGTCCGCTCATACCGGTCTCTGCCGCGAGAACCCGTGCCGCTTCGGTCGAGGACGAGGCTTCCACCAATCGCTTGAAAATTGCGTCCAGAAATTCCCCGGCCGCCTTCCGCGTGAAAGTAAGCGCGACGATGCGCTCGGCGGGCACCTCACGTTCGAGCAATTCGATATAGCGGGTTGTCAGCCGGTAGGTCTTGCCCGAACCGGCATTGGCGATGATGCGCTGGTGTCTGAGACCCGAATCTCGCATTAGTGTTCGCTCGCGTGGCGGAAACGCCTTTCGATTTCGCTGCCGGTACCGATCCCGTTGAGTGCACGCATGGCCGTGACATTAACAGGATCCCGCCGCCGAGGCAAAGCGCCACAGTTGGCGCCAATACGTTTCGCCCGGCTCCAGCGAACGGCGAAGACCGCGGCTCCCCCGGACGGCGCCAGAAATGCAACAGCGAGTTCAAAGAGAGAAAAGTTAGAATATTCCTTCCATTCATCTGGCCGTCCCGGCCGGGGGTCGCTAGTCTTGGCAGGGATGACGGCGCTGGGCGTTGATGAACTGATCGAGAAGATTGCGCGGGCCTATGATTCGCTGCCGCGGCAGCTCAAGAGCATCGCCACCTACATCGAGCAGCACCGCTCGAGCGTGATGATGGACCGCGTGAGCGACATCGCCCAGGCCTGCAATGTGCATCCGTCCGCCATTGTGCGCTTCGCGAAACACTTCGGTTTTTCCGGCTTCAGCGAAATGCAGGCCATCTTTCGCCGGGCCTACACAGAGCGCGTCGCGCCCATTCAAAGTTATCAGCAGCGCGTGCGCAAACTGGTCACCAGCAACCGCGCCAGGTTGCGCGGCTCGGACATTGCCCTGGAATTTATCGGCGGAAGCCAGCGCGGCCTCGAGGAGTTTGCCTCGGGCCTGGACACCGGTGCGTTCAACGAAGCCGTGGACCTCCTGTTTAAGGCCAAAGCCATCTACATTGCGGGTGTGCGCCGCTCCTTTGCCGCCGCCTCCTATCTGGCCTATGCGCTCCAACACACACGCAAACGAGTCATCCTTGCGCCCGGGCTCGGCGGAATGTACCGGGAGCAAATCAGCAGCATCCGCAAAGGAGACGCTCTCGTGGCAATCAGCTTCCTGCCTTACGGGAAGGAGACGCAGTATTGCGTGCGAATGGCGCACCACAACGAGGCGAATCCCCTGGTGATCACCGACAGTCAAATGTCCCCGCTTGTGCGTTTCGCGAGCGTGCTCCTGACGGTAAAGGAAGGCAACGCGTTTGGCTTCCGGTCCCTGACGAACACCATTTGCCTTTGCCAGGCCTTGTTCATCGCTCTGGCATACAAACTCGAACTTAACATCGAGCAAACGCAGCAGGACCCGATCGAAATACCGTGATGACTTTTTGATGTTTCCTTCATGGCCATTGTTCGCGGTGCTTGGGAGCGCGTTTGTCTACACGATCGCCGCGCTCTGCGCCAAACGGGCCCTGATGGGTGGCGCCACTGTCTGGCAGGTCAATTTCGCCGCCAACATGGCGATGGCCATAATGTATCTGCCTTTTTGGCTTGGCGCCGATGTCCCGAAGCTCCTCGCGCAAGGCTACAAACCCATCCTTGCGGCGGGAACATTTTTCGTTGGCCAGCTCTTCACCTTTGCGGCCCTCCGGAAGGGCGACGTTTCCGTGGCGACTCCCCTTCTCGGCGCCAAGGTCATCTTTGTTGCCTTTCTTACCGGTCTCCTCTTCGCGGAGCCCGTCGGGGTGAAATGGTGGATAGCGGCCGTTGTCTGTACCTGTGGAATTTTCCTGGTCACCGGTTCGCAGCGGCGGACCGAAGGTTGGACGCGGCACTCGGGAAGCACGGCCATTTATTCGTTGACCGCCGCGATCGCCTATGCCCTTACGGACACTCTTTTCCAGCATTGGTCCGTGGAGGTGGGAGTGGTCAGCTTTATCGCCATGATGTTTTCCTTTGTAGGCATCTTCACGTGCGCTTTGTATCTGCCAGCCGTCGGCCTGCGCCGGCTTGCGATCCCGCCGGTGGCTGCGCGGAAAATCCTGTTTACGGGAGCCGTGCTTCTCGCCGCGCAGAATTTGGTCGTCGCCCTGGCGATCCGGTTTTCGGGCGACGCCACGGCCGTCAACATCGTTTACAGTTCGCGTTGCGTCCTCAGCGTTGTGCTGGCATGGGCGACGGCGCGCTGGCTCGGCAGCCGGGAGGCCACGCTACCACGGAATGTGTTGCTCCTTCGTCTGGCTGGCGCCCTCCTTCTTGCGGCCGCGATCGTCATGGTGCTTCTGTGAAAGCGCTCACCCAGCGAGGAAATGCCTGGACTTTTCGCTGAGGACGCTCGCGGGGTCCTCGCCAAGAAAAATATCCTCGTAATCCTCGTAAAGCACCGCCCGAGGCGGCCAATAGATGCCGCGTCGCACGCGGTCCGCCACCGCCTCGGCGCTGGACATTGCCGAAGCGAATAGCGGGGCGTCCACTGTAAATTCTTCAATGCCGCTGTCTTCGATCCGTTCGGGCAGGAGAAAGTATCCGACGACGGGCGGCTCGTCTTCGCCGGGCCACTGGAGCTGGGCGAGCGCACGATAGAGCGGAAGTTGCAGGTCCCGCCACCGAACGGCCCTGCCTTCGAACACCGTCTCGAAAACGCCGTCCTCGTCCAGGGGGCATTCGAAATGAATATCGGCCGGCGCCTTTCGCCTGGCAAAAGTCTTGTAGTCCAGGATGCGCCTCCTCCCGGTCCGCTCGTGAATATCCACGCGGTCGAGGCTGGCCACAACGGGCAGTCCAGCCAGAGAGAGCGTGCGATCTTTTTCGAAACGGAACTCTCCGCGCTGAATCCGCCAGCCTGCCCGGCGTTCCCCGGCCTGGATTCGCGCGAACTGTCGCAGACGGGCGCGCAGGCTTTCCCTCTGCACCCTTACCGGCAGGGAAAGCCGCCCGCCGAAGCGCCCGGAGAGAAGAGCGTCAAGTTCGGCGAGGACAAAGCTCTCGATCGCCGCGGAATCCCGGGATTCCCGGATCGCTTCCTCGTTGGCAAAATTCTCGACGGCCTTGTGGAGCACGATGCCGAAGTCGAGGGCGCTCATCTCGGTCTTATGGGCATCGAATTCCTTCATGTGCAGGACGTGTTTGAAATAGAACCTGAGCGGGCATTTAAGGTAGTCGCCGAATGCCGTCACCCGCAACGAGGCGGGGGCCGGTCGCTGCAGAATCTCGAGGGGCCACGCCCGCTCCCGCGGGTGCGCTGTGCGCAGCGAGATGCCGGAACGGAAGAGGCTTCTGACGCGCGGTCCAAGCTCCGCATCGGGGCAGCGAAAGAGCAAGCGGGAGGGCTTCAAAGGTTCGCCGTCGGCCCCTGCGCGACAAAGAGTGAGTTTCACCGCGCCCGGTTCGCGCGCCGCAAGCAGGCAATGCAGGAGGTAGGTGTCGCGGGCGGTTCGCTGCTCGTTGCTTTGCAGGCCCAGCGCCCTGCGAAGGGAATCCGGGAGAAACGGGTGCGCCGAGACTCGCGCGGGAAGGGCGCCTTCGGTGCATCCCGAGAGGATGAGAGCGGAATGAGGCAGCCAGGGAGCCTCAAGCCACCCGTTCAGGTCCACCCCTGCGGCGCTGTGGCGCTCAAAAACGGCGATGCTTTTCATTTCCTCGCAAAAAACCGCTTCGCCGAGTTCCGGCGTTGACAGCGGAGATTCGAGAACCGTTCGAAGGAGGTCCGACAAGGAGGCAATCGCTTCCGCCTCGCCAGAGCCTGCGACGACCTGACGGCCCGCATAGGCCGCGCGGAGAAATTCCCCGAGTTTGCGCAACGATCCTGAGACGCCGAATTTCTTCCTCAACCTCTGCGCGCCAGCGATGAGCGCAGCGGCTCGCGGCCTTTGCTCTCTCGCGGACAATCGTTCGTTAAAGTAAGCGCCGGCATCCGCCAATGTTTCGACGAGGATTTCCATTCGCACCTCGTCGAGAGCGGCCAAAGCCAGGGTCGATCCGAGGCGCGACTCCCGGCACAGCATGCGCAGGAATACCGGATGTTCGGCGAGGCTGCGAAGGTCGGCGAGCTGGTCGCTCGCGCAAAAAGAAAGCCAGAGCTTCGAAAGTGTCGCGCATTCGTACGGCGCAAGAGACCTGCCCGCAGGGTCGTAAGGCTTTAGTCCGTGCTTGCGCAGTGTGCGTTCAAGGATGGGAAGGATTTCCCCGTCGGCCACGCAGACTCCCGCCGCGCCGTCCGGTCCAAGCAAACGGGCCACAATTTCCGCCTCCGACGACGGCTCCGCGGACACGAGCACATCGGCCAGCCGCAGCGGCAGCCCCCTTTGCCGCCACGTCTCGATATCGGGCCTTCCCCACCGATCAAACCGCGCATCCCTGCAATCCGGCGCATCCACAAGGACGCTGACAAAAATGCCCGCCGCTTCGAGATTT
This sequence comes from uncultured Verrucomicrobiae bacterium, assembly GCA_963763735.1. Taxonomy (GTDB): domain Bacteria; phylum Verrucomicrobiota; class Verrucomicrobiia; order Chthoniobacterales; family Terrimicrobiaceae; genus DASTFP01. The sequence goes on along the minus strand of CAVXQK010000002.1, from coordinate 259,392 downwards.
TCCAAATGCCTTTGAGAAATCCTGTTCAGGTCCGGCACCCCTGCGACGATCACGCGCGCGATGTCGGGCGGCGCGAAGCCGGCCCTCGGAGAGCTGATGCTTGCGGCATTGGAGTCCGCAAAACCGGCTTCCTCGAGGCATTTGAGATATTTCCGGTAAAGAGATCCCAATTCCTGCCAGCGATCCTCCTGCTGCGGGCAGGCACGGGTAATTTCCTGCGAACAGGGCGTAAGTCCCGCTTCCGCCAGGAGCCAGCACAAATCCATCAGCGATTTCCCAATTTGAAGCGCCGACGTCTTAGGATCGGAAAAGCCCGCGAGAATCAGCGGGTATTCCGTAAGTGAAACGCGGGAAATCACCTGCGCCCACGCAAGCAGGGCATCCGTTCGGGTGGCGATCTTCCCGCCGCTGGACAACGCAAGCAATCCCATCGGCGTTGTCACCAAGGGAACCAGCACGCCTGACCCTCGCTCGCACGAGGCGCTCACCAGCTCATAGCGCAATCGCCGCCCCGCGCCGGAGGTCGAGACAAGAACCGCACACCGGCTCAGATCGAGCGGCCGATCCGAAGAAAGCGCAACCAGCCACTTCGCCACTTTGACGACCAGCGGCAAACGCTCAGTCAGGTAGATCGTTTCAGGCATGGGACTCAGAAAACAATGCCGCGTAGTTTTGCAGATCCTGTCGGGAATTCCGACCAGGTTTCGTCAAACCGCAAAAAGCTGGGCGGTCGTCCCGCTAGAGCCGCTGCTTCAATCGGCACCTCAACAACGGAATACCACGGCACCGCCGTGAATTCCCCCTCTCCGAACGCGAGTCAGTATTTCGTCAGTCGAGTATCCGACCGGTCCTTGAGAGCGGCGCGAAGGGCAGCCACCTGACGTTTCAACCCGGGAGGATCCGCCGACTTTTCCTTTTCGACCTGATCTGCAAGGGCTTTGGTGGTTTCCTTCATCTGCTCGATAGCCTTGCCCCGCAACAAGATGGCGATGTTTGATGCCGGCGTTACCAGGTTCTGATAGCAAATTATGGCCTTGTCCGCCCAAGGCTCGACACGAATGTTTCCCACGCTGTCCTTCGTCAAAACCGATCGAAGAAGCTTCCAATCAATACAATACGTGCCTTCGTCGATCATCGTGAGATTGTTGCGCACCGTGTAGTATTCGTCCGGAAAAATTGGCACATCCAGGCCGTAATCGACGTCCACCGTGCACGCCGAGATTCTATTGGAAATCTCCGACTTTATAACGTTGGGAACGAACGACTTGGCGTTCTCATAGTCAAAAAAAACGGCCATCACCTGCTCGGGACTGGCATTGATAAGGCGGTAGACCTTGGTCCGCGGCCACGGCTTTCCTTCAATATTCTCAGTGACAACAACTTGCGAGCCATCCTCCACCTGACACTTCTGACTCGAGGTCAGCTCGGATAAAATCGAGGCGGCAACGAGTTGCGGCATGTTGATCAAGCACCAGGAAAACAGGATCGAAACACGCCCCAAAAGATAGAGTTCTTTCATGGCGACCCGATCCTATAGCGGGGTTTCAAGCATATTGCAAATGGGGAAAGTGAGCGTTTGACGCGGCAGCCTCCCTTTCCTATAGTTTTGTTCCTTTTTGTAAGAAAAATTCTTTGAAAGTAGGTGAAGACATGCCGGAAGTGATAGTTCGCAAAGGAGAGCCGATTGATCGCGCGCTAAAGCGCCTGAAGTCGAAGCTCGATGCAGAGGGTATCCTCGACGAGGTGCGCAGGCTGCGAGCGTTCGAGACGCCCACTCAAAAGGCACGCCGCAAGGCCAAGAACAATGCCAAGCGCTCGAAAATGAAGATCCGTTTCAATCTTAACTTACCCTAAAGGGCCTTGCCCCGGGTTATAATAGCCGGCTGCGGTTTCCTCGGTGAGGCCGCAGCCGATTTATTTTCCGAGATGGGCTGGAACGTCCTTGGCCTCTGTGCAACTCGGAAATCCGCCTCGCGCTTCGCTTCCAAACCCTACGAAGTGCGGGCGGTCGATATCACAACGAAGTTTTCTCTCGACCCCCCCTGGTGCGCCGCGGATGCGCTCGTTCACTGCGCCGGCCCCCATCGTGTCGCCCCTGAGGCGTATCGTTCCCTGTTTGTTGACGGGTTGTCGAACGCGCTGGCCGGCATTGAGCCGCGGCGTGTGCTCATCACGGGCAGCACCTCGGTCTACGCGCAAGCCGACGGGAGGTGGGTGGACGAAACCAGCGAAGCAAAACCTGATCGTGAAACCGGGCGGATCCTGCTCGAGGCGGAGAGCATGGCTCTGGCTTCCGGCGGACTCGTGGCGCGGCTTTCAGGACTCTACGGTCCCGGCCGCTCCGTAATCATGCGGAAGTTCCTTTCGGGCGAGGCTGTTATCGAAGGAGACGGACTGCGCTGGATCAATCAAATCCACAGGGACGATGCCGCGCGGGCGATCGCGCACCTCCTCGCCAAGCCCGCGCCGCCGGGGATATACAACGTGAGCGATGGCACGCCGGCCACGCAATTGGAGGTTTACACGTGGCTCGCTGACTATTTTCAGCATCCGCTGCCGGGCGTCGGAGAGCCCGACCTCAACCGCAAACGCGGCTGGACCAGCAAACGCGTGAGCAATGCCAAGCTCCGCAACACGGGCTGGCAGCCGGCTTTTCCCGCCTATCGCGATGCCATCGCCTCGCTCAACGAAGAAGGCTGCCAAACAGGCCGCCATCGCGCTTTTCGAGAACCCCGATGAGGCTCCCGTCTCCTCTCCGCCATCGCGCCGTGCCTCACGACGGCTTGGAAGTCAGCAACTTGCTGACAATATCCCGCCACTCCTCTTCGAACGAGCCGCGCAGGGCGGTTCTTCCCGCTCGCGCGTACCAATAGCGCGCATTGGAAATATCGCCTTCCTTGCGGTGCAAATAGGCGTGGACCCACGCCGCATCGGGTGAATCGTCTTCCTGCGCGATTCGATGCGCCGCTTCCCAATCGCCCCTCGCTTCATTCCACAGCGCCCGCAAGGGCGGCGTCAATCCCGCTGGTTCATCTCCGCTCTTCTCGAATTCCTCAACCGTCATGGTCTCACCATGGCATTTCTTCCGGAAAAATCAGGATGCTTTTTTGCCGGGTTCGATTGGTTGCCGAAGCGCATCAAGTTGCCGAATAGCTTCATAGAGCACGATGCCCGCGGCGGTTGCCAGATTCAGGCTGCGCGCTTCCTGTCGCATGGGAATGCTCAGGCAGTGCTCGGCATTCGCGGCAAGGAGGCTTTCGGGCAGGCCCTTGGTCTCACGCCCAAAAACGAGATGATCTCCCGGCTTGAACTGCTCGGCCCAGTAGGGTCTGTCTACTTTCTTCGTCAGATACAGGAATCGAGCGCCGGGCGATTCCTGACGCAAAGCTTCGAGCGAGGGCCACGTGCGCACGTCACACTTATCCCAATAATCCATGCCGGCTCGTCGCAACGCCTTCTCCTCGAGCGAAAACCCGAGCGGCTCGACGAGATGAAGCCGCGCGCCTGCCGCGAGGCACAGGCGGGCGATGTTACCGGTGTTCGGGGGAATTTCGGGTTCAACCAGTACGACATGCAGCATCCCCGAAAGAATACGCCAACCGCACGCGATGGAAACGAAGGATCGCTGCCTGTTCAACGAGGCGCGGTCTGTTTTTGAACGAGCTGCTTGAACGCCTCGAGTTCGTTCCCATTAATGTCCGAGACGGCCCAGTAGTTTGCGCCCGAGTCAACCCAATGAAGAAGCTGATAGCCTTGGCGCGTCATGGCCTTGCCCGATTCAGCGGCAGCCGTCTCAACCGGCCAGACAAACAAGTTAATAAAGTGCTTGCGCCTTTGGTAAACCAGAGCCGCCACAAGGCCTGCTTTCGAGATAATCAAGCCGGCCTCCAACGAGAGGAAAACCTTCACTGACAAGGTCCACCACGGCGGGCGCAAAATCGAGCTTCCCGTCGAACCATGGTTTGACGGTATGTTGATCGGAGGAGGCGACGTCAGTGAGATGGCTCAGCATGAGCGAGCGCACGTGACTCGCGACAAGCTGGGTCGCAAGGAACTGATCCGCACCGGGCCTGCGCGACCCGTTTGTCAGGTTCCATACCAAAAGTGCGGCGAGAACGACGGCGGCCGCGAGCGCCAGCCAGCCCCAAGCCGCGTCGAAAAGAGCCGCCGGCAACCTGGAAGGCTTTGTCCCGGAAGGGGGCTTATTCGCTGGCGCGGCACTGCGCGCGGAGGGAGGAAGTTCCGTTCGCAGGGCGGATTGAACGCGCTCGCGCAGACCCGGCGGGGCCTTTTCATAGGGTGAACCGGAGTTGATCGCCTTGATCAGCGCCTGGTGCTCTTGACAGGCCCGATCGCAGCCTGGGCAATCCCGCAGGTGTCGTTCGATATCCAGGTTGGCAACGGAATCCAACTCACCGTCCAAATAGGCGTCGATCAAGTCTAAGACGTCCGTGCAGCTCATCCTATTTCTCCTTTGCGAGATGATCCGCCAGATTCTGCTTGAGCCGGGCGCGGGCCCGGGCGAGCCGGGACATGACCGTGCCGGGAGGGAGTTGCGCGATCTCGGCGATTTCCTTGTAGGATAATCCTTCAAGGTGCCGCAGCACCAAAATCTCTCGGAACTCAACAGGCAGATCCTCCATTGCCCCGCGAATCACATCTGCCTGTTCAGTCCTCTCCAGCATCTGGACGGGGTTCATGGCTTCGCAGCCAGCCGTGTGGATCTCTTCGTCGAAAGTTGCGAATTCGATCTTCCCCCTCTTTCTGAGCCAGGTGTAGGCGGTGTTCCGGACAATTGTCAGCAGCCAGGCGCGCCCGTTGGAGCCATGGAATCCGTCGCCCTAGCGTTCTTGCACCAAGGAAACCGACCTTGCCCTCGCGTTCTTGCATTTGTTTATGAGACCGGTCTGGCGGCGATAAATATTCCGCATTTCCAAAAACGGTTCGCCATCAATCCGCCTGACCAAGCTGCGAGCCAGGGCAACAGCCCGAAAGAATCTTCTCGTTTTCAACCGCCCGGGTGATAGGCAGGAGGGTGGGCGCTTTAGGGAAGCGGGAAGCGAACGTTCGACGAAACTTTATTTTATCCTATGGGCCTGATTGATCTCTTCCGCGGCGAGTTGCTCGAAATCATTGAGTGGATCGACGATTCCCGTGACACACTGGCATGGCGCTTTCCCGACGAGGACAAGGCGATCAAGAACGGCGCTCAATTGATCGTGCGCGAGTCACAGGTCGCCCAACTGGTCATGACCGGACAGTTTGCCGACCTCTTTTGGCCGGGCAAGCACACGCTCAGCACGCCCAATCTCCCGGTGCTCGCGCGCCTTCAGGGCTGGAAATACGGCTTCGTCTCTCCCTTCAAGGTCGACATTTACTACGTCTCGACCCGACTGTTCACCGGCAACAAGTGGGGCACATCGAACCCCGTGATGATGCGGGACCAGGACTTTGGCGTCGTGCGGCTGCGGGCCTTCGGAACCTTTGATTTCAAAGTGGTAAACCCCCAGCTCTTCCTTAAGGAGGTTGTCGGGACGGATCAGAATTTCCGCATCGACGAGTTTGCCGACACGATGCGCTCGCGCGTGGTCAGCGTGTTCAGCGATGCGCTGGCCGCTTCGAAAATTCCGGCGCTCGATGTGGCCAGCCGTTATGGCGAGCTGGGAGAGGCGCTGCTGCCGGCCATCAATCCACAGATGAGCGGAAAATACGGCATCGAGGTAACCAGTTTTCTTCTTGAGAACGTCTCCGTGCCGCCGGAAGTCGAGCAGGCGATCGACAAGCGGTCGGGCATGAGCGTGATCGGCAACCTCAATGACTACGTAAAGTACCAGATGGGGCAAGGCATGGCACAAGGCGGAGGCGCGGCCGGCGCGCCGGCGGAGATGGCCGTGGGTTTTGCCATGGCGCAGCAAATGATGCGGGACATGGGCGCGCAGCAGCCCGCGCCCGCCAGCGTGGTGCCGCCTCCTCTTCCGGGCACGGTTTCCGCGCCGGCCGACGTGCCCGAGGTGCTTACGCCCGAGCAGGTGGCGAACCGCCTTGGGGTGGAGGTTTCCGACGTGATGTCCGCCGTCGCAAGCGGGGAGCTGAAGGGCCGCAAGATCGGCAGCCAGGTGCGCATAACGAAAGCGGCGCTCGACGATTTTCTCGCGCATTGACCCGCGCTTGAATTCCGGCAGCCGCCCCGCCCATGGCCGAGATCACCGCGCTGCGCAAGCATCCCTGCCCCGAGTGCGGCGCTGATGCGGAATGGAGCGCCTCCAAGCAGGCTCTGGTCTGTCCCTACTGCGGAACAGTCATGCCGTGGACACCCGGTAAAGACACCCCTGGAGAAACGATCCGGGAACGCGAACTCGCTGAGGCCCTGCGCCTGGCGGGACCGGAGGCGCGCGATTGGCGTTTCGATAAGCGGGAGGTCAAATGCCAGAGCTGCCAGGCCATCACCGTCTTCGAAGCGGCACGCGCGGCGCAACGCTGCGAGTTCTGCGGGTCGCCCTCGATTGTCCCTGTCGAGGCTGGCCGGGATGCGATCACGCCGACTGCGGTGCTGCCGGCCAAGCTCTCCGAACCGCAGGTGCGCGATCACCTCCGCCAATGGTACGCCTCGCGCCTGTTTGCGCCGGATCGATTCAAGAAGGCCGCTCTCACCGACACGCTGCACGGACTTTATCTTCCTTATTGGACGTTTGACGCCCACGTGCACGCGGCGTGGACCGCGATGGCCGGCTATTCTTATTTCGAGAACGTGCAGCGCCGGGGCGCGGACGGGCGCATCGTCACCGTTGCCGAGCAACGCGTTCGCTGGGAACCCGCCGCCGGCGAACTGGAGTATTTTTTTGACGACGATCCTGTTCCCGGAACGGTGGGCATCAATCCGGCGCTTCTGCGCAAGGTGGAGCCCTTTCCCACCCGTGGCGACGAGCTGAACCCCTACGAGGCAGCCTACGTGCGCGGCTGGGTCGTCGAACGCTACCAGGTCGATTTGCGCAAGGCGGCGGAGCTCAATCTCCGTCAGATGGACGCCTCCGTACGGCAGCTCTGCGCCAGCAAGGTCCCAGGGGATACGCAGCGTGATCTGCAGGTGCAAACCGAGTATCAAGGCCGCACGTTCAAGCACGTCCTTGTGCCCGCGTGGATCGTCAGCTACACCTACGGCGCGAAAAGCTACCAGATCGTGGTCAACGGTTACACAGGCGTAGTCGCTGGCGACCGGCCGATCAGCTACATCAAGGTTTTTTTCTATATCGTCCTGCCCACGCTGATCATCCTGCTGCTGGTGCTCTTTTCCCAGCAGTAGCGACAGGCGCACATTATGGTGCGGCACGCAGGGCGTTCGCGCCTGCTCAAGCCGTCCGGCCGCAGCAGTTCTTGAATTTCTTCCCGCTTCCGCAGGGACACGGATCGTTGCGGCCGACCTTGGGAAGTTCGCGCTTGATGGGAAGCTCAATCCTGGGCGCTTCGGGTTCCGCGTCCCTTGCCGGCGGTGGGGCCGCAGCCTGTTGCGGGCGGCTGAGCCCCGGAACGTCGGCCTGGATGAGGTTTTGAGGGAGACTCCGGAGCAGGTTTTCGAAGGCCTGCAGATTCGTCGTGCTGCGAAACAAATTGTTGAGGACCTCGAGCTTGATGTTGTCCATCAACTCCCCGAACATCGAGAACGCCTCGTTCTTGTATTCGACGAGAGGGTCCTTCTGGGCGAAGGCGCGAAGATAGACAGCTTCTCGCAATCCATCCATCGCGTAGAGATGTTCCTGCCAAAGCCGGTCGACGGCATTGAGGATGACGAACCGTTCGAGGCCCCGGAGCGCTTCGGCGTGCTCCAGGGAAGCCTTCCTGTTATAGGCGTCCTTGATGACCTGCACGAGCCAGGCGCCGTTTGCTTCGGCGGAACGCGTGTCGAGGGCGGCTTTTCCGGCAGTCAGGCCAAGCGGAAATGTTGTGTTTACCCAGTTGAGCAGCCCCTGGCGATCGGGCTCTTCGCTATCGCTCGCCAAAAGAAATTCGGCGACCTTCTTCGGCACCATCTCATCGATGACCTCAAACACGAGCTCGCGCGGGTTCTCGGAGTCCATGACCTCCTGCCGGTAGCCATAGATGACCTCGCGCTGCTGGTTCATGACGTCGTCAAATTCGAGCGTGCGGCGGCGGATCATGTAGTTGCGCTGCTCGACACGCTTCTGCGCCGTTTCGACGCTTTTGTTGAGCCACGGGTGCTCGAGCTCCTCGCCTTCCTTCAGGCCAAACGTTTCCATGATTCTAGTCATGCGATCACTGGCGCCGAAATTGCGCATCAGGTCGTCTTCGAAGCTCACGTAGAAACGCGAAATGCCCGGATCGCCCTGCCGGGCGCAGCGTCCGCGAAGCTGCCGGTCGATGCGGCGCGATTCGTGCCGCTCGGTACCAATGACATAAAGGCCGCCGGCAGCGGCCACCCCCTCGCCCAGTTTGATGTCGGTCCCGCGGCCCGCCATATTCGTGGAAATTGTCACGGAGCCTTTGAAACCGGCGCGCGCAACAATCTCGGCCTCCTGCATGTGGTACTTGGCGTTGAGGACCGTATGGGGGATTTTTTGCAGCTTCAGCATCCGGCTGAGAAGCTCGCTCGACTCGACGCTGGCCGTGCCGACGAGGACCGGCTGACCCTTGCCGTAGGCTGCCCGGATCGCCTCGATCACGGCATTGTATTTCTCGCGCCGCGTCTTGTAAATGCGGTCGTTCTCGTCGAGACGCCGGACCGGTTGATTGGTCGGAATGACGTTGACGTCAAGGCGATAGATATCGTGAAACTCGTTGGCCTCGGTTTCGGCCGTGCCGGTCATTCCGGCGAGCTTCTCGTACAGCCGGAAGTAGTTTTGGATCGTAATCGTGGCGAGGGTTTGGGTCTCGCGGTCGATCTGAACCCCTTCCTTGGCTTCAACGGCCTGGTGCAGTCCATCGCTCCAGCGTCTTCCGGGCATCTTGCGGCCGGTAAAGGTGTCAACGATGAGCACCTTGTTTTCCTCGACGACGTACTCGACGTCCTTCTCGTAGAGGCAGTAGGCCTTGAGGAGCTGGGAGATATTGTGAATCCGCTCGGCTTGGGCATCACAATACTGCTGCCGGGCCGCCTTTTGCTGCGCCTTTTCGGCATCGCTGAGGCCCGGCTTGTTCTCAATGTCAGCGAATTCGGTCAACAAGTCGGGCAGCACAAAGGCGTCCGGGTCGTCGGGTTTGAGAAAATCCCGGCCTTTCAGGGTGAGATCGGCATCGTGCTGGCGCTCTTCAATGGTAAAGAACAACTCCTCCTTGAGATCCACGAGCGCGGCCTTGCCGTCGGTATCCTTGTAAAATTCGAGTTCCGCCTTGTCGATCAGCTTGCGCAGATCGGGATCCTCCATCATTCGCGCCAATCCCTTATTGCGCGGCTGCCCAAGCTTTAACTTGAACATGACGCGACCGGCCTCGTCCTTCTTCCCGGCCTCGTAGAGTTCCTTCGCTTCGGTGGAGAGCCGGTTGCACAGCATGGTCTGCTTGCGGACCAGTTGCTCCACAAGGGGCTTGAAGCGGTCGTATTGATGGGTCGAGATCGTGGACGGACCGCTGATTATGAGCGGAGTGCGGGCCTCGTCGATCAGGATCGAGTCCACTTCGTCCACAATGGCGTAGTAGTGCGAGCGCTGCACCTGCTGGTCGCGGCTTGTGGCCATGCCGTTGTCCCGCAGGTAATCGAACCCGAACTCGCTGTTGGTGCCGTAGGCGATATCGCATTCGTATTGCGCACGGCGGAGGTCGGGCGGCTGATCATGCTGGATGATACCCACCGAGAGCCCCAGGAACGCGTAGAGCTGGCCCATCCACTCCGCATCGCGTCGGGCCAGATAGTCGTTGACGGTGACGACATGAACACCGCGCCCGGTGAGGGCATTGAGATAGACCGGGGCCGTGGCGACGAGGGTTTTGCCTTCGCCGGTGGCCATCTCCGCGATGCGGCCGCGATGGAGAACCACTCCGCCGATGAGTTGCACATCGAAGTGCACCATTGCCCAAGTCATCGGCTGGTCGCAGACAGTGAACGTGTGCTTACGGTCGGTGAGGCGGCGGGCACCCTGCTTGACCACCGCGAACGCCTCGGGAAGGACTTCCTCGAGGCGAGCCGCAAGGACAGTCAGATCGCTGATTGCCGAGAGCTCCTGCTTCCATGCAGAGGTCTTCGCGCGCAGGGCGTCATCCGAAAGTTCGCCGAGAGTCTCTTCAATCTCGTTGATCTGCCGGATGAGAGGCTGAATGCGTCGCAGCTCGCGTTGATTTTTCGAGCCGACAATGGTCTTAAGAATCCAATTGAACATGAAAGATATCGGAAGGGTAATCAATAGCCGAAGAGGCCAAAAGTCCACCGCAATTCTGTGAACAGGCGCGCGCCAAAGCTTCGTAGTACCCTGGGCGCAAAAAAGGCCGACGAGCGGATCTTCTGCCCCGCGAATGCCTTCCGCGTCACCTCGGAAACGCACTGACCGTTCGTATGAGATTCGCTTGGGACGATCGCTGGTTGTTTACAAAACCGCGCCCCACATGGGTCTTCAATCCACGCTCTGCAAGGGCTGCCATTCCGGCGGTCGTAAGATGACCCCACCGTGGAAATGCGGCGCCCCCGCCGAGGCGGCGGCCTGAAGCCCAACAACTTATACTAACATCGGCCGTATATTTCGGTCCATTCCGCCAACCGATCTATTCTTCGATCCGTAAGCATGCGAGCTTGAAAGCGCCAGTCCCAGTTTCCCGCAGGGTGGCCGGGATAATTCATGCGCGCTTCGCTGCCCAGGTCCAGGACGTCTTGCAGGGGCGCAATAGCCAGATCAGCCACGGAAGCCCATGCCAGCCGCATCAAATCCCAGGCCGGGTCCGCGCCGGTGCTTGCTGAGTAGCGATGGAAAACGTCGCGTTCGGCGTCCGTCATGCTCGCGTGCCAGCCCCGCGTGCAGTCGTTGTCGTGAGTGCCAGTGTAGGCAACGGTGTGTCGTTCGAAATTGTGGGGCAAGAAGCGGGCTTCGGTGGCCCCGCCGAAGGCGAACTGCAAGATGCGCATGCCCGGCAAGCCAAACTGGCGCCGCAAGGCATCCACCGGTGGCGTGATTAGACCCAGGTCCTCGGCGATCAACGGCAAAGGTCCAAGGCGCCGAATGGCGGCGTCGAAAAAGTCGGCGCCCGGCCCGGCAACCCAGCGGCCGTTTATAGCCGTTGTCTCGCTCGCCGGCACTTCCCAGTATGCCTCGAACCCGCGAAAATGATCCAGCCTCACCATGTCAACGTGTTCCAGCGTTGCGACAAGCCGGTCCAACCACCAGCGGTAACCGGTTCGTTTCAGCGCCTCCCAATTATAGAGGGGATTCCCCCACAGCTGGCCGGTGACGCTGAAATAGTCCGGTGGAACCCCGGCGATCACGGTCGGCTGGCGATGCTCGTCGAGGTAAAAAAGATCGGGATTGGCCCAGACGTCAGCCGAATCGCTGGAGACAAAAATCGGCAAGTCTCCGATTAACTGGATACCGCGCTCCTTGGCTCGACGCTTCAAATCGCCCCACTGCCGAAAAAAGAGGAACTGGGTAAACCGGTGTTGTGCGGCGGGTTCGGCCAGCTCGCGGCGAACGTCGCCCATGGCCGCCGGTTCGCGGAGACGGATCGATTCAGGCCATTTCAGCCAAGTCACTCCGCCGTGGGCCTCTTTCAAGGCCATGAACAGGCTGAAATCGTCCAGCCAATGCGCTCGCTGGCTCGAGAATTCTTCCACGGCATCGTTGAGAACGCCGTCTCGCTTCGCCTGGAAGTTTGCCCATGCCTGGTTCAGGAGTCCCTTTTTCCACTCGACGACCCGGCCGAAAATGACGCGGTCGTCACGAAAAGGGCCCGCCGCGAGATCGTTTGGCGTCAACAGGCCGTCCTTTACCAAGAGTTCAGGGCTGATCAACAGCGGATTGCCTGCGAAAGCCGAGAAGCACTGATAGGGCGAATCGCCGTAGCCGGTTGGGCCCAGCGGCAGAATCTGCCACCATTTTTGTCGAGCGCGGACGAGTTGATCGATCCAGGCATAGGCCGCTGGGCCGAAATCGCCGATGCCGAAGCGGCCGGGAAGAGAAGTCGGGTGCAGGAGAACGCCTGACGAGCGGGTTGTTGTATCTGAATCGGCTTCCACAGAATTTTCGTGCCTCATGTGTTCAGCGGGACGGTGCGGGCGGAATTGCGGGGAACCATGGCGGTGGGTTTGGGTTGGGCATCAGAACGTACTCTTGCGTAGCTTCACGAGAAACTAACCATGCCGATTCACCCGCATGGCGCCACACCCCTTGAGGATCTCGATGGCTTGAACGGCGCGTCGGGGATCGGTCCTGACCAGAACGAACTCCACATTGCCATGGAACGCGGTGACGTAGGCGTTGATGATATCGCCAGGCAAGTGATAATCGGCGAGATGGGCCTTAAACGCGCGCACGACGGCCTGCCGGTCCGGCTTGCGGGGCACGGCGGGCTTCGCACTGCTGCCCCAAACCGTGACCGGAGAGGCGCCCGGTGCAAAGATGGGACCAATGCTGCCTACCTCTTCCGCCACGATAGACTCGTCGTAGACAGTGTCCTCAAATCCCGCGCGCGCCAGTCGATCAACCGCCTTGTCCAAATCTCGCTCGTTGTCGAATAGTCCAACAATGGTCGTCATAGCTCGATGCGTGTAGTTCCGAGTCCGGTGACACTGGCATCGTCTCATAAAGTGGGCAAGGATCATTTCGTCCCGCTCAAGCAATCCCCTTTTGCATACCGATCTCGCTTAGAACTCGCCGGGTTCGAGGGAATAATTCACGTCGCCCAACTTTAGGCCTTGCCTCGAATCTGATTCGGCCTATAACCGCAGCTGTATCAGGGATCTTGAAGCGGATAGCCTTGCGGATCCTTATACTTTTGGACCCCAGTTTAAGACCCATGAAATCCTCTTTCCCAGGATCTGCGTTTAAACCCTCGGCTAATCCTTATTTCCCTGTACTCAAATTCACGCGCGTGAAACGGTTATAGCCCCGAAAACCCTGTCGCCCACCATCTCTCGAATATGAGCAGGAAACTTCTCGTTGGATTCTTCGCAGTTCTCTCTGCCGTTCAAGCGTTCGCCTGGACCGACGGCGAACTCCTCATCTGGATCAGTGATAACAGAGGCTATCACGCTCTGGAGGACCTCGGGAAAAAATTTGAGCAAGAGATGGGAGTGCCCGTTAAGGTGGAAACCCAGGAGGAAATCACCGACAAGTTCCAGGCTGCTGCCCAAGGGGGCAAAGGCCCGGACATTTTTTTCTGGGCTCATGATCGAATCGGAGAATGGGCCGATGCGGGCTTGTTGAAGCCTGTCGAGATCAAGGACGATTTCAAAGCGACGTTCATCCCGATGTCCTGGGACGCCGTAACCCACAATGGCAAGTTCTGGGGATATCCTCTTGCCCTCGAGTGCGTCTCCCTGATCTGCAACAAGAAGATCGTCACAGGAAAACCACCAACTCAGCTCTCGGAGTTTGCCGCCTTCGGCAAAGAACTCAAGGCCAAGGATCCCAAACTCATCGCGATTATGTGGGATTATAAGGTTCCTTACTTTAGTTTTCCGTTCCTTGCCAGCGCCGGGGGCTATTCTTTCAAGAGAACCGAGAACGGCTATGATATCAAGGACATTGGAGTCGACAATGCCGGCGCCATCGAAGGCCTGAAAGCCATCGTGGACCTCATCAACGCGGGCGTGCTTCCGAAGGGATCCACTCAAAGCGTGATGGAACAGAAAATGAGCACCGGCGAACTTGCCACGATGGTCAACGGCCCATGGACCTGGGCCAATCTTCGCAAGAGCGGGATCGATTTCGATCTCGCGCCGGTACCGGGGGTTGGCGGCAATCCGGGCAAACCCTTCGTTGGCGTCTTCACGGCGCTCATCAACCGCTCGACCCCAAACGCCGATCTTGCCTCGCAGTTTCTGGAAAAATACGTCTGCACCGCGGACGGCCTTAAGGCGATCGACGCCGACGCCCCGCTCGGTGTCCCCGCGGTGAAGGCCCTCGCCGACGAGATGAGCGCGGCGAATCCGCTCATAAAGGGAACGTATGAGAATGCCATGAACGGCGTCGTGATGCCCAACATTCCGCAGATGGGCAAGTTCTGGAGCTCGATGAAGGCGGCGTTCGAAATTGCCACAAATGGAGAAGCCACGCCTGAGGCCGCCTTGAAAGACGCCAGGAAGAACATGGAAAAATAAGGTGAGCCAGGGGTTTCCGATTCGACAAATCCTGGCAGTCCTGCTGGGGATCGCCGCGCTATCCCTCATCTTTTTTGTCTACCAAACCGGCAATGTCTTAATTGCATTGGCCATGTTAGTGGTGACCTGTCTGGGGGTCTTCATTTACCTAAGCCCCTCAGCGGAAACCTTCAGGTACCTCTTTCCGGGATTTATCGGTTTTGGCGTCTTTGTTATCTTGCCGCTTGTCTATACCGTATACATCGGTTTCACCAAATACAGCTCCCAGAACCTCCTCAGTTTCGACCGCGTAGCCGGCATGCTTCATCAGGAATCCTTCGCTGATCCCAACGCCGCATCCTACAAATATAAGCTTTACGCCCAGGACGACGGCCAGTTTGTCCTGTACATCGAGGACGAGAAGGATCCCACGAAGCGCTTTGTATCAGAACCCTTTGACCTAAAGCCCGGACAGCAGACAAAGGCCGGGCAGGAACCCGTCAGGCTAAGTGCTTTGCCCGCCGGGGAGGAGGTCAAGGGCAAGCCGATGGAAATGGCCGAGATCAACCGGGCCAAGTTGCTCACTCCAATGAGAGGCCGTCAATTCGCCCTTCCGGACGACACGCTTGTCGGGTTGGAGGGGCTGACAAAATTCACGTCGAGGCAACGGCTTTGGGTGTCGAATCCCGATGGATCGCTCACCAACAAAAAGGACGGCACAGTCATCCGGCCCGACAGGAACCTGGGCTTCTTCGTCAACGACAAGGGAGAGAAAGTCGGGGTTGGTTTCAGGACCTTCACCGGTTTCGACAACTACACCCGAATTTTCACCGATTCCCGCATCCGGGGACCGTTCTTCAAGATATTCCTTTGGACGTTCGCGTTTTCGGCGCTCTCGGTTTTTTTCACGTTCTCGCTCGGCATGCTCCTGGCGGTGCTTCTCGAGCAGCCGGATCTCCGCTTTCGACGAACCTACCGCACGCTCTTCATCCTGCCCTACGCGGTTCCGGGAGTGCTGTCGATTTTGATCCTGAAAGGGTTATTCAACCAGGAGTTTGGGGCCGTAAACGAGATGCTGAGAGGAATTTTTGGCTTCGCTCCGGAATGGGAAACCAATCCCTGGGGAGCCCGTTCGATGATCCTGCTCGTGAACCTGTGGCTGGGCTATCCGTACATGATGCTCATCTGCACGGGCATGCTACAGTCGATTCCCTCCACAATTTACGAGGCGAGCGCGATCGACGGGAGCAACCCGAAGATCGACTTTTTTCAGCTCACCTTGCCGCTGGTGCTGCCCGCGATGATCCCGATCCTCATTTCGTCTTTCGCTTTTAATTTCAACAACTTCAACCTCATCTTCCTTCTGACGGGTGGAGGTCCGCAGATGGTCGGCGGGAATGCCGGCGAGACCGATCTGCTCGTCACCTACACCTTCAATATCGCTTTCAAGGATTCCGGTACCAACTTTGGTCTGGCCAGCGCGATCGCCACCCTGCTTTTCATCCTTGTCGCGTTCCTGGCCTGGATAAATCTCAGGTTAACCGCACGCCAGGTGAAACTATGAAACGACTGACTCCTGAACAGAGGACATCCCTTCGAAAGATTATTTCTCACACGTTGCTGATTGGCCTTCTGGTATTGGTCCTTGTGCCATACATCATGGTGGTATCGGCTTCCTTTCGCCGGGGCAATTTTGCGCCAAGCAGCTTGCTTCCGGATCACGTCAGCCTGGAGCACTGGAAGTATGTCCTGGGCATCCCTTACGAAGAGGTGATAAACCCGGGCACGGGCGAATCCCGCATGGTCAAGGCGGAAACACCCCCGCTCCTGTGGTTCTGGAACTCAATCAAAGTGTCCTCGATCGCTTCGATCGGTATCCTTCTATTGTCAGGAACAGCCGCGTACGCGTTCGCCCGGCTGCACTTCAAGTTCCGAACGACGACCTTGAGCGCCCTGCTCATCCTTCAGATGTTTCCCATGGTGCTCGCTCTGGTCGCCATCTATGTGATTCTCGATTTCATTGGCCAATACGTTCCCGGGCTCGGCCTGAATACCCAAACCGGTTTGATCATGGTTTACCTCGGCGGAATCTCGGGCTACATCTGGATGCTCAAGGGATACTTCGATACGATTCCGGCGAGCATGGAGGAATCGGCCAGGATTGACGGGGCCACTCAGTTTCAGACCTTCACGCAGATTCTCCTGCCGATGAGCCTGCCCATTTTTGCGGTCGTTTTTATCCTGTCCTTCATCGCCTTCATGTCCGAGTACCCCGTGGCTTCCATCGTTCTCCAGGCTCGCGAAAACTGGACTCTGGCGGTCGGCGCCAACTCCTTTTTGGCTGAGCACCAAAAGCTTTGGGGGCGATTTGCCGCCTTGGCGGTGCTAAGCGGCGTGCCGATCACGGTGATGTTTCTCGTTTGCCAGAAGTATGTCGTCGGCGGACTGACATCCGGCGGAGTCAAGGAATAGCGCAGGACGGTCGTTCGGCCTGTAGACCACGTCCAGAACGTCCGTGCACATCGCCGTCCTGCCCTGGCACCGCCGCACAATGCGGCTGGACAGTGACAGCGGGCGGACTAGTTTTCCCGCTTTCGCATGCTCAAACATCCTCTACTCACCGAGGGCCGCATCCGCCAGACCCTTGAACGCATTGAAAGGCTCCTTTATTCGCCCAAAGCGCCGATTGAAATCGGCGCGTGGGCTGTCCACGGCGAACCCGTGCCGCCGGAACGCGCGTTCAAGGCCCAATATTCGCTGTTTTCCGTCGGAGAAATGTGGGGGGCGCTTTGGGATACCGTCTGGTTTCGCTTCCAAGGGGAGGTTCCCAAAGAGTGGAGGGGCTGCGAAGTCGTTGCCCTTGTGCGCTTGACGGGCGAGGGCGCCGAGGGCTTCACCGCGGAAGGCACGATTTACCAGAACGGACGCCTGGTACGCGCCATCAATATCAATCGGCGCGAAGTCGAGATCGCGGCAAAGGCGAAGGGCGGCGAGCGCTTCGAGTTTTTTGTTGAAGCCGCTGCCAACGGCGGAACGAGCGCAATGGGAAACACCCAGGGGCTGAGTCTTCCGGACTACAACGGGTTGCCCTTATTCCGGTTCGAGCAAGGCGAACTCGCCTGCAGAAATTCCGAGGCTTTCGATTTGTACTATGATTTCAAGTTCGCCTTGGAAGCGATGGAGGCGCTGCCGGAGAATTCGCAGCGTCGCGCGGAGCTGCGCTACGCGTTGAACGAATCGGTCAACGAATTCGACCACACCGACCCATCGAGCCTCAAGGCCGCAGCCGCCGCGCTGCAGGGTGTGATGCGCCGCCGCAATGGCGAAACGGCGCACACGCTTTCCGCGGTCGGCCACGCCCACATCGATACCGCCTGGCTCTGGCCCCTTCGTGAAACGATCCGAAAATGCGCCCGAACGTTTTCCACCGCGCTCAACTACATGGAAAAATACCCCGCGTACGTCTTTGTTTGCTCGCAGGCGCAGCAATACGCGTGGATGAAGGAATACTATCCCGCCATCTGGGAAGGCATCAAGAAAGCCGTCCGCCGCGGTCAATGGGAACCCGTCGGCTCGATGTGGGTCGAGACAGACTGCAACCTCGTCTCCGGCGAATCGCTCATCCGGCAGATTCTGCACGGCAAGCGGTTTTTCCAGAAAGAGCTCGGCTACGAAACACGGGACGTTTGGATCCCGGACGTGTTCGGCTACGCGGCTTCCCTGCCTCAAATCATTCGCAAGAGCGGCTTGGAATACTTTCTCACTCAGAAGATTTCTTGGAGCCAGTTCAACAAGTTTCCACACCATACCTTCCTCTGGGAAGGCATCGACGGGACGCGCGTCTTCACTCACTTCCCGCCCGCGGACACCTACAACGCCGACACGGGGCCGAAGGAGCTCGTAAGGAATGTCCAAAACTTCAAGGAACTCGACCGTGCCACCCGGTCGCTTCTCGTCTATGGATGGGGCGACGGAGGAGGCGGTCCGAGCATTGAAATGCTTGAAAAGGCTCGTCGGGCGCGCGATTTCGATGGTTTGCCGAAGCTCGAACTCGAAAAAGCCATCAAATTCTTCGAGAAGGCCAAAAGAGACGCCAGGGATCTGCCCCTTTGGGTAGGCGAACTCTACCTGGAACTCCACCGTGGCACTTATACCAGTCAGGCCAGGAACAAGCTTGGCAACCGCAAATCGGAGTTCCTTCTCCACGATGCCGAGTTCTTCGACGCTGTCACTCTCGCGCTTGCTCCCGGACGAAAGGAAACGGCAGCGGATCCGGAACGCGCCGTCTATGACGTCACGGGCCTCGGGGAGCCTCATCCCGAAACCCACCGCGCGGCGCTCGATCGCGCGTGGAAACTCGTCCTTCTCAATCAGTTTCACGACATCATCCCGGGTTCTTCGATTCATTGGGTCTACCAGGATAGCGCGCGTGATTACGACGCGATCCGCCGGCTTGGCGAGTCGGTGCGCGACTCCGCCCTTTCCACTCTCGAGGCGCTTGTCGATAGCTCCACGTTCAAAGAGCCGGTCTTGATCACAAATACCCTCGGAATTCGCCGCCGCGAGATCATCGAGCTACCGGACGGCACACTGGCCAGCGTCGATGTTCCCCCCTTTGGCTACGTCGTCGTGGAGAAGAGCGACGAATTTCTCCGCACGACAGACGATCCCGTAAAGGCTGCCCAGTCCAAGCAAGGCGTCATGATGGAAAACGACCTCGTGCGCGTACGAATCAACGCCAAAGGGCACATAGCGAGCATCTTCGATCTTCGCGCCCGTCGCGAAGTGCTCAGCGACCAGGCAAACACGTTTCATCTGCATCAGGATATTCCGAATTCCTGGGACGCATGGGACGTTGACGTGTTCTACAAGGAGCGATACCGCGTCATCGAGGGTCTCGAGAAACTTGAACTCGTCGAGTCCGGCCCCCTGCGCGCCGCTGTTCGGATCGTCCGCAGCTTTGGCAAATCCCGGATCGAACAGAGAATCGTGCTTAGCGCGGGATCGCCCCGCATCGATTTTCTTACGGAAGTCGACTGGAAGGAGAGCCAAAAGCTCCTCAAGGTCGCCTTCCCAGCGAACATCTATGCTCAAAAAGCCACATACGAGATCCAGTTTGGACACCTCGAACGCACCAACCACGTCAATACGAGCTGGGACATGGGCAAGTTCGAGGTCTGCGCACAAAAATGGGCGGACCTTTCGGAAACCGGCTACGGCGTCGCCCTCCTCAATGACTGCAAATACGGTTACGATATCCATGGGAATATCATGCGTCTCAGTCTGCTCCGCGCACCCGGCTCCCCGGATCCGCTGGCGGACCGCGGGCAGCACAAGTTCACCTACTCCCTGCTTCCGCACGCGGGCGACCTGCGAGAGGGCCGCGTGATCGATCACGGGTATGCCCTGAACGTTCCGCTTCTCGTCCGCGAACTGAAATCCGCAAGAGGTTCCCTGCCCGCGTCACACTCGTTTTTCCTCACCGATCGCCCCGGCGCGGTTGTCGACACAATCAAGCTCGCCGAGGACGGCGCCGCGATCATCGTCCGCCTTTACGAGTCCGAAGGTGGCCGAGGTCCGGTGACCCTCACCACGACTTTGCCAGTCCGAAAGGCCTCGCTCGCGAGCCTGCTGGAAGTTGAAGAGAAAGCCCTCACGATGAAGAACGGCTCTGTTCGGCTCGAGCTGCGCCCCTTCGAGATCGTAACGCTGAGATACACGCTGTGAGCGGGGGCTCGGGACTTCGCGCGGCATTCGCGCGGGAAGGCCGAATCTTGCCGGATCCACATCTCTTTATCAACATGAGTTCACGATTGTCAGGGCGCATTCCTCCCTGTAAGACGCCGGTGTGCTTGAGTTGAATCCCGAGAACAAGATCGCGGGTGTCCTGGCTCCGGTCTTTGCGATTCGCGGCGCAAAGGACTTGGGGATCGGAGATACGGAGGCGCTGAAGGAACTCATTTCCTGGTCTGCACGGCACGGGCTTTCCGTTGTGCAAATTCTGCCAATCAATGAAACCGGTGGCGACAGCAGTCCGTATAACCTGCTGAGTGCCATGGCGATCGAACCTACAACCATTGCCACCCTTCCCGGTGTGCTGCCCGATTTGACGCAGGAAGATTTCGGCCGGATCACCGCGAGGCACGACCTGGACGCACTGCGACAGGGTCCCGTGAAATATCGGGAGCTCAAGAGGCTGAAGCGTCAACTTCTCTATGCGGCTTTCAGAACCTTCCGCTCCCGCACCGGTGATAAAGCAAGAGCAGGCGCATTCGCCGAATTCGAGCGAGGCAATGCCGACTGGCTCCCCAATTACGCGACGCACCGCGCGCTCGTGAGCTGGCACGAGGAATCCGAAATCTCCCACCAGTGGCCGCGCGAACATGGCTCGCCGACCGCCGTGCGAGTGTGGGTCGAATCTCTCACCCCCTCCAGCAAAAGGCACATCCGCGACCTGGTGCGTTTTCATTCGTACGTCCAGTGGACCGCTTACACCCAATGGCTGTCCGTTCGACAGCATGCCGAAGCCGAAGGCGTTGCAATCATCGGCGACGTGCCCGTCGGCGTGAGCCGGCACAGCGCGGATGTCTGGTGCGATCCGGAAATTTTCGACCTCAAACGCTCCATCGGCGCCCCGCCGGAAAAGGCCTTCAAAGCCGACCCCTTCACAGCAAGATGGGGACAAAACTGGGGGTTCCCCCTTTACAGTTGGGAACGCATGGCGCAGGACGACTTCGCCTGGTGGAGAAGACGCCTGCAGCTTCTGATGAGTATTTTCCACCTCCTGCGCGTCGATCATGCCCTCGGATTCTTCAGGATTTACAGCTTTCCGTGGCAACCGTCGGACAACGCGAAATTCACCGATCTGACGCCCGAGCAGGCTATGGAACTCACCGGCGGCGAATTACCACGCTTCATGGACCGCGACGATGAAACCGAGGAGAATCGCGAATACAACCGCCAGCATGGCGAGAAGATTCTCAAAATGATGCTCGAAGAGATCGGCGCGCACCGTCTCATCGCCGAGGACCTGGGCGAGGTGGCTCCCTACGTCCGGCCCACCTTGCAGCACCTCGAAATCCCCGGCTTCAAGATCCCGCAGTGGGAGCGTAATTGGGACCGCCTGATTCCCGGAAAGGATTACCAGCGCCTGAGCCTTGCGACCTTCGCCACCCACGATCATCCGCCCGTGAAGTCCCATTGGGATGAACTTTTCCTTGTCGCACAAAGTGAAGACAAGACGCTCCGCGACGTGGCGATACACGGGATGTGGGAATTAATGGATTTCTGCGGGAGGCCCGATTTCAAACTTCCGCAGCCGTTTAGCCGCGAAATCCATGAAATTCTGCTCCGCGGTCTCTTTGCGAGCAATTCATGGATCGCCATCCACATGATTGTCGATCTCTTTGGCACCGACGAACGCTTCAACGTACCGGGGTCTTCGGCTGACGACAATTGGACTCATCGCTTGGCTTTGCCCATCGCGGAATGGGATGCCGCATACAGTTCACCCCTCGCAGTCGCCCGTCAGTCCCTCTCTGAAACCGGCAGGTCGAGAAAATAAAAAAAGCAGTATTGCGAAACGGCCTGAGATCTGCTTACTAGGCTTGATTGGCAACGACATTTGCAATGGCAAACCTTACAAAACGGGATCTAGTGATGCGGATAAGCAAGGAGACAGGGCTCGTTCAGCAGGATGTTTTCGATGTTCTTCAAAAGACACTCGATTATATCACTGAAGCCCTCTCCAGGGGACAGGACGTGGAACTGCGTAATTTTGGCGTCTTCGAGGTGCGGCTCACCAAGTCGCGCGTCGGTCGCAATCCGCACAAACCGGAGCACGATGTCGTGATTCCGGCACGCGCTACGGTAAAATTCAAGTCTGGCAAGATCATGCGCCAGCGCGTTCTTCTGCGTACGGAAGAGTTGAAAAATACTGAGAAAGACGGCGCGACGGCGTAAAATTTCGTCGTAAGGTGGGCGGTGTCTCCGATCATACGCGTACGCGGCGCGCGCCAAAATAACCTTCGCAGTATTGATCTCGATCTGCCCCTCGGGCAGCTGACCGTCGTTACAGGTCCGAGCGGCAGCGGCAAATCGAGTCTTGCCTTCGATACGCTCTACGCGGAGGGGCAGCGGCGCTATGTCGAGACCTTCAGTCCGTACACAAGGCAGTTCCTCGAGCGGATGGACAAGCCGAAGGCGGACCTCATTGAAGGCATTCCCCCCGCAATCGCCATCGAGCAGGCCAATCACGTCAGGACCACTCGATCGACTGTGGGGACGATCACGGAGATCAATGACTACCTGAAGCTTTTGTTTCCCAAAGTCTCCAGCGCCTACTGCCCATCCTGTCAGCGCGAAATCCGCACCGAGACGCCCGGCTCCGTGGTCGAACAAGTTCTTCGGGACTACTCGGGGCGGCAGATTCTGGTGACATTCGGCATTCCGGTTCCTGCCAAGACCGTCCCGGCCGACTTTTTTGATTTCCTCCGGCAGCAGGGTTATTTGCGCGTGTGGTTGAACGGGAAAGCCACACGCACCGATGAGCCTGCGGAGATGGCCAGGCTTCCCGCCGTTGTCCCCGTCATTCAGGATCGTCTGGCGATCACGACCGAAAATCGTTCCCGTCTGACGGAGGCCATAGAAGCCTCCCTGCGATTTGGCTCCGGCAAGATTCAAATCATCGATCAGGAATCCACCCATCCGTTTTCGACCGGCTGGCACTGTCCGCATTGCGACCTAGCCATTCGTGCGCCGAGCCCGGGACTCTTCACCTTCAACAACCCGTTGGGGGCCTGTCCGGAATGCCGAGGGTTCGGCCGCATCATCGGGATCGATTGGAATCGCGTTTTGCCCGATCGGTCGATGTCTCTCAGGTCGGGCGTCATCAAGCCTTTCCAAAGCGGCCAATCGAAGGAATGCCAGCGCGATCTGCTCAAGGCCGCGGCGCAGAAAGACGTCGATCTGAATTGTCCCTTCGACGAGTTGCCCAAGGCGGATCAGGACTGGGTCCTTTACGGCGAAGGCGGAGACCCGGGGGAAGCCTGGCAGCACGGTCAATGGTACGGCGTAAAGGGGTTTTTCACCTGGCTTGAGTCGAAGACCTACAAGATGCACATCCGCGTGCTGCTCAGCCGCTACCGCAACTATCAACCGTGCCCAAAATGCCAGGGCGCCCGCCTGCAACCGGAAGCGCTCAATTTCCGGATTGAACCGGTTCACAAGACATTGCCGGAGATAGCCGCGACGCCGGTCCGGGACTTGCACGGCGAAATTGCCGCGGTGCGGCTCCCGGCAGGCGACTTGACCTCAACGCTCCTGCGGGAGCAAATCCTCTCGAGGCTGGGCTATATGAATGATGTCGGCCTCGGGTATCTCACGCTGGACCGCCCAACCCGCACGCTGTCCGGCGGTGAGATCGAACGCGTCAATCTCACGACATGCCTCGGAGCGTCGCTGGTCAACACGCTTTTTGTCATGGACGAGCCCACAGTCGGCCTGCATCCACGCGACACGAAACGGTTGGTCAGCGTCATGCACGCCTTGCGCGACAAAGGAAACACGCTCGTCGTCGTCGAACATGAAGAGGCCGTCATTCGGCGCGCCGACCACATTGTCGATATCGGACCGGGTCGTGGCGAAGACGGCGGGCGACTGATGTTCAGCGGACCTGCCGCGGAGATCCAGGATCCGGGGTCCAGAATCCAAAATTCGCTCACGGCCGACTATCTTGCTGGCAGGAAGACCATCCCCCTACCCGCGCAACGCCGCCGGGCGAATAAGGCCATCAAGCTGTTGGGAGTCCGGCACCATAACCTTCGCAACATTGACGTCGAGATTCCGCTCGGCGTTCTCTGCTGCGTCACCGGCGTTTCAGGGTCGGGAAAGAGTTCGCTCGTCCACGACGTTCTCTATGGCAATCTCGCGGGCGGCACGGGCGACGGGCACCGCATCGCCTCCAGCCCCGACGATCACGAGATTTCCGGCGCCTGCCGCTCGATCACCGGAGACGAAGCGATCGGGGAGGTGATCATGGTTGACCAATCGCCCCTGGCGCGAAGCCCTCGATCGACTCCGGCTGTTTACATCGGAGCTTACGACGCCATTCGCGAGCTTTTCGGCACGCAACCCGATGCCCTGTCTGCGGGCCTGTCCCCCTCATCGTTTTCCTTCAACGCGGGCGACGGACGTTGCGAACGCTGCTCGGGCATAGGCTTTGAGAAGATCGAAATGCAGTTCCTGAGCGACCTCTACCTTCGCTGCCCGGAATGCGAAGGGCGCCGTTTTCAGCCCCACATCCTGCAAATCCGCGTCCGCGGTCGGTGCATCCATGACGTGCTGGAGATGACCGTGCGGGATGCGATCGCCTTTTTCGAAGGGAAAGACCGCATCGCGACGCCCCTCAAGCTGCTCGCCGATGTCGGGCTCGACTACCTTCGGCTTGGCCAGCCCGTCAATGCACTCAGTGGGGGAGAGTCCCAGCGCCTCAAGCTCGCCGCACATCTCGCCGAACGGCGCGAGTCGGGCGCGTTGCTCATCTTCGACGAGCCCACCACGGGGCTGCACTTCGACGATGTCGCCCGGCTGCTCCGCGTGTTCCAACGCCTCGTGGACGAAGGCAACAGCCTCGTTGTTATCGAACACAACATGGAAGTCATCAAGTGTGCCGATTGGCTCGTCGATCTCGGCCCGGAAGCGGGAGAGCAAGGCGGGACGGTCGTTGCCGTGGGCAGGCCCGAGGAAGTCGCACGGTGCGAGGCCTCGCACACAGGGCGCTTTCTGAAGGTCTTCCTCGGCCAGGCAAACGGCATCGCCAAAGACCTCGCGGATCAATTGCCGGTTCCCCCTGCCGCGACCGGGCGGTCTTGGAACGCGATCCGGGTTTCCGGAGCAAGGGAACACAATCTGAAGAACATCACGGTCGACATCCCCCGCGAAAAAATCGTTGTCGTCACGGGGCTGAGCGGATCGGGGAAATCGACCCTGGCCTTCGACATTCTCTTCGCCGAAGGCCAGCGGCGCTTTCTCGACAGCATGTCGGCATACGCCAGGCAATTTGTGGATCAACTCGAAAAGCCCGACGTGGATTCCATCGAGGGCTTGCCGCCCAGCGTGGCCATTGAACAGCGTGTGACCCGCGGCGGTGGAAAATCCACCGTGGCAACGGTCACCGAAATCTACCACTTTCTGCGCCTTCTTTTTTCAAAGCTCGGAACCCAGCACTGTCCCGATTGCGGCGTGCCCGTTGAAAAGCAAACGCTCGCCGCCATCACCACCACCGTCCAGCAACTCGCGGCGCGCGGCGTTGTCCAGATTTTTGCTCCCCTCATCCGGGGCCGTAAAGGCTTTCACAACAGGATCGCCCAATGGGCCGCGCGGCACGGAATTGACTTCCTCCTGGCGGATGGACACTTGGTGCCGGTCGCCGGCTTTACAAAGCTCGAGCGATTCAAGGAACATACGATCGATGCGTTGATCGGTGAAGTCCGGCCCCGGGGCGATCCCAGGGAGTTGATCCGCCGCGCGCTCGAAATCGGCAAAGGGTCGGCCCGCGTCCGCGACAACAAGGGAACGTTTCATATCGTCAGCTCGGAAATGAACTGCCCGGGCTGCGAGCGTGCTTTCGAACCGCTTGATCCGCGCCTTTTTTCCTTCAATTCGCCCCACGGCTGGTGCTCGCATTGCCGCGGCTTTGGAGAGGTATGGGCTGACTATTCGAGCAAGGAATTCGACTCAGTGCTTGAGGCCGAACTCGCGGAGGAACGCAGCCATGAAGTCCTCGATGACGGCGAAGCGCGCCCATGCCCTGTGTGCAAGGGAACGCGAATCAACGAAACCGCTCGCAGCGTTTTCCTCCAGGGTGAAACCATCACCAGCGTCACGCACTCCGCCGCGAGCGATTCTCTCGAGATCGTTGAGAAGCTCAAATTTCGAGGAAGCGCAAAGGAGATTTCCGCGGACATCCTGGGCGAAATTACGCAGCGCCTCCGATTTCTTTGCCAGGTCGGGCTGGGCTACCTGACCCTGGACCGCGCCGCAAACTCGCTAAGTGGCGGCGAATCCCAGCGGATACGCCTCGCAGCACAACTCGGCTCGAACCTGCGGGGTGTCCTCTATGTTCTCGACGAACCGACCATCGGTCTCCATGCCCGTGACAACTCCCGGCTTCTCGACGCTCTGGAAACTCTCGCCCTCCATGGCAATTCGCTTGTCATCGTCGAACATGATGAGGAAACCATGCGCCGCGCGGACCATATCATTGATTTGGGACCGCGCGCCGGCGCTCACGGCGGGGAAATCGTCGGAGCTGGTCTCCTTCGCGAAATCCTCTCGAATCCCAATTCGCTGACCGGCAAATATCTCAGGTATCCGATGCGGCACCCCTCGCGCGGCTCGCGGCGAAGTCTGACCCAGGGCACGGGTTGGATCAACCTCGCCGGCGCGCGCCTCCACAACCTCAAGAACCTCGACGTTCGCTTTCCACTGAACCGTCTCACCGTCGTCACCGGTATCTCCGGCTCCGGCAAGAGTACCCTTGTCCGCGGCGTGTTGCTCCCCGTGGTAAAGGAAGCTCTCAACCGAAAGTCCCGGGAAGCTGCCCGCGTCAAAGTCCCGCGCGACGCGGGCAGTGCCGGGGTGGTGATCGAGGGCGCGGAGGCGCTAGGCGCCGTGCTTGAAGTTGATCAGTCTCCGATCGGCAAGACGTCTCGCTCGACCCCCGCGACATACATCAAGGTCTTCGATGAAATCCGCGCGCTCTACGCCAACCTTCCCGCTGCCCGCCTGCGCGGTTACACCGGGAGCCGGTTCTCGTTTAACAACGAAGGCGGGCGATGCGAAGCCTGCCAGGGACAGGGAGTCATCAAGCTCGAGATGAACTTCCTTCCCACCTCCTATATGCCTTGCCAGGAATGCGGAGGAAGACGTTACAACACCTCGACACTGGAAATCGAATACAACGGCAAGTCCATCGGTGATGTCATGGAAATGACCGCCGAGCAGGCCGCGGAATTCTTCGCCCCGCACCCGAAAGTCCGGAGGGCACTCGATCTCCTCGTGGAGACCGGTTTGGGCTACCTTCAACTCGGCCAGCCGAGCCCTACGCTCAGTGGCGGCGAAGCTCAGCGCATCAAGCTGGTTACGCAGCTCACGCGGCGCGCGACGGCCGCCGCCGAGGAAATCCAAACCACCCGGCGGGGCAGGTCCACTCTCTACATCCTCGAAGAGCCGACCATCGGCCTTCACGCGCACGATGTCGCCCAGCTCATCCACATCCTGCACCGTCTCACTGACGAAGGCGGCACGGTGATCGTGATCGAGCACCACCTCGATGTGATCGCGGAAGCGGATTATGTGGTGGATCTTGGCCCGGAGGCCGGAGCGAAGGGCGGCGAAATCGTCGCCGTCGGCACCCCGGAGCAGATCGCCAGGTCGAAACGCAGTCGCACCGCGCCGTTCCTGCGAAGCACACTGAAGCCCGAGCGACCTCAAGAGGCGCCGTCAAAGATCACGCCTGTGACCTGTTCGTAGCGCGAGGATCTGGTCAACAGGCCGCAGCCAGCCCTTTTCGGCGCCCCTGTCTTCATGACCGCCGCCGCGCAATCCGCGGTTAAAAGTAGCTGCAATTCAAATTGGAGCACCACCGACTGCCCGCGTTGACAATACGCCGGTCAGACGATAGTTAATTAACCCTTTATCGTGAGTTCTCTCTCTGTTCTGCAAGATGCGCCATCCTCCGATGCGGGAGGCATGCGCGCGGATTTAAGGCCCGAACACATCCGAGACGCCGTCATCCGGCTCGCCGGAAATTCCCAGGACGGCATCCAGTCGGCTGGCGCCCTGCTGGCGAGACTGGCAGGCCGCAGCGCCCAGGATGTGATGACCTACATGACAATCCCGTCCACCATTTCGGGAGGGCCGTCGATTTTTCAGGTCCGCATCGGATCGGGCCAGGTTCTCTCGGCAGGCGATGAGGCAGACTTCCTGGTTGCGTTTCACCAGCACAGCTACGAGGACCACATTCACTTCCTGCGCGACGGGGGGGTGCTGCTCTACGACTCCGACAATGTGCAGCCGGACCCGAACAAGAAGAATTTCGTTCATGTCGGCGTGCCGATCACCGGGCTCACCATTGAGGCGCTGGGAGGGTCCGCGAAGGACAAGGGCAAGAACATCTTCGTGTTGGGTCTCCTGGCCAGGATCTTTCAGCTCGACACCGGCAAGCTTCAAAGACTGATTGCCGAACGGTTTGCCGGGAAGTCCGGGGACGTGGCAAATACAGCCCTCATGGCCTTCCATGCGGGCTTTGCCTATCCCGTCGGGAACGTGCTTTCGCGACTTTACCGCTTTGAGCCTGGTGTCGAATCCGGGACCGGCCGCGCGCAAGTCACCATGGATGGGAACCAGGCCCTCGCTTACGGATTGATTGCAGCCGGCGTGCGCTACGGCGCAGGTTATCCGATCACACCGTGGTCTTCCATCATGGAAATCCTGCGCAGCGAGCTGCCGAAATATGGCGGTCTTTTTGTGCAGGCCGAAGACGAACTTGGCGCGGTTTCCCTGGCGCTCGGCTTTTCCTACGCCGGGCACCTCGCCGTGACGGGAAGCGCCGGACCGGGCATCTCCCTGAAGACCGAAGCCATCGGCTGGGCCTCGATGGCCGAAATTCCCCTTATTGTCATAAATGTTCAGCGAGGCGGGCCCAGCACGGGCCTGCCCACAAACGTCGAGCAGAGCGATCTCAACCAGGCCATTTTCGGCGCGCACGGCGACAGTCCGCGCGCGGTTCTTGCCGCG
Source organism: uncultured Verrucomicrobiae bacterium (assembly GCA_963763735.1). Taxonomy (GTDB): domain Bacteria; phylum Verrucomicrobiota; class Verrucomicrobiia; order Chthoniobacterales; family Terrimicrobiaceae; genus DASTFP01. The sequence goes on along the minus strand of CAVXQK010000002.1, from coordinate 230,363 downwards.
TCCACCGTGGAGGATTGCTTCTACGTTGCGCTTGAGGCGGCGCGGATCGCCCGCCAATACAGCACCCCGGTGATCATTCTCAGCGATTCGTCTCTCGCCACTCGGATTGAGGCTTTCGACGAACCGGATCTCGCGAAATTGATGCGGGATCCGAAGCCCGATCTCAGCCCGCGGCCCTCAAACTTCAGGCCCTACGCGCTGGATCGCCATACGCAGCATGCTCCGCCCGGAACCCGCATGCTCGACGGCAAGTATCCGGTCGTGACAGGTCTCGAGCATGACGAAATGGGACATCCGACAGGCAGCTCCAAGCTGCACGCCGCAATGACCGCGAAACGGCGCAGCAAACTTCAAATGCTTGCCCAGGAGATCCCGGTCCCCAAGGTCCATGGCGATCCCGAAGGCGAAGCTCTGCTGGTCGGGTGGGGCTCCACCTTTGGACCGATTCACGAGGCCGTCAACCGGGCCCGGGAACGAGGCGAAAGCCTCTCCGCACTCCATCTCCGCCACCTTCACCCTCTGCCCAACGGGTTGAACGAAATCTTTGATCGCTTCAAGCGTGTCATCGTCATCGAAATGAATGATTCGGGGATGTATGGCTACGGGCAGCTCGCCATGATTCTTCGGGCGAGATACTGCAACCCGAAAATACGGAGCTTGACCAAGACCGACGGACTGACCTTCCGCGTCCGTGAAATCCTGGAAGGAGTGTTGAAATGAGTGCTCCTGCCGTTGTCGAGGAACGAGAGAGACTGACGAAGAAAGCCCTTACAGCCGATCATCCGACCTGGTGTCCGGGTTGCGGAGATTTTGCCGTCCTGGCCGCCTTCTACAAAATTCTCGAGAAGCGTCAACTTCCGCAGGAAAGCATAGTGACGCTGGCCGGCATCGGATGCTCTTCGCGTTTTCCCTATTTCGTCAACACGCACGGGGCGCATTTCATCCATGGCCGGGCTGTGCCGCTCGCCTCCGGCGTCAGCCTCGCCCGTCCCGATTTGCACGTGTTCCTGTTTGGCGGCGACGGCGACGGATTCTCCATCGGCGGCAACCATCTCGAACACGGCGCGCGGAAGAACATCCGCCTCACTTACGTGATCATGGACAACTTCGTCTACGGCCTGACGAAGAAACAGACCTCTCCCACTTCGCCGATCGGCTACCGCTCGAAAACCGATCCTGCCGGCGCCATCGACCAGCCTGTGAATCCCATCAAGAAATTGATCGCTGCGGGCGCCACGTTTGTTGCCCGCACGCATGCCACGCAGATCAACCATATGATGCAAATGATAGAGCGGGCCATGGATCACGATGGCTTCTCGGTCGTGGAGGTGCTCTCGGAGTGCGTCGAGTTTTTCCCAGGGGCCTTCGACGCGGGCAATCCGCGAAAGGGAGGCGCTTTTGGCATTATCGACGAAAGAAAGTGGGATAATTCGCCGGAAGACGAGGCGCGTCATGACGTGACGGACGAAATTGCAGCCTTCCGGCTCGCCAACCTGCCGTTTCCGGGTGTTTTCGGCGTCTTTTACGAAATTGATCGTCCGACCAAGAATTCTCTCGAGACCAAATGGATCGCGGAAGCCAGGGCAAAGTCCAACGCGCTGAGCGATCAAGCCATTCTTCAGCAGACGTTTGACCGGATGAAGTAGCCTCGCGCTTCGCGACCGGAACGAGCGCTCCTCCCAGCCAAATGAAAATGGCTGCCGGCCGCGGGATTGGCCTGCCCCTTGCCCCCGGATTCTCCGGGATGCTGCGACGCGGGGCCACGGAGGACAGATTTGCTTTGCCCCGCCGGGTCTTTGCGTGAGACAAACGGCGCCCCATGCTCAACGCGATCTGGCTCGGACTTGTCGTGCTGGCTGTCCTGCTCGGCGCGGCATCGGGCCAGCTCGGCGAGGTGACGACCGCCGCGTTCGATGCCTGCAAGACCGCCGTCATGACGCTGGCCTTGCCGCTCGCCGGAATCATGGCGTTGTGGCTCGGGGTGATGCGCCTGGCCGAGAAATCGGGTCTGGTCAACCTCCTGGCGGGCGCCCTGCGACCGATCATGCGGTGGCTATTTCCCGATGTTCCGCCAAACCATCCGGCGATGGGCTCGATAGTAATGAACATGGCAGCCAACATGCTCGGTTTGGCCAATGCCGCGACGCCGCTCGGTTTGCGCGCCATGCAACACCTCGAAAAGCTGAATCCGCGGCCCGGCGTCGCGACGAACGCCATGTGCACGTTCCTGGCCGTCAACACGAGCTCGATCCAGCTCATTCCGGCGACGACTGTCGGAATTCTCTCTGCGGCGGGCGCGTCGAACCCGACTTCCATTATCGGAACCGCTTTCTTGGCGACCCTCTGCTCGACCGCGGCCGGCATCACGGCGGTCAAGGCCCTTGAGAAGCTGCCCTATTTTGCGCTGCCCAATGCCGAGGCACGGAGAGACGATCAAGCGCCAGCAGAGGAATCGCCGGCAGAGGAAGCCGCCCCTCCTGCGCCGGTGGGTGCGGCATGGAAAATCTGCCTTTTGCTGGCGCTTGGCGTCTTCGCAGCGCTTTTCATTTCCATGTCGTTCCTCCCCCATGTGTTTGAGAGTCTGGCCAATGCGGTGCGAGGCTTTCTCTCCATCACAAAACCGTTCGCCTTTCCTGAGGAGTGGTTCGGGAAGCACTGGCTGGCCCGCAGTGTGGAGGCCGTCTCCCTTCTGGCGATTCCGTTTGTTCTCACGATGTTTCCGCTCTATGCGGCGGCGAGGCGCGTTCCTGTCTACGAAGAATTTGTGGAGGGTGCAAAGGAAGGCTTTCAAGTCGCCATCCGCATTATCCCTTTCCTCGTGGCGATCCTGGTCGCCATCGGGATGTTTCGTGCAGCCGGCGGGATCGATCTTCTTGCCCGCATGCTCTCCCCCATTTTCCAGCCCCTGCGGTTCCCGCCGGAACTCCTCCCCCTGGTCCTCATGCGACCCCTGAGCGGTAGCGGCTCAAACGGCATCTTCGCCGAACTGGTAAAGGCTCACGGGCCCGACAGCTTGATCGCCAAAATGGGGGCCACCGTCATGGGAAGCACCGAAACAACATTTTACGTGCTCGCCGTGTATTTCGGCTCGGTCGCGATCCGGCGCACACGCCACGCAGTAGCCGCCGGGCTGATCGCCGATCTCACCGGCGTCATCGCGTCCGTGGTCGTTTGCAATCTGGTCTTCCGGTAGCGCCTACTGCTTCTTCGGCTTGTAAAAGTTGATTGCGGTGACGAGGTCCACGGCGCGCTGGAGGACGGTATCCCGGATCTGCGGCGCCTTGCCGCGATCCCTTTGAGCTGCCTGCGCGGTCTCAATCTCGGGATTGAGGTTCGCCACGAGCGAGGCCTCGTTCATCCTGCGACGCTCAGGGTCGAAGACAAACTGGCTCACACCTTTTTCTTTACTCTCGCGGAAAATTTGTTCCCGCAGATCGCGCGGGATGGAGATCGCGACGTCCGGCTTCACGCCCTCGGGGAAAATCGGCCCGGAATTCGGCAGGATGACCTGCGCGACGGCGACTCGCAGAACGGCGTTGCCGCCAATCGGCGCCTCAGCAAATTCCACCGCCTGTCCGGTCGTTTCGGACCCGATGATCATGGCGCCGGCATTAAGCCGCAAGGTGCCCGCAAGGGCCTCCGCGGCGCCAGAGGTATCAGAGTCCGTCAGAAGAACTACCGCCCCTTCAAAGGCGGGATCCTGGTTCGAGGTGTACATTCTTTCCTGTTTCGCGCTCGGTTTCTGAATCGAAAAGAGCAGTTTCCCCTTGGCACAGAACCGGCGGGCGAACTCCGCCGCCGTTTCGTAATCCCCGCTGTCCGCGATGCCTCGCAAGTCAAGGATCACCGCATCGATATCCTTTTGCGAAAAGCCGGCCAGCGCGGCGTCAAACTGTGCCAGGCTGTCCGTCGAGAGGGCGCCGGGTCGCACGTAGGCAATGTGCGAGTCGAGGATCTCCGCGAGAAATGGGCTTTGTGGCCGGGGAGAAGCCTTTGCCGACGCACCTACGATGGCCGCACCCGGAGACAGCCGCCTGACCAGCCCTTCCAATGTAGCCCGCCTCAATTCTTTGTCATCGACCTTCGAAGCGTCAAAGAATCCCTCCTTAAAGGTCTGAATCGCTTTCTCCACATCCTCGTCCTTCAAGCCGTTGATCAATTCCCGCGTCGTCCGTGTGGGAGGCGTGGCTGTTGGTGCGGGAGTGGCTGCCGGCGACGGGGATGACGTAGGCGTTGGTGACGGCGAAGGCGAGGGCTGCTGCGCCCAAAGGGCTCCCGTCAGAACGCCAAGAATCAAGCAAACTCGAAGAATCATGAGGCGCCAATGTCCTCTCTTCGTTGAATCTGGTCAAAGCGGATTGTGTTGGCCGCCCGATAAGCCAGATCGCGGGCGGCGTCCAGGCCCGCGCCCAGCGCGCTCACTCCGATCACCCGGCCGCCATTGGTCACGATGCGCCGTCCCTCCCGTTTGGTCCCCGCGTGAAAAATCACCACATCGTTCATGGCTTGGGCCTGTTCCAGTCCTTCGATCGTCTTGCCTTTCTCGTAGGCGCCCGGATACCCGCCCGAGGCAAGGATCACGCAAACCGCTGCGCGCTCGTCCCACTCAGGCCTCTGTCCGGCTACCGCGCCGTTCACACAGGCTTCCAGCAACTCGAGCAGGTCGCCCTTGAGCCTCCGGACGAGGACCTGCGTCTCGGGATCGCCAAATCGGCAGTTGAATTCCAATACCTTCGGCCCGTCCTCGGTCAGCATCAGCCCTGGAAACAACATGCCACGAAAGGCAATGCCGTCGGCTTTGACGCCGTCTACGAAGCGGTCGAGGACCTCGGATTTCACCCTGCCGAGCAGAGAGGCATCCAACGTGCCGGAAGGCGAAATCGTACCCATGCCACCGGTATTCGGACCCTGGTTGCCATCGAACGCGCGCTTGTGGTCCCTGGCATCCGGAAACAGACAATAGCCCGACCCATCGACCAGCGCGTGAATTGAGCACTCGACCCCACGCAGGCATTCCTCGACGACGATCCTTTTCCCTGCCTCGCCGAAAACGCCGAGGTCCATCGCCCGGTGGATGGCCATCGCGGCTTCCTGCGGATTCTCGGCCACGACAACGCCCTTTCCCAACGCAAGACCGTCCGCCTTGACCACAAGCGGATACTTCGCGTCGCGGCACCACGCCTGCGCGTGGGGGCTTTCGGAGAATTCCCTGGCCGCCGCTGTTGGAATCCCATGCCGTCGCATGAAGTCCTTCGCAAAAATCTTCGACGACTCGAGCCGCGCCGCCGCAGCGCAGGGGCCAAAAATTCTGAGTCCATCCCGCTCAAAAGCGTCCACAATGCCCGCTGCGAGCGCGTCATCCGGACCAACCACGGTTAGACCGATCCCCTCGCGCTTTGCATAACTCGCAAGGGCCGGAATATCATCCGCTCCGATCGCTACATTCTCACCAAGTTGCGCCGTTCCCGCATTGCCGGGCGCGCAATAGATCTTCGCTACCCGTTGGGACTGTGCGAGCTTCCACGCCAGCGCATGCTCGCGCCCGCCCGAACCGATGATCAATAGCTTCATGAGCGCATTCTGGGTCTCCGGACTTGCAAAGAATCAGTGATCAAGAAATACCATCACCCTCCGCTCCGGAGGCAAGCACTCTCTGGTCAGCATGATCAAAGAGCAAGGGTCGCGGTCGATCGCAGGTCAACTTTGGTATCAAATCAGCCGGACGACTCGCTGGATCACGCGGCATCCTTGCGGATGGTTTCCTCGGAATTCTCGATCGAATCAGGCAGCGAACTGGAAGCCTCCAGGCTCGGAAATCCGAACAGCTCGTTGGAGTTATCCACCGCGAGGTTTTCGACTTCGCGCAGTCTGCGCTGCATGGTGCGCGCCTTGGAGCCCACCGTTTCGATCTCGCTTGTTGCCTGTTGCAGCTTCCTTTGAACCTTTGCGAGGATGTCGCCGAACGTGCTGAACTGGGCTTTCACGGCGCCGAGGATCTTCCACACTTCGCTCGAGCGCTTTTCAATGGCGAGCGTGCGAAAGCCCACCTGGAGGCTATTGAGCAAAGCCACGAGCGTGGTCGGACCCGCGATCATGACGCGATATTCGCGTTGAATAAAGTCCGCGAGGCCCGGACGCCTGAGGACCTCGGCGTAGAGACCCTCGCTGGGAAGGAACATGATTCCAAAGTCGGTCGTTTGAGGCGGGCTCAGATACTTTTGCGAAATATCGCGGGCGTTTGCCTTGATCCGCAATTCAAGCTGACCGGAAAAAATCCTGACCTGGTCCGCATCCTGCCTGTCGAGCGCCGCAAGCAGCTTTTCATAGTCCTCCTTGGGAAATTTGGCGTCAATCGGCAGCCAGACGTGCGAGCCCTCCGCGTCGCGCCCCGGCAACTTGATGGCAAATTCCACAGTCTCGCCGTTGTCTCGCGGCTGAACGTTTTTTGCGTATTGCTCAGGGCTGAGAAACTGCTCGAGGATGGCGGCAAGCTGGAATTCTCCCCATCCACCGCGATTCTTTACATTGGTCATCAGGGTCTGCAGGCTGCCGACCTCTCCGGCGAGTTTCCGCATTTCGCCCATGGCGACGTGAACCTGCTGGAGGTTCTCACTGACCATTCTAAAGGAATCTCCCAGCCGCCGCTCGAGTGTCGTCTGCAACTTCTCCTCCACCGTCGCACGCATCTGCTCGAGCTTCGCGTTGTTGTCCTGCTGGATCGCGGCAAGCTTGTTCTCCAGCGTTGCCCTCAAGGTTTCGAGTTTCTGTTCGCTCGTTTCTGTCAGGAGCGCGAGCTGGCGGTCCAGCGACTCCCGCAAGCGCGAAAGCGCCTCGGTCTGCGTCCGCAAAGATTCTCTCGTGCCGTCCGAGACCTCGTGGAGTGCCGCGAAAAGCGCCTGTGCAAGCTCCTGCCGGCCGGAGGAATTGTCCTGCCGCATCTGCGCCGGAAGGGATTCGAGATGGCTGCAGAACTCCGCAAGCAAGCGACGAACCGAGCGGGTGGAGACCATGAGCGCGACCTGCAGCGCGGCCAACACAAGTATTGCAACGCCAATCGCAATGAGAAGGCTCTCCATCATGCGTCAATTCGCCATCCTAGGCGGCTATTCTTGCTCACCCGGACAGACTAATCGATGGGATAGGACATTTGCAGGGGGAGAGCTAGAAATATTCCCGAAGTATCGATCGGCAGCCCGAATTTCCGGCCACCAAGGGAATATTCCCCTGCCCAATCGGATCGCCCAAAAAGCAATCCTACTCGTCCTTCGTCCCAGAATTCCGGCAATCGAGGACGAATCTCCGCATCAGGCTCTACCCGAGCCGATAGACGATGCGCGCCTTTTCGAGATCGTAGGGAGACATTTCGAGCTTCACACGGTCCCCATTCAGCAAACGGATGAACCGCTTGCGCATCTTGCCCGAAATGTGTGCCAGCACCGTGTGGTTGTTCGCAAGCGCGACATGGAACATGGTTCCTGGCAACACAGAGGTGATCGTTCCTTCGATTTCAATAGTCTTGTCTTGGCTCATAGTAAGTGTGCGCGAAACGGAAATGGTTCCAAGGGCCGGGGGTTTGACGCTTGTTCGTCGAGGAAAGGAACAGGCTGGTCCTGCGCCGGAACTCCGCTGCGAACGTCGGACGCGCAGCAAAACCATCCCCCGCACTTCCGTCTTTGCGGACCAACAATCTCGCCCATCCGCTGGCAAATGCAATGCCTCGTTTCGGGGACCCTTCAGAAACGTCCGTTGACAAGACAGGCATTCGCACCGAGTTTCCGCCTTCAAATTATTAAATAATACGACATGCCATTTGCCAAGCTTGGATTGACCAAGCCACTTCTGCGCGGGGTTCAATCTATGGGCTATGGCGATCCGACGCCCGTTCAGCTCCGCGCCATACCACCCGCCTTGGAAGGCCGCGACGTCATCGCTTCCGCTCAGACGGGCACGGGAAAAACGGCCGCCTTTGCGCTCCCGATCTTGCAGCGCCTCGACTCTCATGGCGCACTCCGCTGCCTTGTGCTTGAGCCCACCCGGGAACTCGCCATGCAGGTGGAGACCGCAATCCGCGATCTGGCGCGGATGACTGACCTGCGTGTCGCCTCGCTTTACGGCGGCGTCGGCTACGGAGCGCAGCGGGCGGCAATGAAAAAAGGCCTTGATGTCATAGTGGCCACGCCAGGCCGGCTTGAGGACTATCTGGCTCAAGGCGCCTTGCGCCTCGACGACTTGAAAATCGTCGTTCTCGACGAGGTGGACCGCATGCTGGATATCGGTTTCCTCCCTGCAGTGAAGCGCATCCTTTCGCAATGTCCTTCGAACCGGCAGACCCTCTTTTTTTCGGCAACCCTTCCGCCGGAGATTGCGGAGCTCGCTGCGTGGGCGTTGCGCGACCCGACGCGCATTGAGGTCGGATCCGGACGATCCGTCGCCTCAATGGTCACCCACGGCGTCTATTCCGTTGACGCCGAGCGAAAGTTTGACCTGCTCGTCGCGCTGCTGGAAGCGACCGATTATCAGAGCGTGCTTGTCTTCGCACGCACCAAGCACGGCGCGGACAAAATCGCCAAAAGACTTCGCAATTCGAACCATGCTGTTGCGGTTCTGCATGCCAACCGCACCCAAAACCAGCGCATCGAAGCCCTCGCCGGGTTCAGGTCGGGCAAATACGAAGTCATGGTTGCCACCGACATTGCCGCGCGAGGAATCGACGTGGAGGGCGTGAGCCACGTGATCAACTACGACGTGCCGCAGCACCCCGAAGACTACGTTCACCGCATCGGCCGGACCGGTCGCGCGCTACGAGCGGGCGACGCTTTCACACTTGTGACAGGTGATGAATTGAAAAAACTTGCAGCGATAGAGCGTTTTATCGGACAAAGGATCCAGAGGCTCGTGATAGAGGGTTTTGCTTTGGCGCGGGTTCCCCTGCGAAATGAAGAGAAGCCCTTTCGTCCGCGCACAAATGAATTTCCCAACCGCCGGACGTTTCACCGCGCCCGGTCCAGAAAGAATCGCTAAATGAACCTCCCTTGGAAAAAAATTCACTGGCTCAATAGCACGTTCCTTATCGGAACGTTCTTGACCACAATCCTCGCCGTCCCCGCCTATATCTGGCATTTTGGCCTGAGCGGCTTTCAGCTTGCCCTCTTTGTTTTCTTTAGCATCTCAACCGGCCTGAGCATTACGCTGGGCTATCACCGCCTGTTTTCCCACCTGACCTTCCAGGCGCGATGGCCGGTGAAGGTCTTCACTCTCCTATTCGGCTCCGCGGCTTTTGAAGGCTCCGCGCTGTCATGGTGCGCCGATCACCGGAGACATCATAAGTTTACCGATCATGACGACGATCCCTACGATATCTCGAAGGGCTTTTTCCATGCGCACATCGGCTGGCTTCTCTTCCGGATGGGACCGGACACGCCTCTGACCTGGGTGCGGGATTTGCAAAAGGATCGCCTGGCCGTCTGGCAGCACGCGCATTACATCCCGCTGGCAGTGGGCGTTGGATTCGGCCTCCCTACGCTCCTGGGTTTTCTCTGGGGCGGCTGGACCGGTGCGTTGGGCGCCTTCCTGATGGCGGGAGTGGCTCGAATCGTCTTCGTGCATCACATGACCTTTTGCATCAACTCGCTTTGCCATTGGATTGGCAATCAGCCGTATTCCAGCAAGTGCTCGGCTCGCGACAGCCTGATCATGGCATTTTTCACCTTCGGCGAGGGCTATCACAATTTTCATCACGAGTTTCAATACGACTACCGGAACGGGGTGAAACCCTGGCAATTTGATCCCACCAAATGGACGATCTGGCTCCTGCATAAGGTTGGTCTCGTTGGAAAGCTCCGTACGGTGCCCGAGGAAATCATCCTCAAGGCCCAGATTGCCGAGCGGCAGCGCCGCCTCAGCGAAGTGCTGTCCGCTCGCCAGACGCCGATTTCCGAATCGCTTCACGCGGTTCTGCAGAACGCTCAGGACAAGATGCATGCGGCGCTCGCCCACTGGGAAGAATTGCTCGCGGAATACCGCGCCGCGGCAGAGCGTCGCGGCGAAATCTCACGGCAGCATCGCCGGGAATTGAAGCGCCGCGTGAACGAGGCCACGGCCCGGCTGCGCGCCGCCGTCAAGGAATGGTCCGGCGCCCACGAGATGATCTATTCGGCGCTTCAGACCGCCTGATGCGGAGACCTTTTGACGCTGCTGCCTTATGAGAGGCTCAAGGCAGCCCGCCTCGAAAAAGAGGGCTGGGCCGGCGTCGTTCGAGAGCCGCTGGGGTTGCTAGCGCGGCTATGATCCATCTTGTAGTTTGATTTCGTATGTACGATTCCCGTCTTGACCAACTCGCTCGCGTTCTGATCCGCCACTCGACCAAGCTCCGGAAGGGCGAATACGTCCTTGTTGAACTCTTTGACGCCCCGGACGAAATCGGCATCGCGCTCATTCGGGCCTCCCGCGCCGCCGGCGCATTGCCCTTCCTCCAAATCCATCATGCTCAAATCTCGCGCGAACTGGCGCGCGAGGCCGATGCAGGCCAGCTCGGCATTACCAGCACCATCGAGCTGGCCCGCATGAAAAAAATGCAGGCCTATATCGCGGTCCGCGGAAGCCACAACATCACCGAGCTCTCCGATGTGCCGGAGGAAAAGATGCGTCTCGTCGCCGGAAAAATGCGCCCGGTCATGGACTGGCGCATCAACAAGACGAAATGGGTCGTGCTGCGCTGGCCCACCCCCGCAATGGCGCAGCAGGCTCAGATGAGCACAGAGGCTTTCGAGGATTATTTTTTTAAAGTCTGCACCCTCGACTACGCGCGAATGATTCCCGGCATGAAGGCCCTCAAGGCCCTGATGGACAGGACGGACCGCGTCCAAATCAAAGGCCCCGGCACGGATCTCCTCTTTTCCATCAAAGGCATCGGATCGGTCATGTGCGGCGGCGACCGCAACATCCCGGACGGAGAGGTCTTTTCCTGTCCCGTGAAGAATTCCGTCGAAGGTCACGTGAGCTTCAATGCTCCCACGATCTATCAGGGGACGGCATTCGATAGCATTCGTCTTGAATTCGAGAGTGGCTGCGTCGTGAAGGCCACCGGAAACAACACCAGGAAGCTCAATGAAATTCTCGATAGCGACGAGGGCGCCCGTTACATCGGGGAGTTTTCACTGGGATTCAATCCCCACATTCTGCACCCGATGCGGGATATTCTCTTCGACGAGAAGATCGCCGGATCTTTCCACTTCACGCCTGGGCAAGCTTACGAAACCGCGGGAAACGGCAACAAGAGCCGCATCCATTGGGACATCGTCAATATTCAACGGAAGGACTACGGCGGTGGCGAAGTGTGGTTCGACGGCAAGCTCATTCGGAAGGATGGCTTGTTCGTGATTCCCGCCCTGAAAAAGCTGAATCCGGATTATCTCCTCGGGAAATAAACGGGCAACTGCTCGCGCCAGTTGCCGTGCAGGCTTTTGGCCACGGTTTGTCGGGAGGCTCTAATGCGAGTGCTGCAAAACCTCGCCAGCGCCTCGGGATTGCGCTCCCCGGCCAGGGCCTCCAGAATGCGCATCCCGTCGCCACGACAATCTGACATGCTCGAGCACGACAAAGCGCTGAAGCGTGTGATCACGGCGATGTTCAAAGACGACGCCCAGCTGTTCAAACAGTTCCAGGCGCATTACAACGACTCCTTCCGGCGCTGGCTGACGGATACGATCTTCGGGATGACCTACGAGCGAGTCGCAGCTGGCGAGACAGGAGCACATCCTAGCCTAGAATTTCAGGACAGACGGCAATTTTCGAAGCGATGAATTCAGGTTATCACCGAACTCTCCCGCGCGTTGATGAGCGCCGCCGCGTTCACCCTTCTGCGCCGCGAGCAATGAAGCCACGGAGATACGCGGCAACCCGTTTGTGAACAAGCCGTCGCATTCACTTTTGGCGCCTTGAGCAGTTTGAAGTTTTTGTTTTTTTTCACGAAGCATTTTCCATCTTTAGCCCGAGGCTAAGCGGCGGAAGAATCTTGTTTGCCGCTCTTTCGGTCTGCTGACTTTCGACGTTCCTCCTCAAAGAGCGCCCGCCAGTGATCGAGGCGTTCCTTGACGCGCTTTTCCAAGCCGTTCTCGCTCGGCTCGTAATAAACGCGGCCCTCCGGCAAATACGCCTGAGGAACGTAACTCCCTTCGTAATCATGGCTATACTTGTAGCCTTCACCGTGACCCAGCTTCCGTGCTCCCTTGTAATGGGCATCACGCAGAGTTTTTGGGATCGCGAGCGTGCGTCCCTCGCGCACTTCGGCGGATGCCTTTCCGATGGCTACCGTGCAGCGATTGCTCTTGGGGGCCGTCGCGATATAAACGGTTGAATGGGCGAGAATGAGCTGCGCTTCCGGCAAGCCAACAAACTCAACGGCTTGCTGGGCGGAGGTCGCCACAACGAGGGCGTTCGAGTCTGCCATCCCAACATCCTCGCTCGCGCAAATGATGAGCCGTCTCGCTATGAAACGAATGTCCTCGCCCGCATACAGCATCTTCGCCAGCCAATAGAGCGCCGCATCCGGGTCGGAACCGCGCAAGCTCTTGATGAAGGCGCTGATCGTATCGTAATGCGCATCGCCGTCGGCGTCATAGACGACCGCCTTTCGTTGAATGCTTTCTTCGGCCGTGGACAGCGTCACGTGGATGAGGCCGCTTGCATCCGGCGCCGTCGTGCGCGCCGCAATCTCCAGCGCGTTAAGGCATTTCCGTGCGTCCCCGTCGCTGACCGTCGCCAGGAGCTTCGCGGCCTCGTCGTCAAGCGACAGCCGCAGATTGCCGAGCCCTCGCTCCCTGTCGGAAACGGCTGCAAGCATCAGCTCGAGGAGATCATCGACCGAGAGCGGTTCAAGCTGGAAGACTTGCGAGCGCGAAACCAGGGGGCTGTTGACATAGAAAAACGGATTGTGCGTCGTCGCGGAGACAAGCCGCAGAAGGCCGCTCTCGACATCCGGCAGCAAAACGTCCTGCTGGGCCTTGTTGAAGCGATGAATCTCATCGATGAACAGGATGGTCTTTTCCCCGCCATTTTGCAGCCGATTGGACGCCTGGGCGATCAAGCGCCGGACGTCTGCAACGCTTGCCTCCACGCCGCTCAGCCGTTCGAAGCGCGATCGCGTCGTGGCAGCAATGACCTGCGCAAGACTCGTCTTCCCGACGCCGGGCGGCCCATACAAAATGATGGAAAAAACTCGATCGGCTTCAATGGCGCGCCGAAGAAGCTTCCCCGCTCCAAGAATATGCCGCTGACCCACATATTCCTCCAAGGTGCGCGGACGCATCCGCGTCGCCAGAGGCGCATCGATGGCAATGGGCGCCGCGACACTGTCCTGAAACAAATCTTCCATCCCGGAACTATCGGCTCGCTCCCCACGGCCCTGCAAGCTGCCACCATTACGGAAGCGAATTTCGCCAGTTGACCAGCCTCGCGCTTTCGGGAATCGCGAAACTCAAAGGAAGGCGCGATTCCGGCGCAGGCGATCCCTTCCTGCGTGAGGAACTTTCTCAGCGCGCGCAAGAGTATTGCCTCGCGCGCCGGGTGATTGCGGGATAACATACCGCGCGAAACGGCCATGAAAACCCTCCTTGTCCCAGTTGATCTGAGTGACGCTTCGAAGCATGTCCTCGAAAAAGCCGCCGAACTGGCAAAACAGCTGCCAGCCAAAGTTGTCCTTTTGCACATTGTCGAGCCCGTGGCCAGCTATATCCCCGTGGGGGCGACGATGGACGTCATCGCCGCGGCTCCGCCCCCCATGGAGACGACTGAAAGCCTCTCTGCCCCGGATGCGCGCCTGCAATCCTTTGCCGAGGAATTGAAAGCGACCGGAGTCGCAGTGGAGGCGGTGACTATCATCGGTCTCGCCGTCGACGATATCCTCGAACAGGCTGCCAAGCGCCATGCGGACTACGTCATTTTGGGTTCCCACGGGCACGGCGCCCTCTACCACCTCTTCAGCGGAAGCGTCGTCACCGGAATCTTGAAACACGCGAAATGCCCGATCATCGTCGTGCCTTCGCGATCCACATAGCAACTCGCTGTCCGGCCCGGCGGACGGCTAGGGAATGCGCACCGCGCGCGTCTTGTCCAGCTTCAGGACACCGCCCGAACCCGCTGGCAAACTGGCCTTCGGGTCGACGATTTTTTCGCCTCCCCATTGGATGCTGCCTCCCTCGATCAATCGGCGGGCATCGCTTCGAGATTTGGCGATTCCAAAACAGCGGGCGTAGCCTTCCACGACGATGCTGACAAGGTCGCGCGCCTCGCCGGACGGCGAGAAGACCGGCAGATCCGCATTCTGAAGGTCCTTCCTGCCGAAGCGTTGTTCGAAATCCTCGAGCGCCGCCGCCGCTTGCTCGCTGGAATGGAAACGCGCCGTAACCACGCGCGCGAGGGATTTCTTGGCGTCCATCGGGTGCGCGTTGGCTGGCATCTCCTCGTGCAAGAGCACTTCGTAATAGCGTGGCATCAAGGCGTCGCTGATGCTCATCAGCTTGCCAAACATCTCGACCGGGCTTTCGTTCAAAGCGACGTAGTTTCCAAGGCTCTTGCTCATCTTCTGTCTACCGTCGAGGCCTTCCAGGATAGGCATCACCATCGCGACTTGCTGATCCATTCCCTCCTCGCGTTGCAGGTCACGGCCGACCATGATATTAAAAAGCTGATCGGTTCCGCCAAGCTCGACGTCAGCCTTGACCATGACGGAATCCCACCCCTGCATGATAGGGTATTGAATTTCATGCGCCCGAATTGCGTGGCCGCGGTCCATGCGATCACGAAAGTCCTCGCGCACAAGCATTTGCTGAAGCGTCACCCGGCTGTTCAGCTTGATGACCTCCTCGAAGCTCATCACCTCAAACCATTCGCCGTTGAAGACCACCCTGGCGCGTTCGCGACTCAGGATCTTGAAGGCTTGCTCCTGGTAGCTCCGGGCATTTTGCAAAACCTGGTCGTGAGTCAACTGGGGGCGGGTGGCTGAGCGTCCGCTCGGATCCCCAATCATTGCCGTGAAATCCCCGATGATCAAAATGGCCTCGTGGCCCAAGTCCTGGAAATCCCGCAACTTGCTCAGCACGACACTGTGACCCAGATGAATGTCGGGGGCAGTCGGATCCACACCGAGTTTGACGCGCAGGGGGCGTCCCTGGGCGAGCTTCTCATGCAGTTCGCTCTCGCTGAAGATTTTCTGGCAACCGCGGGAAAGGCGGGCCACCTGGTCGGCGGTGGAAGGCATTTCTGTCAGCGGTTCTTATTCAAGATCTCCCGAACTTGCTCGATGGTCATGTTCTTATCGATCTTGTCGCTGACTTGATTAAGGGATCCTTGCGCGCTCCCTCGACCCAGATAGGCCGATGTTTTCACCGGCTCTTCCCGTCGGGCGGCTTTCCTGTCCGCCAGATAGAATTTCCGGGTTTGCGCGGATTCGACGGCAACCTGCCTGTCCGCGTTCACTACCAGCGTCTTTGACCAGAGGCTCGCCTTGTTCGAGTCATAGACCATCCTGCCGAACCAGGGATTCCTGATGCCCAGAAAGGAGCGGACATTCGGATATTTTCCAGGGGAGAGTTTCTGGTCGTAAAGGAATTGGGAAGAGCCTGCCGTCTTCTTGTCGAGGGAAAAGCCTCCCCCCTCGAACTTCTTGTTGTTCATCGGGTTGACCAACGACATGTCCGGCTTCGCCGTCACACGATCAAGCAGCTTTTTGTCCGTCTGCTGGGCAAAGCAACAGGCGCCTCCGAGAAGCCAGAAAACAACGAAAGGAGCGCGCATGAAAGAGAGACTAATCACCTATTCGCTCTTCGGCAAGGAAGGGGAAGCTTGCAAAGACGCCAGCATCTGGCGAGCGGCGCGACGGTCCGCCGGCTCCGCGTAGGACTCCATCACGTCGCGCAGGACCTTCCGGGCCGCGGCCGGTTCATCGCGCTGCAGAAGTCTCCCGATGTAGGCTTGCGCAATAGGGAACGAGCCTGGATGCGCCTCGTGAGCGCGCGCGAGATCCTTGAGCGCGTCATCGGAGGACTCGGTTGCCAGAGCGCGACGCAAAAGGAACTCCGCGGCGGCGCAACGGGCCTCCCAAAGCGGGCTCGCTGAGTTTTCCCACAATCCCTCGGCCCGATTCCAGTCGGTAGATTCCACGCTTTGCAATAAGCTCCTTCCTTGTGAGTCTCCGAGAAGGGACGCGGTATTCTCGATCCATGACCAGGCGCGATCCGTGTCGCTCTCCGCAATCAGCCTCCGGGCAATCTCGATCTGGAGATCGCGAAACTGGCGCGGAGGCAGATTGAATTCATTCACGCGAGGGTCGAGGCGGGACACTTGTCCGCTCCGCGAATAGTAGTCGGCCAGGGCACGTGTCGTAACGCCCTGGGGAGCTTCCACGGCATGCGGAATGCACTCGCGGGCCTCGGCAAAATCATTTCGCTGCACAAATCGTTCCAAGGCGTGGTTCCAGGCCGCACCCGACCGCACATCCACCGGCGCCGCGAGAAGGTGCGGCTTGGCGTCCGTCGCGCGGTCGGTCTTCAAGTAAAACTCGGCCAGATCGATATTCCTCTGCGTATCGAAAAACGCGATGCGCTTAACCAGGGAAACGATGGCCTCAGCCGAATCGTGCCTGCCGCTCATCCAAAGCGCCTCGGCAAGCAGGAGCGCGCGGACGGCATCGCCCGGAGCACGCGCCCGAAGCTCGGAAAAGACGCGACCCGCCAGCTCGTATTGATCTTCGAGCAAAAGACGGCGCCCCATTTGATCCCAGGCCCGCTCGTTGAAATGGGCATCGACAAGGTACTCGTTCAGGACGCGTCCGAGATCATCATAGCTCTTTTGCTCAAGCAGGATTTGAATAACGATCTCGCCCGCATAGTAATTCCCGCGCCCGGCGTCCCACTCAGCCAGGAGCTCCTTCACAAGTTCCGCCGTGGAGCCGAATTTCTCGGCAAGTTCCTTGCGCAACACATAGTATTCCGGAACCAGCGCGGGATTGCTCCTGGCTATGCGTTTGAGGCGGGCGAGTTGCTCCGCCCGGAGATTGGCCGGCAAGTCCTGATGCAGGACGAGGAAGCTCCGACCCGCGCGAAAGCGCTCCTCTTGGGTCTCCGCCGGGTTGTCTATCCCGCTCAGGGCCCTTTTCCAGTCATCTTCATTGGTGGGACTTATTCTTTGAGAAGAAGAATTCTCAGGGATTGAGCCGAGTAATGCCTCTGCGGATGCGGCTCGCGACTGGTCATTGAGCTGGAGGGCCAGTTCGCGGAGTTTCGACGCCGCGACCCGGCGATTGGCGGAACCGCTTCGAGCCTCACGCTCCAGCAACGAGCAAGCGTCACGCTCCCGCCCGAAAGAGGCGTATAAATCCGCCAGGGGAATCGTGAACTCGGGCGACGTCGCAAGGAAGGGATTTCTTTCCAGCTCGGCAAGCGCCTCCCGATGGCGTCCCGCCCTGCACAGCGCCTGGATTTGCTGAAAGAGCAGACCCTTGTTGAGAGCACCGTTCCGACCGAGGCGATTCAGGAGCGCGAGCGAGCGGTCATACTCCCCCTCCTCATCCCAAATAAGCGCAAGCCGCAGCCCCGCTGTCTGAATCACCGCCCGGCTCAGCCCGGGATACTCGTCGGCAAGCAGTCTTTCCAGGAAGTCGCCACCGGGTTTTCGCATCAGGCGGATGCGCGCGAGATTCAGGATTCCCGCGCAGATGGCTTCATTGCGGGGATTGCGCTCGCAAAGGCTCCGAAACACGGCCGCCGCCGCTTCCGTACGGCCGGCGTGTTGAAGCCGGATGGCGGCATCCAGGAGCTCCCGGTCGGATGCGCCGCGGGCCAGCCATTCGTTGAGCAGGTAGGGTATCCGGTTGCCGGCGGCGGAGATCAGCTGGTTGAGTATGAGCAACTCCGTCGTCGAGCGATGAAAGTTCTCGCCCCTCATCGCAAGAAGAGCGGCATCCCTGGCAAGCTCGTTGCGATAGAGATCCCGCGCCAGGCGGTTGAGGTTCCATTCCTCAAGCTGATTTCCGCCTTGCTGCACAAACTCCGCCCAACTCTCGTCGTCCGACGTTCCCAAATCGCGAACGACCTCGGCGATCTTCCCGGAGGCAAGGGAATCGTTTCCCTTCAGGCCCGCGATCAAGGCGGTTGCCGCCGTCTCGCACCGCGGATGCTTGGACGCCCTCAAACGGAGCGTCACCTCCTCTTCGAAACGCGCCCTTTGATCGTCCGGGGTGAGGAGCCAGCGCGCGCGGATAGCCGCAAACAAAGGCTCGCCGAACGATACCGACGAGGGCGCTCGCTCGATCGCCCTGTCCAGACACGCGATCGCTTCATCGGGATCACACAACGCAATCCGCCATCGCGCCAGCTCGATCCACGCGGAGCACGCCTGAGAAGCCGGCAATGAGCCAGGCACGGTTTCGCCGAGCACGCAGGCGGTGGGCAGAAGATTCCTTTGTGCCAGGGACTCGGAGGCCTGCCAGCGTTGAAGCGCCGGCGCGCCGGCGAACAGGCGGGCCAGGAACGCCGGAGGGGGCCGCCAGTTGGCCTCAAGCATGCGGGAGAACGCAATCAGAACGCTCTCCCATCTGGCCTGACCCTCTCCAAGACCAGCAGCCCATTCGCCCAATCTGCCATCCTCTCCCGCTTCCAGTGCCAGCGCGGCGAAGCCCTGCGCAAACGCCGCAGTGGTGTCCTCCGTCGAGGCCAGACGCTCGATTTCCACGAACGACCCCGCTCTCTCCCCTGAGTAGTATTTCGCCCAGATCCTCTCCAGCGGCAGCGAGAACTTCTCAAACCATTTTTGCTTTTGCGGACTGTGAACGAGAAGCTGGCCGGCCTCGCGAATCGCGATAAGCCTGCAGCCTTCGCTGTCAGCCTCGGAGACAATTTTCCATTGCGCGACACCCGGACCGCCAGGGCGGGCGGGCTGTGCAGGCGCGAAAAGGATCCTGTCCGGCAGCGGAAGGCAGTCCTTGGAAGCCTCGATCTCCGGTCTTGTCTCAGCAAGCAGTGTCTCGAAGGCTGCCAGTGCCTGGGAGCGATCACCGCGATCGAGTGCGAATCGGCCCAATCGCAAATAAACCTGAGGTGCGCATCCGCGGAACCGCGCCGCGGCGCGGTAGGAGTCTTCGGCGCGCTCGAATCTTCCCACGCGCTCAAAAAAATCTCCGGCCGCCGCGAGCACCTGCGGGGTGCGGGCATGCCGGACGGTCAGCGACCGCCACACGGCCTCCGCCTCGTCCCGTTTTCCGGCACGCTCGAGGAAGTCCGCCTGGCGCATGGACGGCGACGGATCCTGCGTTCCGACGACAGAGGCCAGCCGTTGCGCGAGCCGGGCAGCCTCGTCCCAATCTGTGGCGTTCTCCGCCGACTTCAAGAGCCGGTCGATGGTCCCGGACGAATCCTCGTTGTCTTTTACCGACGCCTTGAGAGCCTGCCGTGCTTCCTCCACGCGGCCCTCGGCAGTCAAAAGAGAAACGAGTCCCTCCCGCCAGGAGGATCCTTCCGAAGTCGTTCGGCTCCGTCGCTCCACACGCGAGCGCCAGTCCTCGGCAACGCCATGCTCGACGGCATAAGCCGCTGCTTCAGCCAGCAGTTCTCCGCGCGCCGCGTTGTCCAATTCCGCAGCGCACGCTTCTTCGAGAAAGTCCAGCCCGCGAGCATAGAGCTGCAGCCGCGTCGCCGCGTTAAGGATCGGAGCGCGAAGTGTTCGCCGCGCGCCCGGAGACGCAAGCCTGTAGGCGCGCTGCCAGGTTTCGAAGGCGTCGAACCAATTTCCGCCCATCTGCTGGGCGAGGGCAAGATCGGCGACAGCCTGCCAATCCTTCGACTCTTGAGCGAGCGATTGGAAAATCCGCAATCCCTCCTCGGTATTGCCCCGGTCGAGTTCAATATGACCGATTCGAGCCTGGATTTCCGCGCTGCGATCGGGCGCGAGTTCCGCGAGCCTCCTCAAGGCTTCGATCGCGGCGGCGGGATCCCCGGAATCCGCCAGTTGCACAGCCAGCGCCTCCTGCAAAGCCGTTGACTGCGGCGCGGCCTCCAATCCCCGCCGCAAAGCGTTCACCGGACCCGGCCTGCTATTAGTCCAGCGGAGCCAGCGAGCCAGCCTGAGCCAGGCCGCCTCGTTGCCGGTCCGCCGTGCCTGATCGTCCAGCGAAGCGATCGTATCCAGGACAATGGGTGCCACCGATTTGTCCGGATCATCTGACGTCGTCCGCTCCTTGGATTGCAAGGCAAGGAAAAGGCGCCTGTCGAGATCTTCTCGAGGCGGAGCGCTTCCGGAACTCTCGCACGCCCGCCGCAAGACTTCGACCATGGCCTCCTTCCGCCCCGCCGCCTGAAGGAGGTCGGCCAAACGAAGCGCATATTCGGGACGGGCAGGATCCTTTTCGAATGCTGTACGCGCCCAGCGTTGCTCATCATCCTTCGCTCCGGATTCCTTGAACAACTCCGAAAAGCGGAAGGCCGCCGCTGCCGCGTCCCGCGGGTCAAGCCGCGAAATGTCAAAGCGCAAAAGGCAAGCCGACGCCTCGGCATCCCGTCGTTGCTCGAGGAAGAATCGCGCGAGTTCGGACGCTGCCTGCTCGTCGTCGGGACGAGCGAGAAAAGCCGCGGCCAGCTTGCGTTCGAGCGGAGCAAAAAGCCGCATGCGCCTGTAGAAGTCCAGCGCCCGCGCGGCCGCGGCCTCATCATCCTTGTGAGCCGCGAGGTAATCTTCGACCCGCTTTTCCGCATCGGCCTCCTGACCGAGGAGGGCGGAGACCTCCGCACGGAGAAAACCGACATCGCCATCGTCCGGCCGGACGGCGAGCACCTTGTCATAGCGGTCCGCAGCGGCCTCCGCACGGCCCATGGAGAGATCGAGCGCTGCGACCTCGCATGCGAGCCGGATGTCCTTGGGGTTGAGCGCGGCCGCCTTGGCCAGCCAGTCCCGCCGCGGATTGTCCTTGCCTTCGAACTCGTAAAGCTTTGCGACTCGCAAGGCAAGCAAGGCATCGCGCGGATGGGCATCGGCCTCCTTGAGCCATTTTTCCTCCAACGCGCCAAGCGAATGATTTTCTCTGGAGAGAGCGAGAAGGCGCCGGCGCGCGGAATCCAATTGCCAATGATCGGGTCCCATCAAACCAACCAGGGCTTCCTGCGCGGCTATGGCTTCGCCCAGGCTGCCGGCTTCCTCAAAACGGTGGGAAATCTCGCCCCATGCGACAAACCGCTCGGCCGGCGAGCCGCGCTCCGCAATGATCCGCAGGTGGTCCACAGCGGATTTCCAGTCCCCGGCCTGCATGCTTGCGGCCGCGAGCCGCTTGCGAAGGACGAGGTCACCAGGCGCCAGGGCAACCGCGCGCTCCCAGGCCACGCGCGACTTTTCAAGATCTCCAGCCTTCTGCAAAAGCTCGCCGAGCCGGACCAGAAGGGCCGGGCTCTCTTGCGAAGCCGCCGCTTTCTCGATGAGGTCCGCAGCCGCCCGAATCTCGCCTTCCTCTTCGAGCATTACGGCAAGCATTTCCGCCGCCGCGACGTTTCCAGCGCCCGCGGCTTCACCAAGGACCCTTTTCGCCTCGACAGCCTGCCCGGCCCGCTGCAGAACCCTCGCGTACAAAAGCGGGCTTTCCCCGGCTCGCTTCCGGCACTCGGCAAGAAGCGTTTCGGTTTCACCCGCATCGGCATGGATCTTCCAAAGACGGTCGAAGGCGGTTTGCTGCGCCGGGTTTGCGCTGAGAATGGCCAGATAACGGTCCGCCAGCCGTTGAGACGCGGCGTCAAGTCCCCACGCGGCATCCGACAGGACGAGGCAGAGCGCGAATGCGCACAAGCGCCATTTCATCCCGCAGAAACTAGCGGAAATGGCGCTCCCGGCAACTTCCTGAAATTCCCTGAACGGCTCCGCCACTTTTCCGTGGGGCAGATTCCGCAAAAGTCCCCGAAGCGAGGTCCAATGGCGGCTACTTGCTCGGAAGCACGGGCGCTTGCATGGCCCGATAGCCATCAGGAACTTCGAACTCCGAGTCGGCAACCGGGCTCTCGCTGACCGCCAAAACCGTCACCGTGGTCTTGCCCGCGCCCGTCGCGTCCACCACGGTCCGGATCGGGAAACCAGGCAGCTTCTGATCCTTCGTGACTCCCTTAAGGGGATCGAGTTCGCCCGAAAGCTCCGCGAGCTCGGCCATCAGTTTCTCCGCATTGGGAAGGTCCTTGGTGAGCCACAGGTGAACGTTCATGCCATCCGCCGTGGTTTCAAACTCCTCACAAGCAAAGCCACTGATTGTTTCTTTCCGACCCGTGGGCTTTGGCGCAACCGGATCGCTGCCGACGCTCTTGGCCGTGTCCTGTTTGAGGTTCTGCTGTATGCTTTTGATCGATGCGCCGGGGATTTTCATCACCACTTTCTGAGGATGCATCAACGACGTCATGTCGCCGCTCTTCAGATCAACGATGGAGGAGATTTGAGGATTGAGGTCCAGCCGCATCTTTCCCTCTTTAATCTTCATCGTCATCGTCATGTTTGCAGCCTGCGGCGGGGCGTCCTTCTGAATCTGCTGCGTGATCGTGAGATCGGCGCGCGCAGCGACTGCCAGGGCTGCGGCGAGAAACGCCGCGATGAGCATCCTTATGGAGACCATCAGCGCGAAAGGTCCCCTTGCGAGAGAATCCTGAAGCCGCCACCTCGAAGCACGGAACTCGAGCATTCGTTGTCATCAAGATGCATGACCAGTACGGCGCGTCCTCGTGGACGGATGAGCATGGGATAGCTGAATATAATGTTCACCTCCGCCATAAGCAGCGTGGAAAGAACCTTCGCAAGGTCCGCGGCGCCTTCCTCCAATTCGACAACAAGCACCTCGCACTCGCCGAAGGCAATCTCGTGCTCGTGAAACAACGCGCTCACCCGCCCGGGATCACTCACAATCATGCGCGTAATGGAGGATTCCGAGGAATCCTGTATGCTCAAGGCCAAAGCCACGACGTTGTGCTCATTGAGCAGTTTAACTACTTCGAGCAACGCGCCGACTTTGTTTTGAAGAAAGACGGAAAATTGCCGTACCTGCGGGCTATCGAGTTTTTCGGCGGTCGACGTCATCCCTTTAAATGCTGCCACTACTTGTACGAATACAAAAGGCAGAACTGCGCTTTCTCCCCTTCCAGGAGGGCCATTTTGATGAAATAGCGGCCGCTCACCTCGGGGACAAAACCCGCCGCGGAGACCTGCCCTTCTTCGTAAGTTTGGTAGTCCACCGGCTTGCCCTCCTCGTTAAGAACGCTCACGGCGATCTTTCGGCCGGGCGAAGTCACCGCGGCAGAAAACCAATACTCGTTGCCGGCAAAAAGATTGACCTCCAGAAATTGCGGCCGATTCGGCTCGATCTCCCCGGGCCAATAGCCGTCGCGGATCTTGTAGCCATCGTTGCTGAAGGCCCCGGCGAGCTCGAGAGCCTTGCTCCGCGCGCTCACATCGTTCTCCGCTGCCGGGGATGGCGCCGGAGTCTCCTGGGCGACAGCCGCGGACAGGACCATCGCGGCGCAAAGAACTCTCAGTAAAAAGGTCATGGTTCCCATTCGCAGCTGCGTGGCGCAGGTGGTTTCTTCATCAGTCTCCTAGGTTCCGGTCCCGATGGCTGTGACAACGGAAGACATGGTCTCGTGGAGGTCCTTCACGTTTTCCGGAGAGGGCGTCTCGGCTTCGACGAGACCCCGCGACTTTTCAAGAGCGGAGCGGAGCCTGGCGATCAAGAGATCTTCCTGCATTCCCTGGGGCAGCGTTCCGATCTGGCTGAGAAGATAGTCAATGATGGCGGGCTGGCGCAGGAGGCGGGCTGTTTCCGGCGTATACGAGCGGTCAATGAGCCCGCTGGCGAGTTCTGTCCCCTGAACCCAGGCCCCCAAGGTCACCAGCGTTACGAGGTTGTTGTCCTTTTGATCAAACATGTCGAGTTTCACCTCGTTTTGAGTGGCCTCGAGCTCCTCGCGCAACGCGTTCCAGTCGTTATTCTCAGCAAAATCATTGATGCTCTTGCCGCGGCCGAGCACGCTTTGACTCACATTGAGCTTCTTGGCGAGATTGATGATTTCCTTGCCGATGTTCTTTACGCCCTGGCTATCCTGCGCCTCCACCGCAATGTAACCGTCGGCCACAAGGGTGCCAAGAATGAGGGCAATCTGCGAACGGCTCGACGTGGCCTCGGGAGTGCCTGTGCGAACGAGTTGCTTCCAGTTGGGACGACCCTGCTTGTTGATAGCGGCGAAAAATTCGCCCGGCATCGGGATGGTTATCGATTCAATGCGAACGACCTGCTTGATCTGGTCCGGAGTCATGGCGGTCTCGGCAGCGTCCAGCCCCGCGGACGATATGGCCGCAAAGACGGTCAGCAAAATCCCTCGAATCCGATTCATGTGAGCAGATAATACAATGGGACAAACTTTGGCGAGCGTGTTTCGCTTCTGTTCTGTTTCTCGTACTCTTGCTTTGAATGCCATCGATACCGGATAAACCAGACGGGTTGGAACAGGAGCAGATAATGCCCGGAAAGCAACAATGAACGACCCTCTTCCAATTTACGATCTCGATGAGGAGATCATCCGCACGCTTGGTGAAAACGGCCGCCTCATCTTGCGAGCGCCGACCGGGTCCGGAAAATCGACCCAGGTTCCGCAAATCCTGCTGGACGGCGGGGCGCTGGGATCCGGACGCTGCGTCATCCTCCAGCCGCGCCGGCTGGCCACCCGAATGCTCGCAAAGCGCGTGGCCGAGGAACGCGGCGCCCAACTGGGCGACGAAGTCGGTTACCAAATCCGGCTCGACAATGTGTCCTCGCCGCTGACGCGCATTCTGTTCGTGACGGAAGGCATTATCCTGCGCCAGATGCTCGCGAATCCGTCCTTGGACGGAGTTTCGACGCTTATTTTCGACGAGTTTCACGAACGCCATCTTTACAGCGACATCAGCCTTGCCCGCGCTCTGGACCTCCAGGAATCCCTCCGTCCCGACCTCAAGATCATCGTCATGTCGGCCACCCTCGACGGCCCGCAGCTTGAGCGCTATCTCGCTCCCTGCCAGCCACTCTCCTCGGAGGGTCGCACCTTTCCCGTTGACATCGAGCACCTGCGCCACGAACCGCGCGACGATCCTCCGTGGGAACTCGCCGCAGAGGCCGTTTCGGAAAATCTGGCCAGGACAGACGGAGACATTCTGGTTTTCATGCCGGGCGCCTACGAAATCCAGCGCACCATCCGGGAGATGGCCCATCGCGCGCCAAGCGGATGTCTTATCCTTCCGCTTCATGGGGAGCTCCCGGCCTCCGAGCAGGACAAAGCGGTCGCGCGAACCGGGAAACGCAAGATCATCGTTTCCACGAACGTGGCGGAAACCTCCCTCACCATCGACGGTGTGACGATGGTCGTCGATGCCGGTCTCGCCCGCGTCGCCCGGTACGATCCGCACCGCGGCATCAACACGCTTCTCATCGAAAAGATCAGCCGCGCTTCGGCCGAACAACGCTCGGGGCGCGCGGGACGCACCGCGCCGGGTTTGTGCATCCGTCTTTGGACGCAACGTGACCACGCGTTGCGCGCGCCGGCGGAGCTTCCCGAAATCAAGCGCCTCGACCTCGCCGAAACCGTGCTGACCCTCAAAGCCGCCGGAGTTCGCGATCTCAACAGCTTCCGCTGGATGGACAAGCCGGAAGAGAAATCCCTGGGGCGCGCCGAGCAGTTGCTGGCCGATCTCGGCGCGCTGGACTCTCACACGGGCGAGATCACACCCACGGGCCTCCGCATGCTGAGCTTCCCCGTGCACCCGCGCTACGCGCGGATGTTTCTCGCCGCCAAGGAATTCGACTGCGTCCGCGCCGCCGCCCTCATCGCCGCGCTGACGCAATCGCGCAATCTTCTCATGCGTGCCGAGCGCCGCGTCGAAGAGGAGCGCGCAGAAATCTTCGGCCACGGAATTTCGGACTTTCTCATCCTTATCCGAGCGTTTTCCTACGCCCAACGCCACGACTTTCGCATCGAAGCTCTGCGTCCGCTCGCCATCCATGCCGAGGCCGCCCGCCAGGCCAAAAAGCTTTTCGAGCAATTTCTCGAGATCGCCCGCGCCGAGGGTCTCGAAACCGATGCGGGCGCCGCGAGGGACGAAGCCATCGCCCGATGCGTCCTGGCGGGATTCGCCGACCAGGTCGCTCGCCGGCGCAGCGGAGGAACGCTGGTCTGCGACATCGTCCACGGTCGGCGCGGGCAGCTCGCACGCGCCAGCGTGGCGCAGGACAGCCGGCTCATCGTTGCGGCCGAGATCAACGAAATCGAGGGCCGCGGCGGGGACGCCCAGGTCGTTCTTTCCCTCGCAACCCAGATCGAGGAAACCTGGCTGCGCGAAATGTTCCCGGATGACTTCGAGGAACGCACCGCGCACCACTTCGACGCGTCGCAGAATCGCGTGGTCGTCCGCCGCGAAAAGATTTTCCGCGATCTCGTCATCGAGTCGCAGGATCGCGATGCGGAACCCTCTCCCGAAGCGTCGGCCTGCCTCGCAAAGGCCGTCGCGGACGGCGAGCTGACCCTCAATCAATGGAACGATTCCGTGGAACAGTGGATCGCGCGAGTCAACTTTCTCGCCGGAGCCCTGCCGGAGCATCACATTCCAAAAATCGGAGCCGCCGAACGGGAATACATCGTCCATCTTGCGTGCGAAGGCGCCACGAACTACCGCGAAATCAAAGACCGCCCGATCCTGGGCCTCGCCCGGTCGATCCTCTCTCCCGCGCAACAGCAGCTCATCGAAAAACACGCCCCGGAACGCCTCGAGCTGCCTGGCGGACGCCGCGCCAAAGTGACCTACGGCGCGGATTCCCAGCCAATCCTCAGCGCGCGCATCCAGGACCTCTACGGCGTCACCGACGACCTGAAAATCGCCGCCGGGCGCGTCTCATTGGTTATCCATGTGCTCGCGCCGAATCACCGGCCTGTTCAGGTAACCAACAGCCTGAGAACTTTCTGGGTCGAGTCCTATCCCAAATTGAAACAACAACTCCAGCGCCAGTATCCCAAGCACGAGTGGCGGTAAATTTCGCCGCCGTGCGAAGCTTGTTCAGTATTTGGGCGCCTTCACCGTTCCCGCTTCGAGATCGTTGCGCCGGCGCTGAACGATCTGGCTGGCGATTTCGCGAACCATTTCCTCGATGAGCAATCGCAGATGACCGCCGCGACGAAAGTCGGAGGGAGCAATGTTTTTCACGCGGTCGGCGTGAGCGCAGAGCTGATAGCATTTCTTGAAACTCAGCCGCGTGGGATCGTCCGGGTTGTAAACGGCGATCGCCTGGCCTCCATTGCGGCGCATCACGGTAAAGCAGGGAACATCAGTCGGTCCGTCGCCCACATAAATCATGTTGGGAAACGGAATGGGCCGAAGATCGGGCGCCATGTGGTCGTTCACATCCTGGCTCATGTCGAGCATGCCCTTGTTGATGCGGAAAAGGAATTGCGTTTTCTGCGTGTGGCTGATGACACGGCGCGGGAAAGTGATCCGTCCCTGCGAATCTTCCGCGAACTCGCATCCGAAGATCGCCCGCACGTACGGGGCGAGCCTGCTGCCGTCAAGGAGGGCCTTGAGGCCCGAAGAAACGATGTAGTGCTCGACGGTGATTCCGTAGGTTAGGTGCTCGGGGGAAAGAAGATCCTCCTTGAACTCCTCGAACATTTCCGGAAGGCCTTTGCAGAAGGTGAGCCGCTCACCGAGTTTGCGAAGCTCCGCGTTGGTCGGACGGTCCATCGCGAGCGAGTCGAGCAACACTTTCATGTAGGCGAGCTCGTTGTCGTATCCCTGGTCCTTCACCAGCTCCGAGCACCGTTCCCAAAAGGCCTGTGGCTTGATTCCAAAGACCGGAAAAACCGTCTCCTCCTGCATGTAATTTGGCGAGAGCGTCTGATCGTAGTCGTAAATGAGCGCGATGGTATTCTGTGGGACCGACATCACACTTCAATTAACAGATCTTAGCACTCCCCGCCACACGGCCGTTCTCAACTCTCAACGCTGAACATTCAACTCTCGACTCTCAACCGGGCGGACTTTTCGGGAGGAAATTCGAATTGATTCGCCCTCACATCAACCATCAACCATCAACTTCTCTCAACGCTCAGCTTTGCGAAGGAATGGGAGGCGGCGTGAGCGACTTTTTGCCCATCCGCCGGAAGCAGCCTCCTCCGCTGAATTGCTGCCATGCCCAGCGAAGCCATCGGATCAGCGACGCGGCGAGCCAGAGCGCCCAGGCGAGCATGAGAAAGCGATACCACCAGATGGAGACTGAGATGCACCCGGGGCGGGGCAGCAGGGCATCGGAACGCGCCTGATACCATCGGAGAAAAGTGCGGTCGGAACCATTGCCCACGATGAACATCTCCGGGTTGCCGAGCAGTCCTTCCGCCACGACAGCGACAAAAATGGCGAGAGCGATCGCCGTGAGCGCGATGAGCAGCACCTGAGCCAGATTAAAGCCCCAGGCAGGGAGCCGCATGAACGAGGCCCGCCCGCGCCAGGCCAGGAAAAACAGCCACCCAATGACGGCCAGGGCCGCCGGCAACGGCACCTGCGTAAGACCCAGCGCAAGAAGCATCCATTCGAAGGAACGAAGCGGAGAAAGGGAAATGCGACCGAGCACGAACGCGGCAAGAAGCGCGCAAACCAGAATGCTCCAGAACCGCACGGCGGGGCCACGCACGGGGCCGTCCGTCCAAAGAATCCAGCGGTTGTCCGGCACGCGGATGAACGTGTTGACATTTGCGCTTGGGACCGGCAACCGAACCTCCCCCGCCGTGGCACGGAAGCCAAGCGGCGCATTGGTTTTCCAACCGATGGAAACCGACTGTTCGCCCGGACGCACGGGAATGATGAGCTTGTTGCCATCCTTTCGCACGGGGATCGCCTGGCCATTGTGCGCCAGGGAGGTGACCTCGGCGTCCGCGGGAAGGTCCACGAGAAAATCTTCGCCGAGGCTGCACCGCAGAGAGAGATCAAGCTTGGAAACGCGCTGGCGCTTTCCAAGCGCGATTTCATGCGTTCCACCCCGGACGGTAACCGTGGCGCCGGCGATGGCCTCCGGACGGCTCACGGCAAGCTCAACTCCCTCCCCCGGCCACGGGTGCCACACAGGGATCAGTTCGGGATTTCCAGGCTCGAAGGTGGGCGCAAGCCCGGAAATGGCGAGATTCCAGACGGGCGAGGCGACGAGGTGCCACCGCTCGACCCAGGAATCATCCGCCGTCGTGGTCAACTTGATGCGATCGACCACGGGCAACTCGCTTTCCCATGTGTATTCCGAGTCGTTGGCTCCCAGCCGGACCTCGATAAAGCCTTCCCTTACAATCGCATTTGAGGAGAGGACATTCTCGCCGGGAAGCAGCGGGATACGAAGAGCAATGGCCTTGCCCGCGGGCGAGAGCCGTGTGACGGTCGTGCGCGCCTGCCACACCAGCCCAAGTTCAAGGTTGCGATCGAGCGCCGCGACGGTCTGGAAATCCTGCCGATCGTAACTTGCCTCACCGGAAGTGGATTTCTGCTTGCGCGCAAAGAACACCTGTTGCTCCGGAACGCCGTCCGGACGCACTCCGCTGTAAGTCCAGCCGGGCGCCTCGATCGTTACGCGGTGGGGCTTGAGGCCAAAGGTCCATTCCCACTCACCGACATCCGCCAAAAGTCCCTCGACGCGCACCTGGTGCACACCCTCGGCAAGAACAACCCAAAGCGAGTCGTCGTCGCGACGCAGCGCGACCTCCGGCTTTCCGTCGACAAGCACCGAGACGGGCGCCCAAGCAGGCAAATGTCCGGGAAGAGGAACCGCGGTGCGGATCGCCGCGTGGATTTCCG
Source organism: uncultured Verrucomicrobiae bacterium (assembly GCA_963763735.1). Taxonomy (GTDB): domain Bacteria; phylum Verrucomicrobiota; class Verrucomicrobiia; order Chthoniobacterales; family Terrimicrobiaceae; genus DASTFP01. The sequence goes on along the minus strand of CAVXQK010000002.1, from coordinate 200,507 downwards.
CGTCGATGGCAATGCGGCGATCATTCAAGGTCAGGGCGGCGAGCGGAATATCCGCCGCATTCGGATAGGCGTCGGGGGTTTCCAGGAGACGCTGCCGAAGCGTTTCGAGCATCGCGGGATCGGGCATTTGAGCACGGGCAGGCGCCGCGGCTCCCAGCAGCGCAACCAGAAACAGGGCCGCGGCTTTACCCGAGGCGCCAAAGATCGAGCCGCCCATCCGCCGGGCATTGAGCAGGACGCTGGCAAGCGCCAGCAGGAGCACGACTCGCAAGACGGTAAGCACGCGCTCGAGAGAGAGCGAAATGAGCAGGGGCCGAACCTGCTGCGTGGCGAGCACCGGGCCGTTCCACCCGAAAGTGACCGTGCGCCAACTCCATTCCGGAACGCCCGGACCCGTCTGAATGCGCGCGTTGGCTTCATACATCAAATTGCTGTCCTTGTCGGCGCGCTTTTCCAACGCGCTCACAGCGTTTTGGGGCATCGCGGAGCCCATGACCCGGCTCTTTGGAATCGGTTGAGCCGGAGCGCTGGTCGCAGCTCCACCGTCCCGGCCCTCAGATTCGGCCAGCGCGTAGGACGCCCCCGAAGAAAGACCCACGTTTTCCAATTGCGGATAGAGCGCCTGCTGCACCTGCCTGGCCAAAAAGGGAACAAGCAGGAAAACCAGCGCCGCGATGGTGAGCCATTTCCAGATGGCGACCAACCGGCGCCCCCACCCCGCAGGCACCACGCGAAGAAGGGCCAAGGGCATCAACAGGACAAGCCAGACATAGCGCGGAGCGCCAGGCTCGTGATAGGAAAGCCCGAAGGCCAGGAACGCCAGCAAGGCTGCGCCGAAGCTCCAGAGGCGGAACACCGCGAGGGTGAAGATAAGGAGGAGGAAAAGGTCCAGAAGAGTCCACGCTGTGAGCCAGTCGCCGCGCACCCAATCCGAGCCGAACAACGCCAAGAGACGCCAGCCGGGAGGAAGATTCAGGGTGACGTTGAGCGCGTCTGCGTCGGACTGCCAGCCTGTGGCGGGAAGTTCCCTGGCGCGCTCGATGCGTCCCGTCGCTTCGAGGTTGATATCGCGCGTACGAATTTCGACCCCGGACGCTCCGTTCTGCGGATTGCGGGTAATGAGCTGGCCCTGTCCACCGCTGCGAACCGCGCCGAGCTCCTGCCCCGGAGCGGCATCGAGCCGCCAGATCTGCTGCATGCGACCATTGATCTGATCCCGAAAGGTAAGTCCGCGCCCGCTTTCATCGAGCCATAGCGCCCGGGCAATCTTTAATCCCTCGGGTTTTTGCACACCCATTCCACGCATCCGCTCCTCCAAACGGAATGGCGTGGCGGTGTCCCATCGATAGACCGGCAGATTGCGCCATTTCTCTGGAAAGGTGGTCTGCGAGACATCGACGGAGGTCGCGCCGACGATCTCGACCATGCGGAAATCGGGACGCGCGCGAAAGGCGATGAGTTCCTCCGCCACGGCTGGCTTCGCCTCGGACGAGAACCGGAACTCCTTCGGGTTGTCGAGGCGAAAGGCATCGACTTGCAATGTCCATTTGCCGGCGCGCACCTGGGTCTTCATGCGCCCAGCATCATCCACGGCGACGGGAATCGGGCTGTTGACCGCGGCAAGCCTCCAGCCTTCGGGCACGATGGAGCCCAGCTCTTCCTCCCGGCTCTTGCCCGAAACGATCAACTCGATCTCGATGCTAAGCCACATCGGGATGCCATCCTCGATGAGCGCGTAAACTTTGACGCCAAGAAAATCCTTGTCCGCCTCTTCGGTCGAGCCGCTGCGCTTGAGCCAAAGAACGCCGTCCGCATCCCATGCAGGTAATTCCACGGGTTTCCCCTCGACGGTGAGTTCCAGAATCCCGATCTCGCGCGGAAGCAAAATTTTTGGAGGAACTTCGTTCCAGCGGTATGCCCCCTCGAGGCGATGGGCTCCCGCGGGCAATTTCACCGAAGGATGTCCGCCGTGCTCAACAACGGGCAGCAAGGCGCCGTCGGCCTTAACCTCAACCGGCCAGGCGCCGCCATCGCCGGGCAACGGAATCCATGTGTCGCTAAAGACAGTCACGCCCATGTTGAATCGTCCTGAAGTGCTGTCGATCTCGAGAGCCAGACGCGTGGGCCAAAAGCAGAGATGTTTCGTCGGATCCTGATACGGCGAAGGACAAGCGTGGTCGGCGTCGTCCCAGGTCGCCCATCCCGTCCAGGCTTTCAGAGGTTCCGGAATCTCTCTGGCGGCTCTTTCCGACTCGGCGTGCGCGAGCAACGGAAAAACCATTGATATACAAACTGCTGCCAAGGAACGAAATCGGGTCGGATGGATCATAGCGGGCGGGGTGCGGACACTCTGGATGGTTGAGAGGCGATCGCCCAGTGATCAAGTTCATTCCAACGCCCGCCCCGGATCCAGGCTCACGGACAACGACCGACAACTTGAGCCTCAACAGCCAACTTGGATACGGATTTGTCGCGGCGATGTCCCCTCGCCGGCGGTGAGGATAGCGCCGCTACAGCGCCCTATGCAGAATGGAAAACTTGGGATTTATTCCTTCATGAAGACTATCGATCCCGACGATTACACGCGTCGCCGCTTTCTGCGCGGCGCCAGCCTCTCCGCCGCGTTCTTCGCCGTTCCCGGCGCTTTTGCCGAAGAACTGGTGCGCAGAACCCCCTGGGTGACCCAGGGACCGCTTTACCCGGACAAGCTTCCGCTCGATACCGATAACGACCTCATCATTGTCAACGACTCTGTGACGCCCGCTGTAGGGCAGATCACCCATCTGAGCGGGCGCGTCCTCGACGCCACGGGCGAACCGATCCAGGATGCCGTCATTGAGATCTGGCAGGTGGACAATACGGCCACTTACCTCAAAGAACGCAGCTCCAAGGGGCCGGGCACTTTCGACCCGAATTTCCAGGGGTTCGGCCGGTTCTTAACGGGATCAACCGGCGAATACTACTTTCGCACGATCAAGCCCGTGCCCTATCCGGGGCGCCCTGCGCCGCATATCCACTTCCTGATCAAGACGAAGGGACGCGAGCCCTGGACGACCCAGCTGTACATCAAGGGACATCCGGGCAACCAGCGCGACGGCCTCTACCGGTCGATCGGCGACGCAGAGGCGGAGGAAGCCGTGACGGTGGATTTCGCAACGGTCAAGGAATCACGCATCGGCGAACTCGCGGCCAGGTTCGACATTGCGCCAGGCTTCACACCAGGCGATTGAGACCGGAGTCGAACATGCCAAAGGTTCACGCGAACGGAATCGAGATCTTCTACGAGGAGACGGGAACGGGCGAACCGTTGCTGCTCATCGCGGGATTTGCCTGCGACCACACGAACTGGTCCCGGATGATCCCGTTTCTCGCCCCGCCCTATCGCGTGATCGCCTTCGACAACCGCGGCGTCGGACAGACTTCCGTCCCCAATACGCCCTACAGCATTGCTCAGATGGCCCAGGACGCGGCGGGTCTGCTGGACGTGCTCGGACTAAACCAGGTGCATGTCGCAGGGCATTCGATGGGGGGACAGATCGCCCAGGAACTCACCCTGGCTCGCCCGCAGCAAGTTCGCACGCTCACGCTTCTGGCGACCTGCGCAAAAATGGATGAGCGGGGAAAGGCTGTCATAGAATCCTGGGGCGAACTGCCGGGCCTGGTGGACGGCGCGACAGGCCTTCGACTGAGTTTCCCGTGGATTTACACGAGTCATTTCTATGCTGTGGAAGGAGCCGTCGAGCGCGCCATCGAGGAGGTTTTCAGCAACCCGTTCCCTCCCAGCCCGGCCGGGATCTACCAGCAGAGCCGGGCGATCACGAACTGCGACACTTCGACGCGACTGGGAGGCATCCAGTGCCCGACGCTCATCGTTGCCGGGAACGAGGATATTCTGAGCCGGCTTTCTTTTTCCGAGCAACTGGCGCAGGGCATTCGTGGCGCAGAATTCGTTGTGCTTGAGAGATGCGGACATAGCCTTTTGATAGAGTCCCCGAAGGCGACGGCCACGGCCATGCTCGACTTTTTGCCCCGCGGTGCGTTCCTAGTTCCCTGATGCTTTCCTTCGCCGTTTGCTTCGGGCGGTTATGATCAGTCAATAATTGGTTTCCCTCCCCGAAGCCGGGTGTCTAGGTTAGGCGGGTCAATTGCCCCACCCCAACCGAAAGAATCGACGGCGCGATGCGGATTTTTGCCTGCAAGGAACAATTAACCGGCGAACGGCGAGTGCCCGTAACTCCGAACACGGTCAGCAAGCTCGTCAAGCTGGGCGCGAGCATTGAGATCGAGCGGGGATTGGGAGATTCAATTGCCCTTGCAGACTCGGACTACGAAGCGGCGGGCACCGCCATTAGTCGTGATCGCGAGCGATCCTTCAAGGAAGCGGATCTCATCTTGCGCGTCCGCAAGCCGGCGCTCGATGAGATCGCCTTGCTGAAATCCGGGTGCATCCACATCAGTTTTCTGGACCCCTTTAACGAAAGACAAGTCGTCGAGCGCCTCGCCACTGCCGGGGTGAGCGCGATCAGCATGGAGATGGTGCCGCGCACGACGGTGGCACAGAAGATGGATGCGCTCAGTTCACAGGCAAACCTTTCCGGCTACGTTGCCGTCATTCTCGCGGCTGGTTTTAGCCAGCGGATTTTCCCCATGATGATCACGCCTGCGGGAACCATCAAGCCGTTGCGGGTCTTCGTGATCGGCGTTGGCGTCGCCGGGCTTCAGGCCATTGCGACCGCGCGGCGATTGGGCGCCACCGTGGAAGCCTTCGACACCCGCCCAGTCGTCGAAGAACAGGTGAAATCCTTGGGAGCGCGCTTCGTCAAACTGGATCTCGGCGAAGTCTCTCAAACCGCCGACGGTTACGCAAAGCCGCTCACTCCCGAGCAAGTGCAAAAACAGCGCGAACTGCTGGCTGAGCGCGTCGCCTCGTCGGACGTCGTGGTGACGGCTGCTCAAGTGTTTGGGCGCAAAGCCCCCGTGATCGTCACCTCCGAGATGGTGAAGCAGATGAAGGCGGGCAGCGTCATTGTCGATACCGCCGTCGAGTCCGGCGGAAATGTCGAGGGCCTCAAATACGACGAGGTTCTCGACGTTGGAGGCGTGAAAATCGTCGGATTCGCAAACCTGCCAAGCCGGGCCGCCGCCAACGCCAGCGAGATGCTGTCCAATAATCTCGCAGCCTTCGTCGAGCATTGCTGGAACAAACAAAACCAAACCTTTCAGCTGGATCTCACCCAGGAATTTCTCCGGCGTTGCGTTGTCACGCACGCGGGCGAAATCTGCAACGAAACCATAAGAACCGCATACGGGCTTGAGCCGCAGCCATAGCGGACCGGCTCCCTTTCCGATCTCAACTCCCATGAACTCTGAAGCTCTCATCGCCACACTCTACGTTTTCATGCTCGCCGCCTTTCTTGGCTACCAGGTCATTTCGCGCGTGCCCTCCCTCCTTCACACGCCCCTGATGTCGGCCACAAATGCCATCTCAGGCATCTCCCTGGTGGGCTCGCTGGTCACGGCGGGCGCGCAACAAACGACCTTGAGCACCGTGCTCGGTTTTCTGGCCGTCACATGCGCGACAACCAACGTCGTGGGCGGCTTCATAATCACCGACCGCATGCTCAGGATGTTCAAAAGGAAACCGACGGCTGCTCCCGAAAAAGAGAAGATCTAGGGTCCCATGCGCAGCTACCTGATAGAAGCGAGCTACCTGCTGGCGTCGATCCTTTTCATTCTTGGATTGCGCGGAATGAGCCATCCGGAAACGGCGCGGCGCGGCATGCATCTTGCCGAGATGGGAATGCTCATGGCGATCATCGGCACCTTGCTGCATCGCGAGATCGTCAGCTACGACTGGATCATTGGGGGCCTGCTCCTGGGTTCGACCATTGGCGCCGGAATCGGTCTTTGGGTTCCCATGACGGCGATGCCGCAGCGAACCGCATTTTCGCACGCCTTTGGCGCTTTCGCCGCTGCGCTCGTCGGCATCTCCGAATACTCACTGCATCACACGACGCTTGGCCCGTTTGAGATGGGGGCATTGGGCTTTGAAGTGCTGCTGGGTTCATTGACGACGACCGGCAGTCTGGTTGCTTTTGCCAAATTGCAGGGACTCTTGCCGGGCAGGCCGCTGACCTACAAGGGACAAAACATTTTCAATCTCTCGCTCCTGGCCGTGACGATCCTCACTTTGCTTGCCTTGAACCTTTATCCGGGAGTCACACCGCTCTTCTACCTGATGCTGATCCTCTCGCTGGTTTTCGGGGTGCTGCTGGTGCTGCCGATCGGCTCCGCGGACATGCCCGTGGTGATCGCCCTGCTCAACGCCTACGCGGGATTGGCTTCCGCCGCGACCGGTTTCGCCATTTCCAACAACGTGCTGATTATCGCCGGCACTCTGGATGGCGGGTCGGGATTGATTCTCTCAATCGTCATGTGCAGGGCGATGAACCGGTCGATTACCACCGTGCTCTTCGGAGCGTTCGGAAAGGTGTCCGAGACGGCGTCCGGGTCCACCGAGGGTGCAATGCGGGAGTCCAACCTGGAGGACCTCGCCGCCCAACTGGCATACGCCCGCCAGGTCGTCTTTGTCCCTGGCTACGGGATGGCCACCGCGCAGGCGCAACACGCCATCAGGGAACTTTCAACCGCACTGGAAAACGCCGGGGTAACCGTCAAATTTGGTATTCACCCCGTGGCGGGGCGAATGCCGGGTCACATGAATGTTCTCCTGGCCGAAGCAAATATTCCCTACTCCCAACTCTACGAACTCGAGCAGATCAACTCCGACTTCCCCGCTACGGACGTGGCGATCGTCGTGGGGGCCAACGACGTCGTGAATCCGGACGCTCGCGACAATTCCTCGAGCCCGATCGCCGGAATGCCGATTCTTGAGGTCGACCGGGCGAAGTCCGTCGTTGTCCTGAAACGCGGCAGCGGAAAAGGCTTCTCGGGTCTTGAGAATCCCCTCTTTACAAAGCCCAATTGCGAGATGCTTTACGGCGACGCCAAGGAATCTTTGACCCAATTGACACAGGCCGTCCTCAAGGCGTAAGGCTGTCGGAGTGCCAGGGCGACCAACCAACGACTGCTCCGTGGAGCCGAAAAGGAATTCACCCGCAAGGACATGCGTCGGACGCCCGGTCCCTTGCTTTTCTGCGCTTTGTCCCTTAAACGAACCCGCACTTTTCTTGCCTCGATCGCTTTTAGCGTTGAGGTTGGACGCCACGCAGTAAATGGAAAGCGATTATGACCCAGAAGAAAGCATCCACGGAGTATCCGATCTCTGAACTTCTTGCGGAACGATGGAGCCCCTACGGCTTTGGGGACCGGCCGGTCGCACCGGCCGACCTCCGATCGCTATTTGAGGCGGCGCGCTGGGCGGCATCCTCCTATAACGAACAGCCCTGGAACTATCTCGTCGCGACAAAAGAGGACCCCGAGGAGTTCGAACGAATCCTCTCCTGCCTCGTCGAGGCCAATCAGGCGTGGGCCAAGGCGGCCCCGGTCCTTGCCTTGGGCGTCGTCAACCTGACATTCGCTCGCAACAACAAGGCAAATCGGGCCGCGGTTCACGACCTCGGGCTTGCCTCTGCCAGTCTTGTTCTAGAGGCCACCGCGAGGGGACTCTCCGTCCATCAAATGATCGGCATACTCCCGGACAAGGCGCGCGAGGTGTTCCATATTCCGGAAAATTCCGAGGCGTGGACGGCCTTGGCGATTGGCTACAAGGCGGATCCGGACAAACTGCCGGAGGCCCTCAGGGCGCGCGATTTGGCGCCCAGGAGCCGGAAGCCTTTGAGCCAGTTCGTGTTCACCGGCAAGTGGGGAAATCCCTCGCCGCTCGTGTCGGAGCAGGACACATGACGCCGATGCGACTCGTTTCCGTCAATGTTGGGAAGCCCCGTCAGGTGACGTGGAAGGGCAGGACTGTCACCACCGGGATTTTCAAGGAGCCGGTGGCTGGGCCCGTCTCGCTTCGACAGCATAACCTGGAGGGCGATGGCCAGGCGGATTTGTCGGTTCACGGCGGCCCATTCAAAGCCGTCTACCTCTATGCCGCCGAACATTATGCCGCCTGGCGCACGGAGCTCCCGGACAGCGAGCTTCCCTGGGGAATTTTTGGCGAGAACTTCACAACCGAAGGAATCCTGGAGGAGATCATGCAGATCGGTGACAGACTGAGCATTGGCACCGCCATAGTGCGCGTGAGCGAACCGCGGATGCCCTGCTACAAGCTGGGTCTTCGCTTTGGCCGCGACGATATGATCAAGCGTTTTCTGGAGAGCCGCAGGACAGGGTTGTACGTTGCGGTGGAGCAGGAGGGAGAGGTGGACGCAGGAGAGACTTTCACCCTTCTCAGCCGTGACGGTCATGGGGTGACGATCGCAGATTTCGCGCGAGCCTACGCCTTCGAAAAGGACGATTTTGAAACAATCCGACGCCTCGCCGACGTCTCGTTCCTGTCCGCCGATTGGCGCGGCCATTTTGAGGCGCAGCTCGCCGGAGGACGGGAAGTCAACGAGACGGGTTAGGGCAACCCTGAACGACCAACCACAACCCGTATGTTGCATTCTTTTCGGTGGCTCAATCCACCAGCAAGATGGGAGATTCAGGAAGACCGGTTGTCGGTCGAGGTATCTCCAGACACCGACTTTTGGAGAAAGACACACTATGGATTCATTCGCGATTCCGGTCACTTCTTCTTCAAGGAGGTTACGGGCGATTTCGTGGTGCAAGTGCGTGTTCGGGCCGGTTACGCGTTTCTTTACGACCAGGGAGGCCTGATGCTCCGCGCTTCTGATCAATACTGGATGAAGTGCGGCATCGAATATGTCGACGGAACCCAGCAAGCCAGCGCCGTCGTAACGAACGACTTTTCGGATTGGTCGGTCCGCCCGCTGAAAACGAAGCCCGAAGAGGTCTGGTTCCGCGTCAAAAGGCAGGATGTCAGCTTGGAGGTTTTCTATTCTCTCAACGGCGTCGATTATATGATGCTTAGAACAGCCTACCTCAAATCGCCACGTAATCTGGACGTAGGCGTCATGTGCGCGGCCCCGCAGGGTCCCGGATTTCCCATTACCTTTAGCGACCTCTCGATCGAAAATGCCGGCTAAACCACGGATCAGCGAGCGACGCGAGGAGAAATTGAAGGAGACGATGAACCTTCAAAATGTCGATAAACTGGCGTTGCTCATCAAAAGCGAGCGCGACAGTTTGCTCTCGGGGTGGAGGGAGCAGGTGAGACAGCTCCCTTCCGCAAAGCACCTCGATACCCCGACACTCAACGATCACGTTCCTGCTCTCCTTGATGAATTGGCCACGGCGTTCCAGTCAGCGATTGAACGAACGATCCCGGAAGCGCTCGTCGAGGGCAGTCCGCCCATCCATGGTCTCCAACGATACCAGGACGGCTTTGACATCGTGGAAGTCGTCGCAGAATACAACATCCTTCGCGGATGTGTTCACGATCTCGCAGAGAGCCACAGCCTGAGCCTCCAAGGCAAAGCCTTTCATATTTTGAACCGCGTGTTTGACGAGGCGATTGGATTGGCCATTCAAACCTTTTCCACACAGCAAGCTCTCGAGTTGCAGCGACGTCGTGACGAGTACCTGGCCTTTGTTGCGCACGACCTTCGCACGCCGCTGAATGCGATTGCGCTCGTGGCGAGAATCTTTGAACTCTCGCAATCGGATCGGGGAGATGGGACCGAAACCGCCCGCATGCTGCGATCGCTGCGACGCAACGTCCAGCAAATCGAGGCTCTGGTTGAAAAAGTGCTCAAGGAAAGCGCGCACGTTCAGACGGAAGGCGGCGTCAAACTGGAGCCCCGCACGTTGGATTTGTGGCCGCTCGCGGAATCCGTTATTCACGATCTCCAGCCCGTGACCGGAAGCGCAAGCACACGCCTCCTCAACGAAATCCCCGAAGACCTGACGGCTTACGCGGATGCCAGCCTGCTTAGGCGTGTCATTCAGAATTTGCTCACGAATGCGATCACGTATACCCCCCGCGGCGAGGTTGTCATCGGGGCGCGCGATGCCGGCGGGGAAGCCGTCGAGTGCTGGGTCAGGGACAATGGTTCCGGTATCCCGGAAGAACGGCTCGAAAAGATCTTCGACAAGCATGAAACGGATCCACAAAAACAGGGCACCGGCCTTGGGCTCGCCATCGTAAAGACGTTCGTCGAGGCCCATGGCGGAAAAGTGACCGTCGAAACCGCGCAAGGCGCCGGCTCAACGTTTCGCTTCACGCTTCCCGGCAAGGCGGTGATTGCTCGAGAATAAGAGAAATTTTCAACCCGCAAACCTTAGAAAATTATGACCAAAATCGCTGTCGTTTATCACTCCCTTTATGGGCACACCCAGTTGCAGGCGGAGGCCGTCGTCCGCGGCGCCAAGAGCATACCCGACGTTGTCGCCACCCTTTACACCGTCGAGGAAGCCACTGCCAAACTGGACGAATTGGATCAAGCCGATGCCATTATCTTTGGGTGTCCGACCTACATGGGAAATATGTCCGCGGGGATGAAAGCCTTTATCGAGGCCGCCGCAAAGAAGTGGTTTACCCTTGCATGGAAAGACAAGATCGCCGGGGCCTTTACCAACTCTTCGTCCTTTTCAGGGGATAAGCTCAATACGCTTGTCGGACTCGTGATTAACGCAATGCAACATGGGATGATTTACGTCGGCCTGGGCCTCATGCCTTCGGCAAACAGGCCCGACGATTTCCAGTCCCCGAGCGGCCCCGGGCCGGACGCACACAATCGGGTGGGCTCATTTACCGGCCCGATGTCCGCAAGCTTTCAGATCACCCCCCCTGCCGCGCCGATGAAAGGAGACTTGGAGACCGCAGAAATCTACGGTGCAAGAGTCGCGACGATCACCAGCCAGTTTCTCAGAGGGAGGAAAACGGCCTGACAAGGACAGAGCAATACGAGTCGATGAAGGTCGCGTTTCGGTTGTTGCCGTACTTTTACCTGCTTCTTGCGGCGCTTGTTTTGGTCTCGCTGGTCCTTGTCCTGATCAGCATCGGCGCCTTGTACCGGGAGAATGTTCACCGACCGCCGAATCCGCATGACGTTGCCACGCGGATCGTTTTGCTCCTGATCGCCATGGGATTGGCCACCGTATACATTCTCAATGCGATCTTTCTCCTAAAGAAGGCCAGGAGGAAGACTTCGATCATTCTTTCTCTCATATCCTGCATCGGCTTTCCCTTGGGAACGATCCTTGGCGCAATCAGCTTGTTCGTTCTTACCCGCAATACTATCAAGAATGAGTTTCCCGACCCGGCGCGCAAGCCTGCTCATCGGCTTCCAGATCCGGGTCTCAGCCCCAACTAGCCATGTCGCGAATCGACTACTATCGCACCGCGCCCGAGCCGATAAACAAGCTCGCCAGCGTCACCAAGTATCTCGAATCCTCTTCGTTGGATCCCGGCTTACGGGCGCTTGTTGAGATCCGTGTTTCACAAATCAACGGGTGCGTTTACTGCGTCGACTTGCACACGCAGCAAGCAAGAAAGCTCGGGGAAGCTCAGCGGCGCCTCGATACCCTCCCCGTCTGGTATGAATCGCCTGACTTTGACGAGCGTGAGCGCGCCGCTCTGGCCTGGGCTGAAGCGCTAACCCACATTTCCGAGACACACGCGCCTGACGCCGACTACGACAGGCTCGCAGAGTATTTTTCCGAAAAGGAGATCGTCGATTTGACCGTCGCTATTTCCCTCATTAATGCCTGGAACAGAATCTCAATCGGGTTCAGAAAATTGCCCGACTAGAGGGCGGTCGCCAAACGGATCGTTTTTACTTCTTCTTTGTCGTCGCGCCGTAAAGCTCATCGTCTTCCTTGCCGGTTTCCATGAATTCTTCCAGTTCCTTGGCCAGGTGACCGTTCAACTTCTTGAGGACGGCAAGATCCGCTTGGGCGTCAACCTTGCGTCCCATTTGCGTGTAGAGAACCCCGCGATACATGTATGCCTCCGCCAATTTCGGATTGAGCTGGATCGCCTTATTGTAATCCGCGAGCGATTTTTGAAAGTTGGCGGAGCCTTGCTTTCGAAGAGTAAACGCCAGATTGTTGTAGGCTTCCGCGAAGCCCGGATCGAGCTTGACCGCCTGTTCGAACTTGCCTTGGGCCTGCGCGAATCGCTTCGCTTTCATCAACTCGACGCCTTCGTTGTACGCACGAACGGCCGGACTTTCCCGCTTTACAACCGGCTCGCCCGAGGTGCCGGCATCACCACTCCCCGCGCCGAATCCGGAGAGAACCGCCATCGCGGCAACCGCGCAAATGCTTAAGAAACGCTTCATAGGATGTGCCTCCCTCACTCCGAACCGCTTGCCATCGTCACGGCCAGATTGAGCAAAGATTATTATCTATTCAGTGATTAACGGCTTTCGCACGATACGAACCGGCCCGAACCCTGTCAAGGCTGGCCCCCGGGGATTTGCGCCGACCTCATGAGGATGCAAACATCCCCCGCAAATCAGGCGGAGCGAGCGCGCCAATCGCAGTAGACATCCGGTTCGATATGGAGTTCATAGTTTACAGATGAAGTTCGATGAACAGCCCTTTTGAGTTTACCGGTCGCATCAGGAGCTTCAAATACGCCTTTTCCGGGCTTTTTCATTTAATCCGGTCTCAGCACAACGCGTGGATCCATGCCTTTATCACCGTTCTCGTCGTAGTGGCGGGTTTTTACTTTCACCTGGCCGCCGCGGAATGGTGCTGGATCGTGCTGGCCACGACGTTGGTTTGGACAGCCGAAGGATTGAATACCGCCATCGAGCTGCTTGCTGACGCAACGACCAAGGAATTTCATCCCTTGATCGGGCAGGCCAAGGATGTCGCCGCCGGCGCCGTACTGTTGACAGCCCTCGGTGCTTCAATTATCGGCCTGATCATCTTCTGGCCCCACATTAGCCCTCTCCTTCCTTAAATGGAGACCATCCCAACGCTCAACTCTCAACTCTCAACCAATCTTGAAACTCGAGCACGTCGCAATCTATACAAAGGACCTCGAAGCCTTGAGGTCTTTCTATACGAAGTATTTTCAAGCGGTCTCAAACGATCTCTACGTGAATCCCAGGAAGGGATTTCGCTCCTATTTTCTTTCGTTTTCGAGCGGAGCGAGACTCGAGCTCATGCAGATGGAATCGATTCCCGATTCCCTCGATGATCCCATCGCACAATCCACGGGGATCATTCATATCGCGTTCTCTCTCGGCTCGCGAAGTGCTGTCGACAGGATGTCGGAGCAACTTCGCGGAGACGGGTTTCGAATACTCGACGGGCCGCGGCAAACCGGGGATGGCTACTACGAGTGCGCCTTCCTCGACCCCGACGGCAATCGAATCGAGATAACGGAGTAGGTCGCCGCCCGTTTCCCGGTAAAATGCTCCCGGCGACTTGCAGCCGGAACGCTGTCTAGACTAGAACTAGAACTAGATGCCAAAATGCCGGATCGTTGAACACGGAGTTCATTTCCCGATTGCGCCCGAAAGATCCATGAAATCAACTTCAAAATTGTCGCACCAATTGCCATCGCTCGGCACGACCGGCTGCTCCGACTGGGCGCGACTTTTGCGGCGTCGGTGGTGGGGACATCATCGCCGCTACACTTCGCGCAGTTCGGCGCAGGATTTGGTGGCGGTTGACCACGGCGTCAAAGCTCTCGTTCGCAAAGGGAATCGCCTCGGCACGCCCCAGCCACCATTCGATTTCAGGATTCCTGCGCCTGGCTACCTCGAGCATTTCTTCATTGGGGTCCAGTCCCGCGACGGATCCGCCGGATCCGACGCGATCAGCCGCGGCGCGAGCAAGAACGCCCATCCCGCAGGCCACATCGAGGACACACTGGTCAGGTCCAACTCCCGCGGCGTTCGCCACGACGTCTCCCCATTGATGGAACAGCGCCGGAACGAAGAACTCGTCGTACACTTCCGCTGGGGAACGAGTCGCTCGCACTTTCTGATTTTCACTCATTTGGCTCCTCCCATCTGCTCTGGCATGACAATTTCGACGACACACTCACGGGAATAGTGCACACCGGTTCAGTCCGAGTGTGCTTTGACCCCGGTGACTTCGTAGAGCTGATACATCCCGGTCTTGCCGCGGATTTCCCACGGCGGACACTGGTTGACTTCCACTTCGTTGCCGACCTGGTTATAGGCGTCCTCGGACATCAGGAAATTACTTGCGACAGTCTTGTTCGCGGCTTCGACCCGGCTGGCAAAATTGACTGCGTCGGCGAAGAGAATCGCCACGTGCCGTTCCTCGCCTGCGCGCTCAACGACAGAATCGGCCATGCTCTCGACGGCCAGCTCTTCGTCCTCGTCATCAAGCACCAGCCTCCGCACAGTCATCGGACCCGTCGCCTGCGTCTGGCAGGCGAGCCGAATCATCGGCTTGAACTGCAGATGATCGGCGATCGCCTGCTCAGCCTGGCTGCGCGGTGTGCAGTTGTCCAAGCCGTCGGGAATCGCCACCCGGCACGTGGAACACCGGGCGTTCCTGCCGCAGGCATGGGTCAGCTTGATCCCGGCACGCAGTGCCGCATCCAGAATTGTCTCAGCCGGCGACGCTTCGACATCGCGGGCGTCGGGAAGATACGAAATTCGAATCATGCAAGAACTGTCCTGATCGGCGCCCGCAGGAGCAACTGCTTTGTGGTTTGAGGTGTTTGAAGACCTTCAAAATCCTCCCTCATACGCCGTCTTGCTGGCCGTCTGATCTACTTCCTGATTTTCATGGTTTTGATCAATCCCTCCTCGATCTCGTAGATGTGTTGCACCAGCTCCTGGCCAATCAAATTTCCATCCAGATCCCGCACGATTTGCTTCACGTTCACAAGGATGCGTCCATCCTGTTCGACAGAGAAGCTCTGCGGAATGACACAGGGATCGATTGCTTTCCATTGGCGCACCCAGTAGTCACGAACGCCACGATGGCCGTGGACCCATCCTCCCTCCCACCCGTTCGGCCACTTCACGCCAGGGTGCATGGTCGAGAGGACGGTCTCGATATCGCGCGCATTGAAGGCGTCGTAGGCTTTAGTGAGGAGGGCTCGATAGCCGATCATTCGATCGCTGGAGTTGATTAAAGTCACTAAGAACACCCTGCCGCCCCGCGCAAGGAGCTGTATTCATATTCTCCTGCCCCGGCCGGCGATCGCCGATATTGAGCACCAACGCATTTGCAGTCAACGGGTAATCTCAAGCCGAATCCCAGGTTAGAGCAAGAAATCCGTGCCTGTCGACTTCCCCGGGTCGGCGCTCATGAGACAGCGTCTGCCAGGGAGGGCTTGAATTCGACGAACTGCCGCGTCACTTCCCCCAATTCCGTCGCACGGCAAACGAACCATCCCTTCTCCTTGCTGCCATCATGGTTGCCCCGGACGCGCGAACAGCACCTGTCGGTAGTAATTGTCGCCGCGCGAAGGTTCCGTTCGGTTAGGCCGTGATAATGTCCGCAGAACACGGCGCTCAGGTTGAATTCAAGAAAGCGCTCCAAGACATCATCCGCATTCAAGGGGCGCATCGACACGCCAACCCCAAGCGGAAAATGCGTGAAAAGGATTGTCGGCCTGCGCCGATCAAGTTTGGGGAGATTCTCGTCGAGCCACGAAAGCGTTGTCGGGGAGATCGTGGTGTTTTGCCACTCGATGCCGTCGGTCGTGTCGAGGCCGATAAATTGCCATCCGCCGTGCTCGAAGGCGTAGTTAAGCCGGTCACCAAAGATTTGCTCGTAGGGCCGCCTATCCGTCGCGGAGAGGTAGTCATGGTTGCCAATCGCCGCGTAGGTTGGAATACCAAGCCTCTGGAAAGCGTCGCGCACACCGGCAAGCTGCTCAGGCGTACCGTAATCCGCAAGATCACCGGCGATCAGACATAATTCGGCAGCAGGCGAGCTCGTTTTCAACGCGGCGACCGCTTCCTCAAACCAGGGCGCGCAGGCCGGCTCGCGAAAGTGGAGGTCATTCAACACAACAAAGGCGAAGTCGCCGACACCCGTCAAATCGTCGCCCCTTAGCCGGCCCGGCCACAGACCAAGCGTCAACAAGGTTCCCGCACTGATACGCAGCAATTCCCGTCGCGTGAGCTCCCCCATCCCTAGACTTCGGCCAATTTTTAAGGCAGAGCAAGTCTTCCAAAGCGAACGCATGCTTCGCGCATCGCCGGGGCGACATCAACCATCGCCAACCCAATCCGCAAGCGCGCCCAGGCTGGCCCATGGTACAAAGCGATGAAGGCGGGCGACTGCCCAGCACAGGCGAGGTCCGGGCAGTGTTCCGCCAATTTGCGGCCGTGCACGAGGTCGCAAAGCGCCGGCGGGGCGTGCGCAAGGCGGCGCAGGGGAACAGCTCGAGTCTTTACCCGCGGCGCTGGTCGGCGATCTCCTACCGAGCCTCCCGGCGCTTTGGGCGTAGGTGCCCGGGGACTCCGCCATCGCCACGTCGCCTACCAGCGCCGTGCGGCAAATTTGCGGGTCTTGGTTGGCGAGGAATAGGTACGGCGAGCGCATAAATGCCAAGCCATTGCCACACAAGGGCGCTGCCGCGGCACTGCCGTCGCCATGACCCTATTCCAAATAGGCCTTGGGACCATATTTGGCTTCGACAGCCTGCACTTTCTTGAGGAGCAGGTCGATGTTGCGGCGGATACGCTCAACATAAAGCTCCGGCGTCAGTTCAAAGTACAAACCGAGGTCTACGACGAATTTGTTTGCGTCGGTGTAACCGAGGTAGCCTGACGACGGGTTGCCAAGAAAATCAAAGATCTCTCGCAGCTTGGCGATCACTTTGCGATCGTAGCGACTGAACCAACGCAAATTGCGCTCGGTCCATGACGATGTCTTGTTGATGTCCGCGCCTCCGTTGTCTGTCGCGTAGAAATGCGCTTTGCCGTCCTTGTCGCTGTAGATGACAACATTGCCGCCGCTATAGCGATCCCATTGCTGAAAAACGCAGTCCAGGGTCATCATTACGGAGTATTCCCGCGCGAGCTCGAAGGCGTCGCCCTTGTAGCCCGTTTTAAGAATCAGCTCCTTGCCAGCAACGGGCATCGAGTTTGCTGCTTGAAGCGAAGCGACGATCGCATGGGAAGATCTCGGGGCTCCATTCGGGGCAACGCCGGTGTTCGCAAGGGAATCCAGGGCAAGCGCCGAGTCGTGCTTCTTGGCCTTGATGGCGCCCTTCAACGGCAACCCGGTTGCGATCGCTGCGAGAATTCTCTTCTTGTTCTCGAGGCGCTGACTCCCTCGGATCGGCGTTGAACCAATCAGTTTCTTGAACGCGGCCGAAGCGACCGGGCCGAGCTCATAGCGCGCGGCCGGCCGATAGATTTTGTCCCAGCCCACGAGTGCCGCCATGTTGAAATAGGCGATCTCCGTGTTGGGGTTGGCGGAACCGTTGCGAGGGACGAAACTTCCGCGGGATTTGGGATCCGCGGCGACTGTCTCAGTTCTCAGATTGATCGAAGTCGAGCCGCTGAGTTCCTTGAACCCATATTTGGCGGAGTCCTCAAGATCCATTCCCTTCCATTTCTTCATCCATTCGAGAGTCTCACCATGGAGGGCCACGCCACTACCCGCCAAGGCCTCGAGAATCGGGTAGGACTGTATAACGTAGGACATGCAAGCTTTGGACTAAGACTTGAGAGCGCTCGGGCGGTGTCTCCCCTGATCGCTGCAAAGTCCCCGCCTCGCCGATTACCCGGACAGCTTCACCATTGCTTCGCGGGTTTTGTCCAAGTGCCGTCAATCACAACATTGGTGAGACCGATGCGAGAGTTGGATTGGATCAACTGGGCGACGCTTTTCTTTTCGATCCGAACGCAGCCGTGTGAGGCGGCATACTTCGGAACAGACGGAAAGTAATGCAGGGCGATGCCGCGCGCTCGAACAAACCAGGTGACGTAGGTCGCCCGCGAATCGCTGTTCAAACGGGATTGGAATCCCGAAACTGCGAAAGTTCCCTTGGGAGTGCACTTGCTCCCGGAACGCCTGCTCGTCGCCACAAGATCGCAACTAAGCCCCTTCATACCCGCGCCGGGGCAACTCCTAAACGGCCCGCTGTCCTGGGCAGCTGCCTGCGGTCCGGTCCATTTCAACGTCAGAGGATGATCCGGATCGTCCAGCTTTACGGAAATCTCCTTGATGTACGTATCGGGAAAATTGCCGTTGCGCATCGGCGCCGCCGAGGCTGCGGCGACGGCGAGGGCTTTGCCTCGCGACTTTGATTTGCCCGCCGCCGCGCGCGAAGCATCGACGCGATCGATAGCCTCGAGCTTCTTCGCTTCCCTTATTCGCTCTTGCAATGAGGACTGCGCTGGGGCGGACGGCGCGGACCGTTTCCCGGATGCTGCTTTTTTGGCAGCGGGCTTTGTCGCGGATCCGGTCTTGTGCGCCTTGGCACTTTTGCCGGCGTTGGTCGATGATGACTTGGGGTTCATTCGACATTTTAAGCTGCACCATACTTCGACGAAACACAAGACTGTAAGGCGCCTTCATCGAGCCGGCTTGCATAGTTCCAGGAGTGCCGCTTTGAGCGACGAATTGACTTCAAAATGACCCTCCACGAATGCCAGAATTGCGAGGGCCGAGTCGACGCTTCGCTCGTAACCCTGGGCAAATGAGGGCAACGCCCGGGCGAGGGAGGGATGCCGCTGCTCGTAGCGCCGCGCGGGTCCAAAAGCGTCCCGGGGAGAAGCGGCGGCCGGTTCAATTCTCTCGGAGAGTTCAAGGACTCGATCGACCGCATCGCACTGGATAAGGCGCATGGCAGAAAGCTTCTCTCCCCGATGAAACCGGCCTAGACCGACGTACAGATTGGTAAGGGCTTCGCCCAGCAGCCACTCCGGCGAAGAGTCCTCCAGGGCTTTTTGGATCAGCTGAGGCACAGCCAGGGCGTCGGGGACGCCCTTTCTTTTCCATATGATACGCCCGGGCGCAAAAGGGATATGCCGCAGCTCAGGTTCTTCGAAAACCGCGAACTCACAGAAGACTCCGTCCTCAAAGAGAACCTTATAGCCGTCCGGGGTATTCCGATAGGAATAGGCAATCGGGCAAATCGCGCCAAGCCAATCGAGACTCGCAAGAAACCCGCCTTTGAAACCCGTGTCGACGATGGCAAAGAAGTCCAGATCGGAATAGTCGTCCAGACGATCCCTCTCGAGGCCGGCCGAGCCCAATCCGATCAAGGCCAATGCCTTGTTTGAATTTGCGAGCGACGAGCCAATCTCGTTCAGCCGCACGATCAGCAGTTCTCGTTTG
Source organism: uncultured Verrucomicrobiae bacterium (assembly GCA_963763735.1). Lineage (GTDB taxonomy): Bacteria > Verrucomicrobiota > Verrucomicrobiia > Chthoniobacterales > Terrimicrobiaceae > DASTFP01. Next base: position 181,232 of record CAVXQK010000002.1, on the reverse strand, counting down.
CTAAGTGACATATACTCCTGATTTCTCGAAAAGCCGCACTGCGAAGGGCAACGAAATATCGAAGATGCGGGAGGGTGAGGCTCCCGCCGAGCCGTAGCCAAACCGCAGACGACATGGATTGGCCGGCGCCCGTACCATCCCCATCAGACGTAGAACTGCTCGGTGTGCGGTCGGAGATCGAGTTCCAGCGTCCACGCGGAGCGATCCTGCGTGGTGAGGTGCCAGTAGGCGTCGGCGATGCGGTCGGGATCGAGAGCCGGTTCGTCCCCCTTGTCCGATGCCTCCCGGTCAGCCCTCGGGCTGGCGATCAACCCGTCGATCACCACATGCGCCACGTGCACGCCGCGTGGCCACAACTCGCGCGCGAGGGACTGCGCGAGACCGCGCAAGGCGAACTTCGCGCTGCTGAATGCCAGCCAGCCGCCGCCCCGCACGCTGGATGTCGCCCCGGTGAAGAGCATGACGCCCGCACGCGCTTTGACCATGTCGGACGCCGTCTCTCTCGCGCAAACAAAGCCGGCTAGTGCCGCCACACGCCAGGAACTCTCGAACTCTTCGGGCGTCGTCGTCAGCAACCCTTCGCCCGGCGAACCGCTGGCATTGTGAATGAGAACCCCGAGCGGACCAAGGGTCGCGCGCACTTGATTCACGGCGGCCGCCGCCTCGGCCGGACGGCTCACATCGGCAACCAGGCTCAATGCGGACGCCCCGCTGGCGGAAATCTCGCCCGCGAGCGCCTCAATGAAGTCCGGCGTCCGCGCGACCAGGCCAACCTGGAATCCTTCGCGCGCGAAACGCCGTGCGAGGGCTGCGCCGAGCCCGGGACCTACACCGGTGATCAGTGCGACACGGTTCACATCGTCCCTCCCATTGCGTCTGGACCGGCAAATTTTTGAACCTCGGATTCACAGACACTGTCCACAACGCCTGTCCGGCATCGTTGTGGCGGGTCTCCACAATTCGATTCGAAAATTTCCCTGGGCATTCGCATCAAGCTCACGTGATCCACCACGGGCGATCAAAGCGGCAGCCGCCAGAAAAAGCACGGCAGAATCTGTGACTTATTAACAAAGGGGAAAATCGAGAGCGCTCATTTTTTCAGAACGCAAAATCACCGTGGTTTCAAAACATCGAGTGGGCGACGCGGGAGCGGTTGGCGACCTCCTTCGGGGTGCCGCCGAAGAGACGTTTGAATTCGCGGCTGAATTGTGACGGGCTTTCGTAGCCGACGCGACGGGCGGCTTCCGCCACGGGTGTGCCGGCGACCATGAGGACCTGCGCCTTGTGAAGGCGGATGGTCTGAAGGTAGCGCAGCGGCGGGTTTGACGTGACGGCCTTGAAATTCGCGTGGAAGCTTGATACGCTCATCCCGGCTTCTCGCGCCAGCAGGGTCACGTCGAGCGACTTCGCGAAGTCGAGATGGATGCGGCGAAGGGCGCGGGCGATTTGGCCGAAGCCGCTCTGCGGCGTGGCAAGCGCGCGCAGGGCGCCCCCCTGTCCCCCGCACAACGCCCGGTAGGTCATTTCGCGAATGATCTGCGGCCCGAGGATGCGGGCCTCGACCGGGGAACGCAGGCACATCGCCAGACGAAGGGCGGCATCGCTCAACTCGGGCGTAAGCGGCGTGCTGGCCACCGCAGGGGGAGAGCCAGCTGCGGGCAGAGGCGCGGCATCCTGCTCGAGGAGCAGCTCGGCAACCTTTGCAGGATTTACACGAACCGCCATGCCAAGCAAAGGTTCCGCCGGCGTGCCGATCGTTTCGCATTCGAACGGAAGCGGAACCGCCAGCACGAGATAATTCTGAGCGTCGTAAGTAAAGGTGCGGCTGCCAAGCCGGCCCCGCTTGCAGCCTTGCGCGATGATGACAATGCTCGGGTCGTAGGAAACAGGAGAACTGGGATGCGTCTCCGTGGAACGCATGAGGCGCACGTCCGGCAGGCAGGTCGGACCGAAGCCCTCCCCCGTGGCGAGCCCGCTCAAAAGATCAACGAGCGGATGTCTCCCGCGGCGAACGGTGGAAGCGAGCGGCGATTTGGCAGACATGGATGCTGACCTGCAAATAAGGCAACGATTTTCTCTTAAATACGAGTAAAAATCTTCCCGTCAATAGGATCAGGCAAATTTTCTGGAGGACCATGTCTTGTGTCGAAAACATCCTCCGGGCTAGATTTGAGTCGTTCGGACCCAACGCGGCCGAGTTCAACCGAGAAAACTATGAATGGACTAAAAGACAAAATCGCGCTGGTCACCGGCGGGAGCCGGGGCCTGGGACGCAACATCGCTCTCGCCCTTGCCAGAAACGGCTCGGACGTCATCCTCACTTATCGCCAGCGAAAGCAGGAAGGCGAAGCCGTCGCCGCGGAGATCGAGCACCTTGGACGCACAGCCGTTCTCCTTCAGATCGATGTGACGGACGTCGGCAAGTTTGACGGATTTTCCAACGCCGTCCAGCAGGCGCTCGCAACGACATGGAAACGAAGGAACTTCGACTTTCTGGTCAACAACGCCGGCATTGATAGCGCCGCGCCGTTCGACAAGATGACCGAGGAGAACTTCGACCATCTGTTCCTCGTACACTTTAAAGGGGTCTATTTCCTTACGCAGAAGTTGTTGCCGTTGATCGCCGACGGCGGTGCGATTGTCTGCACCTCGACAGGACTCGCGCGTTTCGCCATCCCGGGATACTCCGCCTATGCGTCGATGAAGGGCGCCGTCGAGGTGCTCACCCGCTACCTCGCAAAGGAACTTGGCCCCCGCCGCATCCGCGCCAATGTCGTGGCCCCAGGGGCGATCGAGACCGATTTCACCAAAGGTGCTTTTGAGCAGCATCCGGACATCAAGGGCTTTCTCGCTTCGCAGACCGCGCTCGGTCGCGTCGGCGTGCCCGATGACATAGGAGGCGTCGTCGCCTTTCTCTGCTCGGAGGAGGGGCGGTGGGTCAACGCCCAACGCCTCGAGGCTTCCGGCGGAATGTTCCTCTAGATTGACAGACCGCCTCGTCTCGCGCATCCCGGCCGGCTCCCGCCCTTCCAAAATCATCCCGCAGGAATCACGCAAGCCAAATCAGACACATCCATGAACACAAACATTGAAAACAAGGTTGTCCTCATCACCGGAGCCAGCAGCGGCATTGGCGAAGCCACTGCGCGCCTGCTTGCCAGCAAAGGCGCAAAGGTGCTCCTCGGCGCCCGCCGCACCGAGCGGTTGGAGAAAATTGTCGGCGAGATTCGGCAAGCCGGCGGCACCGCCGAGTGCCGCCCCCTGGACGTCACCAGCCTCGAGGATGCGAAAGACTTTGCCGCTTTCGCCGAGGAGAAACTTGGCCCCATCGACGTTCTTGTGAACAACGCCGGCATCATGCCGCTCTCACCCTTGCATGAACTCAAAATCGACGAGTGGAACCGCATGATCGACGTGAACATCCGCGGCGTGCTCCACGGTATCGCCGCGGTGCTGCCAAAAATGCGGGATCGGAAGTCCGGCCAGATCATCAATATTTCCTCCATCGGCGGGCATCAGGTCTGGGCCACCTGCGCGGTTTACAGCGGCACGAAGTTTGCCGTTCTGGCCATCTCGGAGGGCCTCCGCCTCGAGAATCAGGACGTGCGCGTCACGGTCATCACGCCCGGAGTCGTAGAGTCGGAACTGGCCGACACCATCTCTGATGAGAGCGCGCGCGAGGCCATGAAGCAGTTCCGCAAGATCGCGCTCACCCCCGACGCGATCGCCCGGGCCATTGCCTACGCCATCGAGCAACCCGCCGACGTCGACGTTAACGAGATCATCGTCCGGCCTACTGCGGGCGCCCCGTAGCGAGCAACCCTGCGAAAAACGATCCGCTCCGCAAGAATTCTTGAATCCCTTTAGGATTAGGGGAGATCGAGACTCAAAATTGCCAGCCCCGGCAGCACGACAACTTTCAGGAAAGTTCTCGCGTTATCGCATTCTGTTACTACTATTGTTACAGTTATGGCGGTTAACACTCAATTCTCGATCGCGGTCCACATGCTGGCCGGGCTCGGTTTCCGGGACGATACGAACACGACATCGAGCGAGCTTGCCTCGAGCGTGAACACCAGTCCGAGCTTTGTGCGCCGCACCCTGGCCAAGTTGTCCAAGGCGGGATTGGTAGAGACAGCCACGGGTAAGGCCGGTTCTTGCTGGCTCGCGAAGAAGCCGGACCGGATTTCCCTGCTCGACATCTATGAGGCTGTGGCAGCGCCGAAGGCGTTCTCGGTCCACACCTATCCGGTTCAGAAGCGCTGCCCGGTGAGCTGCAATATCAAGGGCGCTCTGGAGAAAGTCCTCTCAAAGAGTCAGAACGCCCTGGAAGCGAGCCTGAATGAAACCAGTCTGGCCGACATCGTCTCGGAGATTCGACCGCACTGATTCGGGCTTTTCTGCTACCGATCGAGTCGCAAGTAAGAAATTTTCCATGGGACCAAGCCGATCGAGGTCTTTCCTGCCGGCATCGGGTGCGGCAGCGTTTTGGAGTGCTCCAGCCCTCTGGCGCTTTCCAGAGCGCATTCGGGGGAGGATTCGTTTGCGTCGGCACCCCCTTCAAAGCGCCAGAGGGCTGGCGCACTCCAAAAATTGAAACCTGAAATCATGAACACAAACACCAGCAAACTCTCAGAAAAAATCGCTCTCGTCACCGGCGGAAGCAGCGGCATCGGCCTTGCCACAGCCAAACGCTTCGTCGCGGAAGGCGCGTATGTCTTCATCACCGGGCGCCGTCAGGCCGAACTTGACGCCGCGGCAGCGGAGATCGGCAGCAACGCCAGCGCCATTCGCAGCGATGTCGCCAACCTCGCCGACCTGGACCGCCTTTTCGACACGATCAAGCAGCAGAAAGGCCGCCTGGACATCCTCTTCGCGAATGCTGGCGGCGGGGCATTTGTGCCGCTCGAACTCGTCACCGAGGAGCATTTTGACAAGTATTTCGGTATCAATGTAAAGGGCACGCTCTTCACGGTGCAGAAGGCACTGCCACTGATGCCGGCTGGCAGCGCGATTATCATTAATGGTTCGATGGTCTCCATCAAGGGCTTCCCGGCCTTCGGCGTCTACTCCGCAACCAAGGCGGCGCTGCGGTCATTCGCTCGCACGTGGTCGGTCGATCTGAAAGGCCGCAACATCCGGGTCAATGTCGTCAGCCCGGGAACGGTCGTCACTCCCGGCTATAAAAGCGAGCTGGGATTGACCGACGAGCAGATTGCACAAATGACGGAGCAAGTCGCAGCCACCACGCCTTTGGGGCGCGTCGGCACGCCCGACGAAATCGCAAAGACCGTCGTCTTCCTAGCCTCGGACGACAGCAGCTACGTGACCGGCATCGAGCTCTTCGTCGACGGCGGGGCGGCGCAAATCTGAAGCCAACTGTGGCCGTGTGATGCGTGGGGCCGCACCCACGCACCGCGCGAGCCTCCCCGATGGGGGGGGTCGCGAAACGACGGCCCTGCGTCCCAGCAAACCGCCTTTTACAGACGGTTCCCGGCCGGTGCAGCGCCGGGGAACCATTCGGTATGCTGGTCCCCGCCGCGCCCCCAGTAAGTGACGCGCTGCCCGCGCAGGTTCTTGGCGCAACGAACAAACGGCGCTCGCTACGAAATCAACAAGCGGGAGCCGCCCGCTTCACCGCTCGGGAAGCCTCACTCTTCACCGTCGAAATCTGCCAGCGCCTCGGAGCGGATCAGCCGGCGTTCGGGTGAGCGAACGCCCCATTTCTTGCTGTCGGGATAGTAGGTCGACTCGCCAATTGGATTGTCCGCAACAACATAAACAATCAGATCCTGCGAGCCGTGATTGATGAGCTGGTGCGGTTGGCCCGGTCCAAAGATGAAGGCATCGCCCGGTTCAATGGGAGTCGTCCCTTCGCCGTGCCGGACGGCGCCTGTGCCGGAAATCACGTGGTAAAACTCCCACTGCGCACTGTGCGAGTGATAGGGATACGGAACCTTCCCGGGCGGTATGCGGCAAATCTCGACATCGAAGGGATGCCGCTCGTTCAAGTCCGTGGATTGCGGCTTCCGCCCCAGGGCCTCCGAGACCTCCTTGCCCGCCCCGACGAACTTCCCTTTGGGTGAAGACCACGTCTCCTCAACAAGCTGATTTGTGTTTATCTTGTGCATATTTTTTAAATGTTTCCGGCTGCCGCTTCCAGCGCATCATTGATCATCCGTTTTCGTTCCTGCGGAGCGCTCCAGCGGATTTGAGCCTCCCGATCCAGCGAACGGATCGGATCGAAATAAAGAAACCGCACACCGGGCTTAACGCTGGGACTTGTGAAAACGGCTATCCCGGTTTCGCGGTTGTAATGCTCGAAGGAATGCGCGTCGCGCTTTCCGCCGCCGCCCATTGTGTCAACCACGAAGCTCGGGGTGTTGAAGCCCGCGGTCGCGCCGCGCACGTGTTTCTCGATTCTCAAACCCTGATCGAGCGAGGTGCGCAGGTCCTCCACACCCGGCACCATATCGTGAAAGTAGACATAATAGGGATGAATATTGATGAATCCGAGCCGCCTCACGAGCAGTTGCATCGTGGCGGAGTCGTTATTCACGCCCTGCTGCAGCACGGTCTGACAACGGACGGTGATGCCGCGCTCGGTCAGCCGATCCATCGCGCCGCGAGTCACGCTGGTGATTTCGTTCGGATGATTGAAGTGTGTGTGAACGACCACGTCCTTGTGGAGCTTGCGGCCCCGTTCAACCACGCTCGTCAGCGCATCGAGCCAGGCGTTGTCGCTCAGGATCTTTTGCGGCATCACCGCCAGCCCTTTCGTGGCATAGCGAATGCGACGAATGTTCGGCATCGAAAGAAGGCGCTCGCCAATGAGCTCAATGTGATTGGAGCGCAAGTTGTAGGCATCCCCTCCGCTGATCACGATGTCCTCAAGTTCGGGCCGCGACTCGATGTACCGAAACGCGGTCTCCCATCTTTCGAGGGTCCCGCTCAGCTTGAGCTTTTCAACCGTCCCGGTGTCTCCGCCGATCGCGTAACTGCGCGTGCAGAAGCGGCAATAGACGGGACAGGTAAGGATCGGGAGAAAAAGCGCCTTGTCGGGGTAGCGATGAATCAGGCTCGGCACGGGCGAGTCCCGCTGCTCCCCCAGGGAATCGAGCCGAAGTTCGGGATGGTTGGGCAGCTGCTGGGAAGCCAGCGGCAGAAATTGCGTCCGGATCGGATCGTGACGCGGATCGTTCCAATCAATCAGACTTAAAAGGTAGGGCGAAATACGCAGCGCCATGGGCGCCCGCTCGACTCCCGACGCCACATCTTCAAAAAACGAATCTGAGGCACGATCCTGGAGGAGGTCCTTGACTTGCCGAATGTTCGTCGCGGTGTGTCGCGATTGAAAAGTGTGCGTGTGAAATTCGGCGGCCGTTACGTTCGCAAAGCCCGGAATCCGCCGCCAAAACTCATCGGCCCGCAAATCAGAATGCCGCAAGTCCGGCGTGCCGACTTCGGCGGCGGCGATGTCGCCGGTCGCAAACTCGGGCGGATCGACGTGTTGAGTATCCAGTTCTTCCCGTACGAGGGATGACATGTCTTGAGGGTGGCTGTACATCAGGAGCATCCGGGACCCGCCGCGCAGGCGATGCGCGGCGAAGCTCCCGGCAGGTCCAGGTCAGGCCGCCAACGCGGCGACCTTCGAGAGGAGGTCTTGCTTGCTCGTCACGCCGACCAGCGTCTCCTTGAGCTGGCCATCCGAAAAGACGAGAACCGTGGGGACGGAACGGATGCCGAACTTCGCGAGAAGCGACGGATTTTCGTCCACATTGACCTTCGCGACGCGCAAGGTTTCCGTGTTTTCGCGGGCGATCTCGTCGAGCAACGGCGCGATCATTTTGCACGGTCCGCACCAGGGCGCCCAAAAATCCACCAGCACAGGGACTGGCGACTGGGTGACCGCGCGTTCGAAACTCTCTTCGTTAATATTGATGGGTTCAGATGGATTCATAGTTCTGGATTCTTGAAATTTAGCGCAGGGCCAGTTCGGTGGATGACGGATCGGACTCCTGCGGGGTCACTTGGAGCGTCAGCTTTTGGGTATGACGGATGACAGTCAACTCCGAACGCACACCGATTTCGCGCCCAAGCAGGAGCTGGTGCAAATCGGCAATGCTTGCAATCGGCTGATCGTTGAAGGCGATGATCACATCGCCGACCTCGACACCGGCCGCTTGCGCGGGACTGTCCTTTTCGACGGAAACGGCCAGCACACCCGTCTCGACGGGCAGCTTGTAAAACAACACCACCCGCCGATGCAAGGGAACGTCCTGCCCGCCCACGCCGATATACGCGCGGCGGAACTTGCCGTCCTTGATAAGCCAGCCGGCCACAAATTTCGCCGTGTCGATCGCCGTGGCAAAACAGATTCCTTGCGCGGGACGAATGATGGCCGTGTTCACGCCAATGACGGCGCCACGGGAATCGACCAGGGGTCCGCCGGAGTTGCCCGGGTTCAACGCGGCGTCGGTCTGGATAACATTCTCGATCATGCGGCCGGATTGCGCCCTCAAGGATCGCCCAAGTGCGCTGACTACACCTGCCGTCACGCTGGTCTGAAACCCGAGCGGATTTCCAATTGCGATGGCCACCTGCCCGACCCGAACGGCCGAGGAGTCGCCGAGTTCCGCATGCACAAGATTTGGCGCATCGATGCGGATGACCGCGAGATCGGTATCCGGATCGTCGCCGATCAGGGCCGCGGGATAATCGCGCCCGTCGGAAAGCGTTACCGCGATCCTGGTCGCACCGTGCACGACGTGGCTATTGGTCAAAATGAAGCCGTCCCGGGCGATAATAAAGCCCGAACCGCTGCCCCCGGTCTCGCCGGTGCGCCGGCCGTCCGTCACGACTTGGCGAACTTCGATGTTCACCACCGCGGGGCCCGCCTTTTCCACCGCCCCCATGACCGCGTTCGAATAACTATCGAGCAGGACGTCGTCCGAGGACGGTCCTGTCTGCAAGCCAGGCACAGTGCCCACCCGATCGTGCAGCACCGGCTGGACATCACCCCGCCGCAGCCCTTGGAATGGTTCTAGTATTTTCACTCTTTTTCCTTTCGATGGCACCATAATCGGCTTAACATATTAAACCGTCAATAACCCACTTTGTAGTACTATACGCACCTTATGGTTCCTATGCCAACGACTATTAAGAATCCTGTATCCATGCCTTCCGTAATGGATCCGGAGTGCGACTCCCGGAAAGTGCTCGAGCGGATCGCGGACAAGTGGACGGCACTGATTATACACGTCCTTTCGGGCGGAACAAAGCGTCACAACGAATTGCGGCGAGAGATTTCCGGTGTCTCCCAGAAGATGCTTACTCAGACGCTTCGCAGCCTTGAAAACGACGGGCTCGTAAACCGGAAGATCTACCCGGTGGTGCCGCCAAGGGTTGAGTATTCCCTGACGCCTCTGGGACGAAGCCTCATCGAGCCCCTCGAGGCGATCTGTCACTGGGCGGAAAAGCATTTGCCGGAGCTTGAAGCTGCCCGGGCACGCGCGCACAAAGCGAAACGCCAGGTCCGGGAGGGCGAGATTCCCCCCGAGCCCTAGATAGTCGGCTCGCCAGAGGTTCGCACTCTCAAGGGAGTTCGCCTCCGAATCGTCCAATCGGGCTGGCTTCGGCCCCGATCGCGACAATCCGCAGGCAACGGTGTCCTGAAAGGTCGCCCTTCATTCGTCATACATTAAATCCTGAAATCATCACGAGAATGAACAGCTACCCGACTCCCGAAACCATCGAAAATCACGCAGTCGTTTCCAACGAGCGATGGATCGCTGCCCGCAAAGAGCTCTTGAAGAAGGAGAAAGAACTCACCCGCTTGCGCGACGAGATCAGCTTCGACCGGCGGCAACTCCCGTGGGAGCGCGTCGAGAAGAACTATGTATTCCAAGGTCCGAATGGCCCGGAAACGCTGGCCAGTCTCTTCGAAGGCCGCAGCCAGTTGTTCGTCCAGCATTTCATGCTCGGACCCGGCTGGGAAGAGGGCTGCAAGGGATGCTCCTTCTGGGCGGACCACCATGACGCCGCGAATCTGCACCTCGCCAACCACGACGTCACGCTCGTCGCTATTTCCCGTGGAACGTGGTGGGACATCGAGCGTTTCAAAACGCGCATGGACTGGAAGTTCAAGTGGGTTTCATCCAACGAAAGCGACTTCAATTACGACTTCCACGTATCATTCTCGGAAGACCAGATGACCAGGGGCGACGTCTACTACAACTACGAGCAACTGCAAGACGGCAGCGGTTGTGAAGAACTCCCGGGATTCAGTATCTTTTACCGGAACGCGACGGGTGGGATCTTCCATACCTATTCCGGCTACGGCCGCGCCGGGGACATCCTGATCGGCGCCTACAACTACCTCGATCATACCCCCAAGGGTCGCAATGAGCGGCGGACCATGGACTGGGTGCGGCATCACGACAGCTACAAACGCCAATCCGCCACCTCCCGCACATCCGATCCCGTCTTGACCTCGTAGGAGCGATTCACCAATCCTCACATTGGGAGCTCATGGAGTCCCTCCCCGCGGAAAGGGCTGCGAGTTCCCATGGCGAGACCACACACACACCGAAAGGATTGAAAACCGCTTCCAGCACCGCACTGACTTGATTTGGCACCCTTATGAAGTACGCACCCGCCATCGCCGGCGCCTTGCTCGGCTTTCTCTTCATCGCATTCTCCCTGATGGTCCTCCTGAAGCTTGTCCCCATACCGCCGCCACCTGGCGACGGCTCGCCCATCGCCCTCTTCATGGGTGCGTTCGGACCCACCGGCTACCTCACCTTTGTGAAAGCCTTCGAGTTGATTGGCGGTATCCTCGTGGCGATTCCCCGGACCCGCAATTTCGGGCTTCTCGTGCTCGGTCCCGTCATCGTTAACATCCTCGCCTTCCACATCTTTATCACCGGAGGCGCGGGCCTGTTTGATCCCGTATTGGTGCTCATCGTCGCGCTTGCCGCCTTCCTTCTGTGGTCCGAACGCGAGGCCTTCGCCAGCCTGCTCCATTGAACGCTACAGCCGCTCGCTCTTCATAACGTGACTTCCGTCCTGACGCTTGTCACGGCGCTTGCGATCATTCAATGGACCGATCCCTCGACCGCCTTCCTGCTGCCGGGCGCGTTGACTTATCTGGTCGGGTGCTTCCTGGTGACCATCGTCTTCAACGTTCCGATGAACGACGCGTTGGCCGCACTCGCACCGGACGCCCCGGACCGGGCCGCCCGATGGGCTGGCTACCTCGCCGAATGGACCACCTGGAACCACATCCGCACAGCTGCAGCTCTCGCAGCCTCGGCACTGCTCATCATTGGTCCTGCAACGAATGTCGAAATAATCCTTGCGAACGGGGGAGGTTTCCCAAAGCTCGTCGGGGCTTCGGCGACCAACCCGCTTAAGGAAATCCGGAGACAGCTTGCCAGCTCGGTGAAATCCTACATCGATCCCTTCGAACCCGCTGTGCGCGAAGACGAAGTCGAGGCCTACAAGTGAGCGCAGGACCATCGCCATTGCTCGATACGCACGCGTGGATTTGGTATGTGGGAGATCAGGCGAAGCTCCCCCGGGCGGAGTTGGACGCGCTGGATGCGCTCGATTTCGAGAACCGGCCCTTCGTCTCGCACATCAGCCTGTGGGAATTAGCAACATTGACGGATCTGAAACGACTGACTCTGTATCGCTCCCTGGAGCGATGGCTTTCGATCGCGACACAACGAGCCGCAGTCCGGATTCTCGGGGGGTCCGTCCCCGTGGCAATCGAGCTTGCGGAACTACCGGACACTTTTCATCGGGACCCTGCCGATCGGATAATCGTCGCAACAGCCAGGGCTCATGGGCTGCCTCTCCTGACGCGCGATCGCAAGATGATCGACGCCGGACTCGTGAAGGTATGGACACCCGCGTGACTCCAGTGAGCCCTCCAAGCACAATAAAGGGTTAGACTTCGGCAATCCTTGCAATGACACGCCGGAGAATTTGTCGTACCAAGTTCGCATGGCCAAACACAGCGAAGGACATAAAACGCACCGCATCGGATGGTTGCGCGCCGCTGTCCTCGGAGCGAACGACGGCATCGTCTCCACGGCGAGCCTGGTCGTCGGCGTTGCCGCGGCGGAGGCCACCCGCAGCAGCGTCTTGGTGGCGGGAGTAGCGGGCCTTGTGGCCGGGGCGATGTCGATGGCCGCGGGAGAATACGTCTCGGTGAGTTCCCAGGCAGATACCGAAAGGGCCGATTTGGATCGTGAGCGCGAGGAACTCGCGAATGATCGCGAAAGCGAACACGCCGAATTGGCTGCGATCTACACGCGGAGAGGACTCGACCCCCCTCTCGCCCGGCAAGTCGCAATACAACTGATGGAGCATGATGCACTGGGCGCCCACGCTCGCGACGAGCTCGGGATCTCCGATCTCTTGAGCGCCCGACCCGTCCAGGCGGCTCTTGCCTCCGCCGGAACGTTCGCGGTCGGTGCGGCAATGCCCCTTCTGGTCGCCCTCATCGCGCCCGCGCCCATATTGATCTGGGCCGTTTCCATAACCTCGTTGCTTTTCTTGGCCTTGCTCGGTGCGCTGGCTGCGCAGGCGGGAGGAGCCCCCGTGCTAAGGGCTGCTGCCCGTGTCACCTTTTGGGGAGCGCTTGCCATGGCGCTGACTGCCGGCGTTGGAGCCTTGTTTGGAGCGGTCGTCTAGCGATGCCACACCCATTTCTTTTCGCCGTTCGAGAACTATGAGCCGTCACGACGAACTGGACGCCAAACTCTTGCCGGTCCCGCCGCAAGATGAGCCCGGCGTCCTGCGGACCGACATCGACGCCGCCAACCATTCGATGACGATCGACTTCGATCCGTCTGTGATCTCCGACGAGCGAGTGCGGCAAGTCGCCGAGAAAATCGCGCCCATCGGGCACCAGCAGTATTGCCGGACGATTTTGCGTCTCGGTGGACGCGCCTCAGGCGCGGCGGAGCAGAAACTGGAAAAGAAAGCGCAGAAGATCAACGGCATCCGGCGTGCGAGAGCCACGTTTCTTGGCGGTGTGATGACCGTGACATTTGACGACGCGCGCCTTTCGGAGACGCAAGTCATTGAGCGGGTTCGGGAAACGGGCGCGCCGGTCAAACCCTACCGTATCGAGGCGGAGCAACGGCCCGAAACAGTCCGTGCATGGCTGGGCTACTGGACAACAGGCGAGCGGCTGGAAGTCGTGTTTACGGTTCTGACATTCGTCTTCATGATCACCGGTTGGGCAACCGCCAGGCTGGGCGTGGCCTGGCACGACGTCTTTTACGTTGGCGCCTACCTCACCGGCGGCTACTTCGGGGTGCGCGCCGGGATTCAGTCGCTGCGGCAGTGGACCATCGATGTCGATCTGTTGATGGTGCTCGCTGCGCTCGGCGCCGCGGTCGTGAACGCGCCGTTCGAAGGAGCGATGCTGCTCTTCCTTTTCTCCCTTTCCAACGTCCTCCAAGCCTATGCGATCGATCGCACGCGCAAGGCGATCAAGTCGCTCATGAAACTGCGCCCGGAGAAAGCTCTCGCGCGGCGTGATGGCGGCACTGTGATGCTCCCGGTGGGGGAACTTGTCGTTGGCGATGTGCTCGTCGTGCGGCCCGGCGAGAGCATCGCGCTCGACAGCATCATCATCGAGGGAACAAGCTCCATCGATCAGTCATCGCTGACGGGGGAGTCGATGCCGGTCTCGAAGAAGGCAGGCGATCCGGTATTCGCGGGGACGATCAATCAAACCGGAGGCCTGGAGGTCCGTGTCACAAAGCTCGCGAAGGATTCCACGATCGAAAAGCTGGTGCGGATGGTCGAGGAAGCCCAGAGTGAGAAGGCCGATACCCAGCGCTTTCTCGACCGCGCCGAGCAGTTCTACGCAGTCGGAGTCATCCTGTTCACGATCGCCCTGATTGTCGTTCCGATCCTGTTCATGAAGGAAGCTTTCCAGCCCGCGTTCTACCGCGCCATGACCGTGATGGTGGTTGCCTCGCCGTGCGCGCTGATCATCAGCACGCCGGCTTCCATCCTATCAGCGATCGGCGGCGGGGCCCGGCGCGGGGTCTTGTTCAAAGGCGGCGTTCACCTCGAGCGCGCCGCGACCGTCAAGGTTGTGGCCTTCGACAAGACCGGAACGCTCACCGAAGGAAAGCCGCGAGTCACGGATGTGGTCGTCGAGGGCAAAGTTGTGAACTTTCGCGGCGAACCGGGCGCATCCGCGCTCGCTCTGCTGCAACTCGCTGCGGCCGTGGAAGCCAAGTCCGAGCATCCGCTCGCCCACGCGATCGTCACCGAGAGCAGGCGGCGCCGGCTGGCGCAAATGGAGTGCGCCGGCTTTCAATCGAGCTCTGGAAAGGGCGCGAGCGGTCTCGTGAGCGGACGACGAATCGCCGTCGGCAACGCGCGCCATTTCGCCGCGCAAAACATCTCCATCCCGGACGGTTTCGCCCGGCAGGTCGCCACCTTGCAGGACGAAGGAAAAACGTCCGTGATCGTCGGCGAAATCGACGAAAGTACCGGCGACGCCCGGCTGCTCGGAGCCATCGCCATCGCCGACGTCTTGCGAACCGATGCCGTATCCGTGGTCCGGCAGTTGAAAGCGAATGGCATCGAGCGCGTCGTCATGCTGACCGGCGACAACACCCGTGTTGCGCGAGCCGTCGCGAACCAAGCGGGCGTCGACGAGTTTCATGCCGATCTGCTCCCGGAAGACAAGGTCCGCGTGATCAAGGAACTGAAAGCCATCGGTCCCGTCGCAATGGTCGGCGACGGGGTGAACGACGCCCCGGCGCTGGCCACGGCGACAGTCGGAATCGCGATGGGCGCCGCGGGCACGGACGTCGCCATGGAAACCGCAGACATCGTTTTGATGAGCGACAATCTGCAAAACATCGTCTTCGCCCTCGCCCTCAGCCGGCGTGCCCGGCGGGTTATCTACCAGAATCTCTCCTTCGCCATGGCTGTGATCGTCGTCCTCATCGTCTCCGCGCTGGGATTCAGCTTGCCGCTGCCTGTCGGGGTCGTCGCCCATGAAGGCAGCACCGTGCTCGTCTGCCTCAATGGTCTTCGGATGCTCGGGTTCCGGATGCCAAAGACTTAGATTTTTAGGATCGAACAACCGAACGGCAACCGATTAAACAACCCAGAAACACCCTCAATGAACCCCGTCCATTTGCATTTGATGCTGAATCACGTTCCCGTGCTCGGCGTGGCCTTTGGCCTCGCGCTGGTTGGCTTGTCGCTCTGGCGCAAGAGCGAGGAATTAAAGAGGGTGAGCCTTGGCTTCTTGATTGTCGTTGCTGCGCTGTCGATCCCAGCCTACCTGACCGGCGAACCTGCCGAAAAGATCGTGGAGGATCTGCCTGGCGTGAGCGAAGACGCCATCGAGCAGCACGAGGAAGCCGCGCAGGTCGCCTTTGTGGGAGTCTTGATTCTCGGGGCCGTGGCGCTGTGCGGACTGATTTTTTTCCGCGGCGAAAACCGGGTTCCCAATTGGCTTTCCGTCACCGTGCTCGTGATGTCCGTGATTGTTTTCGCGTTGATGGCATGGACGGCGAACCTTGGCGGGTTGATTCGACACCCCGAGATCCGGCCGGACTTTCACGCGGCGACAAAGACCGAGAAGCCAGGTTGACAATCGCGGGCGAGATAAGACTTTTGATAAGTGAGCCGGGTTTCGCGAAAGTTGAACCAGACCCGCCGGCCGGGAGTTTGATCAAGTTTATTGACCCACTCGGCGGTCCTGACGTGAAGCACGCTGAGCATATCGGAAAGGTTGGAAGCGTCCCCGGCGTCGGGCGGCGAATGCGCAATGAAGTGGTAGTGATTCGAGAAGACTGCCCAAGCCTCGAAGTGCCAGCCGTAATCACCCGACGCTTTCAGCAAGCCGCGCTGCAAGACCCGCAAGCGCTCGGCGCCACGGAAGTGATGAGCTTTGAGATACGTGCCTGCCGTAACGAAGCAGGCGCCGCGCTCCGAGAGTTGATGGGCTGGCGCATGTGGCCAAGGCGTGGGAGGCTCTGGCATCGAGCAAGAGTGCTGAAATTTCGCGGCGGCGTCCAGTCGGCAGGAAAGCGGCAGAGGACTGCCGCACTTTAAAAGTACCCCCATTGGCGCATTGATGCCATGGGATGATTGAACTATCCTTCGAGGATGAGATTGCTCTCGGACTACGAGCAGAAGGTGGACGCGTTGAGGGACAGTTGCCCCGTGAAAGCGGCGATTGACGTCATTCGCGGACGGTGGAAGCCGGCGATTCTCTGGGAACTGAACTGTGGCACGAAGCGCTTTTCGGATTTGCAGGCGGCGCTCCCGAAGATCGCAGCGCAGGTTCTCACTGTCCAACTCCGCCAACTGGAGGCGGATGGCGTTGTTGTCCGGACTGTGTATCCAGAAATTCCGCCCCATGTTGAGTATTCCCTCAGCGAGGACGGGCGTGCTCTTTCGGCCGTGATGGACGAGTTGGAAGCATGGGGAACACGCTACCTGGAACTGCAAGCGCGAAATCGGTCTTCGCCATAGCGAGAGCGGAAGGGACGGTCACATTTTGGTGAGTCGCTCACCAATTTGAGACGAAGCAGGACGGTCTGATGTTTGGCAGAATACGGCCGTATGAACTCGCTTCTTGTCATCAATTCCAGCGGGCGAATCGCCCGATCAGTCACTCGCCAGCTTGCAGGCCGATTCGTCGCCGGCTGGAAATCCCACCATCCACAAGGAAGGCTTATCACGCGCGACGTGGGCCTTAACCCTCCGCCTCCCGTCAACGAGGCATGGATCGCAGCCGCATTCGCCCAAAATTCCCATCGCACGGGAGCCGCGTCCAAACCGCTGGCGTTGAGCGAAACGCTTATCGATGAGGTCATCCGAGCCGAAGCGATCGTCCTCGGCGTGCCCATGTACAACTTCGGAATGCCGGCCCAACTCAAAGCCTATTTCGACCAGATCGTGCGCGTCGGTCGCACGTTTGCCTTCGATGCCGGAGAGACCGAGCCGTATCGTCCGCTTCTCGCCCCAAAGCCTGTCGTGGCCATTCTGTCGGTCGGTGACGGCTCCCTCCTTCCCGGCGGGGCGCTCGCCCACCTCAACTTCCTCGAACCGCATCTCGAAACGATCCTGACCTTCATTGGTTTGACCGACATCACATTTATCCGCGCAGGTTACGATGAGTATCAGGACGAACGAGCGAAGCGCTCCCTGGCCGCTGCCGGGGCGGCTATCGACCGGACGTTGGATCGGCTCCGCCGTTTATCGCGATCGGTCAATCCCTCGCTGCAAACAGCTTCGACTCGCGATGCCATCAGTTCTTGAGCCGGGCTTTGTTTCCGACGAACTCAACCTTGCACGGACGCATCCTGGTGTTATGAAAACCCGATTGGTCGGGAGATCCCACAGGTGGACGAACATAAACAGCATGCTACCCTCGGGTTCGATGAGCGACACGCCTGAGGAACCCGTCGAGCGCGGCGAGTCCGTCGAAGCCACACGCGCGGTTCATCTCTGCCTTCTCTTGGGACGAATCCTCTTCAGCTTTGGGGCAACGGCCGAGCGCATACAGGATTCCATTGCCTGCCTGGCCCGCTACCTGGGATTCAAGGTGGACGCGCTCGTCAGTTACGAGGCTCTCCTGATCACGGTCAGTGAAGGCGAAACGTTCCGCACACGCGTTGACTCCCGGCGTGCATTCGCTGGTCTCAATCTTCTCGGGTTGCTCCGCGTCAGTCAGACGCTGCGGGGTCTCTTGCGCTCGAAGCCCAGTCCGGAGGAGATCGAGCACACATTGTGCGCGATCCGCGACACGCCACCCCGGCGCAGCGTGCGATGGCAGGTGCTCGCCGCGGGTTGCGCCGGCGCGGCGTTTTGCGTCGTCAACGGTGGAGACCCGGTGAGTTGGGTTTGCAGCTTTGTGGCCGGCGCATTCATCTTCGCGATCCGCCGCCCGCTCGCCGCGCGCAATTTCAATTTTCACCTGACCGTCTTTGCGATCGCCCTCGGCGGGAGCTTCCTGGCCGGCCTGTTGGCGCGCCTGACGCAAACGGCCACGCCACTTATCGCGCTCCTCGCGCCGGTACTCTTCCTCGTTCCCGGTGTGCCCATGATCAACGGGGGCATCGATATGGTTCGCAATCACGTGACCATAGGAATCGCCCGTGTCGGTTTTACCCTGGTTGTCATCGTGGCCCTCTGCCTTGGAGTCGGATTGACGCTTCCGATCATCCCCTTCCAGATCAGCCCTCCGTTCTCGCTGCCGGATCCGTTGGGGATTGCGCTGGTTTCGGCGGCTGGGGCTCTCGGCGCAGGAGCCCTCGCTCTTCTCAACAACGGAAGCCTTTCGATCATCGCGCTGTGCGCTCTGGGGGGGTTGACGGGCCGGCTCGTTCGAGGGCTCCTGAGTCTCGGTGGCCTCGATCTAATAACCGCCTCGCTGATCGGTGTGGTCTGCAGCACTTTGCTCGTGAGCTTGATAGCCGAACGGCTCGGGTGGCCCACCGTGGTTGCCTCCGTCATGGCCGCGTTGCCCATGGTACCCGGCTACTTCGCGATAAATGGTTTACATTCGCTTTTCTCCTTCGCGACGGCAAATTTTGTGGATTTTGGCCAGCTCTCCGACGGCCTGCAGGCTCTCTTGCGGGCACTTTTCATTTCGGTGGCGCTTGTTGTCGGAGTCATCGGCCCCGTGACGATTCTCCAGCGCGACGTGGAGCGCGTTTAATTAATCGGAGACAGAAAGCGATTCCCGAAGATTTCTTTCGCGCCGCCCGCACGGCCGAAGGCAATGGTTCAGTTTAAGGCGACCACGGGATGCGGAATGTAGGGTTCCTCCAAGGCGGCGAGTTCTTCCTCGGAAAGCGACACGGAGAGTGCGCCGATGGCGTCATCGAGATGATGGGGTTTCGACGCGCCGATGATCGGTGACGTGACAACCGGCTGATGTAGCACCCAGGCCAGCGCGATCTGCGCGCGCGGCAGTCCGCGCGCCTTCGCAATATCGCCCACCCGGTCGACGACCGCGCGATCGGCGTCCTTGGTTTTTGCAAACAGCGTGTCGCCGAATGCGTCCGATCCAGCCCGGGCAGTCGTCGGTTCATCTGCCCAGGGCCGGGCCAGACGCCCGCGAGCGAGCGGGCTCCAGGGCAGGACGCCAATGCCCTCACTTTTGCAGAGCCGCAACATCTCCCGCTCCTCCTCGCGGTAGAGGAGACTGTAGTGCGGCTGCATCGAGATGAATCGCGTCCATCCATTCAAATCGGCCAGGTAAAGCGCCTTGGCGAATTGCCACGCATACATCGAGGACGCGCCGAGATAGCGAACCTTGCCCGACTTCACGGTATCGTGCAGCGCTTCCAGCGTTTCTTCGATTGGGGTTTCATTGTCCCAGCGATGAATCTGATAGAGATCGATGTAGTCCGTGCCGAGGCGGCGCAAACTGTCATCGACCGCGGTAAAAATGGCCTTGCGGGAAAGCCCGCCCGTGTTCGGGCGATCCCTCCACGGCAGATAGACCTTGGTTGCGACGACCACCTCATCCCGTTTCCCGAAATCATGAAGCGCGCGGCCGACGATTTCCTCGCTCGTGCCATCGGAATACATGTTCGCGGTGTCGAAAAAGTTGATTCCCAGCTCGAGTGAACGCTGGATAAACGGCCGGGAATTTTCCTCATCGAGGGTCCAGGGGTGAGGCCCGCGTTCGGGAACGCCGTACGTCATGCAGCCGAGGCAGAGCCGTGAAACTTTAAGGCCGGTGGGGCCCAGCGTGAGGTAGTCCATAAATAATACTTCCCAAAAATCGAGCCTAGCGGGCGGAGACCGCGGCGTTGTCGTCACCTGTCGCGCTCCAGTTCATCCAGGAGCTCATCGTCGATCTCCAGGAGAGCGGCGCGGGTATTGCTTTCGAGATGGTCCACCTTGGCCGTGCCGGGAATCGGGAGCATCACCGGCGACTTTTTTAGCAACCAGGCGAGCGCCACCTGGCCCGGGGCCGCCCCAAGCCGCGCCGCGGCGTGAGACAACGGACTGCCAGGATTCGCCAGGCTGCCGGTCGCAAGCGGATACCAGGGAATGAAACCGATGTTCTCGCGAGTGCAATAATCCAGCACCGCTTCGGAATGGCGATCGGAAAGATTATACAGGTTCTGCACGGTCGCGACGGGTGTCAGCCGGCCAACCGCCTCGATTTGTTCAACCGTGACCTCCGACAGGCCGATATGCCGGATCTTCCCCTCTCGTTGCAAGTCGAGCAGCACGCCGATCTGATCTTCCATCGGAACCTTGGAATCGATGCGGTGGAGCTGGAAGAGGTCGATGCGATCGAGCTTCAGCCGCACGAGACTGCCCTCGCAGCACTCCCGCAAATACTCGGGGCGGCAGTCCAGTTCCCACCGGTCCGGACCGGACCGCCGGAAGCCGGCTTTCGTCGCGATGAGAAGATTTCCCGGATACGGGTGCAAGGCTTCGGCGATAAGCCGCTCGGAAACAAGCGGCCCGTAGGAGTCCGCGGTATCGATGAGCGTGATTCCCAATTCAACCGCGCGTCTAAGCACGGCGAGACACTCGCCATGATCGGCAGGTTCGCCCCAAATGCCTTTCCCGGTAAGCCGCATGGCGCCGAAGCCGAGGCGATGGACGGGAACATTTCCGCCGATGTGAAATACGCCGCTGTTTGCGGCCGGTTGATCAATTTGCGTCGTTTTCATGGAAGTGGTGCTTTTCCTGGTCGTGCCTGGTTTGATCAAGGGTTATGAATTCAGGCCGCCCACGGCGTTTGTTTTTCTCAAAGTTCCATTTCGCGAGCCGTTTGCAACGGGAAGCATTTTTGGAAGCCGACACATTTTGGAGTGCGCCAGCCCTCTGGCGCTTTTTTCACCGCGTAACGCACCCTTGTCGCTTCGCTCCCGGGAACGCCGATCGCTCGGATTTTGCTCCGCTGTCGACCATCGCTCGCTGCGATTCGCCCCCGCCGATCATCACGCTCGCCACACGGCCCTGTCGCCCGGCGAATCGCGACGAACGGCTCCGCGGATTCCAGTCGAGATCCCGGACCACTTGCGGCGGCTCCCCGGACGCCAGAAACCACGCTATTGACTTCGCGATTCCCATTGGGCATAGGCACACGTATGGGCTGTCCCAAGCGTCCAGAGAAAGAGCCGTCCGGAACAGCATCCGGGCATCTCTACTCCGCGAGACTGCCCGGCACTTGCTTATCTTATGGGCAACGACGACATCCCCGTTAAGACGAGAAAGCGTTGTTTCGTGGTGATGGGGTTCGGGATAAAGACCGATTACGCCACCGGCCGCAAACTCGATCTCAACAAATCCTACAGGCTCCTGATCAAGCCAACCGTCGAAGCGAAAGAATGCGAATGCATCCGGGCGGATGAGATCCGCCATTCGGGCACCATAGACCTTCCAATGTACTCCGAGCTCCTGAATGCTGATCTGGTAATAGCCGATCTCTCAACCGCAAACCCCAACGCCATTTATGAGCTGGGCGTAAGACACGCGCTGCGCCCCTTTTCGACCCTAGTCATCTCGGAAGACAAATTACCCTATCCGTTCGACCTCAACCATATCAGCATTACATCCTACACGCACCTGGGCGACGCTATCGACTACGACGAAGTGGAACGATTCCGCAAGGTCCTCGGCGACACAATCGATGCCGTTTTCGCCCGGCAGCAGGCGGACAGCCCCGTCTACACGTTCCTTGGCAATCTTAGGGCCCCCACTCTAAGCGAACAGGCAGCCAGGGCATCCGCGGAATTGAAGGACGCCGTGGCGCAAAGCAACCCCGCGCAGGCGCAGCAGGCAAAAAGCGGGGATGATGGCCATCAGATTCAAAAGACGCTGGCGTTGTTGATGGAGGAGGGAGAGGAAGCGCTTAGGAAGAACGCATTTGCCAAGGCAAAGCTTTTGTTCAAGTCCAGTTTGGATCTTTGGCGCGCCTTGAGGAATGACGACACACAGCGCAACGACTCCTACCTGATCCATCGTCTGGCACTGGCGACCCAGAAGGCGGCCGAGCCGAATGTGATCGATGCATTGAAAGAGGCTCTTTCGTTGCTGGGCCAGTTGGATCTCGACCACACCAATGATTCGGAAACCGTCGCGCTTGCCGGCGGAATCGAGAAGAAGCTGTTCGAGAACGGACAAGGCGAGGCGCATCTCGCCAACGCCATTTTATTCTACGAGCGTGGCTACTTCCTCCTGAATAACCGATTCAATTCCATCAACCTTGCTTACACATTCAATTGCAGAGTGGATACCTCGCTCTTTAACACGCTCGAAGACAAGATTGCCGATATGGCTTACGCAAGCCGCGTGCGACGACGCGCCTTGACGATATGTGAAAGGGATTTGAGCGCGTTGCAGGAGAGAGAGGATCGTGAAGTGGCCAAAGGTGCCGTCCTGAGCGGGGAGGAAGCCGAGAGGCGAAGAGCCGATATCAACGAACAGAGGTTTTGGATCTTTGCAAACAAGGCGGAGGCTCATTTCGGCCTGGGCGAGTTTAAGGCTTTCAAGGAGGCATTGGCTAATGCCACGACCGTCGAACACGAGGCCTGGATGATGGACAGTTTTAATGAGCAATTGGCAAGACTGAGGAAGTTGCTCGAGAATTACGGAAACCTCATGAATCCGAAATGGGCTTACACGGACACATGAGACGTCCCATCGCCGCGGAAAAAATGGCGGTCTAAAAAGCAGGCGTCAGGGCCGCGCGCCTGTCTGGCTTGCGGCGGCACAGAGGCGCTCGACGAGCCGGCGAGCCGCTCCCGGTCCGCCGGACGAAATGCGCACGAGATCGACCACGCGGCTGGCGGCGCCATTTGGTGAATCCGTGGCTCGCCGGCGATCTGCCATCTCAAGCACGAGAGCCAGTTCATCGAGTCGAGTGGTCGTGTCGACAAGCAACACGACGCGCGAGTGCGGCACGTTGTCCAGGAGCAACTGGAGTTCGTCGGCGCAGCCTGCTCGCTGCGCCGAGAACGCCCGGAGATCCATCAGAACGACGGCGCAGTCGCGCGCGAGACGAAGGACCGCCAGCCGCCAAATGCGGTCCAGGCAGTAGCACTCGTTGATCCGATAGCGCCCGCTGGCATCGCGTTCGCGATCGAGCTGTTCCAGCCGGCGCGCGAGGCTCGCGTTGTCCTGCACGAACAAGCCACGGGCTCTCCCGGTGACGAAAGCCAGAAACTTCGGCGGATCGATGGTGGCGCCTGCGACATCGGGAGCGCCAATGAGCACGATGCTGCCGAGCCATCTCCACGTCACACCCATTTCATCAAGAAGCCGCTCGCTGCGATGCCGGGCGCCGAAGGTCCGCAGCAACAGAAGCTGGCGGTTGCCCGCCGGTGGTGACCGAGAGAATCGTCGCCCGATTAGTACGCAAAGCTTATAGAAAACAAAGGGCGCCAGACTCAGAGCTGAAAGCCGTTCAAGATGGACGGTCAGGCAGAATCCTTGCCAAACAGTGAGCAGCAACCATTGGAGATCGAGGGTGAGATCGACGTCGCTCATTCGCCGGCGCTCGTAACGCCACGCGAACCAGCGAAGCAGTCCGAGCACCGCCAAAGTCGAGAGAAAGGCTGCGCCTGCGGCGGCGACCGTGTCAAACCTCCCACCCACGATCCATGCGTGGCGTGTGGAAGTCAGGACAACGAAAATACCGGGGAACACGAAAAGCCCCGCAGTCCGGAACCGTCGATTGGTTACAGCCGCGATCAGTGCCAGCGGTGGCAGGACATAGAGTGCCGCCAGATCGACGAGCAGCGAGAACTGACGGCCGGAAAACGCGGCAACGACCGCCAGGAGCACCACGGGCAACAACCAACGAACACGCCGGCTCGGGAGGGCGATCTGTCCGACGATGAAGGCCGTCGGCCAGGCCAGGATAACC
Organism: uncultured Verrucomicrobiae bacterium; assembly: GCA_963763735.1. Classification (GTDB taxonomy): domain Bacteria; phylum Verrucomicrobiota; class Verrucomicrobiia; order Chthoniobacterales; family Terrimicrobiaceae; genus DASTFP01. The sequence continues at coordinate 157,330 of CAVXQK010000002.1, read as the reverse complement.
CAGAACCCGACCAGCGTCTGAAGCGTAAACGAATAGTGGCCGACCGCCGCGATGATGGCGACTGTCGCAGTTGCATGGAGCAACCCGGCCGCCGTGTAGACTGCGCCCAACGCGCGAGTGCCGGCGCGGGCCTCGCCGGCGAGCGCCTTGGCGGCCTCTGATAAGGCGGACGGCGCGCTGAGATCGACCGTTCGAACGGCAAGTGGTGGCTCTTCTCGAGGGAGCGGTGGCGGTCCCGACGGAAGCGGGGGAGGACCTGAAGGAGTCATGCGCATCCAACGACCGATTGCCGCGCGGTATCGTCCGAGCAGGAGGACCGAGACGGGAAGCGTGAGGACCGCGGCGAGCAGCAGATGGACGAAGCTTCGAAAAAGGAAGCGCGCGCTATTCAGAAGCTCGACGGAATCATTCACCCAAGGGTCGCGAGCACAATCGGATTCCGGGGGTTGCGGACGCGTGCCTGTCGAGACCGGTCCGAATCAGCGCCCTCCATGGAACGAGGATGTGCGGACGATGGCGCGTCCCTCGCCTTCGTCGAGCTTCTCAAGATTGAAAACGTCCTGGCAAAAGGCCACCGCCTTCTCCAAATCGCCAACCTCTATCGCGACATGGTTGCATCCATACACCTGCACCCTCATCCCCGAAGATCCCCCTTCCGTTTCAGAGGCGCTCCTCCTCGAGATCGTAGACATCGAAGAAGCGGTAAACGACGCGGTTGCGAGGGATAAACTTGGCGATGTAGTCCTCCATGTACTCCTGAAGTTCCGCGGGCAACTCGCTCAAGCGCGCCTCGCGCTGCTTGTTGTTCCAGGAGATGACCTCGGCGCGAGAGCGTTTCTTCGCCTGCTTGCCAATCCACGCCGCAACAGCGTCGTCGGTCACCCCGGTGGCGACGAGCGCTTTGAAGGCGTTGAAGTCGATCTCAACAAACTTGAGCCAGATTTGATCGAGCGGGCAGTTGGAGTGATATTCGCCCTGGCGTCCGGCCAGGACGGCGCGGCATTTGTCCAGCGCACGAGCGGCGATCACGTAGCCTCCCAATGTTTCGCGCGGGCTCCGCGGGTATTGCCTGCCGTCCCGCAGATCGCGGCTCAGCAACTTCAACTTTTCGAGGTTTTTTTTCATAGGCTTCTCCGCTCAATCTAGCTGCATAGGATGATTGTCGGATTCCGCCGATTCTGGAAGGAAAGCTTTTGGGGGGAGAAACAAATTTCACCGCGGGCTGGGGGTTCTCAGAATTGCCGGCTCGCGCAACCCGGCCCAAGGGCTGCCGAGGTGCCTCCCGTGACCATTCGCGCGCAAAAACCACTCACCGGTCACTGTGCGATTTCCTCAAAGTTTCTTCATCGCCACAATTACAATAAGCCGGACCTAAGACGAAAGTGACACTCGAGGATTCTGGATCAAAGCTCAACAGGCGGTCGATGCCGTCACTCGCACCATGAATCAGCGCGTTGACGCCACAATTGCCGACCTCTTTTCCAGCCGCCCCGAGGATGGCGCTCGCCCGGAGGCGAGCAGAAGCGATTCAATTGTCCGCGGTCAATAGTGTGAATCCGGCGGATCGACGTTGGTGAACTTCAGCCCCTGGCGCGGTTCAGCCATCATTTCGGCAACCGTGTCGCGCCACGTTGCATAGTGCGGCGTCTCTTTGTGCGCCGCAGGAGCTTCAGCGGTGCGATAGGCCTCAACCAGCACAAAGCGAGTGGGATCATCCGACTGTTGAAAGACGTCGAAACGCGCGCTTGGTCTCGCGGGCTGCCAGTCGATCAGCCAACCTGACAAGGCACCTGTTCATACCCCGCCCAAAGGCAGCGCCGAGCAGAATGCGATCCTGCACGGCACGCACGAAGCCCTGGCAAAATATCCACAGGCTCCTGCTGATATTTTTCCGCAGTGAAAGCCGTTTTGACTTTCTCGAGAAAGCGCATTTTGAAGCGGGGCACGGAGCGCCCTCAACATCAACGCCAGCCCTCTGCAGCGCTGACGGGGGCGTCGACGGCGCGCGAAAGCGCGTCTCAACAATTGCGGTCGGTTTCGAGGCTGACGCCTCTCCTGCAGGCCTGGGCGCCTCGTGCGAACCGGTTTTATCATTCGCCCCGGAGGCCAACATCTAGAAGTTCAGTGATTTATCTCCTTTGCTCGGCGACGCGATAGGGTATACTGCACCGAAAGAGTGACGAAAATCATGAGGCGCGCGTTCGTGATCCTGCTGGTCGCCACGACCCTCGCTTTTGCGCAGCGTGAGATCTCGGAGTCGACAGGCGCGCCGGGCCAGTTGGTTCAGGCTCCCGCGTCGCAGCCCGCCCCCGCGTCGCAGCCCGCTCCCGCGCCTCAGCCCGCTCCCGCGTCCCAGCCCGCTCCCGCGCCTCAGCCTGCTCCAGAGGCTCAGCCTGCTCCCGCGGCTCAGCCCGCTCCAGCGCCGCAACCCGCTCAGGCACCCCAGTCCGCTCAGACTTCGCAAGGGGCGGGTGGCGGATCGAGCTTTCTCGGCAAGGATGTGCCCTTTTTCGATCCCGGGAGCAACATCGTGACCTGGGACGGAAAGAGCTGGAACGTCAGCAACAACGCGCTGTTCCAAGCCCGCTTCGAGAAGTACCTCAATTCACCCCCCGCGATTTCGCCCCCGGAAACCGAGTATCAGGAGACCCTCAAGCAAATCATGGATAGGCTCTCGCCAGGAAGGATCACCCCGCGATCCACCGATGAAGCCTTTCAGCTTCTGGCGAAAGCCTCTCAGTATCAGGACGACGCCAACCTCTGCGACTCCATTGCCAGCCAGGTTTATTCCTCCTGGCTCGCCTTGAAGAACAACGACCGGCTCAACGCCGCCTCCAAATCCCTTGAGGACGAGAGGAAGCGGCTTGAATGGAACGCCAGACTGGCGGCGGAAGGCACAAAGCTCGATGGCAGCGGTTCCGGCGGAAAAGACGCGGCTGCCAACCAGGCTCAGGCGCAGCAGCAGCAACTGAGTCGCGACATGCAAATGCAGCCCATCCTCACGCGGATTGCGGAGGTCACCGCGCTTGCCAGAGCCAATCAGCTCAAACGCGAGGTGGCTGAACTCCAGGTCAAAATCGAGTTCCAGTCCTTGATCGTCCAGCACTTCCTCCAGAGGCGCTTCCAGCACGCCCTGATCGGCACACGGTTCTACCGCAGCATCTTTGCAGATGGTGACGGCCAACTCCGGATCGGAGAGGATGCCAAGAGCCTCTTTGCCAAGACCAGCGGCCTTCCCCCGACGATGGGCACCATCGATTCACTCGCAAATGAAATCATTCGCGACGTGCGCGAAGGCGTCCTGGCTTTCAAGTTCCTGCTGGAAAAGAACGAACTCGAAAGCGCAACGAAGCGCCTGGCGGAGACCTTCATGATCGGCGAATACCTGCCGGACGTCCGCACCGTTGAACGCGACGACAAGAGACGGGCTCTGGCGTTCGTGCAAGAATCGAACCAGCTCATCAGCGCGATCGATGTCAAGGATTACGCGCTTGCGGAAAAGCTGGTCACCCAGCTGAACGCAACCGCAAAGGACTTCGACGCTTCCAAACCGATGGCGGCCATCGAGACAGCCAGGCAGATCTCTGGCATGCATATTGCCAAGGCCCGCAATGCCGCGGTCAGCGGCGACAAGGAAACCCTGGAAACCGAACTGAAAGCGGCAACCGAGATCTGGCCCCGCAATCCGGCGCTGACCGAGGTGTCCAAGATGATCTTTTCCCAGGCGGACGTCCAATCCCGGGCGCTGGTCGATTTCGATCAACTCATGAGCCAGAAAAACTACCGCCAAATCCTTGACGACAAGATGCGCTTCATCGCGGCCACCGCGATGTACCCCCAAAAGCAAGAGCAACTGCGCAAAGTGCTCGAAGACATGCAGATCATCGAGACCTCCATTATCCAGGCGCAGGAAATCGAGAAGCGCGGCGATTATGCGGGAGCCTGGGAAAGCGCGGAAAAGGCCTTTCGCAATTACCCTGACGACAACAAGCTCAACCAGATACGAGCCAACCTCACCACCAAGGCCGCCGATTTCGTTCACGCCATCCGGCAGGCGGAGGAACTCGAACAAAAGAACCAACCGGGCTCCAGCCTCGCGTGGTATCTCAAAGCCCAGAGCGCCTACCCCGCCAGTGAATTCGCCCGGCAGGGAGTCGATCGTCTCACCAAGCAAATCCTTCCTGACGCCAGCTAGCGGTGTCTCTTTTTCCCAGGCGATTTTCGTTGCACACGAAAATCAGCGCTGCGTCCTTCGCCGCAGGACCGGTTATGGCAAATCCCGAACGGACGGACTTTCCTTGAGTCGTTCGTCGGGAAGCGACACCATGGGAGCGCGCAGAGGAAACGTCCAGCGCTTTCGAAACCTCGCCACAACGATCGCCCGCTTTAATTTTCAATGACCAACCTAAATCTGGCCGTTCAGTTCTTCCTGCAGATCGCTGTGATCCTTGTGGTTTGCCGTTTGGTTGGGACGGTCGCTGTTCGCTTCGGTCAGCCGCAGGTCGTAGCCGAGATGGTCGCGGGGGTGCTCCTTGGTCCGTCTCTTTTCGGCCTGCTCTGGCCGGAGGCTCAGCAGTGGATCTTCCCGTGGGATCCGTCGCAGAAAACTCGTGACACGCAGAGCTATCTTTTCCCGGCGTCGCAACTTGGGCTGGCGCTCTATATGTTCGTGGTAGGCATGGAATTTCGGGTGGACATCATTCGGCGGCATTTGCGGAGTTCGATTGCCGTATCGCTTGCCGGCATGGTTGTCCCGTTTGTGCTCGGCGCGGGGCTCGCGTGGTTTCTTTTTCGCTCTACCGAGTTATTTCCGAAACGGACTTCGCTGCCGGAGGCCATGCTCTTTCTTGGCGCCTCAATGTGCATCACGGCATTTCCGATGCTCGCGCGAATCATTCATTTCAAGAAACTGAGCGGCACCACCATGGGGACTGTCGCGTTGGGCGCGGGAGCCATGGACGACGCCACCGCGTGGTGCCTGCTTGCCCTGGTGCTCGCCAGCTTCGATCACAACTGGAATCATGCGCTCATCAATATCGCCGGCGGTGCGGGATACGTGCTCATCACCCTGCTCCTTGTGCGCCCGTTACTGAGCCGCGCCAAATTCTGGCTGATCAAGGAGGGAACTCTCACGGATGCGGGCCTCGTCGCGGGACTCGCGCTGATGGCACTGGGCGCGTGGTTTACCGACCTGATTGGGCTGCACGCGGTGTTCGGCGCGTTTGTCATGGGAGCCGCAATGCCGCGTGGAGTCGTGGCCAGGGATCTTGTCGGTCGCATTCAGCCGCTTACCGTCGCCTTGTTGCTTCCCCTTTTCTTTACGTATTCGGGGCTCAACACAAAGATCGGTTTGTTGAATACCGGGTTTCTTTGGCTGATTTGCGGCGCCGTGCTGGTGGCCGCTATTCTCGGAAAAGGCATCGCCTGTTGGATTGCGGCCCGCGCCACCGGCATTCCCAACAAGGAGGCATTGGGAATCGGGACGCTGATGAACGCCCGCGGTTTGATGGAACTGATCATCATAAACATCGGTCTTCAGCGCGGCATCATTTCAGACGGCCTGTTCGCCACCTTGGTCATCATGGCCGTTGTGACGACATTGATGACCTCGCCGGTGTTCGAAAGGCTCGTCGGATCCTTCAGGCAGGAACTTCACGATATCGAACTCGAAACCTCTCGATGATAGCCCCTCGCTGGGGATAGTTGGGGGACTAGATTCTACCCGGCAGGGCGTTTGCCAGGGCGAATCCCAGGGCTGTCCCCAGGAGGCAGAGGAGGACCGAATATGCCACATTGCCAAACGCGGAAAGCCATTGGCCGTCCTGCATGAGCATAATGGTTTGGAGACTGAACGAAGAGAAAGTCGTAAAGCCGCCAAAGATGCCGATGGAGACAAACGCCCGGGTAACCGGAGAAACAAAGACCGGCCCGTCAGGACCCGTAAGTCCGGTGAAAAGACCGATCAGCAACGAGCCGATCACGTTTACAGCGAGGGTCCCCCAAGGAAATGTGCTTTGCAAAGCCTCTGAGATCCATCCGGACAGGCCAAATCTCAAGGCGCTGCCGATGGCGCCACCAATCATGACGACCGCATAGAGCTTCACATCCTCGGAATCGTAATGCCCGTTTGCCTCATGTACTTCCCGGCGCGGTCCGCGTAGCTGGTCTCACAGATCTCCGCCGCAAGGAAAAACAGGACCTGCGCAAGCCCCTCGTTGGCGTAAATTTTCGCCGGCAGCGGTGTCGTGTTGGAGATCTCGAGGGTGACGTGCCCTTCCCACTCGGGTTCAAAGGGTGTCACGTTGACAATGATCCCGCAGCGCGCATACGTGGATTTCCCGACGCAAATGGTCAGGACGTTGCGCGGAATGCGGAAATATTCGACGCTTCGCGCGAGCGCGAAGGAATTGGGGGGCACAATGCAAACATCCGTCTCGATATCGACCAGGGACTTCGCGTCGAAGCTCTTCGGATCGACGACCGTGTTGAAAACATTGGTAAAAACCTTGAATTCGCGAGAGACGCGCAGATCGTAGCCGTAGCTGGAAAGCCCGTAGCTGATCACACGCGGACCGCCCTCGAGTGTCTTGGTCTGCCGATCCACGAACGGCTCAATCATGCCGTTCTCCGTCGCCATGCGGCGGATCCACCTATCCGAACAAACGCTCATCCGTTCAGAACGGCATGCCGGGAATGTTTATACCGCCTGTGACCTTCTTCATCTCGTCCTCAGCCATCTTGCGTCCGTCTTCGATTGCCTGCTTAACGCCCGCGAGGACAAGGTCTTCGAGCATCTCGACATCCTCCGGATCGACGACCGACGGATCGATCTTGATGGAAAGCACGTCGCCCGCACCGCTTGCCGTGACGATCACCTTGCCACCGCCGGCACTGGCCTCAATGGTCTTCTGGGAGAGTTCCGACTGCTTCTCTGCGAGCTTTTCCTGCATGCGCTGAGCCTGCTGGAGCATTTTTTGGATGTTCATTTCGGAGCAGTCTGAATCTCGCCCGCGAAGATTTCGAGGGCTTTCTTGATCAGGGGATCGTTTTTGAATTCCTCGGCGGGATCCTTGGGGGTTTCCTCGCGCGGCCCGGTGGCCGGCGGACCGGCGAAAGCAGCAGGTTCAGCCTCCACGGGGACCGGTTCGACAAGGTGCTCGCTGATTTCCAGGCGAAGATTTATTCTTTTACCCAGCGATTTGCCGAGCTTCACCTCGGCATCCTTGCGTCCCGACTCTCCAACGACGGATCGAAGTTCCCCGGCGAACGACGGAGGTATCTGAACGAGCACTGCGTCCTGATCCGCTCCGGCAAAGACCGCCTTCGTCAACCACCGAAATTTGATGGATGATTCGTACGAAGCCGCCACGCGGTTCCAGGCGACGGCGGCGTCGATTGCCTCGGCATCTGGAGGCTTCGAAAGGCTCTCGCGCGGTTCTTCCAGAGCCCGAACGGCGGGAGGTTCGGTCTGCGGGAGCAGCGCGGATTTGGGGAGAACAGGCGCACCGTCTCGCAAGGCGGACAGTGTCTCGATAACGTCGTCGAGGCTGGTTTGGTCGAGCAGGTGGGCGGCTTTTATCACGGCCACGTCGATTTGAAGCTTCTTGTCCGCAGCCCACCGCATTCTGGACTCCGTTTCCGCAAAATGGTCGAGAAGAATGAGCAGCTTGCCTCGCGGAGCAGACGATTTGTCAGCGACGCCCGCCACAAGGAGGTCGCGCACATGGCCAATCAGTTCGCCCAACAGCCGTGACAAATCCTTTCCCATTTCGGCCTGTTCCGCGACGATCTTCAAACCTCCCGTCGCGTCGCGTGCAAGGATGCGCCCCGCCAGCGCCGCGATCACTTCGCCGGACGTAAATCCAAAAACGGTCATGACATCCTGTGCGGTGATCCGTTCTCCGCAAAAGGCGACCGCCTGATCCAGCATGCTCTCCGCATCGCGCAGGCTTCCCTCCGCGCCGCGCGCAATGGCCTGCGCAGCGCCCGGTTCAAGGGAAATCTTCTCCTTTCCCGCAATCGCCAGCAAATGTTCGGTGATGGCGCTCGTGGAAATTCGTCGCAGATCAAATCTCTGGCACCGGCTCGTGATGGTGGCGGGTACTTTTTGCGCTTCGGTGGTAGCGAAGATGAACTTCACATGCTCCGGCGGCTCTTCGAGGGTTTTGAGGAGGGCGTTGAAAGCGCCCGCACTGAGCATGTGCACCTCGTCGATCAAGTAGATCTTATACGGCCCCCGCGCCGCCGCATACGCCGCATTGTCGCGCAACTCCCTGATATTCTCGACGCCATTGTTGCTCGCCCCGTCGATCTCAAGAACGTCCAGGCTTCGCCCTTCGGCGATCTCCTTGCACGCATCGCATTTGCCGCAGGGAGTCGCCGTCGGTCCCTCCACGCAATTCAGCGCCTTGGCAAGAATACGCGCCGTGGACGTCTTGCCGATCCCGCGCGGGCCGACGAAAAGATAGGCCTGCGCGACGCGCTTGGCTGAAATGGCATTCTGCAGGGTGCGCGTGATGTGCTCCTGACCCACCACTTCCTCAAATGTCTGCGGCCTGTATTTTCGCGCGAAGACCCGGTAGCTCACCCTCAAAGAATAAACCGGCTGTCTGATTGCGGAAGGCGAATTTTTTAAAGCCGCGCCTCAGGTCTCGTCGAGCCGAATACCATCCTGCCGCAACGCCTCGTCATAGAAATTTCCGGCGAAACACAGGCGGTTCATATACACGGACACGACGGCTGCCACCATCAATGCGGGAAGTGCATAGATCTGGCGCGTCATTTCCATGACAATCAAAATCGAAGTCAATGGCGCTCGCACCACAGCGCCCAGGCAGGCCGTCATTCCCGTGAGGGCAAGAAGGGTCTGATCTCCGCTGGTCAGGCCGAGCGGCCCGCCCGCCAGTCCGCCAACGAGCACGCCGGCCATTCCACCAAAGAAAAGAAGCGGCGCGAAAATTCCGCCGCAGCCCCCCGCCCCGTAGCACGCGGCCGTTGACATCAATTTCGCTGCCAGAAGACACACGGCGACCGTCCAGACAATTTTCCCATTCAGTGCCGCAACGAGATCTTGCTCGCCGAGTCCGAACGCTCCCAGGTGGCCTGTCAGACCAAAAGCGGCGACTGCAAACAATCCGCCCGTCAAAGTGCCCATCGCAAGTTTTAACGGCCCGGGCAGCGCTGAACGCCTGCAGAGCGCGCGGAACTTCAGAGTCACGTATTGAAACGCGAGACCAGCCGACCCGGCCGCCACCGCAACTACCGGCGACATCCAAAGTGCGCGCCAACTCAGCGCCAGATCCGTCCCGACCGGCAGGCTGGCAGCGCCCCGGGACAAGGCGAATACCACGCTGGACGCCAGGGCGGCGGCCAGCAGCGAACGCCCGGCAAAATTCTCCTCGTTCTTACCGCCCGCGATTTCCTCGAGAACAAGCGTCACGCCGGCTAGCGGACTGCCAAAGGCCGCCGCGAGGCCCGCTGCGGAACCGGCGCAGACCGCGTTCGCCCGTGTTGTCGGACTCTCGCCAAACATCTTCCCGATCTTGCTCGCGATGGCCGCGCCAATGTGGATCGTCGGCCCCTCCCGGCCCATGCTTGATCCTGACCCAATGGAAAGCGCGCCTCCCAAAAACTTGACCCAGATGAGATTCCACGAGAACTCCAGCTGCCCGCGATGATAAGCCACTTTCACCTGGGGAATGCCGCTGCCGGGGGCATCGGGAGCGAAACGTTTCATCAACCAGCCTGTGATCCATGCCGCCGCTCCCATGGACACCAGGACGAACAATGCAAATGCGCCCAGCGGCCAGGCCGACGGCCCCTCCACGAGCCCCATCGCCAGCAAGACCATCGCTTTATGAAACGCAACCGCGGCAAGTCCCGCGACCAGTCCGATCGTCGCCGTCCCGGCCAACTGCTCGATGTTTCGCCGCAGGTTCAGTGTCATGGCCTGCTGTTAGACGCTGCGAGCGCGACAGTGTCAACTGCATCGAACTACCATCCTCCGGGATCCGCACCTCGGGCGCGGGGCATCCCTCACGCTTTTGATGCGACGGCTACCAGGCGTAGGACTCGCCGTTGCGGCCCAGAAATTTTCCGCTTTGCTCCATTGTTAACCCGGCGATCGTCTGAAAGAGCGATCGAGCCGATTCGTGCGGTGTCAGAGAGGCGTTCGGCCCGCCCATTTCGGTTTTGACCCAGCCCGGGCTGATCGCTGTCACGACAATACCCTTCGAGCGAAACTCAGCGGAGAGAGCGCGGGTGAGCATGTTCAAAGCAGCCTTCGAAACCGAGTAGGGATAGTAATCAAAATCCTCCTTCTCGCTGATCGAACCCGCTCCCGAAGAGATGTTTACGATGCGGGCATTGGCCGATCTCCCCAAATGCGGGAGAAACGCCCGTGTCACGCGCGCGACACCGGTCACATTACAATTGAATGCCTCATTAAACCATTCCAGATCGACGCGCTCGAAGGGTTCATTGCCCTCACCGGGAAATGTCGCGGCATTGTTGACGAGGACGTCAAGGGATTCGTCCTCTCCAAGGTTTCGGGCTGCTTGGGCAACCGTGGCTTCGTCGCAAACGTCCAGGGACAAGGCTGTCAGATTGGTCCATTTTCGTGAGAGAGCCGCAAGGTCAGGACGATCCGGCGCCCGCGCGCTGGCGAAAACCTCCCAGCCCGCGCTCGCGAACTCCTCCGCGAGGGCTAGACCGATCCCTCGGCCGCACCCTGTGATCAAAACGCGTTCCTTCATTGCCCCTATATCAGATCCATCTGCCCCAGGCCCTCCCTGATGGCTGCCTTCTTGCGGCGCGTCCTGGCGAAGGGAACCGCCTCCTGGTGCTCGCCGGCCAGGCGCGGTGCGCCCTCGGCGTTGAGTTCTGCCTTTTCGAGGTTGTTGAGGATTTCCTTGGCCCGATGCAGGACGCTGTCGGGCAGACCGGCCAGCCGCGCAACCTGGATTCCGTAGCTCTGATCGGCGCGACCCGGCAGGATCTTTCTCAGGAAGATTACCTGATCGTTCCATTCGCGCACGGCGACATTGAGGTTTACGACACCAGAACGGGTGCGCTCGAGATCCGTGATTTCGTGGTAGTGCGTCGCAAACAGCGTGCGACAGCCTATGGCGTCGTGGAGGTGCTCAGCGACGCTCCAGGCGATGCTGAGTCCGTCGAAGGTGGACGTTCCCCTGCCGATCTCGTCCAGGATCACGAGGCTGGCGCTGGTCGCGTTGTTCAGAATGTTTGCCGTCTCGTTCATCTCGACCATGAAGGTCGACTCACCCTTGGAGAGGTCGTCGCTCGCGCCGATCCGGCTGAAAATGCGGTCCGCCACGCTGATCCGAGCGGAAGCAGCGGGCAGGTAGCTGCCAATCTGGGCCATCAACGTGAGCAGCGCGACCTGGCGGATGTAAGTGGATTTTCCGGCCATGTTCGGGCCCGTGATGATAGCGAAGCGTCTGTCGGCGGAATCGAGGGCCGTGTCGTTGGGAACGAATCGTTCCGCGGCGGCCTGTTGGTCAAGAACCGGATGCCGGCCCTCAACGATCTCCAGCACGCCGGAATTGTCGACCTCCGGGCGGCAGTATTGACGCTGCCGCGCCGTCTCGGCCAGCGAGGCCAGCGCGTCCAGCGCGGCAATCGCGGCGGCTGTGGCCTGAATGGATGAAATTTCAGCAAGCGCCATGCCGCGCAGGCTCTGAAAAATCTCGAGTTCGCGAGCCTTTGCGCGCTCATCGGCTCCGAGAATCTTGCCCTCGATCTCCTTGAGTTCCGGGGTGATAAAGCGCTCTCCGTTGACCGTCGTCTGTTTGCGGGTGTAGTCAGCCGGAACGGAGGTGAGATTTGCGCGGGTGATCTCGATGAAGTAGCCAAAGACGGACGTGAACCGTACTTTCAGCGACTTGATTCCCGTGCGGGCTATCTCGCTCTCTTGAAGTCTGGCGATCCAATCCTTTCCCTCGCGGGATGCCGAGCGAAGTTCATCGAGCGCGGGATCATAGCCGTCGCGAACGAAACCCCCGTCGCGCAGGATCGCAGGCGGCTCATCCACGATGGCCCGGGAAAGCGTTTCAACCAGATCGGGAAGCGGTCGAAGTTGCCCCGCGAGCTCGCTGAGAAGGCTCGCGGAACCCCTGGAGCTCTGCGGACCGGCGCAATCAGCGACCCCTGGCACAAGGGCCAGCGAACAGGCAAGGGCCGCGAGATCGCGGGCGTTCCCCGACGACCCGTTCAGACGGGCCACGGCCCGCTCCAGATCGCGGATTTCCGCGAGATGCTCGCGCAGCGCGCCAAGCAGCAGCGAGTCCTCGAGGAGGCGGGCGACGGCATCCTGCCGCAAGCGGATCTGCCCGGCATCCTTCAGCGGATGGAGCACCCAATCCCGCAGAAGGCGCGCTCCCATCGGCGTGACGGTGCGGTCGAGCACGCCAAGAAGCGTCATGGCTCTGCCTGCGCGGGACTGGACGAGTTCAAGGTGGGTCTGCGTTGCGGCATCAAGAATGAGAAACTCGCTCGAGCGATACGGTTGAAGCCGGCGCAGGTGCGAAGCGTTTCTTCGCATCTGCCGGGTCAGGTAATGCAGAAGGGCTCCTGCCGCGCCCACCGCAGCCGGAAGGTCATCGCAGCCAAAACCATCGAGCGAGTGGACCCCGAAATGCTCTCGAAGGAGTTCTCCGGCGGGCAGGGGCTCAAAAATGTAGCCGTCAAGAAAATTGGCGTTCCCGAGAGCGCCGAAAAGCTCTCGCTGCTGCTCGGGGGCTATCATTTCGGCCGGCAGGATGCGCGCAAGTTCGTCAACGAGAAGGCGGATATGCGCCACCTGCGTGAGGCGAAATTCTCCGGTGGTCAATTCACAGAAAGCCAGGCCGATGGCGCCGTCGCACCGGCAGACCGCGGCGAGGTAATTCGGGCGGCGATCATCAAGGCCAAAGTCGTCGAGGGTGCCGGCGCTTAAAATCTGACTGACTTCGCGCCGAACAAGTTTCCCGGCCTGCACCTCACCGACCTGGTCGCAGATCGCGGCGCGCCATCCGGCGGCGATGAGTTTTTCGATGTAGCCCCGAGCCGCATGAAACGGGACGCCGCACATGGGTATCTCGCCGCGCCTGGTGAGAGCCACATTGAGAATCATCGACGCCTCCCTGGCATCGTCACCGAACATTTCGTAAAAATCTCCCAGTCGGAAAAGAAGGAGTGTGTGAGGCGGCAACTCACGCCGTATGGCGTGATATTGCTTCATCATGGGCGTCTGCGAATCACCGGACATGGGAAGATCTCTCGTCAAAGACCGGCAAGAGAAAGCGCACGAACGAACAACCTTTGCGCGAGTTTCATGCTCAGCCTTGGCGGCGTGAGGGTTCCCGGACTCCGACGACTGCCTCAGGAACGCGGCGAGGGGGCTGGTCGCCTCCGCATGATCAAGCTGGGAAGGGAGGCCGGCCTCGAAGGCTTCCCGCGCACACTCGACGGCGGCCTTGAACGCAGCCGCCATGCGGACGGGATCGCGCGCAGCGGCGATCGCGGTATTTACAAGCACGGCGTCGGCGCCCATCTCGAGAGCTTCGGCGGCATGACTCGGCGCGCCAATACCGGCATCGACCACCACCGGAACAGCCGCTTGCTTGATGATGATTGCAATCTGGGCGCGGGTCTCTAGTCCCCTGTTGCTGCCGATAGGCGATCCCAATGGCATGACGGTCGCCGTGCCGACATCTTGAAGCCGCTTGGCCAGAACGGGATCCGCGTTGATGTAGGGGAGAACCGTAAAGCCCTCCTTTACAAGAATTTCCGCAGCTTTGAGGGTCTCGATGGGGTCCGGCAGAAGGTAGTGGGGATCGGGGTGGATTTCGAGTTTCACCCATCGCGGCAATCCAGCCACGGCAGCAAGACGGGCGAGGCGCACCGCCTCGTCCGCATCCAACGCGCCGCTGGTGTTAGGCAGGAGGAGGTATTTGTCCGGATCGATGAACTCGAGAATGTTGGCAAACGGATCATGCTTCCCGCTAAGGTCGGCCCGGCGCAAAGCCACCGTCACGATTTCCGTACCGCTGGCAGCAAGGGCATCGCGCATGACTTCGTTGGAAGAAAATTTCCCCGTGCCGATCAGGAGACGCGAGGAAAACTCGCGTCCTGCAATTTTCAAGCGGACGCTCATTCCCTCTTCTTAATGCCCTCCGCCGTCGACGGCAAGAGTGGCAGCCTTCGGCTGATACCGTGGCGATCGTTCAGGGAATCGGCGGGCGCATTCAGCAACGGGCTGGCAGCGAGCGCATTCGAAAGGAGCTTCATGAGCCGGCTAAGGTAAGCGGTTCGATCACAGGTTCAAGCGATTCGGAACTCCGGGGGCGGCGTGGCCTCGAAAGCCAGCAATCGGCCATCGACAGGATGTCGAAATTCCAATTTCCACGCATGCAGCATATGGCGGGAAAAGCTGCCGCGGCGTCCGTAAAGCGGGTCCCCCAGAACGGGGCAGCCGAGGTGTTTGAGGTGAACGCGGATCTGGTGAGTGCGGCCGGTCCGGGGACGGCACTCGATGAGGGAAACGCCGGCCGCCGAAGCGAGCACGCGATATGCGGTCACCGCGTCCCGCCCGCGTCCGACCGCGGAAACGGTCATTTTTTTCCGATGCACCGGGTGGCGCGCTATCGGTGCGTCCACGACACCACTGGGTTGCCGGGGCGTGCCGGAAACGAGGGCGAGATAGCGCTTGCCCACTTCCCGTCCGGCAAACTGCGCGGCGAGCGAACGATGGGCGGCGTCCGTCTTTGCCACGACGAGGCAGCCGCTGGTTTCCTTGTCAAGGCGGTGGACGATGCCGGGGCGCTCGACGCCGCCAATTTGCGACAGACTGCCGAAATGGTGAAGAAGTCCCGAGACGAGCGTTCCGCCTTTGTGGCCCGGACCAGGGTGAACGACCATTCCGGCAGGCTTGGCAAGGACGGCGAGAAAATCGTCTTCAAAGAGGATTTCGAGCGGCATCTCCTGAGCGTCAGCCGATTCACATCGCATCGGCAGGGGTTCGCGCCAGAGGATCCCATCGCCGGCGCGCACGATTTCCGATGCCTTGGCCGGCGCCCCGTTGAGGAGCACCCCGCCGGATCGGATCACGGCTTGAATTCGCGAGCGGGAAATCGCAGGCAGGCACGCTGCAAGGCAGCGATCAAGCCGGCCGCCGGCGGCCGCGGAAGAGACCTCAAACAGGCGTTCGTCGACCTCGGAGGGGGGCGAATTGCTTTGCGAAAAAATCATCACCGCTGATAGTAACCCGATTTACTCATTCATCTCTTGGAGCAATGTTAAAAGAGGAAAGTTGCGGCGAGCCCGAAGAACGGGGCTCGGAACCGCAAATCGAGGAGATGCAAAAGTCCGCCCATCGGCAGGGCACGGCGGGTCCTTCCGAGTTCATGGAGACGACCCCTGTCTCCGAGCAGGCCGCCGAGCAAGCCGGAGTTCCGGGGCGTCTGCTCGAAGCCTGTCCGGTCTGCGACGCGCTGCTGGACGTCACCGATCAAGCGCCTTTGGCGCAGGTCAGCTGTCCGGGCTGCGGACAGCCCTTGCAGGCGCACAGGCAGTTCAATAACTACCGGCTCGTCGCGATCCTCGGCGAAGGAGGCATGGGGTCGGTCTTCAAGGCCGTCGACCTCAACCTCAACCGCAGCGTCGCGCTCAAAATTCTTAAGAAGGAATGCAGCGCGAACGAGGAAGAACGCGCCAAGCTCGAGGAAGAGGCTCGCATCACCGCGTCGATCAATAACCCGCATGTCGTCAAGGTGTTTTCCTTCGGGGAAGACCATGGCCAGTTTTACCTGGCGATGGAACTCGCCGAAAAAGGCTCGCTCGATGACCTTATGGGCATCCAGCAGCGTTTGTCTGAAATCCAGGTGCTGCAGGTCGGCATCCAAATCGCCGAGGGCCTCGACGCCGCGCTGGAACGCAACCTCATCCATCGGGACATCAAACCGGGAAATATCCTTTTTTCCGATCCGCACACCGCCAAGCTTGTGGATTTCGGCCTTGCCGTGGTGATGGACGAGGCTGCGCACGCACGCGGAGAACTCTGGGGCACCCCCTACTACATCGCGCCGGAGAAACTCGACAATCAACCGGAGGACTTCCGCAGCGATATCTACAGCCTTGGCGGAACTCTTTTCCACGCGCTGGCCGGACGCCCCCCGTACGACGCGGAAACCCCTTCCACGGTCGCTCTCAAGCAGCTCATGAGCAAACCGGTGAGCCTCCAGGCCTTCGCCCCGGACGTTTCCAGCGAAACGGCCTATGTGATCAACCGCATGCTGGCGAAAGATCCCGACCAACGCTACGCGTCCTACTCGGAACTCATCGAACATCTCTCCTACGCGCGCAGAAAGCTCCTGGAGCGAACCCGGCAGCCGCCCAAGCCCAGGGAGCGCATGGTGGTTGAGTCCCAAGCCTCAAGGAATCTCGCGGGCCTTCTCAGCCTCGGGTTGCTGACCCTCCTCGCCGTCTCCTGCGTCATCTATGTCTTTCGCGAAAGCATCTTCGGCCCCTCGACGCACCCGGCTGCGCCAGCCACCCAATCGACCGCATACACCGCGGCGCAATGGAAGGAAATGTTCCTGCGTGCGGTCCGGCTGCTGGGAGACCGGCAAGCCGCCCCGGCCGTTGCCGCATTCGACCGTCTCGTCACGCTCACTGGAAGCGCGCAACCGATGAAAAACTGGGTTCGCATGAATGGAGCCCTTGCCGCATTGGTGGCCGGCGACGGGAAGGAGGCTGCGCGCCGCTTCGAAGAGATCGCCCAAGACGGCACCTATTCCACCGAGGAGCCGGACCGCGTGCTGGCGAGCTTTTTCGTGGAGGCGAGCAAGCAACTTGCCAAACCGAAAAAGCGGATTCCCTCCTCGATCACCCTGCTCTATTCGAACACAAACTTCGAGGCGTTCGGCCTCCTCTGCTTTGCCGTGCACAACTGGGACATTGGCGACCTCGAGAACGCCAGTTCGATCTTCAAGAGCTTCCTTGCCGCCACAATCCCGGAATCCGAGGCTTGGATCGAGGATTATAAACCGTTGGCGGCGGACTACCATGGCGCCTGCGTTCTTCTCGCGCCCATCGAGGAGGCTCTTCCAAAAGCGATAGACGCAGCCTCCGCGCAGTCCCTCCTCGGGAAAGTCCGGAGCGCGCGCGAATCCATCCGCATCCCCCGGGCGACCGCGCGGCTGGAAGCCATCGAAGGGCAACTCGTCGCAAAGGGCGCAAATGCCAACATTCCCTGAGACAATACCGCGCAGGACCCCGGGAAGTATCTCATCCTTCCTCTTGCGAGACTGTCCGCCATGACGGATAAACAAGAGCTATGAGCGAGCCGAATCTGCCCACGCCCGAGCAGTTGCATCAGCGCCTGCAGGAGTTTCTCCGGGCGAGCTTCACAGCACCGGCCCAAGCGAGCCCGGCCGAGACCCCTGACGAACCGGCTGCCGAGCAAAAGCCGCATCCGGTCTTCGAGTTCCGCCTCGCCCCGCGCGACATCAAGCGGCATCTCGACCGCTTTGTCATCCAGCAGGACGAAGCAAAGAAGGCTCTCAGCATCGCCGTGTGCGATCACTACCATCACGCGCAGTACACCGCCTCACTCCCGCCGGAGGAGGCGAACAGGATTGAATACGCAAAGCAAAACGTCGTCCTTATCGGCCCGACCGGCGTGGGCAAGACGTATCTTGTCAAGCATATCGCGGATCTTGTGGGCGTCCCGTTCGTCAAGGCCGACGCGACAAAGTTCAGCGAAACAGGCTATGTCGGCGGCGACGTGGAAGACCTCGTTCGCGAACTCGTTCACAAGGCGGACGGCGAGATAGCGCTTGCCCAATATGGAATCATCTACATTGATGAAATCGACAAGGTCGCCAGTTCGGCGGAGATGATTGGACGCGACGTTAGCGGTCGCGGCGTCCAGACCGCCTTGCTCAAGCTCATGGAGGAAACCGAAGTGCCGCTCAGAGGCGGGAATGATCTCCAATCTCAGCTGCAGGCCGCCTTGGAATTCCAGAGAAAAGGAAAGGTCACCCGCGAATCCATCAATACACGCCACATTCTTTTCATCGTCTCGGGCGCGTTCGACAAGCTGGTCGTCCGCGTTGCCAGCCGGCTGCGCCAATCACAAATAGGTTTCGGGGCGGAGGCGCGGGAGACGCTCGACGACTCGAATCTGCTGCGCCGCGCGGAGACGAGAGACTTTGTGGATTACGGGATGGAACCGGAATTTATCGGCCGCCTCCCGGTCCGGGTGGTTTGCGACACTCTCAGCAGCGGTGACCTCTACGAAATCCTCAAGCGGTCCGAAGGCAGTATCATCCGCCAGTACGAACGATCCTTCCGCGCCTACGGCGTGGAAGTGTTCTTTGAGGACGAGGCGTTGCGCGAAATCGCCACTCGTGCCGCCGAGGAAAGCACGGGAGCCCGCGGGCTGCTCACCACTTGCGAGCGGATTTTTCGCGACTTCAAGTTCGAACTGCCCGGCTCGGGTGTCTCGTCGTTCACCGTGACGCAGGACTTGATAGCGCAACCCGCGGAGGCTCTCGCCGAACTCCTTCGCGCGGGACACGCTGAACGCGAAAAGGCCCAGCGCGCCATTGTCGCGGAGTTCTCGGAGCGATTTTCGACCGAGCATGGCGTAAGGATTGCCTTCGAGAGCGAAGCCGTGGATCGCATCCTGGGCAGGGCGGCCGAGGAGAATCTCGGCGTGCGCGAGTTTTGCGAGCGCGCCTTCAAGGATTATCAATTCGGACTGACCCTTATCAAACGCAATAGCGGCCGAATCGAATTTACGATTCCCTCGCGTGCCGTGGATAATCCGGATGGCGTCCTCAGCGAATGGGTTGTCGCTTCCTATCGCAACGCCCCCGAAGGGCCCCCTGCATGATTCGCAAAGAGCAGAAGTTTCCATTTTTTCCGCACCGGCTTTCCTCGCTCAAAGAGGAGCAAGGCGAGTCGATTCCCAAGGGACAGACTGACCTGCCGTTCCCATGAGATACGTCAAGGCCACCGTCCTGATCGGCACAATCAGCGCCGCAATCGTCATCGTGCTCTTTGCGGCCGGCTGGATTTCCACCACTCCGGATATCGTGCTGCGCGAGAAAATCTACCAGATGTCCAAGCCGTTTATCGTCCCCAACGGCGCCCAACTTCTTCTCATTGTGCTGCTCGCGTTCGCCGCAGCATGGACAAGCGTGGACATCACGCGGCCCGTTCTCAAGGCGGTGGTGGCCGTCGCGGCCATTTTTCTGCTTATCTCCGGTTCACGCACGCTTGCGCTCTACAACGTCTTCTATTCCCCGTTCCCGGGCGCGTTCGCGATCCTGGTGAGTTTCCTGATCGGATTGGGCTACGGCCGCAGCGGAAGCGGCTCGCGAAAAAAGGTGATGGAGCGCCTTTTCGGCCAAAGAGTGTCGCGGAACGTTTTCAATCGCCTGGTGAACTCGGACGTCCCCATGGAGTTTCCGGGAGCTCTCCAGGACGGCACCGTCATTGTCTGCGAGGTTCAGAATCACAAGGAGCTCATGGAACTGCTCGAGCCGGAGCACTATGCCGCCATGACAAATCTGTATCTGCAAGCGGCCTCCGACTACCTCGTGGAGGTCGGCGGCTACCTGGACGAGTGCACCGGCGAGAGTCTTCGTGTCGTCTTCGGCACTCCGCTCCCGGATGAAAAACATGCCTCCCGCGCCTGCCGCGCCGCGATTGACCTCCTGTCGCGCCTTGAGAATCTCAATCGCGAATGCGATGCCACGTGGCAGCGGCGCTTTGACTTCCGCATCGGGATAAATTCGGGTGAAATGATCGGCGCGGCCTACGGTGGCTCGCGGCTCGCCAGCTTCAGCGTAGCCGGGCCCGCCGTGGAGTTTGCCCGGCGCCTTTGCGCGGCATGCGGCACCTACGGCTGCCGCATCCTGGTCGGGCCTGAAACCTTCGAGCAGGCGGCGGAGATGTTCGAGGCCCGGCCCATTGAAATTCTCAAGTCGAGCGGCGAGCGGCGCCGCGCCGAGCTCTACGAGATTCTCGCGCCCAAGCATGACCTCTCTCCCGAACGGGAGCGCAGCCGCGATCACTTCTGGCGGGGAGTCATTTACTTTCGCGAGAAGCAGTGGGATAAGGCAACGCACGAATTCTCGAAGGCGCGAATCCCCGGAATCCCCGATGCGGCGCTCGATTTCTATATCCAGCGTGTCGAGCGCAGCCGCCGGGGAGAAGAGGACCTCGCCAGGGACCAGACGGCCCTGATCACGGCCCCGTAAGGGAATGTCGCTCGCGTCACACGGCACTCCGGCTGGATGAAACCCGCCGACTACCCGGAACCGTTCCGCGAACTCGCTCGAGAACTGCGGCGCTTGCCCGGCATTGGACCTCGCACCGCGGAGCGTATCGCCCTCTGGCTGGCTTCCTCGAAGGATGCCAGGCCACTCGACCTGGCCTCCGCTCTGCGTAATGCCGCCGAGACCCTTCGGTCGTGCAGGATTTGCGGCTTCTTTTCCACGGAGGAGCTTTGCGAGATTTGCCTCGACCAGGGCCGCGCCGGCAGGGAGATCTGCGTGGTCGAGCAAGCCACCGACATCCTTCCCATCGAGCGAGCGCGCTCCTTCCAGGGCCGCTACCATGTCTTGGGCGGGCGCCTCGCTCCCCTCGACCACATCGGTCCGGACCAGCTCCGGATCGACGAACTGCTCTCCCGGGCGCAAATCGAAATGCCTTCGGAAATCATCCTCGCGCTCAGCGCGGACGTGGAAGGCGAAGCAACGACAAACTACCTTGCGGAAGCGCTCTCTCCTTTGGGCATCCCCGTGACCCGTATCGCCCACGGCCTGCCGGCGGGCGGCGGGCTCGAACACGCCGATCCCCTGACACTTCAACGGGCGCTTGAAGGACGCAACCCGCTCAAGGTTTGACAGCAACCGGGCGAAAACCGATGCTCTTTACCATGCCCACGCCGAAGATCGATCCAGCGCTCCACCAAGCAAAAAAGCCCGAGTGGATCAAGGTTCGCCTGCCGTCAAATCCGGTCTTCTTTTCCACCAAGGCTCTCGTCTCCGACCTTCGACTGCACACCGTCTGCGAGAGCGCGCAATGCCCGAACCGCTGGGAATGCTGGAGCCAGGGGACGGCGACCTTCATGATCGCCGGCGAGCGCTGCACACGCGCCTGCGGATTTTGCGCGGTGACGACCGCGAAGCCCTTCGCGCTCGAGGCTGATGAGCCCCAACGGGTCGCGGAAGCCGTGCGCCGGCTAAAGCTCAAGCACGTGGTCATAACGGCCGTCGCCCGTGACGATCTCGCGGATGGCGGCGCCCGGCACTTTGCCGAAACGATCGAGGCCATCCGCGCGATGGACCCCAAGATCGTGATCGAGGTTCTCACGCCCGACTTTAACGGCAAGGAAGGGGCTCTGCGTCTCGTCCTCGCGGCGCGCCCCCATATCTTTAACCACAATCTCGAAACGGTCGAGCGGCTCACACCGTCCGTCCGTTCACGCGCAAAATACCGCCTCTCCCTCGAGGTTCTCCGCGTGGCAAAGCATATGGCGCCGAACATCGTGACCAAAAGCGGCCTCATGCTGGGCTTGGGCGAGACCGAGAACGAACTTTTTGAAGCCCTGGATGACCTGCGGAACGCCAAGGTGCAGGTGCTCACCATGGGCCAATATCTTCGCCCTACCCCGCAGCACCTGCCCGTGGTCGAGTACATTCGTCCCGAAACTTTCACTCTTTACGGCGAAATCGCGCGCCGCAAGGGATTCGACTTTGTCGCCAGCGGCCCGCTCGTCCGCAGTTCTTACCACGCGGCGGATTTCGATCCCGTCAGCCCTAAGGACTAGTTCGGCCCCTTGCGCTGGTGTATCGTCGCAGTCGGCAAGCCGCGCCTCGCACACGCTCGTGCCGGCGTGGCCGAATATCTCGCGCGCTTGCGATGTTTCTCCACGGTTGATACCGCCTATATCAAGGCTTCCGCTCCGCTCAGCGAAGGCAGCCAGCTGCTGAGTCGCAGCGAGGGTTGCTTTCGCCTGGTTCTCGATGAGCGTGGAAAACAATTCACCAGCCGGGCCTTCGCCGAAAAAATCAAGCGCATTGAGGGCAACCCCCGCAAGACGTGCGCGCTTGTTGTCGGCGGGGCGAACGGACTCTCGGAGCGCGTGCGTGAGTCCGCCGACCTTCTTTGGTCGCTCAGTCCCCTCACGCTCCAGCATGAGATGGCCCTCGTCGTCGCCCTGGAGCAAATCTATCGGGCGCACACCATCTTGACCGGCATCCCCTACCACAGGGAGTAGTCTCAACTTTCAACTTTCAACTCTGCCTCTTGAATTGCTCGTTGACGAAGTTCCAGTTGACCACGTTCCACCAGGCGGCGACGTAATCCGGGCGGCGGTTCTGATACTTGAGATAGTAGGCGTGTTCCCACACATCAATGCCGAGAAGCGGCAACTGTCCGTCGGTGACCGGGGAATCCTGATTCGCCGTGGAGAGGACGGCCAGCTTGCCATCCTTTGCCACCAGCCACGCCCAGCCGCTCCCGAAGCGCTTCAAGGCCGCGTCGTTGAATTGCTTTTGGAACGCTTCGAACGATTGGAATTCCTTATCGATAGCCTTGGCCAGTTCACCGGAGGGTTTTCCTCCGCCCTTCGGGGACATCATCTGCCAAAACAAGGAGTGATTGACATGCCCCCCCACGTTATTGCGCAGACCGGTGCGTATCGCTTCCGGGGCCTTGCCGAGATTCTTAAGCAATTCCTCCGGCGGAAGTTTGGCCAGCTCGGGTTGGTCGGCAAGAAGCTTGTTGGCATTGTCGACATAAGCCCGGTGGTGCTTGTCATGATGAATCTGCATGGTCAGCGTGTCGATTTGAGGCTCCAACGCCTCATAGGGATACGGAAGAGGCGGCAAGGTGTAGGGTCCGGTCGGCGCCGGGGCGCTGGCCGCCTGAGCCAGAGCGGATGCAATCGGACCGCCAAACCAGACCGCCGCAAGAGAACTCAAGCCCAGACGGAAGGCTTCGCGGCGGGTGTAACCGAAGTTTGAATCTGAAGAATTCACGACTCATAGGGTACGATCAAAGAGTAACGGCGCAACACCCGGTTGCCCGGCTCGATACGGGAAGTCTTAATTTAGAATTATTCTTGATTTAGATGCGTCGCCACATAGGTTGACGCATCATGAAATCCGACGCGCAAGGAAGTTCCGGCTACGAAGAGACGATCAGCCACAACGGTCATCGTCTGACGCCGCAGCGTCGCGAAGTGTACGAGGTCCTGCTTTCCCAGCGAGACCATCCCACGGCCACCGAGGTTTTCCTGCGCGCCAAGCAGCGCATGCCCACGATCTCGTTGGCAACGGTCTACAATTGCCTCGAAACCCTGGTGGACTGCGGCCTCGCGAAGCAGGTCAACGTGGAACGCGATGCCACGCGGTACTGTCCGAATCTCAATGAGCACGGACACTTTATGTGCGAGCGTTGCGGCAAGGTTTTTGATGTTCCGCTGGCTCCCGGCAAGCGGGTCGGCCGCACGTGGGAGCTGCCCGAGGGCTTCACCGTCACCCATAGCGATATCACCCTGCGCGGCGTGTGCGCTGACTGCAACACGTGAAATTCGAAGTCCGACTTTATCTTTCAGACACTTTATGAGCCTATCGATTCAAAACCTCCGCGCCAATATCGGCGACAGCGAAATCTTGAAGGGCGTCAGCCTCGAAGTTCCCAAGGGGGAAGTGCACGCCATTATGGGCAAGAACGGCTCTGGAAAGAGCACGCTTGCCAAGCTGATGGCTGGCCATCCCTCTTATGAACTAACAGGCGGCGATGTCCTTCTCGATGGCCGGAGCATTCTTGAAATGGAGCCCGACGAGCGCGCCCGGGCGGGACTTTTCCTTGCCTTCCAGTATCCCATGGAGATTCCCGGCGTAACAATCGCCAATTTTCTGCGGGCCGCGCTGCAAGCCCGGCTGCCCGAAGGCGAGGAAATCGACGCGGTCGCGTACTATCGGCGACTTTACGCGAAGATGGACTCGTTGAAGATTCCGCGCGAATTCACTTCGCGCTCCGTCAATGAAGGCTTCTCCGGCGGGGAGAAGAAGCGCTGCGAAATCTTGCAACTGGCGCTGCTCGAACCCACCTACGCCGTTCTCGACGAAACGGACAGCGGACTGGACATCGACGCGCTGAAGGTGGTTGCCGAAGGGGTCAACGCGCTGCGCACGCCGGACCGCGGTTTTCTCGTGATCACCCATTACCAACGGCTGCTCGACTATATCGTGCCAGACATTGTCCACGTGATGGTGGACGGGCGCATCGTTCGGAGCGGCAAGAAGGACCTCGCCCTGAAGCTGGAAGCCGAAGGCTACGACTGGGTCGAAAAGGAGGCGGCGCTTGCCGCTTAGAAAGGGAGGACAAACCATGAGCACGGAAACAGAAAACAACATCGCGATCGACCGTTCGATCGGTGACTTTCGTTACGACATCGACTACGCGTTTGATGCGGGCACCGGCTTGAACGAACGCACCATCGATTACATATCGGACGTCAAAAAGGACCCGGACTGGATCCGCGAGTTTCGCAAGGATGCCTATCGCAGATTCGTGGAAAAGCCCATGCCGACGCATTGGGCCAGCCACGATCTCGAGAACATCGTCTTCGAGAACATCCGCTATTATCTCTCGCAAGGCACCGCTCCGAAGCGCTCGTGGGACGAAGTTCCCGAGAATGTGAAGCGGACATTCGAACGGCTTGGCATTCCCGAACAGGAGCGCAAGTTCCTGGCCGGCGTGGAGGCGCAATTCGACAGCGAGGCTGCCTACTCCAACATCAAGAAGGCGGTCGGCGAGCAGGGCGTGATCTTTGTCGGCTCGACCGAGGGATTGCAGAAGCACCCGGAAATCTTCCGGAAGTGGTTTGGGAAGGTCATCCCGACCGGCGATAACAAGTTCAGCGCGCTCAACAGCGCCGTCTTCTCCGGAGGATCATTCATTTACGTGCCCCCAGGCGTAAAAGTGAAGCATCCTCTTCAGGCCTACTTCCGAATCAACGCGGAAAACTTCGGCCAATTCGAGCGCACGCTCATCATCGCCGACGAAGGCAGCGAAGTCATGTATATGGAAGGCTGCACGGCGCCAAAGTTCGAGACGGCGACCTTGCATAGCGCCGTCGTTGAGCTCGTGGCCATGCCCGGCGCAAAGATCCAGTACGTGACCGTCCAGAATTGGAGTCCCAATGTCTTCAACCTGGTGACCAAGCGCGGCCTTGCGCACGAGGAAGCCGAGATCAAGTGGATTGACTGCAACATCGGATCGCGCCTTACGATGAAGTATCCGAGTGTTGTGATGAAAGGCCGGAAGGCGCGCGGTGAAGTCATCTCCATCGCGCTCGCCAATGACGGTCAGCATCAGGATACCGGCGCGAAAATGATTCATGGCGCCAACGAAACGACCAGCAACATCGTCTCCAAGAGCATCAGCGTGGGCACGGGGCGCGCCACGTACCGCGGTCTCGTTCACGTGCCCAGACATCTCAAGGGCTGCAAGAACAACACCGAGTGCGACGCGCTTTTGATCAACTCTCATAGCCGCACAGACACCTACCCTGCCATTTCCGTACGGGGGCAGGGCAACGCCTGCCAGCATGAAGCCAGTGTCAGCCAGATCAGCGAAGAGCAGATCTTCTACATGCAGCAGCGCGGCATTCCTGAAGGCGCAGCCATGAGCCTTGCGGTCAACGGCTTTGTCAATGATTTGGTGCAGCAGTTCCCCATGGAATACTCCGTCGAATTGAAGCGCCTGATTGATCTCGAGATGGAGGGATCGGTCGGGTGAGGAGATGCCTGCGGCGCGGCTTTGCGCTCCGCGCAAATTCCGTCGCTTGAGGCAACGATCGCAGCCCACACTTGCCAATACCTGAAGCCATAATCACGAACGTCTATGAGTCTCACAGCGACTGAACCTGTTTCCAAGGAAGCCGAACAGAACTGGCCCGCGTGGTTTCAAGACCAGCAAGTCGCCGCATGGGCCGACTATGAAGCCACACGGGATCCAACCCGAAAGGACGAGCCCTGGCGCTTCTCAAACATCGGGGCTGTTGGCCTGTCAGCATTTCGGATCGCCGAGCCGGTAACCAGCGAAGGACGATTGATCAATATTTCCCAGGGCGTCGCCGAGTTTTCCGCCAAGCTGGTTTTCGGAAACAACTCTCTGCTTCATCAAGATACCGAGAGACTCCCGCAGGGTGTTCTCCTCAAATCGCTTGAGGCGGCGGCCCGCGAAAATGAGGAATTGTTTCGCAGGTATTTCATGGCTCAGCCAGTCGAGCTTGGCTCGCACAAGTTCGCCTCCTTGCACAAGGCGCGCCTCTCCACCGGCGCGTTCCTTTATGTCCCGAAAAATGTCGAGGTTGCCCTGCCTGTTGAAATCTTTCATTGGGTCGAAGGCGAAAACGCCTCCATCTTTCCGCATACGCTGGTCGTCTGCGGCGAAAACAGCAAGGTCACGGTTATTGATCATTTCAAAAGCGCGGATGGCCACCGCGCGTTTGCCTGCGGCGTGAACGATCTTCACCTCGAACGCGGCGCGCAATTGCACTACATTGCCATTCAGGAATGGGCGCGAGAGTCGCTCGCCTTTCACATCAACTCCACCATCGTGGGACGGGACGCCTCGTCGACCGCGCTCAACATCAACTTTGGCGGAGGGTTTGTCCGTGGCGAATCGCTCAGCCGGCTCGTCGGAGAAGGGTCGCGCAGCGTCATGCTTTCTCTCAACCCGATGGATGGCGAGCGCCAAATCGACCAGCGCACGCTGCAGGATCACGTGGCGCCGCACGCGTCGAGCGATTTGCTTTACCTCAACTCCCTTGAGGATGCCACGCGCACCATCTTTGCAGGCCTCATCAAGGTCGAACCGGGCGCCCACAAGACGGACGCTTATCAGAAAGTGCGCAACCTCATGCTCAGCGACCAGGCTGAGGCCAATTCGATGCCGGGCCTGGAAATTCAGGCCGACGACGTGCGATGTACCCATGGCGCAACGTCCGGAGAGATCAACGAGGACGAACTCTTTTACATGCAGGCCCGCGGAATTCGCAAAGACGACGGCCGGCGCCTCATCGTAAACGGTTTCTTTCAGTCCCTGCTCAGCCGCCTCGAGTCCGGATCGCTTCGCGAATACCTTGGCCGCCTGGTCAGCGAGAGACTTGGTCTCCCTCCTGGTTGAAGAACCGGACGACCGCCATGGCGAGTCAGATGGGATAGGCCTTCTGCAATCCCTCGCGGAAGGTAACCGGCCGGTAATTCAGATCGGCCTGCGCCTCGCTGTTATCAAGGTTGGCATCCTGCATAACCCCCGCAATCGCATTCCAGGTCAGGATGGGCTTTTTCTGAAGCCTTTCCGCGACAAAGGCGATCAGTCTGCAAATCGGGATCGGAATGGTGATGAAGAGCTTCTTCTGTCCCACATGCTTCAGCATGAGCTCCGCCATGTCGCGGATGGTTATCGCTTCTCCCCCGCTGAACGCATAGGTCTTGCCGTAAGCTTTGGGATTGCCCGCGACTGCGAGAAATCCCTCCATCAAATCATCGCAATGCACGGGTCTTTTCAACGATCGCCCCGCACCGATAAACGGAACGAACGGATACTTCTTCAAATAGGCAAGAAACATGTTGAACTCCTCGCCTCCGCTTTCGTTGTAGGCGAGCGTGGGTCGAACAATCGTCCACTTCATCGCGCTCTGCTCCTTGATCATTCGCTCGGTCTCCCGCTTGGAAAGCGAGTAAGGCGTCGTGTGCGGGTAGGTCACCGACGCCGAGGAGACGAGAATGAAATGCTTCACGCCCGCCCTGATCGAAGCGTCGATGATGTTGCGGGTTCCGCCAACGTTGATCTTCTGAAAGAGGATTGCATCGTACACGATGAGGACGGCCGCAAGGTGATAAACCGTCTCCACTCGATCGAAGCAGCCTTCCAGCGTCTCAGGCTTCGTGATGTCGCCGATTCGGATGTCCACTCCGTAACCATCCAATCTTGAACGAAAGCGGTCGCTATTGTCCAGAACACGCACCTCAAAGCCGCGATCCACAAGTCCCTTGACAAGCGTCGAGCCCATGACGCCAAGGCCGCCAGTAACGAGAATCATAAGTTCGGCATTTCGAAGGCCGGTGATGATGCCAAGAGCCGTCTCCGAGGCAATCCCCGAATTTGCGAACCTTCCATCCGCACGTGGGCGATTCGTTCGCCCCGAGAGAATGCGCGCCGAATTTCACCAGCCTTTCTCATTATCGATGAAGATTTTGTGCCACAATTCCAGGATGACGAGAGCCATCACCTGCTTGAGGTAGATAAATTCGCGCGTCTCCATCCTGCGCAGCAGATCGCTCACGTAGGCCGGTTCGAAATACCCGCGCTTGCGCACCTGATCCTCGTTGAGCGTCTCCGCGATGAGGCGCCTGACCTGCGGATGCTCGAAAAAGAACTCCATGGGAAGAAAGAACGGGTTCTTTTTCCGATGCGTCACCTGGCGGGGCAGCAGCTTCGAAGCGATCTTCCGCTCGATGATCTTGTCGCGCAGCCCATTGTTCTTGAGCCGTGGAGGCACGCGAAAAGCGAGCGCGATGAGATTGTGATCGAGGAAGGGAAGGCGGATCTCGAGCGAGTGCGCCATCGTATTCTTGTCCTGCCGGATGATGCACCAATCCTGCAGCCATTCGTCCCACTGGATCTTGAGCAGGCGGTCGAGGAAGGCGCCCGAGTTGCCGCGCACGGGCGGGATCCAGCTGTCGGTGGCGAGCTGCTTGAACTTCGGCGTGTAAGCAGCAGCCCTTGCGTCACGCGGCCAGAGCGTTTTGAGCGCGACGTAATTCTCAAAAAGATTCCTCCGCCGATAGCCACCCATGAAATCCACGAGCCTCGCCTTCCCCTGCTGGCCAAGTTTGGCCGGAAAAATGAAAAACTTGTTGAGAAAGTCCACGGGCAAACCGCGCAGCATGGGCATTGCAACCCGCTGGTGCAGAAATCCGGGGATCAGCTGGTGGTACCACTCGGCGAGTTGGGTGACGTTATGGAACGAGTAACCCGCGAAGATCTCGTCAGCTCCCTCGCCGCTGATGATCACCTTGAGATCACGCGCCGCTCCCTCCGCGAGCTTATAGAAGGCCATGATGAGCGCGTCCCCGACCGGCCGGTCCATGTGCCAGACGACCTTGGGAAGGAGGTCGAAGTCTTTCGGAGTGCATTGGATCTCGTGATGACTGGTGCCGAGGAGGCGGGCTGTTTCGGCCGCATCGTGCGTCTCGTCGACGGGAGAGTCGAAGCCAATGGAATAGGTGTTCACCTTGTCGCTCGACTCGGTCATAAGGGCGACAAGGAGCGAGGAATCCACACCGGCGCTGAGATATCCGCCCACTGGAACATCACTGCGCATCGTGAGCCGCACTGCGTTGCGCAACATGGCCTCCGTCTCATCGAGCAGTTCGGATTCGGGAGGATATTCGCCTTCGAAGATCGGCACGTCCCAATACCGCTCGATCGTGAACGTGCCGTCCCGTTTTAAGAACAACGAGTGCGCTGCGGGAAGCGTGAATATGCCTTCAAACATGGTGCGCGGCTCGGGCACGTAGCGCAGGGCCAAATAGGCGTCAATCGCGGCAACATTGCAGGCGCGGGGAACCCGCGCACATTCAAGAATCGCTTTCACTTCCGAAGCAAAGACAAAGCGGCCTTTGCTTTCATAATAGTAGAGCGGCTTCTGCCCGCACCGGTCGCGGGAGAAGAACGTTTCCCCCGTGCGGGAGTCGTGCAACGCGAAAGCAAACATTCCGTTGAATTGTTTCACGCAGTCCCTTCCCCATTCTTCGTAGGCGTGAACGATCACTTCGGTATCCGACCGTGTTCGAAAGCTGTGCCCCTTCCCGACCAGCTGTTCGTGCAGCTCGATATAGTTGTAGATTTCCCCGTTGAAGCAAACTGCCAGCGAGCGATCCTCATTGTAGAGGGGTTGCCGGCCCCCGGCGAGGTCGATGATCGAGAGGCGCCTCATCCCCATGAAGAAGCGATGCGGCTCATCCTCGAGCGAGCCGTCACCGTCCGGCCCGCGATGGGCCAGGCTGTCACCCATCCGGGACAACAGCCCTTCCTCGACAAAACCGGAAAAACCAAAGATTCCGCACATTCGAAAGCGATGCGCCTACGCTCCGAGCGCGCACCCGTCAACCAAATTGACCTCGGGCCATTTGCTCGGCGTCACAAGCGTTCGACTTCGCGCTTCTCCACGAAGACCGGCAGACCCTCGCGAGTGAAATTACTCATGAGCTCCGCGGGGTCGAGTGCCTCGGGCATCATGACTCCGCGCTCCGGGATCTTCCCGGTAACGAGCAACTTGGCCGTGATCGCCGGGGGAATTCCCGTCTGCACCAGGGTAAGCGAGTAGCCATGGCGTTCGTAGGTGTCGCGGTGGCTGTCCATCGTGTAGACAAAATACTCCACACGCCGGCGGTCCTTGGTTCCGCGGACTTCGGTGCCCACACAGGAATAGCCATCCACCGTCGCGCCAAGTTGCGCGGGCTTCGGAAGGTTGGCGCTCGCCACGCGAACGGGCGCCACCTCGACGCCATCAACCTTCACCTTTTTCCACGTGTCAAGGTTCAGAAGCTGCAAAGACTTGGAGATGTTGACCACCTTGTCAGAAAGGCTGTACTTGAAAACGGAATAGCGTACGCCCTTTTCGACAAACGGCGGGTAAATGCCAAGGCTGACGCCCTCTTCGTGCGCCACGGCATAGGTTTTCTGAAGTCCAATGGGATCCGGAAAACGGATCCACTCCATTTCCGTTTCCAGCGGCTTGCCGCTGACCACGCGCGCGTCCTTGACATAGTAAGGAACCGCTCCGAGCTCTTCGAAAAAAGTCTCCGGCGAAAAAAGCACCGCAAAGCGATAGCCGCGCACCTCCGCGTTGTCCGCGTCAAGGACACGGATGCTCGAGGCGGTGTCCAGGCGATCGATGGCCCAGCGTGCGAAGACGTTCACGGCGCCAGGGTCCATACCCATGCAGAGGATGCCCGCAATGCCGCGATCAAGATAGGCGTCGTTGAACTTCTCGATCTCAGCTTCGAAAGAATTCTTGCCGGGTCGCTTAAGGCCCGGAGGAGAATAGATGTCGGCCGCCATGTCGAGATAATGAGAACGCGCGCGCAAACATGCCTCCAACACGGAGTGATTGGTGTGGCAGGTGCAGGCGTTGCAGGTGACCGTCACCTGGTGCTCTCTCATGAGGGAGGCAAGCCCTTCGATATCCATTGCGTTCGCTTGCACGACCACGAAATGGTTCCTTGGTGTCCTCGACGCAAGTTGCTGGGCGAAGAACGGGTCGAGATCCGCGAGCACGATCCGGTCAAAGCAGTCGAATTCGTGCAGCTTCTGACCGATGACGGAACCCACGCCACCAATTCCAATTACCATTGCGTTTGCCATAAGTGAGCGCCACCCGGTAGCGCGATCCTTGAGATTAAGGGAGGTTACCCGTGGCGCTCGCATTAGGCAAGGAACTGGCTTTGGGATCGACGGGAAGCTTCCGGGAACCTACAAGGCAGACTCCTATGAAAAATTCCACATTGCGCGCGTTTCTCCTTCTCGTGGCGATGGCAGCCTCCGCAGTGGCCCAGCTTAACGACATCCAAATCTCGGCTTCACCAAGGAAGCTCGATGAGCAAAAGGATCGCCAGGAAGGCAAGATCACGGTCACGACAAAGGAAATTGCCTACCGGATCACGGTGGAAAACCGCTCCTTCAAGACGATCCCTGAGCTTCAGGTGAAATACATGATCTTTTACGTCGACCCCAAGCCGGACAGGAGTGAAAAGCCTATCGAGGCCTATCACAAAGGAAGCGAGACGCTTACAGATCTCGCGAGCAATCGGCCGGCAACATTTGAAACCAAGCCATTCAAGCTGACGAAGGAAGAACTCGACGCCGGCTGGTACTGGGTGGGCAGCGGGAGCAGCCGCACGAAAGACAGGGTGACGGGTGTGTGGATACGGGCCTATTCAAACGGCAAAATCGTGGGAGAGTACAGCAATCCGACGACCGTTTCGAAAAAGAGGGAGTGGAAAGAGTAGGCGCGTTTCCCAAAAGCGGCGCACGGCGGCGGGGACACCGCCGCTAAACCGTTGCGACAAATTTGTCAGCTCCGTCGCGTGACGATTTCGATCTGGTGCCGCACCTTGGCAATCAGATTTTCCCCGAGGACGCCGCGCCATTGCATTCCCGGATAAACGATGGACCTTCGCCCGATGATCGAACCCGGTGACAGCACGCTATTGCAGCCAAGCTCCGCGTGATCGCCAACAATGGCCCCAAATTTTCTCAATCCGGTCGTAATGACTCTCCCATCCGGCGCAACGACGGTTACCGGCGTATGATCCAGTTTCACGTTGGAGAGAGTAGCCCCCGCGCCAAGGTGTGCCTGATAACCCAGGATCGAATCTCCCACGTAGTTGAAGTGCGGCACATTTGCCTTATCAAAAACAAGGCAGTTCTTGAATTCGCAGGAGTTCCCGGCGACCACTCCGTTGCCAATGATCACATTTTCGCGAATGTAGCATCCATTGCGAATTTGGCAGTCTTCGCCAATCCATGCCGGTCCCTTGATCATCGCTCCATGTTCGACGATCGACCCCTTCCCGATAAACACCGCGCTTCCCACAAACGGCCCGCCAAGCAATTTTCCGTTCACGCCCGGTTTGAGACGAAACTGCAGATAGGCCGCAATTTTCGGCAGGGCCTGCCAGACCTCCTCGACGTTCTCGAAAATGATCCTATGCTCCGTGCGGCTCAGGTCCAGGTATTGCTCGGGCGCAAACATGCGGCGATATTAGTCCTCCCTCGGCTTCGGGGAAATACGGATGATTGAAATAAGCGCTAGCGGGCTGTCGGACTTGGAAGTCCGAGTGGAATTTCTCCTCGAAAACCCACCGTGCAAAGAGGGCGAATCGGCCGACATCCTGCTGTCCGAAAAGGGAGGTTCGTTTTTTCGAGGATTTCTCATGCTTCAAAATTCCGGCTTCATTCCAAGTCCGACAGGCTGCTTGTCTAACCCTTTCGCGAAAGTTTCTGACCCTCCTTCGTATCCTTGACCTGCCAGCCCGTCGCGAGCAACTGCTCGCGGAGAGCATCGCTGAGGGCCCATTGCTTATTCGCCCTCGCCTCGCCTCGGCGCGTCACGATATCTTGCACATCGTCGGGGACGGACTCTTCTCCGGCCGACAATGCCAGCACCGACTCATATCGCTCGCGCCAGGCGAGCAGAGACCGCGCCTGACCGGAAGTCAATTCTCCGGCATCCGCCAGCCGGTTTGAATCCCTGACCAATTCGAACAACGCGCCCAGCGCCGCGGAGATGTTCAGGTCATCGTCCAACGCTTCGCCGAACTTCTCCGGGTCGAGCTCCGAGGGAAGAGGCTCCGCATTTGCCGAGGCCATCGCCTCAAGGCGCCTGGACCATTCCTCGTAACGCGCGAGAGCTTTCCGCGCCCCTTCCAGGCTCTCGAAGGTGAAGTTCAACGGTTCGCGATACTTCACGGCCAACAGCACGTAGCGGACCTCCCGGCCCGTCCAGCCCTTCGCCGTCAGATCGCGCAGGGTGAAAAAGTTGTTTTCGCTCTTGGACATCTTGCGTCCATCCACGAGCAGATGCTTGCAGTGCATCCACAACTTCACGAACGGGACGCCGGTCACGCATTCCGTCTGTGCGATTTCCGCTTCATGATGAGGAAAAATATTGTCCTCACCGCCGCAGTGGATGTCGATTTGCGGACCGAGAAGTTCCGTCGCCATGGCGCTGCACTCGATATGCCAGCCGGGACGTCCGCGGCCCCACGGGCTCTGCCACCATACATCACCATCCGCCTCGTTCCACGCTTTCCACAGCGCAAAATCGCCGACCTGCTCCTTCTCGTACTCGTCGCTGCGCACCCGATCGGTGGATTGAAGCTCGTCCAGATTGAAATGCGCGAGCGCGCCGTATTTCGGGAAAGATCGCAAGCGGAAATACACGGATCCGTCTTCCGCGCGGTAGGCGCAATCGCGCTCGATCAGCGTTGCGATCATTTCAATCATCCGCGCGATATGGTGCGGGGCCGTCGCTTCCGGAAAGTGATCCGCCCGCCGAATACGCAGGGAATCCAGATCCTCGAAGAACGCCTTTTTGAAAGGCTCGGTGAAATCGGAAAGCGCGACGCCGGCCGCCCGGCAACCGCGGATTGTCTTGTCGTCGACATCCGTCAAGTTCATCACGCGCTCAATCTTATAACCGCGAAACTCGAGATGGCGCTGAAGGAGATCCTCGAAAACGTAAGCGCGAAAGTTTCCGATGTGCGCAAAATCATAGACCGTCGGTCCGCACGTGTACATGCGCACGCGGCCCGGGGTTGCCGGCTGAAATTCCTCGATCTCGCGCGTCAAGGTATTGAAGAAGCGAGCGCTCATTCTCGTTCGATCCCTGCCACGGCCAGCGCGGCGATTCCTTCCCCGCGCCCAATGAAACCCAACCCCTCATTCGTCGTCGCCTTGATCCCCACACGGCTCCCCGCTACCGCCAGAGCGTCGGCAAGATTGTTCTTCATGGCATTCAGATAGGGCGCGATCTTTGGAGCTTCGGCAATGAGCGTCGCATCCACATTGACAATCACCCTGCCCATGACAGCCAGCCGTTCGCGCACCGTTCGTACAATGACGATGCTGCTGAGCCCTCGAATCGATTCATCGGTGTTCGGAAAAAAATGCCCGATGTCCGCCTCACCCGCGGCGCCAAGCAACGCATCGGCTATCGCGTGGCACAGGACATCCGCGTCCGAATGACCGTCAAGCCCCATGGGATGATCAATCGTCACACCGCCGAGCACCAGAGGTCTGCCAGCCAGGAAGCGATGCACGTCATAACCGATGCCGCAGGCAAACATTATAGATCAAGCTCAACAATTCCGTTCGTGGCCACAATGGAATATTTTTCGGCGGTTGAGGGGTGGGGCTCAAGCACGACCTTGCCGCCGGCCCTTTCAAGAAGGAGAATGCCCGCGGCAACATCCCAAAGACTGATGCTGCTTTCAATGTAGGCATCAAAGCGCCCTGATGCGACGTAAGCGACGTCCAGCGCCGCGCTGCCCATCATCCGGCATTTCTTGGCGGATCGCAACATGCGTTCAAAGAGCCCCAGCGCGCGATCGATGGAATCGATCGACTTCGCGACACCCACCGAAATCACCGCCTCGGACAATTCCCTGCGCGCGCTGACCGCAATAGGCTGGCCATTCAACAGCGCCACACCGCCTTCCTCCGCCGTCCACAATTCGTCCCGCATCGGGTCGTAGATCACGCCGACAATGATTCGCTTCGCCTGTCGCAGGGCGATCGAGATGGCAAAGTGCGGGATCCCGTAGAAATAATTCACGGTGCCGTCAATCGGATCGATCACCCATTGAAATTCGCTGTCGGCGTCGCCGCGGACGCCCTCCTCCCCGTAAATCGCATGCGAAGGGAATCGCATCAGCAAGAGCGATTCGATCAATGCCTGGCTGCGCCGATCGAGCTCGAGCTTGATGTCATGCGCCTCGTTTACGTCAACCGCCAGAGGGCGGCCATAGTGCGCGCGTAGCAGACCACCAGCCGCTTGCGCGGCCTCTGTTGCGGAATCAAGATATTCAGACACAACCCGTTTGTAGAGAACTCGCCGCTCGCGCGCAAAAAAAATTTGGGAGAAGCCAGCGGCCTCTCCCAAATTGGTTTCGTTATCCGCCTTAAGCGAACAACGCGACTATTTCTTCTTCGCGACGGTTTTCTTTTTAACCGGCGTCTTAGCTGCGGCCTTCTTGACCGGGGCTTTTTTGGCGGCGGGTTTTTTCTTAACTGGCATTCGTTCTCCCCCCTTTCATTCGCAAATGCGAAAATTGGTGAAAATCATGTGAACAACTCACTACAGGCTGTGAATAGTTCTCTGAGGAATGTCCGTCAACGAATTTTTTATGATTTTCACTTGATTTTTTTTTGGGAGGGCACCGCAGCATCCGCTGAAGTTGATCCGCGGCGCAAGATTTCGTCGGCTTTCGCCGCGATTTCCTCGACGTTCCACAAGCGGCCGACGCCCTCGTAGCCGCACGCGAGCATGCCATCCTCAGGTCCAAGAAATTCCACGCCGCGCGTTCTAAGGGTCGCGGCATTTTGTTGCGTTGCGGGATGCAGCCACATTTTACCGTTCATCGCCGGAGCGATAAGAAAGGACGCGCGTGTCGCGAGGGCGATCGAGGTCAGCGCGTCATCACAGATTCCGAGCGCGAGTTTCGCGATAACGTTTGCGGTCGCCGGAGCGACGAGAAAAAGATCGGCGCGATCGGCTAGGTCAATATGTGTCGGCCGCCAGGACTCGCGTTCGTCAAAAACGCCCGAGGTGACGGGATTCTTCGACAGCGTCTGAAACGTCATCGGACCGACGAACTGCGTGGCGCTTTCTGTCAGGACGACAAAGACAGAGTAGTCGCGCTTGACGAGCTTGCTGGTAAGATCGGCGGCCTTGTAGGCTGCAATGGAGCCGCAAACACCAAGGACGATGGTTTTCATGAGACGCGGACGAGCCGGCGGCTCTGGTAGCGCTCTGCGCGCATCACTGCGCGGAACTTCTCGATGTCTTCCTCCATGGAACCGCTGATGAGTGTGTATTTGTATTCGCGCCAGCGTTCCATTTCGGCGGCGGCGTTTTGCAAGCGTGTGGCGATCTGCTCGTCGGTCTCCGTGCCGCGTTTCATAAGCCGGCGCCGCAGTTCTTCCAGATTCGGCGGCATGATGAAGACATCCACGAGCGCATCGAGGACGAAGGGGTCTCCGCACGCGCGAATGGTGGCTGCGCCCTTCGTGTCGATGTCGATGAGCACATCGATCCCTTTGCGGAGGTTTTCGGTTACGGAACTCCGAAGGGTTCCGTATTTGCTCCCGTGAACCTCAGCATATTCGAGAAATTCTCCGGCCGTCACGCGATGGTCAAATTCCTCGTCGCTGAGAAAATAATAATCCTCGCCCTGAATTTCACCGGGCCGTGGCGCGCGCGTCGTGCACGAGACCGCGTAAACAAAGTCCGGCTTATGCCGCAACGCGGAACACAGCGTCGTCTTGCCCGCACCGGACGGAGCGGAAAGCACGAAAAGGATCCCAGTGCGCTTGAAGCTGCTATTCAACATTCGCTAATTGCTCGCGAACTCTATCAAGCTCGGCTTTGGCTTCCACCACAAGCAGGGAAATTTTGGCGTCATTGGCCTTTGCGCCCGCCGTGTTCCATTCGCGCCCCATCTCCTGGGAAAGAAACTCGAGAGTCCGACCGATCGGACGATCGCTTTCGACGTGTTCGCGAAATTGCGACAGATGGCTCTCCAGCCGCGCAAGCTCCTCGGTGATGTCGCAGCGCTCGGCGAAAATCGCAATTTCCGTGGCGATCCGCGGATCGAGAACATCTGCAGGCAGCCTCGCGGATTGCAGCCGGCGGATAAGGATCTCCCGCTGCCGCCTGGGAACGCGCGGCGCAAGCACCGTCACACGCCGCACGAGAGCCGTCATCCTCGCCGTTCCACGAAGCAGTTCCTTCTGGAGATAAGCGCCTTCCCGGACTCGCATCGCGAGCAGTCCATCAAGAGCCGCTTCCAGCGCCCGGCTCGCGAGCGGCCAGACTTCGCGCCCGGTCACGTCCTCCGCGTGCAGAACCCCGGGCGCGGCAAGCACCGTTTCCAGTGAGATCACACCGCTTAGCTTGAGTTCTCTCTGGAGCGATTTGGCTTCGCGCAAGAACTCGGAGGCACGCCGCCTGTCAATGAGAGCCGGCGGCGCGGATCGCGAAGAAGCTTCGGTGGAAACTGAGACCTGCACTTTTCCGCGCGAGATTCGCTTCAAAACCTCCTCGCGCACCCGTGGTTCAATCCAGGCGAGTTCCCGGGAAGCCGCCAGGGCAACCTCTCCCTGTCTTCGATTGACAGAGAAGCACTCGACCACAACGCGAAGACCGTTCGCGGTTGCCGTGCCGCGCCCGTGGCCGGTCATGCTTTTCATCGCAGCAGAATAAAGGACGCCGATTGCGGCTTGTCACGAATTGAAGTTGGATATCCCGATCCCTTAGAGCCGCTCCACGGAATTTGCGGCGCCGCTTTCATCGCACACGCAGACTAAAGCTTGCCCGGTCGCTGGAGAGGCCGTCGCCTTCCTTCATCAACGAAAGCCCTCGCCAAAGCTCGAATCGCCCGCGGAGCGTTGCGCGTCCGCCGGGGAACGGCACTGGCGCCGCGCCGACTGGAAGACCGCTGACAGTGGAATCGGCCTGGACACCCTGCAGATCAAACTCCCTGCCAAAGGCGCGCAAAGGTGTCGAGCCTCCAGGTCCCGGTTTCTCGCCGAATCCCGTCGCCGCGTACACGCCGGGCGCCATGCCGGTCGTCAACAACTGGATCAACGAGTCCTGCGGTAACGGGGGTTCCGAACGCAGTATCAGGCGCCGCTCATTGAGCGGGCCAAACGCGTAAGCCTGAACCTCATAATCGAGGGCCTGCGCCGTTCCGCGCAAATTCAGTTGCGGCATCCATGGGCTGTCCTCGACAAAGTCAATACGGCCATCGGGGATCGTCATGGTCGTAAATGGTAAAAATACTCGCGCATCCTTTAACTCGACTTGCCCGACCGGGATCGGATTTCCCAGCGTCCCCGTCAGCTCCAACTCCGGGATGATTTCCCCTGATGCCGCGTTCCCCGAGAACAGGAAAGGTGTGTCATTCGCGATCGAGACATCAAGTTTCCAGATATTGAAAGGAGGCGGCACGCTCCTTTCAAGTTGCGGCGGCTCAAACAGTTTGTCCCCCGCCGCCGGAACAGACATAAGCGGCGTGATTTCGAGCCTTCGAGAAAATCGACCATCGACAAAACGCACGGCGCCTTTGATCAACCCGCCGGCTTTGTCTCCCGAAGCGTAGAGATTCGCGTTCGCCCTGAGTTGCAATCCTGTGCCTCTGGTGAGCTGAATCCTGTCGCCGTACAAGAAAAGCTCGTAATACGGATTCGAGAGATCTTGCAGCGAAGCCCCGCCACGCACTTCGAAGGATCCCTCCCCCACTTCGCCCGTGAACCTTTCAACCGTCGCCTCCGCCGCGTTGAAGCTCACTTCGCCCTTGACGTTGCCAATGACCGGCACTTTCGGCGAAATCTCCACCCGGCCCTCGTCGATCGCTAATTGTCCTTCAAGCAGCGGCCTGCCCACCGTCCCGGAGACGGCGAGGTCGCCGGAAAGGAACCCCTCCAGCCGCTGGATATTGGGAAACAGCGGCCTGAGAACACCGATGTCAATTTTCGGAATTTGCAAACTCGCCGAAAACCTGCCGTCCGGATTCATCCCATGCAGTCTGCCATCGGCCGTCCTGACGATGCTAAACGGGGTTTCCACTTTGAGTATCACCGGAGAGAGACCGGGCGAGGCCAGCTCGCCGGCGAGCGATGCCATGCCGTCGCCCCCCAGTATCTTCACATCAAATCGCGAGGGCGGACTCGCGCCATTTTCAAACTTTCTGCTCAACCCGCGTCCTTCGATTTTCGCATCGAGGCTAAGGGTCGATGGAAAGCCCTCTGCATTGAGATTCACCCGTACCGTGCCATCCACCGCGCGATCGTTTCCGGCCAGGCGCAACAAGTCGCGAAGGCTTAGCGGTTCCTGGGAGGCGATGCTGGCGTAGAGCTTCCTGTCGAAATGCCACGCCTTCCCAAGCGAATTCCCTGATGCCACATCGAAGGGATCGATGGGAAAATAGAGCTCGCCCTCGGCGATTTCGCGCCCGCCCGAGCGCAGAAGGGCTTCATCCAGCTTGATTCCCGATCTCGCGAGCGTGGCCCGCGTCGAAAAGCGAAGGGGCCCCTTTTCCAGTTCGAGCGCGTTGAAATAGACATTCTGCGGGGAGTAAGTTCCGGCGAACCGCCCGGTCAAGCCACTGGGCGTGTATTCGGAGACAAAGTCGTCCAGGGACACATTGAAGGCTCCGGAATGCGCTGAAGCCGTCCCGTCACCCTGCCAGCGAATTTGCGCCGCTCCCGCGCTGGAACTCGGAACGTCTATGGCTGGAAACAAGTCGCGATACCGTGCGATGTCCTGCACGCGAGCCTGAATCTCACCGGAGTAACCATGGGGCGCGGTGATCTGGACGGTGCCCGCCGCGCGAAGGAAATCCTCGCCGCTCCAAAACTCGCAGCGGGTCACCTGCGCCTCCGTGTTGGAAAAAGCCGCCTCCACGCGGCCGGAATCAATC
The DNA here is from genome assembly GCA_963763735.1 of uncultured Verrucomicrobiae bacterium. Classification (GTDB taxonomy): domain Bacteria; phylum Verrucomicrobiota; class Verrucomicrobiia; order Chthoniobacterales; family Terrimicrobiaceae; genus DASTFP01. Next base: position 117,023 of record CAVXQK010000002.1, on the reverse strand, counting down.
GGATGCTTTCGAAAGCCCATTCCCGAGGCTTCGAGACTCACAAAGCCGCCCAGCTTTCCCGCTTCCCCGTTGATTGAACCGCTTAGACTCATCCGTCCGCTCATTTCGTCGAAGGGCGGTCCGAACAAACCAGCGAGCGCACCGAGATCCTTGATGGAAGCGGAGGCATTCAAAAGAAACGGCGCCTTGGCGATTCCGAGCAGGCCCTCATCCAGGGAAAATTCGCCGCTGCCCGTAAGCACGTTTTCTTTTTGTTTGAGCTCGAAATCGCTCACCGCAAGGCGCCGATGGATCATGCTTGCCCCGATCTCGAGCGATTCCCAGCCGCGCTTGTTCCAACGAAATCCATCCGCAGCCAATCTCAGCGAAGCCTGGCCATCGAGCGCGCGATCCGGAATGCCGCGAAAGGTAAACCTCGCCTCGCGAATTGATCCCTCGGCCTTGCCGCGAAAACCAAACAATGCGGCAAGCGGTGCGACGTCCAGGTGAGAACCCCAGACCGCGGAATCCACCGCCACCTGGCCCGTCTCGGTGCCAAAAGAAACATCGGCGCGAAGCGAGCCGCCAAACAGCGTCGCGTCCAGCGCGAGCGCCACACCGCCGGGCCGCGCCAATTGAGCAACGAAGCTTTCGATCCTCACTCCTTCCCACAAACCGAGGCTGGCCAGGTAGACCGTCCCGTCCTTCCACGCCGTGATCCCCTCGAGCGAACCGAGACTCTCATTGAAGGATCCCGCCCGGAGTTCCGCTCCGGCAGCCCGGAACGCGCCGAGGCGCTCTTCGCTGAAGTCGGCGGATATGTTCTCAAAATAGTACGACTGTTCGCGTGCCACAAACTCCAGATTGCCATGACGCAACTCGAGATATTCCGGCAGCCACTGCAAAGTCGATCCGGCGCGGCCGCGCTGCTCTTCCAAGGAGGGATCGGCAGCCTGCCGGTGTGGCGGCAGATCCCCGGCACGCAAGTCGATCACGCCGCGAACACCTTCGGCGACCAACGAATGAATCGGCCTCCCATCACCTAAAAATGCGCGCCACGGCCAGTTCAGCGACAGCTCGATGCGCGCGATGTCCGCCGCCGTGCGCGATTGCTCGGCCTTTGCGGCGCGGATCCGCACTCCCTCCAGAATAATCGACCGGGCGAAATGGGCTTCGATTCCCGCAACCTCCAACTGCAACCCGGCTTGCGATCCGGCGCGAGTCAAAAAGAACCGAATACCCCACCGCAGGATGGGAGGGTGAATAACCCAAAGCACAAGAGCCAACGCGATCAGCGCCAGTGCGGCCCGCCACGGAAATCGGAGGCGCCTGGAGGATTCGTTGACCGGCGAATTCATTGCTGGCCATTTAGCACATTGTAATGCCTCCGGCACGTACAAGCTCCCCTTCGCCGTTTCCGTCTTGATGCGAACGCAGCCCCCGCATAGAGAAGAGGCCCGGGCGCTCCGTCCCGCCTGCCGCAAAATGAAGAACAAGAATTACAACGACTGGGCGGTCGCTTTGGCCGTCATTGCCTGTAGCATTGTGCTGTTGCTGGCGCTGGCGTTTGCGCTGAGTGGCAGGGCACTTGGGCAGCCCTCGGGAACGTTGCGCGTCAACTTTCGTGATATCACGGGAATCAGTCTGGGATCCCAGATTAAATATGCCGGGGCAATCGCGGGAAAAGTTTCCGGCATTCGCATGCTCTCCGCCCAGGAACGCGCAGACTCGGGCGACCCGCTCAATGCCATCCAGGTCGTCGTGGCTTTGAATGCGGGCGTGCCGCCGCTCTCCACGGACATCACCGCCAGCATCGCGGCAGACACTTTGCTAAGCGACAAATTCATCCTTCTCTCCGGCGGATCGTCAATTGCGCCACCGCTTCCAGCTGATGCCGTTCTTCAAGGGATCTCCCCGACCACCTTCGACAAGCTGTCCCGTGATATCGACACGACCATCGAAGGGCTGCACAACGCCCTCAGCGGAACGAAAGGAGAACCTCACGATTTTTTTGAGCGTGTCCGCCTCTTGCTGACGGAAGCGCAGTCGCTCCTGACCGAGGCGAGGCCAGTGATCGAGGATGCCAAAGCCCTTGCGGCTGATGCCAGGCAACTGGTTGCAGAGAACAAGGTCCCGATCTCGCAAGCGGTCACCCAGCTCAGTAACTCAGCCGGCGCCTTCGAAAAGCTTGCCATCAGTGGCAACAAGCTCGTCGTCAACAACGAAAAGAAACTCAACGCGACGATTTCCGATTTCAAGGTTACCTCTGAGAACCTGAAAATCACGTCGACCTACGCCAAGATTCTCATCCGCAGCCTGTCGCAGCGTCCCTCGCAACTCATCTGGGGAAACTCGAAGCCGCCGCTCCTGCCGAGTGAGCAGGAAATTCTTCGAAGCTCCGCGCCTCTGCCGGCGAACTGATTTCTTGAACTCGTCTTCGCCGCGGATAATCTGCCGCTGTGAGGTTTTTAAGGAAAATTCAATGCGTGCCGCGGTTTGTGCTGCTGCTGCTGGCTTCGGCTGCCCTGGCGTCCGCCGCGCAGAGCTACATTATCGTGGACAATCAAACGGGCCTGATTCTCGCGTCCAAGAATCCCAATGAAAAACTTCAGGTTGCGAGCTTGACGAAGATCGCGACGGCCGTGGTTGTCTTCGATTGGGCTCAGGTCAACAAAGCCGACATGAGCCAAATGGCCGTCGTATCCACGCGCGCATTGCGGGCAGGAGGCATCAATCCCGTGGGCTTGCTCGAGGGGGACTCTCTGAGTCTGCGCGACCTTCTCTACAGTGCCCTCATGGCCTCTGACAATGTCGCCGCAACCGCCATCGCCGAACATGTCGGCGCCCGCCTGCCCAACCGGGAAGGCCTTGACCCCATTAGCAATTTCGTTTCGCAAATGAACGCCCTCGCGCGCACGCTCGGTATGAAGCGCACTCTGTTCCTGAACCCCTCAGGATCGGACAACGTCCAGGGCGCGTTGCCTTACTCCACCGCTTCCGATCTGGCCCGCCTCACCCGGTATGCCTATAGCGAAGCGGACTTTCCTTTTTTTGTCTCGCAGAAAACCCGGATTGTTCATGTGTTTCGCGGCGGGGTGGATATGCCCGTAGAGCTCAGAAATACCAATGAGTTACTGGATCAGGATGGTATTGACGGCGTAAAGACCGGCCGCACCGGGCGCGCAGGGGATTGCTTGGTTCTTTCCACCGAGCGCAGACCCGAGGTTCAACGGCAGGGTGAGACTGTGTTTGTAACTCCGCGGCGGATCGTTATCGTAATGCTCGGCTCACGAGACCGCTTTGTCGAGGGAATGGCCTTGGTGCGTCAAGGCTGGGGCCTCTACGACCAATGGGCTGCCGAAGGACGAAAAATCAAGAAAAACGAGGCGCTTTAGACATGCAGGCGATAAGAATTGGCGTTTTGACGAGCGGGGGCGATTGCCCGGGCCTCAACGCGGTGATCCGCGGCATTTGCCGCGCCGCATACAAGCTGGGGTGGGAGGTTCTCGGGTTCAAGGATGGCTATGAGGGACTTCTGCCTCCCGGTGATTTCATGATCCTCGATCGGAAGAGCACATCCGGCATCATGCACCTTGGCGGAACCATCCTCGGGACCACCAATCGAGGCCATTTTGTGGCAAAGATCGCGGCCGGAGAGAGAGCGATGATTCCGAAAAAGATCATCAATGACGCGAAGGAGACCTTCAACAAACTCGGCCTCAGCGCGCTGATCGCCATCGGTGGCGACGGGTCCCTCTCAACCGCGCTCCAGCTCTACGAAGAGGGTATCCCGATGATTGGCGTCCCCAAGACGATTGACAATGACCTCGAAGCCACCGCCACGACCTTTGGCTTCGACTCGGCTGTCGCGTGTGTGGCGGATGCCCTGGATCGGCTGCACACGACGGCCACGAGCCACAAGCGTGTCATGGTGCTCGAAGCGATGGGTCGCCACACGGGATGGATCGCGCTCTACGGCGGTTTCGCAGGGGGCGCCGACGTAATTCTCATCCCCGAGATTCCCTTCGAGCACTCGAAGGTCGCCGCCGAGGTCCTGAGGCGCGAGGCCGCCGGCGCCAAAAGCACCGTGATCGTCGTCTCTGAAGGGGCCTCTCCCAAGGACGGCAAACAGCTGCGCCATGCAACCGCGAGCGGCGAACACCGCCTTGGCGGCATCGCCGAAATCGTCGGCGCCGAAATCGCCGAGCGCACGGGCAAGGAGGTTCGCACCTGCGTGCTCGGCCACCTCCAGCGCGGTGGCGCGCCCACAACTCTCGACCGGATTCTCGGCACGCGCTTCGGGGTCAAGGCCGTTCAACTTGTCATGGAGAAAAAGTTTGGCTCGATGGTGAGCTACCAAAATTATTTGACGCTCGACGTTCCCATTTCGCACGCTGTCAACCGCCTTCGCCGTGTCGATCCCGAGGGACAGATGGTGGAGACCGCCCGGGCGGCTGAAATCTCCTTCGGCGATTGATGGAACAGGCCGATGCATTGCGCGCTGCCGTGCGCGACGTGGCGGATTTCCCCAAGGCGGGAATCCTGTTTAAAGACATCACGCCGATTCTCAGCAACGGCGACCTTCTGCGCACTGCCATCGATTGCTTTGTGGCCGATTGCGCGGGACTGGATATCCGCAAAATCGTCGGCATCGACGCTCGCGGATTTCTCTTTGGGGCGACCGTCGCGGACCGGCTCGGGATCGGCTTTGTGCCCATTCGCAAGCGCGGGAAGCTGCCGTGGAAGACAGAGTGTCTTGCCTACAAGCTGGAATACGGCGAGGCCGAAATGGAAGTCCACACCGATGCCTTCGAGCCTGGCGAAAGAGTATCGCTGATCGACGACCTGCTTGCCACCGGCGGCACCGCCGGGGCGGCGGCAAAGCTCATTGCCAAGGCCGGCGGCAAAGTGGTCCAGGCGCAGTTTCTCATCGAACTCGCATTTCTCGACGGGCGCTCCGCCTTTGCGCCCATTCCCGCGAAGTCGATCCTGGTCTATTGAGAGCCTGCGCGTCCGGCGAGGCCCACGATCTCCGCTACTTTGTCTCTCGCCTTTCCGACGATTGGCCGCCCATGCGCGAAGCAAACGATATCGAAATCCAACGAGCCGAGAACCCGCAACGACTGGAGGAGGAGGGTTAGATCTTCGCAGGTACTTTTCCGGCAGGATCTCAAGGCCATCGAGATTGATAAGCGCATCGCCGACAACCAGGACGCCCGATGCGAGGTAGGCGGTTTCCCCGGGACCTGCCCCCGGCAAACCGATGGCCTTTAGTTCACGAAAAAGCACCTCGCCCTCCTTGATCAGGTGATCCGCAGGCACGTCTTCGCGCGCGCCCTCCGGCGCATAGATCGGGACGTCGAACCTTTCCTTCTCGTAGAGTGAGCCTCGCAGATGGTTGCCATTCGTCAGGAGCACAGCGCAAACTCTGTCGTCATCCACCATCCGCTCGATCGCCTGCTCTTCAAGCCGGACAGGGTCGATCAACACGAATCCGTCCTGCGTTCGGATTGCCGTGCTGTCGCAGTCCGTCTTGCATTCGGGGTTGTAACCGTGCCAGATGAAAAGATCGTCGGTGATTTGATGATACTCAGGGACCGGCTTCATAAATCGAATCTCAAAGGGGCTCCGGAAAACGGGTTATAACCATCAACACGCCGCGACTCAATTTCACAATCACCGACGCTGCAGGTCAAAGACAAATTGTTTTGAACTGACATTCGCCCTTTAATTTCCCGTTTTCGCCGACCGCAATGCACCAACTCATTCACGACATCGCCCTATGCATCATAGCGGCCTGGGCTCTGGGGGTGCTTGCTCAGTTCTTTCGCCAGCCCGTGATTCTTGCCTACCTCATTGGCGGCTTTGCGATCGGACCCTCGGGATTTGGATTGGTCCACGGGCAGGAATCCGTCGCCACAATTTCCGAGTTGGGGCTGATTTTTCTGCTTTTCATGATTGGCCTCGAGATCGATTTGAAAAAGATCATCAGTGCGGGCACCCCGATCCTCGTCACCGGAGCCTCGCAGATCCTGGGCGGCGCCGTCGTCGGAGTCGCATTCTTCTATTTGATCGGCTTCCCGTTGAGCGGAGGAAAATGGGATGCGCTCTATCTGGGAATCGCCGCCGCTCTGAGCAGCACGGTGATCATCGTAAAGGTGCTCTATGACAAGCGGGAGCTGGACACGCTGCCGGGCCGCGTCACGCTGGGTCTTCTGGTTCTGCAGGACCTCCTCGTGATTCTCTTTCTCGCAGTCCAGCCAAACCTGGACAACCTCCGGGCAGGGTCTCTTCTCCTCTCGCTCGCTCGCGTCGGGCTCCTTGTTGCGACGGCGCTCATCGTCAGCCGCTTTCTGCTGCCCGCGCTTTTCCGCAGCGTCGCGCGGCTGCCGGAGTTGGTGCTCGTCGGCGCGCTGGCGTGGTGCTTCCTTGTTGGTGATCTCGCCGCGGAGTTGCAGCTCTCCCGCGAAATGGGTGCGCTCATCGCAGGTGTTTCGCTTTCCACTTTTCCCTACGCGCTCGACGTGACGGCAAAAGTGACCAGCCTTCGGGACTTCTTCGTGACGCTGTTCTTCGTTGGTCTGGGCATGACCATCCCTGTTCCGAGTGGATCTCTCATCGTGTGGGCGCTGCTGTTCGCACTGTTTACGGTCGCGAGCCGCCTCGTCACGACGTTTGTGCCGCTCTATTTGCTAAAGCAAGGGCTGCGCGCAAGTTTGCTGCCGGCCATCAACCTCAGTCAAATCAGCGAGTTTTCCCTCGTCGTCCTCGCCTTGGGACTCGAAAAAGGCCACATCGCTCCGGAGAGCAAGGGGCTGGTCTCTATCGCGTTCGTGCTTCTTGCGACCTTGAGCACGTTCGCAATGGTAAAGTCCGACCGGCTGACACGGGTGATGATTTTGTGGTTGAAACGCTTCGGGATTCGCGATCTGGATCACCTCGGTCCCGCAAGACAAGCTGGGGAATCCCTCCATGATGGGCACGGGCAAGCCGCACGCATTCTGCTGATCGGCTTTTTCCGAACTGCAAGTTCATTGCTCGAGGAGATGCGCTGCAGCAAACAGGACCTTCTCGGGGAAGTGGCCGTCGTGGACTTCAACCCGTACGTCCATGCGACCCTCAGACGACGGGGCATCAAAGTGGTGTATGGGGACATCAGCCACCAGGAGACGCTGCTCCATGCCGGCGTGAAGACCGCCGAAATCCTCGTTTGCACCGTTCCTGATGCTCTGCTCAAAGGCACGACGAATGCCAAGCTCGTCCGGAACCTGCGCGAGCTGAATCCTGAGGCCAAGATCATCGCGGTCGCCGACATTCTCGGCGACGTGACGGCCCTTTATGCGGCGGGCGCCGACTATGTCAGCGCCGCCCGCCTCGACGAGGCGGCGACACTCTGCCAGGTCCTCGAGGCGGTCGAATGCAATCTCCTCGATGAAATGCGTGCCAAACTCGACGAGCGGCTGACAGGACGTCAGGAAGTACTCCCCTGACACCCCGCATGCGTATTCCCGGCCGGCTCTGAGAAAGATTTCACCAAAAGGAAACTTTCAGACGCCCAGCGGATTTCATAGATAAGCGACCATGTATCCGGAGGCCGATCTCCTAAAGGAAATCCCGCTCTTCGAATTGCTTGACGAGCGCGAGCGAGCGGATCTTGCCGGGCGCCTTGAAGTAGAGCGCTTCGCCGCAGAGGCTTCCATTTTCCAGGTCGGCGATCCCGGGGATGCCGTTTACATCATCAGCTCGGGGGAGGTCGAAATCTTCTTCAGGAATGATACGGGTGAAAAGATCGTTCTCGAAAGATCATCGAAGGGCGATTTCTTCGGTGAAATTTCGTTCCTGGATGGCGGTTGTCGGACCGCCTCCGTGCAGGCGACCGAGGACACGGAAGTCCTGCGGCTGGATCGCGACGCCCTGGCAGAGTTCCTGGAGGCACGCCCCCTCGCTGCAATGCACCTGCTTGCCGCCATGGGCCGGCGTCTGCGCGTCACGGTGGAGCGCCTGCGTCACACCGCTTCGCGAAACGTCAACGAGGAGATTGGGGACGGCCGCACGGCGTTCCACAGGGTCATCGACGCCATCGCCGAATTCTCGGGGAGCATCCCCTTTTTGATGATCCATGTCGTCTTCTTTACCCTCTGGCTGACTGTCAATACGGCGCATATCCCGGGAATCCCTCAGTTTGATCCCTATCCCTTCGGATTTCTCACTCTCTCGGTATCCCTGGAGGCCATTTTCCTCTCTGTCTTCGTGCTGCTCAGCCAAAACCGTCAGGCTGCGAAGGACCGCGTGCGCGCCGATATCGAGTACGACGTAAACCTCAAAGCGGAGCTTGAGATCGCTCATCTGCACGAAAAGTTGGATCGTCACACCGCGGAGACGCTGAGCCGTCTCGACAGGCTTCAGCGTGATCTGTCAAAGCGCGGCGAGACGTAGCGCCAGTTGCTCGCCGCCCGAACACGGGACGCCGGGCACAGTCGCTGGCAACCAACGGGCTTGTCTGTCTTAAAATACCGGCGACTGCGAGCGTCTGTTAATATCACCGCTTGCGTCTTCTTGACCCGCCGGATAATAGGGGAAGGCCAACGGTCAAAGCCTTTTGGACTAAGTCACTTCCATTCCATCTCAACGAGAGTGATGTCAACCGAGTCTCTTACACGGTCTTTGCTGCAAATGCGAAGATATCACGATTCCGGAGAGACCCGGCCGTATGGCTTTCGTCGGCTGCAATTGCTGGCTCTTAAGGAGACGGTATTGAACTATGAGGCAGAGATAAACCGGGCCTTGTATGAGGATTTGAAGAAAGCCCCGGAGGAAGTATGGCTGACCGAAACTGGTTTGCTGTTACAAGAGATTACTCATGCTCTGAAGCGCTTGAAGCGCTGGATGCGACCCGAGAAGGTTGGAACGACCTTGCTCAATCTCCCCTCGTCCAGTTATTTGCTTCCATCGCCGAAAGGCGTGGTCCTGGTGATCGGGGCCTGGAATTTTCCTTTGCAGCTCTTGCTGATTCCCTTCGCCGGCGCCCTGGCTGCGGGCAATTGCGTGGTGCTGAAACCCAGTGAGTTTGCCCCCGCTACCGCCGCGGTCGTAGAAAAAATGATCGCCGAGACCTTTCCCAAGGAACTGGCGCTGGTTGTGCACGGTAATGGAGCTGAGATCGTGCCTGCGATGATGGACACCTTCCGGTTCGATCACGTCTTCTATACCGGCAGCATTCCTGTGGGAAAGGCCCTCTACCAAAGCGCGGCGAAAGAGTTGGTTCCCGTTACGCTGGAGCTGGGCGGAAAGGATCCTTGCATTATAGAGAGAGACGCCGATTTAAAGGTGGCGGCCCGGCGGATTGTCGTTGGCAAATTCACCAATGCCGGGCAAATGTGCGTATCTCCTGATTACCTGTTGGCGCATGCCGACGTAAAGCAGACGTTGATCGATCTCATCCGCGGAAACATAGCAAAGTTTTATAGCGACCATCCTGGCGATGGATATGGCTATGGAAAGATCGTTAATGAAAGACGGTTTGATCAGCTGGTTAGCTATCTGTCGCAGGGAAGGATTGTCGCAGGTGGTGAATATGACCGGTCAAAGCTATTCATTGCTCCTACCCTATTGGAGGATGTCGCGTTGGACGCTCCTGTCATGAAGGAAGAGATTTTCGGGCCGATATTGCCGGTGTTCTCCTTCCGCACGGACACGGAGGCGATCGCTATCATCAACCAAAATCCAAACCCACTGTCGTTTTACGTATTTACGGGGAGCGGTCGGAAAGAGAAGGCATGGTTGAAGAGAATTCAATTTGGATCCGGCTGCGTGAACAATGCGGCCTTTCAATTCACCAATCACCATTTACCCTTTGGGGGCATTGGTCAGAGTGGAATAGGCGCCTATCACGGCAGGCATAGCTTCGAGGTGTTCACGCATAAGAAAGCGGTAATGAAGACGCCCACGTGGTTTGATCCCGCCGTCAAGTATCCCCCGTTGAAAGGAAAGTTGAAATGGCTGAAATGGCTGCTGCGCTGATTGGCGAGCGGCGGGCAGTGCGCCCCCGGGACGGCTCATCGAAAGGGCGGCCGCCGATCTGGCAAAAGGAGAAGTCACGAAGCGGACACGGAGCCGCTATGGGCCGCGCTTAATCTTCAGAGCCTCTTGCACCCTGGCGAGGGGCAAGGTGTTGATCACATCCTCCCTGGTCAGCCAGCCTTTCCGGGCGGCGCCGACGCCGAAGATCAAATCTTGCAGGCCGGAGACAGAGTGGGCATCCGGGTTGATCGCGCACTTGACGGATTTTTCCTTTGCAAGCGGCCACCAGCGCCAGTCCATGTCGAGGCGCCGCGGATTGGCATTGAGCTCGATAACGGTGCGTGTTTCCGCCGCGGCTTCGATGATGGCGGGAATGTCGACCTTGTATGTCTCGCGGGTCAGCAGGAGGCGACCGGTGACGTGGCCGAGCATGGAAACATAGGGATTGCTCATCGCTTTGATGATTCGCTTCGTCATCGCCGCCTCGCTCAATGTGAACGAGGCATGGATCGAGGCCACGACATAGTCGAGCTGCGCGAGAACATCGTCCGAAAAATCGAGCGAGCCGTCCCTCATGATGTCGCACTCGGTTCCGGCAAGGAGCCGGAAGCCAACGCGTCCGTCGTTGAATTGCTTGATGCGCTCGAGTTGGGCGGCAAGGCGTTTTTCGTCGAGACCGTTGGCTTGGAAAGAACTCTTGCTGTGGTCTGCGATACCGAGGTATTGCAAGCCAAGATCCTGAGCGGCGTCGGCCATTTCCTCGAGCGAGGCGCGACCGTCGCTTTCCGTCGTGTGACAGTGAAAGGTTCCGCGCAGGTTCGGCCATTGGATGAGCTCGGGGAGCCGGCCGTTTTCTGCTGCCTCGAACTCGCCACGGTCCTCGCGGAGTTCGGGCTCGATATAGGCGAGGCCAAGCGCGCGATAAATATCAGCCTCCGATTGAATCTCGGGCAGGGGTTTCCTGAGCTCGCGACCCTCCGCCCTGCTGAAGCGATATTCGTTGAGCGACCAGCCGCGATCCAAAGCGCGCGTGCGCATGCGGACGTTGTGCTCCTTGCTGCCGGTAAAGTAGTTCAGCGCAAAGGGAAATTCGGCGCCGGTCACGGCTCTCAGATCGCATTGGATGCCTGCGATGAGGAGGACGCTGGTCTTGGTTTCGCCGCGGGCAATAACGGACTCCACCTGGGGATGTCTGACAAAATCTTCGAAGACCTCGGCGGGTTTGCGCGTGGAGACGATAAAATCGAGGTCGCGGACAATCTCCTTTTTGCGGCGGTAGCTTCCTGCGATCTGCGCGAGAGTAACCTGTGGGTGACTGCGTAAATCCTCAAGAATCCCGTCCGCGAGGGCCATGACATCTCCGAGCCGAAATTGGCCAAGGCTCTTCTTACGCTGCTCAATCGCCTTGAGAATGTTTCCCGAGGTCTTCGCGCCAAAGCCGGCAAGGGCCGCGACCCTGCCATCCTTGCAGGCGCGCTCAAGCTTGGTGATGGAGCTTATGCCCAGCGTTTCGTAGAGCGCCTTGATCTTTTTTGCGCCAAGTCCCTGCAATTCGAAAAGAACAAAGATCTCCGGGGGAAACTCGTCGCTGAGTTTCTCAAAGTATTCGAGCCTGTCCGTTCGTACAAGAGTCGCGATTTTCTCAGCGATCGCCTTTCCAATGCCCTCGACTTCCAGGAGGCGGTCTTCATCAACCATCTCCTCCAGATCTTCGCTGAGGGTCTCAAGCGCTCTGGCCGCATTGACATAGGCCCGAATCTTGAACGGATTCTCTCCCTTCAGCTCCAGAAGACGGGCAATTCGCTCAAAAATTGCGGCGATCTCTTCCTTGTTCATAGGTAACTTGTCGCGGAACAACCTGCATCGACTTGCTGGATTCCATCCTTTTGCTCCTCCGGGACCATCAATCCAAATATGTCTCCAGCCGGTTGCGCCAGCCAGGCAGCCACTTGGCCTCCTTGCGGGCGGGCGGCGAATTGGAAACGCGGCGCCCGAGCACTTGATCCGCAGCCTTGGCGAAGCCAGGAAGCGGAGGCCCTGCCGCAGGCATCGTCTCCAGCACCTGAAGCAGACCCCATCCCTGGCCGCGATAGCGCTCCGCCGCGCTGACGCCCTCGCCCTTGAAATTCACATAATCCATCAGCGCATAGAGCCCGAGGCGCTCGCCAGCCACGCGATAAAAGTTGGCCTTGATTCTTTCGCGCTCGGAGACGGGCGCCGCGGCCAGCATCTTGGGGAGCGCCTGTTCCAAACGAAGAGCGGCAAAACGGGCCTGCTGAGCGATTGTCGTCTTGAGGAGCTCGCGGAGCTGCACCATCCGCGGGCTTTGAAAATCCGCCATAAACTTCGTACGGGTCTGCCAGGGACATGCCCCGTGTATCCAGCCTGGAGTTCCCACGCCAAGCCCTGCCAGATAGGCGGCAAGCCTGGGGAAGCTCTCTTCGAACGGACCCCGCTTTCCTTCAGGATACCAAATGAAGTGCGCTATGCCGAGCGACGCGAACTCCTCGCCCGCGTTCCAGGCCGTCAAGCCGTTTACCGTCCCCGAGCACTCGTTCTTCCAGATGCGCCTCCCAATCTCGAGGGCTTGGGCATCGGAAAGCTCGAGAGTCTGAGCTGAGCAAACGGACGCGGCCGCAACAAGAAGGGGGAGGAGCAACCGCATGCGTAATCTTCTAGCGATGAGCTCAAATCGTCGCAAGAGCCGAGTCCCTCCAACGAATGGGATCACACCGGCTTCATTGCAGAAGCGAGCCCTCGAAATCGCAAACTGGCCGCAGGAACCAACCATACGAAAAGCCTGGTTGCCAAAGCCCCCGGAAATAGCGCCATTTCAGCGAATGATTCGCACGGGAGTACCCACGCGAACGAACTCGAAAAGCTGTGGCGCAAACTCTCGCGGCAGACGGATGCAGCCATGCGAAGCGGGACTGCCCGGACGCGGAATCGATCCGGCATGCATCCCTATTCCCCGCCAGGTCAGGCGCATCCAGTAAGGCATCGGCGCAAAAGCAAACCTCCCGCCCTCCGGCGGCTTGTCGCGTCGTGCGTCCGCATCGGCTTTCACCGTGTTTCCGTCAGCGTCCACGATCTGGCCATACAACGTCGAGTATTTGTCCACGATCTTTTCAAGGATCGTATAGTCTCCGGCCGGTGTGCCGAAGCCTTCCTTCCCCGTCGCCACGACCGACCAGCCCGCGTACTGTCCGCCAATATAAATCTCCGCCCTCTGCGTGTGCAGATCGATAGTGATGCTCGGCTCTCCGGTGAGTCCGTCGGGGTTCCATTCATAGAGGGCAGACCGTGTGGAAACCCGCGCGGGAGGTGGCGCCACCGGAGGGGCCGACGCGCAGCCACACAAAAAGGCGGCCAGAAAGCCTCCCACCGCAAATCGCCACCCCTCCACTAAGCCCATCGCGCCGCCCGGATCCCGCTTAGTGAGAAAGAATCGTGAAGAGGGCTTCATGTAAAGCGCCCTCCGGATCGTCCGGAGCGACCTTGAATCGCGCTCCAACGTATCCATCGGGGCGCACCAAAACGGCGCCGCTTTCCTGGATCCCATAGACCGCCTCGAACTCTTCGCAGAAAAAGTCCGCCATGTTTCGCAAAAGCAATCCAAGGGGTGGCGCCGGCCAAATGTTTCCCATTCTGCCCGTCACCAGTGCCATGGTGCCATCAAACAAGTCCAGGATGGATCGGTGGCCCTCGTTGCGCTCAACCCAGACGTGCGGCGCCCGACAACCCGGACAGGCGGAGGGAATGTAGTCGTTGACCTTGTCGGCGACCCGGGGCGGCGTCGTGCCATCGCTGGCAAAGGCGCCTCTTTCATAGGCGATCCCAAGATCCTGCCCGAGTCCCGCTCCGGCACGACGGTTGTGCGCGACAAGCTCGCGAACTCGCTCCCATTCTCCGCGAACACCCGCCTGAACGAGGGTGAAGATTTCACCGGCGTTTTCGTTGGTATTGTCCATCGTTCGCAACGCTGCGCCATGACGCTCGGTCTCGTAGCTATCCAGAAGCTCCTCGCCCGCCTCTTCGCGGACAACCGCCGCGAGCTTCCATGCCAGATTGTGAGCAGACTGCAGGCCGGTATTGAGTCCAAGGCCGCCCGAGGGCGAGAGGCGCGCCGCAGCATCACCCACGAGCAGGATGCGTCCCACGCGAAATCTCATCGCCACCTGGGGACTCATCACCCACGGACGCAAGCTGATCACCTCAACCGGTTCTTCGGGAAGCCCGGAAACATGGCGAATAATCTCCTCAAATCGCCCGGTGGAATAGTCCGCGGACTCCCCGGGCTGGAGAAAATGGTGCATCAGCCAAAGATCGTCGCCATTCACAGCAACGAAAGTTTCAAAGTAATCTTCCGAGAGTGCCTGATAGAGGATCGCCGGGCGATCGCGGAGATATTGGCCGTAAGCGGCACGAAACATGACATTGATAAAATGCCCCATTTCGCCCGGACCTTCCGTCTCGATCTTCAGGTTGTTGCGGATGTCGCTGCCAGCGCCATCCGCCGCCACCACCCATTGAGCACCCACAGCCTCCCCGTTGCTCAATACCAACCGCACACCGTCTTCCCGGGACTCAAGGGACGTGACTTCGGCATTGAACCGGATTGACGCTATGGGCTCCTGCTTCAACGCCTCCAGCAAGACCTTTTCCGTCCAGGTCTGAGGACAATGCATCGCCGTGCACGGGGTGAATTCGCTGTGATGAGCGGTGAGCGGGACCCGCCCCCACTCTTCGCCGACAAGCGTTCTGGCCCAGATTCCCAACCATCGTCCGTCCGTGACAAGCGAGCCACCTGACAAACGTTCCAGCAAGCCATTCTGCCGGAAGATTTCAACGGTCCTTCGCGAGAGCCCCATCGCTTTTGGATGCACCGAGGTACCCGGCTGTTTCTCAAAAATAGCGCAATCCACGCCTGCGCGCGCAAGCAAAAGGGCCGTCATCATCCCACACGGTCCACCGCCCACAATGGCAACGGGAATATCAATTTTCATACTTGGGCGTTGATTATCCCCAAAAGGTGGAGACCTGAACAGCGGTTTTCAACCGCACGTCACTCCTTTCCCGTGCCGGGACAGGAGAACCGCAAAACCCTAGAACCTCACCAGACTTCTGAGAATTGGAACTTGTCTGAGAAACTCCTCCACCACCTCAGGACCGGCGATTTCACGGGCCTTCTCGAGAAAAGCCTGAATGAATGGGCCGATCTGCTTGGTCTCCAGGCCCGCGGATCGGAGTCCTGAGAGCGCTCTCGCCGCGTCTTCGAGGGGACCGGCCAAACGCGAAAAGAGACCCGCGCCGTCCGGGAGCTTTGCGTCCGGGATCTCAGCAAGGAGGGAGCTTGCTCCCGGAATCTCGGCAATGATCTTTTCAAGCTTGGTACCCGCTGTCCGTCTTTGGATGAACGCAAGGAGCACCGTGATCGCTTCTCGGACGACGGATTCCGAGACATCCAGTCTTTCGCTGATAACCTTGATGATCTGGTCCACGCCCTGCGTGCAAGGTTGTTCGGCTGGCTCAGGCGACGCCGGCGCGCAAAATACGCTCGATGGTGTTGGTCGTGGAGTGGCCCTCGGAAAGGTCCGCAAGCACGACGCGGCCGCCGCTTGCTTCGACGACCTCGCGTCCACTGACGTAATGCGCCCAATCGCGGCCCTTGACGAGAACGTGAGGAAGAATGGCTTCGATGAGAGCGCGCGGTTCATCCTCGTCGAAGATGACTACGCCGTCGACAGCGCGCAGAGCGCCGAGGACAACCGCGCGATCCCCTTCGTTGTTGACAGGCCTCCCGGGGCCCTTGTTGCGAAGCACGGAGGAATCGCTGTTCAATCCGACGATCAGAGCGTCCCCTTGGGCGCGCGCAAATTCCAGGTATTTAACGTGGCCGCGATGGAGAATGTCGAAGCATCCGTTTGAGAAGACAAGTTTCCGGCCGGCCGCATGGAGCCGGTCGCGCAGCTCCCGCGCCCCTTCCACTGACAGTGGTTCGCTACTCATGAGGGCTTAGTGCCCGCTTCCTCAAGGAGCGCAACGTGGTTCGCAATCACGGTCTGCATTTCGGGGTCGTCCGACTCGCGGAAGCATTTGTAAATCTTTAAGGCCCCTGTGTAGAACGCGAGGGCCTTTTGATAATTTCCCGAGGCATGGTAAACGACGGCGAGGTTTGCCATGGACTGCGCGACGTCAGGGTGCATGGCGCCGAAACATTTCTCACGGATAGCCAGGGCCTGCATGTGAAGGTTCTCCGCGCTCAGAAAGTCGTGCGCCTCGGTGTAGGCAACCCCGAGATTGTTAGCGGCGGAAGCCACTTCAGGATGGTTCGGATCATGCAAATGGATGGCAACCTCCATAGCGCGCCGATAGTTTGCTTCCATGGCAGCGAAATCCCCGGCGACCTTGCAAAGAGTCCCAAGCTGATTCAGCAGCATCACATGCCGCGAATAGTCGCGCACCGCTTCATAAAGCGACAACGCCTGCTCGTAACGAAAGCGCGCTTCGGGCAACTCTCCAACGAGATCGCGGACGAGCGCCAGCTTTGCGGCAAGCCTGGCCGCCGAGGGCGTCGAACCCAGGAGCAGCGATTTCGATAAAGCTTCCTCAAAGTTGGCCGTGGCATCCGGAAGACAACCGGCAGCCTGGCAAGCGTCGCCCGCAATTTCAAACGCATCGCAAAGCCTGGGGCTTTCTGAGCGCAAGACGCGCTTCGCGGCTTGGAGAAACCGCAGGGCAATCCCGTGGCATTGTTCCGCTTTCGCACCCCTGCGTTCCAATTCGAAATCGCGGCAGAGAAGCTCCCACAAGCTTGCAGTTGTTTGCATCCCAAGGGCGTAATTATGGATACCGGGGGGGCAAACTGTCGAAACAAATCGTCCGCCTACACGAAGAATTTCAACACCATTTCGCGGGAGGCGGGAATGGTGCCATACAGAGACGCAAGGGCATCGATCGCAGTGACTTTCCCCGCAGGATCGTGAACACCAAGCACACGACACAACTCCGTTTCGAAGTGGTTCAACGCCTTCACGCTGACGGGGGCCCGCTGGACGAAATTGATCCCACGCTGCAAAAGTTCGAAGATCCCGGGTGCGGGGTGCATCGAGGGGGCCGCGATGCCCGCAAGCTCGCCAAAGTACGTAGCGAGATAAAACCCTGCACTGCCCGCGCCGGAGACGTCGAAAACCGATTTCAGGCTGACTTCGCGAAGTGTATGCAAGTCGCCTTTGCCGCTTATTGAAAAGGAGATGTCGGCGCCGTAGAACAGATCAAGCGTGCCGGCGAACGGGCTTTTCGGCCTGCGCGCCCCTCGCGCTACGGTTCGCACCGTTCCGAAACGCTCGGTCAGCCACGCGACGATGAGGCTGGTTTCCGACCAAGGCGTCTTTCGCAGAAGAATCGCGGCCGTCTGTTCCATTCGGCATCCTTTGCTACTTCAGGGCAGCGCGCGGACTATTCCGCGTCGAGGATCTCCACAAGCCACTGCTGGAGAGCCGCATAGAAATGGATTTGGAACTTGGCAAGATCTCGTTCGCTGAGTATGGCCATCGGCCCGGGCTGTGAAAGCTCCGTCTCTTCCAGACGGTGTTGCGCCGCGAGCGAAATCCGGGCTTGATTCAAAGCATTGAGCCATGATTCCGCGTGCCCGGCGGGGAAATCCAGCGTGAATCCGCTTTCCTCTTCCTTGAAGCCCCGCAGGTCGGCTTCGACGACTTGACGCGCCGAGAGGAAAACCGAGTGCAATTCGGGCTCAACGTGCGCCTTCCAGTCCTCGCGCAGACCCTCCTCGCCGGGATCCTGGCTCGGGCTGGGAAAGAGCCTCTCCTCAACACCCTTGCAATCCTGCCCGAACGGACCGGGAATCTGACGCATCAAGCCCGCCAGCAGCGGCGGAACCTCGCGCAAACCCAGCCGGTTCCCGGATATTCTCTGAAACTCCATTACGAACCGCCGCGCTCGATTGTCGCCAGCAACAGATACGAGTGAAGCTGCTGGACGTAGAGCTCCGCTCGCTCGCGCGCACCGGACCAGACAATCGAGCGGCCCTTATGATGCACTTCGAGCATGTGCGAAACCGCCCTTTCGCGGGAAAAGCCAAAAACCTTGCGGAAAACCATCGTCACGTAAACCATGAGATTCACCGGGTCATTGTGGACAACGACGTTCCACGCCTGACCGAGCGACACTTCATCACGCGTATTGCTGCCCGGGACTTCCTTGACTTCTGCCATCCTTAGGCTGCTCGCAGGTTGGAGTCTTTCGGGCTGCGCCTCGCCAGGCAATCGCCGACCATATTAACCCACAGCGGAATTCCTCCCCGCGGCAGCCCTCCTTTCGCTTCAAGAAAAATGTATGAACTCACCATCGCGGCGGGCGAAAGATGAAACGCCGTAGCGCGCAACGCGCAAACGACGGCAAGGTGCCCGGGAACTTCGCCCGAATTCCGGAGCGCACGGTATCGCGTCCAAAACTTTTCAGACTTCGGTGCGGAATACCCGTCCATCAGCGCCGCACCCGCCACCCGGCTTGCTTCCCTGAGGTCCGAAGGAAGTGCGCAATCAATCGCGCTGTCGCAGGCGGCGAGCGCCCGGGAATCCCCGGCGGCGCACGCAGCCTGAGCTTCCTCGGCCCGCGGAAGAAGGACAGGAACAAAAACCTTCTCTTTCCAGTGCAGCCAAGCGGGCGAAGAACGAAGGTCCGGCGCGAAAGTCGCGCGGCGAAGACCGGACCAACCGGGATGACAGAGCGCGACGGCGCGCAGTAGTTCGACGTGCGAATCGCTTGTCTGGAATGCGCCGGAGCCGTTGGTCCCTCTCATAAGTTGCGCGAGCATACCATCCTGCGAGCTATTTTGAAAATCTGTTCCTGCTTCCGAGCCATATCTTTTGCATCGCCCGCCGCCTTGTCATCCCATCCTGCGAGATGAAGGAGCCCGTGAATCACGCATAAGGCGGCTTCCTCGCTCACGCTGCAGCCGAAGCGCTCGGCGTTCTTCGCCACGACGCCAGCCCCGATCAGGATTTCTCCGTACGGAAAAGTGATGACGTCCGTCGGCGTCGGATCGCCAAAGAAACCGCCATGCACCCTGGCAATCTCCCGGTCGCCGAGAATAGTGGCTTCAATCTCTTCCAGTCGGGCCAGCGCCGAACCGGGCAATCGGGCCGCCGCTCGACAGGCAGGCAGGGCGCTCTCCGCCATGTCCCTGATGAACGCCAAATCGAATCCGACTTTTCGCTGCCTGTTTCTGATCACACAAAAATGCGCCACGATATCGGACTACCATCGCGCGGCAGGAATGTGGAGAGATTAGCGACCCGCCGGGCGCGAGTCCGAGTGGAAGCCGGACCAGGGCGTTGCCGGGCACACTGCGACGCCACCCTCAAGCCACTATGCCGCCGATTTTTGCTCGCTGCGAACGGTGGTCGCTGAAGACTCCTTTTCGTCGCGCTTGGCCGGATAGGCGATACGCGCGTGAAGCATGTTGACGAGCGTGAAGCGGAAGCTCTCGGCGATTTTCCGAATCTCCGCAAGAGTAAGGGGCGATTCATCGAGCTGGTCCTCGGAAATGCGGGCGTCGATGAGGCCGTTGATCAAATCCTCAATGCGCTGAGGGGTTGGACGTTCCATCGAGCGCGAGGCGCTTTCCACGGCGTCGGCAAGGCTGATGATCGAGATCTCCTTGGTTTGCGGCCGGGGACCGGGATAGCGGAAACTTTCCTCGCGGACGTCCGGGATGTCCTCCGGCCGCATGTTCATGATCTTGCCGCCCAGCCGGACGTCACCCTGTTGTTGGAGAGCGCGCTGATAAAAATAGGAGACCAGCGAGGTGCCATGATGCTGCTGAATGACATCCACGATCTCGGAATTGAGCTTGTTCTTGAGCGCAAGGTCCACCCCCTCCTTGACGTGCGCGATAATGATCAACGCGCTCATGGTCGGCGTCAGTTCATCGTGCGGATTGTGGCCGGGACGCATGTTTTCTGTGAAGTATTCCGGCTTTACAAGTTTTCCAATGTCATGGAAATACGCGCTGACGCGGCTCAACGTCGGATTGGCGCCCACCGCTTCCGCTGCCGCTTCGGCGAGGTTCGCGACAGCCAGGCAATGGTGATACGTTCCCGGAGCCTCGAGGCTTAGACGTCTGAGCAGCGGATGGTTGAGGTCCGCCATTTCCAGCCACGAAATGTCCGTCGTGAGACGGAAGATATTCTCCAGGACAGGAAGGATCCCGCTCGCCAAAACGGCCGTGCCGAACCCAGTGGCTATCGCAGCAAGGCTCTGCCAGCCAACCATTTTCCAATCCGTCTGCGACGGCGCTTCCCACACAAGGGGTCCGATCTGACCAAAGGCGGCCGCCAGCACCCACACGGCAATCCCTACGTAAACCCCGGCGCGGATGAGTCGGCTGCGGCGGCGCACCTGAATAGTTACGTACACTGCGATAAAACCCGTGATAAGCGAGATGACGAGGAATATGGGATCAATGCGCCCGACAAGCAACGACCCCCACAAGCTGGCAAACACCGCGGCAAAAAGGCCATGGTTTTTCCCCAACAAGACCGAAAGAACAAGCGGCGCAAAAGCGTAGGGTACCAGAAGCGGCACCAATTGAAGGTCGATTTTGCCCGCCGCGGCTTGCGCAAGGATGATCTTTATTGCCGCAAGCTGCACGAGCAGGACGCCAAAAATCAGGGCTATACGGGAATTGCCCCCAAGGGTCTTTGGGTGATTGATCCAAAGCTGCGCGACCGCCGTGACGAAAATCAACAGGCAAAGCAGAAACTTTTTCGCCGGCTCCTCCTGCTGGCCGGTGAAGATGAGGGCGGCCAGGCCGCCAACGAAAGAGGCGAGAATCAGGGTCCTGATGGGCCATGCGCACTCAAGAGCGTCAGCAAACTTGCTATCGACCGTGCGGCGCGTCTTGCCACAAGCCATGCCCTTGCCGATCAGGCGGCGGCGTTGGAGAAAGTTCCACATAAATGCAAAGAACGCTAAACTAACCCTAGAATCGCTCCTCCTGCAATCCGCGATGCTCGCGGTAGGCATGGACGATCGCCTGAACCAGCCGGTGACGGACCACGTCGCTCTCGTCGAAAAAGTGGAAACCAATGTCTTCGACCTTCCCCAACGCTTCCACCGCTTCAATCAAGCCGCTCCGCTTGTTTCGCGGAAGATCGATCTGAGTGCGATCGCCGGTGACAACGCACTTCGAGTCCTGCCCCAGGCGGGTTAAGAACATGAACATCTGCTCCGTCGTGGTATTTTGAGCCTCATCAAGGATGACGAACGCCTGGCTCAGGGTTCGTCCCCGCATGTACGCAAGCGGCGCAATTTCGATGACTCCGCGATCCATATACTTCTGAATCTCTTCCACCTCTAGCATATCATAAAGCGCGTCGTAAAGTGGACGCAGATAGGGAAGGATTTTTTCCTGAAGGTCCCCTGGCAGGAAACCGAGCGCCTCACCGGCTTCAACGGCAGGACGCGTGAGAATGATTCGGTTGACCTTTTCCTGTTTGAGCGCCGAGACGGCAGTCGCCATGGCGAGGTAAGTCTTACCTGTTCCGGCAGGGCCGATTCCGAACGTGATATCCCGGGTCTGCATGGCCAGCAGGTAGGATTTCTGGCCGTCGGTCTTGGGAACGACTGGGGGCTTGCGGGCGGAGGTCTGGATGCGCAAATCCAAAAGGCGCCCCAAATCGGCCCCCCCGTTCCTGCCGGCTGCGTGGACGGCGTAGTTGAATTCCGAGCGCCGGATGATAACGCCGCGCTTTCGAGCCTCGTTCAATTGCTCGAAAACCTTGCGGGCACGCGAAACGCCTTCTTCCCCGCCTTCGATGCGAAGCCAGCCCTCGCGAGAGGTAACTCGAACGTCAAGGGCCGCTTCCAACTCCCGAAGAAGCTTATCGTCGCCGCCGTAGAGTGCCTGCACGGCGCGGGCATTCTCGAACTCCAGAGTAAGCGTTTCCAGATTATCGGTAGCCATAGACGAGCGCCCAATTCGAGCGCTCCTGAGGCGATTTTTCCACCGTGACAATGGCGTAATAGGCGCCTGTCTTGCTGGGCGTGATCTTTGCGCCGGCAAAGCGACCTTTCTGCCAGTACTCGCTCTCGGCAAGCTTGCCCTCCGAATCGTAAATATGGACCGTGATTACCGCGCCGCGAGTGTCCGTTGCGAGCCAAAAGCCGTATTCATTGCCCCTAAAAAGCTGCGCTGTGACCGCCTGCTGGTCTTTGACGCCAAGATCTCCGCCCCAGGCATCTTCGCGGATTGTGTAGCCCTGCTTGGCGTAAGGCGCCGCCGCCTCCTTGGCAAAGGAAAGGGCGTCGTTCACGGTAGCCAAGGCAAGCGGAACCACAATCGCGAGCGCAAGCGAAATCAGAAGAAGTAACCTTAGCTTCACGGCGGGTCAGGGCTCCTCGGAGATGATGACAACGACCATCTCGCCCGTCATCTTGTTGATCTTATCGACACTCGCCTGCGGGATTCCGCTCTTACCGATCAAGGGACGAATATCGCGCAGCAGCTTGCGGACCCGTGCGACAAGCTCCTCCTTTTTTAGGCGCGAGTTCCGCATCTCATCGATTCGCCGGCTGAAATAGTTGAGCAATTCGGGTTGGTTCAGCAGCTCCGCGCCGCCGGCAGAGTAATTCTTGCCGACAATGGAGGTGAGAACCTCCGTGCCGCGAATCCATCCGCCGATGCTCACAAGCTGGGCAAGATCATCGTCGCCGAGCTCCACCATGGCGCCGCGGACATCCTGCAACGCCCCGTCAAGCTCCTCGCGCACGGCCCGCCAGTTCTTTGCGTCGGCCTTGTCGATGATGCTCTTGCTGCGGGCGATAACCGCCTTGCGCACGTTGATCGCATCCGCAAGGTTGAGCACCTCCTGGCCAATCTGCTTTACACTTTCAGAGTTTTCGGCCTCCACGGCAACGAATCCGTCGGCAATCACGGTCCCAAGCAGAAGCGCGACCTGGGCGCGATTCCCGGTGTTTTTCCCGAGATTTTCGCGCATCTCGGCTTTCCAGTTCGGTGAACCCAACTTGTCGAGAACGCTGAAAACTTCACTGGGAACAGGCACGACCACCTCGTCCACGGCGGCGGCCGGAAACTTCGACAAATCGATGGTTGGCTGGGGCGCTTGCGCGAGCGAACTCGCCAGAGCGAGCACGCAAAGGAAAGGGAAGAGCAGCCGTGACAACATGGGAATTTTTAGCTTCGCGAAGGGCCCCGGCCCCGTTAAAAGCGCCCGCATCATTAGATGAATGTTCAAAGATTACAACACCTTCTTGAGCGCGCGCGCGAGCTGCGGATGCTCGTCATTGGGGATCTCATGCTGGATGAATTCATCTGGGGGAAGGTCTCCCGTATCTCACCGGAAGCTCCCGTACCTGTCGTCGAAGTGCAAAGTGAATCCTTTTACCCGGGCGGCGCGGCCAACGTGGCGCGCAATCTCCGCCCCTTTTGCAAAATGGTCCAGATTAGCGGTTTGGTGGGACACGACGCGGCGGCCGGCCGGCTCAGAACCCTCCTTTCCGACGAAGACATCGCCGTCGATTGTCTCCTCGAGTCACTCGAAATTCCCACCATCGTGAAGACCCGGATCATCGCCCGCCAGCAACAGGTCGTCCGCGTGGATCGAGAAAAGCGCGTGACCGCCTCAGATTCCTGCCACGATTCAGCCTTCGAGCAGGTGACAGCGCTGCTGCCGGATGTGGACGGCGTGATCTTTGAGGATTATGGCAAAGGATTTCTTACCCAGAGCTTCGTCGATCGCATCATCGCGGTGGTCGTCAAGGCGGGCAAGATTCTCACCGCGGATCCCAATCCGGGAAATCCCCTGCGCTGGACGGGCGTGACCACCATCAAACCCAACCGCTCGGAAGCGTTTGCCATGGCCGGCAGGACCGATCCCGGGCCCGCCCAGAATCCCCTCGCCGACAAGCCCCTTCTGGAAACTGGCGCGAGCTTGCTGGAGAAGTTCGCTCTGCGGTCCATACTCGTAACGCTGAGTGAGGATGGCATGATCCTCTTCGACCGCGACCAGCCGCCCTATCACACCCCCACCCGCGCGAAGGAGGTCTTCGATGTCTCGGGCGCCGGAGATACCGCCATCGCCCTCTTCACCCTCGCTTTATGCTCGGGAGGAACGTTGCAGGAAGCAGCCGAAATTTCCAATCATGCTTCAGGGATCGTCGTGGGAAAATTCGGGACGGCAACCCTCACCCGCGACGAACTTCTGGCAAGCTTTCAAAGTTGAAATCGAGCCCGCGCATGGAGAGATCCCCGTTGGCAAACGAAGTTTCCCCGGCTGACCGCCTGCCCAGAGCCTGATGGAAGACCCCGGCAGGGCTCCGAAGCGTCGTGCGGTCTTTCTGGATCGCGATGGCACGCTTATGGATGAGGTGAATTTTTGCAGGGATCCCGCGCAAGTCCGGATCGTCCCAGGCGCCGCGGAATCTCTCGCCGAACTCCGTCGCCACGGCTGGCTGAACATCATCGTCACCAATCAAAGCGGGATCGGACGGGGCTGTTTCACCACCGCGGATTACCAGGCGGTTAACGCCGAGCTTTTCCGCCAACTCGGTGGGTCCATCCATGCCGACTACTTTTCTCCGGATCACCCCGATCACGCGACCCGTCGGCGAAAACCCGGCACGGGGATGATCGAGGAAGCCAGCCGCGAACATGATATTGCACCCGAAAGATCGTGGTTCATCGGCGACAAGGACAGTGACGTGCTCTGCGGCCGGACCGCGGGCTGCAGAACGATCCTTGTGCTGACGGGCTACGGCCGCCAATACCGCGACTGCGGCGCGGACTTCATCGCGCGCGACATCATGGAAGCCGCCCAAATCGTCCTGAGAGAAACCAAATGACGACCGCGGCAATCATCCCCGCCCGCTGGGCCTCGAGCCGCTTTCCCGGCAAGCCTCTCTTCCCCATCCGGGGCAAACCTCTCATTCAACATGTCTGGGAGCGTTGCCTCAAGGCAAAGACGCTTTCCCAAATCGTCATCGCAACAGACGACATGCGGATCGCCGAGACCGCGTTCGATTTTGGCGCTGAAGTCTCCCTCACTTCGCCCAGGCACCCGAGCGGGACCGACCGTGTCGCCGAGGTCGCCGCCGGACTGCGCCGCTTCCGGCACATCATCAACGTCCAGGGCGACGAGCCCGCCGTCGATCCACGCCTCATCGACCGCATCGCTCAGACACTCGAGCGCTATCCCAAGCTGGAAATGGTCACTGCCGGCTGCCCCTTTGAAACCGAGTCCGACGCGCTCAATCCCAACAACGTCAAAGTCGTCACAGCTCTGGACGGAAAAGCCCTCTATTTTTCCCGCAGCCTCATCCCATTCGAGCGCGACAAATCCCATCGCCAGACCCCTGGCTCCCGACCACTCTGGCATATCGGCATCTACGGCTACCGGCGCGATTTTCTCCTGCAATTCGTCCGTTGGAAGCCCACGCCGCTCGAAAACACCGAAAAGCTCGAGCAACTTCGCGCCCTCGAACACGGCGCCACCATTCACGTCGTCCGAACCCGCCATCACGCGCTCGGCGTGGACACCCCGGAAGACGTTCCCCGGGCGGAAGCTGCCCTGGCGCCACGTGGCCGTCGCAGGCAAAGGTCAGCGCATTAGACCGTTTGACTGTCTGTGAAGTGAGGGAACCGCCTCAGGCATTGGCTCGTCGTTGCCGCCGATTCCGAGCCGTCTCGCACCGAAGAGAGGCGGGCCTTTGGACGGCAGGCTGAAGCCTCTTCCCTCGCCCGACTGTCGTTTGCTTCTAGACGGTCGCGCTCCTTGCCAATTCCTCCCCCATAAATACACTCCCCGCACATGAAATACATTTTCGTGACCGGCGGGGTGGTCAGTTCTTTGGGCAAAGGACTTGCCGCTGCCTCGCTCGGCACGCTGCTCGAGCATCGCGGGCTTAAGGTCGCTCTGCAAAAGCTCGATCCCTATCTTAACGTCGATCCAGGAACGATGAATCCGTTTCAACACGGCGAAGTCTACGTGTTGGCGGATGGCGCGGAGACCGACCTTGACCTCGGCCACTACGAACGTTTCACCAATTGCGTGCTCACCCGAGCCAACAATGTGACAAGCGGCCAGGTGTACGAGACGGTCCTGGCCAACGAACGCCGGGGCGAATACCTCGGCAAAACGGTGCAGGTGATCCCTCACATTAC
Source organism: uncultured Verrucomicrobiae bacterium (assembly GCA_963763735.1). GTDB lineage: Bacteria > Verrucomicrobiota > Verrucomicrobiia > Chthoniobacterales > Terrimicrobiaceae > DASTFP01. The sequence goes on along the minus strand of CAVXQK010000002.1, from coordinate 90,817 downwards.
CGACGAAATCAAGAGCCGCATCAGGGCCATCGAAAGCTCTTCCGAAGCGGACGTCTTGATCACTGAGATCGGCGGCACGACCGGAGACATTGAGGGCCTGCCGTTCCTGGAAGCCATCCGGCAGTTTCAGCTCGAGGTGGGAGTCGGCAATGTGCTCGTGATGCACGTTACGTTGATTCCTTACATCAAGGCGGCGGGCGAACTGAAAACGAAGCCGACCCAGCAAAGCGTGGCCAAGTTGCGGGAGATCGGCCTCCAGCCGCAAGTGCTCATTTGCCGCACCGAGATGCCCCTCGACGCGGAAGTGCGCCAGAAGCTGTCCCTCTTTTGCAACGTGCCTGTTGAAGCGGTCATCGAGGCCGGGGATGTCGAGCACACGATTTACGAAGCTCCTCTCAATTTGCAGGCCGAAGGACTCGACGAGTATGTCTGCAGGACGTTGAATCTTCAAACGAGCGAGCCCGACATGAGCGATTGGCGCAAGTTCGTCGAGCGCGTCGTCAACCCGAAAAAGAGCGTCCGCATCGCCGTTGTCGGGAAATACATCGAGCTTCAGGATGCCTACAAGAGCATCTACGAGTCGCTTACTCACGCGGCAGCGGCCCACGATTGCGCGGCGCATCTTGTCCTTGTCGACGCGGAAGATCTCGAAAAGGAGGGCGCTGACAAATATCTGCGCGGCGTCGCCGGCGTGCTTGTCCCCGGTGGATTCGGCGACCGAGGCATCGAAGGCAAGATCGAGGCCGCGCGCTACGCGCGCGAATCGCGCACCCCCTATCTGGGCCTCTGCCTGGGAATGCAGATTGCCACCATCGAATTTGCCCGGAAGGTCTGCGGCTTCGAGAATGCGAACAGCACGGAATTCGACCCGGAAACCCCGCATCCCGTGATATGCATGCTCGAGGATCAGAGGGACATTACAAAAAAAGGCGCTTCCATGCGACTGGGAACCTGTCCGTCCGTGCTTGGCAAGAACACTCTCGCTCATCAGGTCTATGGCCGCTCGGAGATCTTCGAGCGCCACCGCCACCGCTACGAGTTCAACATGGACTACCGTGAACCGATGGAGAAGAAGGGATTCGTGATTTCTGGCACCTCGCCCGACGGCGCTTTGGTCGAACTCATCGAAATCCAAAATCATCCGTGGTTTCTTGCCTGCCAATTCCATCCTGAATTCCGATCCAAACCCAACGCTCCCCACCCGCTCTTCAAGGGCTTCATCGCCGCATGCCTCGCGCACCAGGATTAACGCGACCGGTCCGCCGTTGATCTCTCCGCGCAACAAGCGACTTGCTCTGAGGGCTCTTCCTTGTCGACTGGAGCGGGAAGATCCCGAAACGGATTGCGCCATTCGCGCACGATCTCCCTGTTGCAGCCTGCCAGCGCCGGGCGAATATTTGGGAAGCTCTAAAAAAAGAGGGCCCCTCAGCCGGGCCTTCTGGAGGATGTTGACAACAAATGAAAGCGCCCGCTAAAGAGGAAAAGGCTCGAAAACGTCATGGATTGAAGAAGATCTCTCTCGTCCCTGCAAATGAACGACCGAATCGCACCCCGTAATTTTCTGTCCCTTCTCGGGTGGCTGCTCACCGGCGTCGCCGGCGCGCTGGCCATTGCCATTCTCGCCATCAGTCGCGGCGAACCGGTTAACGCCTTGTGGATGGTGGTGGCCTCGGTTTGTGTCTTCGCGATCGCGTATCGCTTCCACTCCGCCTGGTTGATGGCAAAGGTGCTGACCCTCGATGAACTCCGCGCCACCCCTGCCCGCGTTCACGACGACGGCAAAGACTACGTTCCTTCCAACAGATGGATCGTGTTCGGCCACCATTTCGCTGCGATCGCCGGGCCCGGGCCGCTCGTAGGGCCGGTCCTTGCCGCGCAGTTTGGATACCTGCCCGGCATGCTATGGATTCTCGTAGGCGCCACGCTCGGCGGCGCGGTACACGACTGCGTTATCCTGTTTTGCTCAACGCGCCGGCGCGGTAAATCCCTTGGCCAGATGGTGCGGGAGGAGGTCGGTCCCTTCGCAGGCTTCATTACATTGGTCAGCGTCGTTGCGATCATGATCATTCTGCTCGCCGTGCTGGCGCTCGTTGTCGTTAGGGCACTGGCGGAAAGCCCGTGGGGGTTGTTTACGATCCTCGCTTCAATGCCAATCGCCATGGCCATGGGATTGGCGCTTCGCCGTGGAAGAGTTCCGATCGGCCTCGTGACCGCCCTCGGCGTTGGCGCGCTGCTGCTCTCCGTATTCGCCGGTCAGTTCCTGAAGGGGTCGCCTCTGGAGCCCGTGCTGACGCTGGACGGGAAAAGCCTTGCTTGGGGGATCATGATTTACGGACTCCTGGCTTCTGTTTTGCCTGTTTGGCTTCTCCTGGCGCCGCGCGACTACCTGAGCACTTTCATGAAAATTGGAACGGTCGCCTTGCTCGGCCTGGCGATCGTCCTGATTGCCCCGCCGCTGCAAATGCCGGCACTGACCAAGTTCATCGATGGAACGGGCCCGGTCTTCGCCGGGCCGGTCTTTCCCTTCTGCTTCATCACAATAGCGTGTGCCGCGGTTTCCGGCTTCCACGCGCTCATTGCGTCGGGCACCACGCCGAAATTGCTGGCTAGCGAGCGCGATATCCGGCTCGTGGGTTACGGGGCGATGGTCACCGAGATGATGGTCGGCATCATGGCCCTGATCGCAGCCTCGGCGATGCTCCCGGGAGAGTATTTTGCAATCAACATGAAGGGCGAGCCCGCGGTGGTTGTCCAAAAAATCACTTCGCTCGGCTTCCCCGTCACTGAGCAGCAAATGAGCGACCTGGCGACAAACATGGGTGAAAAGACGATGATCGGCCGAACGGGCGGCGCGCCAACCTTCGCCGTTGGCATGGCCAACATGTTCGCCAGCGTCCTGGGCAGCAAGGCCGCGTTGCCGCTCTGGTACCACTTCGCCATCATGTTCGAGGCGCTGTTCATTCTCACAACCATCGACGCGGGAACGCGCGTGGGCCGCTTCCTGGTGCAGGATTTGCTGGGCTACGCGTGGAAGCCTTTGGGGCGCACCGATCTGGCGTTGGGCAACTGGCTTGCCAGCATCCTTTTCGTAGCCGCGTGGGGATACTTCCTTTATCAGGGAGTCATCGATCCGCTGGGCGGCATCAATTCCCTGTGGCCGATCTTCGGCGTGGCCAACCAGCTTCTCGCCGTCATTGCCTTTTCCCTTGGCACGACCGTGCTTATCAAAATGGGCCGCGTTCGATATGTTTGGGTAACCATTCTTCCTCTTGCGTGGTTGCTGAGCGTGACCGTGACTGCGGGCTGGATGAAGATCTTCAGCCGCGACCCACGGCTCGGTTTCCTGAGCGCTGCCGCGGATTTTCACGCCAAAGTCGCTTCAGGAGGCACGGCTGCGCAGATCAACGCCTGGCAGCATCAGATCATCAACAATCAGCTCAACGCGGTGGTGACGGGAGCTCTCCTCCTTCTTGTGCTCGCCATCGTCGTGGCCTGCGGACGCGAATGGTGGCGGCTGCTCGCGGAAAAGGAGCCCCTCACTCTGCACGAAGAGCCTTACGTCGCTTTGACTGTCGGATAGTACTTTCCGATGGCTGCGCGCATCCCCGTTCTTCTTTCAAAGAACGCCTACGAGATCATCGTCGGCAATGGCATTCTCTCCGCCACGGGTGATCTCGTGCGCGAAATCCTCCCGCCGGGCAAGTGCGCACTGATCACAGACTCGCATGTTGGACCCCTTTTTGCCGAACCGGTCGCCAGGTCGCTCGGCGAAACCAGCTTCGTCCCCATACTCATCACGGTCCCTGCGGGGGAAGCGTCCAAATCCCTCGGCACTGCGGAGGCGGTTTGCGACCAGATGATTGCCGCCGGGCTTGACCGAGGCGCCTTTGTCGTCGCTCTTGGAGGCGGGGTGATCGGCGACCTGGCGGGGTTCGTGGCTTCCATCTACTACCGAGGCATCCCTCACGTGCAGATTCCGACAACGGTCGTGGCCCAGGTGGATAGCGCTATCGGTGGCAAGACCGGAGTTAATTCCCGCAAGGGTAAGAACCTCATCGGCTCCTTCCACCAGCCGGCTCTGGTCATCGCCGATCCGGCGACGCTCCGCACCCTTCCCAAGCGGGAATTTAACGAAGGAGTCGCCGAAATCATCAAGCACGCCGTCATCCGGGACGCGGCAATGCTTGACGGTCTGGCGGAGGCCGTTGCATCCGACCTCACGGGTCTCATCGCGCGAAACGAAAAAATCAAGGCCCTGGTGGTCGCGGAGGATGAGTTTGAGAAGCTCGGCGTGCGGGCGTTGCTCAACTTTGGACACACTATCGGCCATGCCATTGAAAATGCGGCGGGCTATGGCCGCTACCTTCACGGGGAAGCCGTCAGCCTCGGCATCGTCGCGGCGCTTCGCATTTCCGTCGAAAAGGCCGGCCTTTCATCCGAGGAGGCGCACACGGTGCTCCAAGCCCTCCTCGCCTTCGATCTCCCCGTGCGGCTTCCTGAAGACATTTCCGCCGAAGTTCTCATGGAAAGCCTGAGCAAGGACAAGAAGTTCGAAGCGGGCGCCATCCGTTTTGTGCTTACCAAAAAGCTGGGAAGCGCCTTCGTCTCGAAGGAGGTCACCGAGCAAGATATTCGCCGGGCTATCCAGGAAATTCGAAATTAGGCTTTAATCGCCGCGAACTCAGACGCGCGATCCAGACGCAGGCTGAGGCTTTAGGAAACGAGATCCGCCAAAAGATCGTAAACGTGCGACCCGGTCACGTGGACGTCGGCGAACTCGCCCACCGGTCCGTCCTGGGTCAGGACCACGCGGCAATCGACGTCCGGCGCGTCGTGAGCGCTGCGCGCAACCCGGGGCCGATCGACCAGAACCCGAAGTGTCCTGCCCTTCTGAGCCGCAGTGAGTTCCGCGGCGATCCGTTGCTGAAGCTTCATGACCTCGCGATACCGGCGGTTTTTGATCTTTGCCGAAAGCTGTCCCGGCATCCTGGCGGCGCGGGATCCCTCCTCCGGCGAGTAGTTGAAAATCCCGAGGCGCTCGAAACGAACTTCCTCAATGAAATCGAGCAGGGAGGAAAAGTGCTCCTCCGTCTCTCCCGGAAATCCCACGATGAACGTCGTGCGGATGGCAAGGCCGGGAATTCCCGCCCGAAGCCGGGAGATCAGATCTTCGATATGCTCCCGCGATGTCTCCCTGCGCATGGCCGAAAGCATGTCCCCATGAACGTGCTGAAGAGGCATATCCACATAGCGCGCAACCTTCGGATTGCGCGCTATCGCCGCAATCAGTTCGTCGCTCCAGTGGGCAGGATGCGTGTAGAGCAGCCTGACCCAAAACTCGCCTTCGATCGTCGCAAGCTCGTCGAGCAAGCGAGCAAGCGTCGGACCGCGCCGGGAATCAACGGGTTGACGCGGACCGGCCTTCTCCGCCCACAAGTCCATGCCGAAGTAGGTCGTGTCCTGACTGATAAGGTTGATCTCCTTGACGCCCTCCGCGACAAGATTGCGAACCTCAGCGACCACAGATTCGATCGTGCGGCTCCTGTGGCGACCGCGCATCTGCGGAATCACGCAAAAGCTGCATGGATGATTGCAACCCTCGGCGATCTTTACGTACGCGGTATGACTCGGAGTGAGCCGAAAACGCGGCGTATCGTAGTCCGGGATGTACCGCGATCTGAGCGAAATCAACAAATTCGGAGCTCGCCTTTCGTCAGCCAGCACACCGCGGAAGATTTCACCCGCCGTCGCCACCTGGTCCAGCCCGATAAATGCATCCACCTCGGGCAATTCGCGCGCCAATTGCTCGCGGTAGCGCTGCGCGAGACAGCCGCTGACCACCAGCTTCTGACCGGGCTTCCGCCGGGCTTCAAGGATCGCGTCTATGGACTCCTGCTTCGCGGACTCGATGAAACCGCAGGTGTTTACCACCAGCACGTCGGCCTCGTCGGCATCCGCCGTGATCTCGAAGCCTCGCGCCGCGGCATCGCCGAGCATGATTTCGGCATCCACCAGATTCTTCGCGCAGCCGAGACTAACCATGCCGACCTTTGGAGGCCGGTCCTCACCGGTAACCGTGCTCATCAGACAGGTTACCGAATGCGATCGCTCTGGTCCAAATCGGCGCCGACAAGAAGTGCCGGCGACCTCGCGTCGGCTGGCGCGGCGCGTCGGCCGGAACTTTCGGCCGGACGAGCGGCGGTCTCCTCGGGCTTGGCACCCGCCAAATTTGCGGCGGAGCTATCCGGCGTCACCGATGTCGGTGGGTCGGAATTCTGAATACCGGGGAAAGCCAGAGCCGATGTGTCCCCGCTCGCCACACGACTGAGGCCGAGCCGCTCGATGTCACGCAACGTAATCCAGAACTTCAAGCCGCTAAGGCCAACGAGAACCAAGAGGGCGACCGTGGCAAGCTTTTTCAGAAGCGGACCGCGCGGTGACGTAAAGTCCGTCCGCATGTAGTCGCACGGTTTCTCCTGGAGATATTGATAGCCACCCGCGACCTGCCCTCCCGCTTCGGGGAGCATGCGCCGGACTCTCGAAATTGGAATGCCAAGATATTTGGCATAGTCGATGGCGTACATGCGGGCATAGCTCGGATGCGGAAAGCTTGAAAAATCGTCGCGTTCCAGTTCGCGCACGCGCTCTACGCCCATGTGGGTCTCGCCCGCGACCCTTTCAATGGATAAACCGCGTTTTTCCCGCACCATTGCGAAATAGGCGCCCAGCGATCTTCCTCCTTCCCGACCCATGATTGCGGCAGCTTCACTCATGGCAATAGACTGCTCGTTTGCGCTAGCCAATCCTCCTTCGACGGGTCTCCTGAAGCCACAATACACTGAAATCTACCACACTTCCGTTCGACGCACGTCATATTTTCCTTATTGCCTTTCAAGCCGAAAAAACAAGGGAAAATCCGGTCATCACCTGATTTTTAGGGCAGCGTGTCCAAATCGACCAATATCTCCCGGTCCTTAACGCCATCCCGCGGTCCGACAATGCCGCGCTGTTCCAAAACATCGACGATTCGAGCGGCGCGCGTGTATCCAAGACGCAACCGCCGCTGGAAAAGCGACGTGGATGCCCTGCGTTCTTGTTTCATGATTTCCAGGACTTTAGAGACGAGCGCCTCATCCTCATCGGTAACATCTTCCTCAGGCGGAGCACTGTTGAGCCTTTCATGAATGCTTGCCTCAAATTTCGGCTTGGCCTGCGAGGAAACAAAAACCACCAAACGCCGTATTTCGTCGTCGGTAACGAGGACCCCTTGAGCGCGAACCAGGGTGGATGTCGCGGGAGGAAGATAAAGCATATCGCCCTGTCCCAGGAGTTTTTCCGCGCCCTTCTGGTCGAGGATTACGCGGCTGTCGAGGCCCGAGGCCACCTGGAAGGCAATGCGGCTGGGGATGTTCGCCTTGATGATGCCTGTGACGACATCCGCGCGCGGGGTCTGAGTAGCCACGATCAGATGGATGCCGGCAGCGCGCGCCATCTGGGTAATCCGGGCGATGGCCCCCTCGACGTCGGCTGGCGCGGTCTGCATCAGGTCGGCCAATTCATCGATGATCACAACGATGTAGGGCATTCGATCCGGAATGACCAGTTCCTCATCGCGAGGAACGGTTATCGGTGGGGCATCTTCTTCGGAGGTTTCGCCTTCCCCGGCGCTCTCTTCAGGTTTCGAAAGCTCGTCTCCGCCGGGAACCATTTCGGCATCAATCTCTTTCTGGGATTTCGGGAGAGGTCGCTCGTTAAAGGCCGTGATGTTTCGTACGGCGGATTTTGCAAAGATCTGGTAGCGCAGTTCCATCTCATCCACCACCCAGCGGAGTGCGAGCAAGACCTTCTTGGGATCGGTGACCACCGGCGTGACGAGATGCGGAAGCTCGTTATAGATCTGCATCTCGACGACTTTCGGATCGATCATGATAAAGCGGAGCTCCTCCGGGGTGTATCGGAAGAGCAGACTTGCGATCATCGAATTGATACACACGCTCTTGCCGCTGCCCGTGGTACCGGCAACCAGGCAATGCGGCATTTTTGCAAGATCGGCGATGATGGTCTGGCCATAGACGTCCTTCCCCAGGGCGAGCGGGAGCCTCGCCCCGGAATGAAGCCACTCGGAAGTCTCAAGCAGCTCGCGCAGGGTGACTTTGACTTTGCTCGAGTTCGCAATCTCGATCCCCACGGTGTCCTTTCCGGGAATTGGCGCGAGAATGTTGATTCGCTGGGCGCGCGTCGCCCGCGCGATATCCCGCTCGAGACTCGTGATGCGATCCACGCGCACCCCGCTGTCCGGATAGACCTCAAAGCGCGTAATCGTCGGCCCGCGCGTGATATCCCCCGCATTGGCCTTGATTCCAAAATGAGCGAGCGTCTCGAGGATGATCGCCTGGACGGCACGCAATTCATCATGATCGGCCGGGCGACGGCCTGCCTCGTCGATGGGTTCCAAAAGATCGAGGGGGGGCAATTGATAGTTCTCCAGGCGCAACCCGGCAAGGCTCGGCTTCGATTCGCCCTTCTTCTTTCGCCCGCTCTCGATTTCAGCCAGCGACGGACGTTTCTCCTGCGGGACCGTGGCATCGATGATTCGTGGTTCGGGAAGATCCGCGGCGGGCGGTTCTTCGACGCGCCGCTGACCGGGGTCTGCCGTCTTCTTGAGCCGCCGCTCAAGCTTTTCCGCCTGCCGGGCGAGCTTGCGCTGCTCGAAGTCCATCCGCTCGCTCTCCTCCATCGCCGCCATGCGGCGCTTCTCCCGTTCCGCGAAATACTGCTTTATACGTGCCCAACCGCTCCTGAGAACGTGGATCGGATGGAACCCGATCGCCAGGACCAGACTTGCCAGATACACGATGCCCAGCACAATGGGCGCTCCGACCTCGCCAAGCGGGCCGCCAAAGGCTCTCTCGCCGACCCATTTGCCAAACCAGCCGCCCGGCCCCTCAATATGGAATGCTCTGTTCCACCCTTTGAGAAACCATGGCTGCAATTGCAGCAGGCAAGCCCCGGAGAGTACGAACAAGAAGCTCCAGCCCAGCCGCTCGCGAATCAAAAATCCCCTCGTCGTCAGCTTCGCAATACCATATCCGCCAAGGACGATGATCCAGAGATAGGAAGCCGCGCCAAAGAAAAAATAGAGATACCCCGCCGCGACAGCCCCTACGACTCCGCAAAGGTTGTTGACGATAGGACTTCGCGCATTGCTGTCGTAGATCAGCTTGGCCCAGGAAGGCAGATCGCTCGGCTGATAGGAAACCAACGCAAGGAGCAGAAGGATCGCCAGCCCGATGAGTACCAGGCCGAGCGCTGCGTCCCAGGTTCGATACCCTTTGGGTTTGTTCGCCATGAAACCTCGATTTTCACCAATTTTGCCGAACCCGCAAGCACCGCGAAAGCTTTGCAAAAGTAATTGCAGAGTGAGGCTCGCTCGGAGAAATACAGGGAATGGCTAATACAGAACCTATCATTTTTGAACCTCTTGCCATGGAGCGCGTCTGGGGCGGACGCCGCCTTGAGGACCTCTACGGAAAAAGCCTGCCGCAAGGCGTGCCTATCGGAGAATCCTGGGAGGTGGTGGACCGGGAGGACGCGCAGAGCGTCGTGCATAACGGACCATTGCGCGGAGTCACCTTGCATGAGCTCTGGACGTCCAAACGTGGAGAAATCTTTGGTTCCGCCTACGAGAACCACGCGGCGGAACGATTCCCGATTCTCATCAAGCTGCTCGACGCGCGCGAGCGCCTGTCGGTCCAGGTCCATCCTCCCGTGCATATGAGCGAGGCTCTGGGCGGGGAGCCAAAAACGGAAATGTGGTACTTCGCCGACGCCCAACCTGGCGCAACGATTTACGCCGGCCTGAAGCGCGGCGTCACTCGGGAGCAATTCGAAACGCTGCTTCGTGAGGGACGGGTCGAAGAGGCGCTTCACGTCATCCCTGTCGAGACCGGTGACAGCATCTTTATTGCCAGCGGACGGCTCCACGCGATCGGTCAAGGCAACGTCATCGTTGAGGTTCAGCAGAATAGCGACACCACTTATCGGGTCTTCGATTGGAACCGGACCGGTCTTGATGGTGTGCCCCGCAAATTGCACATCGAGGAATCCATGGCCTCGATTGATTTCAACGATTTCGAGCCGGTCGTGAACCACGCACGCAGCGGTGTGATCGCGGAGTGTCCGTATTTCAAGGTCGAAAAGCTTCCGCTTTCCACCCCCGTACCTGCCTGCAGCGAGGGAAAGTTTTCGATTGTTACTGTGCTTTCAGGCGCCGTGTCGTGCGCGGGAACCAACTTCAAACCGGGCGATTTCTTCCTGGCACCGGCGTCACTCGGTAGTGCGACCGTCCAACCCACGGAGGCAAATACCGAAATCGTGCGAAGCACGCTCCCAACCGGATAGGAAACCCGGCGACTGCGAAGCCTGCGGTCCGGGGTGATCGCCGAAAAGCCAGTCGGAGGAAGAAAATCGATACTCCCTGAGATCAGCCTGAAGCCAGCCGAAGAATGTCGTCCGCGGCGCAGGCTGCGCCAAACCCATTGTCGATGTTGACGACCGTGACACCGCTCCCACAACAGTTCAGCATGCCAAGGAGCGCAGCCAGACCTCCGAAGCTCGCCCCGTAGCCGATGCTCGTTGGGACAGCGATGAGAGGCTTGTCCACAAGCCCCGACACTACGCCGGGAAGGGCTCCTTCCATGCCGGCCGCAACGATAAGCACGCCGCAGGAGCGGATGCGCTCCGTCTCGGCCAGCAACCGATGCAGGCCCGCCACGCCCACGTCAAAGATTCGCTCGACCCGCCGGCCGAAGCACTCGAGAGCGACAGCCGCTTCCTCCGCCACGGGCAAATCTGCTGTTCCCGCGCAAATGACACCAACGCTCCAGGTTCCTGCGCGATCCAGCGGCGGGCCGGCGGTGATGCATCGCGCGCGCTCGTGAAACACGGCCTCGGGCAATTGTTTGCAAACTGCCTCAAAGTGGGAAGCCTCGGCGCGCGTCGCAAGCACCGGCTGACCTCGTTGGCGCAAAGCCACCGCGATCCCGCAAACTTCGGAAGGCAACTTTCCCTGGCAGAAGATTACCTCAGGGCGGCCGCAGCGTCTGGCCCGGTCGAGATCGACCCTGGCAAATCCAAGATCTTGCACCGATTCAAGGCTCATTCGCACGAAAATACATGCGCATAGGAATCATGTTGCTCTCGACGAATCCATTTTTCGCAAAGAAGCGCTTCAATCCCTCATTAGGTTTGTCCGTCAGCAGCGTGATGCGAAGGAATTTCTTCTTTTTCGCAAAGTCGATGGCGTATTTGAGCAATTGTGTGCCGAAGCCCTGATTCCGGTAGTCCCTGTGGACGATCAAGTCCTCGAGGATCAGGACGAATCCGCCCTCAGCCGTGCTGATCGTGATAAGCAAGTTGATCATCCCGAGGATTTTATTTGGGCTGCGCAACACAAAAACGCGCCCGCGCGAGGGCTGTTCGAGCAGAAGGCGAAGGCCGCGCATCTCTTTTTCGCGATTGGGAACAAAGTCGGCCTCCTGGGAGAAGAGCTCAAAAAGCAGCTCGGTCAGCTCGGGCAAGTCGTCGAGCGCCACGGGTTCTATGCGGAGGCCTTCAATCACGTTCGTCTAGTATTCCTCATGGTGCGCGGCCAAACTTTCGGTCAAGTTCGGAAAAGGAAAACTGAATCATCGTAGGGCGTCCGGACGGACTCGCATAGGGAAGCTCACATCGAAGCAGTTCGTTGGCGAGCCGTCGAGCACGCTCTTCACTCTCCGCGACCTCATCCGCCGCCGCCAGGCGGGAAACCGAACGCGCAAGCGCCTCGCGCACGTCACGCCCCCGCGGCAGCTTTCCGGCCGCGCGCAACGTCGAAGCCACCTCATGAAGAAGGCGTGCCGGCTCCTTCTCCGCCGCCGAAGCCGGAATTCCCTCAATTTTCAACGTCGCCCCGCCGAATGGCTCGACGTAAAAGCCGGCCGCGCGGAGATCTTCCAGGTGCTCGACAACCCACGCGTGTTCGCGCGGGGGCATTTCAACGATGGCAGGAATTAGAAGGCGCTGACTGGGAGCATTTCCTTCCGCAATCTGGCGCATAAGAAATTCAAAAAGAATTCGTTCCGAGGCCGCCCGGCTATCCAGCAAGACAAGCCCTTCATCGCCTTCGAGGACGAGGTAGCCATCGCCAACCATGCCCATAAAGCGGAATCGCTCGGCCTGCGACACCCTCACGGCGCCCCCGGGGGGAGGAGTGACGGATTCCCGCTCCAGGGGCATCACCCTCTGCGGCGGTTCCGGCGCAAAGGCGGTCGCGGTCCGCGCGGGCTCGGAAGCGGGAGCAGGCGCCGGTCGAGTCAGCGCGCGTCGCGCCGAATCGAAAACAGCCCGCCGGATCGTCTCTGGTTGACGGAGGCGCACCTCACGCTTCGCCGGGTGGACGTTGCAATCGACAAGGTCGGGGTCCATCTCGATGTGAAGCACGCAGATGGGATGCTCACCCTGCTGAAGAGCGCCCGAATACGCCTCGCGAAGCGACTGCTGGACCGGAGGGCAATGAACGGGGCGCCCGTTGAGTATGACGAACTGCTGAAGACGGTCGCGACGCCCTTGCCCAGGACGCGCAAAAAAGCCCGCGAGCCGAAATCCCTCCCCTTCGAACATGTCGATCTCGACAAGTTTAGCCAAATGGCCCTTTCCAAAGAGATCCCTGATGCGCACCGCCAGGGTTTCCGCCCGGGGCAGCGCGGTGACCGTGCATCCGTCGCGCCTGCACTCGAAGGCGACAGACGGACTCGCCAGTCCAATGCCCTGGAGGCAATGGACGATATGGGCGGATTCAGTCTCCTCGCCTCGCAGGAACTTCCGGCGAGCCGGAAGATTGAAAAAGAGGTCGCGCACTTCGATCTGCGTTCCTTTCGGAGCACCGATATCCCGGACCGACTCGATCCTGCCCCCAGAAACCAGCACTTCCGTCCCCGCGTTCGAAGAGGCCTCGCGAGTCTTCAGCCGAAAACGCGAAACGCTTGCAATGCTCGGGAGCGCCTCGCCGCGAAAGCCCATCGAACGCACGCGCGCAAGATCGGCGCTGGACCGGATTTTGCTTGTCGCATGACGCTCCAGGCAGAGCAAAGCATCTTCCCGGTCCATACCGCAGCCATCATCGCGCACCGAGATAAAACGGGATCCTCCGCAGGTATACTCGATCAAGATCCTCGAAGCCCCGGCATCAAGGCTGTTCTCGACGAGCTCCTTGACAAGCGAAGACGGCCGCTCGACCACTTCCCCAGCCGCGACCTGGCTCGCAACGACGTCCGGAAGAAGACGAATTTTTCCCATGTCTCCCCATCGTGCCGCACTTGCGAAGCCGCTGCAGCAAAAACCCGCGGCTTTTCCTCGCTTTCATCCGCCCTTATTTGACTTCTTGCGAAATCATACCTAAGAGAGGAATGTGATTGAACTCACCGCCAAAGCCGCAGCGGAACTCCGTGCAATCGTCGAAGAAAAAGGCCTCGATACAACGACGTCCGGCCTTCGTCTCTCAGTCGAAAAGGGAGGCTGTGCCGGCATGCAATACGCAATGAGCATCGGCGCGCCCCGGTCAGATGACCTCGTTGTCGAACGGGACAGTGCACGCCTTTTTGTCGACGCAGGCAGCGTCAAATGGCTCGACAAGTGCGTGATCGACTTTGAAGAGAGCTTGTCTGGCGCGGGATTCCGGGTTAACAACCCCTTGAGTGCCCGCAACTGCGGTTGTGGGACATCGTTCGAGCCCGCGGACAGCGCGCGCTCCTGAGCGAGATTTCCATGGCCCGAGAACACAAAGGACAACCGTTCGACAGCAACGCACGGAGTTCAGAGCTCTCGTATCACACCGACCAGCCGACCCCGCGAAAGGACGGCGGTCTTTTCGCCTGGACGATCGTCATCCTGCTCCTGATTGGCTTCGCTATTTGTTGCTGGGTCTTCAGCTTTTACGTCTTCGGACACCCCGAAAAGGCCTTTAGTTACTCAATCCTCTCCAAGCTGAAGAAGCTTGAAGCCCCCAAACGTTTCGAGGTCACCGCAGCCCCGCAGGGCGAGTTTCTAAGCGCTCAACAGCTCTGGGATCGCTACAATAAGATGACGAATCGCGAGCTTGAACGAGCCAGTGAAACGTTGCTGCGAAATTATCTCCGGAACTATAAGCTCACCAGCGACAAAGTCCCGTATGTGGTCGGTTCGTTCAACATTCTCGACTCCTACGAACTGGGAGAAAACAACCTCTTTTCTTCTGGAGTGGTCGCGCTGGCCACACGCAACGGACGCGCCGCAAGTGCTCCTTGAACACGTTTTTACCGCGGACAAGCGGGCTATTCCCATCCTCCATCGCATGCTGCTGACCGGGCTTAATCTTCGATTCGACAAGACCGTGGATCTCTCCGCCGTGGTTAATGTTACGCGACTCAAAGACGGGAGGTTGCAGTTCACTGCCGTCCCGCTCCTTTACGGCAGCTATACCACCAGTTCAGGAACGGGGACGTTTTCGCTGGAGCCGCCCGCCCGATTGAACGTTGCCGCCGGCCTGCCTGTCGTGGATCCTCCCGCGGTGCAGGAAGCCACGGAGAAGCTCGCCGCCCACCGGGCCCGGGCAGGTCTCGACGCGACAGAGGGAGCTTCCGCCACTCCGCGTCCGCAAATGCGGCTCGTTCGGGTCGAGCGTCCCAAACCCGTCTCCGAAACTGCGGTTCCCGCGCCGACACCGGCGCCCACTCCGCTCCCGGAGGACGCACCCGTTGCTCCGGCGATCGCGGTCAATGCGCCGCAATCGACGCCTGCCGCCGCGGCCACCGCGCGCTCGACACCCACCGCGGTGGCGGTTGCTACACCCGTCGCAAAGCCGGCAACTCCTCCGCTCCAGCCCTTCATTTCGCCGACTCCGGCATCCATCACAACGACGGCGGGAGGGAAATGGCCCACCTACCCGCCTGGTCAAATGCCCCGCGGCCGTCTCGCAAACGTTCCCGACATGTCCGAGTTGGCGGGTCGTGGCGTGGGCGGGGAACGCGTCTACCTTCAAGGAAGCTTCGTCGTCACGGCATCCGGTCAAGACCGGGCTGTTCTGCGCTCGCAGGCGGCTCTTCCCGAGAATTTGGGAATCGGAGGTGGACGCACCGGTAATACCCGCATTATCGTAGAATTTCCCTCGGGAAGCCGTCCGCCCTCGGAAGGTTCGACCTTGTCGCGCGACGCCCGCCGGCCATTCCTCGTAACGGAAGTCCGCAAGACTTCCGATGGCCAGGTGAACGTTTATGTGCGCGAAGTCACTCGCGCTCAATAGAATACTCGGAGAGATCGCGACGCAAGGTCCCCTGACCTTTGCGCGTTTCATGGATCTCGCGCTTTACGACCCGGTCGTCGGCTACTACGCCTCGGGACGGGCAAAAATCGGGAAGCGGGGAGACTTTTTCACGAATGTCAGCGTGGGAGCGATCTTTGGAGAGATCCTTGCCGGACAGCTTCGGGAGATGTGGCTGCGCCTCGGACGACCGAGCCAATTTGCCCTCGTCGAGCAGGGCGCGAATGACGGGCAACTGGCCCTCGATATCCTTTCCGCCTCGGACGAAGAAATGCTGGCTGCCATCGAGTACTGGATCGTGGAGCCGTTCCCTCTATTTCGCGGACTGCAGGAGGAGACGCTGAAGACATTTGCACCCAAAGTGCGTTGGGCGGAAGACTTGGACGGCCTGCCAATCTTCGACGGCGTTCATTTGTCCAACGAACTTGTCGACGCCCTTCCGTTTCACCTAATCCGGTCAACCGGACAAGATTGGGAGGAACTCTCGGTGGCAGCCAACGAGGATCTGCTGGTCTTTGAAGCCGCCAGACCCTGTGACTTGCTTGCCGATCAAATCAGGGCGCTTCCGCGGCGGGTCAAAGGAACAATCGCGGAACTTCGCCCAGCCGCTGGCAAGTGGATTCACGCTCTGGCGAACAGGCTGCGCACGGGCTTCGTCCTGGTCATCGACTACGGCTTCTCGCGCGACCTGCTTTTGTCTGCACATCGGACCGAAGGCACCTTTGCGTGTTACCGGGCGCATCGGCGGGACGCCCGGCCGCTCGAAGAGCCTGGCGAAAAGGATATTACAGCACATGTTGACTTTACCGCGCTCGCGGAAAACGCTCGGGATGCGGGCTTAAAAATCGAAGGCTACGCCGATCAGCATCACTACCTTGTCGGAGCTTCGCAAGAGGTCCTCAAGCACCTCAACGGTCCCCCGGATTCGGCTTCGCAAAAGAGGCTTCGATCGCTCCAAACGCTTCTCCATCCCGAGAGCATGGGCAGCCAGTTTCACTATCTTGTGCTCTCAAGAGGCGTGAACTCCGCGCAGAAGCTCTCGGGGTTTCAGTTCGCCCGGGACCCTCACCGGGAGCTTTTCTCGAGCGCCGCTTGACCAGACACGGCGACCGTGCACGCTTTGTCTGGCTTGTTTCGCCCCCGCAGTTTTGAGAACAGCGAAATATTACTTCCAAAAAAGCCTCCCGCATTGACGCTGCGGACACCGCTCGGGCAAGGCCGGTTATCGCGGAGCGGGCGGAGGGGACCCGGCGGATTCTTTCTTCACGAGTTGTTGCGGAACTTCCATTGCGATGAGCTCCGAAACCGTCACAAATTTATATCCCTTCGCCAGCAGGGCATCAAGCGTCTCCGGCATCGCCGCAACGGTTGTCGCGTGAATGTCATGGCTCAGGATGATGGATCCCGGTTGCGTGTTCTGTACGATGTAGTTATAAACCCGGTTGGAATTGCGATACTTCCAGTCCAGCGGGTCCACGGACCACAGGATGACCTTCAGCCCGTACTCTTCGGTGAGGCGCCTGTTCAGCGTGGAACTGGTTGCCCCATAAGGGGGACGCATCAACACCGGGCGCTTCCCGGTTGCCGCGAAAATCGCATTGTTGGTGTTTTCAATTTGTTTTCGAACACCTTCCCCACCCAGCTTCGTAAGCGCCGGATGACTCCAACTATGATTGGCGATTTCGTGGCCCTCGTCAGCCATGCGGCGCAGAATATCCGGGTATTCCGCTGCATTCTGTCCCACGACGAAAAAGGTCGCCTTGATGCCGCGTTCCTTGAGGATGTCTAGAAGCTTGGGGGTAAGCTGCGCATTGGGGCCGTCATCAAATGTCATTGCAATGCACGGACCCTCCACGTTGCAGGATGTGTAGGAGTTGCTCTTTGTCGCGGGGGCCCGCGCGGGCGAGGGCTGAGGCAAACTGGCGTAGGCGGCTGGTTGCGGTTGCGCTTCCGGCGACGCCGAAGGCTTTGCGGAGGCAGCCGGTCCCGGTGAGGAATTGCTGGAAATCGCGCCGGGGGGAGCAACAATGACTTGGGATTCGCTTTGCGTTTGCGCCGTCTGGCAGGCCAAAAGGCCGAACCCGACGAGCACGGCGCCGGTAAAAAGGCTTTTCATCGTTCAGTTCTCGGGAACTCATCTATCGCATGATTCCCGTCGAACGCCATCACGTTTTTGCCTCTCAGCCGGAACCCGGGCGATCACCGGACTCCGAAGCCTTCGTTCGTTCGAGCAGCGTGAGAAACTCACGCAGCGCGGGCGAGACGCGCGCCGAACGCCGGACCAACGTGCCCAAAGGCCGGAGCATCGCAGGATCGACAAACTCGACGGAAACCAGCAGACCGGCTTCCACTTCGTCGCGGATCGCCGCAGAAGGGACGATGGACACCCCGTTCTCGATTTCGACCGCTCGCTTCACCGTCTCGATGTTGTCAAACTCCAAAACAAGCTTCACCTTGACTCCCTCGGAGCGCAGCTTGCGATCGATCTCGCGGCGCGTCGGCAAATCCGGCTCAAAAGCAATGAACTTCTCGCCTTCCAACGCCGAAAGAGGAATCCGCTTCCGGGAGGCCAGGGGATGCGACGGTGAGCAAATGAGCACGAGCCTATCACTCCAAAACGTTACAGCCTGGAGCCCGCGGCGCGGCGAAGGATAAGCGACAAGCCCAATGTCAGCCCGTCCGTCCAGAACGCTCAGATACACCTCCGAGGAACGGCGATACTCAACACGCACGTCCACCTCGGGATGCGCTTGCCGGAACGCCTTCAAATAAGGCGGCAATTCGTGCAGTCCAATACTGAAAATCGTCGAAATGCAGAGCTCGCCGGCGACCAGGTTCTGCAAATTGTGAATCCGGCCTTCCAAATCCCCAAGAATTTCCATTACTTGATGGCTCGCCTGCAGAAACGCCCGACCCTCCGGCGTCAAAGAGAAATTCTTTCTTCCGCGCTCGATGAGCTTTACCCGAAACCGCCGCTCCAAGGCCCGCACCTGCTGACTTACGGCGCTCTGCGTGATGTCGTTCATCTGTGCCGCCTTGGAAAAACTCGAGGTTTCCGCCAAGTTGGAAAACACTTTAAATGATTGTATGTGCATTAAAAAAATCGGATAAGAATAACTTATGTATACGTTGTGTAAATAAGTTTTTTTCATGACAAGCATTTCCGAGGATCTCCAGCGGGTTCGTGCGCAACTTTCGGCGGCCGCACGTGCGGCGGGCCGCGATCCGAGCGAGGTGGGGTTGGTTGCGGTATCGAAAACACAGCCTGCGGCCGCGGTGCGCGAGGCCTTCGACGCGGGTCAAACCGTGTTTGGAGAAAGCCGTGCGCAGGAACTGGTTGCGAAAGCGCCGTTGCTTCCTTCGGTGGTCCGCTGGCACTTTATCGGCCACCTGCAAAAGAACAAGATCCGCAAGGTTCTCCCGCTGGTCGAACTCTTCCATGCCGTTGACTCGGTGGAACTTGCATTGGATATCGACCGGATTGCGGCGGAGTTCGGTCTGTTTCCGCGGGTGTTGCTCGAGGTCAATGTCTCCGGCGAGCGTTCGAAGTTCGGCTTCGAGCCCGGCGCGGTCCGAGGCGAAATTGAGCGCCTTCTTACCCTTCCACGGCTTCAGGTTGAGGGACTTATGACCGTCCCGCCCGCCGGGGACAGCCCCGAGGATGCGCGCCCGTTCTTTGCCACGTTGCGGACCCTCCGCGACGAGATCGCGACGGAAAGCGGGGCGCGGCTACCCACCCTGTCCATGGGTATGAGCGGCGATTTCGTTACGGCCATCGAGGAAGGGGCGACGCTCGTGCGGGTGGGAACCGCAATTTTTGGCCAGCGGCGGAAACCTTGAAAAACCCGAGGCACGCCGAAAGCGGAGGAACGTCCCGATTTCTACGGAGGCGCGCCTTCTTCCTTGTTTTCAGGCAGGCCCAGCGAGACGCTGGAGTACACGAGCAATCCGGCGAATCTGCTCCATCCAATGATGGTGCGGGCGAGCTCCTGGAGGGGCTCGTTCGGGAACCATCGCTTGAGGTAGTCAAAGAAATCAACCACGGAGAGGAGCTGATCAGGCTCTTCTTCAATGATTTGCACGAGTCGCTTGAAAAGGGGAAGCGCCATCATCCTTTCTCTCAGGATCGCCCGGCGCAGAGAAACATCGGCTGCAAGGAACCGGCGTCCTGTTGCGGTCAACATGACTTTTTCACCGGGCGTGGTCACGAGATCGAGCAATTCGGCGGCCTTGATGACGAATAATAGCTTGGAGTAATCGTAGCGGAGCTCGTTTCCGAGATCGAAAATGTTCCGGGGCTCGATGTTTACAACGCTCGTGAGACCGATGATTTCATTGAGGTTGACGTTCGGAATCGCGTGGATTGCCGGCGTCGCGGGTGCGGGCTCTAAAACTGGTTCCGGCAACTCCTGATGGGTCAGTGCGGCATGAATGCGGGAGACAACAGCAAGAAAATCCGGACTGGAGGGCACGCGGGGATAGGGCAGCGGGTTGGCAATATCGATGGCGACCCGACCCGGTCGCGCGGCCAGCACGACGATTCGCTTGGCGAGATACACCGCCTCCTCGATGTTGTGCGTCACCGTGATCATGGTTCGGAGGGGATTCTCGGGATCGGCGCAGAGGCGGCCCAATTCATTGCGGAGCGATTCCCCGGTAAGGACATCAAGAGCGCTGAACGGCTCGTCCATGCAAAGCACCTCGGGATTCGCCGCGAGGGCCCGGGCGATCCCGACCCGCTGCTTCATGCCGCCGGAGAGTTCCCGGGGGTAGACGCTTTCGTAGCCGCTGAGGCCAACCATCCCAAGGGAGCGCGACGTCCGGTCCGCAATGGCGGGTTCGGAAAGTCCCATCTGCTTAAGCGGGAGCCGGACGTTACCCACCACGGTCAGCCAGGGGAAAAGCGCGAAGTTTTGAAAGACCATCGCCACGCCCGGACAAATATCCTCGACCTGCTTGTCACGGAATTTTACCGCTCCACGCGTCGGCTTGATCAGGCCCGCAACGAGCCGGATAAGAGTGCTTTTGCCACAGCCCGAGGGGCCCAGAAGAGAAACGATGTCGTTTTCCGCGATTTGCAGGTTGATGTTTTCAAGGATTACTGACGGCGCCGCGCGCTTGTCGCCAGGGTATTCCAGCCAGACGTTTTCGAGCGCAATGAGTGGTCCCATGCTCATCCTCCAAAGCGGCAGTAAAGATCCCCGGCGCTTTGCAGCCGCTTCCAGAAGCTCCGGTTAACGGTGACGACGGTCACCGCCATTATCACCACCGCCGCAGCGAGAACATTGAATTTACCCTGGCTCGTAGCCTGGCTGATGAGATCGCCGAGACCAAAGGCGTTATAGGTTTTTCCTCCCTGTTGCACAAACTCGGCCACAATGCTCGCATTCCATGCGCCGCCGGCGGAGGTGATCCATCCCGTGACGAGGAAGGGAAAGATGGCCGGCAGTATGAAATACCTCCAGCGTGACCAGCCCTTGATCTGGAAGATCTCCGCGCAGGAAACCATGTCCGCCGGAATGGACTGCGCGCCGGCAGCCACATTAAACAGAATATACCACTGCGCCCCGAGCATCATCAGCACAACGGCACCCCAGCCAAGGTTGCCGCCGATGGCCAGAATCCACCCTAGGACAACGGGATAGAGCATGGGCGCGGGAAAAGAGGCGGCAAATTGTATGATCGGCTGAAGGTAACGCGAGATCTTGGGATTCAGACCGATCCAAACCCCCACGGGAATCGTCCATAAAGAGCTTAATATCAGAGCAGCAAGCACGCGAAGGAACGTCGCCGCCATGCTGAGGAAGATGAGCAACCACTCCTTCAGATCCACTTGCGCCAGCATGAGAAAAAGTTCAAAGAGACCGTATCCGCCGACAGCAAAAATCACTGCCAACAGCACAAAATACGTCCCCTTCGTTGCATTCCTGGATGCAATTGCCGGCGATTTGACAATCAAGGGGCGTTTGAAGCGGGGCAGCTTCTCAATCCACGATCGTCCGACCCGGGCAACGGTCTTCATGACGCCGGGTAACTTGGAGGCGGCCAGCATCCGCTGCACAAGGGTCGTCTCCAGCCGGCCGCTGGCAACGTCTTCAATCTTGAATTTTCTGGACCAGATCACCAGCGGCCACCACACGAGGCGGTCCACACAAATGATCATGACACCCATCGCCGTAACCGCGGCTATCTGCGCGGGAATATTGCCACGAGCGATGGCGAGGCTCATGTACGAGCCGAGACCCGGAAGTTGGAAATTCTTGTCTCCCAGAGTAAAGGCCTCGTTGATAGTCAGGTAAAACCAGCCACCTGCCATCGATACCATGCCATTGTAAATGAGCCCTTGGGCGGCAAACGGCAGCTCGATTTCCCGAAAACGCTGCCAGGGCCCAAAGCCACAAATTCTCCCCATCTGCCGCAATTCCTCCGGGATCGCCTTGAGCGAGTCGTAGTAGCTGAAGACCATGTTCCATACCTGCGCGGTAAAAATCATGAGCACGCAGGCAAGCTCGAGTCCAAAGTTGCTTTTCGGAAACAGAGAGACGAGCGCCAGCACGAGGCCCGGCATGAACCCCAGAACCGGTATGCTTTGCAGAATATCGAGCGCCGGCAACAAGACGGCGCGAGCCTTGGTATCATAATAGGTCCACGTTCCATAGAGGATCGCAAAGACCAACGAAAAGCCCATGGCCACCCACCCGCGCGCGAGCGAATAGAGGGCGTATCGCGGCAGCTTCCAAAACGAAAGATCAATCTGGGTCTCTGCGTGAAACGGCGCCTCCCACTCGTCGGCCACGTTAAGAATAGCCACCAGGACACCGCCGATCACGAAAAGCAGGATCAAATCCGCCAAAAGGGAACGGCGGAGCTCAGGCTTGGCAATCGCGGCTTCAGTTTCCAATCAGAGCCCTCGCAATTGACAACCACCTTGGCCCTTTTGCAAGCCACCGTATCGGGATATTTTCCAGAAAGAACTTCCTCGCGCGGCTCGAGCTTGTCAGAAGTGACATTCCCACTTGAAGCACCCCGGGAACCGTTTAGGGTTTCCACGAAACTCGACAAATTTATGGCTTACGAACTTCCACCTCTTCCCTATCCGACCAACGCGCTCGAACCCAGCATCGACGCAAGAACAATGGAAATTCATCACGACAAGCATCACGCGACCTACGTGACCAATCTCAACAAGGCCCTCGAAAGCGCCCCCGAATTGGCAAAGAAGCCGGTGGACGAGCTTATCGCCGACCTTTCCGCCGTACCCGAAGCCATACGCGGACCGGTGCGCAACAATGGCGGAGGCCATTCGAATCACACGTTTTTCTGGAAGATCATGGCGGCGGGCGCAGGCGGTGCGCCATCTGGCAAGCTCGCCGATGCGATCAAGGCGAAATTCGGCAGCTTCGACGACTTCAAGGCCAAACTGGAGGCCGCCGGCCTCGCGCGATTCGGAAGCGGCTGGGCGTGGCTTATCGTCAACCCGTCCAAGGAACTCGAAATCGTCTCCACCGCAAATCAGGACAGCCCGCTCATGGGCAAGGCCATCGCGGGCGCCGAAGGCAAGCCGGTGATCGGGGTGGACGTGTGGGAGCACGCCTACTACCTCAACTACCAGAACCGCCGCCCCGATTACCTCAAGGCGTGGTGGAATGTTGTCTCCTGGAGCGCCGCCGAGAAAAATTACGAAGCCGCACTAGGCTAGAATCTCAGGCTTCCGAGGCCGCCGCTCCATAGCCCGGGGCGGCGGCTTTGTTTCGTTGCGGTGAGTGAACCCGGCGCCCAGGCTGCCAACCTCGCTCGCGGCGATGGGGACATCGCCGCTACAAATTCGCCGGCTCCATTTTCGATTGGCCTCCGGCCCCATCTCTCAGCCCTTCTGAATCGCTTGCATGGCGCACCTCAATTCCCACTACCTTAAACTCAAGGCCGGCTACCTCTTTCCGGAAATCAATCGGCGTGTCAAAGCTTTCCTCGACGCGAATCCGGACGCCGGCCGGCGCCTCATCCGTTGCGGGATTGGCGACGTAACCGAACCGCTGCCCGCCGCCGCGCGCGATGCCATGCACAAAGCGGTCGACGAACTCGGCGTGCGTGACAGCTTTCGGGGCTACGGTCCCGAACAGGGCTATGACTTTCTCCGCCGCGCCATTGCGGAGCATGACTACCGTTCCCACGGTATCGAGGTGGCGGACGACGAGATCTTCGCCTCGGACGGCTCAAAATGCGACTGCGCGAATATCCTCGACGTTTTTGGCGACAACAACCGAATCGCCGTAATGGACCCGGTCTATCCGGTCTATGTCGATACGAACGTCATGGCTGGTCACACCGGACCGGCGGATGAGGCTGGCGTCTACAGCGGGCTTCTCTATTTGCCTTGTACCCCCGAGAACGGGTTCGTCCCGGAAGTACCCAACGAAAGGGTCGACCTCATCTACCTCTGCTCGCCCAACAATCCCACCGGCGCCGCGGCGACGCGGGAGCGCCTCGAGAACTGGGTGCGATTCGCGCTCGCGAACGAAGCCATCATCCTCTACGACGCTGCCTACGAGGCATACATCGCGGAGCCCGGCATTCCGCATTCAATCTACGAGATTCCTGGCGCTCGCAAATGCGCGATCGAGTTTCGAAGTTTCTCCAAGAACGGCGGGTTCACGGGTGTGCGCTGCGCGTTCACAGTGGTGCCCAGGGAACTTGAGTGCCAGGACAGCCGCGGTGAAAAGCGTTCGCTTCATCCGCTTTGGAACCGTCGCTTCAGCACGAAGTTCAATGGAGTCTCCTACGTGACACAGCGCGCAGCGGAAGCCCTTTACTCCTCCGAGGGAAAATCGCAGGTCGCCGCATTGATTTCGCACTATATGGACAACGCGAAGATTCTCCGGGAAGCGGCAGCGGGAAGCGGACTTGCGGTTTATGGCGGCGTCAATGCCCCCTACATCTGGGTGCGCGGTCCGCGGAACGCCACGAGCTGGGAGGTTTTCGATCGCATTCTAAGCGAAGCAAACATCGTTATTACGCCCGGCAGCGGCTTTGGCAGCGCCGGCGAAGGCTATTTCCGTATCTCCGCCTTCAATAGCCGCGCCAACGCGGAGGAGGCCGCAGGAAGGCTAGCCGCCCTGAAGTGGTAGCCGAAGAGATCTTGAGGCGGGCGCGACCTTCGGTTTTCTCCGTCGCGAGGGATCTACCGTGCCGTCTGCGCAGCCGCTAGCGAGATGACGCGCTCGGCCGAGTAACCCTGGCCGCGCAATGCCCGCAAGCTGAGAGAGGCATCTCGCTTTGCCAGCCGGCACCCGTGCTTGTCGCGGACAAGCGGGCAGTGGAAAAACGACGGCGGCGCGGAGTCGAGGGCCCGATAAATGAGGATCTGCCGCGCTGTTGATGTTAGGAGATCTTCACCACGCACGACCTCGGTAACGCCCATGGCGAGATCGTCCACGACGACGGCCAGCTCGTAGGCCGGAATGTTCTCCCGATTCCAAACCAAAAAATCGCCGAAATCCCGCAGGGCCATCCGGCTAACGTTGCCGCAATTTTCGTCTTTGAAGGCGATAAATTCCCAATCCGGAACACGAAACCTCCAGTTGCGCCCCTCAGGGCCCTGGAACTTCCTTGCCTCCTCAACCGGAGTGCGCCACGCGACCGGAAATACCGCATCCTCCTCGTGCGGAGCGATGGAAGCCTGCGCGACATCCTTTCTTGAACGCACGCACGGATAAAGAAAGCCTCCATCGCGCAGCCTGCGCCATGCATCCAGATACAAACCTCTGCGCTGGCTTTGGTAGAACGGCCCCTCCTGCCATTCAATTCCCAGCCACCTCAAATCCTCAATGGCCGCATCCGCATACCCGGATTTGCACCGATTGGCATCGAGATCCTCGATCCGGAGGATCGCAACCCCCCCGGCCTGCGCAGCCCGTTCATGCGCCTTCCAGAAGGTCGCCGCGTGGCCCAGATGGAGGTAACCGGCCGGCGTGGGAGCGATCCGGCCGCGGTAGAGGACTGGTGAAGAAGGGGGGCTGCTATGCGATTGCGAATTCACGTCGTCTCGCGGGAGCACATTCCGAACTCTGACATCTTGCGAGAAGGATTTTCCCGCATGGCGTCAACTGCTGAAAGCGCAAACGAGGCGGCACCGGAGGCGCCCGAGCCGGATGTCTTGTCCGCTAGCGAAAGCAGGACGAGCGTTCGCAGCTTTTACCGCCTTGAAAACGGCTCCCTGGTCTCCTGCGAGCCCAACGCGGCCCAGATCAAGTTGCCTGCGCGAGAAGCGGGCACCCCTCGGGAAGAACACTGCACCGAGACCCACGAGCGAAACACGCTGCGCGATCCTTAGGCATAAAGTGGCTGTTTCCGAAGCGCGCTTCGCATCTCCAGCGTGACCTTCAGAGAAATGCACCTGGCACGGTCGATGCGAAGCAATGCACGACTCGTGATGGCATGTGACGGAAGTCACCCAGCAAGCGGTCAAAGCGTCGGAGACGCATCATGCACGACAACGAATTTGAAGGCGACGAGATGGGGATGGAATTCCCCGGGAACGGCGTGGGAACAAGCTTCGAAGCCGATGCGGAAGACGCCCTCTTCGGCGAAATGGGAGGGCTGAATCTCGGCGCATCTCGTTCCGAGCAGCAGGAAATGCTGGAGGAACTTTTTCAATCCGACGAGTTGCTCAACGAGGGCTTGCTCAGTTTCGAATACCCGCTGCTCGTCGCCGAAGATGAGGAACTCGATCTGTTCCTCGGCAAACTGATCCGCCGCGCGAGGAAAGCTGTGAGCGGCGCGACGCGCGGGGTGGGGAAAGCTATCGGAGGCGTTGCTAGGACGGTCGGGAAAGGTCTTTCGACAATCGATAAGGTCGTCCCTGTATCGATGCTCACGCGCGGTCTGAGCATGAGTCCGCTCGGAATGGCCGTCCGCGCCGGCGTGGGCGCGGTGCAAGCAGCCGCCGATGGGCGGAACGTTTTTCAAGGCGCGATGCGATCCCTGGCCGACAGTCCGGGGACGCGCTTCCTCGTCGATACGGGCATGGCCGCGGCGCGGGGTGAAAACATTGCCAAGGCCGCGCAGAAAGCCATGCAGGCAGGGATCGGCGATGTGCGCAAGAGCCTCCAGTTCGCAGCGATGGTGGCGCCGTTTGTTCCCGGCGTCGGCACGGGCGTGGCGGCGGCTTTGGGTGCGGCGAATGCCCTCGCGTCCGGGCAGAAGATTACCGATGCGTTGATCGCGGGCGCACGCAGTGCGGTGCCCGGCGGCGCGATCGCGCAAATGGCTTTCGACACGGCGGTGAACCTGGCCAGGGGGAAGAACGTCGGCGAGGCGCTGCTGAACTCGGCGCGCTCCAGGCTGCCCGGCGGCCCGGCCGCGCAGGCCGCCTTCGATGCCGCGTTGACACTGGCCAAAGGTAAGAGCATTCAAGACGCTGCTTTCGCAGCCACGGGACGCCTCCTGCCAAGGTCTCCATATGCCGCGGACGCCTTATCTTTTGTGCGGAAGGTCGCGGCCGGGCAGAACATTCAGCGTGCCGCACTGTCGGGCGCGGGCAATTTCATCCTGAATAAAATTCAGCGGCAGACGGGAACGCGTTTCCCGAAGACAGGCGCACGGCAAGCCGTCGCTGCAGCCCGAGCCCGCCTTCCATTTCGCGAAGTGGAATCCTTCGAAAGGCCCGAGGAGATGCCAGAAGACGGCGAAATCGAAAGCTTCGAAGCCGGCGCAGAAGACGCCGTCTTTGGCGAAACCGAAGAGATGGAGCTCGCGGCACAGCTCCTCGAGATCACCGACGAGAACGAGCTGGACGATTTCCTTGGAGCCTTGATCGCACGCGCCACGGGCGGGGCGCGCCGGCTGCGCCGGTTCGCCGCACTTGCGCGGGCTGCTCCGGCAGGCGGCGAAGAGTGTGCTGCCGATGATCGGAGACGCGGCGGGAAATCTGATCGCGCCCGGGGTTGGCGAGCAATCGGCAGCAAGCTCGCCACGGCGGCGGGCAATCTTTTCGGACTCGAGCTCGAGGGGATGAGTCCCGAGGACCAGGAATTTGAAGTGGCGCGCCGCTTCGTGCGCTTTGCCGGCGCGGGCGCGCGAAATGCCCGGCGCTCGCGCTTCGCGCGGAGCGTCGTCCGCCGAAGACTTGCGGCCCGGCGTTCGCGCTGGGCGCTGCGGCTCGCCGCCACGCGCCGGCATCCTCCGTCTGCGCAAGCCGAGAGCCCCCCAGAGGCGTGCGCTCGGATCGTCCTTGCACGGACTGCGAGCCGGCACCGCCGATCCCGATCGCGGTGACCTGCCACTGCTGTGGCGCGCCGCAACTCCGCGACCCGAGCACCGCGCGCGACACAGGCGACGCCGATCTGGCGGTGACGCCAACCCTTTGCCGGACAATGAGCCGGCGAATTCCACTGAACCACAACCCAAACCACACCGAAAGAAACCGTATGCACGACCTAGATCGCACCACGATGGAAATCTCCGACGAAGCCGAGACTTCGAAGTCGCCGGAACAATACGAATACGCCAGTCAAGGCGAGAGCCCCTTCAACGAGGACGAAGTCGAACCGAGCTTGCCGCGAATCTGCTCGAAGTCACCGACGAGCAGGAGCTCGACCAATTCCTGGGCGAGCCTCCTCAAGAAGAGCGAGCGCGTTCGTCGGAGCGCGCTCTGAAGTCGCCGCTGCTGCGCCCGCTCGGTGGCTTCCTCAAGGGCGCCATCAAGAAAGCCCTGCCGATCGCCGGCGGCGCGCTCGGCAACCTCGTCGTGCCCGGCATCGGCGGGCAGATCGGCTCGCGCTCGCCTCGGGCGCTGGCAGCCTGCTTGGACTCGAATACGAGGGCCTCGCGCCGGAAGACCAGGAATTTGAAGTGGCCAAGCGGCTCGTGCGCATGGCCGGCGCGGCCGTCCAGAATGCGGCGCAAAGCCCGGCGACGGCGGATCCGCAAGCGGCAGCCAAATCCGCAGTCATCGCCGCGCGCAGGACGCATGTGCCGGGGCTGCTCCAGCCGTCGCCGCCCGCCGCGGGCCGGCGTCCGCGCAGCGGCCGGTGGTATCGGCGCGGCGGGCGCATCGTCCTCGTCGGCGTGTGACACCCGCCCGAACAGTCCCGATCTTCACCCAACAAGCCAAGGAGCACACCATGCAAGACGATGAACTGCTGATAGAGGACGAACTCGGCGCCAATCCGGAAGTCGAATCGTTCGAGTTTGAAACCGGCGAAGATTTGAGCGGCGAAGTCGAAAGCCCGCTGGATGAAGTCGAGGAGATGGAGCTGGCCGCGGAGCTGCTGGCCGTCTCGAGCGAAGAGGAGCTCGATCAGTTTCTCGGCAAGTTCTTCAAACGCGCTGGAAAGGCGATCAAGAAAGGATCGCTACGCACCGCTTGGCAGGGCTGCTCAAGGGCATCGCGAAGAAGGCGCTCCCGTTCCTCGGTGGCGCGCTCGGCTCGTTCATTCCGATTCCCGGCGTCGGCACGGCGCTCGGCTCCGCGCTCGGCGGAGCCGCGAGCAAGCTGCTCGAGGTGGATCTCGAAGGGATGAGCCCGGAGGACCAGGAGTTTGAGCTCGCGCGGCGCTTCGTGCGGCTGGCGACGCAGGCCGCCGCGCAAGCCGCGAATGCTCCTGACGGCATCAATCCCACGCCGCGGCGGTGGCGGCGGTGCAGCAAGCCGCCAGCCAATTGAGCGGCCAGCGAGCGACCGCAGCCGCGCCGGCGGAACAGCGGACGCTGGCTGCGCCGCGGCAACAAGATCGTCCTGCTCGGAGCCTGACCATGCTCGCCACCGCGCCAGCTTCGATCTTCCTCGCCCAGGAAGCGCGCTCCCTCCTCACGCGCCTGGCGCGGGTGCGGCCCTTTGCGCTCGAGATTCCCTCAGTGCTCGCGGCGGCAGTCACGCCCGCGGCGCAGACGGCGGTCGAGGCGCACATGGCGCGAGGCCGGCGGCGCTTGCGGACGATGGTGCTCGGCTATCTGCGCTGGCTGCGCGGGCCGCAGGCGCACGAGGCCACGCCCGCCGAGGTGCAGGCGCGCTTCACCTTTCTGCGCCTGCGCTTCAACGCGATGCTCTCGCAATTCGACATCTTCGCCGACGCGCTCGTGCAGCGCACCGAGCACGACAATGGCGTGCGCCTCGCCGGCCTCGATGTCGTGGCCGCCGATGCGTTGCGCGTGCCGGGCGCACGCTTTCGAGCCGCCGCCGGTGATCTGCTATCTCGATCGCGGGCACGGCGCCGCGATCCGCCGCGCGCGCACGCGGCTGCCCGGCGGCGGAGAGAACCCGGTCGCGATCATCCGCGTGCCGCGCGAGCGGATGATCGGCAGCGGCATCGCCTCGTCGCTCGTGCACGAAGTCGGCCACCAGGCCGCCGCGCTGCTCGATCTGGTGGAGTCGGTGCGGTCCGCTGCTCGCACGCGCTCCAGCGCCAGGGCGGAGCGGATCAGATCGCGTGGACGATCTACGAGCGCTGCATCTCCGAGATCGTCGCGGATTTCTGGGCCATGGCCAAGGTGGGCGTCGCCGCCACCACGGGGCTCATCGGCGTGGTCAGCCTGCCGCGCGCGTTCGTCTTCCGCATCAATATGGACGACCCGCATCCCTTTCCGTGGATCCGCGTGCGGCTCAGCGCGGCGATGGGCCGTGCGCTTTATCCGCATCCGCAATGGGCGCGGCTCGAGCAGATGTGGGATTCCTTTTACCCGGTGGCCGGACTCGATGCGCCGCGCCGACGGATCGTCGATCTCCTGCTCAAGACCATGCCGGCCTTTGTCGCGCTGCTCGCCAATCATCGACCCGCGCTCCTTGCGCGGCCGCAGCCTGGCCGAGGCGCTCGAGACCGCCGAGCGCCAGCCTTCGCGCTCACAGCACCTTTTCCAAGACCTGGGGCGGCTCGCCCGCCGCCATGCGCGACGCCGCGCCGTCGCTCGTCTTCGCCGTCATCGGCCAGGCGCGCGTCGACGGCAAGATCAGCCCCGAGGAAGAGAGCCGGCTGCTCACCAGCCTCCTCACCTACTGGGCGCTGCGCGGGACGCTCGACATGTCGGCCCTTTGCAGCCAGCGCACGCACGACGTGGCGCGGGTCCAGGCGCCTGCTCATGCGCGAGCCGTGCAGGTGCGCCGACAGGCTTCCCTTTCAGCTCTTCAGACTCACTACACAACAACCACGACCTAAGAACCACTGCCGTGCCGGTCGAAAAAACGACCGACAGACATTCATCTTAACAAACCACGAACTCTAATCGTTAACGCAGGAGAAACCCATATGAAAGAGGAAAAAGGAATAATCAAAGTCACGGTCCGGGATAGCGCTGGCAGGCAAAGCCGAATCAAGGGCGCCCTGGTGCTCGTACACGCGGTCAGCACGGCGCCAAAGCCGAAGGATCAAACCCCTGCCACCGAAGCGCTCGAGATCGAGCCTGTGAGCGAGAAGGAGACTGACCAGGACGGCCACGTTGAATTCGAACTGAATCCGGGAAAATACCGGTGCAGCGTCGTCACATACGTGGACGTAGAACCTCAATCGGTCCAGTTGAAGAAGTGCGACTGCGTTGGCCTCGATTTCAAAATCCCTGTCGGGTTTGATGCCGATTTCGTCGTCTGCCGGGACGATTCCACGCCCCGGGCTTGTCCCGATTTGATCCCAGCGAGCACGCCGATATTGGTTCGCCTGCGGACCGACGAAATCGACAAGGGGCACTACTGTTTCCGCAAGCAAGTAGAATATAGGGTTAGCAGCAGCCGGAGCTTCCCTACGAAGAGCAACGACCGGGAGCGGTACCTGGACACGGCGGGATTGAAAGGGCCGGTCACGCTCAAGGCCACGCTCAGCGAAGTGGGCAGCTCGACCATGAGCATTTCGGAGGACCGGAATATCACGCCTCAGCCCGCGCAACCCATCGCCGGGGATGTCTCGGTGACCATGCGTCGGACTGCTACCCCCGTGACGCCCGACCTGCCGCTCTGGCCTATCATCCGGCACGCGACTTCGGCAATCTCGTTTAACAACTACAAGAAGTTCATGGACGACGTCATGTGCGGCAGGAACCCGGATGACGACCTGGCCGCGCACTGCGAGCACAGGTCGCTGCCTTTCCCCGGCGTGGACGCCTACAGCCTGGTGAAGTGTGCCACCGAAGTCTTTCTCATGACGCATTGCGGGGTGCTGAACGACTTCGCCACCCTCGACGCGAAGACCCTGCTCGAGGAGCAAGGCCGCTTCGGACGCGACATCGACGCCGCGAAACTCAACGAGCTCTGGAATGGGAAGAATGGAGAGGAAGGTTATCTCGTGGCGGTGAACGGAGGCAAGCCGGTGAAGACCCTGCCGTATCTGGCGTTGATCCGCAGCAAGCTCGGCGAGGTGCCTCTCAAGGACGGCAACGGCAACGGCCAGGCGGAGGTGGCCAACTGCTTCGGCATCCTGCGGGAGAAGCTGGCAAACCCCTGCCTGCTCGAGCTGATCTGGTCGTACTGGCACGAAGAGGGCATGCTCGTCCAGACGATGAACGCGATCAGCATGCGCTTCCAGAACATGCGCGGCCGCGCGGCCACGGACCCGCTGAGCGATTCGACATCGATCCGCTGCGGCCGCTGAACAACTTGCTCTGGGGTTACATCCAGGACGAGCAGCATCGGCTGACGATCCTGCGGCGGAGCTACGAATACGATCATCACTACGGCCTCACGCTGCAGGGTCGGGCCGTGCCACCGCTTCGCGCAGCGGACAGCCGCTCGAAGTTCCTCGAGGCGTTCCACAACCTGCTGCACCTCTGCACGATCTTCTTCAAGGCAGACGACGACACCACCGTGATCGCCGACGGCTTCCCGGTGCTGAACGCGCTCCGCGAAGTGCACCTCCTCCTGGCCGAGGGCGCGCACAACCAGTTCGGCGACCTGCCGTCGACGGCCCGTCAGGAGATGCTCATGCGAGCAGTGGCTGCTGGCCCGCCCGGAGATGCGCGAGTTCCTCGGTGGCCGGATCATGGTGCCGTATCCGGAGGCCTGGATGGACCGCGTCGACACGATGAAGAGACTTCAGGGCTGGACCGACACCACCGTCACCGACTTCCGCGATCTGGCCATCTTCGGCGAGCAGCTCCTGCTGTCGATCCGCTACGGTCACTGGAGCGACGTTCACGACTCGGCACATGCGGCGAACTGGGCACGCTACTGGCGGCCGGAGATCCAGAGCTACATCCACGCCTACCGGGCGGTCACCGGCGTCGATCTGACGGCGGAGGCCGACTGGGCCACGGGTCACCGATCGCGACTTGCAGCCCTCCGTGCATCTGCGCCGCCGGCTGGAGATTCAACACGCACAACGGCCTGCGGGCGACGCGCGAATAGCGGCCGCCGCCGCCGGTCGGAACGGCAACGGCAAGCGCCCTGCTGCTGGCCGGCCCAGTGGCTCCAGCGCCGAGATGGAATTCAGCGAGGACTTTGAATGAAAGCCAACGCAAGTGCCCGACTTCACCTCCGCGCTTTACCTCGGCCTGCAACATCCGAGCCGCTCGCTGCGACCCTGGCACCAACTCACCACCGGCGCACCCGCGGCGCTGGTCGAGCCTGCGGAAGCGCGGGAGATCGGCCGCTCGCTAGCCGAGCTGCAAGGCTGTGAAGCCGCGACCCTCGCCACTTCCACACTTCATCTTGCCTGGGATCTCTTTGACCTGCTGGCGCAAACCCCGATCACCCTTTTCATGGACGCTGGAGCTTACCCGATCAGCCGCTGGGGCGCGCAACGCGCCGCGATGCGTGGCGCACTTGTGCAGACCTTTCCGCACCACGATGCCGCAGCACTCGGGCGCGCGCTGTCCGCGGCGCCTCGGGGGCGCGTGCCGGTGATCGTGACCGACGGGTTCTGCCCGAGCTGCGGGCGCGTCGCGCCGCTCGCCGACTATCTCGCGTTGGCGCAGCGCCGCGGAGGAATGCTGGTGGCCGATGACACTCAGGCGCTCGGCATCCTCGGCCAGACGCCGAGTGTGCGGATGCCATATGGGCAGGGCGGAGGCGGAAGCTTGCGCTGGAGCGGACTGCACGCTCCGGAGGCGCTGGTCTTCAGTTCGCTGGCAAAGGGCTTTGGGGTGCCGATCGCGGTGCTGGCGGGGAGCCGCGCATGGATACGCAGGTATGAGGAGAAGAGCCTCACGCGCGTCCATTGCAGCCCACCTTCAGTCGCAACACTTCGCGCAGCGGAGCACGCGGTCGAAATGAATCGAACCTGGGGCGACATCCTGCGCCACCGATTGGCACTGCTCGTCCGGCGGTTTCGCGAGGGGTTGCGGGCATTGGGGTTATCCGCCAGCGGCGGCCTGTTTCCCATCCAGACATTGGTCCTGCCACCCCGCGTCGATGCTGAGTACCTCCACCGGGACCTCGAAAATCGCGGCCTGCGGACGGTCTTGCGAGCGGGTCGGAAACACGCGCCTCCGCAACTGACATTCCTACTGACTGCAGCCCAATCGCAAAGTGCGGTCCAACGTGCCGTGGAAACCATCGACCATGCGCTCGCCACCCGGAAGCGGAATCCGTGGACAGCGATCAATTCACGGCAAGAACCTCACAGCACTGCAAACCGCCGAAGCACAATCCTATGAATGAAACATTGGATCCCATGCACTCGGCAATTGGGCGCTGGGTGAGGCGGGGCGGCGTGATAATTCTGGAAGACCCGCGAACACGGGCCGCAGCAGCCGACAGAGAGCTGTCAAGCGGCTTCCCTCACCGCATTCCCTTTTTTCCAGCGAAGCCGGCTGGCCGTGCCGGGAGCCCCTCCCCCCTCCCCGTTCCCCTTTTCCCACCGAAGCCGGCAGATCCTCTCACGGCCGACCCAAAGATGGAACAGGCGCTAAAGAACGCGATTGCCAGGCTTGAGAGGGCTCGCAGGTTGACGCCGGGCACCTTTCCCGTCCGGTTTACGTTCGTGGAGGTGAGCGACGCCTCCGGCGCCTTCCCGTCTGCCGGCTACCTCGAGACGGTGACCGACTACATAGCGAGCGAGGCTAAGGTCGCAGTGATGTACTCTGCTTATGCCCTGCGGGATATGGTCGCCCGTTTCGCTGCATCGACCGGCGCAAACGCGGCAAACTTGTTTGTCCGGCTCGCCAGACAGATGGACCCGGCAATTGGCAAGGCGTCCAAGAACATCGCCCGTTCTCTCCTCCTGGATGAACACCGCCTGCCTTTGTATAAAGACGTCTTCGCGCTGAAACCCGCCGCATCGGGACTGCGCGTCGCCGTCACCTTTTCTCCCCCGTTTGACAGAGCACTCGAGAGAATGATCGTGCCGAGCAACAATGCCGATGCAGCCACCTGCGTTCACGGGGTCGGTTACGGATACCTGAATGGCGCCCTGGCTGAGGGCGGCTTCTTCGATCCTTCCAGCGATCAGGGTCTCTGGGTTGCGGGCGACTTCCAAGGTGGAAAAAAATGGCCTTACGTGCGAATCGTGTCCCGAAACGATGGCTTTGTGGCGCAGGCCGGCACGACAAGAGACATGGCCAAGCTCGTCTCTTTGATGATGACGGACCAGTTGCTCGACCCGGCGAGTTGCGAGGAGATGCGCGGCACGCTGGCCAAGGCCGCAAAAGGCATCGACACGCCTTGGGTCACAAGGACGCGGGTTTTCAAACCTGGGACGATCACTCACAACAAGCTGGGACTTGGACCCTTGAAATCGGGGAACAATGTGAGGTCAGAGGTCAGCGTCTATCATTCCCCGGTCGCGAAGGGGCGGCGTTACGTGGTCGCCTGGCAGAATCTCGTCGGGCTATCGCCAATCGGTTTCGCCGATATTGCCGGAATCATCAAAGCAACGATTACCGAATTTGAGAAATAGGCCGGCCAGCTGGCCTTCGTCCACACAGAATTTCACGACCCAGCCAATCCCAACAAATGGAGGAAGACCCATGAGCAATTCACTGACATTTGAAGCGGAGCCTTTTGAAATAGAGGCGCGCTCAGGCAAGTTCGACTCGTCAACAGCACTGCATCGCCTGCGGGGCGGCGCAACGTCAACACTCCCGGAGGCGCCTTCTCAACCCTTGCTCGGCTGCCCCGATGCGGTCGGGGATCTTGGGGTTCTCCAAAGTGCCCTGGCGGTGCTGGCACAAAGGCTCAATCAGTCCCCACTGGACCGGAGCCGGATTCACAATGCGCGGCTGGACTTTGTCGCTGCCGCCAACCAGATCATTGAAAGCGCGAAAGGCGGCGGTTACGTGAGCCGCGGGTGCAAGAAGCGCGACCTTTTGTGGCTCACGAAGAGGGTTGAACGCCTGCGAAACGGTCTTGCCGCCGACAGCAGTCGCCGGGTGTGGCTCAACAAGGTCATGGCAACCGTCGCGCAGGCAGCTCAATCAGCTCCACGAGGAGAGGAAATCGAGGAGGAACTCGCGACATCCCAAACGAACCAGCGCGAATGGAGCGAGGACGAACTGCAATACAGCATCATCGTCAGCCCGACTTCGCCCGGCGACGACCGCTTCCGCATCACCGCCCGCGGCAAGCGCCCCTCGACGCTCATGTTTCCCTTCAACACGATTTGCCTACTTGAACGCAATCCCATCGGCGGCGGCGCTGTCAGCCGCGTGACCGGCACGCTCATCGCGCCGCAAGTCGTGCTCACGGCAAAGCATTGCCTCACGCGGCTCAACGTGCGAACCGCCGCGGAAGGCCCGCGATTCACGAGCATTCGCGTGACGCCAGGTGCCGACCTCTCGGCGGCGCGGAACCAGCGGCCGGCCGACCCGGCGAGCGTCACCGCTCCGGCGGCGCGATTCCGGGTGCATCCGACGCTCGACTTCGGCGTGATCATCCTTCCGAAGGCGTTTCGGCGGCCCGTGCAGTTCATGCGCCTCCAACCGCGTGGCGACGCGAACATCGCGACCCTCCTGACCATCGCCGGCTATCCGTGCGACAAGCCGCAAGGCACAATGTGGGGGCATTCGGAAAAAATTCGGCTCGCCGACATTACTCCGACGCATCTGAGATATACGATCGACACTTGCCCCGGCCACAGCGGCAGTCCGATTTGGCTCCTGGGCAATAACGCGATCCGCCTGCTGCTCGGCATCCACACCAATGGCCCCGCGGGCTGCGCGAACGATCCCGCCAGCGGGAACTGCCGCGCGACCAGTGCCGCGGTCCCCGCCGTGTCGGGGCTCAATGGCGGCTCCCGCGATCGACATCGGCGTCATCGGCGGCATACCCATTCCGGCGGTGGCCGACGGGTTGGTGATCTACGCGGGCCCCGTCGGCTCCATCCAAAGCTGCCCCGTGGCCACCGGCTGCGCGAATGGCACCGCGGTCGTCGCGGCGTGCACGGCTTCTTCAGCTACGGCCGAGCGGTCGTCGTCGAGCACGCCGACCGCGGGCCCGGCATTCAGCCGGGCGGGCAGTCGGTGTACACGATCTACGCGCACGTGCAGTTTACTCCGAGCCGGCGCGTCGTGAGCGGCGAGCGCGTGGTGGCAGGCCGGATCATCGGCGAAGTCGGGGCGAATTGCGTGGGTTTCAGCACCGGCGCGCATTTGCACTACATCGTCGCTTCGGGCGCACGGCGCTTCCGCTTCCGCGGCGGCGGTCCGGCCCGCGTTCAGATCTGCGGCACCTTCTGGCCCACCCTCACCCCCCAGCGCCCGCGCACCACCGCGGCAGCCGCGGCATTTCGGTGGTAATCGCCTCGCGAGCTCCGTTGCCGGACGAAGTCCCCATCCCATGAACGGGCCGCTCACACTCGCCTTCGAGGAGCTCGATCTCGAGAGCGGCACTTACGACCGGGAGAAGGCGATCCGACTCAATCGCTGCATGCGAGAATGGCTGGGATGGAGCGACTACCGGCAGGAACTTTACAGCGCGCTGGGTTTTCCGCGCACCTGCCCCACCGAGGCTGCACTCGCCGATGCGGTGCGTCGGTGGCAACAAACCCAGCGGCTCACTCCCGATGGCATTCTGGGATTGCAAACACTCAACAGCCTGCACACCCATCTCGGCAAACCTGTGCTGGCTGCGGAGCCGGCGAGGCCCCCCTGGATTCTCTGGGATCCGAGCCCCAATTTCAGCGGGCGCGACGGCCGCGCGATCGACACCATCGTTCTCCATGCGACGAGCGGTGGCTCGGTGAAGGGGGCGATGCAGCGCTTCAAGAATCGTCGGAGCGAGGCGTCCGCGCATTTCATCATCCTGCGTAACGGAGTCATTCTCCAGTTGGTGGAGCTGGATCAAGCCTCCTGGCACACTTCGACCCAGAGCACCGGCATCGCGGGCATGAATCAGCGGAGCATCGGGATCGAGATAGTCAATCCCGGCGGAAGGATGGGCAGCGGCGCCGTGAAAGTGTGTGATGACGAGACGGGAAGTGGAACGATGTGGACGTGCGTCCGCAGCGCCAGGGTCATTCCGCAGAAGCCGCTCGCGGCCTATTATCGGCCGCGCGCAGTCGAGCGTTTTGTGCCTTTTTCGGAAGCTCAATACCGCACGTTGATCCGGCTCGTGCGTTACCTGATCTCCTGCATGCCGACGATCACTTTGATCACGGGCCACGAGCACCTGTACAAGTGGCACGGCCCCGGAAAGAAGTTCAAAAACCGCGTCGATCCCGGTGGACAGTTTGAATGGACGCGACTCGAGACCGCGCTGAGTGGGACTTTTCCGGGCGTGATTTGCCATCAGGTCAGCAGGCTCACGGCCGGTAATAATCGGTCGAATCCGGCATGGGTCGATCAATGCCGCGGCCTGCCGTGAAACCCTCAGTGACTTTTTCACATCAACACCAACAACACCATGAGCTATCCAATCCCATTCCAATTCGAAGAACTTGAAATGCCCGAATCTGCCGAAGCCGCGGAGCGCTGCGGCTGTCCCGAGTGCCGGGCCAAACGGCTCGGCCAGGAAATCGAGCAGGAGGATGAAGTCTGGAACGAGCTGAGTCTCGAAGACGACGAATTCACCGAGGAAGTCCCGCTCCTCCAGAAAGTCGGCCCCAGGATTGCCGCTCAAGCCGGGCAGGTGGCCGCGAGGGCAAAGCAGCAGATCGGCGGACTGCCCGCGGAGAAAACGTGCTGGGTGCAAAATGTCCTCAATCAAGCCGAGGGCGAGAGCCTGAAGCCCGACGGCATCTTCGGGCCGCTCACTCGCGGAGCGGTGCTTCGCTTTCAAGGCCGGCAGAGCCTCAAGGTCGATGGCATCGTCGGGCCGCAAACCGAGACCGCGCTCATTCAGACCGCGCTCAATACGCTCGCGCTCGCATCGCTGGTCCCGGTCAACGGAGTCTTGGACAACCGCACCCGGGAGGAGATCCGGCGTTTTCAATCCCAGCGCGGTCTTGCGGTCGATGGCATCGTCGGCCCGATCACGCGCGGGGCCATGATTGACGCGCTGGGCGGGAAGCGTTGTCCCATACGCGCCCAGCCGCGACCGAGGCCCCCGACGCCGCAGCCCCCAACGCCCCAACGCCCCACCCCCAGCCACCACCGACTTCCCCGGGCACGCCGCCAACGCCGGCCTGCAACAGAGCAGAGCTGGCCCGCCGGGTCGATGCGTGCATCGCGGAAACGAAACGGTGCCTGATCGAAGCAGGTCAGGAGTCTGGCTGGCTTCTCGCCGCCTGCAAGCTCAACCCTGTGTGCAACGCGGCGGCCGTGGCGAAGAGCCTTCTCTCGATGAAGCGCTGCCGCGAGGCGCTGCTGCGCTGCGACGCGGCCGCCAAGGCCGCGACGAACTGCACCTGATCTTGGAGAGACGCGCTCCGTGTCCCCCAAAGGCCGCGGCCTACCGCATTCTAACGATGATTCCGGCCGACCCAGTCTCGCGGTTTTCGTCTGCCCATCAGGCCCGCTTTGTCGGGGAGCTGCAGGACTTCGTGCCTTTCGCCAGCGTGAGCGCGCAGCCGCGGCACGCGGGAGATGTGAAGCGTTGCGCGGATCGGCTGGTGGCGCACTTGCGGGGCATCGGCTTGGAAAACGTGGTGGTGGTCCCGACGGTGCGCCATCCGATCGTGTATGGCGATTGGCGGCACGCGCGAGGGCAGCCGCCGGCGCTGATTTACGGGCATTACGACGTAGAGCCGGGTGATCCGCTCTCGGAGTGGCGCTCGCCGCCCTTCGAGCCTGCGGCGCGCGGCGAGGATCTGTTTGGCCGCGGCGCGTCGGACGACAAGGGCCAGCTCTTCGCCCACATCAAGGCGGTGGAATCGTGCCTGCGCGCCGCGGGGCGGTTGCCGGTGAATGTGATCTTCAGTCGCGCTGAGCTTCCGCCTGATCATCGACTGCCACTGCCATGCCGGGAAAGGCGACGGGCTCACTGGGCCATGGGATACCAATGCGCCGTTGCGGGAGTTCCTGCGCTGGAGCCGTGCAGCGGGGATCGATCGCACGGTGCTCTTCCCCGCATTCCACTCGGATTACGCGCACGCCAATCGCGAGGTGGCGCGCATCGTCGCGGCGCGTCCCGATCGGTTCCATGGATTCGCTTTCCTACACCCGCAGCGCGACGCAGGGCGCGTGGCAGAGATGGTGCGCGAGGCAGTCGAGGAGTTAGGCTTTGTGGGCATCAAGGTGCACCGCTACGATGCGCGGATCACGCGCGAGATCTGCGAAGCGGCGCGCGCGCACCGGCTGCCGGTGCTCTACGATGTGATGGGCGAAGTCTCTACCGTCGAACTGCTCGCCACCGAGTACCCGGACGTAGCCTTCATCATCCCGCATCTCGGGAGTTTCGCGGACGACTGGCGCGCGCAACTGGCCTTGATCGATCCACTCGTGCGCCATCCCAATATTTTCGCCGACACCTCGGGCGTGCGCCGCTTCGATTTGCTCGCTCAGGCGGTACGGCGCGCCGGAGCGCGGAAGTTCCTCTTTGGCTCGGATGGGCCGTGGCTGCATCCCGGAGTTGAGCTGGCGAAGGTGCGTGCGCTCGAGCTGCCGCGCGACGAAGAAGCGCTGATCCTCGGGGGTAACCTGCTCGGGCTGATCCGGCGCGTGCGCAAAGTGGAAAGGGGCACGTCATCCCTTGACGAAGACGGGTTGGAAACCCGTCCCACATTCAATCGCCGTTTCCGTGATCCGTGGGAGTCGCCGGCACTTCTCGATCGCTGAGCGGGTCGGCATCCTGCCGCCGCAAAGCGCGGCGCATCTGAAGCGCGCGATCGGTTACGCGGAGTCGACGTGCAGCGCGCTGGAGATTGCCGTCCTCGTCATCCAGCGCAGTCTGGATGGCGACATCCGCCGTCTGGCTGTTGATCTCCTTGAGGCCGAGGCCCATCGCCAGCGCGCGGCGAATTGAGCATTGGAATGCGCTGTCGTGCCACACCCTGCGCATGCGCTCCGTTGCGGCGAGCCGCTCGTCGGCCGGCAGATCGCCGACGGTGAGTGGACCCGGACCGACGTGGCGGCTCAGCATGCGGGTCACGAGTTGGCGGAGGTCGCGCACGTTGCCCGGATAGTCGCGAGTCATTAGATAGTCGCGGATGGTGGGGTCGGGCTCCGGCGCTGCGTCCGTAGCGGAGGTCTGCCGCACGAACTGGCGCGTCAACGGGAGGATGTCTTCCCTGCGCGCGCGTAGCGGCGGCAAAGCGCAAGTCCAGCTTGCGATGCGATAGTAGAAGTCGCGCCGGAACGCGCCGCGCGCCTCTTCCTCCAGGAGATTGCGATTGGTCGCGCAGATCAGCCGGAAGTTCACCTGCTTCCAGGTGTTGCTGCCGACCCGCTTGTACACGCGCTCCTGGATCACGCGCAGCAACTCCGCTTGCAAAGCGAGCGGCAGCTCCCCCACTTCGTCAAGGAAAAGTGTGCCGCGGTCCGCTAGGGCAAAGGCGCCTTCGCGTGCCGCCACGGCAGTGGTGAAAGCGCCTCGTTCGTGCCCGAAGAACTCGCTCCCCGCTAGCTCCGGCGATACCGTCGTGCAGTCGAGCACGATGAACGGACCCTTGCCTGGCCGGCGATCCAGTGCATGGATCAGCCGCGCGACCAGTTCCTTGCCCGTGCCGCTCTCGCCGGTGATCAATACCGATGCATCGCTGAAAGCCGCGACTTCCACGACCTGTCGCAAGACCGAAAGCCAGGCCGGGCTCCCGCCAGTTAGCTCGCCGCTCACAGCGGGTACTTGCAGGAGATCGTCCACGCTTCCATAGCGCTCGAAGCGAGCCGCGATCGTTGCTGCGGGATCGGGCATCGCGTCCCAAGCAAAGACATCCGCAGCACCAGCGTCGAGCAGCCGCCACGCCGCGCCCTCGCTTAGCGCCTCGCTGCACGTCGCGACCGCCAGCACGCGATCGAAGCCATGGCGGCTGTCGCGATCGATGGCCTTGCAGAGCTGGTCATCCATACTGTCGAACAGCACCAAGCCCGCGCCCATGGGCGGGCTTTTCTGTGCTGGCTCCAAAGCGACTCCGCAGCGATTGATCGCTTCGACTATGGTTTCTCCGAGCAACGCGTTGCCGATGCGATGGTAGCGGAACCAAGGGTGAGCTTGCATACCTCGTCATCCTCGCTACTCCACTCTGCGTACGAGGCGCGTCGATGAATGGGTCATCGCGGCTGGCGAAGCAAGAATATTTTGATGCGACGATAGTGTCCCTGAAGTTCAGCAAAAAGCAGGGATCATGGTAAGCAGTTGGGAGTGAAAAACAACCGCTGTGAGTATCGAACTATGACCCAGAAAAGAATTAGCAAAGGAACCCTGAAAATCGGAGCGATCATGGGCGAGGAGGCGGATTTTTTACGTACATTGGTGCATGTCGGGTTTCGGATGAGCACGCCCGCGCGACGTAATGTTCGCGAGCCCTCGCACACGCGTGCGCGCAGACAACCCCAGCTTTGGAGTGGCCCGAATTTCCCCGGAATGGCACGAATTTTCGCGCACAGGGTCTTACTATTGGTCTTACTTTGACTTTCTTGAACCGATAACGACTTGATTATAAATACGGTGGTGGCGAGGGGAGTCGAACCGTGCGGAGCCATACAAACGCCGCTATGTGGTGCGGTTTGTCAGAGTAAACTGATTCGCCCGCCCATTACCACAACTCGATCCAGTTACGATAGCAATCTGCTCCTGAAGTCGCTTAGATATAGTGGGGATTTCTTACAGGTCATGCAATTCGTATCGATCCAAAAGAGGTGATGCCGAAAGCGCTCGCGAGAGAATTGCTCGCCGCGTGAGCGATTCGGAGACACCTAGAAAATGGAGCACTTTTTTCAGGAAACCAGGCGAACGAAGCCAGATAGAGCGCTCTGCGCTGGCTTTGGTAGAATGGCCCCCCCTGCCATTCAATTCCCAGCCATTTCAAATCTTCAATTGCCGCATCCGCATACTCCGATTTGCATCGATTGGCATCGAGATCCTCGATCCGAAGGATCGTAACCCCGTTGCAAATTGGAAACCGGTTTTGATTGTTTTCGAAACGAGAACGCATCGGCCAGGTAATACTTGCTGTTTCTACTTTATATTCTTACCCTTGTCGCAATGAAAGCACTCGTTACCACGAAAGGGCAGGTAACCATTCCGAAGGAATTGCGGGATAAGTTCGGGATCGAGCCGGGATCGGAAGTCGATTTCGTTGCGGGGACCGATGGCATTCGTCTGCGCAAAGTCGTCGATTGGACCAAGCCGCTCGGAGCCCTCGGTTGTCTGAAAAATGAATTGGCCGGACGCAGCGTCAAGGAGTTGCTGGACGATCTGCGCGGGCCGGTGGAACTGCCACGGGCCCGTCGAAAGCAAAAACCGACGTGAACGCCGTGGCCGTCGATACGTCGGCGTTGCTTGCGATTTTCAAGGGCGAGCCGAAAGGCGAGGCCTGGCTGGAGTGTCTTCAATCGGCAGCGGAAACGGCTGCACTGCTCGTCTCATCCGTCGTGCTCGCGGAAGTCCGTTCGTTCTTCGGTTCCGATGATGCGTGCCGCAAGGCCTTGCGCAGTATCGACATGAGGCACAGCCCCTTTACAGAGGAAGCCTCGCTCCTCGCGGGAAGGATCTACCACGTCTACCGCAATGAAGGGGGGCCTCGACAGACAATCCTGCCCGATTTCCTGGTGGCCGCTCACGCTGCCACGCAGGCGGATTCCCTCGCGACAGAGGACCGCGGCTATCTCAGGACTTACTTCCCGACGATTCGGCTGCTTAGCCCGATCCTTCGGACGGACCTATGACCATGAAATTTCAACGGCAAGGAGCCCGACCGCTGATCTCGCTTTCGAATCGGCTGAACGGTGGCTAAGGGACGGTGATAACAATTTTCCCAATTTGCTCGTTCGATTCCATGAAGTGGTGCGCATCGGCCATCCGCCGAAAGGGAAAGAGCTTGGCAATAATCGGCTTCAGCTGCCCAGCTTCCAGCCGCTCCAAAATCCAGGCTTTCGCTCTTGCCAGCTTTTCGGGATTCGTGGTGATCAGTCCGAGCTTATAGGCACGGATGGTCAGGTCCTTTCCCAGCGCGGCGAAGAGGGGAAACGGAGCGGGATCGGGAGACAGCGCGCCATAGACGAAGACGTTTGCCGATTCGGCCGCTGCCTCGCAAAGCTGGGCGAACTGCGGCCCGACGATCGGATCGAAGATGATATTCGCCCCCTTCCCTTCGGTCAGCCGACTCACTTCATCAACGAGGTTACTTTCTTTCGTGTTGATCACGCTGGCCGCGCCGGCCGCGAGCAAAGCCTGGACTTTATCGCTCTTCCGGGTCGTGGCGATGGGTCGCGCCCCAACGGCGTTGGCGATCTGTATCGCAGCCAACCCCACGCTGCTCGCCGCGGCTGTGATCAGAACGTCGTCTCCCGCTTTCAGCCCGCCGAACTCAATCATCATATAAGCGGTGGCGTATTGCATCCAGGTCGCTGCCGCTTCGACCGAGGATTGGCCCGGCGGCGTTTTGACCATCGCCGAGACCGGCAGAACGACGGAATCCCCGTAGGTGCCGTAGCTTCTCATCGAGAAGGCGGGAATGCTGGCGGCAAGATCACCGGGCTTGAAGCCGGTCACCCCGGGCCCGACCTCCTCGATGACACCGGCCGCTTCGTAGCCGAGCGGTGAGGGAAAAAGAGGCTCTTCGACATATTTGCCACCGCGAAACATGATCTCCGCGCGATTGAGGCCGATCGCCTCCACTTTAAGCCGGATCTCTCC
The DNA here is from genome assembly GCA_963763735.1 of uncultured Verrucomicrobiae bacterium. Classification (GTDB taxonomy): domain Bacteria; phylum Verrucomicrobiota; class Verrucomicrobiia; order Chthoniobacterales; family Terrimicrobiaceae; genus DASTFP01. Next base: position 46,397 of record CAVXQK010000002.1, on the reverse strand, counting down.
AGCCTGAAGGGGTCTCACCGGTACTTCGTCATATTGCAGGACTTCAGGACCGCCGGTCCGATGAAAACGAATGAGAGTAGGCATAAGGTTACGGTAGGTGAGGAATCGCTATTGTTCAAAATCGGTGGAAAGCGCAACATCGCGCCAGGTCTCGAATTCGTTGCGAACGTCATCGAGCTTGGCGGTGGCGCGCTCATACGCAAAGCGTCCCAGAGGCAGGGTTCGTAGTTCGGTTTCCCCGCTCGGTTTCGCGAGTGCCGGGGTGATCAGTCGCATTTTTTCCATATCCGGTTCAATTTCATGCCTCCGAACGCCTCCAATTTAGGCTCAATTCGCCCGTTAGCGTAAAGACTATTTGGGTTGTTTCTAAATACCCGAGGAGACCCGCCTGGATTCTCTGCAAACCGAAGGCGAAACGGTTGCGCTGCTCATCTCAACCGGTGCCGTTCGCAGAACTCCTTCTTCGGGTCCAATGATGCGTGCAGCGATCGCAAAAGCTGCTTTTCGACGATTCGGCCAGGTAACTCGGTCATTTTAAATGACGGGATTGCAACGGGAGGCGCTCGGCCTTTGAGCGGACACGGAGCAAGTTTTGATTGCATAAGCCGCGGCTTGGACGGAGTTTGGGCTAAAGGATTCTCCCGGATGGCGTCAACTGCTGAAAGCGTAACCGAGGCGGCGCCGGAGTCGGAGGTGCCCAAGCCGGATGTCGTGTCCGCTGGGGAAGCCAAGACGAGCGTTCGCAGCTTTTACCGCCTTGAAAACGGCTCCTTGATTTCCTGCGAACCCAACGCTGCGCAGATCATCACCTACACTTCGCCAACCATCGACGATGAGGCCGAATTGCAGGAGCAATACAAAATCGATTACCACACCCTTCAGTCCTCGCTCGACCCCGATGAACTCTCGCGACTGGAGATGGAGCCCGATCATGCGGCCATCATTTTTAAACGCCCCAAGAGTTTCTGCGCCGGCGACAATTTTCTGCTCAAGCTGACCTCGACCGGGACCTTTGTCTACGAGAACCATTTGGTCATCGTGATGGCGGACGACTCACCGATCTTCGAAGGCCGGGTTCCCTTTCCGGTAAAGTCGATTCACGACGTCATTTTGCGCCTGCTCTATCAGGCGACAATGCATTTCGAAGGACATCTCAAGGCCATAAACATGCTGGCCGATTCCCTCGAGCGCCGCATCAACACCTCTCTCGAAAACAAATATCTGCTCAACATGTTCGCACTCGAAAAGAGCCTCGTCTATATTCTTAATTCGATCAGCTCGAATGGCGCGCTTCTGGAGCGAATGAAGAGCTTATCCGCGAAGCTCGGTTTCGATAGCGATCAAGCCAAAGTTCTCGACGATCTCGTCATCGAGAATCGCCAGTGTTACCAGCGCGCCGAGATTCACACGCAGGTGCTCGGCAACCTCATGGGAACGCGGGCATCCATCGTCGGTCACAACCTGAACCATCTCATCAAGAAGTTCACCATCTGGATGGTGGCAATAATGCTTGCGAATCTTGTCGTGGGACTCTTCGGGATGAACGTCGCCCTTCCCTTTCCGATGGAGGGGGCCTTCTGGCCGTTCTGGCTTATCAACATCCTGGCTCTGATTGCGGGCGCGGTCATCTTCTTTTTTCGACGGATGAACAAGTGGTAATCGGCAGTTCTCTCGTGGAGCCGATCCGCAAATCGAATTGCCACCTTAAGCGCCTTTGGAGATACTTTGACTCGTGAAGATCAGCGCACGCAATATCCTCAAAGGCCGGGTAGCCAAGATCGTCCAAGGTGCGGTAAACTGCGAGGTGACCCTGGAGGTCGCTCCCGGTGTGGAAGTCGTTTCCATCATCACCAAAACATCGGTACAGTCCCTGGGCCTGGCCGAAGGCAAGGAGGCCTTCGCTGTGATCAAGGCTTCGAGCGTCATGATTGCCATTGAGTAGCAAGGAAAGCAGACTGCTCGCGGGGAAATCCGGCTTTGGCCTTCGGAGGACAGATACAAAGGAGGCGTTAAGGGATGCCTCCGAAACTGACGTGGTCGTCAAGATCAAGGAGATCGAACCACGTCTTTATATCCTCGCGAACTGTGCTGAATTTCCGTTCTGTAAGACCCAGTCCCCGGGACGAAGATCCACATACTCGCTCAGCATCAACGCACCGGCCGGTGGATTGATTCGGAGCATCGCCAGTTGACGCACGTCAGCCTCCGGTGGAAGCGGGACCAGCCCGGCCGCGGGTACGACCACGCGCTCCCGCCAGGTATTGCTGTAGAGCGGCAGCAGCACGCGATCGCCCGCCTCCACATTCGCAACGCCCGTTCCGATGGCGAGGATGAGCCCGACGCCTTCGTTCCCGAGCACGGCTCGTCTGCTGCTCGAGTCTCCGGCGAACTGCCGCGACTTAGTTGATCTCGCTTGTGGCCCCGAGCGCCGCTTCATGGGATCAAGTGCCTGATTTCCGCGAGGACCCCAAAGCTAAGGCCGCATTCGGGCGAATGCGCACGTTCTTGTTCGATTCCTGCCGCGACATTTCCGCACGGGAACGTGAGGATCAGTTTCGATCTATAGGACATTGATCGTGCGCCGAGCGCTTCTGGGGGGCGTTGAACGGTCCTGCACAAGGACGCGCCTCGGCCCGGGATCCGCTGCGGGGCGGACTACTATGGAGACGATATTGCCGGTGATGTTTACCTCTGTTTCTGTCGAGGGCGTCACCGTGGCGGTGCCGAGATCGACGGGAGTGCCAGGTCCCGGGCCAGGTCCCTCCTCGGCGCGCAAATCGATGGTTGCATTGTTGAGCGGATTCCGCGTGACATCAAACGAGCCGGCAAGCAGTCGGAAGTGCGGAGCAAATTGCACCGCTACTCTGAGATTCGCTGAGTTGTTGGTCCGGCCCGCATCCAGAGTGTAATCCAAGTTCATCGGTTCCTCCGGCGGTTCGTTTGCAGCAAAGGCGAGCTGCATAATGCTTCCTTCCTCTCCGAGGAACGGCGTGACGGCGGAAACATCGGTCGTGGCGGGGGGTGAGCCGGTGCTGGGAGTCGGATCGTTTGCGCCCGGCGGTCCGCCGTTGACCAGGCGCAGTGTCAGGTTGGAATTTACCTGCGTCGGCACGATCAGGAACGCTTCCTCGCCCGGCAAGAGCGTTGCCACGGCATTCGCGCCTTGAAAATCCGCAATGAGCGCTGCGGCGTCCGGCAGCGGCCTCCGGACCGGGAGCGCGTCCACGATCTGCGCAATGAAGCGCCGCACGGGAATGTGAATGTCGCGAGCCATGTGGAGGCTGTGCGGGTTGAAGATCGCTGCGTCGCGCGTGTAGAGCCGGCTGAGTTCCACGATCTCGCCGGTGCTCGGGGCCAATGCGACAATGATCTCAGGGTCGTCCGGCGCGAGCTGCAGAGCGGGACCGGTGCCGGGCCGCAGCAGCAGCGCCACATAGTTGCGTCCATCCCTCTGCTCGACATTGATCCTGGCCCGCTGTGTCTGGACGAGCACCACCGTGCCGCCTTGCGTAGCGGGCTGCCCAGACACGGTGACTCCTATGTCCTTTACGTCCACGGTGAAGAAGATCGGCTGCCGGTGCGATATGAAGTAAGTGGTGTCGCCATCGTGCGCCTCGCGCGCCTGCCGGCTCATCGCGATGCCGTTCGAGACCGTTACACGATGTCTGCCGGGCGCGGTGAATGCGGCGTAGATGCCGAGGGCGCGCTCAAGCGTCGCCGAAGTTGGGATCCAGCCCAGCGGCATTGCCAAAAAACCGGGTGGATTTGTCCCCAGCAAATCCTGCAAGGCCGCCGGATTCGCGGCGATGGCAGGATTGGTGAAATTCTTGAACGCCAAAAGGTCCGGCACTTGGAGACCGGAGTTCGCCAGGGCAGTCGCTCGGTTGAGGTCCGTGGCGCCTGCTACATCAGTGATGCTGGGAAGCAGGAGCGGTGTATCGACCAAATCATAATGAACACCCGGTGCATCCTGGCGCCCCGCGACAAGCGTGGTGATTTCCTTACGAAAGTCGGCAAGCGTGTTGTCCCACGGCCAGAACCAAAACCGGCCGATATCCCCGACAAACTCGATCGCGGCTGCGCCGCGGGGCCGCAGCCGCGACATTGGCGCGTAGAGATCTCCGCTGCTGGCCGAGGCGTCCTGCTCCATCTGGGACAAGTGTCCGCTATCCCCGAATGGTTTTTGCCGGCGGGCGTTGTCCCACAGAAACCATCCCGGAAAAATCAGGCTCCACGAGTGCGAACTGAAACCCCAGCGGGCCACGCGAGTGAGCCAGTGGAGGAACTTGCCCGAGGGATGAAAGCGGTAATCGAGCTGGCCCCACGGATCGAAAATGAGGCGAATATAACGCCCGATCGGCGGCGTGACCCGCGTGGGATTGAGAAGGCGATCGAAGATGCCTGAGCCGAGCTCGCCGCCGGGCGTCTCGAAGTCGAGGTAAGAGACCTGCAGCGTGCGTTCTTCGCCAGAGGTGGGAGGGCGATCTTCGAGTTCGACGAGGCCGTCGGCGCTGATCGCAGTGACGCGAGTCGAGACCGATCTCGCGCCCGCGACGAGGAGGACACGGTCAAAAGGGTCGAGCTTCAGCCGTTCTCCGCCCGCTTCCTCGATCTTGATGGCATTGGGGCGTCCGGGATCCGGCACGCTGGCGGGGTAATAAGTCTTCCAATCGTATTTGCCGGCGCCGCTCCGCCGCTCGTATGCAGCCACCTCAACTTCGCCCGCAAACTCGATCTTCGATGACAGCTCCAGAACGGCCCCGGTGACCTTCGTGACGTTGCGAATGATCGTTCCCGTCGCGGAGTAAATCACCACGCGTGAAACCTCGCGCAGATCGTCGGGAAGCTTCGCGCCGCAATTGAGGCTGTCATGAGCTTCCGAGACGGTGGCGCGATGGCGGCGATCCTTGCGTCCGGAGAAGAGTGCGTAGAATCCCTTCCCGGCAAAATAGATCAGGTTTCCCCAGGTAAGCCCCACTACGCGTGTCGCCAGCTCGCCAGGGGTGAGCAGTTCCGCGATCCGGAAGATTTTTACCCAGATCCTGTTTCCAGATTTCTCGCGACGCACTCGCACCGCCCCGTTGGGAACTTCGGGACCGGCGCTGATCGCGAAGACGTTGCCTTCGCCGCGCTTCCCCAGCGTGGTCGCTCCCGACATCTCATGCACCTCGATGTGCACCAGGCTGCCGACCTCAAAAGTGATTCCCTGCGGATCGGGGATGTCGAGCACGCGATCCGAGCCGACCTGCTTTACATCGGCGGAAAGCATCGCGCCGAGCGACACAGGCCTCGCCAGCACGGGCCCAACCGGCGCCTGTGGATTGGAGCTGATCCGAAGACGCGTCTCGCTTTCCTTGCTGAGAATATCCGCGAGGAAGGTCTGATTCGGATCGAGGCGTTGCGAGACCTGGATGATGTCATCTTCGGCAAATGGAATTCCGTGCATTTCCGGGATTTTGAGAAACCGGCCGCGCCCCTCCTCCGTGATTTCTCCGTCCACATAGGCGGAAAACTTCGGCAACTCAAACTCCGTTCGTGTCGTGAGGTCTGTCACGATGCGGAAAACAAAAGTCGGAAAAAGGCCGAAGAGCAGCGGCCCCAATTGCGCGGACTGGAAGGTGTGCGTCAGCTCATGGTCGATCACGCTCTGTCTGCGATCCAGCTCCCAATTCTCCGGATCGTCCGGAACGAGCGTGGTTCCCGGGCTGATCTGGCCCTGGGCGGTAATGGAGACGTTGTTGCTCGCATTCGCGGACACCGTCGCGAACTCGACCAAAGCGACCTCTGTCGGTGTGGTCGCCGGAGTGAAGCCAAGCTCGTCGAGGCGGACGACCGTGTTATTTGCCTCCATCTCGAATTCCGCGGAGAATCCCGCGGCCGCCGCCACGAGCTCACCGATGTTAACCGGTGAAGCGACAGAGGGAACCAGCGCCGACGGAGTTGCAAAATCCACCACCACCACGCCGGCCGCGAGGACTCGCGCGACCTCCGAGTCCGTTCCCGAAAAAATCGCGATGCTGTCGCCGACATTGAAGGTATCTGTTTCCCAGACCTCGGTTCGCAACACGTTACCGACAGGGTCGAAGGCGGCTACGCGGCCTGAGACGCTTCCGCCGAAGTTCGGGTCCACGGGCCGGATCGCCGCAGCGGTGACGTTCCAGCCGAGATCGAGGCGAAAAATCGTCAGCCCGGTGGCATTCGCGGGGACCAGTGGATCAGGTGTCAGTGTCAGCAGCGTACCATTCGGCTCGACAACGGTGATCCGGCAAAACCGCCGTTCCACCGTTGGCGCAGTCCAGTCGAGCTGCACCAGCTCACCCGCAAGGAAATGCGGCATGGCGACGGCGACCGGAACCGCTCCGATTTCCGGAAGCGCAAGCACCTGATCCGCCGCGATCCGCGTCGCATTATAGACCGGGCCGCCGGCCCGAAGCTGCACGACTTCCAGCCCCGGAACGCCGAGCAACACAGTGAGCGGTCGGTCAATCTGCAAATCTTGAAACACCTTCCGCACGACGCGCTCCTCGGCAGTGGCGCCCGCCTGGCTCAACTGCACGAGCATCGACGGTCGTACCGGCGGCAACACCGCACCAGCCAGCGGGCGCACGATGAATCCGGCGGGATCGACACCGTCGGAGAAACCGACGGGTGTCGGTGCCGGAGGAACTGCGCCGCGGTCGAGGACTTGGAGCACCGGACCCGCTAACGCCGTCGGTGTCGGCAGGGTCACGGATTGAAACAGCTCAATCTTCACGCCCTTCTCATCCACGCCGCTAAACCCGAAGCGGTCCACCCGCACGTCGCCAGCCGGAACGGCGGGGAGATCCTCTTTGAACACGAGCGCGTCGTGGATCACCGCAGTCACCCGGCGAGCTGCGAGTTTCGGCGACGTCTTCGTTTCCACGATCAAAACGTGCTGACCTCCGGGAGGCGCCGTGCGTTCGAGGTCAGGTACGTAGGTGAGAATGTCTGGCGTTGCGCTATCGACAGCCTTCTGGCGCCTGCCGATGTCCGTTCCCGGCAGGCGCGCCCAGTCCGCGACCGTCCCGACGGCGACACCAGTGCCGCGGTCGAGCCGGCGTTGGGTTGGCGGCAAATTGTCATCCCGCACGGCCACTACCGCGATCGAGGCGGCGCCAGCGGTAACAAGAAGCGCCTCACTCACCCCCGGCGCGGTGCCGGCACCGAAGTCGAGCACAGTGTCGTCGATCACTGTTGCCTGCCCGACGGGAACGGGCGCGGCACTCTGCACCGTGAGCGGCGCGGCCAGGGCCGGCAGGGCCGCGTCCAGTTGCAGGCTCGTCTCAAACGCCGCGATCTCGCCGGCGGCGGTAATTGCCGCCGTCGCCGGATCGCTGAAGCGCACCGGGTCGCCAACCGAATAGTCGGGTGCCGGGACCCGCGGTGTCGCGATGGCGGCGAGATTGAGCTGTCGCGCCGAGGCCGCCCGTGGGATGTCCTCGGTAGAGATCACGGGAGACAGTGTCCGCAGCCGCAAGCCCGAGCGGTCGATGCTCGCGGGATCCTCCTCCAGCCAGATGTCGGTTCCACCGTTCCTCTCCCCGCCTGCCTCGATCGCGACGATCACCGATCTGTTTTTGGAATCTGACAGCAGGACAAAGCCGTTTGGGTCGACCACAATACCGACGCGCGGAATTCTGAGCCTCGGGCGCGGTCTCCTGTTTCCAAGCGCGACCGTGCCGTTGGGTATCAGCTCAGTGAGAGCGCACTGATCACCACCTCGCCAATCGGGTTGGAGCACGTCGAGGTGCAACCCGCCGCTCGGGAATCGCGGGATGTTCGAGCCGGGAAAAACCGGCACGCCGATCCCGCCGGCGCGCGTCCAGCCGGCCAAGGTCCCGGAGCCCGCCAGATTCCGGTCGCCGCGGAGGATCACCGGCGGTTTTCCCGTCGGCGCGGCGAGGAGCACAGAGCCGTAGAAAGTCGCGGCAAAATCTGCGCGGGGATCAATGACACGCCCGACGTCCAGCCCGTCGAGGGCTTCCTTGGAGCAATAAAGAAGGTGTTGAAACGTGTAGGCTGGATCGCCGTAGGAAACAATCCCGTCTCGGCGCAGCGCCCAGGTGTCCTGACGCTTGCCGGTGCGGATATCGAGAGGGTTTTGGAAGTAGCTCGTTGAGCGCCCGAGCTGGACATTCGCTCCAAATATCTTCCCGATGCCCGTCACGAGAGTGCCGAACAGGCTGCCCAAAAAGTTGATCGTGAGCTCCAATCCGCCGAACGCAATCGCGTTGTTTTGCAGCGACCAGGTGAAGTCGCTGAGCAGCACGCACCAGGAAAACGCGCCGGTCGGGTCCATGCGCCCGATCGGATCATTCTGGCAAATCGCGTACGGACCACCGGCCGTTTCCACCCGGAGCGGTCCCGGATCACCGCCGACGCGGCGCGGGTCGCGCTTGTCCCCGCTGCACGGATCGGGCGCGGTGAAAGCACCCGTGCGCGGATCGAAGCTTCGCGCCGCAAAATGCACAAGCCCGTCGTGGACGGCGCCGCCGAACAAGCCGGGCAAGCCACGCTCTGCGAGCAACGTTTCACCAAAGGCATCGCGTGCGGTTTTTCGCACAGCTCCCGCGGTGATGACGCGCACCGGCGTGCTCGTGGAGTCGAGCGAAAATACCGCTGCCAGCGGCTCACCGGGCGCACCATCGATTCGACCGAGACAGTTGTAGCCGTCCCACAGAAATGTGGTCGCGATCCGTCCCGAATCGTCCGCGACAATCCACAGCCGGCCCAAGTCGTCGCGATGCCAGTTCCGCGGGATCTGCGGCATGCCGCGCCGGCGGCCTTCGCCGTCGTACGCGAGGATAGATCTTCCGGCTTCATCCTGGAGGGCGACAGGTTTGATTTCATCGCGCGCGATGCGGCGCACCCCGGATGGACTCTCGATCTCCACCAGTCCGGACGCGTCGTATTTGTAGCGCCAGCTCCCCTCCCCGCTCCTGCACGAAATCACCCAGCCTCGCTCATCTCGCTGGACGTCCATCCCGTCCACGTGCGCCGGGCGGCCCGCATCATCCCAGCGATAATTCTCCGTCCACTCCGTGCCGGCGGCCCGTATCCGCCGTGTGAACTGCCGCTCTTCGCGTTCCTCCCAAACCACCGCGAGCCCGCCATCGAAAACTCGCGCGCCATCATCGCGCTCGCGGAGATAAACGCGCCCTCGGCAGACCAGTTCGACTAGCCGTCCCGAGACGCCCCGTTGATACACCAACTCGGTGCTTGCGCCGGGAATGGGGAAGCGTTCAGTTTGCATAGTTCAGCCCTCCGAAGCGGCGGCATCGACGCTCACCCGCGCGTTCGCCGCCGCAAATTCCAGAGATTTCAGCAGGCGGAGGATCTCATTTCTGATCTTCTCCACTGCCTGATGCGCCGAGGCTGAGACGCGCGGAAGCAGCTCGTTCACCTCTTCCAGCAGCGCGCCGGGATCGACCTTCGCCAGCCGCTCGCCCACTTCCTTGAGCGATGCGCCGACCGCCGCGAGCGCCGTCGCGGGATTTGCCTGCTCGACCCGCGCCACGGTCGCGCCGAGAAACGACACGTCGCCAAGCAGTGCCTGCGGATTCAGCGAAAGGATGCCCTGCGCGGCGGATTCGATCACCTGGTTGATATCGGCGGCGAAAACTGCCGGATCGTATGCGGCAACGGCGGAGCGGATCGCGGCGTGGATTTCGCCGAGCTCGGCGGCGAGTCGCCGCGGATTGAGCAGGTCGAGCTCCTCTTCGACGATGTCGAAGAGGCGCGCGAACTTCTGGAGTTGCGCGCCCGGATTGAACTCATCGATCAGCGTCTTGAACCGCTCGACCGCGGAATTCAATTCGTCCTCCAGGTTTCCAACGAGTTCGGGCGTTTTATTGATGATCGCGGCGACCAGCGCATCGAACTCGGCGGCGATCGGCTCGATATCGAGCGCCGCAAGCCAGCGATCCAGATCGGCGCCCAGCGCGGAAATCGAGCAGCGCTCCAGCGCGTGCGCGGCGCTTTCGATTGCTTGTCCAGGCGAGCCGGGACCCTCCGTCAGCTTTCTCACGGCGATGCGCAGCAGTCGCACGGTTTCTCTCACGTCATCGCCCAGTGCTCCGGGAGAAGCAGTCGCGACGACCTGGAGCGAAAGCGATGCCGATGCGGAACTGCCACGCCTTCGCGAATCGACCGCGAGCACCGCTTCGAAGTGAAGCTGCCTCAGCGGCGCGAAAAGTTCCCGGAGCCACATTTCCACCTCGCTTTCCACGCCGCGCAAAAGCTGCGGGAGCGCGCGCAGGTCGCGCGCAAGCCCGCCACAATGCGCGTCAAGCGTGCCGACGATCGTCTGAGCCGCACGCGCCTCCACACCCTTGAGCGTCTCGCGCAGACGATCCGGCAGGTAGCCAAACATGCGAATAATGTCCCCGGGCCGGAATGAGTCGCCGAGCGACTGCACCGCATCGACTGTTGACGTGCCTGCCTCCGTGCGCGGCGCGCCCGCTGCCGCTCCCCGAGCCGAAGTGGGTTGCCCACCCGTAAACGTAGCCGCAGGTCCTCCGATTGAGCGACTGGCCGCTTCGCCGGTTTTCTCGAGCAGACCATTGAAGCCACTGGCGAGCCGGTCGGGCGACGGAGTCTCGATGCGGCCGAGAACGGCATCGTACGCCTCAACGACCGGCGCGAGCAACCGGTCCGGATTGGCGGCATCGATCCCATCCAGCAAAAACTTGAACGGCCCGCGCGCCGTTTCCACAAGGTCCTCGGAAAGGCGGAGCTGACGGACATACTCCGCGGTCTCCTGGAGATAGCTCGTCACGTCGGGCAGAAGCTTTGCCGGCTCGAATCTCTTCACGACCTCCAGCACGGACTTCACCTCGGCGTCGATCTCGGCGACCAGCTTCGCGGGGATGAGATTCGCCGCGGCGTCGCGCGTGGCGGCCAGCGCTGCGGTGATGTTCCCCGCTACTTCCGGCGGTAGTTCCAGCTCCGTGAGCGCCTCATTCACCGGCGCAAAAACGACATCGAAATCAATCGCCTCGAGCGTCGCGATGAGCTGCTCGACCAGCGGACGCATCGAATCCGGCAACGGCGAATCGCCGAGAAGTTTCTGCGCCGTCTCACGAATCGTCTCCAGCGTTTGCACCACCTGCTCCGCCGATTTCTCAATCCCGAGTTCGTCGAGCGCCCGCGCGATTTCGCTCATCGCCCCCTGGAACGCCTCCACCGCCGTTGCGGCCCGCCCAAGGATGTCCTGCGCCTCGCCAGCGACGGCATCGACTTCTACGCGGATTTTTTCCAGCGCGTCGAGCACACCGTCGAGCGCCTTGTCGATGACCGCCTGGATGCGTTCCAACTCGGCGCGAATCTCCGCCGGCAGCCCGCCCGCGCCGCCGAGAGTGGACGAGAGGGTTGCCAGCTTCGCCCGCGCTTCGATGGCGAATCGATCGATCCGCGCATTGCGAATCGCATTCGTGATTTTGACGAGAAAGCCCGTGATCTCGTTCCGCGCCGCTCGCAATCCCAGACGACGGAATGCCGAGCGCAACGCGTCCCCTGCCTCGGCCACGGCGGCATCCATCGGATCTCCGATCAGCTCTTTTGCGAATCTCTCGAGCTCGCTGAGCAGCCCCGGGATCAGGGTCTTCAAGATCGCCATGTCCATGGCCGCCACCTGCTGCCGCGCCTCGACAAGCAACACCCGCCATTCCCCGAGGAACTCGAGAATTCCCCGGTCCGCCTTGCGCAGGCTGCCTTCAAACCGTTTCAGGCCGCCGAATAAATCCGGGACGTGGACGCGACCGAGCAGCGCGACGACACCTCGCAGGTCTTCATTGAGCTGACCGATCGTGTTGGCGCGAACGCGCGCCAGATCGTCGAGCGCGCGGCGCATCACAGCATCGTCTGGATTTGATGCCGCGGCGATCACGGTCCGGAGCGAGGCTTGCAACCCCGCGGTACGATCACGCGGCAGAGCGAGACCGCCAAGTCCCGCGTGGACGCCGTCCATGATCGAGCGCAACCCGGTGAGATCGGAAGTTTGAAATGGAAGAAGGATATCGATAGCCACCCGTGTAAACGCGGCCGGATCGCCCGGAACGCCCGCCTCGACGGTCGCGATGAGATCGCGGAAACGCGGCAAATCCTGAAGTGACACCGACGAGAAACCGTCCACGACCGAAGACGCGAGCTTCACGGCATCGCCCAGACCCAGACCGAAATGCTTGCCAAGGGACGCCACGTCGCCGGTGAAGTTCTCGACGAATCTCCCAACGAATTCCGCACCGTCCCGCACGGCGCCGAGATAGCGGTCTATCGGCACCCTTTCAGTAATCTCGCCGCCAAGTGATGTAAGTCCATTTGCCAACGGCCTTGCCAAGGCCGAGGCATCAGGGAGCGCCTGGCGCAGTTCACCCAGCGCTCCGCCGAGCCCCGCGAGTGCGCTTTGGGTGGCGCCGGATTCGATCAGCTTCTTCAGCTCTGGATCGTTGATGGCGATGGATATAGCGCCCTTCGCGCTGACGATGCGCGAAACGTCGAGACTCTGAAGCTCTTCGACGAGGCTCATCGGCGATACCTCAGTTGCAGATCGGAGATGTCGGCGGTGAGAAAGAGGTCGCTCTCCATCACAGGCGCCCGCGAGCGAAAGGCCCCGGCGGGAAACGATCGGCCCGGCAGGTGCATTTTCGGCTCGGTCATGCGCATGACTTCCTGACCGCCGAGGCGCAATGGACGGCCGCGGGGATCGGCATCGCGAATCGCCAGCCGGAGCAGCGGTTGGGTGCCGCTGGCCCAGAAAAACCGTCCGGTGTTCGCCCGAACCGAAATGCCGCGCAAACTCGAATCGGCCGCGGTTTCCGGCAGCTCGACCCACACCGTTTGAATCGCCGCCGAAGGGCGGAGCTTTACCACGCCCGGCTTCCCGATCGGCGCGCGTGTTGGAAGGTCGATGAGTTGCACCGAAAGCTCACATTCAATCGGCGCTCTCCCGATGACGCCGGCCCGCGCCAACATTAGCTCCACCGCAGGCAGCGCGCGCGAAATCGGCTGATCGGTAACCACAATGCCGGCCGCTTCACCAGCCTTCGGAACCGGATCGGATACGTTTTCGAGCAACCTAATGCCCGTATATTTCACCGTCAAATCGCCGATCACCGATGCCGGCGTTTCGTCCGCGAGGCGCGGACCGCCAAGTGGCATTGCGACCGGATCGCCCGCGAGCTGAACCGTCGTGATTCCCGGAAAACTGCGAACCAATGCGCCGTGTGTGCCAGTGAATCTGAACCGCGCCTGGCTCCCCGGCGCGCCGGTCAGGATCAAGGGGAAATCGAGCGGCCTTTCCTCAACGAGGGCCCTGTTGAGCGCAGCCTGGAGCGGGATGCGGAGATCGACGCTGTGGTCCGGCGTATCGAGCGGCATTTCGCCGGGAAAGGCCCAAAGCACGGTGCCGTCCGGGCCGGTCAGTTCGAGGTCGGCCGGCACCGTCCCGAGCGAGGCCGTAAGGATCGAGCCCAGCCGCATCTCGACCGAGTTCCAGTCTTCCGGCGAATCGTTTTCGGTGAGACTGAGCCGGAGCCTGCGCGCATCGACTTCCGGCAGATTGAGAACGCCGCCACTGAACGACGCTCCGGTGAACATCGAGGGTATTTTGCCGCGCGCACCGATCGCCGGAATCGCAAACGCCGCAGCGAACTCGCCTTTTGTGTCCGGTATGGAAACCACGAGCCGGTTCTCGCTTCCCAACTGCGACCCCGAGGTCAGCGGGATTTCTTCGCTCCCGGCGCCTTCTATCCGCCGCACGCGTTTGAAGCCGTCGAGGTAAAGCGCCAGCACGCGCTTTCCCCGGGCAATCGCGATCTCGTGCTCGGCGCCGATGGGGGTGGTCGCGATCTGCTCGTTGGCCACCGAAAGCACCGGCCCGATCGTCGCCGACGCCGAGTCCACCTCGGCTTTCGTCGCTCCGTCTGCGCCCGCCCAGTTCACCCGAACCGTGTGACCGGGCGGTCCCACATCGATACGCTCGGCCGCCGCAGGCCTCCGCGTGGCCACCAACGCTGCATGCTCAATCAGGCCGGCTGAATCGGAGGCGGCCATCATCCGTCGCGGACGCGGATTTCAAACCGGCCAATTTCAAGTCCCAGCCCGCTGGCACCGTCATCGAGACCGATGACCAGTTGATCGGTCGCCGCCTGCGCCGGCGGAGTGTAGGTGATGATCGAGGAGCCGTCGCTGATCGGCGAAAAACGGACGCCATCTGCACCGGCTGCGCCACCGGTGAGGATTCCAGCTCCTGGGCCGCCCCCCGGGCCGGCAAGCGCGAATGCGAGCGTTTCGAACGGCAACGGCGCGCTCGTCGGCGATGTCTCCGCGAGCCGCAGCGCGCCAATTTTTCCGAGACGCACGCTGAGTTCCAATGCCGGCCCGCCCGCAACAGCATTTGGCCGCGCCGACGTAATTTCCACCGGCAGCGTGAGGCCGCGGATTCGAATCTCGCCAATCCGTCGCCCGGCTTCGCCGACTACGCCGACCGGCCAGAAGAAGCCCTCGGCGAGCAGCGAGATCGCAAAATGCGACTGGTCGCCAGCGGCGAAATCGAGCGGCGAAATCGAGCGACTGATCTGCATTCGATCGATCAGAAAACCGGGATCGCCGGGTTCAACCAGAGCCTGGCCGGTCTGGAAGTCCGGCGCGTCGAGGACGTAGAGCGCCGACTCGAGGGCGGCGATCTGCTGCGGGCGGCCGCCCTCCGCGACAGCCAGGATTTCGACCGTGCACTTCAGCCGCACGACCCGGCGCGGATCGGCGGAACCGGGGACGACCAACGGCTTTTGGTTTCCAAGCTGCTGAGGCTCCGCAGGTTCCGCCATGGAGACACCGGCGATGAGCAGCGGCGCGTCTCCGGCGATCGGCGCACCGGCAATTTTCACCCGGCCGGAAAATGGCGCCGGAAGCCGCGTTCCTAGCACATCCGCCAGCCGCTGCTCAAAATCGGAGATCATGACCGCTCCTCAAGGCATGCTCACAACCGCGGGCCCGGTTCCAGTCCGGAATCGACGCGTCCCGGCCGATTGGGTTCCAGGCGTCCGATGCGCTCATTCACTTCGCGGAGAACGGTTTTGTTGCGGGTGTCGATCTCGCTCAGAAGGCTCTGCCGCAAGGCGACAAGCGCGGCGGTATCGTCACGCGCCACCACCTCAACTCGCGTGCCGACTTTCGAGAGTAAGTCGTCGTGCTCGGCGATTTTTCCGCCGAGTGGCCCGACCTTGTCAGCAAGGGAGGCGATGTCTTTGCGCAAAGTCTCGAGCTGCCCAGGCAGTTGGCGGTCGAATTCCGTGCGCACCGCCGCGGCGAGCGTCTGCGCCGCCTCGGTGAAGCGCCGAGTCAGCTCCTGGCGGAGCGCGGCATCCGTTTCACTGACGCGCTCTTCGGTCGCGATGCGCGCATCCGCCACCGCCTTCACTGTAGCAGTCGCAATCTCCGGGCGGACCGCGTCCAGCACCGAAGCTCGGAGGCCCGGCGTGGCATCGGCAATCCCGCGTGACACCTGCGCATCCACGGCCGCGAAGCGCTGCTCGACTTCGCCGCGAATGTGCCCGCCCAGTTGGTCCACGCGCGTCCCGATTTCCGCTACGACACCCGATTTCACCCGGTCCTCGATCTCCGCCAGTTGCCCTGGCGCGACCTGCGTCGGCCGGCTTTTGAGCGCTTCATCGAGCTGCTGCTGAGTGATCATCCTGTTTGTGAATTCGGTGAGGCGGATCTCCAGCGCGCGCGCGTCGAGCAATTCCCCCGTGGGCGAGCGAAGCCGATCACGCAGCTCCTCAACGCTTTTGATTCGCCCATCGATCGCGGCCATGTCCACGGGCTGGCCGTTGACCACGAGGCGCGAGCTGACATCGACGGCCGTCTTCACGTCGGCCTGGATTGACTTCAGCGTCTCGCGCATTGCAAGCACGTCGTCGCGCGCGTCCGAGAGCCCTTCGACGACACGCCGCACCGCCGTCACGTCCGCCTGCCGGGTCAGGTCTCGCGTGGCGACTTCGCTCACCCGGTCGCGAACGCCGCCGACGTCGGAAGCAAGTGCCTCGAGCCGGCCATCGAGGCGGCTGATCCGCCGGTCCAGTCCGTTGAGCTTACCCTCGGTCTCCGGCTCGGCGCCGGTTCCGCGCTCAACCAGCGCGCGCAGACGCGGGTCGAGCCAGCCCACGCCGACCTGATCCGGATGCTCGTGAGGCGGAACCGCCGTTTCACGCTCCTGCGCGATAAATGTGCGGGTCACCTCGATCAGCACGCCGACGATCTCGTTCCAATCCTGGGCCAGGATCAGGTCTCCGGGCCGCAGGCCCGAGCGCGGGATGAGCTTCTCGATGAGCGCGCCGAGACGTTCGATTTCAGGGACGGTGGCCATGGCTCATCCTCCAAATAAGCGGCCGAATTTCTTGCCGCCCGCCGCGGTCGTGGTCCGCTGATAGGTGTTCAATTCCGACTCGGGCCGGATCTGCGTCCCGGCCGCGGAGTACTGCTGCGCCATCGCCGCGAGCGCTTTCACCTTCGGATCGGCAAGGAACGCATCGGCATTCGGCCCCTGGGCAATCGCGAGTTGATTTATCTCGGTCTGCAGGAGTGCGCCTGTGGCCGTGAGCTTCTGCGTGAAGAGCGGGGTGTCGGCCTGCAGGGCGTCTTCGAGTTCCGTCACGCGCGTGAAAATGCGGTCACGCACGGCCTGGCTCGCCCCGCCCGCATCGAGCACGCCGGTCACCGTCTGCCGGAGGTTCAGCGTTTCGATCTCGCGGCGCAGTTCGAGCAAGCTGCGCCCGAACGACTCCGCGAAGCGTCGCAGATTCTCCTGCACCTCGCCGATCTTCTCCGCGATCTCCGGGTGATCGTGGCCCTGCGGCGCGACGAGCTTCGTCAGCTCAAGCACCGCGCCGGCCAGATCGGAGACGACGCCGACAAGCGTGTTCCAATCCGCCGAGCGGATCACTTCGCCAGCCGCTTTCCCGCCGATCGGCGCGACCCGCTCCCGCGCGGCGCTGAGCGCCTGTTGCGTCGGGCCGAGGTTTGCATCGGGAATATCGCGGATCGGAGTGTCGCGGAATAAGTCCGGCGGCACGGGGACGGGAACAACCGTCGGCGAAGGCTGCGGAAAGAGCCGAACCTTTTCCCGAAAAATCGGCGTCACGAGGTTCGGGTGCTGTACCTCGATGTCGTATTGACCGGGGTCGAGATCGCGCACGAGGAGAGTCCCATCGAGGAACGGGTTGCGTCTCACCTCCGCGCCGGTGGCCTGGTTGCGCAGGATCACGACCGCGTCGCGGTTTGCCGCCGGTGTGCCCTGAAGTTTGATTTGAAACGACGCTTTCATAGTTGGTGCGTGGTTGCG
Organism: uncultured Verrucomicrobiae bacterium; assembly: GCA_963763735.1. GTDB lineage: Bacteria > Verrucomicrobiota > Verrucomicrobiia > Chthoniobacterales > Terrimicrobiaceae > DASTFP01. Next base: position 29,035 of record CAVXQK010000002.1, on the reverse strand, counting down.
GTCACATGAGCCCCTGGAGATCGCCGTACGGGAAGCTGATGACCCAGAACATCGTCAGTTCGTGGTCGTTGCCTTTCGTGATCGGCGCGAAGGTGACGCGGTTGTAGAGGATCGCAGAGTCGCCATCGCGCGAGAGCAGGCCCGCTTCGCGCACCGTGCCGACGGCCGCCGACGGCGAAAGTGTCGCGCGCACTCGCACCCGCACGACACGGCTCGTTTCATCGAGTTCGGCGGTAAATGCCTCCGGCGGGATCGCCGCCTCGGTGCCGCCGTTGAGATGCTCGGCGTCGCCGTCCTGCGGATTCGTGAGCGTCAGCGTTGCGAATGCGTCCGTCTCCGGTGTGTCGCTGGTTCCGACTCCCATGTGCGTGATGGGGCGGCCTTGTCCGGCGAAAAGGTCGGCGACCAATCGCGCGCCAGCACGCATCACGGCGTTGTGAGCCTCGCGGATTTCCACGACCGCACCGAGAGGGTTTTTCATTTCGATTCGAAGCCGGCCACGCATAGGATTTGTCAGCGGTAGGTTGAATTCTCGAATTTCGTGACCTCGAACACGCCGCCCGCGGCGGGGAACGCATCGGCGCCCGTCGGTCCGCGCTCGCGATGCACGACCGGCTGCACGGCGGTCATGAAATCCATTTGCCTCTGCGTCTCGACGAATGGCTGGAGTTCGATGCTGGCGGTTACGCCGGCGGCTTTCAGTTTCCTCACCGCCAGATTCAGAGAGAGGCCGAGCCGCTCGCGCGCGTCGAGCGCTTCCCGGAGTTCGCCGTCGCGGCTGATCAATCCGCCCGCGGGGATTTTGATCTCGAAGCTCGCCGGCTCGGTTTCGATCCACATCAGCCGAAGCAACGCCGCGGGCTGCTGGTGGAAGAGGGACTGGTCGAAGGGGGTCTCGTCGAACCGGCCCTGGCGCAGAAGGAGATCAGCAAGCGCGAGAAGAAAGCGGTCGAGTCCGGGGGCGTCGAAATGCGCGACCGGCAAAAACCAGAGATCGTTTCGGCCGCGGCGCAGCGTCAGCGCGCGAGCCGGTTGCCGAACCTGCGCGGCGCTCCTCCAGGCGGTGCCTGGTTGCAGCCCGGTGACGGAACGGAGTTTTGCGCTCACATCCCGATCTTCAAGCCTCGCTTCCACCGAACCGTCTTCCTTCGCGCGAATCCAAAGCCGGGCGCCGGGCGGAAGATTGTCCATGAAAATGAGGGCGTCCCCCGTGGTCGTATTGCCGATCACGGGAACACTCTCCGGTCCCTCCGGAAGCCCAACCAGCAGGAAGCTCGCGCGCGTTTCGTCCAGACCGCGCTGTACGACGCTGAACTGCTCAAGCGGTTCGATGCCGCCGGCCAGCGGCGCGCGGCTGAAGCGGCGGCGCTCCGGGTTTTCAATGAACGCCGGCAGCGTCGTCGAAGGCTCATCGGCCCAACTCTGAATCGGCGCGACCGCACTCACTTTCACCGCCGCCTGATATTCGGCGGTGTAGCGCGCGACAAATTCCTGGAGCGACGCTTTTGTGACCGCTCCTTCGTCGAGCATCGCGTCGCGGAGCGCGTGGACCCAGGCGCGGAATTCCGCGAGTTCCTGCCACGGCTCCGGCGCGAAATCGAGCAGCGCGGCGAGACGCGAGGCTTCGTCGAGATTGAGCGCCCGGTCGAACCAGTGCGCGCACTGCACTTCGAGCGCGTCCTCGCCCGCGATTTCGAGTTGGAGCGCGGGCAGCTCGAGAATGTCACGCACGAGCTCGCCGTCGCGATAGAGTTGCGGTAACCGGCGGAGCATGTCATCGACGCGAGCCATGGATCAGACACCTCCTTCGCGCGGCTGAATGTCGATTGCGCCGCGTTGCAGCTTCTCGTCGCTCGCGGGCGCGTAGTGGCCGACGCCGTCGGTCAGTTGCCGGAAAGTCGCGCCGCTCTCGACCGTGAGCAGCACTTCGTTCCGAACGAGCGCGAACCGGCTGTCGTCGCGGATCGCAGCGGCGAGCCCATCGACCGTCAGGGGTGCGTCGGACGCTCGCGAGGCGAGGTGGCTCTCCAGCGCCAGATTGATCGCCTGGCTCGCCGCCGCGAGCGTCACGCCGGGCACGAGATGGATGGGCAGGATCACGCTGACGGTCGCCGCGCCGGCAGGTGCGGGTCCGGCCCTCTGCTCAAATTTTGGCGGTGGAAAGTTGAAGGGCCGCACCACGTCGAGCACTTCGCCCGGCTGAAGCGTGAACTCGCCCGTTTCGGACGCGCCTTCGGGCCACAGAACGACGTTCGCGTCCGCGACGTGCGCATCTTCCAGCACTAGTGCCGAAAGCCGCGTGCGGCGGACGCTGCCGCCCGGCGGAATCGCCGACAGATGTCCTGCCAGACGTGTCTCGGTCTGCTCCTTGAGGGCGGTAAACTCCGGATCGGGCAACGCTGCGCCGGCCAGGGTCAGCTCGACCCGCACATTAACGCGCCGCCGCACCGCCTGAGTCGGGACGACGCGAACGCCCGCAGGCCGCAGCTTCTCGATCCGCTCCGCGACGAGCGCATGGAGTTGCGGGTCGTCGCCGGCGTAGGCGACTTCGATCCGAATCTCGCCGGGGACATCGTTGGGAGCTTCGACGATCGTCACGTTTTTCACCTCCGGGATCGAGAGCAGCCCGAAGCGGATGGCGTCCACGGTGCCGCGGACCGTTCCTTGCAAGGCGCCGGGCGCACGGCGGCGCAGTTCCTCGTCCGTCTCTGGCGCCGTCAGCAACCGGGCTGGCTGCGGATTCGTAACCTCAGAGACACCGGCGACGAGCACCTCCATGCGATTGAGTTTTCCCTGGTCGACCGGTTTGGTCGCGGGAGATTCGCCGCTTGCCATCACTTCGCGGCTCGATTCGCCGGGTTCGAGCGTCACGCTCGTCAGCGTCAAGAATCGATTGCCCGCATCGTCGGTCACGGCCGTGCCGGCGGGGATCGTGATCTGGCCCGGCGTGCCTTCGCGGCGCGAGAATTGCAGCTTCGCGACGGGAGTGCCGGCGGGGATGCGCTCGACGCCGATGAGCGCCACCACTTTGTCCAGCGAACTCCCGGTGGCGGTCTCGAGAAACGCCGAGTCGTAAATTTGCCCTAAGTGCAGATACATCAGCGCCTGCTCGCGCGCGATGGTCTCGAGGAGCGTCCGGACGACCGAACCGACGTTTAGATCGGTGAGCGGCACAGGTTCCGTCTGCACGGGGTAATAATTGACGGTCAAGGTGGAGCCCGGCACCGGCTTTCGCCCATCGTCGCGAAAACGGATCGCGTCCTTGTCGTTTCCGTTTCCACTCGTGGAGATCAACTCGAAGTCGGCGGCCGTGAACCGATACGGAATCTCCTTCGCGTTCACGCCGCGGCCGACTTGCGTGCGGCCCTCCAGATGCGAAATGCGGCGCACGGGCCGGTTGCGCAGCTTTTCCAGAACGATCGCGCCTTCGCCCACCGGCGCGGTGAGGCTCTCACGCACCGTGCCTCCGGTAAGCGTCGTGAGCAGGTCGCGCACGGTCTCTTCGTAATTGCGCGGGACGTAGGTCACAGCCCCACCTCCAGCGAAAGACTGAGTGTCTCGGCGTCTTGCAACGGCTGGACGGCAAGCGTGAAGACGAATGACGAGGCGGTCTCCGCCTGCGGATCGAAAACGAGCGCGACGGCCTTGTTCTCGACGCGCGGCTCCTGGGCGACGATCTCGAGCACGAAGGCGCGGCAGAGATTGCGCAGCGTCTCGGTCTTGCGCTGTCCGATGAGTTCGTGCAGTCGCGAGCCATAGGTCGTGTGACCGAGCGCGGCCAGCGATCCCCGCGGCGTCAGCATCCGGAGGATCAGAGCCTGGGCGAGGTTGCTGCGTCCTGCCACCGAGGCGAGGTCGAACGCCTCCGTCGCGCCTCCGGCGAGGATCCCGCGGATCGGCCGCCGCACGCGGACGAAATCGACCTCGGATGCGTCGTACGCGACGAGGTGCGGCACCACGCTCAAATCGCTGCCGAGAAGTCGATCGAGGTCGATTGCCATGGGGAAGGATGCGGTCTTTTAGCCGATGAGAACGGTGCCCGCGGCGATGATCCTGCCAGCGGGCAAGTCAGCCGGGTCGTTGCAGGTGGTCACTGGGTCGCCGTTTCGCGCCGCGGCTTTATCGCCGATTTTCACCGTAAAGCTGCCCATAAATACGGTGCCGCGATTTGCCGGCGGTTTTTGAAAAGCTGTGCCCGGCGGAGTCGGAACGTGCGCCGGTGCGGGGGCCGTGGAGCCGACGACCGCCGCAGGCTGGCCGTTGATTTTTACCGTCGTGACGAGCCCGCCATTGAGGATGCCGTTGAACGGATGCGGCAACGGCGTCGGCACCGGCCCGCCGGGCGTCGGCACGAGGACGATATGCGTGTCGATCGCGGTGACGCTGTGGTTCGCGGTGGCGGCGGGAAGGCCCATGGTCAGTTCATCTCAACGGCGGCTCCGGCAATCTTGACCCTGGCCGAGCCGGAGATTTCGACCTCGCTGCCTTCGAGCTTCAGCTTGCCCGCAGCCGTCAGAGTCACATCGCCATCCTTCTTGAGCGTGAGTTTCGAGCCGCCCGCCGCGACTTCGACCCGTCCGCCGCCCGCTCCTGTCACGCTCACCTGCATCGCGCCGGCTTTGATCACGACTTTTTCCTCAAGAACGTCGATCTCCGTGTCGCCCGGAAGCTTCAGGATCAAAGACGGCGCTTTGCCAGCGACGACGAGGTCGAACTTCGGCTCAGGCGCGCCGGAAGGCAGTCGCAGCACGATTTCATCCTCGGCGTGTTCGGGTGGCTCTTGATCGGGATGGTAGAGGCGGCCGACCACGACCGGAGCGTTGAAGTCGCCTTCCGCGAAGACGACGAGCACGAGGTCGTCGACGGCCGGGATCGCGGCGAATCCCATCGCGCCAACGGCGATCGACACGCGCGGCAGGATCAACCCCGAGTCGCGCATCTCGATCGTGACGGCGTGATCCCGCAGCGCTCCTTCCGACGGGAAAATGTCGGTCACTCGGCCGATGCCGGCGATTGCGCGCGCCGAGGCTTCGTGCCGGGCGATCCGCGAGATGCTGTCGAAAAGCGCTGCGCTCATAAAAAGCTCCCCGCGTCGGAAAGCGCCGAGGCGAATAGACCGCCGCCCGCCTTCGCCGAGACGCCCTCGAATGCGGTGGTTCCACCGGTGTGCGGATCGAGCCGATGCACGACACGCGTCAGCAGCCACGGCCCACCCGCGAGATCGTTGGGAAGTCCTTGGATTTCCGCGACCATCCCAGCACGGAGGATCGGCTGAAGAAAACAACGCGCCGTCACGCGCGAAGCACCGGCAGCAGCGTCCGCATCGGCAGCCTGGCTGGCTGTCAGCGCGGCCGCGGGAGTGCGCAGAATCGGCGCCGCGGCCCAGATGGCGGCGGCGCCAGATTTCGGAGCGTTTCCGGGTAGCGGCTTTAGCGAATGACGCAGCGCGCCAGGTTCGTCTGCAGCGCCGGCGGGGCCGTTGCCGATCATGAAGCGCGCGGCTTCCGGAGTGGCGGACGCGTCTGAGTGGCAGTCGATGACTTCGCGGCCATGAAGCAGCGCGACCTCCGGTTGAGCGGGCACCGGCAACACCTCCAGCGCGCCTTCGGCGTTTACGTTTGCGGCTGCTCCCGCGAGTTTCGCGAGATTCGCGATGTGTTCGCCGGCCGTCCGGCGTTGATGGGCGACGTATGATGCCAGCGGGAGATCAATGTCGAGCGATGCGGCCTCGGCTCCCGCGGCGGAGGAGAGGGACCGGATCACGTCGCGGGCGTTTTGCCTCTCAAACGTGGCGCGTGGACGGAAGCGAGCCAGGTCCTCGCCGGCGTCCGCGACTGTGACCTCGGTCCGCAAGAGAGCGCGCCGTATGCGCCGCACTTTTCCTGTCATCACCAGTTCCCGTCCGTCGCCGCCGTCCAGTTCCAGCGAGGCGTCGTCGCCGGGCACGGCGGTGAGCTTCACGCCGGCGGGAAAGATGACAGTGCAACTGTTCACTCCCGGCAGCGGAACCAGGGTCGCGGCGATCCCGGCGATTTGCGCCTCGTAACGCAGGCTTCCCAGAACGACCGTGGCGGAAGGAGTCAGGCTCATCACGAAAACGCGTCTGTGAGCGCGCGGGCTGCGTCCTTGAATTTGCCGGCGATGCCGGTGAGCGAACTCACGCTCGCATTCACCGGTTCAAGCACGCCGGCGCCGAGCGAAAGGCCGTCGAGATTGGCAAGTGCGCTTAGTTGATCCACCGCTTCCATCGCGGCATCGACGGCGCCCGAAACCTCGCCTGCGATGCCTTCCAGTTCGCCGAGCACGTCGGTATCGAAGCCAAGGTCGCCAAGACCGAAATCGCCGAGACCGCCGAACGTGTCGAGTTCCGCCGGAGGCGGCAGCGGCGGACTTTCCGCGAGAGCGATCGCGTAGCTGAAGCGTCGCGCATGGCCCGCGAGCTCGACCGCCCGAAAGCCGGTGATCACCACTTTCTGAAGCTCCAGCGCGCTGGCGATATCCGCGGCAAATGTGAGTTCCGCGCCCGTCTCCGCGGCAGTCTGCAGTTTTCCAAGATCGGCCGCCGCCTTCTCGCCCAACAGGACTCCGGCGATGAGAATCCGGTGCGAGGGCCGGCCCGAGCGCTGCTGAAGTTCGCCCGCCAGGCCGCCGATCCGCGTGGCGACAAATCCCCCGTCGAGCGAGTGCTCCATTCGCTGCACGAATTCGAGAGCAATGTCGCCGAGCAATGGAATTGGACGTTCGTCAGGCATGGGTGCAATCAGCGATCGAGGCCGCGGAGATCGGCTTCCGCGTGAAGCGCGTCGGCTAGAGCGTCGGCGAGTTCGAAGCTTGGCTCGGCGTGCACGGGCTCTTCCGACGTGAGACCATCGGAAAACGCGGTCACATTCAGTGATGTCGCCAGCGTTGTTTCAGTGAGGAACTGCGCATGGTGGCGTTCGTGGCCAGACGGAAATGACATTGGCGTGAAGGGGAGGGATGCCGAGCCCGCTGGACTCGCAGCGGCGCTGTGATCCCCGGATGGCCGAGGCGGGATCGACTTTCGCGGGGGGCCTAAAGGAACCTGCATTCGGCTCGGGGGGGCGCTGCCACGGGACACTGTATCTCTCCTCTTCAGCGACTCACTACTCTGCTGCGAAACAGGCACAGGTTCGGTCGCGGCGACTTTGATTCGGAACGGCCACGCGCCTGGTTCAGCGTTGACTGTGGTTTTGATCGGCTGCTGTGGAGCCTTCGGCATCGCGCATTCGGAGAGTTCCGCCGGCGGCCGATCGCCGGATTTACGAACGCTCGACTTAGCGCCGCTCTGTTCAGGCACACGCGAGTCGATCGTTTCGGAAAGCGCGGCCGGCGCGATTTGAGCGCGACGCAGAAGGTTGTCGATCAACTCCGCCCGAATCGAATCGAATTCCCCGGCCGGATCTTCGGCCAAAACCAATCGGCTCCATGCCTCCGATTCGGAACGGTGGAGCGAGAGGGCGAGTCGGTCAATGTTCGCGGCTTCGCCATCTGCAAGCTGCCGGTAATCCCAGCCCGTCGCCTGTGCGATCCGCAACGCGCACTCGGAAAAGGCAGGCGCGTCTTTGATCCCCGCACCGGCGAGGACCAGCGCGACGATCTCATGCACGATAGGATCGCCCGTTCCTGGCCGCACCGTTGCAGCCGCCAAGATCGCGGCGTTCAGCTCTTGACGGGCATCCGATGACATCGCTGCGTAGGCCGCCGCGCGGTCGCGCTCACCGAAAGTCAGCGGCCGAAGAGTCGGACCTCCCGGACCGCCGACTCGCAACTCGCCCCGAACGCCGGCCACCGCGACCGGGATCATGGTGCGGCCCAGCCGCGCCTCGCCGCGGAACGCGTCGATCGTGACTGCGGAGGTCGCGCCCATGGCTAGGCGAGTTCTTCGCGGACGCGCGTGGCGCTGAAGCTGTAAACCGCCTCACCGTGACCGCCGAAGCTCATGTCGAACGATTTCTCCGCGAGGTAACATTCGTCGAAAGTCACGGTCATCCGCGTGTCGCCATGTCGGAGTTGCGCAGTGATCTGGAACTGCGTGTCGCCCGTCAGGCCGTTGAGCCGCGCCGAGGTGGACGCGACGCGCAGCCGCCCCTCGACAATTTGCGGGCCCGAGATCATCCGGATTCGCTCGGAACTGCCGAGCGCGTAAATGTTTTCGCGCGCTTGCTGGTGGCGGTAGTCGATGGATCGGACGCCCTCAATCGGCTCTCCATCGAGGAGGACGATGCTTTCGTTTGCGGCAAAAAGTGTCGGCATGAGCGGCTCCTTAATTCTTCACGCGGATCGTCGCATAGATATAGTCGATCGCGCGCACCGGCCGGACCGCGATGTCGATACGGACGATGCCTTGCGCGAAATCCTGCTGGGTCGAGTAAACGTCCACGATAAATGCGGCATCGGTCCCATCCGTCGAAGGGACGAGCCATCCGTCGCGCTCCATGCGGGTGAAAGTCGCGACAATCTGCTGTTTAAGCGCGATCCGGGCATCTTCGGTGTTTAGCCGACCGATGAAATTCTCCGAGATCGCCTTGGTTTCCCGGATCGCCTGATCGGCGACACGCGTGACGGAAATTTGATCGCCAGTCGTGTCGATGCCCTTGAGCACGATGACACCCCGGCCCGCGCGATCCTGGACAACGAGGAGGTTCGTACTCGCGCCGAGCAGGCGATTCAGTTCGCTCTCGCGATACGTCGCCGCCGGAATGCCAAAGAGCGGCACTGGCTTGAAGGTCGGTGAATCCTGCGGGTTCATCCTGCCGACTGCGCCGGCCACCGCGCCCTCCGCTCCCGCCGGCGCGACCAACACGAACCGACGGTTGCGCACGGCCGCCGCGTGATCGCGCACCTTTTGCAGCGACCGCTGCTCATCCGCCGTGACCGATCCAAATGCAATCCGTGGCGCGCCGTTATCGGCCATCGCGACGGCATGCGCGAGGAGCGCCTGGTGGATCTGACGCACTTCGCTGTTCGAGCGCCCCGGTTCGATCGACGCAAGGATAAGGTCGATGCGCGGATCGTCCGCGAGGCGGTCGATTGCTTCAAGATACTGCGCGACGCTCGGCGAGGTGCCGTTTGCAAATTCGGCCGGTGCGTCTGTCGCTCGCGGCAGACGTTTGCCCTCCGCCAATGAACTCAGCGGCCGGACCCTGATGAACCGGCTCTGCGCGATCAGGACGTAAGGCAGATAACGCTCGCTGTCGGGATTTAGCTCGAGATCATCGAACTGCTCCTGCAACCCGCCCTGAAACACGCGCACCGCGATGCGGTTATTGGCGTCGGCATCGATCCGCACGCTCAGCCCAATCGAATCGATCCCGTCAGCTGGCAGCAGTTGAAGCAGCGTGCCGGGCGCGCCGGCCTGCGGCACATCGATCGGCTCGTCCGTCTCGGTAAACGTGTACGTGTTCGCAACCGGCAGTTTTCCCGCGAATCCCGGATCGAGCGCCACGACAAAGCGCGAGCGCTGATTGATGGTGTCGAAAAGATCGTCCGGTTGCCCGGGGAGAATCTGGAGGTCGGAGAAACTTTCGGCGACCTTTCCGTCCATCAACAGCCGCAGCGTCACGCGGACGATGTTTCCCTCGGCATCCGCCACTCCGCCGATGTCGGCACGCAGCCGATTTCCCCACGAACCGTTCGAGCGGCAGCGAAGCAGAACCGCTTGTCGGCTGTCGGCATTCAGCAAGGTGAGCGACGCCGGGCTGCCGCCCTCAACCGGCGAGACGACTGCCTCGCTGACGCCATTGGCCAGCGCGTGCGCGACCTCTGGCATGCTCGCCTCCGTTCCCGCTCCGAGGACTTCCCGCAGTTCGCTCACTTTCGTCACGCCGATCAAGCCACCGCCGCCGGGCGGACGATCGACGATCCCGACGGCACCAAGAATTCCGGCCGGGGCCGGCAACGGTGGCAGCACATCGAAGCGAGCTTCGACTCTGACTCCAGGCACAACGAGCGTTGGCATGGACCAAGTTTAATTACTGCGAGGCGGCAGGCGAGAAAATTCAGTGCACTAAGATGTTAACTGATCGCCGGTCACGAGAAAAACTTCAGTGCAAATTTGACCCACCGTCCGCCCTGGGTTGGTCTCTTCGATCATTCCACGAGTTCGTAGGACCAACGGCCCAAATGGCTCGGTTTTTCGAGCTGCTTCACTCCAAGTAGCACGTCAACTCGGCCTCTCCAAACGCCGCTCGCGAGGCTGACCTGGAGCAGGCACGGATCCGGGGCGGTCGGAATTAACCAGCGCGTTTGGTTGAGCGAGATGCCCGCCGCGGCCGCTGACGATCAGGACGATCTTTCCGATGTGTGCGCCGGAGTCGATACGGCGGTGCGCTTCGGGGCTTGATCGAGCGGAAAAGCTTTGTCGATGACGGGGCGGTAGCGGCCCTGCGCGATGATCGGCCAAATGCATTTTTCGATCCCTCGCGCCAGCCCGGCCTTGTACGCGACCGGGCGGCTGCGAAGGGTCGAGCCCGTGAGCGTGGCTTGGCGAGCAGTTTAAAAAGGTCGATGCTCGTTTTCGCCCCAGCGAGAGCGGAAATTTGCAGGCCAGGAACGTCCGACGCACCGGGTGGCGGGGGATAATGACCCGTACGCTGCATTACGTCAGGCCGATTCACCCCGGCGGCGGCGGCGGCGACGAAGATTTCTTTCGGCCCGGGAATCGGCACCGGGCGCTCGGTGGGAACGAGGACGTCCGGCCCGCCGGGCTCTCGAATGGTGATCGCGGTCATCATGGGTTTCGAAGCTCGGCGACGAGCTGCTCGATGGCCTCCAGCACGCGCTCGTAAGGCTGCGCGCCTTCGATCATGGTGGCGCGCTCGATTGGCCCTGACACATTGCGCACCAGCATCGCGGGGACGCCGTGTACGCCGAGTGTCCGGGCGATTTCTTCGTCGGCGATGACTTGCTCGCGGTGAAAGCCTTGGTCCAAGGCGCGACGAAGTTCATCCGCATCGAGGCCGATGACCTCGGCGTGTTTCGCCACCACGTTCACGCTGCCGATGTCTTCACCAAGCTCGAAAAACGCGCCGAAGAGCGCGCCATTCATCGCCACGAATTTTCCATGCGGACGGGCAAAAGCGGCGGCTTCGTGCGCGAGACGGCTGCGGGGTTGCACCGGTGGAAGACGCAGCGTCATACCGCGGTCGCGAGCCATCGGATAAACGGCGCGCGCCCATATATTGCGGAGGTATTCGCCCTTCGGATCAGTGTCGGCACCGGAGCGGGGCGGAGTTCAAAGGCCCGCCAGACCACCTCGACCGCGTTGGCGAACTCCCGCTCGATGCGCTTCAGCGTCGGCTCCGCGAGATAGCAGAACGGGCAGACGTAATCGCTTCAGACATCGATGCGGACGACGCTCATCACCCGTGGCTGATGACCACTTTGCCGAAATGCGCGCCGCTGATCTGATGCCGGTAAGCGGCCGGCGCGTCGGCGAACGGGAAGACGCGGTCAACGACCGGTTTGGTCTGAGCACGCGCGAGCGCGCGATTCATGGCTTCGAACATCGCGTGGGAGCCGACGAAAATCCCGCGGATGAGGGACATCTTCGAAAGGATCTCGACGAGCGGAGCAGCGCTGTCGAACCCGCTCACGCCGCCGATGACGCTGACCGTCCCGCCGACCGCGACCGCACGCAGCGATTTCGCGAAGGTGTCGGTGCCGCCGACTTCGATGACGTGATCCGCGCCCGCTTTGCCGGTGACGCGAAAGACTTCTGCATCCCAATCCGGAGTCGTTCGGTAATTCAGCACGTCATCTGCGCCGAGCGCTTTGGCGCGCTCAAGTTTTTGGTCGCTGCTCGAGGTAACGATGACTCGCGCGCCGTGCATCTTTGCAAACTGCAACGCGAACATCGAAACGCCGCCGGTGCCGAGAACGAGCACCGTCTGATCCGCCGAGACTTTGCCGTGGGTGACGAGCGCCTGCCACGCGGTGAGGCCCGCGCAGGGCAGCGTAGCCGCTTCCTCGAAAGTCATGTGCGGCGGCATCGCGACGACCCCTTCCTCCGCCAGCGCGACGTATTCCGCGAGCATGCCGGGCAGCGCTCCGCCCCGCGCGGTCGCGAGCACTTCGCGGCGAAACGGGCCATTCTGCCACCCCGCGAAGAATGTTCCCGCCACGCGATCGCCGATCTTCCAGCGGGCCACGCCGTCGCCCACCGCGGTGATCTCGCCAGCCCCGTCGGAGAGCGGCACGAGCGGGAGTTCGGCTCGGCCATAGCGCCCGTCCGCGACCATGAGATCGCGATAGTTGAGCGAGTTCGCCCGCACCCGCACGAGCACTTCGCCGCGCGCCGGTTTCGGCTCGACGATCTCATTCAGACGCAGCCCATCCGGACCGGTTTGCGCGGTGATTTGCCACGCTTTCACGCCTTTGCCTCCATGAACGCAAACACGTCGTCGCGAATGCTCTCGCGCACCGGCCGCCGGCCGCTCGGCACTTCGCTCTCGCGCATCTCGTCCGGGAGAGAGGCGCGATCGCCCGGACGCCTGAGCGCGAACATCGCCACCGCATATGCCTTCGGCACCTTGAGCGCCGTGCGCGCTTTCTCAAAATCGAACCCCACCATTCCACACGACACCAACCCCATCGCGGTTGCTTGGAGCGCAACGCTTAGCTCTGGAGGGCGGTCCGATATTGATTCTGCATGACACGACGGAGTTTTCACGAACTTCGTGCGCTTATTAGCGTGGCAGACGAGGAGTGGCGTTGATTGTCTCGGTTTCCACAGCGGGAAGCGTCTTTCTGACATGAATGGCTTATCGAATTTACCTCCCGGCTCATCTGACATTTGGCTCAAAGTTGCAGGGTTGCGTAGAACGACCAGTCCGATTGAGTGCTGGAAGGAGTGGTGGAGAATGTCGAGGGTAGCGGGCCATAAGGCAACACGTAAAACACCCCTCCCGCACCATTTGGATTTTTCAGAAAAGCAAGCGAATTACGCTAGGGAAATATGCGAGCCAATAGGTTCCAGCCGCCAGCACTGTGGGAGAGGTGGTCGCTCTGTTCCACCCGTTCACGGGGCTAATCTCCGCTGTCTCTGCCACTTTGTTGCCAGGCCCTCCTCCTGGACCGCTGGCATCATACACTCCAAGCCGCAGTTTGCCCGCAGCGTGCGTGACGTAGAAAGACATGCTTTGTAGGGCGGACGTAACTGGCAGCTTGGCTTGCTGGGCGACCAACAGTAGACAAGACGGTTGTCTCACCGATATTTATCAGCCCAGAGGTGGGTGTTGGACCGGGCGCAGGTGAAGGCGTCGTATTAGAAATCTCATTCGACGGCTGGCTCGGAACGACGATCCTCAGATTTGACGGCGAAGACGGACTGCTTGCGGTATCCAGTACAGCGTCCAGTCTGTTTCCCCGACGCTGTTGCTTCCCGGTGGTGTGAACGCGCGTGTCCGTGAATTCACAAGACCGCTGCCGATGCTGGTGTACGTCCCACTCGTGGGATCGAGCCATCGGGCCCGGCTCGGACCACCCATCGCGCCCATGTCCACGGTAATCGATCCGCTATGATCCGGTGGGATATAGGCGACGAGAAAGGTCCCCTGCGGCGTTGCTGACGCAGCAACGTAGTCGCTCGTATTCACTGCCGAGCCACCGCCCGCTGTAATCAGAGTGCGCATCCCCCCAGGCCGGACGGGACGAGCGAATATCATGGAATGGAGACCATGAACGCATTGAGCCGTGCCATATCGCGTGAACCCTGCGTATCGAGGTGGTTACGCCAATCGGGTTCACGGAACGGCCAGACGTACCCGTTACCTGAGATAGAGCAATTATGCTCCGCACGCGGAACCGGCTTTTTCGAAAACCATGCAATACTCGAGCCCGCAACTCAAAGAAGAGGATCATGAACATGCTGCTCGCCCAATCCGCTTCCCTTGATGGAGCGATGTCCACCGGACTCGGGATCATCGCGAAGTCTCTTTTCATAATTGCTGTCATCGTTATTGCGCATGGCGGCTGGCAGGTACGCTCGGGCAATGCCGACCTGGCCAAGAAGTCGCTTGTCCCTGGTCTCGCAGTCCTTATCGCCCAGGCGCTCTTTAATGCCGGCGGACTGCCCTCAATCCAGATCGCCCCGTGAGCAAGGCAATCGTACATACACACGCCGGAGACGCCAGCGACGGCAAGATATGGGGCATCGAGGGGCTGAACATCCTGCTCATTCTCGCAGGATGTGCACTTACCGAAATTGAACTGTCAACCTAATGAATGGAACCCTCGTTATCGCGCCAGCGCTCTTGCTGGAACCCGAGACGGCTACGGGCATCGCGGGGGGAAGAGAAATCTTCGACCGCATGGTCCAAAACCACTGGCTGAAACCACACATCACACAGAGGAAGCTGGTCCGTTATGCGGCCGTGGATTTGGTGGCAGCCGTCGAACGGCTCAAATTGGAGGATTTGCAACACCGATCACCTCCGAAAAAATCTGAGGGGGCCTCTTCCGGAAGAGTGAAAAAGCCTCTTGCCGCGGTTCATCTTCGCGTAATACTACTTTCTGGCTCGCCTGCGGCGATCGAGAGCGGGGTCTTAGCTCAGTTGGTAGAGCGCCTCAATGGCATTGAGGGTTTTTGTCTTGTTAAGTCGTTTTTAGAGAACGAAATAAGGCTTTTGCGTCACAAATTACTGTCACAATCAATGGCAGGAGGTCGACATGGAGCCGTCTAGACATCCTGGTGGAATCCGAGGTCGATGACGCAGAAAGTGCTTCCCAAAGCGTCCGCCTCATCAATCCGCACCGCCTTTTTCATGGCGTGTGGCTGCCGCAGTGGCTGGAGGAGCGCCCGGAGGTGTCCGAGAAGGCCAAGAAACTCTACGCTTATCTGACGTACTTCGCCGGCGGCAAGGGCTACGCCTGGCCGTCGTTCAATCAGTTGGCCGAAAAGCTCCATGTTTCGCGACGGCACGTGATCCGGTTAGTACAGGAACTCTCTGCTCACGGCCTCGTTACGACGACCAACGTCAGCAACCCGCAAAGGGGCACTGTGCGAATTACTATCGATTCCTTTGGCATCCTTGGATGCAGACTTCCCAACGCGACGCGCGATCTCTGCATGGTCGCTCGCGAAGCAAACCGCGCCATTTCCGCTCCCGGAGTCTGACGACTCACCACTCCGCTACCCGAGTGACACCGCAGGTCACTACCCCTGGTGAACAGGAGTTCACCAGCCCTAGTGACACGGAGGACACCAGCCCTGGTGACACCGCAGGTCACTCCCCTGGTGACGCCCATGTCACCCAAAGAGAATAATAAGAAGAGAATAAATAATAGGGGAAAGGTACCGGTACCTTTTTCCACAACCATCCCGTCCAGACCGGCCGAAACGACGGCTTCGCCGCCCCCCAAGGTTCTGTCAGACACGACGAAAATCATCCTCGAACGCCGCGTTGCCGAGTTACGGACGGAAATCGCAGCGGCATTCAGGCACGGTAGTCATGACCGAGCGCAACGGCTCCATGCAGAGCTCGTCGAGCACCAAACCAGGCTCGGCTTCACCCCGGACGACCCGCCACCGAAGCCGAAGGCTCCTAGGGAAGAAAAGTGTATCGAGCCAGCCACGCTGTCGGATTGGCCCTCGCCCGAGGAAGTCAGAGCAACCTTCAACGAGGCTCGCCGCTCACTGGGGTGGCCAATCAAAGAGTGAAAATCACCGAACTCGCCGACCAGGTGCGCACCATTCCGCTCCGTGAAGTTCTGGAGCGCTATGGCTTCGAGCCCAAGTCCGAAGGCACGACGCTGCGGGCAAAGAGCGAGCTCCACAACATCGTTGTCACCGGCAGCATGTGGTTTGACAACAAGGCAGGGATTGGTGGCGCAGGCGCAATTGATTTGGTGATCCACATCGCAAGGGTGGATTTTTCCGCGGCCTGCCGTTCTCTAGCCGATCACTTTCGGCCTCTCGCAGCCAGTCAGGGCCTGCTTTGCGTTCCTAAAAGCCCGCACCAGCTCCCGCAGAAGGACAAGAAATCCTTCGAAGAGCTTGCGGCAATCTACGCCATACGGGATGACACGAAGTGGCCGGTTGCCCGAGCGTATCTGGTCGAGAAGCGCGGGATTGCAGCGGATCTCGTGGACGAATTACACGCTCGCGGCTCGATCTACGCCAATGATCATAGCCCAAATCCCAGCCTGGTTTTCCTTCATCGCGATTGCCACGGCATCGTTCGAGGAGCCACCCTGCGAGATACCAAGCACCAATCCGCATTCCGGCCATGCTTGGGAAGCAAGAAGTCGGCGTGGTTCGCTGTCGGCGACCTCGCCAAAGCATCCAAGATAGCAGCCGTCGAATCGCCCGTTGATGCTCTCAGTTACTATTGCCTCCACGCAAGCGCTGCGGAAGACCTCGCCGTTGTGAGTTGCGCGGGAAACATGGTGTCCCGCGAACTTATGGCTCAGGCATACGACCGTCGGCGATCCTTCATCGTTGCCCTTGATAACGACATCGCAGGCGAGCAGGGCTGGCGTAACGCGCAAGACACAACCCACGATTGGACCGGATTCCAAATCTCATCGCATCGCCCAAAACACAAGGATTGGAACGAGGATCTCATTGCGATGAAGCAAAGCCTGTGCGCTCCCAAGTTGAAGGAACCCGTCTCGCTCAAACCGTGAACAACGACTTCCATAACCGACTTCTGGACGCCTATTTCTGGCATTTCGTGAACCGGGGAGGAGAGCCACCTGAGACACCACTCGTCACCGGATTGCATGAAGGCGAATCGCTGGCTCGGGTTATCGCACGGGAATTCGACCTTCCACTGCAGGAGGCCGAATCTGCCATCGAGATCGCCCGGCAGGAGGTCGCACTATGAACCGCGACATTTATCGAGACGATCACCGAGCGCTTCATCGAGCAGTTGAAGCGCGGCACCGTGCCTTGGCAGAAGCCGTGGTTCGGCGTCCAGAATATCGTCTCGCGCAAACCCTACCGCGGAATCAATGCCCTGCTCCTCGGCTCGACGGACTACCAGTCCCCGTTCTGGATCAGCTTTAAGCAGGCGCTCGACCTTGGCGGCCATGTGAAGAAGGGCGAGAGGTCCACCCCGGTCATCTATTACAAGATCCTCGAAAAGCGGGACGAAGCAGGGAAGGTAGTGCTGCGCGAGGACGGGAGGCCCGTTCGCATTCCATTCGTCCGGTGGGCGAATGTTTTCAATCTCGACCAGACCGAAGGCATCCAACCGCCAGCAATCACGACGAGCCAGAACGTTACCCAGCCTCACGAAAGGGCGGCTGTCATCGTTGAAAACGCCAGGCTCTGCCCGATCCACCACGGCGGATTCGCCGCCTTCTACTCGCCGCACGACGACGTGATCCGCATCCCGGCGCCTTCCACGTTCCACAGCCAGGAGGACTACTACCACAGCCTTTATCACGAGATGTTCACGCATCGGGGCACAGCGTCCGCCTCGACCGGGAGGGTGTCACGCAGCAAGCGAGATTTGGTTCCGAGAAATACTCCAAGGAGGAGCTGGTTGCCGAATTGGGAGCAGCATTCCTGTCGAATGAGGCGGGCATTCTGGACTCGGTCCGGTTCGAAAACTCGGCGGCCTACCTTGGATCGTGGATCAACAAGCTCGAAAACGACCCCCGACTGATCGTCTCCGCGGCCTCGCAGGCGCAGAAGGCCAGCGATTTCATCATGGGAATCGAGCACAAGGAATCACTCCAGGAATGCCAGACCTCGCCCGAAGGGATGCCGCTCACCTGGGCGCGTGAGCATGGGATCGACACCCGGATTCCCGGCTTTGCTAATCATGACCAGGACGGCGACGGGGTTTCGACGCTCATGGAATGGAAACACGACACCCGACCAACCGACCGGCTTTCCGGCCCACACCGGCAATCTCTCTCGCTATGAAAGGAATCTCCTTAGACACCCTGACGCATCCGCGCCTTGATCGCGCTCATTTGCATCCTCCTCTCAGGCAGTGCGGGCGGCGAGTCCTTGCCGCGCCCACCTTCGAAAAGACTGCAAATCAGCGCAAATTTCTCGACCCGCTTAGCTCTGCCCGCCCATTCATTCCGTCCTCGCCCTGCCACCCCAACACCCGGCTCCGGGCGGAACAAATCGGCGGCTGGACCTCCCGAGCCATCGGCCGGACACCTGAGACGACCCAGACTTTTCCCGACCTCGGCGACCAAGCTCGTATCTCAGATGTAATTCAGGATAGCGATTTCCGTACGGAAATCGCCTCGCGGAAAAACCCTCTTTTTCCGCCGTCCCTCCGTGCGTCAGGCGCACGACGGGAGACTTCGCAACTTCCGCATCGCTTTCACATCCGTCAGCCAAATACTTAACCTCATTAAACGATCATGGCATACCCCAGGAAAACTCCAGCCGCGCAGTTCCACGTGGACTGCTCACCCGAGGCGAAGTCGCGCTTCGCCAGCGCTCCACGAAGCCTTCGGTTTCAAAACAAAGTCGGCGACCTTCGAGGCCGTCGTCTTCGCGGTGTCGATCAAGGACAAGATCGACCCGCAGATTCTTCTGCGCATCGAAGCCAAGCTCGACCACGTCCTCGAAAATTTCGACAACCTATGAAGGCGGGAATGATTTTCGCGCGCAAGACGACGTGGCGCAGCCGCCTCGATCTCGAATATCTCGACGAGACTTCCAGCCGGAAAATGTCGGCGCGCCAGCAGCACGACGACGGCCCGAAAAGAACCAGGCCGCTCAGGCAGTTCGCCGACTACGCCTCGAAGGAAACGCTCGGCCAGGTTCACGCGGGCGGATTCCTGCACCACTCTGATTCTGATCAACGAGGACGGCAGCCGCACCGCACCGTCGCAACTGACCAACGACGAACGCAAGAGGCGCATTTCGGAGGCGTGGTTCGAGCACATTCGGAAATATCCGACCTCCTCGCAAAATCCCGTCATTCAGCATCGTCTCGTTTTCTCGATGTCGCGCGAGACTGCACGACAAGCTGGTCGAAGCCGGCATCAATCCGGACCGCGTCTTGCAGTCCACGACGAAGAACGATCATGGGGAAGTTCAACGAGCGGTTTCATCCGGCGGATTCGATTGGCTACGCCTACGGGATTCATCACGACACGGACAACCTTCACGTCCATGTCGCGCTTTGCCCGCGCACGGCGAGAGGCGCGTATGTCGGATGCAGCACGGCCCGGAATCCGGCGTCGGGACACAAGGACCAGATGAAATTCCTCCGCTGCGTGCTTCGAGCGGGAGAACAAACGGTGGGAACAGGTTCTCGCCTCGCCTCAAAAAATGGAGGAGCAGCTTTCCAGGCGGCTCGACTCCGACAAGATCGTCTTTTCTCCGCGCCTGAATCCTTCCCAGATGGACGCATTGCGGAACGCGCAAACGGCCGAGGCGATCCGCCTGCAACAGCTCTATCAGAGCATCCGCAACCTCGAAGCGTCCATCGCGGCGAAGCGGAAATATTTCGCGCTCAAGCGGAGCGCGAACTTTGTCTCGCGGCTCGTTGGACGGCGCGCGCCAAAGGCGGCGCGTGTTGCCGAAAAGCTCGCCGCCGCTGTAGACCGCCGATCGCTCCGGGAAATGCGGAATCTTCTTTTCAAGATCAGGGTGCAATACCGCGCCGCCCACAAACGCTACGCGCAAATCCACGGGTTCAACTCCTATGCCAATCGAATCGCCATCGCCCATCGGCAGCAAAACGCACTCTGAATTCGTTCTCTGCGAGGGATTCGCCTTCCGGCCTTCCAACGTGGACGGCTGCTCGCACCAGAAGTACCCGGACGGTTCCGCCGTCACCGTCGTCAATTTCAAGTCCTACACGCAGACGATACCCGACCCGGAGCGGCGGCTCTTCGACTTCCTCATCCGCAAGCTCAAGCCGAAGCGCGCCGATGAAAGCGAGTGACCTGCTGATTCTACGTTCTCGGCATCGCCGGTGCGCTCGCCGGATATTTTCTGCTCGCGCCGCCGCTCTCGTGGGCCGCTATCGGCATTTGCGCCGTGTTTGCGATCTGGACGCTTTTCGACGGCGGAAGCCGGAAAGCGGCCAGTTCTTCGGCTCGCCGGCCTCTCCTGGTCGATGGAGGATTTCGTCCGCGGATGGCTCATCACGGGCCGCACGGGTTCTGGCAAGACGCAATGCGCGATCAATACGATCACCTATCAGAGTTTTTCAAAATGTGCCGCATTGGGGCGGCGTTTGCCTCGATCAAAAGGGACTCTATTGGGAAATCCTTCGTGAAGATGGCCGCGCACTTCGGGCGCGAAAAAGACCTCATCCTGCTGCAAACCCGGCCGCTAGGAAAAGATGAGCTGTGGCGACCCGTTCACACGATCAACATCACGGGCAACCCGAACGTTCCCGCCTCCACGTATGCAAAGGTGATTGTCGATACGGCCGTCTCGCTGACCGGAGGCCGCGGCCAGAATCCATTTTTCCCGACCAAAGCGCAGATTGCGATTCAGACCGGATTTGAAGTCCTCCGGCACATGGAGGCGTACGTCACGATTCCAAACATCCATCGGCTCTTGCTCAACGAGGCGGATGCCAACGCGGCCATCGAAACGCTGATGAACAAGGGCGACCAGCGTTCGCATGAATTGGTCGTTGCCCTTCGCGACGGATTCTTCGGCCAGCCTCCCGAGCAGCTTGGCGGCGTGCAGGGGACGCTGAGCACCTATCTCGAGTTCTTCATCAACCCGGAAATCGCCGAGGTGTTCTGCGCGAACGAGCCGACGTTTTCGATGGATCAGATCGACGACGGAAAAATCATCTGCATCGCCATGCCCCAGAAGTTCCAATCCGAGCGGCTTTATATCAACACGATCCTGAAGCTCTCCTATTACTTCCACGCATTGAGCCGGTTCGACAAACCGGCAGAGGAACGGGAGAAGGACAATCTCATCATCCTCTTTGCCGACGAAGGCCAGGAGATCATCACAGGGGCGGAATCGGCCTTTGCCGACCATCGCGCAGCGGGCGTCATTCGCGAGGCGCGCGCCACGATCGTTCTCGCGACCCAGGCCTATACCTCCCTTCTCGGCTCGCTCGATAAACGCTACGCGGACGTGCTCATGCTCAACCTGAGCAATGAACTCATCTTCACATGTGCGAATCAGGATTCCGCCGTAATCGCTTCCAAGAACATCGGCGAGCGGGAGGTCGTTGAAAAGACGTGGGGATGGTCAGGCGGCAGGCGCTCCTACAATTACCAGCGTGTCATCAAGCCCTACTTTCCCGCGTTCAAATTGCGCAAGCTGCCGAAGTTCACCGCCATTGTCCGGCATTGCGAAAAGCCGTTCCGCAAGCGGTTGATTCGCGCCGATCCATCCAGATGGCTCGTATCCAAGATGGTTCACGCGCTTGCGACCCGACTTCGCCGTCTGGCAATGGGTAAGAAATAAATTCAGCGCATCCAGGCCGTCGATTGATTCATCAAAGCAATGCAGGATTCTACCGCCCTCCTCCGCGATTTGAATGGCCTTGAGTCGCACCTGCTTTCCAGGATCAAAGGCCAAAATCATGTCATTGCTCGGGTGTGCTCGGTGCTCGAACGCGGCCAGCTTGGCTTGCAGCCCCTGGATAAGCCGCTCGGCTCATTCCTGTTTCTTGGCCCGACGGGGGTGGGCAAGACGGAACTGACCCTCGCCTTCACCCGCTATCTCTTCGGCGGGCAACGTCCACCGCTTTGACATGTCCGAGTTTCTTCACTTGGACAACGTGAAGCTGTTTATGGGCGATGAAACCGGCAACCCCGGACGGCTCGGGAGCGTTCTCTCTCAACACCAGAAAGGCGTCCTGCTTTTCGATGAAATCGAAAAGGCCCACCGGTTGATATGGGATCTCTTTTTACAGATGCTTGATGCCGCTCGCATCACGCTTGCCGATCATCACACCTACGATCTTTCCGGCTTTTACCTCATCTGCACGAGCAATATTGGCTCCCAGCGGCTTTTGCGTCCAACCCGGCTTCCATTCACGACCTTGGAGCGGGCGGTGATTTCCGAACTGCACACGTTCTTCCGGCCGGAACTCATCGGGCGCTTTGACGAGAAGATCGTCTTCAAGCCCCTTTCGCCAGACACGCAGCGCGAGATTGGCCAGTTGGCCATTTTCGAGGAACTCGGCCGGTATCGAGAAAAGGGTTTCGATCTTACGCTCTCAGAAGAGGCGTTCGAGTTCCTTGTCCGGCGCGGCATTCACAAGGCGCTCGGAGCACGTCCGATGAAAAGGACGGTGCAAAAATTCATCGGCGATGCCATCCGGCACGCGATCAAATCCGGCGCACGGCCTAGTGGCACTCTTGTCGTGGGTGCCCCCGCCGACCACCTGACCATTGAGCGCTGATCAATACCCGCCTAACCCCCCAGCCTGAGTAATATCAGCGGCCGGCTCCAGCACGCAGAGAAACAAGCTTTGACCGTCGCGGGTGGATATTATGGCCACGGAAAGTGCGCAACACATCACTGATCTTTCTCAAGCGACGAAAGCATGAGCTGGGGCAAATAACGTGCAAAATCACAGACGTGTTGCCGTTGCAATAAGATTATAGTCCCACCGAGGAAAGGTAAATCAATTATCTATGCACGCGCAACGTTTCTACCAACGGACACCCCAGCAATTGCTTGTAGCTGCGTTCTGATCGTACAAGACATCATTGTCCCGCCAAAAAGCTCCCACGTCGGTCTGTTATCTCTGTAGTACCGATCACGTCACGCGTTGCAAAATGGTTAGCGACGACTTGTCTCGGCTATTCATTTATCTGAGCCCATCGGCGGAACAGGCCCCGCATCGAACGGTAATAAAATAAAGGGTACATACGGATAGGCACACTCCGCATATTTTCTCGCGATTGCAGGAAATACACTGCAGGGCAGCAGAAGACTCTCAGATGGCGATAATGAAACGGCTACATCGGGCATCTGAGTTGACGAATGTGTAATAAGCGCAATGAGGCCAAGTTGCGTGATGCGACCTGGTGAGAAGAAGGTTGAGACCATCCCACGCAGTAACCCAAGTTCAATCTCCGGAATGAATGCCGCCGGGTTTATATAACTCTTATTTCCTCTGCGGGGAAGACCGAGCGTAACGGCAATTTCGCTCAGCAGTTTGCGGGATATTTTCAGGTCGCCAACACTGCTGCAGAGGACAAACTTGCTTTCAATCAGGATCGTCACAGTTTTCTGGACCACTAAGTCTGGCAGAATGGACTGCTTGTCTGCCGCACTAAGCGATGGTTTGTGTCGAATCACGCGTCTGTCAAGGTCAGTGACGCCCTCGTCTCGTGCAATCTCCAGAAGAAGTTGGAGGCTTTCCGCTGCCATCGTTGCGACGCTGAGTTCTTGCACTCGTTGCGTCATCGCTCCGTTTCGGATGCCCTGTTGCAACCGATTGCATATATCGGAAAGAGGCGGTAGCGAGTCGACTGTGCGTTGAATTGCAGCAAAATCCGGCTGATTCTGGTCGAAAAGGCGCACCGGACCGCGGAGGCTAGGACCCGCCTTAGTATCGGTAATAAGCCTCTCAGGAGGCGACATTTCTCTGGATGCGATCAATCCGCTGTTGTGCAGTCTGACCTAAGCGACTTGTAGCATCCAGACGGACAACCTTTGGGTAAGCCTCGACCGTAAGAAAAGAACTATCGCCGATTGGGGTCTGTTCCATCTTCATTGCCTGGTCGTATAGATTGCGCTGTTCTGCGTTCTCGCACCCTGTAGCAAAGGCGAGGACCAATAGGGCTGGAATTACGAGGCTGCGGTGCGAGGATTTCATGTTTTAAGCGAAATGACACACTGAAATGCCGGAATAGGATGACATCGTGACATTCTTGTTTCAGATTTCCAGCACATTTGGCATCAACGGCATGCCGGAGTTTGAGGGTTGCGAGCGGCGAGCGATGGAACGCGATCCTTGGGACTCTGGCAAGCTGGACGCTGCGTTACTGCCCGTTCGTTTTCTGTGGGACCGAGCGCACCGCGGCTGACTTTGCCTTCAGGTTCCTTGGCGCATAGATGCGTGACATCGAGCGGCTGTCCAAAGCCGTGCACTCACCGGGCCAAGGCGAGCCCGGCCCCTCAAGCAAGGGCTACCGCCGCTGCCGCGCAGCCTGATCGCTCTGATCTTGCCCGGCGGCGCGGGTTGCGCCACCTTGGCGCGATGTCGAAGAAGCCGTCCCCCTCCAAGGCAGCCAAATCCGCAGCGAAACCGGCGCCGAACCCTCCAGCCGTCTTGCCGAAGAGAGGCAAAGGCGGTAATGCCTCGCTGCTCAGCCGCAGGAAGTAAGCCGTGGCCGAGCTTCGCAACTCCCGGCACGAGCTGTTCCCGCAGCACTACGCCGCCGGGCTAGGCGCATCGGAAGCCTTCCGGCGAACCGTCGGCCCGAATGGCCCTGGCTACAAGGACGCCGACGTACAGGCCGACAAGTGGATGAAGCGCCCGGGCGTAAGGGGGCGCGTCGAGGAGCTACAGAAGGCGCAGAGCGATAAGTGCGAGATCTCTCGCGACGAGTTTCGCGCCTACCTCATCAGCGTCATGCGAACGCCTTGTGGTCAAATCCACCAGGACCACCCGCTGTGCCAGTCGGTGCGGAGCTGGACCGGTAAAGACGGCGCAGCAACCACGATGGTCAGTATGCCCGACAAGCTCAAGGCCGCCGAAATGCTGGGTAAGATGTGCGGCTGGATGGAGAACAAACTCACCCTCGATACCGGCGACACTCTCACGGCCTTCCTGCAAGGTATCCGTGAAGGTGGCGGCCGACGCGTGGCGGACGATGGCGACGAGTGGAAGCGCGGCGGACTCAACGGGAACTAAAGCCTCACTCCTGCGGCCCGATGCGGGTCTGGCGCATGTCGCATTATTACCACGTCTGCGAGTGGGAGGTCGAACAGGCGGCCGAGTTGGGTTGGGTCCGTATCCTCTCTCGCGAGTCGCGATGTGGGCCGCCTGTCCGCGTGGCTGAACTATCCGGTTGCGCCGACGCCAAAGTGCCTCCACCTCGACGGCAGATCAAGAAGGAGATCAGCTGGAGGCATCAGAACTTCGCCATGCAGCTAGGAATGTGTGCGCCGAGAGGAGCGTCTTTCGGTCCCTACCGCCTTGGGTGCCTCTACGAGGCCTACCTAAGGAGTTATCCCGGGCAACGCAGCAAGGTCGTCGCAAGAGTGGCAACGGCACGTCTCATGCGCCGGCGGGGTACAGGCTGTTCGTGCTTGGCGTTACGCAAAGGTGAACGGCGAGGAGACGCTCACGGTGCCGCGGTACGGTGGCGTTCTCGTCGGACCCCAGCTGTTGCGCCAGGTCTTCAATGACACAGAAGAGGAAACCCTTTGGTTGATAGCTGGCGCCCCCGAAGCCAAACTTGCACCGCATGAAGTCTCCGATAAGAGTCTGATTACCCGGTAGATCCTACGCAATTGCCCAAAGAGCTATCTGGAAGTGAGTGGCCTCCGAAATCGCAGACTGCCTAACCGGGTTTATCTTTGCCGTTAGCCTCGCACATGGTTAGCCACGTTGAGATCAGACGCGCATTGCGGGCATCGATGCGATTGCTAAGCGAGTCGCGCCGCACGCCGATGAGCGGCCGGTCCAAATTGCAGCAGGACGATGCAAGGTGAGCCACAGGAAGTCGCATAGGGGAGCGGGAGCCCTTATGGAGAGGCTTAGCATCAATCAGTCTCAACTCTTCGAAGCCGCATATGTCCTTACCTTCATAGGAAGGGCGGCCTTGAAAGTGCAAACTCTGATAAACGAGCGCGGGAACTTTCAGGCCCCGCTTCGCGGGGGAGATTTCCAGAAACCGTTTCGTTTGGCCCGTGAGATGGGGATTCAGCGCGGTGGATCTTTCGTTCCATTTACGACGATCAGGTGATGGTCCATTCTGCCTCTCACCAATCTTTATGTCTAAATTCGCAAAGCATCCAAAATATTCGGACAGGTTCGATACCGCAGCCTATCGGATGACGGTTCCGGAAGGCTACGCGCGCTATGCCGTCATCGAGGGATTCGGTCCCGGAGGCGCCGGACTTACCATCAGGACGGAGACAGCGCCTGTCGATGCGTTTCAATTCGTTCAACTCCCGCCGAATTGGGACCCGAAGCCGCCGGCGGGCGCTTGTTTGACGATTCGGATCGGCGCTAAAAAGCCGGGTTCTGGCAAGATCCGTCTCCTATTCAAGGGTAACGATTACTCCGAGCCTTTGCCCGTCCAAGTTCCTGCGGACGGCAGTGGAACGGTTCGCTCCCTGCAGGATACCTACCAGCTAAGCAATCGGGCTCTGATTAAGGCAAAGAAGCGCTTGGAAGAACTCAGGAGTTCCATGGTTTTGGCGACAGGACCTATGCCATTCCAGGCAAACTGGGACACAATCAAGGACCGATACGGCGTTGTCGCTAATGTTCTCAATTTGCCAAACGCCGAGCTGCAACCTGGCCAGGTTAGTCTGAATTCCAAACAGAAAGCCCTTTCTGCGACCGCCATCCCGACGATCACCGGCGCTCTCGATCGGATCGTCAAGAGCATCAATCTCTGGGGCACCGGCGAGACGCCGTTCCTGATGCGATCCGATCTCGAGCCGGACTTCGCCCACGTTTACGGTACGAGTAGGGATGATCACTACTATGGGATCGAGTTGGAAAAACTCTCGTTCACCTATAGCGGTCCGCTCGCCCGCGCGGCAACGGTGCTGCACGAACGCGTTCATCTCACTGGAGCGGGGCACGGGGAAAACTTCTTTGAAAAGAAGCCCAAGCGGCAGACGGGCTATGAAACAAAGCAAAACGCGTTTCGCCGCGTGGACAATGCTGAAGCATTGGCATATCTGGTTTGCTGCCTGGCGGCGGAGTTGATCGATCCCCTACAGGTCTACGAACGCGGCAGGTAAGCGAGGCTTTTGGTCCGAAGGCGGGCGGCTCTCAGAGCGAACAACTTAGGCAAAGCCTGGTTTTGAATATTGGGAAAGAAGGGCAGAAGACTGAATGAAAACGAAACAACTTCCGTATGACTTTGATAGCTGGGTTAAGGAACGAACCTTCGTAATAGGCGCTGAAGCGACCGTTGAGCCCGACTCACAGAGAGTTACTCGGAAAACCAGTGACGCGGGGAAGGAGCCCAACAGGGCGCAAAGGAAATGGAAGGAACAAACCCCCCAAAGGGTTTTTCGCGTCAATGGACCCGACTGGGCTGTCATTCGCAGGGTCGTCGGTACTCGCAGTCAGATCAGGATCGTGCCGCCATTGGA
This sequence comes from uncultured Verrucomicrobiae bacterium, assembly GCA_963763735.1. GTDB lineage: Bacteria > Verrucomicrobiota > Verrucomicrobiia > Chthoniobacterales > Terrimicrobiaceae > DASTFP01. The sequence goes on along the minus strand of CAVXQK010000002.1, from coordinate 1,812 downwards.
CTCGGAAGCGGCCAACGATCCACTTACTTTTTGAGCGTGTCCTTAATGCCTCCTGATTGACGATCACGCCGGCAGGCGGCATGGTCTTGGGATTCAGAGGTGCTTTCGGTGCGGGTGTTCTCATCGGTAATGCGCGGGCGTGAGAACGGCCGCTGCGAGCAGTTCCTGATGTCTAGCAACCATGCCGGCCAACGGGATGCATGACTTGTTGAGTCGCTACTCGGTCCAGGAAACGATCGATCGACTTCGCGCGCCATCAATTTGGGCGGAGAACCCTTCAAAGCCCTGGAAGCACTTTTCCGGCACGCAATCGGCTGATCCTGTGCGGCCGAATCCGAGTTTCGCCTGCGCCCTCACCGTGTGCCCCTGTCCTCGGCGTATGTCTGCAGCAAGTATGGACTTCATTGCCATTGCAGTGGCAGGGTTTTACGATCTGCTCAACGAGGACTTCGTTCGCTTGAAGGCAGCCCCTCGAGCGCGGAAGGCTACTTTCCATGAAGATAGAGTTCACTGAGACGGAGCGACCCGAGGAGGATTTCTTTAAGGCCGCGCTGCCCGCGCACGATCTGCGGTTTCCCACTGGAGCGAGGGAGGTCGGCGCGGGCGCCAAAATCCTGTCTATCTACATCGGCACCCAGATCAGCGCGGCATTCCTCGACGCGCATCCGGCGCTTAAGCTTATCACTACAAGGTCGGCGGGCCATGACCATATCGATGTGCGCGAATGCTCCCGCCGCGGCGTGATTGTCTGCGAGCTGCCCGGAAGCAACGCGAACACCGTGGCCGAGCACACGTTCGCGCTCATGCTCGCTCTTTCACGCCGTATCATCGAGGGCAGGAAAGCAAAGAAGGAGACTCGCTTTTCCTTTGAACGGTGGCGTGGATATTAGTTGGAAAACAAGACACTCGGGGTGATTGGAACCGGTCAGATAGGGCGGCGCGTTATTCACGTGGCGTTCGCCTTCGGAAGAACGTGCTGGAAGTGTTGCAACTTTGCAGTCACCGCGTGGTAGGCTGGCCAGATGCTTCTCCTGGCCTCTTCAGTTTGCGGTCTGTTCAAGTGGCGCCAATTTGAACCGGAGGTCATTCTTCTGGCGGTTGGTTGGTATCTGCGTTTTTCCTTGTCGTACCGGGACGTCGAGGAGTTGCTCGCAGAGCGCGGCCTGCACGCCGATCACGTCACGGTGTGGCGTTGGGTCCAGCGGTATGCCCCAGAAATAGAACGACGTTTGCGCTCGAGGCTCAGACCGACCAACGACAGTTGGCGAGTGGACGAAACCTACATCCGAGTCAAAGGCAAGTGGGTCTATTTATACCGGGCTGTCGACTCCACTGGGGCAAGCATCGACTTCCTTCTATCGGCTAAACGGGACGCAGCAGCGGCCGAGCGCTTTCTCGCCAAGGCGTTGGGCGGAGAAAACCATCCGGCGCCGCGGGTAATCAATACCGACGAGCATGCCGGTTATCTGCCAGCCATCGTGCAGCTCAAAGCCAAGGAGCGCTTTGGAGGAGAATTGCCGGCATCGACCGGTACAGGACCTAAATAACGTCCTGGAACAGGATCATCGGGCGATCAAGCGCCGGGTCCGCGCCGGTCAACATTTTCGCTCGTTTTGGGGAGCTTGGCGCACGATCGCCGGTTACGAAGCGATCCATATGATGCGCAAAGGCCAGCCGTGCGAAAGTGCTCCGGGTGGCAGGGTTGTTCTGCTGCACCGCTTCATTCTCGGCCTGTTCAGCGCGGTGGCGATCTAATTTTGCAGACGTTATCGCAAAACTTCGCCTTAACTCCAAAGTTGCAACACTACCGAG
>CAVXQK010000001.1:0-56425 GCA_963763735.1 uncultured Verrucomicrobiae bacterium | reverse complement strand
CTGCGCCCGGACCTTGCACCGCGGGACCGAAGCCTGGTTACCGTTAGCGCTTTGATTGCTTCCGGTCAAGTCGCGCAGATTCCCTACCACCTTAACAGGGCGATGGATAGCGGGCTCACGCAGGAGCAGGCGGCGGAGGTTATCCGCCACCTGGCCTTCTACGCCGGTTGGCCGAACGCATTCTCAGCGCTGCCGGTCGCGAAGGAGATTTTGAGAAACGCCCCAAATAAGTCACTACCAAATCCAATGGACAATCTAATTATGGGTCTGACGACAGCCAGAGCCCTCGCCGAGGCGGGCGCGTCGGTGTGCTGGCGAGTGAAGCAGAAGCCATGAAAGAGCTGATGGAAGACGTGCTGATTGGGGCGACTTGGCCGGCCGGAGGAGATCGCCGCTGCCGTTCTTTGGCTTTGTAGCCCTGGCGCAAGCTTCGTAATTGGCCACGCCCTCGTTGCCGATGGAGAATACAACTGCGCGCTGACAGGCGAATAATAACGAGGAGAATCCATGACGAAATGGTCGAAAGAGGAACTGCGCAAGATCGATCAGGCCGATGACCTGCACATTTCACCTTTCCGAGAGGACGGCGCTGACGTACGGTACGCCAACCTGGATTTGGTCTGTCGCGACCGATCGCGACCTCTACGTGCGCGCCTACAACGGGCAGAGACTCCGTTCGTACCAGGCTGCCATGAGGCAGAGAGCGGGGCGGATCACTCGCCGCCGGCATGACGAAGGAAGTCACTTTCGAGCCGGTCGATGGGCCGATCAACGAGCTCATCGATGACGCCTACCGGGCGAAGTACCGTGGCAGCCCGTATCTCAGCCCGATGATCGCCGCGAGTGCCCAATCCGCAACAGTCAAGGTCATACCGCGCGAGTAATTGAACAGTAGGAATCAACATGCCAGAATCCGCAGCGGTGTGCGACAATCGGAGGACCAACATGAACATTAAGCAGTGTCTAACTTTTGGCGCATCGGTGGTGCTGACGCTAGTTCTGTGCGGGCGCGCCCTTGCAGACGAGAATGGCCAAGTCGTGAGGTTGGCGAAACTCCAAATTGATGCTGCTCAGCTGGAAAGCTATAAAGCTGCGCTCAAGGAGGAAATCGAAACTCTCTACGCGTTCGAGCCAGGAGTTCCGGCCTTACACGCCGTGTCTGAAAGGGATAATCCTGCCCACATCACGGTGTTTGAAATTTATGCTGATCCAGAGGCGTGACAAGGCGCATTTGGAGTCGCTCATTTACAAACGTATAAGTCCGCTACACAGACTCATGGTTAAGTCCCTTGAACTCGTCGAGGCTGTCCCCATTCTCCTCGGCGCGAAGGCAAAGTGAGGACGCTTTGCACACGCAATTGCGAGCCGCCTCCTGATTGCCTTCGGCTCGCTTAACAACGCGCAAAGGTTATGCGCTTCACGATGCGCAACAGCGTTCAAGCATAAGTTGCGAGCGCCGCGTGAAAATCGTGAAGATCGCCGGTTTAAAAATCGATGTGGAAGAGAAGTGAACAGGAAGGGAAGTTTGTCGGATTTTTCAGGTCTCTACGCGGTCTTTTATGCATGGGGTAGCTCGTGCCTGGATAAGGACGAGTTCGGCGTGGTGAAGAAGGCGGTCGAGGACGGCGGAGGTAATGGTGCTGTCGCCGTTGAAGATGGAGGGCCACTGCTTGAAGGCTCGTTGGTGGTCAGCACCGATGGAGCCGCGCTCGTAGCGCTGGCTGATGACCTGGAAGAGGAAGTCGGCGCCGCGCTGATCGATGGGGAGGTAGCCGACCTCGTCAAGCAAAAGGACGGATGGGGAGAGATAATTGCGCAGCTCGGGCTTTGAGGGCGCCTTTGTTCCTTTGTTCTGGGCGGCGGAGAGGGTGTTGATCACATCGATAGCATTGGCGAAGAGAGCGGATTTTCCGCATAGGCATGCGGCGTAACCAAGGGCGGGGAACAGAAGGGGTCAGCCATTTCTTATTATGGCTATTTACGTGACTCCGGTAGTCCCATATCTTGTGGTTTAACAATGTCGGAAAATATGGTCGGGCCGATTTGAACTGCCTGTTGGGCAAGTCGATAAAATAATTTGCCCCTGGAAGCGGACGTCCTGCGATTGAAGCGAAAGGTGAACTCTCCGAGATAGGTATTGAGGTGAGCATCGGAAACGGCCCCTTGGTGAGTTCCCAGCAGCCATCGCTTGAGCAGAGACACCACCCGGTGAACACGAGGGAGAAGATGGACATCCGAAGCCTCTCGCCTCTGGATCAGTCGTTCATGGTGATAGCCCTCAAGTTGGCGGTAAGCGTGAAGACCGTCAGTGATGACCGTGCTGCCCGGCTCAATGGACTCGGCAATAAATTGGTGCAGAGTTGCACGGGACGTATCGGGTATGCGAGCCAGGCGGATACGCCCGATCCCTGCACCATCGCATTGGGCGGCTACCGCGATAAGACTTTTGCTGTGGGTGAGTCGTCCAACCGCCCCTCCGCTTTCTGCTGCTCCCGAGTAGGTTTCATCGACCTCGACATTTCCACTCAAGCGTTCCCTGCCGGGCCGCACCATGGCCAGTCGCATCTTGTGAAGCATGCTCCATGCTGTTTGTAACTGCCCAAGCCCAAATCGCGCTGCAAGGTCAAAGCACTCATGCCACTTTTTTGTCCCGCCATGAGCCACATTGCTCGAAACCAGGTTTTGAGAGGAAGTTTCGTATCCTGAAAGACCGTGCCTGCAATGACAGAGGTTTCGTAACCGCATCCCAAACATTCGATGAGTCCTCTTTTTCGCCGCCAACACGCGGAGCCCGCGCACTTCGGGCACCGATATCCGTCGGGCCACCGCAGCGTCTCAAGATACGAGCGGCAATCAGCCTCGTTTTCAAACTGCTTTTCGAGTTCCGGCTGGTTTCGAGGATAAACCTCAGGCATGCGAACAATACTACATCTTGTGGCACCGGGGTCACGTAAATAGCCCTGTTTCTTATTGACATACTTGAACGAGTCGGAACAGGTTCCAGAACGGTGCGAACGGCGGGCTGACGCCGGCCGACAACAACGTCTGGTTCATGGTCTTCAACGACACCCAGAACCTCTCGTTCTGGGGCACCTACCCGGCCGGCCGGCGGAATGTGACGGGGTCAAGATGTGATTGGCCATAATTAAACCTACTTCGCTCGCTTAAAATTTAGATGGGGAACGAAGGCTCCCATCGTCGGATCCTGAATAGGTTTCGTTGTAAAAATGATCAATTCGTTCTCCGTCGGCATCGCAATATTATCGGTGGCGACGAGATCATCCCATTGCGGGAACGTACAGCGCTCAATGTGAATGGTATAGGTCTTCGCCGTCTCGTCGACCTTGTACGTTCCGAAAAAGCAGTTCACTTGCCCGACGGGTGTCCGAGGACTAGTGCCCTCGGATTTTGGACGGTTAGCAGCCATTATCTGCCAAGAAAAGTGGCCATTTTCATCATACATAGCGATTCCTTTGACACCAGGACCCCACGGGTAGTGCTTTACGCCGTCTTGGGTCTGGTCGGTACACCGACTCCAATATCCAAGTGCCTACGATTAGTTCTTTGAGGGTCTTTTGCTGGCCGAGTGCATCGCTGGGACGAAGGGCAATTCCGAGGCAGAGGAATGCCATAGTGGTCATAGTGAGTGTAGTATGACGGTTCATTGTGTTCATCGTTTTATGGTCTGTATTACCCGCTTGAGTACGCATCCCGCAGGGATGCTTCGCGGTTCACCTATGTACTAATAGAAGAAGCCAGCGTAAGTTTCAGAAATTCGAAAAAAATCTGCGAGGTTGCTTTAATGGCGACTACATCTGGCCATCCGAACCGCTCACGCAGGGATTTCGGTTACTACGAAATCCGCGCTCCGCCTTCCTCGATGCCGCTATCGCGAAAGGGATGCTCATTGCTGAGCACCCCCCGCGCAAATCCCGGCGTGCGTTATTCACCCAACTTGGGTATTTGACGGCGAAGCGTGCGCTCGGCCAAGGATGAAGGATGCGGGCTTGAGGCAAGAACTCGCGTGCAAGTCGAGCTATCCGTTCCCATGTCGACCTGTCTCTTTGGCTCCGGGAGAAAGAGGTAGGAATAAAGTGGATGTGAAAACGGGGGTGACGCTTGAGCCGGGCTGTCACCTTGGCGTGCTTGTGGGTTGAATAGGTCATCGCAAATGATGTGAAGCTCGAGTTCGGGAGCCGCTTGCCGATCGATCTTGCGCAGGAAGGTCAGCCACTCTTGATGACGATAGCGCGGGGCAGTGTGAGCGAACACCTTGCCGGAGATAGTCCAAGGCGGCGAAGAGGGTCACCGTCCCATGCCGGTAGTAGTCGTGGGTCTGGGTTGCGAATGTGTTCTGGCCCAAAGGCAAGCCGGGCTGGGTGCGTTCGCGGGCCTGGCACTGGCTCTTTTCATCACAGCAGAGCACCGAGGCCCGATCAGGCGGACCCAGGTAGAGGCCCACCACGTCCCGAAGCTTTTCTTCAAACTGAACGTTCTTGGAGAGCTGATGGGCCGACCAAAGTCGCTGCACGCTCGATTTGCTCGGGCCATCGCGCGCACGCTCCAAGGCCCCGCCGTGTGGAGCCTGCGTGCGCGCCTCTTACGGACTTGGGAGAAAACCTCGGGCTTGCGTCCACGTCTAGGGGCGTCTTTGAGCCCTTTCAAGCCGAGGGCGGCTGCGGCGTAGGAATATTTCTTGTTGACGCCGAATAACGAGAGGTGCTCACCGGATTGAAATTATCAGTGCAACTGTGACACTTCTGCCCTCCAAATCGATTTGTAGAGAATAGCAAGGCGCAAATCCCGACGAGCCCCTAATGCACAGGACCGGAAATTGTGGACAACAAAGAGAGTGAAATTTCTTCCCTGATCGGATACAGTTGCCTCAACGTAGGTTCCCGATGAGAGTGAGCGACAGCTCAATGGGAGGTGGCGCGGGCCAATTCCGAGCGCCCCGCGACGCACCGGTCGGCGCTGCAGCCGTGAATACTGAATCCGGAGGACCCATGTGGAGCACTCTGGCATAAAACTGGAATCAGTGCAGCAGGAAGCACGCACCTGCCCAGCCTGCGGTACGAAGTTCTTCGCCCAGAGCGAGTTCTGTCCAGTTTGTATTCTGCTCGAAGCTGCCGACAGCGCATCTGCAGCAACCCAGGAGCCGAGTTCGCCACGTGGGTTAACAGACAGCGTTAAGGACGCGGACGGCTGGGTGCAGGTCCACAGATTCGAGAACTATGAACTGATGCTGGACGAGGATTGCAGACCGATCGAGCTGGGTCGGGGTGCTATGGGGATTACTTACAAGGCGTTCGATGTCAATCTGCACTGCCCCGTGACACTGAAAGTCATCAATGAACGATATCTCAGCGATGGATCGGCCCGGCTTCGGTTTTTGCGCGAAGCCCGGGCTGCGGCGAGCGTTCGTCACCCGAATGTCGCCTCGGTCTTCCACCTCGGGAGAACCGGCGCGAATTATTTCTACGCGATGGAGTTTGTGGAGGGCGAAACGCTTGAAAGCCTCATTAGGCGCTCGGGCCGGCTCGAGGTAGAGCTGGCCCTGGAAATCGCGACGCAGGTCACCGCCGGTTTGGTTGCGGTTCACAAGCAGCGGCTCGTCCATCGGGACATCAAACCAAGCAACATCATGGTGAGCCTGGACGAACGAGGCGCCGTCACCGCGAAACTCATCGACCTGGGACTGGCGAAGACGGCGAGCGAACCTCTTTCTGAAACCACGATTTCTACGCCCGGAGTTTTTGCTGGGACTCCAGGGTTTGCCAGTCCCGAGCAATTTGCGGGGGCGACCGTGGACATCCGTTCGGATCTGTACTCACTGGGCGTGACGCTCTGGCAAATGCTAATCGGTCGGGCGCCATTTCGGGGCTCCACGGTTGAGGTGATGTATCAACATCAGCACGCGCCCCTGCCGGTGGAACAACTTAGCGGCATCCCACAGCCGCTCGTCGTTCTCCTTGAGATCCTCCTCGCAAAGGACCCGGCGCGCCGTTTTCAGACGCCGGCCGAACTCTTAAAGGTGATACCGGCTGTAAGAGATGCGGTCGAGGCAGGGCGTCCCATGATGAAGACAATCCGCGTTTTCGTCTCCTCGACCGCTGATGTCCAAAAGGAGCGTCATGTGGCAGAACGAGTGATGCGCTCGATGGCGGCGGAGTCTAACCTGCCGGTGAGTGATTCCTCTTCGATCTTCGAACGCCTGGTGGAAGAAAATGGGGGGCCGAAAACTGAACCGGATAATCACAGTCCATTGATTCTATGTCCCTACTTTCCGGAGCATCAGAGGCTGCAACTGGATGGGGATTGTGAGGGAGCGATCCCGAACACTGCGGAATTTGATCTAGTGATTTGTATCATCTGGTCGCGCCTTGGCGTGCTGCTGGCCCCGACCTTGAGGATGCCGGATGGAAGCACGCCGGGCTCGGCAACGGAATATGAAATTGGATGGGCGTTGAACTACGCAGACAAGAACAGGGGCGTGCCGCAGTTGCGGGTCTACCGCAACTGTTCGAAGCCGACGCCGCCGTTGGAACCGAAAGAGGAGCGCGAAGCCTTTGGCCGGCAGTGGGACTCCTCACAGGAGTTCTTCGCGCATTGGGAAAAGAAGGGCGAGGGAGGCTTCGCCAGTGCATGCAGCGCGTATCGCGACTTGCAGGAGTTTGAGGAACTCTTTCGGGATCGTTTCCGTGACTTTTTGGAGGGGCAGATAGAGCGCGAGACCGGACAGAAAACCTTGAGCATAAAAGTGCGCCGGTGGAAATCCAGCCCGTTTCGCGGGCTCAATTTCTTCGATTTCGGAGACGCGCCTATCTTCCACGGCAGAGCAAGAGCGATTGGGGGAGTGTTGGAAGCCTTGGAGTGGCAAGTCAGAGCCCAACGGCCTTTTGTGCTGGTCGTGGGTGCGAGCGGCTCAGGAAAAAGTTCGCTGGTGCGGGCGGGCGTGCTTCCATTGTTGACCCAGCCTGGAACGATTGAGGGGGTCGGAATCTGGCGGTGGTCAGTAACCAGACCTGGAGCCGGTGGGAGCGGCGGTGATTGCTTCGATGCCTTGGCCGCCGCCCTGCTGGAGTCATATGCCTTGCCGGCCTTGGCGGACCCGGAATCACCGAACGCAATCCGCGACCTCGGGAGCGAACTGAGGGAGCACTCCGACAGTGTCGCTCTCCGGGTCCGGGACGCGCTTGATCACGCCGCGCGGGAGTGGAAAATCCAGCGTTGCCATTCCCTGGAGGGGAAACGGCGCCAACTCCGGGGCTCAGGATGCTCGAAGGACGCGGACGTGGCTCGGCAGCAGAGGGAAAGCCTCGAGCTACCGAAAGCGCGTTTAGCGCTAGTGGTTGATCAGTTGGAAGAATTGTTCACGTCCGGTTTTTCACCGGAGGTTCGCCAGAAGTACATCTCAGCGCTCGCCGGTCTCGTTAAGAGCGGCCGAGTCTTTGTCCTGGCGACGTTACGGAATGACTTTTACGCTTCGTACCAGGAGTTTCCGGATCTGATCGAGCTCACCAAGCCGAGCGGAAAATTCGATCTGCGGCCGCCCACGTTTGCCGAGATCGGGAACATGATTCGGTTACCCGCCGAAGCAGCCGGTCTGCACTTCGAGCAGGACATGCAGACGGGTCAACGCCTTGACGACGCGCTGCGCGACGCTGCCTCTGCCACACCGGAATCGTTGCCCTTGCTCGAGCATGTTTTGTCGTTGCTCTACGAAGAGCAGAGCACCCGGGGTGATGACTTGCTGCGGTGGTCGGATTATCGCGAACTAGGAGAATTGAAAGGCGCGCTGGCCAAGCACGCCGAAGCGGTATTCAGCACTTTGGGACCGGATGATCAGAGAGCCTTTCCTCTGGTTATGCGGCATCTGGTCACGTTGGGCCAAGGCGAAGAGGAAGTGCCCAACCGGCGGACGGTGCCTTACCGCGACTTGATCGCCACAGGGGAACCCGGCCAGGATCTGAAGGCCGGTGCGGAAGGCTTTGTTGATCTATTCATTGAAAAACGCCTGTTGGTCGCCGACACCGATCCGCAAGGAGAGGTCACCGTGAGCATCGTGCACGAAGCGCTGCTTCGAGAATGGCAACGCGTCAGAGAGTGGTTGAAAGAAAACCGCGAGTTTCTGCGGATGCGGAACCGGCTGGATTCGAGCCTTAAGCTCTGGCTGAGCCGCGGAAAACAAACGGATGATCTACTCGAACCGGGACTTCACCTGGCCGAAGGTGAAAATCTGCTCAAAGACTTTGGACCGTCGCTTAGCCGCGAACAGAGCGATTACGTCTACGCGAGCGTTGCCGAGCGAAACCGGCGAAGGCAGGCCCAAGCGCGGATTCGTTACGCGGTGATGGCTGCGATCAGCGTTTTGGCAATCCTCGCCGGCTTTCAATGGCTGCAGGCCGAGCGCCAACGTCAGAGCGCCGAGAAGAACGCAGCGCTGGCCCGAGCGGAAGAAGCACGCACGAAGCTAGCCCTGGCATCTGAAGCAGAAGTCGCCGGGAAACTCCGCGACCAGTTGCGGCAAGCGAGCTGGACAAGCTTTAACCAAGCGGAGCGACAGTTCCAGTTGGGAGAGTGGCAAGAAGGCATCGCTCTACTGGCGCGCGCGATCAAGTTCGACCCGGAAAATCCAGTCGCTTCAGAACGATTCTTCCAGGAGCTAATCATCCATCGTGAAAAGGCACTGCCGTTGCCTATCGCTTCCTTTGCCCATAAGGATGCTGTTGAGAATGTGGTGTTTAGTCCCGACGGTGCTCGCATCTTGACCGCAAGCAGAGACAAAACTGCCAAGCTCTGGGACGCGGCTTCGGGCAAGCTTCTCGCCTCCTTTGACCATCAGAGTCGCGTCTTGCAGGGGGTGTTTAGTCCGGACGGCACTCGGATCCTGACAGCGAGTGCGGACATGACCGCCAAGCTCTGGGATGCGACCTCAGGCAAGCTCCTCACTTCCTTTGATCATCAGGATTGGATCTTGCGCGCCGCATTCAGTCCGGACGGTTCTCGGATCCTGACGGCGAGCGCGGACAAGAGCGCCAAGCTCTGGGACGCGGCCTCGGGCAAGCTTATGGCCTCCTTCGACCACGAGGATGAGGTTCAAGACGCGGTGTTCAGTCCGGACGGCGCTCGAATTCTCACGGCAAGTAAAGACAAAACCGCCAAGCTCTGGGATGGGGCCTCGGGCAAGCTCATCGCCTCTTTTGATCATGAGGATGCGGTCTCGCACGGGGCCTTTAGCCCCGACGGTGCCAGGATTCTGACCGCAAGCAGGGATAAAACCGCCAAGCTCTGGGATGCGGCTTCGGGGAAGCTCCTCGCGTCCTTTGACCATCAGGGTAGCGTCAAGAACGCGGCGTTCAGTCCGGACGGTACTCGGATCTTGACGGCGAGCGCGGATCACAGCGCCAGGCTCTGGGATGCGGCCTCGGGCAAGCTTATGGCCTCCTTTGAGCATCAGGATGAGGTCACCCACGCTGCGTTCAGTCCGGACGGCACTCGGATTCTCACGGCGAGCTCGGATAAAACCGCCAAGCTCTGGGATGGGGCCTCAGGCAAGCTCATCGTTTCCTTTGAGCATCAGGATGAGGTCCTACGAGCGGCGTTTAGCCCGGATGGTACCCGGATCCTGACGGCAGGCAAAGACAAGACCGCCAAGCTTTGGGATGCGGCCTTGGGCAAACCCATATCCTCACTTGTCCATCAGGATACCGTCGAGAACGCCGCCTTTAGTGCGAACGGCACTCGGATTCTCACGGCAAGTACGGATCATAGCGCCAACCTCTGGGATACGGCTTCGGGCAAACTCATCGCTTCCTTTGAACATCTCGGTTCGTTCTTTCACGCTGCGTTCAGCCCGGACGGTACTCGGATCTTGACGGCGAGCGCGGATCACAGCGCCAAGCTTTGGAATGCGGCCTCGGGCAAGCTTATGGCCTCCTTTGAGCATCAGGATGAAGTCAGCCACGCTACGTTCAGTCCGGACGGCACTCGGATTCTCACGGCGAGCTCGGATAAAACCGCCAAACTCTGGGATGCGGCCTCGGGGAAGCTAATCGTTTCCTTAGCCCATCAGGATTATGTCAGGCACGCGACGTTCAGTCCGGATGGTGCTCGGATCCTGACGGCGTGCTGGACACATTCACTTCCAAACAGCATCGGCCCGAGGACGAATGCAGCCGCCAAGCTCTGGGATGCAGCCTCGGGCAAGCTTATCGCCTCCTTGGCCGGTCCCGAGATTGTAGATGTCTGGTCGTGCACGGCGAGAACTGGAGCGGGTGTGTATGGGGCGTTTAGTCCGGACGGCACTCGGATCCTCACGGCGAACATTGACAACACCGCCAAGCTCTGGGATGCGGCCTCGGGCAAACTCATCGCCTCCTTTGACCTTGGTCCGCTTGGTCAGGGACGGCGTTTCTGGAGGCGGACCGGCCAGCACTTCACTTTAGTCCGGACAGTGCTCGCGTCCTGGCGGCGAGCGCGGATCACACTGCCAAGCTCTGGGATGCGGCCTCAGGCAAGCTCCTCGCTTCCTTTGCCCATCAGGATGAAGTCTTTCAAGCGGAGTTCAGTCGCGACGGTGCTCGGATCCTGACGGCAAGCAAAGACAACACCGCAAAGCTCTGGGATACGGCCTCGGGCAAGCTGATCAGTTCCTTTGACCATCCAGATGGTCTCTATCATGCGGCGTTCAGTCCTGACGGTGCTCGAATCCTGACCGCAAGCGGGCACACGGCTAAACTCTGGAATGCGGTGTCGGGCAAGCTGGTCGCATCTTTTGAACATCAAGATACGGTCCCCTGGGCAGGGTTTAGTCCAGACGGTACTCGAATTCTGACGGTAAGCGCGGACAAGACCGCTAACCTCTGGGATGCGGCTACTCCCGTCGAGCTGGCTCAGCAGGTGAAAGAAGCGAGTGGCGAAAAATCGAAAATAGGCGCCTCCGTTTCGATGGCCAACTCACCTCCGCAGCAAGTCGAATCGCTCTCAGCTATCGCAAGTGGACTCGAATTTTCAGACGAAGGCTCGCTCGTCGCAGTCAATGAAGAGCACAGATCAAAGTTGACAAAGCAATTGAAGGACTTGGCACAAGGCGCTGGTCCAAGCGCGCGCTTCATACGGTGGTTTTTCAGTACGGGAAGTGATCGAACGATCTTCCCGGCGAGCGACGTAAAAATTGCCGAGTGGGTGGACAACGCACTTTTGACGAATTCAAACGTAACCGAAGAATGGATTCGAAACGCTTTAATTTTCCTTCCCAATCACCCATTGCTGCATATCGCGCTCGCGGGGTTTGAAACTGACTCCCAGCGCGCTGACTTTCTTCGCTCATTCGGGTTGGCCAGGCTCCCGAAAAGCAGCGCCGTCTGCAGGCGCGCTGGCGAGATGCTACTGGCGCAACACCAGCCTCGGCTCGCGCTGGCCGCCGTCGATAACGCGCTCCTCGCCGACCCAACGGACCAAACTGCTCAACGTCTTCGACTAGAAGTCCTAGAGCCCGAACGCTGAAGCCGTGGATCCAGAATCCGGGGAACCCGTGGAGGAACCCGGGACAGCCCCGGGAATCCGCGCAGCAGGAAGCACGCACCTGTCTGGTTTGTGGCACTACAGAGTGTCCGGTCACATCGCGTGTCGCCGGGTTTATTGGGTGCTAGGGCTGGCGGTCGGGGACGGCGTTGCGGCCGGTTGTGGTGCAAAGCTCTTGTTGATGAGTATGACACTGTCCGGGGTAGTGTTCCCGGAAGCCACCCGGATCTTCCAATCATCGCTCTCACGAACAAAAATCATACACCAATAGCCCTTGATTGGGATAGGTTCGCCGTTCTTGCCTTGCCCAGTCTCACTCCATTCTCCGGTTGCCCACGCTTCGTTGCCAGCCGTACCTATCAAGTGAAAGGCATTCCCGTCGACCTTGTGGATGCTGTTTTTGGGGTGCCACCACTGGTACACGTCCGCAAACCATTTCTCAATGGCTTGCCGACCGGTGATTGCTGGCCCCCCTGGCTGAACAAAAACCGCGTCGCGCGTGTAAAACGCGGCACGAGCGGCGGCATCGTTGTTGTTGTGTGCCTCATTAATCCCCTTAACGACTGCGAGGATCTTCTGGGTTGTCTGTGGATCCGCCAGGTCTTTTTGTTGGGCGTAAGTCGGCAAAGCAAAGCTGATTGCCAATCCTACGAGGGCAACTACTAAGCGTGTTTTCATTGATCTCCTCCCGGCGTCCGTACGACGAGTTTGTGGCCTAACGACCTGCTAGGGCTGGCGGTCGGGGACGGCGTTGCGGCCGGTTGTGGTGCAAAACTCTTGTAGACGAGTATGACACTGTCCGGGGCAGTGTTCCAGGCCGCCACCCGGATCTTCCAATCATCGCCCTCACGAACATAAATCCATAGCCAATAGCCCTTGATTGGGATAGGTTCGCCGTTCTTGCCTTGCCCAGTCTCACTCCATTCTCCGGTTGCCCACAGCTTCGTTGCCAGCCGTACCTATCAAGTGAAAGGCATTCCCGTCGACCTTGGTGATGCTGTTTTTGGGGTGCCACCACTGGTACAAGTCTGTAAACCATTTCTGAATGGCTTGCCGACCGATGATTGGCCCCTCTGGCGTAACAAAAACCGCGTCGCGCGTGTAAAACGCGGCACGAGCGGCGGCATCGTCGTTGTTGTGTGCCTCATCAAACCGCCTTAGAGCTTGCGAGGATCTTCTGGGTTGTCTGTGGATCCGCCAGGTCTTTTTGTTGGGCGTAAGTCGGCAAAGCAAAGCTGATTGCCAATCCCACAACGGCAACTACTAAGCGTCTTTTCATTGTTTTCTTCCTGCTGGGTTGGGATGATCGGTCGTCTGACCACCAGCTGTTGAGATGTCTCATGGAAGGGGCAAGAAGTCAGCAAAAAATGCACCATCGCTAAAGCCGAGGGATGAAGCTCAGCGTTGGGTCGTTTGGACCCGAAGAGTTTTTGAAAAGGTTATTCTCGGCCCTCATCTACCAATTTGATTCGTAGAAGCTGTCAGCCGGAATCAGGCAGCACCGCGTATGAGACGCCCCGTGGTACCGCGGCCCAGCCGATCGGTCCGCCTCGCTCGTTCAGGACCAATTCATAGCCAAGAACTGGGCACGTGCGTGCTTCCTGCTGTACCAGGTTCACTTTCAGATTTTCCGTAGCGTCCTTTCACGGCTCTAGCCGTCCCTCGGCAGCGATCAGCGCATCGCAAAGCGCTCGAATTTCAGCCTGAATCTCCGCAGGATCTGAAACGGTGCGGGCGACTTCCTCGCGCACCACGGCCAGGTATCTCTTGCGCAGGCGGTAGATGAATGTCTTCACGGTGCCAACACCAACGCCCAATGCTTTTGCCGCCTCTTCGTATGAGACCTCAGGCTTTGTCTCGGCGATCCCGGCGATCCCGACGAACGTCCGCAAGATGTCAAAGACCGATTCTTTTCCTCGGGCAACGTACTCCTGACGTACGACGGTCATCGCGTGCTCCAGCAGGGTAAACGCCCAGCGGGCCTCGAAGATCTTCTCCGCCGTTAAATAATCCGCTGGCTCATGTCGATAACGGTGCTCTGCAGTTTCCAGGTCCAAGGAAATAAAGTGGTACTGACCCCCTCGCTTGAGTCTGTGGGCTCGCTGCGTCTCGACCGAAAGATAGTTTTGAAAGCAGGCGAGAAGGAATGACCGAAACTTGCCTTTAAGCCGATCAACCCGGCTGAGCGCCCGATGTTCCAGAATGTGCAAGAAAAACCCTTGAGTTAGGTCCTGGGCGTCAGGGGGTGAATATCCGCGCCGGCGAGCGAAGGCGTACAATGGATACCAATAGATCTGACAGAGGGAGGCCAATGCCGCTCGACCCGTCGGGCTCTGTTCATGCGCGGACGAGATGACAAGCGTCCAGCGCGTCGTATGAAATTGGCCCGCGCCGCCTCCCACAGAGCTGTCGCCCACTCTCATCGGGATCCCATCTACAGCTCAATATTAGCGGATCAGAGAAAATTTTACACTTTTTTTTCGTCGGCGCTGACACTCGGGCTGCCCAAATCAATTTGTAGATTATGGCTAGGCGTAAGTACCCAGACGCCTAACAGAACAAACGCCATGGACGCCACTTCTCCTTTCGGTCTCAGGTTCGCTCAAGCCTCGGAGCCGAAAGCCAGAATGCCTGCGCGGTTCCTCAAGCGACAAACCCTGGAGAGGTTCGCAACCGGTTTGAGCCTAATAAGCGCAATCCGGTTAAACACTTGGCATTCCGAAGGGCTTGGCGACTGATTTTCCAATTCGCCGATGGACTGGCGCCCGGATTTTTATGCCCTTGAACTGCACTTGGACGGCACTGCGAAACCCGGCATTCAGGAAACTCTGGATTGCTGCGGTAATCTCCGGAACCTGTGTGCTCGCCCACGAAAATGCAGCGACCTCGATGATGAACATCCTTGCGGGGTCGCCCTTATTGCTCTCGCTGATGTCAACGGCGGCGTCGCTGGCTTTCTTTCTGTTCACGTTGCCCGCCGGCGCCCTCGCCGACAGGGTCGATCGTCAGAAACTCGTCTGCACGATCAACGTTTGCATGGCCGGCACAGCCTTTGCTTTGGCTGTGCTCGGCTGGATGCATCTTCTCAATCCTTACCTCATCCTGGGTTGCGTGTTCTTTATTGGGATCGGATTTGCAATTAACGCACCGGCCTGGACATCAATCGTGCGCCAATCCGTCTCCGACACGGAGTTGCCCTCCGCGGCGATCCTGGGAAGCCTGCAATTCAGCATCGCAGGAATTATCGGGCCTGCGTTGGGTGGCTTCCTGGTCCTGATTGCCGGAGCGAATTTTGTCTTTGCTCTCAATGCCGCGTGCTTCCTCCTGGTTGTTGTGGCAACTTGGCAATGCAAACAACCCGCCCGGCCCTCAAAGCTTCCCGCGGAGAGCTTTCTTGAATCTTTCGGGACAGTAGTTCGCTACGTTCGTAACGCGCCCCAGTTTCGAGTCGTGTTGGCTCGAAATTTCCTTTTTGCTCTTTTCATCTCAGTGATTCCGGCCCTGCTGCCGGTCGTAGGCTTGAAAGTATTGCACCTCAGTTCGTCTAATCTGGGTCTCCTGTTCACCAGTATGGGAGCTGGATCAGTCATCGCAGCGCTGTTTATCATTCCCCCGCTGAGAGCGCGCGTGACTCCCGATTGCCTCATGCTTTTGGCCAATTTGCTGCTTGTCTTGGTTTATGCCTTGATGGCGCTGGTTCGCCAGACAGAGGCGTTCTTTGTTGTTGCGGCGCTTGGCGGCGCAGGATGGACAATGTCGGCTTCCGAACTTTGGATAGCTGCCCAACGCATGATGCCAGACTGGGCGCGAGGCCGCTTGAACGCAGCCGTGATCGTGATCTCGCAGGGGGCGATGGTGCTTGGGGGAGCGATCTGGGGTTCGGCGAGCGTAATAGCCGGAGTAAGTTATGCCCTGCTGGGAGCAGCGGTTCTCTTCCTTGCGAGCCTGCTGCTGGCCCGCCAGTTCCCTGTGGGCGCAATGGACCTGTCCAGTCTGAACCAGACCTTCGACGCTCACAACGAGGGCGGCTACTCGAGAAACTAGAGCAAATGCCGAAAAGAATTTCCGAAACGACGCCATCGAAGATAAGGGGAGGACGAGGCTCCCGCCGAGCCGTAGCTTTCGGTAATTGTTCTCTTCGTGATGCGAAGTCATGGCGGCCCCCGATTGTAACGTGAGTCTGCTTGTCCTTTTCTCCCTCTGCGCCCGTCGGTAATCTGCGGATAAACCGCCTCGTTTGAACTTGGCGACCACAAGCATCCCGGAGCCGACGGAATCCGCAGATGACGGACAGACCGACGCAGATCAAAGACCAAATGGCCCTGGTTAAGCCTCAAAGCTGACTTCTTCTGCGACTTCATCGCCAAGCCCCGAGCAACTCACCCGGCGTCTTTGCACCTATTTCTTGACCGGTTGAGAAAAAGTCGCCTCCAGCGCGCTTTTCGAAATCATTTACGAGAAGTTGAATTGGGCCGCTGGCGTTTAAAGACCTGATTGGCAGGGCGGCTGGCTCTTTCAAAACCACCGGCGCCGACGGAAGTGCAAGAGCGCGGCGTCAGCACCCACCGCAAGCAGTCCCATAGTGCCGGGATCTGCCCGTACTCCAGGGCCACGCACGGCAACATCGCCGTCGAGACCAATGTCATCTGATCCCCGTCAATTGATCGAAAAAGGAGACGGGCACGAAGGACATTAAGATAAGGCGGGGTGAGGACAATTTCTGCGCCCGCCAATCAAGTTCCCCCCCGCCAAATATGCTCCCGCGCAGCTAAGCCGCTGACCTTCTCTTTTGCTTTAGCAGCGAGTTCGTCGATCGGACCCGGCCGGTGCTCGCGGGCTGCGTTTTCGCTTTTCCAACTTTTTGCAGGCTTTCCTGCAGGACAGCGACCAGATCAACGACATTTGAGGCCATCCGCGGCGCGGCCGGCTTCCCTGACGGTGTCTTCTTGCGGGCCTTCTCCTCGATGAGTTCCATGACCGCCGCCCGGTACTGGTCTTTATACTTCGCCGGCTCCCATTCCGAAGTCATCGATTCGATCAAGGCTTTGGCCATGTCCAGTTCCTTGGGAGAAACGTCCTTCTCGGAAGGAGTCTTGAGTGAGTCGGGTTCAAGCACCTCGTGGGCGAAGTGCATCAACTCGAGCATGAGAAACAATCCGTCCGGTTTGACGGCGGCAAGGTATTCCCTGCTCAGAATGACAACTTTGGCGATCCCGGTTTTCCCCGACTCCATGAGGGCCTTGTACAAAAGCGCATAAGGTTTCTCTCCTCCCTTTTGCGCTTCCAGAAAGTAGGGCTTGTAGAAAAACTTGGGGTTGATCTGCGCCTGGTCCACGAAATCGGTTATCTCGATGGAATGCGTGGACTCGATCTTCACCTTTTCGAAGTCCTCGTCTTTCAAGGTCACCCAATGACCCTTTTCGTACTCGTAGCCTTTGACGATTTCCTCCGGCTTAACCTCTTTCTCATCGACTTCCGCGATCTTTTTGTAGCGGATCGGGCTGAGATCGCGGGCGCGGAGCTGCCTAAAACTGAGCTTCTCTTCGCGCGTGGCCGGATAAACAGCCACCGGTATATACACGAGTCCGAAGGTGATGCTCCCTTTCCAGATCGCTCGCATACCCGAAAGAAAGCATCAAGAGCGCGCTCGTTCAAGCGTAATAAGCGGCCGGACAATGGCTTGCCGGACGCCATGGCGCCAAGCCCTCGTTGAATGGAGGTGCTCTAGGTTTGATTACGTGCGGCCGAGTCGCTATAAGGTTACGAGATTGTCACCTTTCAACAATCGCACGCGTCCAGCCGATGCGGCTCGATGGCGGGCTGGCGAATCCAACTCTCAATTTATGAATCCTCAAATGCGAATGAGGCGCATCATGGTCACCGCTTTGCTTGCCCTGGCAGTGCTTTGGGCGGCCGGCATTACACGGTCGGCTGACACGGACGACCGGGGCAAGGCCGAGCATGTGGTCGTGATTGTCTGGGATGGCTTGCGCCCCGATATGGTAACCGAAACAAACACGCCAACGCTTTACAAGCTTTGCAAGGAAGGCGTTTTCTTCGCCAAGCATCATTCCGTTTATCCCACCTCCACGGAAGTCAACGGAACGGCAATCGCGACCGGAGTGTACCCAAACCGCAGCGGCATTATCGCAAACAGGGAGTATCGCCCGGAGATTGACCCTCTCCAGGCCGTCCCGACAGAGGGAATTGAAACAGTTCAAAAGGCGGACAAATTGGCAGCCGGCAAATATCTCGGAGTTGAGACCGTCGCTGAGATTGTCGAAGCAGCGGGGCTTCGCGCCACCGTCGCCGGTACAAAGGCCGTCGCGCTCCTCCACAATCGCCTGATTGTCGGACCGAATGGTCGTGAACGCAAGTCCGTGACGATCTTTTCCGGGAACGCGATTCCTGCGGCGGCGCTGGATTCGATCATCAAGGTCCAGGGGACGTTTCCAGAGACGGTCACCTTTCCAAACACTGCCGCGGACGTTTGGACGACGAAGGCTCTCACCGACGTGCTCTGGAGTGACCAGGTGCCGACTTTTTCCCTCTTGTGGCTGAGCGATCCGGATTATTCGCAGCACAATTCTGCGCTCGGCTCGCCAACTGCCCTCGCCTCGCTCAAGAGCTGCGATGACAATTTGGCCGCGGTGCTCGCAGCCCTCGAAGCGAAAGGTGTCAGGGATGGGACCGATCTGTTCGTCGTTTCCGATCATGGATTTTCGACGATTTCGGATTCCGTTGATGTAGCAACGGTCCTCTCCCAGGCCGGATTCAACGCCGTTCGAAAATTCAAGGGGGAGCCCGAGGCTGGCGACATCCTCGTGGTCAGCCTTGGTGGAAGCACCGCGCTCTACGTGATCGGACACGACCCGGAAACTGTAGGAAAGCTCGTGGAGTTCTTACAACAGTCGAGCTTTGCCGGAGTCCTTTTCACCCGCAAAAACTTTGCGGGGACCTTCACGCTCGAGCAAATTCAGCTCAACACCACCTCCGCGCCGGATGTTATGATGTCGTTTCGCTGGACGGACGGCAGGAACCAGCACGGAATACCGGGATTGGTGCAAGCCGACAGCGGAAGGAAGGTTGGACAAGGAACCCACGCCTCGTTCAGTGCGTTCGATGTTCATAACACCTTGATCGCAAGCGGCCCCGATTTCGCACGCGACGTTTCCAGTCAGCTTCCGAGCAGCAATCTCGATTTGGCGCCGACGATCTTATGGATCCTCGGGCTCAAACCGCCTCAAAGCCAGAGCGGTCGAGTGCTCTTCGAAGCGATCCGAAACAGGGAGACAGACTACCCCAATCCGGAATCGACGGTGGTCACCTCATCCCGCCAGATGGCGAACGGGGAGTGGCGCCAATATCTTAAGCTTACGAAGCTCGGCTCGACCGTTTATGTGGACGAGGGGAACGGCGGAAAGAACGATAGATAGAAAAGATGGATCTCGTCCACGCGGCTCGCCGGGCAGATGAATGAGGCACAGCGCGCCTGCTGCCAGATGCCTTCGCGGACCGGTTCCTCGATCGCGAGTGGCCCAAGTGCGCCTCCTCATCCGCACAGGCAGCGCGCGAGCACCAGGCGCGTCGCAAAAAGCTCGCGCATGCGCGCAGGGAATATGGGAAGCGCCGAGTCGCTCCGTTTACAGATGCCTTCTGCGATTTCCCCCGACCTCGCGCCACTTCTCGATGTCGAAATGGCTCACCCATCCGCATTTCGCGCACAGGGCGTGACAAGACTCCGAGTCCTTCCTCACAAGGCTCCACCCAAATTCGCCGCACCGTCCTCCGCCGCATTTGGAATTTTTCTTTTTCGAGACAATCTTCTCCACGGCGCACTTGGCAAGCGCCCCGGCAAACACCGAGAGGACAAGCCCCGCAATGAAGAGTAGCGTCATATGTTTGAGATCTCGAAGGCTGACTTTGAATGATTCGACCGCCGCCTGCCCATTGGAAGCGTAGACATCCGCGAAGTGACCCGATTTCCCCGCCGCCGCTCCTCGCTTCAGTCCGGAATCAATGCTTGTCAATACCAAAATGAATAGTGGAACAGCGAGAGTCACTTGTCAAAAATTCTTCTAATATTGCGGGACGATTCCGGGGTGGTTAGCGGCGCCGCCGGCGATGGGGACATCGCCGCTCCAGCCAGGCCGCCTAAATCTCCACGCGTCCGCCGAGTTCGATCGTGCGGTTGAAAGGCAGCCTGAAGAATTCCGCCGGCCTTTGCGCATGGCGGCTCATTGCCACAAAAAGGTGCTCGCGCCACCGTGCCATACCGGGCTTCCCCGTGCAGACAACGGTCTCACGCCCCAGAAAGAAACTCGTCTTCATCTCCTCGATGACAAAGTCCTTCATCGCGCAACATTCCATGATCTCGCTGATTGTCGGTGTTTCCATGAAACCGAAGTGAGCGATGATTCGGAAAAAACCTTGAGAGAGATCCTTGATCTCAATGCGGGAATCCTTTCGAACGAATGGGACGCGATCGGTAACGATTGTGAGCACAATGTTGCGCTCGTGAAGCACGCGGTTGTGCTTGAGATTGTGCAGGAGCGATGCGGGCGCGCCTTTGGGCTGCCCCGCCAGAAACACCGCCGTGCCCGGCACTCGTGCAGGGAGTCCCGACTCACGCCCCAGCGCAGTCGTCGAGGCGATGAGGTCTCTGAGGGATAACATTTGAAAAGAGTTCTTGTGCAAAAGGTAGCGCCCTTTTTTCCAGGTTGTCATCAACAGGAACACCACCGCGCCGATCACAAGAGGCAACCATCCGCCTTGCATAACCTTGGCACTGTTGGCGGCGAGGAACGTTCCTTCCACAGCGAGAAGAAGAGCGCAAAGCGCCCCGGCCCGTCGAATGCTCCACTTCCACATGCGGCGGGCCGCAAAATAAAGAAGGAGGGTTGTAGCGAGCATGGTCAGAGTTACCGCGATCCCGTAGGCGCTGGCCAGGGCGTCGCTGCTCTTGAAGCCGATAACCAGCGCGATACTGCCCACAGCGAGCAGGGTATTGATTTGGGGGATATAAATTTGTCCGTGCTCTTCGTGGGACGTATGCCGGATGTTGATAAAGGGCACATATCCCATCTGCACGGCCTGCATGGTGAGAGAGTAGGCGCCGGAAATCAGGGCCTGCGAGGCAATCACGGTAGCCGCCGTGGCCAGTGCGATGAGCGGCCAAAGGAGCCAGCCTGGAACCATGTGAAAGAAGGGACTTTCATGGGTCGCAGGGTCGCGCAACACCAATGCTCCTTGTCCGAGATAATTGAGAAGGAGCGAAGGAAACACGACGCAATGCCACGCGAGAGCGATGGGCCTTCGCCCGAAATGCCCCAGGTCCGCGTAGAGCGCCTCAGCGCCCGTCGCTACAAGAAAGACGCTTCCGAGGACGATGATCGAGCCCACACCGTGCGAGAACAGAAAACGGAGCGCAAGGAGCGGATTGATGGCCGCCAGGACGCCGGGATAGTGAACAATCTGGACCAATCCGGTAACCGCGAGTGTCAGGAACCACACCAGCATGACAGGTCCAAAAAGCTTGGCGACGGATTCGGTGCCCTTGCGTTGAAAGACGAAAAGACCCACAAGAATCCCAACCGTCAAAGGCACGGTGAAAGGAGCCAGCCAGGGGGCGGCAACACTCAAGCCCTCCGTGGCCGAAAGCACGGAGATGGCGGGCGTGATGACCCCATCTCCGTAGAGAAGCGCCGCTCCCGTGACACCGATCGCTATCATCGCGATGGCCAGCTTCGACTTCTCCGCCTCGTTGACGCTTTCAGGAAATGCAAGCGAAAGGAGCGCGAGAATCCCCCCCTCCCCCTGGTTGTCCGCACACATGACAAACGTAAGGTATTTGAATGTGACCAGGATGGTAAGAGTCCAAATGATGAGTGACAGGATTCCCAGAGTCGCTTCGTGATCGCGGAAGCCGTGAACAAGGCACTCCCGGAACGCATAGAGAACCGAAGTACCAATGTCTCCATACACGATGCCCAGGGCTCCAAGGGCGCTGCCGATGGAGGCTCCTTTGGTAATTTTCATTCCGGGAAAAAGCTAAAACACCAGACTGCTCCATCACCAAGGAATTTTCTGAGAAAACGCAGCTCCGGCAAGCCTTGTAAGGAACCTGACAGAGTCACGACAAATCCGAAAGTCGGCTGTAACTCGACGAGAACAACTTGGAAAACTGACGACATATGACCAGGCAAGAACAGGAACCGCTCGATGCAACTGCAGAGTGGCTTGAAGGCGACGGACTCGGCGATTCCGCCCGCGGCACGGTCCCACATCCGAAACAAAGGAAGTCGACCTCGACGTGGTTTGCGCTTCGAAACCCGGTGTTTTGCCGTTTGTGGCTGGCGACCTTGCTGTCGGGCACGTTCGTCTCGGCGCAGGACGTGACGGCGACGTGGTTGATGCACTATGTGGGGGCTTCCTCGGTGACCCTCTCTCTCATGGCCGCCGCCGCCTCGGCACCCTTCTTTATCTTCACGCTGCCCGCCGGAGCCATCGCCGACATCGTGAACCGGCGCGCGGTGATCGTCGGTGCGGTCCTGTGGCAGGCGGCCTGGTCCGCGCTCCTGGCCCTCGGGGCGTGGATGGACGTGATCAACCCGATTTCCGTGCTGATCTGCATCTTCGCCCTTGGCATTGGGCTCGCCTTTGGCGCTCCGGTGTGGGGCGCCATCGTTCCGGACATCGTGAGCAAGGAGGAACTTCCTTCCGCGATCACGTTGGGAGGAGTGCAATTGAACCTCTCCGGGATCGTGGGCCCTGCTCTTGGGGGTTTTCTGCTGCCGCTGCTCGACGCGCCGTTGCTCATTTCCTTCAACGCGCTGGCCTTTGTCGTGGTTGCCTTTGTTGTCATGCAGTGGAAGCCGAGCCAGGCGCCCTCGGCCAAGCTGCGCGAGAACTTCACGGAATCCTTCATCAGCTCGCTGCGCTACGCGCGGAACTCCCAGCGCATGAAGGTCATCCTTTTCCGCAACGTGCTCTTTTCTCTTGTGATCTCGGTGATCCCGGCGCTCCTGCCCGTCGTCGCCCTCAGGGAATGCGCCTGCTCGGCGGCGCAGCTCGGCCTCATTTTCGCCTGTGTGGGAGTCGGCTCCCTGGGAGGCGCGGTCTTCGTGCTGCCGTACCTCCGGGCGCGGATCACGCCCAATGCGATCACCTCGATCGCCATGGTGATCCTGGTGTTCGTGCTTCTTTCGATGGCGCTCATCCGCCAGGTGCCCGCCCTGATGGTATCGATGGCACTTGCCGGCGTGGCGTGGGCCCTGGCGGGATCCGAGCTTTGGGTGGCCGGACAGCGCGTGATGCCGGGATGGGTGCGCGGACGGATGAACGCCTTTCTCATCATGCTCGGACAAGGCGGCATGGCGTTTGGGGCGGTTCTCTGGGCCACGGGAGTCGCCCATCTCGAGCTGGACATGACCTTTGCCTGCGGGGCGGTTCTCGCCCTTGTCGTGCTGGTGATCGGACATCGCTTTTCACTCAACTTCGCCTCGGAAGCCATCGTCGACGCGGCCCCGCTCGATGACCGGCACCAATTTCCCACCGTCCCCGATGACGACGACGGCCCGATCACCATCACGATCGATTACGCCATCGCCAGCACGGATCGGGACGAGTTCCGCATTTTGATGCAGGAAGTTCAGGCGACGTGCCGGCGCAACGGCGCCTTCCAGTGCCGGCTCGACGAAAGCCTCGAAGAGCCCGGCTTGTTCCGCCTGGAATACACGGTATCCACCTGGGCGGAGCATCTTCGCCAGAACCAGCGGATGACCATCGAGGAAACCAAGGTCTACAAGAAAGCCTGGGAGTTGCACGAGGGGAACCTTGGGCCGGCCGTGCGCCACTTTCGCTCAACCCAGAGATTCATGCATCTGCCCGGCTTTGGCTTCTCGGGTCGCACCTTTACGAACACCTCCAGAATGCCGAAGCCGAGATTGGCGGCTGCCACCTCCGAGGGATGACCCCTTTCGCGCCGTGATTCGGGAGCGGTGGTGATCCAGGTTTTTCGCGGCAGACGACGACACGAAGCACAAAAGAAAATCGCGCAAAATTCGGTCGGAGCCGCATAGACTTAAGATCGTGGAACCGCGCATTGCCCGTATTTACATCTCACCGGGCCATAATTTTTACGGGCGATATGGTCTTGCCGCCGGCGAGCATCCCGCCGTCTCGGTCCACCAAATCGAATGCCTTGCCGGCAAAGGATTGGCCGGCGATCGCTTCTTTGATTACCGGGACGATTACAAGGGCCAGATCACGTTCTTTGCTTGGGAAACCTACGAAGATTTGTGCCGTCGCTTCGAGGTCACCGACAAGGATCCCAGCGTCTTCCGCCGCAATGTGGTAACACTCGGAGCGGATCTCAACGGGTGGATCGGCAAGCAATTTGAAATCCAGGGCGTGCTCTTTGAGGGAACGCAAGAGGCCACCCCGTGCCCATGGATGAACCAGGCATTCTGCAACGGCGCGGAGGCGGCCATGAAAGGGCGCGGAGGCCTTCGGGCAAAAATCCTGACCGACGGCCTCCTGCGGGTTGACCAGACGTGAAGAAGTTCGCCGCCGTCTTGCTGGCCGGAGGCCAATCAGCGCGAATGGGAACAAGCAAAGCGTTGCTCGATCATGATGGGACACCGCTCTGGCTCTTTCAGATGAAGAAGCTCGTCCAGCTTCATCCTGACCAGCTTTTTTTCTCCGCCCGGCCGGAAAGCAAATTCCCGGCCGGTCCCTGGGCGTTTGTTCATGATCGCTCTCCTGACCGTGGTCCACTCGGCGGTCTGGAAGCCGCCATGCGCCTGACGCGCTCGGACTTTCTGATCGCGCTCGCGGTGGATATGCCGGCCATGACGGCGGAATTTCTAAGCTTTCTGCTTGAGAAGGCCGGACCCGCCGGGGTCGTGCCCTATCTCGACGGCTTCTACCACGGCGCTTCCGCCATTTATCCCGTCAGGATGCTTCCGCTCGTCGAACAGGTCCTCGCTGGCGAGGATCGATCCTTTCAGCACCTGATTCCTGAGGCCCTGCGCTCGGGGATGATGAAGGCGCACGAAATCGATGGAGCGGCAAGTGGACTCTTCGAAAACTGGAATTCGCCGCGGGATTTGAAAAAAGCTTCAGACCTCTTTTACCGCGGATAGCGCGGATTTCACGGATAGAGGGCCACTTGTCTTGATGAATCCAGGAATGGGAGGAGTTCGTTGCAATCACCCAGAGGCCCTTGATCTTTCCGCCTTCGATAGCCTCGACGATCTGGTCGTAGGCCAGAGAGGGCTGACGAGGAATAGCCCGCTCTCCGATGCCAAGAATCTTTGAAATTTTGGCGCGGTCGCTTGCATCATTCGCATCATGGCCGCCAAATGAGGCTGGTGATATTGGCGAAAAGGCGCGATCCCATCGCGTTGCACTGACCGGTGATGGAATTCTTCGTCATTATTTGCTTGAGAGATCTCTGTCGTGCCCTTCGAGCCGGGAAGTCGAAGCGCGTTCAGCTGGCAGAGGACGGGGCACGACGACGAGGGACGAGGACTGCTCCATGCGACTCCTCCGCCATTCCGCTCGTGAAACCAATCACATCATTCGCACAACAAGGCGTCCAAGCACGGCGATGGAGCGCTCGATTTTGACGCTCCACGGGAAGCCGCAGCTCAACCGGATGTAATTGCGAAACTCGCCGACGGGCGAGAAGATGGGGCCCGGAGCGATGCCGATTCCCGCTTTGCGCGCCTCCGCGAAGAGCTGCATGGCATCGACGGCCGGCGGCAGCTCCACCCAAAGCACGAAACCGCCGCGAGGATTGCTTATTTTGACCGGATTGGGGAATTCGACCGCGATGGCCTCCCGCATCTTTTGCACTTGATCCCGGTAGGTTCGCCGGATCTTTCGCAGATGATGGTCGTATCCGCCATTGCGCAGAAACTCCGCGATCGCCAGGGCGGGCAGGGTCGCGTTGCCCCAATTGGTAGCGGTTTTCAAATGGACGACCTTCTCATGGAAGATCCCCGGCGAGATATAGCCGACGCGATAGCCCGGAGCGAGCGTCTTTGAGAAGGAACCGCAGAGAAGCACAAGCCCGTCCTTGTCCAGCGCCTTGAAACAGCGTGGCCGGCCGCCTTCGTGTTGGAGGTCGCCGTAAATGTCATCTTCAATGATGGGAATGCGCTTCCTGCTCGCGAGTTGCAACAGGGAAAGCCTGTTCTGTTCCGGCATTACGCTGCCGAGCGGATTATTGAAGTTGGGAATGAGGGTGATGGCGGCGATTTTGTGCCGCCCCAAGGCGCGCTCCACATCGTCGATGCTCAGCCCCTCGCGAGCCGAGGCCGGCACCGCCACCGCTTTCAAACCGATCTGGTTTAAGATGTGCACGAGGCCGTAATAGGTTGGGGATTCGATCAGCACGGTGTCACCGGGCTTCGTCACGGCACGAAGAGCCAGATGGACACCCTCGGTCGCGCCATTCACGACGATGAATTCGTCGCTGGACAGGTGACACCCCCAATCCAACGATCGGCGGCTAATTTCGCGCCGCAGCGTCAGGGAGCCGGGCACGGGATCGTAGCTGATGGTTTCTGCAGTTCGCTCTCGCGCCAGGCTGCCCACAATCCTGGCCAGCTTGGCTCCCGGCAGGAGGTCCGGGCTCGGAATAGCTCCGCCCAGCGGCACGAGTCCGGGATCAACAAGGTCACGGATGATCGGCGTGGAGGCATGGAATTCGGCCCAGGGCGCGGCGGAGGTTCTTCTCGAAACCGCCGGTTCGGCCAGGGACTCGGAAAGACGCGGTTTGACGAAGAAACCCGACTTTGGCCTCGCCTCGATCATCCGCCGGTTCTCCAGGACCATATACGCCTGCAGAACGGTCGGAACGCTGACGTTCTGCTGCCCGCTCAGACGGCGCACCGAAGGAACGCGATCTCCCGCTCGGAGGCTGCCCGCCGCGATCAGCTCCGCCAGGTGGTCGGCGACCTGGAGATAGAGGGGCTTCTCATCAATCGTTCTCACCTGCACAGAATAGCACAATTCCCGATTCGCACTATACACAGTTGGTGCTCATCCCAGGACGCACAGTTGGCATCCGGGAGCAATCTGTACAGGTCATAAATATTTTTCGCTGCATCTGTTATTGCCCTCCTCGTCGTGGAAGATTGTTTTCATGCAAAAGGCAGTATTATCTCACGAGCGGAGATCGGCGGATACCTACCCCGACTGCGGTGGCAACACGCTCCTCGCGCGGCCGCAATTTGCCGCGAGGCGGGCGGAGCCGCGAACCGGCGCGATACCGCGCCGGACCCGTGCCTGGATGCACCAAATTGCCGGCATGTTTGCACGCGCGAAAAGCGACGAGGCGCGGCCCCTGGCCACTCAAGGCGTCTCTCAACTCTCAAAAGGTTGGGCAAAGCGCATGCATCTGGTGAATGGGGGCAGGATCACCTGTCGCTCAGGCAAAGTCTGGATCACCCTCGATCAAGGAGGGGAGGACATCGTGCTAACCGCCTGTGAAAGCAAAAGCTTTGCGCCTGACGCCCGTGTGCTCGTCGAAGCGCTCGTCGCCTCCCGGATCTCCCTCGAGGCGCTCTGAGTCGATAGGCTGAAGCACGCATTGAGCCGGGAGTTGCCTATCCGCTCGGCGGTTGAAGTCCGTTCCTGTCTTGCAGGGCCTGCAAGGGGTGTCCTTGCAGCCCTCTCCCAGGCGGGCTACGGTTGAGCTGCACCTGTTGACACACCGCGGGGCTGGCTCCATAGTCCTCGCCCCGCTTCTCTCAGAGGGGGCATCATGCAAAATATTCGCAATATCGCCATCATCGCTCACGTGGACCACGGCAAGACGACGCTCGTGGACCAGCTTCTCAAGCAATCGGGCACCTTTCGCGCCAATCAGAAGGTCGATGAGCGCATGATGGATTCCATGGACCTTGAAAAGGAAAAAGGAATCACGATTCGCGCGAAGAATGCGGCATTTCGCTGGAACGGCTATCACATCAATATCGTGGACACGCCGGGGCATGCGGACTTTGGAGGTGAGGTCGAACGCATCATGAAGATGGTGGACGGTGTTCTGCTGGTCGTGGACGCGCACGACGGGCCGCAGGCGCAGACCAAATTCGTTCTGCGCAAGGCAATGGAAAATCGCCTCAAGCCCATTGTCGTCATCAACAAGATCGACCGCGAGAATGCCCGCCCCCACAAAGTCCTCGACATGGTCTTTGAGCTCTTTCTCGAGCTGAACGCGACGGATGAACAGCTTGACTTTCCCCATGTTTACGCCAGCGCCAAGCAGGGCTTTGCCAAGCGCGAGCTGGTTGATCCGAGCCAGACCATGCTTCCACTTTACGAAGCCATCGCGTGGCATATCCCGGCCCCGAAGAAGTCCGAGGCGGACTATTTCCAGTTTCTCGTCTCGAATCTCGACTACAGCGACTATCTTGGCCGGATCGCCTACGGGCGCATCGTCAGCGGCAGCGTTAAAGTCGGCCAAAGCGCGGTTTGCTTTCACAACACCGGCGACAAGACGCGCGCGAACGTCACGGCCATTTTCAGCCACGAGGGACTCGAGAAAATCCAGGTTGAAAGCGCCGCCGAGGGCGACATCGTCGGCATCGCCGGGTTCGAGAACGTTTTCATCGGCGAGACGATCACCGACAGCGAAGAGCGGGAGGCGCTTCCTTTCGTGCATATTGATCCGCCCACGATCACGATGAAGATCTGCGTGAACGACTCGCCGCTGGCGGGTCGCGACGGCAAGTTGCTCACGGCACGCCAGATCAAGGACCGGCTGATCCGAGAAACGCGGACGAACGTGTCCCTCCAGTTTTCCGAGACCGAAATTGCCGGCCATTTCGAGATCAAGGCCCGCGGCGAAATGCAAATCGCGATTCTCGTCGAACAGATGCGCCGGGAGGGCTTCGAGATCCTCGTGTCCCGGCCAGAGGTCATTTTCAAACGCGCTGAAGACGGTTCGCTTCTGGAACCGATGGAGACGCTTTACGTGGATGTTCCCGGTGAATACCTCGGCGACATCCTTCAGTCGCTTGCCGGCCGAAAGGCGGAAATCGTTAACATGCAGCACAATCCCCACAACGTGCTCGTTGAGGCCATTATCCCTACCCGCGGGCTGATCGGCTTCGAAACCGATCTGGTGAATGTCACCAAAGGCCACGGCATCGCTAGTCATCTCTTCAAGGCCTATGGCCCCCACAAGGGCGATATCCCGAACCGCGGCAGAGGAGTGCTTGTATCGATGGAGGGCGGGATCAGCATGGCCTATGCGCTCGACTCGATCCAGGAGCGCGGACGGCTCTTTATCGGACCTCAAGAGGAAATTTACGAAGGAATGATTGTCGGCGAAAACGCCCGCCCGGACGACATGCCCGTAAACCCCTGCAAGGCGAAGAAGCTCACCAACATGCGCAGCCAGGGCGACGGCAAGGGCATTTCTCTCGATCCCCCGATCGTCATGAGCCTGGAACGCTCACTCGAATTCATTGCACCCGACGAATATGTGGAGGCCACGCCCAAGTCCCTGAGACTGCGAAAGAAAATCCTCGGCGCCCACGCCCGCAAACGTGCCGCGGCGAAGGTGGCGTAAGCAATCGCCCGGGGAACTCTCCCGAGTCTCGCTAAGCCGTAGCTAAGCTTGTTGCCGTTCGTCCAAAAAACCAGGCACGCTTTTCCCCCAATCCGATGAGCAAGAGGGTTCCCATTTCCATGGCGCAAGAGCCTTTGCAATCTCCGTTTTCCGGGCTCAGCAGGGAGGGCCTGCCCGAAGGCCCCCCGGCAAATCCCCTATCCTCAGCGATCGAGAAAAAACGGCGCATCGTGTTGCGACGAGAGAAATCAAAACGCCGCGGAAAAACCGTCGTCATCGTTAGCCAGCTTCCCACCCATCTCTCGCCGCCGGAAATCGAGAGCCTTTCGCGCGAAGCTCGCAAAGCCCTCGGATGCGGGGGCTCCGTCCGAGGACGCGAGATCGAGATCCAAGGCGATCAGCCGGAGCGGGTGAAATGCTACTTCGAAGACCTCGGCTACGAAGTAGCCGGACCTTGAGGGATTAAAGCGTGGCGACCTGATCTTCGCCCCGGGAGAGTTTGCGATTGATGTCGGACCTCGACGGCGGTAAGGCAGAAGCGTGGCGCGACGTAGTAAAAGCTCTCGACTGACTTGGGGAATTATTATCGCCTGTCTGTTGATCCTGGCTGCGTTCATCGGTTCGCGGCTCTTTATCACTTCAACAACAGAGCCCTTTCGGACCATCTCATCCCTGGACGTGCGGACCTATTTGGAAAACGCGAACAGCTTGCGCGGCAATGTGTACAAAATTGAAGGCGAGGTAGTAAATTCGCTCGCTTGGTCGCCAAGCAAAGGCCGTCTCATTGCCATCAAAGTTGAAAAGGGCAACGAGGTGGTTCCCGTCCTGGTGACGACCAGTTTCAACGAAATCAACATCCAAAAGGGGCAAAAATTTATTTTTCTGCTGGAGGTGGACGACAAGGGTATATTGCGGACAAAGGATATGACAAAATCATGAAGTGCGCGCTGGCAATCCTGCTCGCATCCGCAGCTTTCGCTGTCGGCCAGGGGAATGTTTCCTCCGAGTTTCAAAACGTGCCTGCGCAGTCGCAGAATCCTTCTCAACCTGCACAGCCGGCACCTGCTGCTCCACCGCCCGCACAGCCCGCACAAGGGGCACCCGCCAACTCGACCGCCCAACCGGGCTCTCCCGGAGGCGGCTCAAGCTTCCTCGGCAAAGATGTCCCTTTCTTCGATCCGGGCAGCAATATTGCCACGTGGGACGGAAAGAGCTGGAACGTCAACAACAATGCGCTTTTTCAGGCCCGTTTCGAAAAATACCTCAATGCGCCACCGGCGGTAACGCCGCCCGAGACCGAATATCAGGCGCTCCTCCAACAGATCATGGAGAAGCTTTCGCCCGGCAGAATCACACCGCGATCGACCGATGAGGCCTTCCAGCTCCTGGCGAAGGCCTCGCGATATCAAGAAGATTCCAATCTCTGCGATTCTATTGCGAATCAGGTTTTCTCCGCCTGGCTCGCTCGCAAGAATAACGACCGACTCAACGCCGCCGGAAAAACCCTGGAAGACGAAAGGAAACGTCTCGAATGGAACGCGAGATTGACGGCAGAAGGCACGAAACTGGAAAACAGTGGAGGAGGGTCCTCAGGGAAAGGCAAGGACGGAGCAGCCAGGCAGGATCAGGGGCAGCAGCAACAGCAGCAACTCAGTCGCGACATGCAAATGCAGCCCATCCTCACGCGGCTTGCCGAGATTAACGCCCTCATCCGGGCCAATCAACTCAAACGCGAGGTGGCCGAGCTTCAGGTCAAAATCGAGTTCCAGTCCTTGATCGTCCAGCACTTCCTCCAGAGGCGCTTCCAGCACGCCCTGATCGGCACACGGTTCTACCGCAGTATTTTTGCAGACGGTGACAGCCAGCTCCGGATCGGAGAAGATGCCAAGAGCCTCTTCGCCAAGACCAGCGGCCTTCCCCCAACGATGGGCACCATCGATTCGCTCGCAAATGAAATCATTCGCGACGTGCGCGAAGGCGTCCTGGCTTTCAAGTTCCTGCTGGAAAAGAACGAACTTGAAAGCGCGACTAAGCGCCTGGCGGAGACCTTCATGATCGGCGAATACATGCCGAACGTCCGCACCGTTGAACGCGACGACAAGAGACGGTCCCTCGCCTTCGTGCAAAAATCGAACCAGCTCATCAGCGCGATCGATGTCAAGGACTACGCCCTTGCGGAGAAACTGGTCGCCGAGTTGAGCCAAACCGCTAAGGACTTCGACGCTTCCAAGCCGATGGCGGCCATCGAGACAGCCAAACAGATCTCTGGCATGCATATTGCCAAGGCCCGCAATGCCGCAGTCAGCGGCGACAAGGAAACCCTGGAAACCGAACTGAAAGCGGCTACCGAGATCTGGCCCCGCAATCCGGCGCTGACCGAAGTCTCCCAAATGATCTTTTCCCAGGCCGACGTCCAATCCCGGGCGCTGGTCGATTTCGATCAACTTCTGAGCCAGAAAAACTACCGCCAAATCCTTGACGACAGAATGCGCTTCATCGCGGCCACCGCGATGTACCCCCAAAAGCAAGAGCAACTGCGCAAAGTGCTCGAAGACATGCAGATCATCGAGACCTCCATTATCCAGGCGCAGGAAATCGAGAAGCGCGGTGACTATGCGGGAGCCTGGGAAAGCGCGGAAAAGGCCTTTCGCAATTACCCTGACGACAATAAATTAAACCAGATACGGGCCAACCTCACCACCAAGGCTGCTGATTTCGTTCACGCCATTCGACAGGCGGAGGAACTCGAACAAAAGAACCAACCGGGCTCCAGTCTCGCTTGGTATCTGAAAGCCCAAAACGCCTACCCCGCCAGTGAATTCGCCCGGCGGGGAGTCGATCGTCTCACCAAGCAAATCCTTCCCGACGCCAGCTAGGAGCGCTTGGCCTCCAGTGAGGCAATCTCCTTCCAGAGTTCTTTTTCGCGGCTGGTAAGCTGGCGGGGAAGAGTCGCTTGAAGAACGGCGTAAAAGTCACCTCGACCTCCTTCTTTCCGGGGAAGGCCGCGGCCCGCCAAACGGAATTTTTGGCCATTCTGCGCACAGGCGGGCACATGCAGTTTCGCCCTGCCATCCAGTGTTGGGATTTCCACATCGCCGCCAATCACCGCCTGCCACACCGGAATCTCCAGGTCGTAATAGACATCGCTTTCGCGGACGTCGAAATCCGGATGCTTCTCAAACTTGATTCTCAAATACAAGTCCCCGGCCTGTCCACCTCCTCCGGGGGACTCTCCCTGCCCCGCAAGACGAACGCGCTGTCCCTCCCGAACGCCTTTGGGAATCTTTACTGTATATGTCTGGATTTTTCCTGATGCCCCGCGCCGAAAGGAAATTTGACGGGTGGAACCATGCAGGGCCTCTTCAAGCGGCACAAGAATGTCAGCCTCAACATCCTGCCCGTGCATGGGCGGTTCCTCGAAGTCGTAACCCGAGAATCCTTGCCTGCCTCCGCGCCGGGACCCAAAAAGCTGTTCGAAAAAATCGCTAAATCCCGTGCCGCCGAAATGAAACTCGACTCCCCCCTCCTCAAAACCGCCTGGGAATCCCTCGCGCGGGCCCCTACCGCCTGGAGGATGTCCAAATCCACCCTGCTGCCAATTGGCGCCGTAGGCGTCATACTTTTTCCTCTTTTCCGGGTCACTCAGGACTTCATAGGCCTCGTTAATTTCCTTGAACTTCTCTTCCGCAGATTTTTTGTCCTTCGCCGTGTCGGGATGGTACTTGCGCGCCAACTTCCTGAAAGCGCTTTTGACTTCTTCCTGAGTGGCGGTTTTGGAAACACCCAGGGTTTGATAATAGTCGCGAAATTGGACGGGCATAAAACAGGTCAGCAATTACAGAAAGGCCGGTAAGAATCGAGAGCGATAATTTACGCCACTGACATTCTTGTTCATCATCTAAATCCTGCTAATCATCCTACCTCGTTTACCCCAGCACCATGCTCGACATCCGACTTATCCGCGATCAGCCAGACCTTGTGAAGGCTCGCCTTGCGTCACGCGGGTCCGGGATGGAAGACGGCGTCGACACGGTGCTCGCGGCGGATTTGAAGCGACGGGAAGTCGAAACCCAGCTTCAAAATCTGCAGGCCGAGCGAAATCGGCTGAGCAAGCAAATCGGAGCGCTACGGTCCAAGGGCCACGACACGGCGTCGATCGAAGCGGAGGTGAAATCCCGTGCCGCCGCAATGCAGGCGCTCTCCCAGCAAGGCGCGCTGCTCGACCGAGAACAAAGGGACCTGCTTCTCAATCTTCCCAACCTGCCGCTGGAGACTGTCCCAATCGGGCCCGATTCCTCGCACAATCCGGTCGTTCGCACCTGGGGCGAGCGGACCGATTCCGGGCGCACGGAGGATCATGTTTCCATCGTCGCGCGGCTTGACCTGATTGATTTTGATCGCGCGTCGAAAATGAGCGGTGGCGGATTCGCATGTTTCAAGGGTAAAGGGGCGCGGCTTGAGCGTGCCCTGATCAATTTTCTCCTCGACCTCCATACCAAAGAGCACTCTTACACTGAGGTTAGCCCCCCGTTTCTCATGCGGCCCGAAGCCCTTCTTGGCACTGCGAATCTCCCAAAATTCGAGGAACAACTCTATCGCATCGAACGGGATTCGCTCTTCCTCGCTCCCACCGCAGAGGTGCCGCTGACGAACCTCCACCGCGAGGAAATCCTTCCTTTCTCGAGCCTGCCTCTCAGATACACCGCCTACACTCCCTGCTTCCGGCGGGAAGCCGGCGCCGCGGGCGTCGGCACACGAGGCCTTATCCGCATGCACCAGTTCGACAAGGTGGAACTGGTAAAAATCTGTGAACCCGGGACCTCGGCAAGGGAACTGGAAACGCTTACCGCCGACGCGGAGAGAGTGCTTCAGATCCTCGGACTCCACTACCGCGTGATCGAGATCTGCACGGGCGATCTCAGCTTTGGTTCGGCAAAAACCTACGATATCGAAGTCTGGTCCCCTGGACAGAACGCTTTCCTCGAAGTCTCAAGCTGCTCTAATTTCGAGGATTTCCAAGCCCGTCGGATGAGCCTCCGCTTCAAGGGGGAGGATGGGAAGAACCGCTTTTGCCACACCTTGAACGGGTCGGGCACGGCACTCGCGCGACTCTACGTCGCATTGCTTGAAACCGGCCTGCGCGAAGATGGAGCGGTCAACCTTCCGCAACCTCTTCACTCCTACTTTGGAGCAAGCGTGATTGACTGATTTGCTCGAAAAGCTCTTTCAGGCTGTCGGCTCTCACGCGCCGGGGAAGAAGTATCTTGTCGGCGTGTCAGGGGGGCGCGACTCCATGGCCCTTCTATTCGGGCTGCATACGCTTGGCTACAAAAAGCTGGTTGTCTGCCACTTGAATCATGGCCTGCGCGGCGCTGCGGCATATGCCGATTGCGCGCTCGTCTCGGCCACCGCGGAAAAATTTCACTATCCTTTCGATCTGGGAGAGGCTGACGTTCGAGCGCAGGCCGCTGGGCAGAGGCTCTCCCTCGAGACCGCTGCGCGGGACTTGCGCTACACCTTTTTCAAGACCTGTGCGAGGGCTCATCGCTGCAAGCGGATTTTCCTGGCCCACCATGCCGACGACCAGATCGAAACCTGCCTCTTTAATTTTCTCCGCGGAACGGGAGCGGCGGGGCTCGGTGGAATGAAACCGCAGGCGCACGCTTACGGACTCGAAATTCTGCGCCCCATGCTCGCGCTCGCGCGAGACGAGATCACAGCATTTGTCACCGAACACCGCATTCCCTATCGGGAGGATGAGACCAACGTTAACCTTGCCCACACTCGCAACCGACTCCGAGCGAGAGTGATACCCGCGATCAACGACGCCGTCGGCCCTTCCTTTCGCGGGGCCATTCTTCGCGCGGCGGAAATCCTTCGCGACGAAGAATCCTGGATGGCATCCCTGGTTCCCGAGGTCGAGAAGACGCTGTGTTGTGCAGCTCTCCGTGACATGCCGGCCGCGTTGCGCCGCCGTGTGGTGCTTCGTTGGCTGCGTCACGCGCAGATTCCCGAACCGGGATTTGCCGAGACAAACCTGATACTCTCTCTTCTCGACATTCGGAAGGGACCCGCAAAAGTCAACCTTCCGGGCGCTCGTCACGCGCGACGGCGCGCAGGGCGGATTTTTCTCGAAGAGCCGGAAGCATAGCTCCGTTCATGGGGCCCCCAGGCCGGTCAGGCAGCGTTCGCCTTTTGCCGGCCGAAGAGTTCCAGCGCCTTGTTGCGAGCCTCGGCATGATCGACAATCGGTCGAGGGTAATTTTTTGCCAGACGCTGACCCGAAGCCGGCGGAGCGAGAAACTGCTCGGCAGGAACGTCTCGGAGTTCGGGAATCCACATCTTGATATATTCGCCTTTCGGATCGAAGCGGACACTTTGCGTCCAAGGATTCAATACTCGAAAATACGGAGCCGCATCGGCGCCGGTCCCTGCGCTCCATTGCCACCCTCCGTTGTTGCTGGCGATTTCACCATCCGTAAGCTTTTGCATAAAGTGCCTCTCCCCGAGCCTCCAGTCGACTAGCAGGTCTTTGGTGAGGAACATTGCGACGATCATGCGCGCCCGGTTCGGCATATAGCCGGTGCGATCCAATTGCCGCATGGCCGCATCAACGATGGGAAAGCCGGTTTCTCCCTGGCACCAGCGTCTAAAATGCTCCAGGCTACCCGGCCAGCTCATTCCCCGAAATTTGGGGTTGAACTCCCTGTCGAGCACCTCCGGGTAGTGCCAAAGAATGCTGAGATAGAACTCACGCCAGATCAGTTCACTGACGAATTCCCGGACGCTCTTGCCGCCGGATGCCGAGAGTTCGGACTCCCTCTCCTGGCATTTCTCGAAAAGCTCGCGGATCGAGATCAGGCCGAAGCG
This sequence comes from uncultured Verrucomicrobiae bacterium, assembly GCA_963763735.1. Lineage (GTDB taxonomy): Bacteria > Verrucomicrobiota > Verrucomicrobiia > Chthoniobacterales > Terrimicrobiaceae > DASTFP01. The sequence goes on along the minus strand of CAVXQK010000001.1, from coordinate 20,442 downwards.
CAGATCCTGGGAGAGCCGGGACGTCGATGACCCCGCAAGCGAGTTTCGACTTGTTCCATACTCGGCGATCCCAGATGCCAGGAAGCTTTTCATCCGGGTGCGCGCGGCCTTTTCGCCGGCTTCCGGCACATCCGCCTCAGGCGCCAAGCCCCATGTATCGAGAGTGGGCAGGGGCAGAGAGAAAACCCTTCCTGTTGATTTCCGTTGCCGAACCCGGCCATTCGCCCTGGCCTTTTCGAGCCTTGTCCAGGCTCTCGCATAAGGCGTAAACACACGAAATGGCTCGCCTGACGACGTCAACACCTCGTTGCGTTCGTGGAGCGAGACATCCTTGCAACCGACGATTTCGAGTCCCCATTCCCTTCCGGACGCCGTCAATTTTTCTTCGATTTTCCGCCCGAATGGATCAGGATCTCGATTGAAGAAGACCGCTTGCGCCCGCGTTTCCCGGGCAAGCTTCTGCAGTTCGTCGAGACAATCTCCCCTCCGGATCACCAACCCCCCGCCGATTGCAGCCAGGTTTTGGGCCAGAGATGCAAGACATCCGCACAGGAATTGCTGCCGATTCGCACCTGTCCAGCGATGACGTCCCGTCCAGCTGCTTACTATATAGACAGGGATGACTTGGGAGGCGGTGGCGCTGGCGACCGCAAGAGCGGTGTTGTCGGTAATCCGAAGATCACGGCGAAACCAAAAGATCGCCGTTTTCACAGGCCCGGAAAATCAGCCTGAATAACCGCAATCCTTCAAATCACCCGGCTAAATCACGGCCTCCACCTTCGGACGCTCTTTCTTGCTGAGCGCTTTGCGAAGTTTGTGGAGGGCGATGTTTTGCAGTTGCCGAATCCGCTCGCGCGTAACTCCAAATTTTTCGCCCACTTCTTCAAGCGTTTTGGGCTTTTGCCCATCCAGGCCGAATCGGGAGTTGATAATCCTGCGCTCACGATCATCGAGAACATCGAGCAATTCGCCCACCTCCTCGCGCAGATCCTTGTCGCGCAACGTCTCAAACGGATCGTCGGCCTCTTCATCGCCGACGATCTCGCCAAATTCGGTCGAATCGTCATCGCCGATCGGCTGGTCTAGAGAGGCCGGACGAACGGCTGCGCTCTTGAGCTGCGTGACCTTCGATGAGGAAAGACCAATTTCCTCCGCCAATTCATCGTCCGTCGGCTCGCGGCCAAGTTCTTCAGTCATTTGCATCGCAACGCGACGCATCTTGGAAATCTTGTCCACCAAATGAACCGGCAACCTGATCGTCTTGCTCTGATTCGCCAGGGCCCGCTTGATGGATTGCTTGATCCACCATGCGGCGTAGGTGCTGAGCTTGCCACCCTTCTTCGGGTCAAAGCGCTCGACCGCTTTCATCAAACCGATGTTGCCTTCGGAAATCAAATCAAGCAATGGCAGGCCCAAGTTCGCATAGTCACGCGCAATTTTCACCACGAGACGAAGATTCGAACGCACCATCTCCGAACGCGCCTTCTGGTCTCCGCGCTTAATCCTGCGCGCAAGCTTTACCTCCTGCTCAGGGGTCAAAAGCGGAAATTGTGCGATCTCTCTCAGATACAGCTGAAAGCCTGTCTCATTGTCTTCCAAAGCCATCGTATAGGGTCCTCTATTCTATTACGTTTTTCACCAAACACCGGGTTGCAAAAACTCAGTTATTTAATGAGGTTAACCACTTAGACAGTCTGTGGCATGTGGCGTTCAAAAAATATAAAAAAAATCGCCGGGCGCTGATTAACGTATAATATACTCGTAGTCAGCGGCTTATAATACTGAAATTTCGACCTTCGGCCCGGCTATTTCGCCAAATCATTGAACGTCTTTTGCAAGATTCGAAAAGGAAAGCGAACAAGCCGTTTTCCGGAAATTGGCCGGAAGCCATCGGGGAGTTCAAAAGGACGGGACTGGGCGTTGCGATTGACACGCTTGTTTTTTCGGTTGAGGTCGTCATATGGTCGAGCATCATGCATCAGCCAGTCTCCTTCTCTGAGCGAGCGGTGCCCGGGGGAATTGCGCGGCGCGCCGCCCCATTTGGAGATGTCCGACGGGAGATGTCCACTCCATGCGTATTCTGGTAAGCGGCCTGATCGGACAGTACGCGTTCGGGGGTGTGACATGGGATTACATTCAATATGTCCTCGGTTTCCGTGCCCTGGGTCACGATGTCTGGTACCTTGAGGATTCAGCCAATTGGGCGTATGATCCTGTTAAGCAGGAGCCAAGCGCCGATTGCTCACACAATGTGAGCTATCTTGACCGGATCATGCGAGAATTCGACATGGGCGACCGATGGATCTACAGGAACGAGCCGGACGGCAGATACCACGGCATTACGGATGAGCGATTAGCCGAAAAAACGATCGCCGGGGTTGATGTTCTCGCCAATGTTTCGGGTGCGTGCTGGCTTCGCCCAGTCACCGCCGGAATCAGGACGAAATTGTTTCTGGACGGAGACCCGATGTTCACCAACATCAAATTGACCCGGGCAAACCAGGAATATCTCGACCGTGTTTGCGCGCACGACCGGCATTTCACCTTTGGACTCAACATCGGAAAACCCGGGTGCAAGATCCCTGCAACCGGACTTCGCTGGCGCCCCACCGTTCAACCGATCGCGCTCGACTGGTGGGAACGAACCTTGATGCCGCCGAACACGTCCCACGTCGCTGACGGTGCCTGGACGACCGTGATGAATTGGGCTAGTTACAAGCCCGAGCAATTCGAAGGAGAAAGCTACGGCCAGAAGGATGTCGAATTCCTGCGTTTCGCGGAACTGCCGTCGCGGACTCCCGAGAAATTTGTCCTCGCGATGGGGCAGGGACCGGGGAAAAACCGCCCGACCGCTTACCTTGAATCGCTTGGCTGGAAGATCATCGAGCCGGATACCCATTTGCCGGATTATGCCAGTTACCACGACTTCCTCTCAACTTCCAAAGCCGAATGGAGCATTGCGAAGAACGGCTACGTCAAGTCGCGCAGCGGTTGGTTCAGTTGTCGCAGCGCGTGCTATCTGGCGGCCGGCAAGCCCGTGGTCGTCCAGGATACCGGCTGGAGCGAACACCTTCCCTCGGGCGATGGCGCTCTCAGTTTCTCCACGTTGGAAGGAGCCGTCGACGCCATCGAAACGGTTGCGAAGAACTATCCTCATCATTGCGGTGCCGCGCGCGCCTACGCCAGGACGCATTTCGACGCCGCCAAAGTTTGCGCCGAACTCCTTGAATGACTAATCCATTTTCAGATGCCGCATTGGTCCTGGTCGGGCACGGCTCGACGTTGAATCCAGACTCCAGCGCCCCAACACACGCCCACGCCCGCGCCATCCGCGAACGAAACGTCTTTCGCGAGGTGCATAGCTGCTTTTGGAAGGAGGAACCTTCAATGCGCGAAGTCTTTAGAATGGTCGAAAGCGAGACAATTTACGTCGTTCCCGTGTTCATCAGCGAGGGTTACTTCACGCAGACCGTGATCCCGCGCGAACTCGAATTGGAGGGCGCACGGACTGTGCGCGGAGGCCGAACGATCTACTATTGCGATCCCGTGGGCAGCCACCCTGGCATGACGGAAGCCCTCTTGAGCCGGGCCCGTGAGGTCGCTCCGAATGTGCCGCCGGGGGTCACAAGCCTTTTCATCGTTGGACATGGCACCGATCTCAATGACAATTCCGCGCGGGCCGCGAAGGAGCAGGCCGCGAGGATTCGGGCCCTCGGCGAGTATGCGCAGGTGGTCTCCTCTTACATGGAGGAGGCACCTTTGATCGCTGATTGGGACAAGCTTTCCGATCATTCCCACGTCGTGATTGTACCGTTTTTCATCGCGGACGGCCTGCACAGCTACCAGGACATTCCGGTGCTCATCGGCATTGAGACCGAACCCGGCCCGGCGGCGAGCCAGACCGAGATCTTCAGGCACAATCCCTATGAACTGCGCGGCAAGAAAGTCTTCTACGCGAGCTCCGTCGGGACGGAGCCAATGATCGCCGACGTCATCCTGGACCAGGTCGCCGCGTTCTCGCCGCCAACTCAGCGGGGAAGGTAAAGGAAACCACCCTGCCGGAGACCCCAGCGCATCAGGCGCTCCGCGTCGTCGAAGATATACTGTGTCTTGCTTCCAAACTGCGCAAGGATGACTTCCCGCCTGCCCGATGAAGCGCTGGAGACCAGGCACCTGCCAGCCGCAAAGGTGTAGCCGGTCTTCATTCCATTGAATATTGAGGAGCGCTTGAGCAATTTGTTCGTGTTCTCAAGGGTCCTTGTCCGCCCATTCGCATAAATAAAAGTGTAGTACTGGCTGGCCATGAGACGGCGCAGGATGGGTTCTCGATACGCCCGGAAGGCGATGCGGGCCATGTCGCGAGCGGTCGAGTATTGATACGCCGGAAGGCCGTGTGGATTCGCAAAATGCGAGTCGTGAGCGCCAAGTTCCCACGCTGTGCTGTTCATGGCGGAAGCGAAAGCCACTGGGCTCCCGGAATGGTCACGGGCGAGCGCCACCGCGGCGTCGTTTTCGCTTTTCACCATCATCGCAGAGAGCAATGTGCGCCGCGTGTAGGACTGGCCGGGGCGGATTCCCAGCTTGCTCGGCTCGACACTGGTGTCTTGAGGGGCGACGATGAGGCGGCCATCGAGGTTCCCCCGCCTTAGAATGACCAGCGCCGTGAGCAGCTTCTGCGTGCTCGCGACCTGCGTGTGAACATCAGCGTATTTCTGATAAAGCGTGAGGCCGGTCCGGGCATCGATCATGATCGCGGTGCGCGCGCGAATCGCCGGCGCATCGGACGGCCAGATTTGGCCCGCACCGGGCGGCGAGTCGGCAATCGGAGAATGCCAGGGTTCCGCCCTGCGAATCGACACGGGTTGAGGCTCCTGGGTGGCACATCCCGCAAGGAACAGCACCATCAGCAAAGGCAGGCATCCCTTCATTTGCCGCGAAAGCTCCCGTCTGCAGCAGAATCAATCAAGTCTTTAGAACCTGCGGCGCAAATATTCCTCAAGGCAGAAAAAGCCGATCGCAGGGGATTGGGATGCCCCGGGGTTCGTTGGTGCCCGCGACGTCACCAGGCACCACAGCGGGCTACCGGCGACTCACTTTTGAATGCTGACCTTCTGCGTGAGAGCTTCGATGGAGACGTCCGGATCGAGCTTTCCGATGGCGCGCACCGAAAAGGCGGTAGACAGCCGCGCGGTTTCGGCAAGGCCAAGCCCGCGAAGTTTCGCCGAAACGACTCCCGCAACCATGGCATCCCCTGCACCGACGGTGCTGCGGACTTCAATTTCCGGCGGAGACGCGAAAAGGGTACCCTCAGCACCCACAAAGCATGCGCCTTCATGTCCCATTGAAACCACGACCATCTCAATTCCCCGAGCGACCAACTCGTTGGCAGCAGCAACAACCGCGTCGCGAGACGAAAGAGGGCGCCCCACCAGGCCCTCCAGTTCGTGAATGTTCGGCTTGATGAACGAAGGCGACGCCTCAATCGCATGGTTGAGCGTCTCTCCGCTCGTATCCAGAGCGACCCTGCGACCACGCGCCTTCAACGATTCGGTCAGGTCGCGATAGATAGTCGTTTTCAATCCCGGAGGCAGGCTCCCGGCGATCACGAACCATTCCGCGTCGATCTGATCGATCGTCGCGCGCAGAGCGGTAAGGTCGCTGGGAAGCGGCTCGGCGCCGGGAAAATTAATGTCTGTCGTCTCCTTGAGAACAGGGTCGGTGATCTTGATACCTACGCGCGTCTCGCCCTGCAGGCGCACGAAATGATCGGCGATTCGTTTGCGCGCGAAAAGCCTCTCGAATACTGTCGCATTTTCGCGCCCAAGAAAACCTGTAACGGCCACTCGATGACCGGCGTCCGCGAGCGAAGAAGCCACATTGACCCCCTTTCCGCCCGCGTTGAGATACTCTCCCTGGACCCTGTTGACTTTCCCAGCTTGAAAATTCGAAATCGCGATCGTGCGATCAATCGCGGGATTCAATGTGATCGTTACACAATCGTAATACTTGTTGGACATGGCGGTCAGTGGGTCAATTGTCGCACTTCGTAGGCGGTCGAGCAGGCAAGCGCCCGGCGCGCCAGGTTCTCCGCATCGGTCAGTTTGATCTTTCGCAACGTGGCCTTGACTGCGGCGATGCTGGGCAGGCTCATGCTCAGTTCCGAAACGCCGAGTCCGGTAAGGATTGCCGCCCCTATGGGATCGCCGGCAACGCCACCGCAGACGCCGACCCACTTCCCGGCCGCCTTTGCCGCTCGGACGGTCATATCGATCATCCGCAGCACGGCGGGGTGCAGACCGTCCACATTCTTTGCCAGGGCAGCATGCATGCGATCCATGGCCAGCGTGTATTGCGTGAGGTCGTTTGTGCCCACGGAGAAGAAATCGACCTCTTTGGCAAATTCCGGCGCCATGAGCACGGTGGACGGCACCTCGACCATGATGCCAATCTCGACCGGCGGCACACCCAACTCCCGACGCACCTGTTCCGCAAGTTCCTTTGCCGCGACCAGATCCTCCAGGATGCTGATCATCGGAAACATGATCTTTATCGGTCCAGTCGCGGACGCGCGGTATATCGCTCTTAATTGCGGGAGAAATATTCCCGGCTGACGCAGACAGAGGCGAATGCCGCGAACACCAAGAAACGGGTTTTCTTCCTTCGGCAGCGAAATGTAGGACGCTATCTTGTCACCCCCAATATCCAAGGTCCTGAGGATCAGCGGCAGACCGTTCAGAGCGCGCGTCATTTGGGAATACGCCTCGAATTGCTCGTCTTCCGAGGGCGGCGTCTCCCGGTCGAGAAAGAGAAACTCTGTTCGCATCAGACCGATTCCTTCAGCGCCCGCCTCGACTGCGGCAGCTGCCTCGGCCGCCTTCCCGATATTGCCGACGACTTCCACGCGATGCCCGTCCACAAGCACCGCCGGCTCGTAGCGCGTGGAGTATTCCTCGTTGCGGCGGTTCTCCAGGTCGACCTGGAAACCCTTCGCCGACTCGATATCCGCGGCGCTTGGCTCAATATACAGTTTTCCCGCGGAACCGTCCAGGATGCACAGAATACCGGATTTCAATTCAAGAACCGATGCACCTGCGCCCACGGCGCAAGGAATGTCAAGAGAACGCGCGATGATGGCCGTGTGCGCGGTTGGACCCCCCGAGGCCGTGCAAAGACCCAAAATCCGCTTGGGATCGAGCTGAGCGGTATCCGAAGGCGTCAGATCCTCAGCCACAAGGATCACGGGTTCGTCGGGTAGACGGGTCGCGCTTTGCTCGGCTCCTGCGAGCAAGCGCAAAACGCGCTGTCCGATATCGTGCAAATCGGCGGCCCGCTCCGCGAGGCGTTCGTTCTCGATCTGCTTCAATTCGACCGCGCGGCGCTCGATGGCCTGTTGCCACGACCATGCCGCACTGTGGCCCGCGTCAATCTGGGTGCAGACTTCAAGGAAGATCTCCGCATCGTTCAAGAGCGCCAGGTGGGCGCGGAAAATCGCCGCCTCGCCCTTCCCGGATTGCTTTTTCACCTGCTCATAGATTTCAGAGATCTGCTCGTTGGCCGTAGCGATTGCATGCTTGAGCGCGAGTTCCTCCGAAGCGGCGTCCTTCGGCTTGTCCTCGACCACGATATGTGTGGTTTGAAACTGATAAAGGTGTCCGATGGCGATGCCCGGAGAAGCCGAGACGCCGGATAGGGCGTGTCCGCCGGAAACCGGAATCCACTTGTCCGCCTCCGTGATCGCCTCCTTGACCTCTTCCACATCGCCAAGTCCGCTATCAACTCCTTCCTTTAACGCTTTCAGGGCCGCCTCGGCGTCAGGCCCTGACGCGATAATTCGGATCGCTTCACCACCCGGGGTGCCCAGCTTCAAAAGTGCTGCCATCGATTTCCCATTCGCAATCTTGGTTCCATACTGAACGCGAACGTCCGACTGGAATTGGCTGGCAATCTCGACAAACATCGTTGCCGGCCGTGCGTGCATTCCCGCGCTACCGACGATCTTGACATCCACGTGGTGCGCACCGGCGGGCACGGCAGCGCCTTCGGCAGGTGCTGCTCCCGCCTCTGTGGCTTCCCGGCTTAACCCGGCGATGATGTCGTTCGGATCCTTTGTCTTTGCGAGCATCTGGGCCCTTGCCGGATCGTCCAGCACGTCCGTAAGCGCGGAGAGAACGCCCAAATGTTCGTCCGATTTGGCGGCGATTCCCACAATGAGATGCGCCACTTTTCCTGGTCCCCATTCGACGCCGTCGGGCAACTGGACGACGGAGATGCCCGTTGCGCGGATCAGTTCCCGGTCCTTCGCCATGCCATGCGGAATGGAAATTCCGTTGCCCAAATAGGTGTTCGCCTGCCCTTCACGCCCGATCATGCTCTCGATGTAGCCGGGCTCGATGAAGCCCGATTCCACCAGAACCTGGCCGGCAGCGCGAATGGCTTCATTCTTGTTCGCGGCGCGAGCACCAATTCTAATGTTTTGAGGGGTGAGTTGAATCATAGGTCGGATTTCGTGCGTGGTGTTTGGATTGCGAATAAGTTGGAGCAGTGGAATCAAGCCAAAGCGGGCATAGGCTCGGTCACGGGACGCTTAAGGAAGAAGAGCGCTCCGGCAGTGACCACGGTTCCCGCAACAATGGCAATGAAATACGCAAGGAGGTTCGATACCGCCCCGGGAATGAGCGCTGCGAAGATTCCCCCGTGCGGGACGAGAAGCTGAACTCCGCTAACCATCGAGATCGCGCCCGCAACGGCCGAGCCCGCCATAAGCGCCGGAATGACGCGAATCGGATCTTTCGCGGCGAAGGGGATCGCTCCTTCTGTGATGAATGATATCCCAAGGACCAACGCCGGACCGGCGGCCTCGCGTTCTTCGAGATCGAATTTGTTCTTGAAGAGGAAACACGCCAGGGCCAGGCCGAGTGGCGGCGTCATTCCCGCAGCCATCACTGCCGCCATGGGCCCGTAGATCTTGCTCGCCAGCAGCCCGACTGAAAAAGCGTACGCGGCCTTGTTAATCGGCCCGCCCATGTCAAAGCCCATCATCGCGCCCAGGATAATACCGAGCACAATGGCATTTGCACCCTGCATGCCCAAAAGCCAGGTGTTCATCGTGTTGTTCAACCACGTCACCGGCGGCGCAATGACGTATATCATGAGCAGTCCTATTATGAGTGTCGACAGGAACGGCAGAATCAGTACGGGCTTGAGTCCTTCGAGAGTCGCAGGCAACCGGATCTTGTCGGCAAGGAATTTTGTCAGATAGCCCGCGAGGAAGCCGGAGATGATCCCTCCAATAAAGCCCGCGCCCAGGCTCTGCGCGAGGAAACCAGCCACCATGCCGGGCGCGATGCCCGGACGATCGGCGATGGAGTAGGCGATGAAGCCTGAAAACACGGCGATAAAGAGACGGAACGCGGTGTCTCCGCCAATCTGCATGAGCGCGGCAGCCAGGGTCCCTTTCGGGTAGGCCCCCTGCTGGATGCCACCGATCGCAAAGGCCAGCGCGATGGAAAGCCCGCCCGCCACCACGAGCGGCAGCATGTAGGAGACCCCCGTCATCAGGTGCTTGTAGGGACCGGTTCGCGCTTTCGAACGCTCGGCTTTCGCCTTCTCGACCGCTCCTGCGAGACCGCCTCCCCCACCCACCGGCTGCTCCAGCGCTTTCTTGAGAACGGCCTGGCCACCGTGCATCGCATCCTTGGTGCTTGTCATGTAGAGGCGCTTGCCCGCAAATCGAGAGGTGTCGACATTCGTCTCGGCAGCGATCACCACCGCATCCGCCGCCGCAATGTCCTCCGGCGTGAGTTGGTTTTTCGCCCCGACAGAACCTTGCGTCTCGACCTTGATAAAGTGTCCCAGGGCCTTGGCGGCCTTTTCGAGAGCCGCCGCTGCCATGAATGTGTGGGCAATGCCTGTCGGACAGGAAGTTATCGCCACAAAGCGCTTGCCGCCTGCGGCGGCGGTCGGCGCGGAAGCAGCAGGTTTATCCACGGCAGCCTCCTTCTGCGGCGCCGGCACTTCAGCGACCGGTTCCGGCGGAAGCAAGGACAAAGCCGATCCGATCACCCCCCTGGTGTTGCGGATCGCCTCGCTGGTCGAAGTTTCGAAAATCGGCTTGCCCGCAAAGCGCGCGGGCTCGATTCGAATATCCGTGGCCAGAATCACGACGTCCGCCGCCTGGATGTCATCCTCGGTGAATACCCCCTTCTTTCCAGCGGAGCCCTGAGTTTCCACCTTGATCTGATGACCGAGAGAGGAGGCAACCTTCTTCAAGGCTTCCGCCGCCATGAGGGTATGCGCTATGCCGGTAGGACAGGAGGTGACAGCAATGATTTTTTTCATAGGGGAGAGTTTTGAGAGGTTGGGGATATCGCGTAATAGTCAAACTAACCAGGAACGCCACGGCGACGCTTCCTCGTGGCTCTCATCAAGCAGCGGGCAGAGCGCCACGCCAGAAAAACGCGTCGCGTCGCCAGAGTCGCGGAGCACAAGCTTCCCGAATTTCTTGCGAAGGAGCTTTTTCTGGGAACCCACGTCGAGGATTTCGAACATGGTCTGAGAGATTCCGCAATAGAATTTTGAGTCAAATGCGCAATACGAGAAAGCGAGTGCAAAGCGGCTTCCCGCGGGCGCAAAACCTCCGGCAAACGCCCCTTGATCTCAACGCACGGGGCCCACGTCAGCCTCCGACGGCAAAGACCATTTTCTAATGCAATAGACTTGCATTTCATCAAGGGGCCGCCAATTTTTCCTGGCATGAGTTTTGCGCTATCTTTTGTCCCGACCTGTTTGCAAGCAATGGCGGGGGCAGGGCTCAATAGGTTCAGCGTCTCGACCGACGTCACCGATCGGAAGTGAGACTGCTATGCGTGGCGCACCCTGGATCCGCTTCCTGTTGATGGCTGTGGCGCTCGCCCTGATGGGAATTCCCGTCCTCTTGCTCACCCGGACCGACGAATCCCCTTCCACGCCCCCGCCTCCCGTGCGTCGCGTGCAGCCCGTTGAGCGGGAATTGACGCTTCGAATCGAAACAGCGCCGGCCGCGCAAGAGGTCGGCGCAACCTATCTTGGCCGGGAGCTCGTCCCCCTCGCTGATGAAGCCGGAAGCTTCTCGGGCACTATTCACCTCCCTCTCTCAGCAGCGGATCTTGTCGTGACGGCGAGATGGAACGGAACAGAGACAGCCGCGATGCGCGTGCAAGCCTCCGACGAGAACGGTCCCCTGGCTGAGGCATCCTTCTGGGGCGCGAAGGAAATTCAGGATGTGCTCACGGTGCCGGCAGCTCAGCAATGAATCATGACCTCATCATCGAGGATTTGACCGTTTCCTACCACAGGATTCCGGCCGTGCATCATCTGAACGTGCGACTGAAAAGCGGTTCCTGTACCGGGCTGCTGGGGCCAAACGGTGCGGGCAAGACCACCCTGCTCAAAGCACTGGCCGGTCTCCTGCCAATCGAAACCGGACGCATCCGATTCAAGGGGCACGAAGTCACCGACGGACGCCTGATCACCTATATGCCCCAGAGAGAAGCGGTGGATTGGGATTTTCCCATCACCGTGCGCGGGCTGGCGGAAATGGGGCGGTACTCGGTGCTCGGAGCGTGGAAGCCGTTCGGGGCGCGCGATGCCGCGGTGGTCGAAGAAGCCATCCGGATTGCGGAACTCGAACCTTTTGCCGACAGGCAGATCAAGGCGCTCTCGGGCGGTCAGCAGCAGCGTGCCTTCCTTGCCCGCGCCTGGGCCCAGGAAGCCGGGATTTACCTGCTCGACGAGCCCTTTAGCGGCTTGGACAAGAACGCTTCGGCTGCTCTCGCCAAAGCCATTCACAGGCTGAGGGACTCGCAAAAGCTGGTCATCGTTTCTCATCACAATCTCGCCGACGCCGGCGCGCTTTTCGACCACGTCCTCATTCTCAACGGGGAGTTGGTGGCGTTCGGGGAGACCCCCAAAACCTTGATCAGGGAGAACATTGATCACGCCTTCTCAACGAGGATCTTTAGCGGACACAAGGAATGAGTTGGATCACCGAGCCCTTCCATTACGAGTTCATGCGACGGGCGCTGCTCGCTTGCGTTCTGATCGGGTTCACGAACGGCTTCCTGGGTGCTTTCGTCGTGCTCCGGCGCCTCGCCCTGGTGGCTGATGCCCTTTCCCACTCGATGCTTCCCGGTCTCGCACTGGCGGCAATGCTCGTCGGATTGAACCCGGGGGGATTGCTTCTCGGCGGGCTATTCGCTGCGGTCTTCGTGGCGCTGGGGGGCCATCTCATCGCCAGCAGTTCGCGCGTAAAGGATGAAACGGCGGTAGCCGCCCTCTACATTCTTGCCTTCGCGCTTGGCATAGCGCTCATAAAATACGCCCGCGTGAAGGTGAGCCTCGAGCACTTTCTCTTCGGAAATATCCTTGGGATCGCCGATAGCGACCTTTGGACCAGCTATGCAATAAGCGCGCTCACGTTGCTTTCCCTCGTGGCTTTGCAGCGGCCCTTGCTGCTTGCTCTTTTTGAGGCTTCCGTGGCACGCACACAGGGAATCAAGGTCGGATCGCTTCTTGCACTGCTTATCATGCTCATTGTGCTTGCCATGGTTTCCTCGCTACAAGCCGTCGGGGTGCTCCTGTCGCTCGGCCTCCTCGTCCTGCCTGCGGCCACGATCTATCTTCTCTGTGATTCGTACGCCGCAATGTCTTGGGGCGGAGGAGTCATCGGCATGGCTGGCGCAGTTGCGGGGTTGCTGATCTCCTACTGGGCGAACATCCCGTCTGGTCCCGCCATTGTCATGGTCCTTGGGGCGCTCTTCCTGGCCGCCTACCTTTTTGGGCCAAAATATGGCATGGCTTCGAGATGGTTGCGCAAGCGCCATCTGCACGAGGAGTCTCTCCAGCGCTGGAAATAGACGCTTATTTTATTTGCTTTCTCCTCGCGCATCCTTAATCTTGCAAACCCGTTAGCGGTTGGATGTCGCGTCTGATCGCCGCGTCAGCTTTGCGCAAAAACGGCGGATCGGGCCGACTGAACACCAACCACATAACAAACATGGCCATTATGGCAGAACTGCAGGAACTGATCGCCAGCTCGGTGAAGAATTACCGCGAGGGCAGCATCGTAAAGGGGCACATTCTCGAAGTTCGCCCCCGCGAATTTCTCGTGGATATCGGTTACAAGAGCGAGGGAGTCATCCCGGCGAGCGAATTCGAAGACCCCTCAGACGTTGAAGTTGGCGATGAGATCGAGGTCCTGCTGGAACGCCTTGAAAACGATGAGGGCATGGTCGTTCTTTCCAAAGAAAAGGCTGCCGCCCGCCAGAACTGGGAGAAGATCGTTTCCGTCTTCAAGGCCGAGGGTCTGATCAAGGGAAAAGTGAAGGCGGTCGTAAAAGGCGGGCTGACGGTGAATGTCGGTGTGGAAGCCTTCCTTCCCGCCTCCCAGATCGATATCGTTCCTCCCAAGGATTTGCAGGGATTCGTCGGAAACACCTACGATTTCAAGATCGTTAAGATCAACGAAGACCGCAAAAACGTCGTTCTTAGCCGAAGGGAAATCATCGAGCAGGAGCGCGCTGAAAAGCGCCACAGGTTCCTGAGCAGCGTCAATATCGGCGACAAGGTCAACGGAACGGTGAAGAATATCACCGATTTTGGAGCCTTTATCGACCTCGACGGGATTGACGGTCTTCTCCATGTCACCGACATGTCCTGGGCCCGCCTGACCCACCCGGGCGAGCTTCTCAAAGTCGGGCAGCATGTCGAAGTACAGGTGCTCGACATCAACAAGGAGAAGGAGCGCGTTTCCCTGGGTATCAAGCAGATGCAGTCCAATCCCTGGGACCGCATCGAAGAGCGCTTTCCCGTCGGCCAAACGGTCAAAGGCAAGGTCATCAGCCTCATGCCTTATGGCGCTTTCGTTCAGATCGAGGAGGGCGTCGAAGGACTCATCCACGTTTCGGAGCTTTCGTGGACCAAGCGCGTCGCCCGTCCCTCAGACGTGCTCACGCTCGGACAGGAGATCGAGGCCGTGGTGCTGGGTGTAAACAAGGACGAGCAGAAGATCTCGCTAGGGGTCCGGCAGCTCGAACCAAACCCCTGGGACGAGATCGAAGTCCGCTACATGATCGGAAAACAGGTCAAGGGGACGGTCCGCAACATGACGGCCTACGGTGCGTTTGTCGAACTGGAAGAAGGAATCGACGGCATGATCCATGTCTCCGATCTTTCCTGGACCCGAAAGATCAACCATCCGAGTGAAGTCCTCAAGAAGGGCGACGAAATCGAGGCAGTTGTCATCGATATCGACAAGGTCAACCAGCGCATCAGCCTCGGCACCAAGCAACTCGAGGACGATCCCTGGAAGGAAATCGATATCCGATTCAAGATCGGCGATCTTGTCAAAGGCACTGTGACCAAGATCACAAACTTCGGCGCGTTTGTTCAGCTTCAGGACGATATCGACGGCCTCGTCCATATTTCGCAGATCAGCGAGGACCGCGTGGAGAAGGTCAAGGACGCCCTCAAAGTCGGTCAGGAAGTCGAAGCGCGGGTTATCAAGGTTGACAAGGCCGAGCGCCGGATCGGACTTTCCATCAAGGCCGCAAACTATGATCATGATGCGCTGCGCCGCGAGGCCGAAACGCTTGACACGTTGCGCCCGGGCGAAGACATGGTTGGCCTTGCCCAGGCTTTCGAAGTCGCCGAAGAGGAATACCGCCCCGGCGATTCCAAAAAAAAGAAATGAGCGTTAATCGGAAACTCGCGTAACTTTGACACTATGGAAAACATCGAAGTAACGGCTTACTTGAAAACATCCTGCGGATGGAGCAACGGAGTGCGCGCCGTCCTTGCGAAGTATGACATTCCCTACAAGGAAAAGGACATCATCAAGAATTCGGAGTACCGTTTCGAAATGGAACAGCTCAGCGGCCAGCCCCTTTCGCCCTGCGTCGTTGTAAATGGCCTCATGCTGGCGGATATCAGCGGCGAAGAGCTTGAAGGATACCTTCTCGACGGAGGGTTCGTCGGTTCAAGCGACAAGACGACCGACACCCCTCTCAATGCCCCATGCACCGACGAGCAGCATGAGGCGATGGTCAAGATGAAGCTGTAGGCAGGAATTTCCCTCCCGCGAAGAAAGCCCCGACGCCCTATGCGTCGGGGCTTTTTCGTTTTTTGCTGCGACGGACGGGCACGAAAGCGAACAAGCGGTATTTTTAATTCCCCGGGGCCGACGCGGTGTGCAATATGATGAGCCCGTTCGATGACCGATCTGCTCAAGACACTCAAAAACACCTTCGGTTATTCTGAGTTCCGGCCGCTGCAGCGAGAGATCATCCAGGCCAGTCTGGATGGCCGCGACGTCTTCGCACTTCTTCCAACCGGGGGCGGAAAGTCCCTCTGTTTCCAACTTCCCGCGCTGCTTCGCACGGGTCTTACGGTGGTGGTCTCGCCGCTCATTGCGCTGATGAAGGATCAGGTCGATCAGCTCCAGGCTGCCGGCGTTGCTGCGACTTTCCTGAATTCCACACTGGGCGCTTCCGAAGCCAGAGCCCGCCTTCGCCGCTTGCACGGCGGCGAATTCCGCCTGCTTTACGCGGCGCCCGAGCGACTGATGCTCGATGATTGGAAGGACAACCTTCGCTCGTGGAGCGTGGCTGCGCTGGCGATCGACGAGGCGCATTGCATCTCCGAGTGGGGACACGACTTTCGTCCCGAGTACCGTCAGCTCGCCGATCTTCGGTCCCTCCTGCCCAACATTCCGGCGATGGCATTGACGGCCACCGCCACGGCCCGTGTGCAAACCGACATCGTCAGTCATCTTCAGCTTTCCAATCCAGCCGTCTTCGTCGCCAGCTTCGATCGCCCGAACCTCTCGTATCAAGTCGTGTCGAAGGACCAACCCCTGCGGCAAATCCTGGACTTCATCGCGAAGCGTCAGGATGACAGCGGGATCATCTATTGTGCAACCCGCTCGAGCGCCGATCGACTGGCCGCGTCCCTCGCGGCGCGGGGATTGGCCGCGCGACCGTATCACGCGGGGCTGGAGGCATCGACGCGCGCCAAAAACCAGGAACTCTTTCTCCGGGACGAGACGCGAATTATTTGCGCCACGATTGCCTTCGGCATGGGCATCAACAAACCCAACGTTCGCTGGGTCATTCACCACGACCTCCCCAAGAACATCGAAGGCTACTATCAGGAAACCGGACGCGCCGGGCGAGACGGCCTTCCGGCCGATTGTCTTCTGTTGTTCAGCGCGGGCGATGCGGCGAAGCAGACCCATTTTATCGAGGAGATTTCCGAGGCGCAGGAACAACAGGCTGCTCGCGCACAGCTCCGTCAGATGATCCACTACGCGGAATGTTCCAGTTGCCGAAGGCGCGAATTGCTTGCCTATTTTGGCGAAAAATACGCCGCAGGCAGTTGCGCGGCGTGCGACAACTGCCTTGAACCTCGCGCCACATACGATGGCACGACGCTGGCGCAAAAATTCCTCTCCTGTGTGTACCGGATTCGGCAGGCGAGCGGGTTCGGCACGGGGTTAAATCATGTCGTCGAAGTGCTCACGGGCGCCGACACCGACAAGGTTCGGCGCTGGAGCCATCACAAATTGACGACCTACGGGATCGGCGCAGAGCTCACCCGACCCGAATGGGCCCCGATCGGCCGCGAACTGCTCCGGCTGGGATATCTCGTCCAGTCCGGAGGAGAATTCCCGATCCTTGAAATCTCCGCGACAGGACTCGAGGCGCTGCGCTCTCGCAGAATCATCATGCTCACCAAGCCGCTCGCCCAGCCGAAGAGCAAGCGCCCCGCGCGCCGCGCCGGAGAAATCGAATGTGACGAAGTGCTCTTTGGCCGGCTGCGCGACCTTCGCAAGCGACTCGCCGATGAACGCGGCGTCCCAGCCTATGTCATCTTTGGCGACGCGACACTTCGCGAGATGGCCCGGCGTTATCCCGCGACGAAGGACGCCATGCGCGGAGTCTTCGGCGTGGGGGAGCGCAAGCTTCAGGAATTCGGTGCAGTATTTGCCGCGGTCGTAGCCGGGCACCTTGAACTTTACCCGCGAGTCGAATTCGCAGCCAGGGATTGACGCCGCGCCTTCCTTTCCATGAACCAAGCAATGAGGATGCAGCCCTCGTAAAGCAGGTACATCGGCCCTGCCATGAGGATCATCGTTACAACGTCCGTGGTCGGAGTGATGATAGCCGCAAGAAAGAGAATGATCACAACCGCAAAGGCGCGCGTCTTTTGGAGGATTTCGTAGCTCAGGATCTCGAGCTTCACGAGTAACAACACGGCCAGCGGCAGCTCAAAGGCCAGGCCGAAGGAAACGATGAATTGCGTGGTGAACGAAAAATATTCCCGAACGCTCCACTGCGGCCTCCAGTTGAGCGCCGTCGAATAGTTGAAAAAATAGTCGAGCGTCGGCGGAAGCACGCAATAGTAGGCGAACAAGACGCCCGCCATGAAAAGACCGAAGGAGACCGCCGCCGCCGGATACAGCACACGCCTTTCCTTGTGAGTCAACGCCGGCAGGACAAACTCGGCAAGGAAAAGCACAAGGAAGGGAAACGCCATGATCAACCCCGCGTAGAAGGAAAGCTCGATGGCAATTGTGAGCGGGTCAGCCACTCCGAAGTTCGTGAGAGCGGTCCGGCCCGGATCAATTGCGAGAAGAGGACGCTCGATGATCTCGACAACAGTCTTCTGAAAGGCAAATGCGGCCCCCATCATGACACCCAGCACGACGAGCATCTTGATGATCATCAACCGGAGGTCTTCTACGTGGTCGAGAAATGGCTTCGGCTCGTCGCGCATATCCCGAAAATCAAAGAACCGGCGCAAATTCATCAGATCAATCTCCGCGCCTTCAATCTCGCATAGGTCACGAGAGTATTCGAATCGACAATCTCCCCGGCCGCAATCAGGGCCGTCAGCTCCTCCTCGGAAAACTCGCGCACCTCCAGAATCGCCTCGTGTTCATCGTGATCAAAGCCTTCGGCCCTCGGAACGACGTCCCTCGCCAGGAAAAGGTGACAGCATTCGTCCGTAAATCCCACGGAAGAAAAGAAACAGCCGAGCGCCACCAACTCGCTCGAACAAGAAACACCTGCCTCCTCGCCGAGTTCGCGCAGAGCGGTTTCGTAGATGGTCGTCGCATTGACCTCTCCATCCACCTGACCGGCGGGAAATTCCCAAAGCACCCTTCGGACGGCGATTCGTTCCTGCCGGATCAGGATAAACTTGCCATCCACCGTGCGGGCCGCGACGACCGCGGCGGTGTGGCGCCGCGCAACCGTCCACGTGACTCCGTCCGGACGCGAAGGCGTGGCGACGTGCTCACGGTGGACCCGCAGATACGGCGTGTCGCAAAGCGTCTCGCTCTTGAGGACGCGCCAATCGCGATTTGGCTCGGGCGTCATTCCAGAACCTTTCTCCAATGCGCCAGGCGTTCCGCGACGTTCCCGGGCGACGGGGCGCCGGGAGCCCGCCGGGCCGATAGCCCCGTCCGCACGCTAAACGTTTCCCGCACGATCTCCGCGGTCAAAAAGGGCGCAGCGCCCAGGAACTCCCGGGGACCGAGCTCGTTGAGCGGAACGCCTTGCCGCGCCGCAACAAAGACGAGCTTGCCCACGATCTCATGCGCCCTGCGGAACGGGACGCCGCCCATTACGAGGCGGTCGGCGAGATCTGTGGCAAGAAGAGCCGGGTCCGCCGCCGCTTCCGCCGTCCTGGCCGTCAAGAAACTCGCTCCGTCGATCATTTCGGCGAAAATCTGCAGAGCGGCCTTCGCGGTGTCCACCGAATCGAAGACCACCTCCTTATCCTCCTGCATATCCCGGTTGTACGCGAGAGGCAGGCCCTTCATCGTTGTCAGCAGCGCAATGAGGTTTCCATAGAGCCGCCCCGTCTTGCCGCGAGTGAGCTCCGCGATGTCCGGATTCTTCTTTTGCGGCATAAGGCTTGAGCCGGTGGTGTGCTTATCACTGAGTTCGATGAAGCCGAATTCGGCGGAGGCCCAAAGAATGACATCCTCGCTCAGCCGGGAAAGGTGCATGCCGAGGATCGCAAGCGCAGCGAGGAGCTCGCATCCGAAATCGCGGTCGGAGACGGCGTCCATGCTATTCTGCGTGACGGCGGAGAAGCCGAGCTCTCGAGCGACCGCTTCACGGTCCAGCACGATCGTGGAACCGGCCAGGGCGCCGGAGCCGAGCGGCATTTGATCAAGCCGCCTGGCGCAATCCTGCAGGCGGCCGCAATCACGCGCGGTCATTTCCACGTAGGCCAGCAGATGATGGGCAATGAGCACAGGTTGCGCCCTCTGAAGGTGGGTGTAACCGGGCATCAACCCATCAGCATGTCTTTCCGCCAGCCCGACGAGGGCCCGTTGAAAGGCGGCGAGCAGTTCGCAGAGAACGCGGATTTCGTCGCGCAAGTAGAGACGAAGGTCCAGAGCCACTTGATCGTTGCGGCTGCGGGCGGTGTGCAACTTGGCCCCCGCGTCACCGATGCGGCGCGTCAGCTCCGCTTCAATGTTCATATGCACGTCCTCAAGTTCGGGATCAAAGGAAAAGCGCCCGGAAGAGATTTCCTCCTCGATCTCGCGCAGGCCCGCTTCGATGCTCGCAAATTCCTCCTGGGTCAGAATGCTGGCGTTCCACAGAGCGCGCGCGTGAGCAATACTGCCACGGATGTCCTGACGATAGAGCCGCCAATCAAAGGAGACCGATTGGCTGTAGGTTTTCAGCAGGCTTGAGGGCGCCTGTTGGAAGCGTCCCTTCCACATGAGTCTTACGACTTCGACCGCCGCCGATTGCGACAGGTTCCCTTCAGTTTCAATTCGTCGCAATGCCCTTCGATTTTGACCGCCTTGTTCGCAACAGAGAACCCAAGGCGCCTGGTGATGCAATTCTCCAGCAATTCCATATTGGTGTCTTCGAACTCGATGATCTTGTCGCAGTCAACGCAAATCAAATGGTTGTGCGTGGGATGTTCGACAAAATTCGGATCGTAAATCTTCGTATCCGAGCCCAAGGCAAGCTCACGCAAGAGGCCGCTTTGCACGAGCAACGGCAGGGTGCGGTAAACCGTTGCGCGGGAAACAGATTTCTCAACCCGTCTCGCCATCACAAGCAGTTCCTCGGCCGTGAAGTGCTCCTTGGTTCCGAACGCCGCATCGATAATCGCATCGCGCTGAACTGTGTGGCGCAGACCCTTGCTCGTAAGAAACTCCTGCAGGCTGTCGTGCACGCGCTCTAAAACGTTCGAATCCATCTGACGTAAGATTAGTTCTCCGAGGGACGGAGTCAAGAAAGCGCCAGAGAACTACAGCAAAGCAAAGCGAAATACCGTTGCTGCATTCCTGCCCTGGCGGGGTTCTTCCGTCTGCAATCCATAGTCCCTGGCAATCACAAGCCTAACTCGCTTCAGGCGTCTGGCAAACCCAAA